>CALNXU010000012.1:0-224131 GCA_942490695.1 Merismopediaceae cyanobacterium | reverse complement strand
GCGGTTAGAAGATTACATGTAGCGCCGCAAGATGCCACCAGGCTTTACCAGTGCGGGGCGATCGCCTGGATGAGTTGAGCTTGTTTTTCAATTAAGCCCGCGAATTTTGTGGGGAGACTGTCGCCAACCGCAGATCCGGGTTGCGGTAACGTGCCCAAACCAGAACAAGGGACATCGAGTAAGGCACGGTCTACTTGCATGTGGGGCGTATCCCCAGCAGTCAAATCGCCACACCAGGTTTTAATGCTATGCAAGCCTAGTCGCTGCTGGGCTTGTTGTAATTTCTGCAAACGCCATTCAGTGCGGTCCCCGGCAAAAATGATGCCCCTATCCCCCATCAATTCGGCAATATGGGTGGTTTTCCCCCCCGGCGCAGCGCACACATCAAAGATCACTTCACCCGGTTGGGGATCGAGAATCGGGGCAACCCACTGGGCACTCGCGTTCTTGCACCGTCCAGTGACCAGCAATAAAGCCAGTAAGTCAGGAATTGCCCCTGCTTTTTTGCCGAGTCGGAGACTCTGCGGTAAGGCCAGGGATAATCTTCGTCGGCAATGAAACATCCTGTAGGGCCTGTTGCACAGATAGGCGGTCAGTCTTCAGGGGATTAATGCGGATATCCAAATGGGGAGGGCGATCAAAAAAGCGACATAGCGTCTGGGTTTCATCAACAGTCAATTGTTCACGGAATAAAGCCACTACCCAGTCGGGAAGACTATACTGTTGCCCCCATTCAACGATGGGATCATTGATGGTTGGTAGCTTCCAGGGACTATCACCGCTCACACGAAGGTAGCGCCGCAGCATCCCATTAATGACTCGGCTTAAGCCCTTTAAGCCATTTTCCTTGGCCAGTTGCACTGTGGTATTCACTGCTGCTGATGGGGGAACCTGGTCACAATAGCTCAGTTGGTAGAGTCCGAGGTGAACCAGGCGGCGTAAATCGGGGGGTTGCTTATCACTGGGGCGATCGCCGAGTTGTTCCAGGATGCAATCCAAACGTCGTTGTTGCCGGATAACCCCGTAAACAAGTTCTGTAAACAATCCCCGTTCCTGCCGGGAGAGTGGCGATCGTTGCAGAGCTTGGTTAATGGCCACTTCAGCATAAAGCTGGCGACGGTCGATGGTGCGGAGGGTCTCAAACGCCAATTGACGAGCAGCGGCCATAGGTTAATCCCAAATTAACGTGGCGCTGGAGTTGACTGGGTTGGGGCATTGGGCGGCTGGGGAATTGATCCCGGCGTAAAGTTCAGAGAGCCAGGATTGGTAGAACGGTTCGGCTGAACCGTTCCACTACCATTTGGTAAGGTCGGGGGATTGGTTGTGCTGGGAACCCCCGTCCCTGGTGAAGACAAATTTGGTAAAGATGAAGGGTTTCCTAAACGGGAATCGGGAAAAGTCGGAACAGGAGAAGTATTGGGGGTGTTCAACGGGGACTGCCCCGGTAAGCCGAGTGGTGGATTACTGAGGCTGGGAACCGGGCTACCGTCTCCCGGGAGGGTCGCCAGTGCGACCCGATCGCCTCCCACTTGCCGCAGTAAATCTAGGAGTTGTACGACGTCGTTATAACTAGCATTTCGTGAGGCATGGAGCACAATCAAACCATTGGGATTGTACTGATGGTAGTTGTTCAACGCACTATACATCTGGGATTGGGTCACGGGTTGCTTTTCCACATACAACTGCCCCAAATCATCCAAACTCACCACAAACATTTCTCGCATCTGGGGAGTACCAGTACTTGCTTTTGGCAAGTCTAGACTGATAGCCTGTTGTCGCGAAAGACCCACTGCTCCCAAAATAAAGAAAGTCAGAATGCAAAAAATAACATCAATCAGGGGAATAATTTCAATCCGGACTTCCCCTTGATCATGCTGGGCATCTTGCCAGAGCGAAAGAGGCCGAGTCGGGTGGTAAATTGCCTGAAGTTTACGCTTCGCTTTATGGGCTTTATCCGTAGAGGCTGAAGAAGTCATAAGGGAAGTATCCCGCTAACGTTGACTGATTGTTGCTAGCGATTATTGTTTGGATTTCGGTGGAGCAGGGGGGGGCAACTCCGTTGTGGCAGAGTCCGTTTCAGTTTCCGACATGAGTAACGGAGTAGAGGTTTGATAAAGATCGTCTTCTGACAGTAACCAACGTTGACGATACAAAACCTCTAAGTCACCCCCTGCTTTACGAAATACTCGCATTTGGTTAAACCATAGCCCCTGAAACAAGCGGTAAAAAGCCAGGCTGATAATGGCAACGATTAAGCCCGTTGCAGTGGAAATTAAGGACTCCCCGATCCCTAGGGTCACGCCCGCCGTAGAAGCCGTTCCCAGGTCGCTGATTTGGATTGAACTTAAGGATTGAATTAATCCTAGTACCGTCCCCAGCAACCCCAACAAGGGGGATAGGGCAATGACCGCTTCTAGAATTTTGTCACCCCGTCGCATTAATCCTAGTTGGTCGTCGGCGGCTGACTCCAGCGCTAAGTGAAATACTTCAGGGTCTGGTTCCGGTAGACGCAACGGCGCAAGTAAATATTTGGCGATCGGCAGTTTGCGATTATGCTGGGCAAGGCGAATGGCAGAATCCCAGTCCCTTGAAGCGGTTTCTAAAATACGAGAGGCAGTGGTCGTGCTTTTAAGTAAAATTTGCCCCCAAAACCACAACCGTTCAATGATCGTGCTTAACGACAAAATCGATAGCAGTATGAGTGGCCACATCGCCACGCCGCCCTTTTGAATCAACTCGATTGGATTCACCGTTAACTTATACCTCCGGTGCAATGTCTGCAAACTTACGATGGGTGATCGAAGACGTAAATAGGCTACCTAAGTTCGTTGTATATCCTAGCGTAGCCGGACACGACCTTTTGACTCTTGATTAAAACATTAAAATTGCTGTGGGGGGATATCCCCTGATTAATATTTAGTCTGCCTGATATGGCTACGGATTAATTCGGAGAGACAGTTTTTGACTGCCAACGAAAGAATACGGTTTTCAGCTCTTTTTTTAGTAATTGAGCGAACGAGAAATCAAGGGTTCCAGACCTTTCTCAGAAAATTGTCTGGGCTGTTGATGCTGGGTGAGGCGATTCTATCAGCTCGAAAAGTGGATTTGATGATGAGGCAAGGAGCGACAATCCATTCCGGTTCCCAGCCCCTCTGAATTAAGCCCAGATCCCGGTTTTACCCTCCGATATAGTTACCAGCGATTAAAGCTTGCCAAACTTTATCAACACTTTCCTCTAGGGACTCAAGGTCGGTACGACATTCTACTTCCGGTTGGGTAGGGGGTTCATAGGGATCATCAATGCCTGTAAAGCTCTTGATTTCCCCTGCGCGGGCTTTAGCATACAGCCCCTTTACATCCCGACCCTCACAAACTTGTAATGGTGCATTCACAAAAACTTCTAAAAAGTCACCGATTTTAGCTTTTACTTCTTCCCGCACCGCCCGGTAGGGAGAAATCGCCGAGACCAAAACGATAACACCATGGCGAGTTAATAAGTTGGCAACAAAGCCAATACGTCTGATGTTTGTATCACGGTCTTCCTTACTAAATCCTAAGCCTTTAGTGAGGTTGGTTCGCACAACGTCACCGTCTAAGACTTCGATGCTGTAACCGCCGTCGAGTAATTTTTTTTCTAAGGCATGGGTAATTGTTGTTTTCCCCGCGCCACTCAACCCCGTCAGCCAAATCGTAACCCCATGCTGTTTCATAAAAGTTAATTGAGTTTAAAGATCAAAGATGTCGCCCTAGAGATTAGCCTGTTGAGATGACGTTTGACAACTTAGCGACGGGCGGGGGAAAAGAATAGGAGTGGGAACCAACTACGAATTACAATATTGTCTGCCAAACTGGGAACAGTCCAATCCAGAATTGTTTCACGATAACTGCTAATGGCGATCGCACTGATGTCGTTAACAAATGCAGCGTCTAAAATTTCATGGAGCGGGTTGCCGATACGCACTTCCGTCTTAATTTCAGGAATCAGACCGCTAAACATCGTGACAACTTCACTGAGTTTTGTCTGGGCCATTTCTTGACGATTTTTGAGTAAATCTGCATTTCTGACAGCATCTTCCACTACCCATAAAAAGCGACAGGATTTGACGTTATGATTTGCTTCTCTAGTAAGAGCCGTTTTTATTTGTTCTAGCAGATAGCGACCAGCGGGATCATCATCAAAGGGAACAAGGAGATGCTGCCAAAGATGTTGACACCGTAAATCCACTTCTTCCCTGGTATAGGTGGAGATTAACTGGGGACGTAAGACCATGACGGGGACTGACGTTGATCTGATGAGGTCAATGGTATGACTGCCAAATAATTTTACTTCCAGATTATTGCGTACTGGCATCCCTGTAATGATTAAATCAATTTCCTCTCTTTCAATCAATTGATGAATTTTGTCCAGATAACGTAGCGGTGAAACTTCAGTCAAAACCGTTACTTCTGGCGGAACAAATTGGAGTAAAGATTCTAAATATGCTTTAGCTCCGGTGATTTTTTCATCATCGACACCCGCAACCCGTTCGTCTTCCCAGACAGACAGTGTATGGAGGAAAATTATTTTTCGTAGGCCTGTTTGACTTAATTTTTGAATATGGTGGGCGAAACGTTGGAGTCCATCGGAAAAATCAGTACATATGAGGCAGTGCTTGAACATGGAACGCTGTCAGAGGAGGAATACTTCCATCATACGTGAGAGCGGGGGGGATATGGGTTCCGCTTGTGCAATGTTTGAGCTGTGTTGATAGGGAGGAGTGGAGACGTCAACTGTAACTGTTTTGCTTGACGGTTATTTGATAGGCTTGACCCATCTTTCCCCTTCCCCATTTTAATTAATGTCGATCGCCACTGGACTGAGTTTGCTAACTTTAATTGCCTACGCTATTTGTGGCAGCATGATTTATATCTGTTGTAAGCGTTTGCAACAAATTCCCTCTGTTTACAAAACCTATTATCGTTACTGGCTTTGGTGGACAATTCTGGCAATTTTAATCTGTCTGGGACTCCATCAAGTTGAGCTGCAACTTCCTCCGTTTGAAAAATTGCTACGGTTTGTCTTGAAACAAGGAACCTTGGAGGCGATCGCCATTGGTGCAATTATTGTGTTGTTATTAATTGAAAATAAATGGCAACGTTTTCCGGGGTTAAAGTGGGGATTAGGGTTGTTAATGACCAGTGTTGGGATACAACTGGGGCTACGCTATATTCCAGAGATTACGGGACAATACCCCCGGGTGATATGGATAGGATCGGTTTCGGAGTTAGCCGCGTTGGGAATTATTGGTTGGGTAACCACAAAACTGATCCAAGAGTTTATGGAACTTCGTCAAAAGAGTCGACGAAAACGGAGTGAAGGAAATTCTTCCCCCCAAGCGGTGGACGAAAAAACTGATGAAATCAATGAGACGATGGGTGAACGCTCGTCCGTAGCGTCCCAAGAGTGATGAAAAAAAGGAAACATAAACCATGACCATGGATTGGTGGAGACGGCTACGCAGTAATTCATTGGCCCGCCTAGGAGCCTTACTATTGGCGTGCTTTTATCTGATGGTGATTTTTGCGGATATTCTTGCCCCCTACGATCCCTATTCATCCCAGGCAGACGGCTCTTTATTGCCCCCCACCCAGATCCATTGGCGATCGCCAGCGGGGGAATGGCAGGGGCCAACGGTTTATCCCACCCGGCAGTTAGCGACGGATTTAGCAACGGGAAAACGCCCTCTAGCCGTTGATTTTAGCCAGCCAGCCCCAGTCCGCTTTTGGGTACAAGGTGATCCCTATCAATGGGGAAAAATTCGTTTACCTCTCCCACCAAGCTTTGAAGCGGTGACCCTATTCCCTGGCATTAAAGGCGATCGCCACTTAATTGGTACAACTGGCAGCGCGAAGTTAAATCTGTTGGGGACAGATGAGCAAGGACGGGATCAACTCAGTCGATTATTGTACGGCGGGCGCATTAGCTTATTTATCGGTCTCGTGGGCATTACCATCTCCTTTCCATTAGGCATGATCGTCGGGGGAGTTGCGGGATATTTTGGGGGCTGGCTAGACGCAGTACTCATGCGCTTAGTCGAAGTATTAATGACAATTCCGGGAATTTATCTGTTGATTGCGCTAGCAGCAGTGCTCCCCCCAGCTTAAGTAGTGCCCAGCGCTTTTTTCTAATTGTTGTCATCACTTCATTGATCAGTTGGTCAGGATTAGCGCGGGTGATTCGGGGGCAGGTGCTTTCCATCAAAGAGCAAGAATATGTGCAAGCAGCAAAGGCACTAGGAGCGGGGTCAACCCGAATTATTTTGCGACACATCCTTCCCCAAACTGCCAGTTACATTATTATTTCCGCCACCCTTGCCGTGCCGGGATTTATTGTGGCTGAGTCGGTATTGAGTTTAATTGGGCTAGGCATTCAGCAACCCGACCCCAGTTGGGGCAATCTCTTGTCAATCGCGACAAATGCTTCAGTTTTAGTCATGCAGCCTTGGTTAATTTGGCCACCAGCACTGCTGATTATCTTGACGGTTTTGTCTTTTAACTTGTTAGGAGACGGGTTAAGGGATGCCCTTGATCCCCGTAGTTAGTGTGCTGAATCAAAGTCATTACTGGACATCTTAGCTTAGCCCCCCAAAAAAACTTTAATGGTACATAATTCCGATTCCCTGGCCAACAAAATTACGGCGATACAGGCTGTTATATAAACGATTAAGTTAGGAAAAGTTTAGCCATTTCACCGCTTTTCTACTGAGTCAGTAAATTCTCCATTTCCCTCATACCACAATCACGCTGATGAATACTCACGGATTTATGTTTTCATTTGCACTATGGTTATTCCTTTTCAACGACAGTTCCAGGCATTCAAAACTCGTAAATTGCTGCTAGTTATTTGCAAAGCTCAGTACTAGTTAATTTAACACCCAAGCTATGGTATGCAACGGATTGTGCTCGACAATTCAGCTAGCACGACCAATCAAAGCAGCCCAAGTGTTTGTGTTCATCTCGAAATTATTTTTTGCGTTCATTGGCATTGGCAGGTAACAGAGAAAAATTTTACATATATTTCCAGAGGCAGTATCGCTGTCTTTCCGTCAGCAATGATGTATCAATTAAATGCATACCCGGCTCGAAGCTATACGCTCGGCAAATCTCTTCATTAGCTGGATTTTGAGATGTGTAGGTAAATGAAGCGACCATCCGCTCTTCTTTCGGGAGAGAGCCATGGTGGAATATGCTACTCGTGTTTGCAAAAATAACAGTTTTTGCTTCTCCTAGGCACTTTTTCCATTGGGAAGGAGCGATCACCTCACCCATGTGCTCATCTAAAATTTCTCCCCGTCCTTTAAAAGCCCGGTAAGAAGGACTCAGTTTTTTAGGAATATATTCAAAAGCACCACTGTCTTCATTTAACACATCACTCAAGTAGACGTGGATTCGGACAACATTGATGTCGTCATCATCCAAGTGCCATACCCTTGTGCCAATAAGCTGATCATCTACAATTTCTTTGCGAGCAACAACACCATGATATGCAACAGGAACTCCGATCAGATTTTCGACAATATCGAGCAGGTCATGATCCAGCCCCCATAAAAATACTTCTGGATAATCTCGGGCAATCTGGGAAGGATTAATCGGCGTACAATGCTTAAACCCCAGCTTGTATTCTTTCTCCGCGGCAGGAGAGACTACTTCAAGATCCTTGACTAACTTATCTATGGCTTTATCAAAGGATGGATTTGATTCCAAAGATAATTCTCCAAGTTTTACTATCGAAACCCCTTCATCTGCTAGCTCTCGAATAATTCTACGACCGATGGATGAAACAGACGGTAGTTTTCTAGCGTAGAGTAACTGATTAATTCTAAACAACATCGTAGAATTTAAGTTAACAAGGTTTCTTGAAATTTTATGAGCAGTCTGCTGCGACCAATTGATAGTATTCATGAGAGGATGTCTTATTTTTATCAAATACGTCATACAGAAATTTCCAACTTACGAATAACAAAACTGGGAGAGACTCATCTCAGCTTAATATTAAATAATCCGTATAAATCAAATAATAAAACTAAACTTAAACTGAATAAGAAAAGATTCTATGGCTAGGATAGATATTCTTGAATTTTAGTCATAATACTTGTGGTGGTGGGCGAATCTGCTATCAAGCGTAAGCTCATCTGCTAATTTTTGCAAGACTTCAACTGAACCCTAATGATAGCGAAATGTGAGGCTATCTGCGGAGGATCAACGAACTTTTGTTTTTAAGCGATGGGCGATTACTCGGCTTATTCAACGAACCTTCTTGAGCAGTACATATTGGCAGTAGTCCAAACGGGGTGCAGTGTCTTTCCCATTGCGGCTCCAGTGGGTCATCCTCCGGGTCTGCCCTTACAGCATTTCCAGTTTTGCCTCACACTAAGTCCTATGAATACGAAGCTTTCTATATGGACGCAGTCTGTAAAGAGCCTTCCTTGCGCCAAAGAGCTAACTTATCCGCTGCTTGCGGTGGGGTAGTTCATTTAACGAGACGAAGTGCCATGACTGCGGGGAGAGGTGGTATCTGTATCTACAGCAATTGTGTCGCGGTTAACCGTCGATGTTTGGCCGGTTTGGTTGGCATGGGGAAGGGGACGATGTTCTAATAATGCGGTGAGATTATCGGCCACAATTGTTTGGGGTTGCTCGCCAATGCTTTGGGCGATCGCCGTTCCTGATTCATCCAGATAAACGAAGTGAGGAATCCCATCCACACGATATTTCAGCACCTCCGGCAGCCATTTACTATTGTCTACATTGAGCATGACGAAATTAACTTGATCGCCATAGGATTTCTTCAAACTAGCCAGATCCTTGGCCATCGCTTGACAGCTTGTACACCAGTCCGCATAAAACTCCACAAGGGTCGGCTGGGGATTGTCTAATGCCTGGGCGAGGGGGATAGCTTGATGGGATTGGGCTTCTAGAGAGGTGGCATTGACTTGGCTTTGAAAACCGAAATAAAGGGAGCCGCTTAAGGCGATCGCCACAATGGCCAGCAGTAGGTTTCGGATCTTGGTTGCAGTCATAGTCAACTTTAGGCAAATAGGGAATGAAGTTTGGTGTCAAGCGCCAGGAATAGCCTGTGAAGAAGGGACAGACTTTTAACATCCTTCTCATGCTTTTTTATTATCCGATACTTTCTGGCGCGGACTTGGGGATAACCCGTACCGCTAGCTGTCGGCTCAGGGTCGTAATAACGGGGTCTATTGCCCCGGTCAATGATGATGCTAAGCGTTGGGCAAGGGGCGGAACATAAACCCAAGGGTGGGTAAAACCAGTAAACAGAACCAATCCCGGTAACGCGGGTAACTCCCCCACTAACGGCATGGGATGATCGGTATAGGCAACCAAGCAATGGTGGCAAGGGGCTGCGGGAAGGGACAGATGGGGCAAAATTGAGGCGATCGCCGCCTGGAGTTGAGCTTGAATCTGCGACAGATCCCCCCCATAGTCCGGGTCAGGGTTTAACACACTTAATTGCCCTATACACAGTTGACCATTCAGAAATTGTGTACAGCCCCAGCTTCTAACACAGATGGTGGGGCGGCGAGAGTCGTCTGGTGCCAATCGTACTGGGGTGCTGTCGCTTCCAGATTAATGCGGCGGTCAATGTTAGCTGGCATCAAGAGGGTTTTTAAACGCGATGCAATGGGAGGGGTTTTGAGCAAATAGGCATGGGTAAAATACAACGGCAATTGCTCAAAAAACGGTTGTAGTAACTGCTGTCCCCTCGCCCCGGCAGCCATAATCACCTGGGGAGCATGAAATACTGCTTTGTCCGTCGCCACGCCATTAATCCGGTGGGGCATGCCCAGCAACTGTCGCACTGTTCCCAGGCTTAGATGTCCTCCCTGGTGCAGAAAACTAGCAATATAAGCGCGGACGGTCTTACCCGGATGGATATGCCCTTGGGGAATGACAAAGGCACCCTGGATCGTGTCAGGATTCAGGAGGGGTTCAAGGCTCCGGGCCGTGGCACTGTCCACAAATTGGGGCGGAATGTGGCAGGATTGCAGCGGTTTGAGGAGGGCATAGGGATCATCCGCAGCCGTTAAATACAGCAACAAATCCAGCTCGCGGTATTCCGTTTCTCCCCTCAACTCGTGGATCAAGTGTGCCCACCGTTGGCGACTCTCCTGACACAATTGTCGTTGTAAAGGCGTTTTTCCTGCCCAATGAAGAATGCCCCCATAGCCCAACATCGTCGCGTTCGGCTGCTGTAAAGAGGATTCCAACAACATGACCTGTTGTCCCTGTCGTTGCAATTCATAGGCGATCGCCGCCCCGGTCAGACCTGCCCCAATCACAATGGCATCAAAAGTTTGCATCGGTGTTGTGTTTAATCCCTGGTGTGCAGGCTGCCAGCTCCATTGCCAATGCTGGAATAGATTCGTTAAATTACCTGCATTAAAGCACTATCCTTATCTCCAATTTGCCATGTTTCAGTCCCGCCCTGCTGGTCTAAACCTTCGTTGGCATCATGCCTTGGCTGAAATTCCCCAAGAACCCTGGGACGCAATGGCGCTTCCCCTGCCAACTCCCTTTTTGGAATGGCAATGGTTAAACACCCTCGAAACCTCTGGTAGTGCCAAAAGCAATAAAGGCTGGCAACCCTGTCACTTGACGGTATGGCGGGGCAAAACGTTAGTGGCGGGGGCGGCACTTTATCTGAAGGGTCATAGTTATGGAGAGTTTGTTTTTGATCATCAGTGGGCAGACTTAGCCTATCGATTGGGCATTAACTACTACCCAAAATTACTGGGCATGTCCCCGTTTACTCCCGCAGAAGGGTACCGTTTTTTGATTCACCCGGACGAGGATGAAGCGACGTTGACTCGGCTCATGGTGGAAGAGATTGATCGTTTTTGCCAACAGAATCAACTGTCGGGCTGTAATTTTCTTTTTGTTGATCCCCAATGGCAACAACTCATGACCTCCCTGGGATATATCGGCTGGCTACACCACAGCTATATCTGGCGCAATCAAACATTCCAGAATTTTGGTGATTACCTCCAGGTGTTTAATGCCAATCAACGTCGTAATATTAAACGGGAACGGAAGGCCGTCGAGAAAGCGGGTTTAACGATTAAAGTCCTGGCGGGGGAGGCCATTCCCCACCATCTCTTTCCAGCGATTTATCGCTTTTATAGCAGTACCTGTGAAAAATTTTATTGGGGCAGTCAATATCTTACCAAGTCATTTTTTAAATCCCTCTATCACACGTTCCGGGAGCGGGTGATTCTAGTCGCCGCCTATGGAGATGATCCGGAGCATCCGGTGGGATTATCATTCTGTTTACGCAAAGATGATCGCCTCTATGGTCGTTACTGGGGGAGCCTCGCAGACTACGACTGCCTACATTTTGAGGCTTGCTATTATCAGCCGATTGAGTGGGCTATTCAAGAAAAAATTCAACTGTTTGATCCCGGCGCAGGCGGGCGACATAAGCGGCGGCGGGGTTTTCCTGCTACCCCCAATTACAGCCTGCATCGTTTCTACCATCCCAAAATGCAGCAAATTCTAGAAGCCTACATTGGAGAAATTAACCAGATGGAGCAAGAAGAAATTGACGCAATCAACCAAGATTTACCCTTCACGAAGCGCGAAATTTCCCTGTCGATGTAGTGTTCGAGGACAGCTTGAGCGGGGTTTGAATAAACAACAAGAAACTTTCAAGTCAGGAGGGTAGCGGGGTAACGGTTCCATAGGGACTGGTGGGTGCTAGCGGTGATCTGGATGTAGTCTCGATTTCATTGCCATCACCGACCACGCCGAGAATCCCGGTCTCGCCCCCTTGGCCAGCGTACAAAGTTTTCCTTTTTCTGTTATCACCCCAATTATGATGACCTCAGAAGCCTCTCCCCGAGTTAAAGACATCTTGAACTTTTGGTTTGGTGAACCCAACGACAAAGACTATGGAAAACCAAGAAAAAGCTGGTTTATCAAAAACCCCGACTTCGACGAAGAAGTGCAATCACATTTTTATACTGACTATGAAGCTGCTACCGCTGGTAAATTCGACTCCTGGCAAACTGCCCCAGAAAGTTGCCTAGCATTGATTATTTTTCTAGACCAATTGCCTCGCAACCTGTTTCGAGGTCAATGGCGCTCTTTTGCTACCGACTCTAAAGCTTTAAGCGCTGCCCAATACGCCGTCCAACAGGGTTTCGACCAACAAATGATTCCTATCAAGCGGTGGTTTATCTATCTACCCTACGAACACAGCGAAAACCTCGAACATCAACGCCAGTCTGTCGCTCTCTTTGAACAACTTAGGGATGATGCGGATAGTGCTTTTGCTATTGACTATGCCATTCGCCATTATCAGATTATCGAAAAATTTGGGCGTTTTCCCCACCGCAATCAAATTTTAGGCAGAGAAAACACCCCAGAAGAAACCAAATTTCTCGAACAACCCGGTTCATCGTTTTAATTAATTTGTAAATGGGATTTCCATTCATAGGAGAAATTAATTGATTAATTATTGATTGAGAATGAAGCATAATGTGCCCCCACTGGCATTCATCACAGGGCGATCGCCTCCTCTAATCTCACCTCAACAAAAAGTGATCGCAGTAACTCGACGAATTAGCCAAAAATAGAGTTATAATTTCCCTACAAGATCGGTGCTCGAACTTGGGTAAGTCGGTATGCAGTAACCTAACAATTAGGTTTTCCGTTTCCCTTATTATTTGTGAACAAATCTTTCCCGAAAATTTATCTCTTTGAAAGAGAAAAACATCATGACAAAAAAAAGAAACGGCGACGAAGAAGCTAAGAAATCCAAAGCTACCCCTGATAAAACCAAGAAATAAAATCTTCCCCGACAAAGATCAGGATGGAGATATATCGAGGCTATTTGATAATTCAAGGTAATTTTTTCAAAAACGTAACATTATCTGAGCGTTTTAATCTGAGGAATGAAAAATATGGCAAATATAATTAAATTTAAACTCTTTGCTCCCTATAACAAGGCGGTTTCATTAATCGGTTCATTTTTTGATTGGCAAGAAATTCCCATGAAAAAAGACGGGCAAGGCTATTTCAAAACTCAGATTGAATTAATGGATGGGATTTATCAATATAAATTTCGAGTACAGTCTAAAAGCTGGTTTTTAGAACCCGATCAATGGATAAATATTGTTGATCCTTATGCCACTGATGTTGATGGCTTTACTCAAAATGGTGTCTTGCGAATTAAAGATGGCCAACCCATTGTTGATACTTATATTTGGCAGCATGACAATAAATCTTTACCCCCAGATCATGCTTTAGTGATTTATGAAATGCACATTGCTGACTTCTCAGGCGGTGAAATTGATGCCAACCCACGAGGTAAATTTAAACATGTTCTCGAAAAACTTGATTATCTCTGTGATTTGGGCATTAATGCTATTGAATTTATGCCCTTACAAGAGTTTCCTGGTGACTATAGTTGGGGTTATAATCCTCGCCATTTCTTTGCCGCAGAAACCAGTTATGGTTCTACCGAAGACCTTAAACATCTGATTGATGAATGTCATGCTAGAGGGATTCGAGTGTTAATTGATGGTATTTATAATCACTCAGAATCAGCAAGTCCTCTAACTCAAATTGATCACGATTACTGGTATCGTCATTCTGCTAAAGATCCAGAAAACAACTGGGGACCTGAATTTAATTATGAACATTATGACGAAAAATTAGATACTTATCCTGCATGGAAATTTATTGGTGACAATGTACGTTTCTGGATTGAAGAGTATCACACAGATGGTATTCGTTATGATGCTGCGCGACAAATTGGTAACTACGATTTTATGCACTGGGTTGTAGAACAAACAAAGCTAATTGCGGGTTCTAAGCCATTTTACAATATTGCTGAGTATATTCCTGAAAATAATAGCATTACTGGTTATGACGGCCCGATGGATGGCTGCTGGCATGAAAGTTTTTACAACTGTATCATTGCACATTTATGTGGCGATCGCTTTGATATTGAGGAACTCAAAGATGTACTCGACTGCAAACGTCAGGGGTTTGTCGGTGTTACGAATGTCGTCAACTATTTAACCAGTCACGATCATAATCATTTAATGACGGAATTTGCCCATCGAGGGATCTTTGATGATTCTGCGTTTAAACGAGCAAAATTAGGGGCTACCCTCATGATGACGGCGGTTGGTATTCCGATGATTTGGATGGGTGAAGAGTTCGGAGAATATAAGTCTAAGACCATTGAGCCTTCTAAGATTGATTGGCGTTTATTGGAGAATGAATCTAACCGTAATTTGTTTGACTATTACAAAAAATTGATTAATTTACGCAAGCATAATCCGGCTTTTTATGCGGAAAATATCGATTTTTTTTATGAAGATTTAGAGACAAAAGTGTTAGCTTACTGTCGTTGGAATGAAGAAGGTTCTCGCATTGTTGTGATCATCAATTTCTCCGGTCATTTTCTATCAGGTTATCGAGTTAATCATTTTCCAGCAAATGGAACTTGGCACGAATGGACACATAATTATGAGGTACAAACAAATGATGACAGTATTGTGCTCGATTTGGCGGAATATGAGGCTAAAGTTTTCGTCTGGAAGTAACCAGATATAATTTTTATATTTTCTATACTGTGAACGGGCAAAAACTGAACTTTGATAAATTGGCTAAAATCTCAGCATAGACAGATTTTAGCGCATCCAAAAAAGTTAATATCTAAGCCGTTCGGAATATAGCAAAAGTTTCATTCTACCAAGGGTTAAAAGCTATGCCCTATTTGTTATCTTTTTTGATATCCGACAAGATTTTGTAAAACACAAAACTGCTGTCAATCTCTCTCTCTATAATAAATAATGATTTATGAAATACTTCTCCAAATTCTTAGAGGATGTTTGAAAAGGGTCAGAGCCAACGAGAGAATAGGGCTTTCAGTCTGGTTTCCTCAACGAAAGAATCGGGGTTTCAGCGATTTTCACAGACTTCTCAGACATCTTCTAAGACGTTAGTGGGGGAGGGGTTACTCTTCCATACATGTGCCCAATCGGCCCCTGTCCTTGCCCGATCGCCAAGGGATGTTGAATGGCACTGGTCACAAATGCTTTAGCGGCCCTGACGGCGGTCAATGGGGGACTACCGAGCGCGAGATTGGCGGTAATGGCGGCGGAGAGGGTGCAGCCAGTGCCGTGGGTATGCCGGGTGGGTAACGGAGTAACGGTTAACTGTTCTAGGCGATCGCCATCAAACCAAACATCGGTTCCTTTTACCGTTTCCGTTGCGCCCCCTCCTTTGATCAAGACCGCCTGGGGCCCCAGCTCAAAAATCTGGTGGGCAGCAGCTTTCATTTCGTCCAAGGTTTGTACTGTTTGACCCGTCAGCAGTTCAGCTTCGTAGCAGTTGGGAGTCACAATCTCCGCCAGAGGAAACAATAACGACACCATGGCGGCGATCGCCGTATCGGCCAACAGCTGATCCCCGGATCGAGACACCATGACCGGATCGACAACCACCGGTGATAATCCTAGGCAACGCAGGGTTTCTGCCACCGATTCAATAATCTCTGGGTTGAGCAGCATCCCGGTTTTCAGCGCTGCAACGCCCATATCCTCCGCCACGGTCGTAATCTGGGCGACCACACTTTCCGGAGGTAGCGCATCCACCCGCCGGACCCCCTGGGTGTTTTGAGCCGTCACACAGGTAATGGCACTGGTTCCGTGGACATAATGCTGGGCAAAGGTCCGCAAATCAGCCTGGATTCCCGCCCCGCCCCCACTATCAGAACCGGCAATGGTGAGAGCTACCGGGGGAGTGTGTTCTGTCACAGAGATAGATCCAACCATCGTCAACTCGGAGAAATTGCTGCCACTCGAACGGTGTCTAGCCCATGGTACTTGTTTCAATGCAGGGGCGACAGCATTGGCCAGTGCTTCCCTGTGCAATCTAATATGACACCCCTAATTGATTGAGGGAAAGCCTCTTCACCCACGGCAAAAAAACGTAAACTCATCTTGGCGCAGACTTCCCCACCTTGCCTCCATGCTGACTATTTCCCCTGCTGATCCAGACTCTTCTATTTTGTTCTCTCTTGTGTTGCCCACCTATAACGAAGGGGAAAATATCGCTCAGTTGGTTGGAATTTTAAGTGAGCTCCTTGCCCCCTTGGGTCCACGGTATGAACTGATTGTGGTGGATGATGATAGCCCAGACCACACTTGGAAAATTGCAGAAGCCTTAACGCAAGACCATCCGCAACTCACGGTGCTCCGACGCACCACCGAACGGGGACTATCCACTGCGGTCATTCGGGGTTGGCAAGTCGCGTCAGGCTCTATTTTGGGGGTCATTGATGCCGACCTCCAACATCCTCCTGAAATTCTGATGCAACTGTTGGCAGAAATGGAACAGGGGGCAGATTTAGCGGTGGCCAGTCGCCATGTCGAAGGCGGGGGGGTGAGTGAATGGAGTTTGACCCGTCGTTTCCTGTCCAGGGGAGCCCAAATGGTGGGCTTGCTGATTTTGCCGGAAGTGATGAGCCGATTAAGTGATCCGATGAGCGGCTACTTCCTGGTCAAACGTCGGGCGATCGCCACTTGTCCCTTGAGTCCGGTGGGCTACAAAATTTTGATCGAGGTGGCGGCACGGGGAAAAATTCGCTGGCTGGCGGAGGTGGGATATGTGTTTCGAGAGCGACAGTCAGGGGAAAGTAAAGTTACTTGGCGGCAGTATGTGGAATATTTGCAACACCTCTTACGGCTGCGCTATTCTCGCTCCTCTCGCTTTATCCGTTTCTGCTTGGTGGGGCTGAGTGGGGTCATCGTGGATATGACGTTGCTATTCATCTTGAGTGATCCTTCTATGTTGGGGTGGCGGCTCACCCGCAGTAAAATACTGGCTTCAGAAATTGCGATTCTCAATAATTTTTTCTGGAATGATTACTGGACTTTCCGAGATCTTTCTCGGCAGCAAAACAGTCGTCGTCAACAGTTAAAACGCCTGATTAAGTTCAATTTGATTTGCTTGGCCGGATTGATCCTCAATGTTCTCTTGCTCAACCTCTTTTTTAATGTTTTTCACATCAATCGCTATATCGCTAATTTGATGGCGATCGCCATTGTGACAGTCTGGAATTTTTGGTTCAACCTCAAACTGAGCTGGCGGGTCACAGAAATTAATTGATGAACTGGTCGTCGCGTTATTGACATGACCTAACACCATCGACTCTTGGAACCGTCAAAAATTTCTTGGCCCTCTCACGATCGATTAGGCGGCGATCGCCCCCGATGACACCGTATATTTCCTCGAATGTTAAAGTCTGTTGCAAACCGGGGCCACCATTGTTACCGTCATGTTAGCTTCATTAAGGACGTAGGGAATGCGGAGATAACCCCGTGCCCCGTCAGCTAAATCATTGCATTTGTTAACCTCATGTCAGTAAATAGGACTGTATTTGTGACTCCAACGAATTTTCCTTCCCGTCAAGAGACGATTGGTGACTATGTTGCTGAGCTGCAACTGCATATGACCTTGCAAGCACGAAATTTAACGCCATCCCTTTCCTCTGTCACCCCGACGACAGATCGTCATCAATTGGTTTACGAAAGCCAGGCGCTGGTTGAAAAGATTGTTTCCCGCCACGGCCAGTTGTAGTTGTAATAGACGGTTGGTGGGAATACCGCTGCTATTCCCACGCACCAGTATGAAATCCTGCGATAAGTCATTTACGCCCCAGGGGATTTTGACTGTCGTCACTAATACATTTTCTGATCGGGTCTTAACCATTGGAGCCGCCATCCTCACTTTGGGGGCAACAATCTTAGGGGACTTGTCGATGGCTCAAAGAAGAATTGTCCCGATTTTGCGATCAACATTGGCCAATCTAGTTTATTGCGGCATTCAAACCATCTCCCATCCGGAAGGAATGTCCCCCATCATTCAACTTAGCTAGAGATTCTTCCCCCTGTCTCCCATGATGATGACGACTGCTTCACTCCGCATTGGCATTGCTGGGCCAGTGGGCTCTGGTAAAACGGCATTATTAGAGTCCCTCTGTAAGGAGTTACGCAACCGCTATCAAATCGCAGTGGTAACCAACGATATTTATACTCAGGAAGATGCACAATTTTTAGTCCGAGCGGAGGCGTTAACGCCAGAACGCATTATGGGGGTGGAAACGGGGGGCTGTCCACATACGGCTATCCGGGAAGATGCTTCGCTAAATTTGTCGGCGATCGCCACGTTAGAGGCAAATTTTCAACCGTTGGATATCATCTTTCTGGAAAGTGGTGGCGACAATCTGGCGGCAACCTTTAGCCCGGAGCTGGTAGATGTCACCCTTTATGTCATTGATGTGGCAGCGGGTGACAAGATTCCGCGAAAAGGGGGCCCCGGAATTACCAAGTCAGATTTGTTAGTCATTAATAAAATTGACCTTGCCCCTTTCGTTGGTGCAGATTTAGGGGTAATGCGTCGGGATGCCAAAAAAATGCGCGGCGATAAACCCTTTGTGTTTACCAACCTCAAAACCAAAGAGGGATTACAATCCGTTGTGGACTTCATTTTGCGCTTTGTACCGCCCTCTTAATCAAGACAGATGCCGTGGTTGACAGCGATAAAACCAGATCACTCACAAAAATTTCCTCCAGGCGATCGCCCAGTGCTGAGTTGTCAGGGGTTTAACGCCTATTGGATACTAGGGTTAACTTTAAGGTCATTAGCAGTGCCAGTTTTTTATGCAAAGTTTTGATGTGGTGGTGATTGGGGCTGGCCCTGCGGGGGGACAGTGTGCGCGACAGTTGGCCCAGCAGGGGATGCAGGTTTTATTGGTAGAACAGCATGAATCCTTTCGTACCAATAATTACTCCAGTGCAGCCTCTCCCCTCGAAATTTTAAATACCTACCAGTTGCCGGAAAAGATAGTAGCTCGATATTGGAAAAATTTGGCGATCGCCGCGAGTCAAGGGGAACATCACTGGGCAAGCCCTGACCCCCAGGGGGTGGTGTTTGATTTTGCCAAATTACGGCAGTTTCTGGCCGACGAAACCCAAGCGGCCGGGGGAACCGTATGGATGGGGACTCGCTTTTTAGGCTATAAAACCGACGGCGGTCGCCTGGAGGTGCAATTACGGCAACCGGGGAATGAACGGTTTAACATCAGCACCCGGGTGTTGGTGGAAGCCACCGGCTCAAAACGAGCTGTAATCCGGTCGAACAACCCAGTCCAAATCCAGCCAGAAAACTATTACCGGGGCATAGGGACAGAGTATTTAATTCAAGTCGATGCCGCTACCCATGAACGTTTTGCCGACACCCTTGTCTTCTTTTTGGGTTATCGCTGGAGTCCCCAAGGCTATTCTTGGATTTTTCCCATGGATCAGCAGCAGTTGAAGGTGGGAACCGCGATTTTTGCCGGACAACACCGCCACCTAAGACAGTTACACCCCATTCGCCACTATACCGAGGCGATTATTCAGGATTACCTCAAGCCTGAACGTTACAACCTCGTCGAAATCCATGGTTCCATCCTCGACTATGCCACCCAGCAAAGCGATACCTACCATCTGGATAATGTAGTAGCCATTGGGGATGCGGTCTCCACCGTGAATTTTTTGGGCGGGGAAGGGATTCGCCACGGTATGCGGGGGGCCGCCATTGCGGTTCCCTTCATCCAAAACTTTTGTCACGGCGATCGCCAAGCCTTTGCCCACTATGAACAAGCCATGAAAGCCGAGTTTAGTGATGCCTGGCTGCGGACTGAAAAGCTGAGCCAACGGGTTTATCTGGAATTTAGCGATGCCAAGATTGACCTAGGGGTGACTTATTTGAAATATCTAAGCTACGAAGAAGTTCTTGATCTCCTGTTTAACTACCGATTTGATAGGATTTACGGGGGCATCACGCCGCTGCTCCTCAAAAAACTTGCCCAACTTCGTCACTCCTTACGCCAATGGTTCGGTCGTTTCACTCACCCCCAGCAATCGGTACCGTCCTAGTCCTCTGTTTATGGGGGGGAGTAACGGCTTGTAGTGGCAACCAAACCTTGGAAGACCGCTTTGCGGCCAATCCCGCCCTCCAACCGGAATCGGTTAACCAGCCTGACGAACCGCTCCCTTCGCCAACGCCGGAGACAGAATCCAACCGTCCGGCCATAACCACTTCCCCCACTGCTCCGCCCCGAGAGGAAACGAATGCGACCCATCAACCGTTTACGGATTTAGGGGAGCTGCCGGACTCTCTGCGACAACCGATCGCCGACCTCGCAAAATTAGGGTTGATTCGTGCCAAAACCGCCCAAACCTTTGCCCCCCAAACCGCAATTACCCGTGCAGAGTTTGCCCGTTGGCTCTGGCAGGTCAATAATCGCTTCCATGCCGACCAGCCCAGTAAACAAATTCGTCCCGCTACACCCCAGGCGCAGCCAATTTTTACGGACGTTCCCGCCAGTCATCCTGATTTCCGTATGATTCAGGGGTTAGCAGAGGCGGGGATTATCCCTTCCAAGTTAACCAATGATCCCAGCGCCACGTTATTTCGTCCCAATGCCCCTTTAACCCGAGAAACTTTGTTGCGGTGGAAAGTGCCGTTGGATCATCGGAGCGCCCTACCCAAATCAACCTTAGAAAACTTGAAAGAAACCTGGGGATTTCAGGATATGGCCAAGATCACCCCCAACGCATTTCCGGCCCTTTACACCGATTTTCAAAGTGGCGATCGCGCCAATATTCGTCGGATGTTTGGTTACATCACCCTCTTCCAACCCCAAAAACCAGTCACCAGGGCCGAAGCCGCCGCCGCCGTTAGTTATTTGGGCAGTGCCCTGGAAGGCATCAGCGCCACAGAGGTACTAAATCGCCCCAGTAGTTCATCACCCCAACCCAGTCCTTCTCCAGTGGATCAACCTCAATAAGAGTGGAATTGTCTCTCTATTCCACCAGTCGATTGCCCTACGCTTTTAGCCACTCTAGTTGTAATTGGAGGACTAGCCTGAATCAGATTATTTAACATAGGATTTTCTAGGGAGGTTTTCCAAATGTCAAAGCTACTTGAACGAATTACAGTAAATCATAGACAGTGCGGTGGTCGTCCGTGTATCCGTGGCATGAGAATTCGAGTGTCTGATGTTTTGGATTTATTCGCAGTGGGGTTGAGTACTGAACAGATTTTGGAGGAACTTCCTGATCTGGAAATGGATGATTTGAGAGCATCTCTTGCCTATGCGTCACGTAAGCTCAATCATCCTGTTCTAGTCGCATGACGACTATTTGGATTGATGCACACCTGTCACCCGCGATTGCAACTTGGATCACAGATACATTTGGGGTGACAGCCCTAGCTTTACGCGATCTTGGGTTGCGAGATGCCGAAGATCCAGAAATTTTTGAGGCTGCAAAAGCTCAGGGAGTTATTTTCATGACGAAGGACAGTGATTTTGTGGATTTGGTTGATCACTTGGGAGTGCCTCCACAAATTATCTAGTTGACTTGTGGAAATACTTCAAATGCTCGGCTACGAGAGATTTTGAGTGTGGTTTTGCCAGAAGCACTGGAGTTACTACGTTCTGGTGAAAAGTTAGTGGAGATTAGCACGGCGACATAACTCAACCGTTAAGACGCGATTGCCCTAACCATTTGATGGTGGTATTACCCTGTCGCGGGAGGGTTGTCGGAGGTAACAAGGCTTGATCGTGCCGTTGTAGACAAATTTCCCGCGTCAGTATCAGCCCACAGCGACGGTTATCGGTTCTGCTTGCTGACTGAGTTCTTGCACTGTTTGCCTTGCCCATTGATCCGCCCCTAAAATGGCGGCTAAATCGGGACTTGAAACGTTTTGTGTCTGGTAGGATTCACAGGTTTTTTCAATGAGTCGGGGAATGGCTAAAAAGCGGATTTTTTTCTGTAAAAACAAGGCGACAGCTTGTTCATTGGCGGCATTGAGAACGGCTGGCATGGCGCCACCGGCCCGACCGGCCGCATACGCCAGGTTCATACAAGGATATTTTTGATGATCCGGCTCACGGAACGTCAGGCTTCCCGCTTTAACCAAGTCCAACGGCTCCCAATTGGTGTCAATTCGCTCGGGCCAAGACAAGGCATAGAGCAGCGGTAAGCGCATATCCGGCCAACCCAACTGGGCCAACATGGAGGTATCTTGCAGCTCAATCAGGGAATGAATAATACTTTGGGGATGAATCACAATGTCAATGTGGTCATAGTCAACCCCAAAAAGATAGTGGGCTTCAATGACTTCTAGGCCCTTATTCATCAAAGTGGCGGAGTCGATGGTGATTTTTTGTCCCATGGACCAATTGGGGTGCTTTAGGGCATCTTGCACCGTCACAGACGATAACCGTTCCACGGGAAGATCCCGAAAAGCACCGCCTGAAGCCGTTAATAGAATTCGCCGTAGTCCTCCGGCGGGGACTCCCTGGAGGCATTGAAAAATAGCTGAATGTTCCGAATCGGCGGGTAATAATTTAACGCCATACTTTTCCACTAGGGGTAACACCACCGGAGCCCCTGCAATTAAGGTTTCTTTGTTGGCTAGGGCAATATCTTTTCCGGCTTCGATCGCCGCAATGGTAGGGAGCAATCCCGCACAGCCCACAATGCCAGTGACCACACTTTCTGCTTTCCCATATTGGGCGACTGCAATCACCCCGGCCTCTCCAGCTGCATAATGGGGTCGATAATCAGTCAACGTGGCGATCGCCGCTTTTAGATCGGGTAATTTAGCTTCATCGCGTAGGGCAACAATTTCTGGGCGAAACTGGGCCACCTGTTGGGCACATAACTCAATATTGCTACCGGCGGCCAGCCCCACCACCTGAAAATCATCGGGGTGGGCTGTCACAATATCTAACATCTGGGTTCCGATTGACCCCGTTGAACCCAAAATAGAAATTTTTTTGACCATGACAGCACCCATTTAACCGTAATTAACACCCCCCTAATATACGGGTATCGGGGCAGGATTCCAATAAAATAACCTCCTCACCCACGGATTCAAACCCAGACAGGCAAGGAGGTTAATGAATTGAATTTCTTTGAATTCACCTTCAAAATAACCGGTTTTCTTAATCCCTGAAGCGAAGGCAATACATGAAATCAGGAATACGGCTGCTGCCAGGAAGGTTAATTTCCCGGCAATTGACCAATTACTCTAGACAGAGACAGATTGGCGGGACGTGGCAGTGAGTTCACCTTTGGCGTACTTAGCGGCATAATCATCCAGCGTTAATTGTTGGATTTTGCTAGCATTGCCGGCTGTCCAGAACTGCTGATAGCGGTCAGCACAAACCTGCTTCATGTACTTGATGGAGGGCTTCAGGAAGTGGCGGGGGTCAAAGTTTTTGGGATCTTTGAACGCGGCTTCCCGGATGGCAGCGGTGATAGCTAAGCGGTTATCGGTGTCGATGTTCACTTTCCGGACACCGGACTTAATCCCTTTTTGAATTTCTCCAACGGGCACACCATAGGTTTCGGGAATGGCACCGCCGTTGGCGTTGATGAGGTCAATCCATTCTTGGGGAACGGAAGAGGAACCGTGCATGACCAAGTGGGTGTTGGGCAGGAGGCGGTGAATTTCTTCAATCCGGCTGATGGCCAGTACTTCCCCGGTGGGCTTACGGGTAAATTTGTAAGCGCCGTGGCTGGTCCCAATGGCAACCGCGAGGGCATCCACTTGAGTTTTTTCAACGAACTCAACCGCTTCTTGGGGATCGGTTAACAGTTGGTCTTTGCTGAGTTTTCCTTCAAAACCATGACCATCTTCTGCTTCACCCTGTCCAGTTTCCAAGGAACCGAGGCAGCCCAATTCCCCTTCAACACTGGCACCAACTGAGTGGGCGACTTTGACCACTTCAGCGGTGACGCTAACATTGTATTCAAAACTCGCGGGGGTTTTAGCATCAGCTTCCAAGGAGCCGTCCATCATTACGCTGGTGAAACCATTGCGAATGGCGGAATAGCAGGTGGCAGGGCTGTTGCCGTGGTCTTGGTGCATGGCCACGGGGATGTGGGGATAGGTTTCAACCGCTGCCAAGATTAGATGGCGCAGGAAATTTTCCCCGGCGTAGCTCCGGGCACCACGGGAAGCTTGTAGAATCACAGGGCTGTTGGTTTCATCCGCAGCCTGCATGATCGAAATAATTTGCTCCATGTTGTTGACGTTAAACGCGGGAATGCCATAGCCATTCTCTGCCGCGTGGTCTAACAGAAGTCGCATTGGGACGAGCGCCATAAATCCTCCTAAGTTCCTATTGTCTAAAGGGTTATTTGAGTTGCCAGACTAAGCCTGATATGGGACTAATATTAGGCTAGTTTTTGCGAGTTGACAATTTTTAACGTTGGCAAAACGCTTGATACCGCTAGCAAACTTGAATCCCGTGCCCGATACAGCGGGTGACCCAAAAATCCACATCGGCTTGATTTAGGGTTTTTGCGGCGATCGCCTGGACGGATTCTGCACTAGCTTGACTTTCGCAGAGGGTAAACACAGTGGGGCCGGAGCCGGACATCATGGTGCCCAATCCCCCTGCTGTGGCCATCGCTTCCCGGAGTTCTGCCACCGGCTTGTGGTGGGACAGGACAATTTTTTCTAGATCATTCTGGAGGTATTGGGCAATTTTTTTTCCTTCCCGATGTTGAATGGCATTCAGCAGAGGGCCTGCATGGATCTCATGGGTACGCTGCTGTTGGGACTGGAGGTCGTTGAGGTAGGTTTGACCAAATTGCTGCCGATAGGTCTGATAGGCCCACGGGGTGGACACGGCCAGAGAACGGTGTTTTGCCAAGACAACCCAGAGGGTTTCCCCATCGGCCAGGGGGTCTAAAAATTCCCCCCGCCCCGTGGCGATCGCCGTACCGCCGCCAACACAAAAGGGAATGTCAGAGCCCAATTGTGCCGCCAAGGATTCAATTTCCGGTCGGGTTAAGCCCAACTGCCAGAGCAGATCCATGCCCACCAAAACCGCCGCTGCATCGGCCGACCCCCCCCCTAACCCCGCCGCCATCGGGATCTTTTTCGTTACCGTAATATCCACCCCACCGTAGCGGGCATGGGCATCGGGAAAGGTTTGCATCATCAACGCCGCCGCCCGATAAGCCAAGTTACCTTGGTCGGTGGGTAACTGGGAATCCGAACAGTGCAACTGGATGGTGTCTCTGCCGTTGGCCCGCAGCGTGATTTCATCCGCCAACGCAATGCTTTGCATCACCATGAGCAACTCGTGAAACCCATCGGCGCGGTCGCCGAGAATTTCAAGGTATAAGTTAATTTTGGCGGGGGCGGTCAGCGTGTAAGCGTGCATAGCCAATTCTAAGAAGAGAGCAAGGGAGCAAGCTGATTGCACAGGTCAATCCACTGGGCCAGACTCAACGCTTCCGCACGGGCTGTTGCCGGTAAGTCTAAATGGGTCAGCAAAGGGGATAACTGTTCGGCGGCAATCAAGCCTTTGAGGTTATTGCGTAACATTTTACGGCGATTGGCAAAGCCGCTGCGCACTAATTGATCCAATAAACGGGGATTACATCCTGGATCTTCCAAGGCATAGGGGGTCAAGCGCACCACCGCTGATTCAACTTTGGGGGGAGGGGAAAAGGCCTGACGCGGTACATCCGCTATCCAATCCACCCGGGCTAAAAATTGGATACGAACTGATAGGGCCCCATAGGCTTTCGTTTTGGGTTCTGCGACTAATCGTTCCGCCACTTCTTTTTGTAAGAGTAAAACCAAGCTGTCAAACCCTGGCGATCGGGGCTGTTTGATGTTACCCAGCAGTAATTCCAGAATTGGGGAGGTGATGTTGTAGGGAATATTGGCCACTACTTTGTTTAAGGGCCAGAATTGGGGAAACGGTTGCAGTAATTCCGGTAAATTGAGGCGAAGCACATCCCCTTCCAACAGCAAAAGATTTTTCTGGTCGCCAAGTTTGCGACGTAACTTAAGACACAAATCTCGGTCTAATTCCACTGACACCACAGGATTACCCGTACTCAATAAAGATTGGGTCAAAATCCCCATGCCAGAACCAATTTCCAACAGGCGATCGCCGGGTTGAATGTCGGCCGCTGCCACAATCGCCGCGAGCGTCGGTGGGTGGTTTAGCCAATGCTGACCGAAGCGTTTACGGGGACGAAAGGACATGGCAGTAGCGCAAAAAATTGTGAAAGCTTCAAGCAAGTCATGTTAGCGTCCAATTTCGTAACAAATCAAACCCACTAGCTGTCTGTACTAATCATACGGATGGTGATAGGACGTCCGGTAAAAGAAATCAATAATAACAAGGGATTGTTCCGAGAATGTCCACTGGGAGAGACCCCTGCGCTACCAATTTAAAAAAAATGTGGCAGCGTGTTTTACCGCACCGATCGCCAGTCTGTCCTTATTCCCTGTGTTAGTGACTGATTACAGTTTAACGGTCAGGATGACTCAAACTTGGGGTAGATTATTGGTTGACCTACCCTCCGCTGGCACAGCCCTTCTGTAACCCCATGAGTCAGATCTCAATCTTCGACAGAATTCGTTTAGGGATTGCGGTGGGGGTTGCCAAGTCAATTACAGCAGTGGTAAAAGCCTTGGGTAAGGGGGCGGCCAGTGTTTTGCCCGGTTCGATCGCCAGTCGTATACATCCCCGGATGCTAGCCCTATTGACAGAGCAGGTAAAGCAGGGAGTGGTTTTAGTCGTGGGAACCAATGGCAAAACCACCACTTCCCTGTTGTTGCGAAAAATATTGGTGGATCAAGGCTATAAAGTGACCCACAATGCCACGGGGGCCAATTTAATCAACGGGTTGATTACGGCGTTGTTGGCAGATACTAATTTGGTGGGACAACTCAACAGCGATTTTGCCATCCTAGAAGTGGACGAAAATGTTCTACCGCTGGTGCTTAAGGAATGTAATCCTAGGTCAATTTTGGCGTTAAACCTGTTTCGAGACCAGTTAGACCGCTATGGCGAAGTAGACGCCATCAGTCAACGTTGGCAAAAGGCGATCGCCCCGTTACCACCCACCACCATCATTGCCATCAATGCCGATGACCCGACCCTTTCCCATTTAGGGCAACAGCTAAAGCAGCAGGTTTGTTATTTTGGCTTGAGTGAACCGCAGCTATATTTGGACGAAATTCCCCACGCAGTCGATTCGATTTACTGCCCCCAGTGTGGCACGTCGTTACATTACCAAGGAGTTTACCTGTCCCACTTGGGGGATTTTGACTGTCCCAGTTGTGGTTTTCACAAAAGTCAGCCCGCGTTCCACAGTAGTGAATGGCCCCAAATTCTGATCGGGGTTTACAACAAATACAACACCCTTGCCGCTGGGTTGGTGGCCCAACAATTGGGGGTAACAACCGACCATATTTTTAATAATATCCGTAGTTTCAAAGCCGCCTTTGGTCGGGCCGAGGAGTTGGACGTGGCGGGCAAACATGTGCGAATTCTCTTATCCAAAAATCCGGTGGGCTTAAATGAAACCATCCGGGCGGTCAATGACATTAAGCGTCAGGGAAAAGCCTCCACCACGTTACTGGTGCTGAATGACCGCATTGCCGATGGCACCGATGTTTCCTGGATTTGGGATGTGGATACGGAACCTCTGGTTGCGTCCGGTGGCACCTTTATTATTGCTGGCGATCGCCTTTATGACATGGCCCTCCGACTGCAATACAGCCAGGCCACATTCGTTCCCCTGACAGCGTTAGAGCAACCGTGGGATCAACAACAGGCCCGCTTTGTGACGGAAGAAAACCTAGAAAAAGCCATTCAGTTGGCGTTGCAGGCGACTCCTGCTGATGAAACCCTGCACATTATCCCTACCTACACCGCCATGCTGGAAGTACGGGGCTTTTTAACAGGCCGTAAAATTCTCTGAGCAAACCCTCCCCGGCGTCTGGGCTGTCATGGATCACACCAGAACAAGCTGACAGAATGAGACGCCGTATCGGCAGGCAAGTCACAATCAAATGCGGGGGAGGCGATGCTTGAAACCACAGAGAATTTCCCAAGAAATGGTGCCTAGCCAGGTGGCCCAATCATCGGCGGTGATCTGCCGATCGCCGTCTTGGCCAATGAGGGTAATCACATCACCCACTTGGGGATGGTCAATGGTGCTGACATCAATCATCAACTGGTCCATGGTGATGGCCCCCACCTGGGGCACGCATTGCCCTCGATAAAGCACTGATAAGCGATTAGAGAGATTGCGGGGAACCCCATCGGCATAGCCAATGCCCACAACGGCCACTTGCATTTCCCGGTCAGTGACAAATTGATGGCCGTAGCTAATGCCCGTCCCCGCCGGCAGGGTTTTGATTTGGGTGGTTTTTGCCCGTACCGTTAAAACTGGTCGTAATGGCAGCGTGTCTTGGAGATGGGGAGCGGGATAGAGTCCATAGAGTCCCAGGCCCACCCGCACCATGTCGTAATGCCAATGGGGGCCTTGGAGGGTGGCGGCGGAGTTGGCCAAATGGAGGCAGGGGAGGGCAATTTGTGCTTGCCGCAAACAGGCGATCGCCGTCTCAAAGCGTTGTTGTTGCTTCAGCATGGTCTGGGGATTGGGATCATCCGCCGTTGCCAAATGGGAGTAGAGGCTGGCTAACTGGAGCTGTGGTAATGCCTTGACCTGCCGCACAAAGTCCACCGCTTGTTGCCAGGGAGTACCCAACCGGGACATCCCCGTATCTAGTTTCAAATGCACCGGCATGGTGGCCCCGAGGTCAGCCAGTACTCGATTAAAACAATGGGCTTGGGTGATGGAGCCGAGGGTGGGTTGCAGTTGCCAATGGACAATAGCTTCAATTTCTTCGGGGGTATTAATGGCGCTTAAAATCAGAATCGGGGCGGTGATGCCCGCTTCCCTTAACTCAATCCCTTCCCCTAACGTGGCGATCGCCAACCAACTGGCCCCAGCTTGTAGCACCGCTTGGGCAACGCGGACAGCCCCATGGCCATAGGCATCGGCTTTCACCACCGCCATCAAGGCCGTTCCTGGCTTCAGAGACTGCTTAAACTGGTGAACATTGTTCACCAGCGCCGATTGATCAATTTCCACCCACGCCCGTTGTCGAATCAGTTCCGCTAAACGATAGCCGGATAAATGACGCTGCGGGGGAGGTGATGGCGACACATCCCGACCTAGTACCATAGTTGCTGCTCCTCTGTACCAAATTCCCATCTGGGATTACGCCTAAGATAAAGCGAAATTGGGAAAAGTTCCAGGCACAGCGGCAAGGGATTTCCCTTGAAACAGACAGAAATGGGCGGTTGCTACCGGGAAAAATTAATAAACCCTAAGACGGTGTCTTGCCGGCAGGGGCAGTCTCTCGATTAAATAAGGGGGTATTGCCCTGGCTATCCCGCATCCCTCCTGTTCCCTATGGCTTCTTTTCCTGATTCGTGTCAATGCCTTGATGGCAAAGCCCTCGCCCAAAAGATACAGACCGCATTACAGCATGAAATTGCTGGACTAACGGTTAAAGCGGGGCGGCCGCCGGGGTTAGCGGTGTTGATGGTGGGGGATAACCCGGCCAGTGCGGTGTATGTCCGCAATAAAGAAAAGGCTTGTGACAAGTTGGGCATGGCCTCCTTCGGGAAGCATTTTCCGGCTGACACAGACCAACAAACCCTCGAAGCGGCGATCGCCGAGCTGAATCAGGACGACCGGGTAGATGGCATTTTGGTTCAATTGCCCCTGCCGGATCATCTGGATTCGGTGCAACTCCTCCACACCATTGCCCCCGATAAAGATGCGGATGGCTTACATCCCGTCAACTTAGGTCATTTAATGCGGGGAGAATCGGGACTGCGGAGTTGTACCCCCGCTGGGGTGATGCGACTACTCGCAGAATATGGCATCGATTTAGCGGGCACAAATGCGGTGGTGTTGGGACGCAGTATTTTGGTGGGGAAACCGTTAGCCCTGATGCTGTTAGAAAAAAATGCCACCGTGACCATTGCCCATTCCCGCACCCGAAATTTAGCTGACCTCACCCGTCAAGCCGATATTTTAGTGGCCGCCATCGGAAAAGGGAAATTTGTCACCGCAGACATGGTGAAGCCCGGTGCGATCGTGGTAGATGTGGGCATTAATCGTCAAGCGTTACCGGATGGTCAATCGGAGTTAGTGGGGGACGTGGATTTTGCCAGTGTCGCGGCGATCGCCCGTTATCTTACCCCAGTCCCCGGCGGCATTGGCCCCATGACGGTGACCATGTTGCTAGCGAACACGGTGTCCAGCTATCGGCAACGGTGTGGTGTGTAGGGATGCGTAACCTAACAGCAAATAAGGTTTTCCACAATTGCCATAGCGAATATTCCCGATAAATGTGTCCGCAAAGCTTAATAATAAAAATTGCTGCGTCAAAGTCAACCTAACTGCTTCAAGAAACTATCATCTCCCAGGAAGTGGGTACCGCCAGAATAGAGCGACAATGGAATCTGGGTTGGACTTTATAAAGACTGTGCTAGAGGAGAAATCAGCATAGTGCTCAGCCAAGACGAATTTGAAGAACTAATCGCCGATCCAAGAAAGTATATCCAAACCGATATTACTTGGACACAGGAGCGCTCTCCGTGGTTAGGGTTTCGGGCTGAAATTACCAGTCCGGCGGGGTATCCTCTCTTCCTTAAAGGTAGCTACAACCCCATGGTTGCCAAGCTGACTTATGCCATTATTCACCACCAAGCAGGGCGCATCTACGGACTCGATCTGGGCCAAGAACATCGCAACCCCGATGGCCAAAGTGTTGGCGAAATCCATAAGCACCGCTGGAATGAACCCCTCCGGGATAAACAAGCCTATGTCCCCCCAGATATTACTGCCCTTGTCACCGAACCAGAAAAAGTCTGGGAAGAATTCTGCCAAGAAGCAAAAATCACCCATAATGGCACTATGGCTTCCCCTGCCCTGCAGTTGGGTTTAATCCTATGACCATCACCCCCTGCCAAACCATTGCTGACACCATCGGGCAACTCTACACCTGCACCGAGGTTAACGGTCTCGTGCGGATTCGGACCCCCTATTTATACCCCGACGGGGACGTGATCGATTTATACCTGAAACCTGAAACCCAGACCCTGACAGACCATGGGGAAACCCTGCGCTGGCTCGATATGCAAACTGTTAGTCAGTCCCTCTCTAAAAAACAAAAATTTTTCCTGCAAGATATTCAAATTACCTACAGCATCGAACTCTTTAAGGGGATGCTGGTCACCAAGGTGCAAAATGATTTGGCAGAAGCCATTACGCGCCTATCCCAAGCGGCGATCTCAGTATCTAACCTGTGGTTTCTCCAGCGAACCAGGCTCGCCGGAACCCTCAATGATGATATTGCTGAACTCCTGGATGAGCATCATATCCCCTACGAGCGGGACATCAAACTCGTGGGGCGATCTAGTCGTTCTTGGCGGATTGATTTTCGTACCAGACATTCTCAACGCAGTGCCTTGCTAGAAGTATTAAGTACAGGAAATCGTAGCGCTGCCAATACTAAAACTAATAATACTGTGGCGGCATGGGTCGATCTCAATCAACTTCAACTAACGACCTCCCCCCTGCGTTTTATCTCGCTATTGGATGACAGCCTAGATGTTTGGACTGACAGCCACATCAGCCAACTCGACGAATTCTCCGAAGTTTGTTATCTGTCTCAACCCGAAGAATTGCTGGAACAATTGGTGAAATGAGCATCTTAAATTAAAAAAAAAGTTAGTCGGCGACCGAATCACCTAACTCAATTAGAATCGAGTGCTGGTTTTTCGTCTTGAACTCATCGAGCCTCATCATTGAGATAAATTCCCCAAAACCCCAATGAATCAGAACTTCAGTCCAATTAGCCCGACCCAATCCCCCTGATGCCCTTACCCAATCTCACGCTGTCCATTCTCCAGCACCATGCCACCCAAAAGTCTTACACGCGGGGTGAAAGTTACTTTCGCTCTGGTGCGGTCGTCTCCCTTACCCAGCGACAAAAGGTTATACAAGCTGAAGTTGAAGGCAATGATGCCATCCCCTACCGAGTCACCATTGACCTTGATGAAGGGGGAGTGACTGATGTTAGCTGTACTTGTCCCTACTGTTTTGAAGGGTGGTGCAAGCACATTGTTGCCACCTTGCTCGTTTGCATTCACCAGCCCGAGACCTTAGAGCAGCGTCCGCCTTAACGGCACTGTTGGAGCGGTTGACCCTGGTGCAAACCCAACAGCTAGTGCAGCATTTAGTTTCAAAAAACCCTGGTTTAATCGATGAGATTGATTGGTATGCCAGTCAGTTGGTTCAACCAGAGTCAGAGTCTACGATGACTCAAATATCATCTCCCAAACGCAAAACCAGCGTCGATCCCGTTCCTTTTGAACGACAGGTAAAGAAGATTTTACGGAACACAGTCCGGGAATGGGAATATGGCAGAGATGATGATGACATTTCTGTAGAAGTGAATGCGTTAGTCGCCAAAGCCTTGGCATTTGTAGAAGAAGGGGATACGACCAATGCCTTAGTCGTGTTGCAGGGAATTACCGAAGGCTGTGCAGAAAACTGGCATGAGATTGAGGATTTTTGTGGACTCACCCCCGAAGATGTGGGGCTAGATCTCGACTCGGCTTGGACTGGAGTGATTTTAAGCGCAGACCTAACGACAGATGAAATTTTAGCATGGCAAGAAAACTTGGAAAGCTGGCAAGATCAACTAGGTAGCTTTGCCATGGCCCTAGAGGCGTTGCGACAAGGCTGGGATTATCCTCCCCTGGTGAGGGTTTTGCAAGGAAACATCACAGAATTGGGGGCTTGGTCGGGAGACGCACCGCATTGGGCCGATGAATTCAGTCAGATTCGTTTGAAGATTTTGGCTCGGCAACAGCGCTATGAGGAATATCTAAATCTTGCTGATGCAGAAGGACAGACCCGTCAGTACTTGACCATGTTGGCGCAGTTGGGGCGATTCGAAGAGGCGATGAAGACAGCAAAAACCCAGATGACCGATTTGGTTCAGGCTAAAGCATTAGCAGAGACTTTACGGTCACAGAATCAATTGCCCCAAGCGCTGGATATCGCCTTACAGGGACTCCGATTAGATGGAGATGGGACTCATTCCTACAATGGCTTTGAGTTTGCCACTTGGACTGGCGATCTGGCAGAGGGAATGGACAACGCGAGCGCTGCCTTAGAAGCCCGTATCTATGCCTTCAAGGCTCGACCCTCCTACCGGGTCTATCAAAAGATCGAGGCACTCGCGGCGGAAAATTGGCCCTGGGTTCGGGAGGCACTACTGAAATACTTACATACTGCCAACAGGTGGGGGATAGAGTCTGCACAGGTTGATATTTTTCTCCACGAGGGATTAGTGGAGGATGCAATGGCTGTGGCGTCAGACTTAGGTTCCTATCAAAATTCACTGGTTCTAAAGGTAATGGATGCAGTGATGGTCAGCCACAGTCAATGGGTGATCGATAATGCCCGCCGCCGCGCCGAGTCGATCATGGATGAAGGAAAAGCCAAATATTATGATAATGCGGTGGAATGGTTAAAGCGGGTTAAGGCCGCTTATGCGGCGGGGGGGAATGGGGCAGATTGGTCTGTTTACTATCGGCAATTGGTCGAACAGCATGGTCGTAAACGCAAATTAATGGGACTGATGCAACAGAGTCAACTGTGATCAACTTAGGCGGCGTTAAAATAATGGGGGAATGTGACTTGAGAGCGATGAAGGCTGATCATGAACATCCCCTGCCCATCCCCGGTTTTAATTTCCGTCCACGTCTTAATTCCCGCCTACTATGTTAGAGACCAAACTGCAACAGCTCCGTGATTTTTTTCAGACGCAGGATCAGGCCCTGATTGCTTATTCCGGGGGCGTTGACAGTACCTTAGTGGTTAAAGTGGCGTTTGACGTTCTTGGCGATCGCGCCCTGGCCATGACAGCCGTGTCCCCGTCTCTTCTACCCGAAGAGTTAGAAGATGCCCAGGCCCAGGCGGCATGGATCGGCATTCGGCAAGAGTTGGTGCAAACCCATGAAATGAATAATCCCAGTTACACTGCCAATCCAGAAAATCGTTGTTATTTTTGCAAAAGTGAACTCCATGACACCCTCAAACCCATGGCTATCGCCCGGGGTTATCCCTATGTGATTGATGGGGTTAACGGTGATGATTTGCAAGACTATCGACCCGGCATCGAAGCGGCTCAAGAACGTGGGGGGCGATCGCCATTGGCGGAATTGGGCATCAGTAAGCTGGAAGTGCGTCAATTGTCGAAACAATTAGGTTTACCGTGGTGGGATAAGCCGGCCCAACCTTGCCTCAGTTCCCGTTTTCCCTACGGCGAAATGATTACCACTGAAAAGCTTCAACGAGTAGGACGGGCAGAAGTCTATCTCCGTCGCCGAGGCTATCCCCAGGTGCGGGTACGCTCAGAAAACAATACGGCCCGCATCGAATTACCCCCCGAACAAATTCAATCGTTTATCCAGACTCTAGCCTTGTCGGAGTTAGTCCAACACTTCCAACGTCTTGGGTTTACCTATGTCACTTTGGATCTGGAAGGATACGTGAGCGGTAAACTGAACCGGGAATTATCCACAGCTGCCGCCATTAGTCATGCAGAGGTCGTCAAAAATTGAGCATCTTGCTTTTTTAGAAAACAAACATCAAGAATGCCATCCATTTGTTTGTATTTGGCTTTTCACACAGGCGAGTATTGCATGAAGCGGATTAGAGTTAGCAGGCTAATCGCAGTTGGTGTAATAAAACCCTTGTGTAGCATACGGTCTTTATATGCAACAAAGCCCTTCTGCTGGGTAAATAATTGCTTTAATTTTCATGATTATGTTTGGTTGGATGCAATGGACAATAATCTTACCGGGATTTCTCCAGACTCTCTTGGATTTTAGCTAACAGCTCTTCGCACTCTTTGACCAAGGGGATGCCGAGCTGTTGGGAGAGGGTCAGGGCGGCTTGGCAGTGGCTGAGGGCAAGGTCGAAGTCTTGGGTGTGGTGGGCAATGTCGGCGAGGGCGTTGAGGCTATAGGCAACATGGGGTGAGCCCATTGACTCAAATAATTGACGGGCTTGTTGGATTTTATCTTCCGCTTCTCTGTATTGCTCCAGTTTGATCAAGGCCTCACCCCAATTGTGCAAAGAAATTGCCACCCCTTGCCGATCGCCGATTTCCTCACTGATGTCGTGATGTCGTGATGTTGCTGGTGATGGGTGATCGCCGCTTCATAACGTCCCAATGAGTTATAACAATTGCCCAGATTGCCTAAAGAAATCACCCTTTCCGTCCCATTTCCTCTTCATTCTGGATTCTGTTGTTCGCGCTTCCCCCTATGCAATGCCACCTGTACCACCTTGCCGCACCGCGTAGCGGATCTCGCAAATCCCGATTTTCTCACTTCTATTTTTAAATTCTGGTGGCGGGTGCTGCCTCTTCATAGCGCCTAATAAACTGAAACAAGACTGTGAGGTGAGGCCAGAAATTTTCAAAGTGCCAGAAATTCTTCAATACTGACTTGGCATTGTTTAATGATATTGCGTAAGGTTCCTTCTTTGATTTCCCGATGATGAGGAATTGTGGTCTTTAATTGAGTGCGAGGGTTGAACCAAATTTCATGATCACCTTTTCCTGTGCGATAGAATTCAAAACCTTGTTTTCTTAATTTACGGGTTACTTCACGGTAAGAAAAGCCTGAAAGTCTGCCCATTGTTATGAAATTACTAGAGGAATTTGAAAGCTACTGGCAGGACTCAGCTCATAGTCAGGGGGGGTCGCTTGAGTTTCGTCTAATTCCATTAAAATCGGAATTAAATCTTGTGCAAGTTCGATGACAGCATCAATTGTTTCGGCTTCTGCTACAAGTCCTTGAATATCAGGACTAGTAGCAACAAAATAGGTTTGCTGATTTTCTTGAAAACGTTCAATATTGAGGATAATTTGATGTGGATTCATTTCAATAGTTAACTTAGTTGCAAAAAAAGATTGAAGGATCTTGATTAGCTCAGATTCTTCTGGATTTTAGCTAAGAGTTCTTCGCAGTCTTTGGCCAGAGGAATGCCGAGTTGTTGGGAGAGGGTCAGTGCTTCCTGGCAGTGGTGGCGGGCAAGGTCGAAGTCTTGGGTTTGGTGGGCGATGTCGGCGAGGACGTAGAAGCTATTGGCAACGTTGGGTGATCCCATTGACTCAAATAATTGACGGGCTTGTTGAACCTTATTTTCGGCCTCACTAAATTGTTCGAGTTTACGCAATGCCTCACCCCAATTATGTAAAGAAATTGCCACCCCTTGCCGATCGCCGATTTCCTCACTGATGTCGTGATGTTGCTGGTGCTTGGCGATCGCCTCTTCATAACGCCCTAATGAGTAATAACAAAGTCCCAGATTGCCTAAAGAAATTGCCACCCCTTGCCGGTCGCCGATTTCCTCACTGATGTCGTGATGTCGTGCTGTTGATGGTGATGGGTGATCGCCGCTTCATAACGTCCCAATGAGTTATAACAATTGCCCAGATTGCCTAAAGAAATTGCCACCCCTTGCCGCACCGCGTAGCGGATCTCGCAGAGATCGCCGATTTTCTCACTCACTGATTTCTAGAGATTGCTGGTGATGGGTGATCGCCGCTTCATAGCGCCCTAATAAACTGAAACAAGACTGTGAGGTGAGGCCAGAAATTTTCAAAGTGCCAGAAATTCTTCAATACTGACTTGGCATTGTTTAATGATATTGCGTAAGGTTCCTTCTTTGATTTCCCGATGATGAGGAATTGTGGTCTTTAATTGAGTGAAGGGTGAACCAAATTTCATGATCACTTTTTCCTGTGCGATAAGAACAAAACCTTGTTTTCTTAATTTACGGGTTACTTCACAGTAGAAAAAGCTGATCTGCCCATTGTTATAAATCACTAGAGGAATTTGAAAGCTACTGGCAGGACTCAGCTCATAGTCAGGGGTCGCTTGAGTTCCGTCTAACTCCATTAAAATCGGAATTAAATCTTGTGCAAGTTCGATGACATCAATTGTTTCGGCTTCTGCTACAAGTCCTTGAATATCAGGACTAGTACCGACAAGATAGGTTTGCTGATTTTCTTGAAAACGTTCAATATCGAGGATAACTTGATGTGGATTCATTTCAATAGTTAACTTCAGTTGCAAAAAAAGATTGAAGGATCTTGATTAGCTCAGATTCATCAGGAATTTAGCTAAGAGTTCTTCGCAGTCTTTGACCAGAGGAATGCCGAGTTGCTGGGAGAGGGAAAGGGCTTCTTGGCAGTGGCGGAGGGCAAGGTCGAAGTCTTGGGTTTGGTGGGCGATGTCGGCGAGGACGTAGAGGTTATTGGCAGCGATAAGGAGAGGAATTGATTCAAGGGAACTGACGGACTGTCAGCCTTCTTTCGCCTCACTGAAATGATCGAGTTTAATCAACTGCCCACCCCAATTTGTAAAGAATTTGCCACCCCTTTGCCATTAGCCGATTTCCTCACTGATGTCGTGATGTTGCTGGTGGTTGGGATCGCCTCTCTTCATAACGCCCCAATGAGTCATAACAAGTGCCCAGATTGCCTAAGGGATTTACCACCCCTTGCCCGATCGCCGATTTCCTCTTTGATGTCTAAAGATTGCTCGGTGAAGAGGCGATCGCCGCTTCAGTGCGCCCTAGGGAGTAAAAACAACCGCCCAGACTGCCTAAAGAATTTGCCACCCCTTGCCGATCGCCGATTTCCTCTTTGATTTCTAGAGATTGCTGGTGAAGGGGGATCGCCGCTTCAGTGCGCCCTAAGGACTGATAACAAAGTCCCAGATTGCCTAAAGAAATTGCCACCCCTTGTCGATCGCCGATTTCCTCGCTGATGTCGTGATGTTGCTGGTAGTGGGCGATCGCCTCCTCATAACGTCCCAATGAGTCATAACAAGTGCCCAGATTGCCTAAAGAATTTGCCACCCCTTGCCGATTGCCGATTTCTTTACTGATGTCGTGATATTGCTGGTGCTTGGCGATCGCCTCTTCATAACGCCCTAATGAGTAATAACAAAGTCCCAGATTGCCTAAAGAATTTGCCACCCCTTGCCGATTGCCGATTTCTTCTTCGATTTCCAGAGATTGCTGGTGGTGAGCGATCGCCTTCTTCATAACGTCCCAATGAGTCATAACAATTGCCCAGACGATTAAGTGAATCCCGGTGCCAGGATTGCTCCGGCTCACTATTGACCAATACCTGCTCGTACAACGCCGCCCGCCGTTGGTTAAAGCCCTGCAAATCCAGACAAGCATCCACCGATTTATCCTTGCCTTCGCCGCCCCAGTCTGCATTCAATATGTCATGGGCCAATTGCCATTCCCTCAACGCCCCCGCATGGTGAAACGCCTCCAAATAGGCGGCAATATCCTCTTCCGACTGCCAGGGTGGGGGGGCAAACTGGGACTGAAAATAGGCCAACGCGGCACGGTGGGCGGTTTCCAACACCGTCGCCGCTGCCTGCTGCTGCACAAAGGTTTGAATTAGGGGCAAAAACTGAAACTGCCGGGGCTTGCCCTGCTTGGGTGGGGTTTCCTGCAATAACGAGAACCGCGCCAATTGCCGTAACTCTGTTTCCGTTAACTCAGGCACTAATTCCTGCGCCACTGCCGTTGTAAACCCTTCCCGCAACACCGACAACTGGGTTAACGCGGTGGCTAACTTGCCCGATAACCGCGCCAAACTGGCTGCCATCACTTCCCCGACGCAGGTTTCCACCTCCCGGTGATCCCCCGTCACTGTAAAGAAATCCAACCCCAACGTCCCCACCTCCGACACTGCTGCCCCTTCCCCCAACTCATCCAGCAACAACGGACACACCAGATTGATCAGTAACGGCTGCCGCCCCATCTGGTTCACAAACGTTTTGAGTTCCTCTTCACTCCCGGTTAAACCAATTTCTTCGTCGTCATACCGAATTTCTTTCGCTAACTTTACTGCGTCAGGTTCCACTAAGCCAGTTAACGACAACCACTGACCACGCCGCCGTAAATTGAGCGCCACATCCGGTTGCTCCCGACTGGTCACCAATACCTTACTGTGTTGCCAATAGCGCAACCAGGCCCTTAAAAATTGCCGATAGCTGTCTTGTGCCAACACCGTTTCCAAATTATCCAACACCAACAAACATCTGGGTTCCGCCTCCGTTAACCCCTGCACCATCTGCCGAATTAACGTGCCCTGATCCCATTTTTCATCGTATTCCCGCCCCAACTGTTCAGCCAGTAACCAACGCCCCACCTGCGGCAAGCTAAATGCCTGGGTAAAACTCACCCATAACACCCGCCATTGCTCATCTTCTAGCGGCTTCTTATCCTCGACTAACTCGCTCAACTTTTGCGCAAAGGCCGACTTGCCGTAACCCCCGCTGCGGTAATACCCAACAAGCCCGTCTTGTCATCCTTTAACGCGCCAGTGAGATCTTTTAACTCCTGTTTCCGTCCCTGCCAGTAATCGATACTAGGGCGCAGGGTATTGATTAGGACTGACGCCGCTTCGGTTTGTGTACTCTGGGTTCCCAGCTTGGCAACGGAACCCCCGCTTACTTTTTTAAGTGCTCCTTTAACCTCCCCAAATATTTATTGAAGGTCGGGAAATATTGCCGTAATGCTCGCTCCGTATCCAGTTCCGCCTCATAACCTAACGACACAAATGGTGGAATCGTAGAAATAGCCGCCTTTAATTTCGCCGCTGCGGGGGACTCCGGTTGGTTCAAGGTCGTCAGAATTTCCTGTAACGTCCCTAAAATTTCCGGCGACAGTGCCGCTGCCTGGGGATTTGTCGTCACTGCCGACACTTCCGTTACGGTGGCGTTGACAATTTCCGTCGCTTCCGATTCTGGGATCTCAATACCCGCCGCTAGTTGATCAAAAATCTGCCAATATTCCTGCTCGTAATCCCGGAGCTTTTCCCGTAAATCCTCCATCTGCTGCCTGATGCGTTCCTGTTCTTCCGGGGCGATCGTGGTTAGCGTGTCCCGTTTATTGGCCAGTTGACGCTTGAGACGGGTGATGTTTTTCTCTAGGTTTTGCAGGTCAGCAGCAGACATGACTGATGTTCAATAAAATGCTTAATACCCAAAATGTATCGCAACCATGGCAGTTAACTCACCCCTAACTTGTCCATCTTTCTTGGGGAAAGTGCCTCGCGGCTGGCCCATTGGTTAAACTATCGGCATTGTAACGGCGTTGCGGGTGTTGATTAGCCGTGTTGTTCTAACCCACGATCCACACCAATTCCGCAACTAGACCGTTGTCGTATGCTTAACCATGGGCGTTATTAATCACTGGGGATGTAAAATTTCGAATTAAGCCGGTGGGAGCTTGGGTCAAACGACAAGGAACTCGTTGACATCGCCGTCATGTCCCTCGCCTTCTACGTCCTCGATGGGGCTTATCTCAACCGTTCTTCTCTCCTCGGTGCCAAATTACTGTATTAACTGGGATACACCCAACGATGGAATTGTATTTAATTCGCCACGGTATTGCCCAAGAGCGTGAACCCGGACTCAATGATGGCGATCGCCGTTTAACCCGCAAAGGCAAGGGAAAAACCACACAAATTGCCCAACGGTTGCAACAGATGGGGATTGAATTCGATTTAATCCTGTCTAGCCCCTTGGTGCGGGCCCACGAAACGGCACAAATTTTCCTAGAACAAGGGTTGTCGCCCCGACGAGAAATCTTTGATGCCCTTGGCCCCGGTCATGATCATCATCACGGCCTGACGCAATTGATGGAACAATATCAACACCGTAGCCGCCGCTGTATGGCGTTGGTGGGACACCAACCGGATTTAGGGAGTTGGGCTGAATTCTTAGTCTATGGATCGGTGCAGGGTAAATTGATCGTGAAAAAAGCAGGAATTATTGGCATTGTGTTACCGGGTTTAACCGCCCAGCCGGGACAAGGGGATCTCTTCCTGCTGACTCCTCCCCGATGGCTACTGTAACTCGGAGAAAAAACCCGGTACATCGCGTAACGTGATTGTTGGTCAGGTTTGGAATGTCACCTTGCTAAGCTAAATTGTGACTACGGCAATTTTCAAAGCAATTTGTTTAACGCGGGTCCACTGATGGCGGCTGAATCTGAACATCCTTCTGCATCTCCTCTGCTGAGTCAACTCCACCAGAGCCTCCAACAACTAGAGCAAGTGGTGGGACAACTGGAAACTGACTCGCAGCAACGGCAACAACTGCCACCCAATACCCTCCGTCGTTTGGAAGCGACTACGGCGCGGGTTGCAGATTACTTGTCTGGCACTGGGGCTGAACCGGCCTTGGTGGATGCCCCCCACAGTGACAGGGATACAACGGAGCCAACTGACAGTGATCAAGATTGGGACGGCATTGATGAACTCTTAGACGCTTTTGATACACCGACGGAAACAGCGGCTCCGACTCCTGCCCCCGGCGATCGCCCCCGGCCCACTACTGCCAGGGCCCCATCAACGATAGCCAAAACCCAGTCTCCTTTGTGGTTTGTACGCTGGGTGGCGGCCGGATTATTAGGAATTTTTATTGGGGTCGGGTTATGGATTGGTTACCCTCCCCTATCCATTCCACCGTTATTAACCTGGCTGAATCAACAATTTTTGACTCCATCGGTTAGTGAAATCCGCGAGCCCTCAACGGAAAGCAGCGGTCTCGTTGGCTCCCCGGTGGCAATAGAGCCGCCCTCCCCCGTAGCCACAATGGCTGAGCCGGCGGTCTCGTCTGCCAGAAAACCTTATCGCCCCGGCTCCCCCCCAAGAAATTGATATTAAGCTGCTCCCAGAAGCGCCCCTCACCCCTGAGCAGAGTTTAGTGGCGGTCATTCAACAGGAACTGATGGACATGGAAGATGTTTATCCTCCGCAACTGCTACAACAGTTGATACCCAATTTCCCCCAGAGTTTGTTGACCCTGAAGCTCGGCAACCAGTGGCAAACCTTGAGTGCGAGACAAAAACAAATCACTCTGGAAACGCTGTGGCAGCGGTCGCAACGGCTCTCGTTCCAAAAGTTACGCATTTACGACCGTCAGGGAAATCTTCTGGCGCGATCGCCAGTGGTCGGCAAAGACTTGGTGATTTTGACCCCTTTAGCGTCCGTACAACCGGCTGCTTAACAGCAAAGTAACTGGGGGCGAACCATCCTTCAGGGAGGGTAACGTTAAGCCAGCGATTCCACGGCAGCCAAGCTAGCGATGTTGTTTAACGCCAACCCAGCACACGTTCGTTTGCATAATCCCGTCAACACTTTCCCTGGGCCGACTTCCCAATAGGACTCAGCCCCCTGTTCCACCAGAGATAGCATAGTTTCCCGCCAGCGCACCGACCCGGTCATTTGCTCAGCTAATTTGGCTTTTAAGGCTTCACCCCCCTGGCAAGGGACTGGCTCCACATTGGATAGGACAGGGACTGAAGCCGTTTTAAATTCACACTCTGCCAGGGTTTGACGAAAAGCCTGAGACGGTTCCGCCATAAATACTGAATGAAACGCACCAGAGACTTTCAGTGGCACAGCTCGACGTGCTTTCACCGTCGCTAACACCGCTTGCACCGCGTCCACTGTCCCCGAAATCACCACCTGCTCCGGACTATTGTCATTAGCTAACACCACCCCCTCTTGCTCCGTTAGTGCTTGTTGGAGTTGGGGGGCATCAAACTTCATCAGTGCTGCCATCATTCCACCGGTGGCCGTTGCCATAATCTCTGCCCGTTGTTTCACCAGGGTTAACCCGGTCACAAAATCAAACACGTCGGCGGCATATAACGCAGAATATTCCCCCAGGCTATGGCCCGCCACAAAGTCCGGCATTAGGCCCTTGTCTTTGAGCAGATCACCTAAAATTGCTTCCACCACATATAGACAGGGCTGGGTGTATTGGGTTTGGGCCAAGTCCGCTTCGTTGCCCTGGCATCTGTCCACCACTGACCACCCTAAAACTTCCGCAGCCTGGGCATACTTTGCTTTGGCGATCGCCGTTGTGACCAAATCACTCCCCATCCCGACCGATTGTGACCCTTGTCCTGGAAACACCCATGCAGTTTTCATACGTTCGCAGCCATCTCCCCGATAAATTCGCCCAGCAATTATAGCAAGGCGGCGCTCAGTGTTTCGGGGGAGGAACGGGGTCAAAGCCTCCTGGGTGGAAAGGATGACAGCGGAGAATACGTCGTAGCGCCAACCCACTGCCCCGCCAAACTCCGTGGGTCTCAATCGCCGTCAACGCATACTGGGAACAGGTGGGCTGGAAGCGGCAGGAGGGGGGAAACCACGGGGAAATTAAGGCTCGATAAAGACGGATAACAGCCATTAACAGGGTTTTCATCGTATGGGTTCGGACAGAAATATCAAAAAAGACCGGATGAGTAGAAAGTCGAACGGGTGCAGAACTTTGCCGATAAACTAGCCGCTATTGATGGGGGTTAACGACCTTGGAACTGCCCTTGAAATAGTCGATGAAAGCCAGAATTTTTCGTCGCCAGTCATTAGGGGAAACGCCCGGAAAAATCAACCACCAGACTTAAATGCTAAACCAACCTTCTATCTAATTGGGCGGGTATGTAAAATCGTTTGTGTAAGCGGTCAAAAAAATCAAAAAAATGAAGACTGCCAAAATGAGTCACCAAGAAACCCAAGAACGAGCCCATCAATGGCTGGATGCACTGTGGCAAAACAGTGGTTCCCCCGAATCAATATCTGGGAAATTAGGACAAGTAACACCGTTAACCCAAGGAAGAATCGAACGAATGCTTAGGTATCATCAGCAATGAAAAGCAACGGCGAAAGGGTAAATGAGTATTTAACTGGGGTGATTGAGCGCATTACATACCATGCGTCGGAAACCGGTTATACCGTTGCCCGCATCCAATCACCGCGTGCCAAAGAGTTGACCACTGTGGTGGGTAATTTCGCCAATATTCAAGCCGGACAGACATTAAAACTAACAGGAGCCTGGAAAGACCATCCCAAATATGGCCCCCAGTTTCAAGTCCGGGACTATCACGAAACCAAACCTGCAACGCTGACGGGAATCGAGAAATATCTTGGGAGTGGCTTGATTAAAGGGGTCGGACCTGTCACGGCTAAGCGGATTGTGAGCCATTTTCAGTTAGAAACATTGGAGGTCATAGAGACCGAGAGCGATCGCCTATTGGAAGTACCGGGAATCGGTAAAAAGCGAGTGAAGCTGATTCAACGGGCGTGGGCAGAACAAAAAGCCATCAAAGAGGTGATGCTGTTTTTACAGGGGCATGGGGTTTCGACCACCTATGCGGTCAAAATTTATAAACACTATGGTGATGGTGCGATTCGTACCGTTACCCATAATCCCTATCAACTGGCGGATGATATTTTTGGCATTGGTTTTCTGACGGCTGACCAGATTGCACAACAGGTCGGGATTGCGCCCACTTCCAAATTTCGCTACCGGGCAGGCATTTTACATACCCTCGCTGAAGCAGCAGAACAGGGCCATTGCTATTTACCCCAAGCAGAGTTGCTCGCAGCGGCGATCGCCAAACTGACCACCGAAGAATTCCCGGCATCAGAAATGGCAATTTTGGGTGTCGTCCAGGAGATGGTGCAAGCCAAGGATCTGATTTTGGAGGTGACCGGAGAGGATGACACGCTGACCTTTAAGCCGACGTTTTATTACACCGAATGCAACCTAGCCACCCGTCTCCGAGCCCGACAGCGTGTTGAGTCGGTGGTGGATGGTGCTCGGGTGGAAAACTGGCTGGAGCGTTTTACCCAGAGTCGGCAATTGGGGCTGTCAGCGGAGCAACGCCAAGGCGTAATGGCAGCAGCCAATGCGGGGGTGTTGATTTTAACCGGAGGACCAGGAACGGGAAAAACGTTCACGACCCGCACCATTGTCGCGTTATGGAAGGCAATGGGAAAAACCATTGGTTTGGCGGCCCCCACCGGACGAGCGGCTCAACGGTTAGGGGATATGACGGGACTAGAGGCCAAAACCCTCCATCGTTTACTGGAGTTTGATCCAGCCACAATGGGATTTAAACGCCAGGCGGACAATCCCCTGCCGTTTGATGCGGTGGTGGTGGATGAGGCCTCCATGCTGGATTTGTTTTTAGCCCATTCGTTACTCAAGGCGATCGCCCCCAACACCCAATTACTATTAGTCGGAGACATTGACCAATTACCGTCGGTGGGGCCGGGCAATGTGTTGCGGGATATCATGGCATCCACAAAAATCCCCGTGGTGCGACTCACTGAGGTGTTTCGCCAAGCCGCCACCAGCGCCATTATTTGCCATGCCCACCAGATCAATCAAGGTCACTATCCCCGCCTAGAAAAGATCTCTGACCACCCCCAATCCGACTGTTTATGGCATCCCGGCGGAACGGAACCGGAACAAGGCGTACAGTGTATTGAGGAATTATTAACGGAATTTATTCCGCAGCAAGGCTTTATCCCCACTCAGGAGGTGCAGGTGCTGTGTCCAATGCAGCGGGGACGCTTGGGAACTCGCAATCTCAATCAGGTGGTGCAAGGGCTGCTCAACCCCCCCCATCTCGATAAGCCAGAAGTCCGCCAAGGAACATCCATCTTCCGAGTTGGCGACCGGGTTATGCAACTCAAAAATGATTACGAACGGGAAGTTTTTAATGGCGATCAGGGTACACTTACCGCCATCCATGCCATTGACAAATGTTTAACGATTGTCTACGACCAGCGACCGGTGGTCTATGACCTCGCCGACCTTAATGAAATTGGCTTGGCTTGGGCAATCAGCATCCATAAAAGCCAGGGGTCAGAGTATCCCGTGGTCATTCTGCCGCTGTATATGCAACATTTTCTCCTACTCACTCGTAACCTGTTTTACACCGGGCTCACCCGGGCTCGGAAATTAGCCGTGATTGTTGGATCCAACAAGGCGATCGGTTATGCCATCCGACAGCAAAAAGAGCAGCATCGTTATACCCGTCTAAGCTCACGTTTAGCAAGTTTTTGACTCCTGTCGGGTTCAATGCTCACGAAATCATTGGGTGAATTTTTGAGATTCATCAATAACAGTGTACGACCGAGTCCGTAAATCATGAATGGGACAATGGACAACGGGACAACTTACGTTTCTCCTAAATAAATCCCTAGGGATTTCGCAGTTTTTACCATAAAGACATCAGGATCAACCGGAAAAGCACAACGATTTTCTTGATGACATTTTTTGATGATTTTAATAATTGGTTTTAACGGCACACTTTGCACATGCCCTGCCCGCCAAATGACTACTTGGTCATAGGTTTCTTCTGCGATTAATTCTACGGCTTTAATACCGTAGATAGTCGCCAATAAACGATCTAAGGAAAATGGGGTTCCACTTCGTTGCAAATGTCCCAATGTTGTTGCACGAATTTCCAACTCACCTATGCCACAAAAAGTGGGATCGTTGAGTTCACATAATTTCGCTGTCTGGGCTGTGATTTGGTTAGCCAAATAATCTCCAATATATTTTTCCTTATTCTGGTTAGAATCTTTTACCCCTTCGGAGATAACCACTAACGCAAAATGCCGACCTGAAGACCGCATTTGGACTAGTTGCCGACAGCAATTTTCAACCACTTCGGGCGTTAAGACGGGTGTAATTTCGGGGATTAAAATAATATCTGCTCCCCCTGCAATCCCCGAATTAAGGGCTAAATGTCCGGCATCACGCCCCATGACCTGGACAATAATAATACGCTCGTGACTCGCGGCTGTGAACGTGAGATCGTACAGTGCCTGGGTAACAATATCCACTGCCGTCGTAAATCCGACTGCCCATTCTGTAAAGGGAACATCATTGTCGATGGTTTTAGGGACTGCTATGATTTTCCAGTTTCCCTTCTGGGCTAGGTCGTAAATAATATCTAAACTTCCATCACCCCCAATGACAATGAGCGCTTCTAATCCCAGCATTTCATATCCTTTAAGGATTGCCGCTGCATTGTCTGGATCTCGAGGATGTCCTTTACTAAGAGACCCCAGAATACTACCACTGAGGAATTGAAGGACATCTAACCCTTTGAGCATGCCAGGTAGGGTATATCCATGTTTCGTGAGGAGGAGCTCCTCCATTTGATATTTACCATTGGCAACTTCGATAAATCCATCGGTTCCATAGGGAATTCCATACACTTCCCAGTTCTTCAGAGCAGAAGATTTGACCACGGCTCGAATAACGGCATTGAGACCGGGACAATCACCCCCACTTGTTAAAATTCCGATACGTTTTTGAGCCATCAATTTCATCTCCTAATTTCATTAAGTTTAATGCTGAATAACCCATTTAATTCTTCTAAATTGTTTAGCTCGGGCAGCCATAAATTCTTGATTAGATTTCTGGGCTGCCAAATTGAGATTTGGCACCGCCCAGTTAAAAAAAAAGATAACCAAAAAGGTGCATCGTGATTCCTCGATTGTTTATGTAATATTCGTTGAAAATCAACAATAGTGGCAGGAAGCTCTATCCCAGAATAGGCTAGGATTTTATCCGATCGCCACTTCCATATCACCACCCATCATTCGACTCTGGCGGGTTATTCTCCAGTGCTGTTTCCACTGCATTCCCAACTATGACTCGGGCTTTATTTCTTGACCGCGATGGCGTACTCATTAATTACATTCCTTACCTTAGTCAGCCATCCCTGGTCAGTTTACCCAGTGGTGCGTCCCAAGCCCTGGCCCAGTGGCAAGCAGCCGGCTACCAATTAATTATCATCACCAACCAAGCCGGAATCGGTCGGGGCTACTTTTCGCTGGAAGATTATCAGGCTGTGCAGCAACAGCTAGAGTCCCTATACCGCCAACAAGGCGTCAGCTTTACTGGGACGTATTTTTGCCCCCATGCCCCCGACATCGGCTGTAATTGCCGTAAGCCTGCACCGGGAATGTTACAACAGGCAGCCATAAAGCAGGGCATTACTTTAGCTGAGTCTTACTTTATTGGGGATGCTCCCAGTGATTTACAAGCGGCGATCGCCGCCGGTTGTCGACCCGTCTTACTATTAACGGGACGAGGCAAAGAGACGCAACAGAAATTATCAACATTTTCTCAACCTATTCCTATTTTTGCGAACCTGCGTGATACGGTTGCCTTGTTGAATGCTTCTGCGTCCCAGTAATCCCCCGTAATGACCGTCCCTGAGCCACTTTTTGTCTCCCTCATTCCCAACTTAATGCAGGGGGAAGGTCACATTATCCCCTATCATCGTGCAGTCCAGACTGCAGTGACTCCCTTGGGATGGGACTATCAAGCTTGGATACCGCCACAAACATCAGGGACAGAAATCAACCTCCAGGATCTGGCAGCCCTGAATGCCATTCCCCGCCTTTCTCCATTGGATTTGGAGGCGGAGGGTAAGGGATTGCAAAAACTAGCCCGGATTCCCCAAGCGTTGCAATGGGGTTCCCAATTGGCCCAGGCACTCCAGATATTGAGAGTTGAAACTGACTCAACGCATCAACCCATCATTCTATTTATGGAACGGTTTGTTCACTGGCAATTATTAGGCGTTTGGTGGGGACTATGCCGATCACCTAAGGAGCTACGGGGTCGTCTCCACCTCTGGTTACTGTATCGACGGGATGTTCATAACGACCGCTCTTTGCTGATTTACCAAGGGTTACACCAACAAATTTTTCGCTGCCTCCCCCGTGCCCACTGTCAATTTTTCACCGATAGTGAACCCTTAAGGCGATCGCTCCAGCAGGTTTTTCAGGTGAAATTGACCGTTATGCCTATTCCCCATACCGACTTTCCCACCACCACCCCGCTAGCAACAATGCCGGATCCCATTATCTGTTGGTGGCCTGGCTCACCCCGGGAAGAAAAAGGCTGGTCAATCCTCCGTCAACTAACCCAGATCAAAGCGCCCAATACCCCCCAAATTGAATTGGTCGCAGCTTCTGCGGCCAAATTGTCTCCTGCCCCCCAAAGCATTAACGTAACGTTGGTGGGCGATCGCCTCAGCCGTGAAGCCTACGCCGATTGGTTAAAGCGGTCTCACATCATTCTGCTCCCCTACGATTCCATGGCTTACCGGGAGCGGACTTCAGGCATTTTTACCGAGGCCATCATTGCAGGGAGAATGCCCCTCGTTACCGTCAAAACTTGGATGGCAGAAGAATTAGAAAATTTTCAGTTAAGTGACTTAGCCATGGACTGGTCGGACACGGCATCTTTCTGGCAACAATTACCCGACCTCCTCCGTAATGCGATTATCCAACAGCGGCTCCGGGCTATGCAAAAAGCCTATTGCGAATTTCATTGCCTAGACAATTATCGTCAAATTTTCCAGCAACAGAAACTATAAAAACAAACGACTACTTCTTATACAAAATTGATGTAACAAATGTAAATTTTTGTTGCGATTTTATAAAAAATTCATTGGATATGCGACTAAAAACCTTGGACTTTATAAAATAGCTAAACTTATCAAAACAATGTTTCCGAATTAAAAGGGGATCAGGCTATAGACACCCAATCCCCAGTTGTATTATATGTTTCGGGTCTTTTATATAGGTGACCCTTTATTAATCAGATACTTGTATTATTGACGAAATCCTGCGGATTGGCAGATTTCTTAATATTTTTTATATTTTAACGGCGTCAGACTTTGTCTCATTTTGTTAAGAATTCCACGCAAGAACGTCAAGAAAATTTAACCCGTTGTTAACAATTATGGCTTTGTCCAACGTCAAGAGTACACCCGTCGATACAGTGGGCGTTGAAGATAGCTTTCTGAGGCGATCAGCAGATTTGATCGACACAATAATTTCGCAGATAGAAGAAATAGGGTGAAGGGCTTCTTCTCTGTTCTGTCTCCTAGTTTTTTGTGGGGTTACAAGTGCGGATAACAGCGTCCTAGCTAAAAAAGGCGATCGCCGCGTTGAGGGATTCAATAAAACGATCAACTTCTTCGCGGGTGTTGTAAAAATACAAACTCGCCCGTGCACTCCCCGAGGCCTCAAACAGACGATGTAGCGGTTGGGTGCAATGATGTCCAGAACGGATCGCCACCCCATCTTGATCCAGTAGGGTTGCTACATCACTGGCATGGAGACCCTGAACATTGAAAGAAGCTAATGCCGCCCGGTCACTTCCGTCTAGACTCGGCCCATAAATTTTCACCTGGGGAATGGGGGTTAACTGTCCAAACAGGTAGCGCGTCAATTCCTGCTCGTAGGCGTGTATGGTATCCATTCCCAAGCTGGATAGGTAATCCACCGCAGCCCCCAAGGCGATCGCCTCAGCAATAGCCGGAGTCCCCGCCTCAAACTTATGGGGTAATTCACCACAGGTAAAGTGCTCCAAATAGACCTCTGCAATCATTTCTCCCCCCCCTAAAAAAGGCGGCATGGCATCCAACACCGATTCTTTGCCATACAGAAAACCAATGCCGGTCGGCGCACACATTTTATGTCCACTCGCCACCAACCAATCACAGTCTATGGCTTGTACATCCAATGGGTAATGGGGGGCGCTTTGACAAGCATCAATCAGAACCCTGGCCCCGACCCGATGGGCTAACCGGGTAATCTCCTCGACCGGATTAACGCATCCCAACGTATTGGAAATATGAACCACCGTCACCAACTTCGTTTTTTCTGACAACAGGTTTTGATACTGCGCCCAATTAAAACCTTCCTGTTCATCGAGTTCCACGAATTTCAGCACTGCCCCCGTTTTCGCCGCCACCATTTGCCACGGAACCAAATTACTGTGGTGCTCCATCACAGTCGTGATAATTTCATCCCCTGGCTGTAGGTGGTTCAGCCCCCAGCTATGGGCAACCAAATTAATCGCCTCAGTGGCGTTGCGGGTATAAACAATTTCAGACCGGGAGCGGGCATTGATAAATTGGGCCAGCTTATCCCGTGCTCCCTCATAGGCTTCTGTTGCCCGGACACTAAGTTGGTGAGCACCCCGATGCACATTGGCGTTGTCATTCTGGTAATAATTCATTAACGCTTGCAGCACAGCTTGGGGCTTCTGGGACGTGGCAGCATTATCCAAATACACCAACGGATGACCGTTAATCGTTTGGGACAGGAGGGGAAAATCAGAACGAACTTTCGTTGCGAGGCTGGGGAGTTGGATGGCAGTCATGGGGGCGTGGAAAACGTGGATAAACTGTTGATGAGAGACAGTCTGGCTCTATAGCCATGCAAAAAAAAAGGTGATTAAATTGTGCGACAAGCAATACATTGTCGTAGGCGCTGCTGTAACGAAGGAATGGGCACCTGATCTAAAATTTCTCCGGCAAAGGCATCCAATAATAAATGCCGCGCATCATAATCATTTAGCCCCCGACTCCGGAGATAAAAAATTTCATCTGCTTCCAATTGGCTAATGGTGGCACCGTGGGTACATTTGACGTTGTCGGCGATGATTTGTAGTTCTGGTTTAGTGTTAACCCGTGCTTTGGGGGATAACAACAAATTCCGGTTGAGTTGATTGGCATTAGTCAACTGAGCTGCTTGGGGAACAAATACTTTGCCGTTAAACACCGCGTGGGCAAACTCATCCACAATGCACTTGTGGAGTTGATGGGTCGTACCGTGGGGAAACTGCAAATGGATGCTGCTGTGGGTATCACTCACCTGCCGTCCGGCGATCGCCGTTAAAGCAATGAAATCCGTCTGGGTATTTTCCCCCTGTTGCTCCATTTGGGGGGTATGGCGGGAGAGCTTGGCCCCTAGGTTAATGTCGAATAAGCGATAGTGACTGTCTCGTGCTTGAACAATCGTCGTTTGAGCCAAGTGGAAGCTATCCCCTGAGTCCCGTTGATTTCGCAAGTGGGTCACCTGGGCATTATCCCCCAGGATAATTTCATTAACAACATTGTTGCAGTAGGGCTGCTGCTGAGGAAAATCAGAACAGTTTTGGGTGATGGCACCGTAAGATTCCACCAATTGACATTGGGCATTAGCCTCAGCGACCACCAGTAAGCGGGGGTTAATTAGGGCCGGGGTGGTATCAGCCACCGTTAAGAATAAGCAATGAATCGGGGTTTCCACCGCCACATTGGCCGGAATCCACACCACTGCCACATCTTGCAAGCCACTGGTATTGAGGGCGGAAAATACGTCACTTTGATCTCCCTGTTTAGCAAGATAGCCCGCACATTTTTTACGTTGATTCGGCGTTAACTGTTGCCAATTGCCACAGGTAAGGCTCTTAGGTAAGCCATCTCTGTCGGACAACTGTGGGGCAAAAAAACCATTAACAAAAACCAAGCGGCTATTGGGAGCTTCGGCTAGATAAAAGTTTTTGGCCAGCTCGATATCCAGGTCAACAGGGGTCGGAGAATGGAAAGTGATTGACTTAAACCCGTCTAGATCGGTAAATTGCCATTCTTCATCCCGCTTATTCGGCAACCTGGAGTGTTTCAATTTTTCCAGTGCTTGCTCACGAATCACACTCAGCTCAGTCAGAGCTGTTTCCTTGGCGATCGCCTGGGAAATGAGTTGTTCCAACTGGCGATCGGTTTTAACTGTATTTTGTTTATCGAGAGAAAGAACAGTCATAATTTTTGCCCAAAGATTTACAAGAAAATATTCAAAGCCAGCATTGTTTCATGACGCGAAAAGTTGTTCGAAATTGTTAGTCTTTAATGTTTTTTTAAGATAAAAAAGAAAACCGCTGAATTGCGTATCATAAAAAAATCCCAGCGATAGTAAAACAATCAAAGATGGAATTGATGCTCGCCAAGCACCTCGAACATAAAAAGGAACAATCTTCCACCAGGCTAGAGGTGTTTTTCGTCTGAATTGCCTAGTAATACTACTAGATTTATAGTGCAATAATTCGACTTGATAATTATGAGACAAAAAGCATCGTTGAAGACTTTTGTAAGTAAAAAAACGTAAATGAGTCTTGTCTAATAATCCTGAGGGTTGATACTCCCAATCTTTCTTGAATAAGAGGTTGATTAAATTTTTGTAGTGGCGGACATTAGGAATCGAGCCTATCACTCTACCATCAGGAGTTAATTTTTCACGAATCAATTCTAGGAAATTGTCGTGGTCAGGCATGTGCTCAATTACATCGTTACAAATAACTAAATCAAAGTATTCGTTTGGAAGCTGTATATGAATATTTTCGTATATATCTTGATAAACTTTATCAGCAATAAATTTGGACTGCTTTGCCGCATCTGTCGGCTCAATGCCCCAATACTCACAATTGCTTTTTAAATTTTGTCTAAATGCTCCTATACCACAACCAATATCCAAAACACGAGAATAATTAAATGTAATTAGTTTCGCAACATCACGACGAGGGAGTGAATGATAGTTTGTGGGGACTTGTATCTGTTCTGTGTTAGTTGTCATAGTGGTTAAAAACCATAGTCTGGTATTCAATATTTTATTTCATTTTGAAATGACTAATAATACACTTTTTTGTCAATCTAGCAAGACAAAGCTAAATTTTTGCTCGACAAGTGAGATTTTTTGCTGCTTTTGACCAGGGCAATCGCATTATGTCAACGATTTGCTCCTTTCACCTAAATTAAAAATAGATTCGGCAAAATAATTTAGTTGATTTATGCCAATACCTGCTCACTATTCAAGGGGGACTCAATAAAATCATATCCCTTTTTCTTCTAGCTCCAATGCCAACTCTTTGCCGCCGGTCATAACGATTTTGCCGTCATACATCACATGAATGTGATCTGGAATAATGTAATTCAGAAGTCGCTGGTAATGGGTAATCACTAACGAGGCATTATTTGAAGTTTTTAACTGATTGACCCCTTCTGATACAATCCGTAGCGCATCAATATCTAGCCCAGAATCAATTTCATCCAGAATGGATAAGGTCGGCTCTAGGATGGCCATCTGTAGAATTTCATTGCGTTTTTTTTCCCCCCCCGAAAAACCTTCATTCAAGCTGCGTTCCAAAAATGCCGGATTCATTTTTACCACATCTAAACATTCTTCAATCAATTCTTCAAAATCAAAAGTGTCTAGTTCCTCCAGCCCTTGATGTTTGCGCTTGGCATTGTAGGCGATGCGTAAAAAATCCAAGTTACTAACGCCCGGAATTTCCAAGGGATACTGAAACGCTAGAAAAATCCCTGCTAACGACCGTTCATGGGGTTCTAGCGCCAACAAATCTTGTCCCTGATATAAAATTTCTCCACCAGTCACTTCATAGTCGGGGTGACCCGTGATTACTTTTGAGAGGGTGCTTTTTCCTGAGCCGTTACGCCCCATAATGGCATGGACTTCACCGGGATAAATCTCCAGGGTGACCCCCTTGAGGATCGAATTTCCTTCTACAGTGGCTGTTAAATTTTTAATGGACAGGATCGCGTTACTCATAAAAAATCACAAAATGGGGCGTAAAAATAGCCCCAGGGAGGGCTAGGAAAAAATGAGGATCAGGAAAGTCAATAAATTAAGGGTTAACCCACAGTGCCTTCGAGCTTCAGGCTCAACAATTTATCGGCTTCAGCGGCAAACTCCATCGGTAATTCATTAAGGACATCTTTACAAAATCCACTGACCAACATGGAGACCGCATCTTCTTCTGAAATTCCTCGCTGGGCGAAATAAAAGAGTTGGTCTTCCCCAATCTTAGAGGTGGAGGCTTCATGTTCCACTTTAGCCGTGTTGTTATCCACCTGAATATAGGGAAACGTATTAGCAGCAGCAGTATCCCCGATCAGCATCGAGTCACACTGAGAGTAGTTGCGAGCCCCTTTTGCTTTCGTGCCAACTTTGACTAAACCGCGATAACTGTTGGACGACTGACCCGCCGAAATTCCTTTGGAAATAATGGTACTGCGGGTATTTTTGCCAATATGAATCATCTTAGTTCCGGTATCTGCTTGCTGTCGATTATTGGTCAACGCAATGGAATAAAATTCCCCCACAGCATTGTCCCCGACCAACACACAACTGGGGTATTTCCAGGTGATGGCGGAGCCAGTTTCCACCTGAGTCCAGGAAATTTTAGAGTTAACTCCTTTGCAGAGTCCCCGTTTAGTGACGAAATTGTAAATACCACCTTTGCCATTTTCGTCCCCGGCGTACCAGTTTTGTACGGTGGAGTATTTAATATCAGCATTGTCCAAGGCAACCAGTTCCACCACTGCGGCGTGGAGCTGATTAGTATCATACATGGGGGCAGTGCAACCTTCGAGGTAACTAACGGAAGCTCCTTCCTCTGCCACGATCAAGGTGCGTTCAAATTGTCCAGTATCGCCGTTGTTAATCCGGAAATAGGTGGACAATTCCATGGGGCATTTCACCCCTTTGGGAATAAAGACGAAAGAACCGTCACTAAAGACAGCGGAGTTGAGGGCGGCAAAAAAATTATCTCCGGTGGGTACAACACTGCCAAGGTAGCGTTGTACCAGGTCAGGATGTTCCTGTAACGCTTCGGAAATGGAGCAAAAAATAACACCGTCTTCAGCCAATTTTTCCTTAAACGTTGTACCGATGGAAACACTGTCAAAGATGGCATCCACCGCCACGTTACTTAACCGTTTTTGTTCGGAGAGGGGAATCCCTAGTTTTTCAAAGGTTTCTAATAATGCTGGATCAACTTCGTCAAGATTGTCTAATTTTTTTTTGCTTTGCTTTGGTGCAGAGTAATAAATAATGCTTTGGTAGTCGATGGGGGGATAATCTACAGCAGGCCAATCCGGCTCGGACATGGTTAACCAATGCTGATAAGCTCGCAAACGGAATTCCAACATGAACTCCGGCTCTTTTTTTTTCGCTGAAATCAAACGAATCACATCTTCGCTCAAGCCGCGGGGGATTGCATCCGACTCAATATCGGTGACGAAGCCATATTTGTAGGGTTGGTTAACTAAGGTTTTGACAGTGGTGGCACTCATCAGGGTCGTGTTCTCCGAAAAAGATGTGAGCTAGGTGGGGGCGCATTCCTCAGGAGGACGATTAGCTCAAGGTGGCGATGTCTTAAAGAAACATTAAACAACTTGTTTGTTGTTTTAGTTGATTCTAGGGTAAATTAACAACGTGAATATTGTCAAAGTCCGATTCAATAATTTGCTATGAAGTTTAAATAGTAAACCATTGGTCTTATTGAGTCCTACTCGGACAATTGATTGTAGACCAGCTTTGCTCGATGACAGAGCAAAATGCCATTCGTGAGTCTACTCGTATTTTGCTGACCGGGTTTGTCTATATTGAACTGCCATGAGCTATGTCACGTCCACTAAGGATGAAATCTTACAGTCCTTGTTAAAACAAGGACAAGCCTCGGCGATCGCCTTGGCGGAGTCGCTGGATATTAGTCCTCAGGCAATACGACGTCACTTGAAAGATTTAGAGACCGAAGGATTAGTGGAACATCAAGACCTACAGCGGGGTTTAGGCCGCCCCCAGCATGTGTATTTGTTGAGTAAGCAGGGGCGGGAGCAGTTCCCCCAGCAGTATGGAGACTTCGCCCTCTCGTTCATCAATTCTCTGGTGGAGACTGTGGGGGAAGAGCAACTCGGTAAAGTTTTTGAAAAACAATGGCAACGGAAGGCAGAAATCTATCGCCAACATATCGGCAATGGTCCTTTGGCTTATCGCGTAGAAAAACTTGTGGAGTTAAGAAAACAGGAGGGCTATATGGCAGAACTCCATCCTCTTAGTCAACCTGGCTCGAACCAGTTTATTCTGGCTGAACACCATTGTGCTATTGCTGATGTGGCGGAGTCTTACCCTACTGTCTGTGGCCATGAACTAGAGATGTTTGCGGCGGTGTTGCCAGACTGTGCCATCGAACGAACCCACTGGCTGAATGATGGCGAACACAATTGTGGCTACCTCATCCAAGCCAAGGCTTAGGATCCCAGGTTTAATAAACAATAGGCGTATGTTCTCTGTCGCTATAGCGACTGTCTGGCATGAATGTTTTTTTTCCATGGGGTCGTCCTTTATCTAATATTGTCAATGTCTTCGGCCATTACCTAGGTTGTTGTGGTTGGGCGATCGCCCTGATTTGCCTGGCAAGTCAACCTAGCCAGGGGGCATGGAATTTTAACACCCTCGTGATGGTTAGCGACGGTCTCGATGCATTTTGGGGAAGCTATTTAGGTCGACGAGGCATTCAGTTTCGTTACCCAGTGGTCTATCCCCATCGTGGTACCGTGCCGACTCCCTGCGGCCCCTCATCCCTAGCTCACTACTGCCCTCAAGACAACACGATTCATCTTAATATTCCAGTCCTCACCCGCTTGGCTAACCGTGTCGGAGATGCGGCCGCCTACTATGCCGTTGCCCATGAGTATGGTCACTCTGTTCAAAATCATCTGGGATTATTACAAGGTAATCGGCCTTTAGTCACAGTAGAGCTTCAAGCGGATTGCCTCGCGGGGGTCTTTTTTGCAGCCACGGAAAAAGTTGGCATCTTAGAGACTGGAGATTTACAGGAAGGTATTTTTACTGCCAACCTAACTGGAGATTATGATTACCATGACCCCCAACATCACGGCACACCAAAACAACGCGCTAGGGCTTTTTTAAGCGGTTTTAGAGCGCCCCATAGTTGTTTTTAACCCCTGAATCGCCCCTCCCTTACGAAATTTGATAGCGCGTTGCCAGTTCCCTCACCAATCGGACAAGATCGATTACCATAGAAAATCTATGCCTATCGTTGTGATCGTCTCCGGCCGCATCTAAAAACAGACAGGCACTCCCCAGAGTCTACTCATCACCCATTTATCCTTCAGGAGGTTTAATTTTTTCAGATGACTCAAGTTGTAGTTGGACAAAACGAACCTATTGAATCCGCGCTACGCCGCTTCAAGCGTCAGGTTGCTAAAGCTGGAATTTATACCGATTTTAAAAAGAATCAATTTTTTGAAACTCCTCAAGAAAAACGCAAGCGGAAAGAAGCGACCCGTAGGCGTCAGCGTTCCCGTCGTCGTTAGGTTGACACAGCACATAGATCAGGAAATGGTGCCTCCTAAGAAGTAGAAAGAGTCAATGTGTCTAGGTTGCCGACTATGCAAAGGTTTAGGGTTTCCATCCAAGGAAGGCTTTGGAGCTTAGCACCGGAGTACTTTGCCAAAGAGGATGTCACCTACCGGCGCGGTCAAAAAGAGAAGCACAAATTGAGGAGTGATCGCCAACCAAGTCAGAATAAGTTCCGTTACGATCCAGTGGCCTTTATCGTCGGATTAATTATTTTTTCTGGTTCTGTCCCGATTTTATCTCCCTCCTAAGCTGTTGTTTTCCTCTGCCCCTAACCCTCCTGCCTGCCTAACCCGTTGCATTCCGTTATTGTCTGCTGCGCTGGTGGCGATCGCCATGGGGGGATGTGCGCCCCCTAATCCCCTAGACCAACCCCGGACCAGTGCCAGTCCGGCCCGAGAAAGCCGTTTGACGTTAACCAAAGCAACCCTAGAGCAAGCTAATGCGGTGGGTCAACTGCTCTGGAAAATCCAGGTGGATACAGCCCAATATTCTCCGGATCGACGCAGTGCCGATTTAGCGGCGGTGAAAGGAGATTTTTATCAAGACGGGAAAGTGGTCTTAAAGGTCAAAGCCGATAAGGGAAAAATCCTTAACGATGGACAGCAATTGGTTCTAGAAAATAATGTGGTGGCTGTGGATCCACGCAATAAATCCGTTCTGCGGGCCCAGGAAGTGGAATGGCAGGCGGAGGCAGCGGTGATGATTGCCCGTAAAGCTCTGAGGGGAGAACATCCCCAACTCACCGTCACCGCCAAGGAAGGTCGTTACGACACCAAGAATCAGCGCTTAACACTCTCCGGTCAAATCATGGCTGTTACCGAACATCCAGATCCGAAAAAAAAGCCAGTTAAAGACCCCCGGCGTCTGCAATTAAAAACAGAACGGTTGGTTTGGAATATCTCCACTTACATTATCAATGGCGATCGCCCCCTAGAGTTGGTGCGCTTCCAAGACAAAACCGCCACCGACCAAATCAAAACCCCCACTGTCAGGGTCGATTTAAATCAGAAATTAGTCCGCCTCATGAACCCCACGGAGTTCAAATCCCTAGATCCTCCCCTACAAGTGGCGGCCAAGATCTTGAATTGGTCTTACCTCACACGGGTGGTCACCAGCGATCAGCCGCTTAAAATTGTGGATTATGAGAATAATATTTCAGTACGGGGCAATCAGGGGAGCATGAATTTGGATAGTCAGGTTGCCCAGTTAAGCAGTGGCACCGAAGGGTTCAGCCAAGCCCAGCAAGCAAAACTGTATGCCGATACCCTGACCTATTTATTTGATCAGCAAACGTTGGCCGCCCAGGGCAATGTCATTTATAAACAACAGGAAGGGGTGAAATTCAATTTAACGGGGGATCAGGCGACTGGATCGTTACAAAATAATAGTGTGGTGGTCACCAGTAGCCAACCGGAACGGGTAGTGACCGAAATTTTCCCGAATAGCCAACCCTAGATTGACTAGTACGATTTATCCCCTATCCCGTTTAAATTGATTGGTTCATGACATCCTCCCTCAGCGAAATCACCATCTCAGTTCAACTATTTGCCGCCTACCAAGAAATCATCGGGCAACCGTTGGTGGTGCAAGCGGTTCCTGCGGGAACTACCGTGGGACAGTTGCTAGATCAAGTTCTCTGCCACTATCCTGCGTTGGAACCCTGGCGATTACAAACGCGCTTTGGTGTCAATTGCCAATTTGTTCCGTCGGATCAAGTCTTAAAAGCGGGGGATGAGGTGGTTTTTATTCCACCGGTGAGTGGTGGTTAATCCGATTCCATCATTGTCTGCGACCCTTGAGTTATCGTATTACCTAATTCTATGACGCCATTCCAGCCCTTGTTAACCACCGATCGCCAACAGATTCGGGGGCTAGTGATAAAACCTATTTCAACTATGGGGGCCAGGGGACGTTACCCCAGGTTGCCTATGAGGCGATCCTGGACACCTATCAAGCCCTAGAAGCAGAAGGGCCATTTTCCATCGCCGCCAATGGCCACATTCAGGCGCTGACAGGAGAGCTGCGGGCGGCGTTGGCCCAACAATTCAATGGGCCACCGGACACCATCACCCTGACCGAAAATGTGACGGCAGGATGCAACATTGTCCTTTGGGGTCTGGACTGGCAAGCCGGAGATGAAATTCTCCTCACCGATTGTGAACACCCCGGCATTATCGCCATTGTCCAGGCGATCGCCGCTCGGTTTGGCGTGGTGTACCGTTTTTGTCCGGTCTTAGCCAATGCCGCCACCGCATCCCCGACAGAAACCATTGCCGCTGCCATCACCCCCCAAACCCGTCTGGTTATTTTGAGCCACCTCCTGTGGAATACGGGCCAGGTATTGCCGTTAGCCGACATCATGCGCCTATGCCGGGAAAAGCCGAGGGAACGACCTATCCGAGTTCTGGTCGATGCGGCCCAGTCAGCCGGGTCATTACCTCTAGACTTCACCACCACCAAGGTAGATTTTTACGCCTTTACTGGTCACAAGTGGTTTTGTGGTCCAGCAGGGGTCGGAGGACTATACATCAATCCCGACTGCCTGGCGGAGGTTTCCCCCACCTTTACGGGTTGGCGGGGCATTAACATGGGTTCCCGAGGCCAACCCCTCGGCTGGGTACAAAATGGGAAGCAATTTGAGGTGGCCACTTCAGCGTATCCCCAATATGCGGGTCTGTTGGCGGCTATTAAGTTCCATGAGCAACAGGGAACCACCCAAGAACGGTATCAACAAATTTGTCAGTTGAGTGCCCTGCTGTGGCAAGGGTTACAGGAACTGCCCCATATCCAATGCCTCGCCGCTGCCCCCCCCGAAGCAGGACTCGTTTCCTTCACGGTTTCGTCCTCCTCCAGCCATCGAGACATTGTACAAAAGCTGGAAACACAACGGCTGTATCTCCGCACCATTGCCCACCCCGACTGTATTCGTGCCTGTTGCCACTATTTCACCACGCCCACTGAAATTGAACAGTTACTCCACCAACTCCGGGCGCTGAGCTGACGGCTGACGTTGACACAGCAGCACTCCGAACCAATTTTGGGGGTCAGTCCAAACCTGGAGGGTCATTAGACCATGATCTGCCAGTTGATTGATGAGGTTCGTATCCCCGGATAAGCTAAATTTACGAGACACTTCAGTTAAGACGGTTTCCCCTGCGGCAAACTCCACCGTCAAACCAATCCGCTCCAACGTGGCCGTTTGGTTCATCATGCTTTTCAAATACATTTCGATTTGTGCCGAAACGGGGTTGAAGCAAGCATGGTGGGTAAATTGATTCAGGTTAAAATTGCCCCCAAACCGCCAGTTAAGATGGCGCAACATATTGAGGTTGAAGGCGGCGGTAACTCCCCTGGTATCGTTATAAGCTGCTTCCAGAACAGGTACTGGTTTCACCAAATCTACCCCCAACAGAAAGTAATCCCCGACATCCAGGGCCCGGGCAACTTGGATAAAAAAGCGTTGGCATTGATCCGGGGGGAAATTGCCCAATGAACTGCCAAGGAAGGCCATTAGACGGTGGGGAAAGTTATGGGCTGGTAGGCGTTCCAGAGCTAATTGATAGGTACTCACGAGCCCTTGGATAGTGAGGTCAGGATAGTGGGCTAGGAGCGCTTGGGCGTTTTCCGTCAGGATGCCATCGCTCACATCCACCGGAATGTAGCGTAGTTTGATGCCTTGGGCAGCAAAGGCGGATAATAAAATGCGCGTTTTAGTGGAACTCCCGCTTCCTAATTCGATGAAATCACAAGCCCCTGTCTTCTGGACTAAATCTGTGGCGATCGCCTGGAGAATATTGGCTTCAGTGCGGGTGGGGTAATATTCCGGCAGTTGACAGATCTGCTCAAATAATAATGATCCCCGGTCATCATAAAAGTAGTGGGGGGGGAGAGTTTTGGGGGACTGACGTAATCCCTGGATGACATCATGCCCATTGTTAATATAACTGTCAGGATGAGATTCTAAGCGATTTTCTAGGGTGAATCGGGAACAAAGAGGGGAGGACGTCATGGGGGCAGTTTATACGCAACAGGAACACAGACACTTCGATCTAAAGTTTAACGGGCGGAGGGGATCTGTTCTCAGAGGTTGATACCCCGTTTGCTGATGATGACTCATCATCTATATCAAGCAATAACTGATACACCGTCAATAATTAATGAGGGAGTGGCACAAGATCCTTGCCAACGCCGATCGCCACCAAAACCTTGGATTTGGTTGAGTAGCTCATAGACATTGCCCGTAATCATGGTGTCTTTTACCCGTCCCGTAATGACGCCATTTTCAACGCGGTAACCCAGATCGACATTAACTGAAAAGTCACCGGAAATATCGGCCCCGCCCCCCAGCAGTTGATCCACCACCAGACCGTTACCCAGTTGTGACAGTAATTGATCGAAGGAAGCCGTTCCTGATGCGACTAGAAGGTTCACCAAACCGGGGTCGGGATTACCCGCTAAACCGCCCCGAAATCCATTGCCAGTACTTTTTTGCTCTAGCTTTTCTCCCCTTTCCAAATCGCAATAAAACTGTTGGACGATGCCCGCTTCAATCAAGCTTAGGTATTGGGTCGGGCTGCCTTCGTCGTCAAAGGGGCAATCAAACGGACTTTGGGTCGGGTCTTGCCACAGGCGCAATTCTGGCACTGCAACTGTTTTTTGATATCTATCGCTCCAAGGCGAGGAGCCTTCCACGACCCGCTTTCCATTCAATGCTTCACTTGCCGTTCCCCAGAGCAGACTCGCAGCACTACTGGTGAGCAAAATGGGGAGCTTTCCGGTGGCGATCGCCTGGTTATCGGCTGCCCATTGAAGACGTTGGCGGAGGTTATGAACCAATTGATCCATGTTTGCTGAACCGCGACATTGCTCACCGTCATAGACCGCCAAAAAATCGTCCCCACGGATCCATTCCACCCCCAAGTAATAGCTCAAACTGCTTTCAGTCCAGGTACAATCCAGCCCCTCACTATTAACTAAGCGAGTTGTTTCAGTACTGCAGGTCAACTCGCCGCTACAAAGAACTTCAGGAAACGTTTCCCGTAGCTCGGCGATCGCCCCCTGTCCCCATGCCATCAAGGTCTCAACGGTAAAATCTTCGCCCAAATGAGATTCTTTGACCTGTCGCGGTGAACTAAATCGAGGCGGAGAAACGGTGTTGAGAGCCGCCAGCGCCAAGGCCTTCTCGACTAGAACAGATGGCTCGACTGGACCATAGGCCACGGCAGTTCCCGGCTTGTCATCTTTCCATAATCGCAGCGCAATCCCTTCCGATTCCGTACTTTCCAACTGTTTGAGACGATTGGCTTCAAAGTAAACTGGACGGGAAAAACTAGCCGAGCCATAGACTTCAGCTGTTTCAGCGCCCGCTTGTTGGGCTAAGGTTAACAGGGCGAGAAATGCGTCAGACATACAGGTTGGTTAGAAAAAAATCGGTCAACAGCAACGAGAGAACAACAGGAGAATGGTTCTAAACATCTAAATCACTGCGGGCATCGCCGCGCTACACGGCCACTTTCAATGAGGCAAGATCCCGTTCCTGCAATGCTCCCTGCTGAATTTGCCAACAACGGTCGGCGATCGCCACCAATTCCCCTGGATCGTGACTGACCACCAATAAACTCCAATGGGTTTTAAGCTTGGCCAGTAATGCGGCTAGCTGCTGTCGCATCGACCAATCCAGACCCGCCGTCGGCTCATCCAACAATAAAATATTGGGCTGACGGATTAACTGAACTGCCAAAGACAAACGTCGCTGTTGACCGCCACTGAGAGCCTGGGGAGACAAATTCCACGCACAATGGCCTAACCCCACTTCAGATAAGGCGTCAGTGATACGGGTACGGGTCACTTCAGGATGCCCCAAGCGCAGCTCCTCCAGTAATGTCCCGCCACAAAAATGGCGTTCGGGAAACTGAAAGACCAACCCACACAGTTGTTGCAGGTGTAGGGGGGTCAGGGCCTGGGTTTGCCAATGGATAGTTCCCTCGGTGGCTTCAGCTAACCCGGATAGAATCTCCAGCAGCGTTGTTTTCCCAGAACCACTGGGTCCGATAATCAAACCGAGCTCTTGGGGGGCTAACTGTAGATTTATATCTTTTAAGATAGGGGTCGGGGATGCAGGGGGATGATAACCCACTTGCCGTAAATGCAACATAGGTCAATGCTATCAAGTTGATGTTAACGGGGAGAATAGGTCACCCCATCACAAAAGTTTCCCCGGTGGGTGCAGACTTGCTCTATTTTCGTCTTTGGAATCATACCGTGTTTTTTCAGGTCATATAAGCGCCCATCTTCTTATTTACTCTCAACGTTACTCCACACCACTGCTTATGGTTTCTTGCTTTACCTTAACCAGATCCCAATCCCGTCGTTGGCTCACCGCTAGTATTTTATCGGCGATCGCCTGCTTTGCACCAGTCGCCGGGGCGGGAGATCCATTTCGTCCCAACAATCCCCGTGCTATTGGAGATAAAACCGAAGCCGCCTTTGAATCGATTTTTCAGGCCGGCAATTACCGGGGGGCAGAGGCAATTTTAGCCACTGCTATTCAAGAAGAGCCCAATGAACCGTTAGCCTATGCCATGAAGGCTTCATTTGCCTATGATGCCAATGAGTTAGAACGCATGAAGGACTTCGCACTCCAGACCCGTAAAGCCGCTGAGCGACTAGAGGGACAAGACCCACTCCGGGGCAATTTATATATTGCAGTGGGTCATTTTTTGGAGGGAGGATATTTACTCAAAAAAGGGAGTTACCTCCAGGCGGTGGGAAAAACTGGCATTATTTTTGAACATTTGGACAAAGCCGAAGCCATTGACCCCAACGATCCAGAGCTAAACTTACTCCGGGGTTTCCTGGATTTGTTCTTATCGCGCTATACCCCCTTTACCCAGTCGGAGCAAGTGATCAAACGGTTTGAACAGTATGCAGCCCCCAATTACCTTAAATATCGTGCCCTAGCCACGACCTATCGGGATTTGGAAAAGTATGAATTGGCCATGCAGAACATTGACAAAGCCCTGGCTGAAACCCCATACAATCCAGAATTATTTTATTTAAAAGGTCAGTTTCTGCGGAATGAAGGACGGCGGGAGATGAATTTGGGTAAGCTCGAAGCCGCTCAGGATTATTACGAAGAAGCGCTAAAGAAATCAGACCAATTGTCACGGGCACTTGTGGTACAGCTCAATCACGAACATCGGGCCGTGGGCTTTGAGATTGAGAAGTTACAAACCAACCCCCAGTTAAAGTCTTGGGACTAGGGGAAGGGATGACACCAGTGGTAGTGGGTCATTAAAAACAGTCGGGGTGCTGATTTTCTTCTGCGAGCTTTACTCGGGCTCTCACCTGCTTAATGCTAAATTCGACATCCCCAGAGCCAATAGGAATCCCCAAAAGTTGATAACGCTCATACTCAGGAATACGAGAACGGTGTTTGTTGAGATAGTCTCGAAACTGGCTTTGTTGCACGAATAAACCCAGTGTTCGTAGGGGTTTCAGCGCTTGAGTTCCAGAGAACCACTCATTTTAAGGATTCTTGAGAACCTCAAACCCTTGCGTAGCATACGATCCTTTATGCAACAAAGCCCTCGAAACTTCAGATTTAAATTGGCGGTTTGTTGCCAAAGCTTGCCAAACTTGTTCTGACGATGATGCCATCGTCCTGTTTGCTGCCGAACAATACCATTGGTGCGTTCAAGGCGTTGGGTGTTCTTTTTGCCGATGACATGGAGTATTTCAGGAGACAGGACTCTTTTCGTAGCCTCCCTAATCATCGGTATCCCAAAGCTTGCAATTCGTCTTACCCTCAGTGCTAACTATCAGTTCACGAAGGAAGGCATCCGTGTGTTTGCCAACTCGAAGACTCAAAATTAAGCCACTGTCTTTGGCTGCCCTTGCTGGTGCTACCGTGCTTGTGTGTCTCCGGATGACCACATAATCGACATTGCATAGGTATACTCACCGTAGAACGACAAGAGTAGATTACCAATCCCACACTTCTTTGTTTCACCACCGGTGAGTATGGTCTAAGGTATTTGTTAAGGGAAACTTATTCTTAGCCCTTAGCAATAAACTTCAAAAGCTGACTGATTCGTCTGAGGCTCGATGTAATGATCTTAACGATGCATAATGATGAGCTTTAGCAATGTTACCCAGTCTATTTATGCTGTCATCAGTTATTTATGCGGGTAATAGCTGCCCATCACGCTGAATGTCAATTGAGTTTACTCACACTCCGCAGCAAATATGCGGTAAATACGGAATAATAATTTACCAAGCGCTATTCACGACCATTTTCTTAAGTTTATGAGTCGCTTTTCCATTCAGCAAGGTCTTTTTAACTACGATGTCGTTGATCATTTCGCCATCTTAGGGTGTTCGCTGGATGCAACTCCTAAGCAGATTCGCCAGAACTATCTCAAAATTGCCTACTTACTTCATCCTGATACCTGTAAAGCCGAAGCCGATGCAGATAAGCAAACAGCTGCAAAGCTTTTTTCTAAATTGGTCAATCCGGCCTATGAAGCGTTATCCCGTGAAGCAACGCGCACTGAATCAATCCTCATTGCTACCCAAACAGCAAGAAATCTTACGGAAGCTCAGTTAATCTTTAAATCCTCCTCCTCCCAAGAATTGCTAGCTGCCACCATTGGCCCGGAGCTGGTTTATCACAAAGTAGTCACCCCCCTTGCCCAAAATCTTTACGATGACTTTCAGGCGGTGCTCAACAAAATTGGTCAACTGAGTGAATTTAATCTTATTTATCTCCATCTGAAAGACGCATCCCCCACAAAATCTGGCCCGCCTGCCCGTTCCGCTGCCACTAATACCTCCTCATCCGAACCATCAACGACCCCGAAATCCTCTCCACAGTCCACGACTGTCCCCGGCAAATCATCCGACTCTCCTTCCCCCCCGCCAGATCAGCGTTCTCGCTTGGAAAAAGTCTTGGATCGTGCTCAGGAATTGTATGACAATCGGCAATACGATAAAGCCATTTCTGAATTACGAACGGCCCTCAAGCAAGAGCCTAAAAATGGTCATGCCCACAGCTTATTGGGTCTGTCCTACCTGCAGAATAATATGCTAACTATGGCTAAAGTACATATCAAAACTGCCGGAGAGCTAGCCCCCACAGACCCTCTCGTGGTGCTAGCGAAGCGGGAACTTGCCAAGCAAACAAATATAGACACAAAGAGCCGTCAAAAAGATAGTCAGGGGGGATTTTTGGGGACATTGTTTGGCAATAAAAAGAAGTCATGATGTAAAGAATTGTTGTTAGTCCCGGCGAGAATAACGAGAGCAGCCAGGGAAAGCTGATAGAATCGGGCGTTAAGTGCGCTGATTTGATGGACAGTTAATATAATTGTTCAACAACTCAACCTAATTTTTTTTTCATAAACGCAATTATTTTAAGGATTGAATTATGGCCTTAAATCGTGGTGATAAAGTCAGAATCAAACGTCCTGAATCCTATTGGTACGGGGATGTTGGGACTGTTGCAAGTGTCGATACGAGTGGTATTCTCTACCCGGTGATTGTCCGCTTTGAGCGTGTTAATTACACTGGCTTCAGTGGCAGTGCTTCTGGGCTTAATACCAATAACTTTGCTGAGCGGGAATTGGAACTGGTGGAAGCTGCTCCTGCTAAGAAAAAAGCCAAAGCAGCGTAACGCTATCACAGGGAGAAAATCGGGTAAGATAATCCCCGATTCTTTTTGTGACCGCCATTGCAATCCCTGTGCCAGAACTACCAGAAGTCGAAACTATTCGTCGGGGGCTCAACCAGTTAACCCCCGGATGCACTATTCAGGGGGGAGAAGTCTTGCTTAACCGCAGTCTTGTCTCCCCCATTTTGGTGGAGATGTTATGGGAGACTTTAGCCGGGTGTTGCTTTGCCGAGTGGGAACGTCGTGGAAAATACCTTTTGGCTCGCCTAGATAAGTGCGGGCAAGCGGCGGGTTACTTAGGGGTGCATCTCCGCATGACGGGGCAGTTACTATGGCGCTCTGCAAATGGGGAGCGATCGCCCCATACCCGAATTATTTTTCAGTGTGACCAGAGTCAAGAATTGTGGTTTGTCGATATCCGGACGTTTGGCCGCGTTTGGTATGTCCCGCCGGCCGTTGCCCCATCCGACGTTATTACAGGGCTAACCAAGCTGGGGCCAGACCCCTTTACCGAAGCATTTACGCCTGAATATTTATTTCAAGCGTTAAAGTCCCGCCGTCGTCCCCTGAAATCGGCGTTATTGGATCAAGGGCTGGTGGCTGGTCTGGGTAATATTTATGCTGATGAAGTGCTCTTTTTTTCCGGTCTCCACCCGTCTCAGCCCTGTGTGAGTTTGACCTTATCCCAATGCCGTCGTCTGCATCATCACATACAACAAACCCTAGCCATGGCGATCGCCGCTGGGGGGACTAGTTTTAGTGATTATCGCCAGGTAACAGGGATTAATGGAAATTATGGCGGTATGGCCAAAGTTTATGGCCGGGCGGGGGAAGCCTGTGGAAACTGTGGCGCTATTATCGAAAAAATAAAACTGGCCGGGCGCTCCAGCCAGTTTTGTCCCCGCTGTCAACCGTTACGTTAGCGGGGGTGTGGGCACTTGCAATAATTTTGGAAGCCAAAAATTATTCAGCCTTAAGCATTTTATATATAGTCAAAAACAACAATTTTTTACTCTACATACGGTTGACAACAATCAAAATTGTAGTCAAGTCAATTAATCGCTTTTTTGTAAATCTCTTTCAGGCGACGATGACGATCAGAATAGCTCCGCATTACCTCCAGTGCAAACATAGGTGTTTGTTGCACTGCAAAAAGGAAATGTCCACGATCTAATTCAGCTAGGCGGCAACGGGTTTTGGCGATCGCCGAAGATGCACGACGATGATCTTCATGAACAATGGCACCGATACCGAACAACTCCCCTGCCTTTATGGTTTCAATCACTTCTCCTCCCAGCCTAAATTCCACTTCGCCTTCGATGATGCCATACATACAGATTTGTTCATCACCTTCTTTAAAAATAACTTCCCCTGGGCGGTAAATTTTTTCAGGACGGCTTTCAAATAACCGTATCGTTTCCATTAAGGTGCCAGTCATACTTACATTCATTCAAAATCATGGACAAAGGCGAGAATGAAAATGCAGTTTAATTTGATTTAAACTCATCGATCATCGTATCGGTGTGGAGTACCGTATCAACAGTCGAAATCGAATTATTGATCACATGAAAAAATGTGAGCTTCCGGTTGACTTCTTCAATTGATTGATGTAAACTCGCCACTTTATTTTCATCCGTATTTGACTCTAACTCGCTGAGCAAGAGACCCCGGGAAATCTTATAGAAAGATTGTAAATCTCGAAAATAGGCGTGGAGTTCTGTCACCAGTGATAAAGCAGAATGATCCTGAATGGCGAAGTCTGGTCGCTTATTCTCCATTGTTGAACCTAGTTAATCTATAAATGTTGCAGGCTTTATTGTAGTTTAACCTCGCCGTTTGGGGCAGAAAACAGGTCGACAAAGAACTTATCGATTGACCCCCTGACCCCAACCCCCCTTGGATGAATGTCCCCCTCCCGGTCACACTATCCTCAGGTAGACTGAAAACCGCAACGCCTTTTCCCAAATTTCGATGCAAGCATTTCTCGGACATCTGCGCCGCAACCTCTCTTCTCAAATTTTTTTAGCCCTCGTGCTGGGCACCCTGACGGGTTTATTCTTTGGGGAATATGCCAGTGTTTTCTCATTTATAGGGGATATTTTTTTACGGCTGTTCCAAATGCCCGTTATCCCCTACATTATTGTGGCCATCATCGGCAGTTTGGGACGATTGGATTATCAGAGTGCCCTCACCATTTTTGTTAAGGGGGGAATTGTTCTCATTGTATTTTGGCTAATCACGTTAGTCATTGTCATACTCTATCCCTTGGGTTTTCCCAGTTGGCAATCCTCGGCATTTTTCAGTACTTCGTTGCTAGAGCCGCCAAAATCCCTGAGCTTAATTGAGCTTTTTATCCCCAGCAATCCATTTCATTCCTTGGCTAACACCATCGTCCCCTCGTTGGTTTTGTTTTGTATCGCGTTGGGGTTGGCCCTTATTACGATTCCACAGAAGCAAGAAATATTAAGGATTTTAGATATCCTCAACGATGCGTTGCTCAAAGTCACCCAAGCAGTCTCTAAAATTACTCCCTATGGTGTTTTTGCCATTGTGGCTAATGCCGCCGGAACGTTGCCGCTGGAGGCGTTTAAGCGCTTAGGGGTCTATATTTTGATTCAAGCCTCGATCGCCTTGATTTTAAGTTTTTGGCTGCTACCGCGTTTAATTGCCATCCTCACCCCCCTGAAATATAAAGATATTATCCAAGCCTATCGAACGCCCCTCATTACTGCTTTTGCGGTTGCCAATTTAATGATTGTACTACCGCTAATCATCGAGCGGAGTCGGCAACTTCTCCAAAAATTGGCTCCCCCCGATGACCCGGACAGCCTAATCATTGATGCCCCTCTAGAAGTTTTAGTGCCAGTTTCCTTTGTTTTTCCCAGTATTGGTAAACTGATGTCGTTGGGGTTTGTGCCCTTTGCCAGTTGGTACAGCGGGAGTACTGTGCCTCTGTCACAATACCCCGCATATCTGTTGGGGGGACTAGCTAGTCTATTCGGAGATGGGATCTCCACAATGCGTTTTTTGCTCAATCTACTGGGACTACCGGCGGATATGTTGCAAATTTACGTCACCTTGGAACAGATTTCAGTGGCCCGCTTTGGAACACTCGTCGCTGGCATGAGCACCATTGGATTATCGTTGATTGCGACCTGTGCCATTAATCAATTGGTGACACTGCGTCTCCAAACCATGATCCGGTTTGCCGTGGTGAACATCCTCATTATTCTATTGGCGTTGGGGTCCATCCATAGCCTGTTTACCTATGGTTTGAGGGCTACTTATACCGATGATGCCAAGTTGTCGGCGCTCAAGTTGCTGCGGGTGCGAAATAAACCACAAGCCGTAAAGGTTCATCAAACGGTTCCAGTAGAAGTGCAACAAAGGGCCGCTGCTATCCTCGCTGCTTCCCAGGGGAGTTTGACCCCAGAAGAGATGACATCAGATATTCTCATGCCTGACAGATCCGATCAACGTTGGCAAACCATTAAGCAACAAAAAAAAATCCGTATTTGTTACGCCCCCAAATCCTATCCCCTTGCCTATTTCAATTCTTTGGAGCCAGTGGAATTAGTGGGATTTAATATCGAAATGGGCTATATCTTGGCTCAAGATTTAGGCCTCCAGCCGGAGTTCTGGCCCTTAGCCAATTCAGAACAAGAGGCTTTCGATTTCATCGAATCAGCAGCTTTTCTGCAAATGGGCTACTGCGACATTTTGATGACGTTTACCCCTATTACGCCCCGATACGCAGAAGTGATGGATTTTACCGAAACGGTGGATAACTACACTTTGGCTTTTTTGGTACAGGATAAATTTCGGGAGCAGTTTACCCGATGGCAGGCATTACAACCCCGTTCAAATTTAAAGATTGGTGTGCTCGCTAATTCTGATATTCAATATTATCGGGCTAAGTTAATGGGATTACTGCCCAATGCCAAGTTTGTGGACGTTGATTCCTATGAATCTTTTTTGGAGGATGAAAACGCGGTGGCAGCAGGGATGGTGACGTTTGCGGAATCAGGGGCAGCCTGGACAATCTTATATCCCGATTTTTCCATTGCTATTCCCAAGCCAGTGGTAGCGATTCCTTCTGCCTATGGGTTACCCAGAGGGGAAACGACGTTCAAGGGAATCGTCAACGCCTGGATTCAACTGAAGCAGCAAGATGGCACCATTCACACTTTGTATGACTATTGGATTCAAGGAAAAACAGAAAGTGCGGAGCCACCCCGGTGGTCGATTCTGAATCATCTGTTGAATCGCCGGAAACAACAACCGTCATGATTAACTGGTTTTTAACGAGCGGAACACGTCGCTGATTTCATCACAGGCAAGGGGCAGTAAGGATAACTGTTCCATGGTCATACCCTGGGCGATCGCCAAACTAATGACGTCAATGCCGGGACAGGCCGACCGTCCCCACCACCAAGCAGAGAGCATCCGGTTATTAGCATCAGTGGCGATTTTGCAGGTTCCCCGGAGGATATCGTCCCCAAACCAGGGCTCGTAGCCGTAGTAATATCGTGTGACATTGGGATGATTCGGATTTCCAACGCGACTCCAGGGGGGGGTTAAGGATATCTGCCAAGGCAGGGTCGCATAATCGAGTTTCGTCGAAATCTGGCCTTGGAGTCGTTGAATGACATAAATGGCTTCTTGCCTGGCCAATTGACGGGAGGTGTAACCTTTTAACCATCCACCCACCGCAAAAATTTGGGGATGTCGTGTTTGCAAATAACCATTGACCGTTAACCCTTGATGGGCCATGCCGGAAGCATCCAAAACCGATATGTGCTTCAAGATCTGCCACGGAAGTGGTGGCGATCGCCAATGGGACAGGGCAAAAACATGGATTGATTCAACTTGAGTAGAGTGATGAAACTTAATCCGGTGGTGTGGATTTCTCGACCCGTTTTGAATATCGATATTACGGCAATTACGCCAAAGGGTAACGCCCAAACTTTCCAGATAAGCCTGGAGTAATTCTGAAAATTCTGGATCTTCCCCCGGTAACAAACGAGCATTACGGCTCAACAGATGAACCGTTTGTCCTGCCTTCGCGAGAGTTTGAGCTAGGACGAGATGCTCTGGGACTGCGCCGATTAATCCCCAGGTATTATTTTCTTTCGGTGGCTCAGACCCCAGACTGGAATCGAGAGTCTGGGGGGCGGTTAACAAAAATGCAGTTGCAGCCAATTCCCGTGTCGCTGTTTGCCACATAATCCCGTCATCAGTGGCGATGAACTGACCCAGTTCTGACACCACGTCAACCCCCAACGCCACTAATTGCCGGAGGCTTTCGGTTATTTGTGGGTTAGCTTCCGGCTGTAGAACCGCCTCATCTCCTGGCAAAAAGGCCAGAGCACAGCGTTGTCCCCCCGTGACGGCTAGGCGGGCTGCCTCCCTGCCGACTGAACCTGCACCAATTATTACAACATCGTACATAGTTTGTCCTGGTTAACAGTGAGCAGGGTGTTCATGGCGAAGCGGGAGAAAAAAGAATCCCAACCTTATTCCCGTCGTGCTTCAAATTATCAATATTTATTGCGGTTTTTGTGGAAATCAGCTCCCAGTTTGTCCAGCACCGTATAATCCCTACCAGACTCTTGAAGAATTATTAACTAATATTAAGATGTCATTTCATTTCCCCTGCCATGCGTGCTGAATTCATCGCGACCGAAAATCTACACCTCTCCCTCCATGATTCTTGTGTCGGTTTACAGCATTATCTCCGACAACCCAAACGTCTTGTCCAGGCGATCGCCGATCCCCAATTAATGGAAGTGTTATCGGACTATCGCTTTCGGTTAAAAATGCGTCCCCTCAATTTTCTAGATCTGTACCATTTTCAGCCAACAGTCGTGTTAAAAGTCTGGTCCAATGCCGCCGGGACGGTGTTTTTAGAATCCGAAAGTTGTGAAATTCAAGGGATTGACTATATTAACCATCGCTTCCACTTAGATCTGAAAGGACGCTTAGCTCCCTACCAACAGGACGAAAATGTCCTGCTGAGAGGCAAAGCTGACTTAAAAGTGGGAGTTGATTTACCCCAAGCCCTGTGGTTCATCCCCGAACCCATCCTAGAAGCCGCCGCCCAGGGACTACTCAAGGGTGTACTGGGTCGAATTAAGCAACGCCTACAACACCAATTACTCGCAGACTACAAGAGACTGTTTGTGGAAAAGCGTGAACCAGACATGAGCGCTCCAGATGCAGAATTAAGAATAATATAAAAGGGGGATATGTAAAATAATTTGTCGCTTTTTCTAAGACTTTTCCAACATTTTCTAAAATACGTTTAAAAAAAATGACTTGTCTAATTGGATTTAAACCCTTTCAATTATATACAGATTGATTAATATATTTACAACAATAAATCTTCGTCTTATAAAGATTCAAAGTCGGCGGTAAAGCCAGGAAATTGTAAACAATCTTCCACAAAAGACTCAGCATCTGAGACGTCTTCAATTTTGTAACCCATGATGCGCTGCCCATCAGGTAACTTTTTAGACACAATTAACTCAGATGGATATTGATCCAGCATTTTTTTGAATTCAGCACCATAAAGTTTCCAGGTTTCTCCACTGCAGACAATATTAACTTTCCACATTTTTGACCGACTCCAACTTTTTTATCGGTCTTAATCATATCATCAGACGCTACGTCCAAAACATTAGGAAATATAGAAGATTAAGAAACAATTGAAGGTGCAATGCTGAGGGACTGAGCCGCTGTCTTCATTTGTTTGATTTCAACCTCTGACCAAGCATGTACCCTGTTGCAATGATGGGCAATTAACAATCCCCATAAACGTTGGTGAGGCAAAATAGGAACGGCAAGGTTGGCTCGTACTTGCAAATGACTTAAAAAATCACGGTGACAAGGGTTAATCGGTTCTTCTAGAATATCGGCGATCGCCCGCACTCGACCCGCTAAATACAGATCGGCATAATCATCTGTAAAGCATTGATCCGGCCCATTCATACCCAAGATAGAAAATCGCTGGTCACTCAAAGCTTCAAAGGTAACTTGACCCTCCCATTCTCGATAGAAATGGTAAAGAACGACTCGCTCCACCTGTAATGACCCCTGTAATTGATCCACCGTTTTTTGCACTAGGTCATCCCGCTGCAACTTACGATTCATTCGTGTCAAGATACCACTGACTTTCTCAGCTTCCGCTTTGATGGGTCGGATATGGATGGTCGGGTCGAATTGAATAGACAACGGGAAACTCCTTTTTGAAAAATGTACTGAAGTCTTAATTTATGCTTTCAAAAGATTGACTGTCTCGGCGACTAGGATAGTTAAATACCATCGCAGCCCTAAATAAGTACTAGGGGCATCACAGAATCACTGAAGGGCGATCAACTTTAACCTAATTTCAATAAGCAGTTACATCATAACTGCGGCACATCATTCCAGTAACATTGACAAAAATGAGTGTCTGGAAACGGAAAAAATCGGCTCTTCTTCCCGACAACTCTAATTAACTAACCCATCAGCGCGTCAGCAACACCACACTGTAGGCGGCAATCCCTTCTTCACGACCAGTGGGGCCCAGTTTTTCATTGGTTGTTGCTTTAATGCCAATAACATCGGCATCAATGCTCAACGTTTGGGCTAACGAAGCTTTCATCGCAGCAATATAGGGTTTTAACTTGGGCTGCTCTGCCACAATCACATTGTCACAATTACCGATCCGCCAGCCTTGATCACGGATTAATTGATAAACTTGCGACAGCAATTCGAGGCTATTAGCCCCTTTCCATTGGGGGTCAGCGGGTGGGAAGTAATGGCCGATGTCCCCCAAACTTAATGCCCCCAGTAAGGCATCCATTAAAGCATGGGTCAATACATCCGCATCGCTATGCCCCTCTAGTCCCAGACCGTGGGGAATGTTCACCCCTCCCAGAATTAAGGGGCGATCGCCCACAAGGCGATGAATATCGTAGCCGTTACCAATGCGGAGATTATTCATGGGGCCGCTGTGCCGATTTTGTCCTGTTGAATCCAGTCCACCAGCGTCGTGACGACCTGGTCAATGGGTAAATTTTGTGCCGCTTTACTCGCGCGTTTTACCACTTCCAATTGTTTATTTTTTAAAGATTTACCGGTCACAACGCGGTAGGGAATTCCCACCAAATCTGCATCTTTAAATTTTACTCCAGCCCTTTCATTGCGGTCATCAAACAAGACATCTACTCCGGCAGTTTGCAGATCTGAGTAAAGTTTTTCTGCTGCCGCTACCTGGGTCTCGTCTCCCATATTGGGCACGACGACCACCACTTCATAGGGGGCGATCGCCGTTGGCCAAATAATCCCATCTTTGTCGTAATTTTGCTCCACCGCTGCCTGGGCTAAGCGGGACACCCCGATACCATAGCAGCCCATTTCCAACGGAACCTCTTTACCGGCTTCATTGGTGAAGGTGGCATTCATTGATTGGGAATACTTTGCTCCCAACTGGAAAATATGACCGACTTCAATCCCCCGTGCGGTTTGCAACGTCAGACTGGGATTATGGACGGCACGATCGCCAGCCTGGGCTGCTCGAATATCCACCACTTCTGGCAATGGAACATCTTGACCCCAATTAACACCCACCCCATGCTGTTCAGCTTGATTGGCCCCCGTCACAAAATTTGTCAGCGACTGTGCTGTTTTATCCACCAAGCGCAAAAACTGGGGAGCAACATCGGGTTGAGAAACAATCAGATCATCTTTCAAATCCGGACCAACGTAACCCAATGGGATAGAAGTCTGGACAAACTTTTGTAGTGTATTAGCTTCTGCAACGGTCAGTGTTAACAATTTAGTGGCATCGTATTGAGGCGCTTTTCCGGTTAGCGTATTCGTCAATTTCACTTCATTGATCATCTGGTCGCCCCGGATACTCACTAACACCAACACTTGTTTCCCATGATCAAAAACTGCTAGATATAAAACATTTTTAACAATACAAGTGGGGTCACACTTTACAAAATTCGCTAACGAATCAATGGTTTTACAGTCCGGCGTTTTCAGTCGTTCAACAGCCGCAAAGGGAGAGGGAACAGCGTCAGGGGGTAGAGAATTAGCTTTTTCAACGTTGGCAGCATAGTTGCCGTCCTCGGTGTATAGCACTTCATCTTCTCCAGCATCAGCTAAGACCATAAACTCTTGGGAACCACCGCCCCCGATCGCCCCAGAATCGGCGTCCACGGCCCGGAAGGCCAAACCACAGCGCTTTAATATGGCTCGGTAGACCTGATCCATTGCTTGATAAGTTGCTTTTAAACTCGCTTGGTCGGCATGGAAAGAATAGGCATCTTTCATAATGAATTCCCGGCCTCGCATTAAACCGAACCGGGGGCGAATCTCATCCCGGAACTTGGTTTGGATTTGATAGAGATTCAGCGGCAACTGACGATAAGAACGGATCATGTCCTGGGCGATCGCCGTAATCACCTCTTCATGGGTCGGTCCTAGCCCCAATTCCCGCTCCATCCGGTCATGGAGGGCAAACATAATCCCTTCTGATTTTGTATAGGTATCCCAGCGACCTGACTGTTTCCATAGCTCGGAAGGTTGTAACTGGGGCAGCAAGCACTCCTGTGCCCCGGTTCGATCTAGCTCTTCGCGCACAATCTGACTAACTTTTTGTAATACGCGCCACATTAGGGGCAGATAAACATATAAGCCACTGCCAATCCGCCGGATAAACCCCGCCCGCACCAATAACTTGTGACTGGGGATTTCAGCATCGGCTGGATCATCCCTCAGTGTCACAAACAGCATTTGAGACAGTCGCATAGGTATCAAATAATTTGAATAGCGGTAGTCATTATCCCACACCCCCTAAGCTTTGTTGAATATAAATACCTCCGCCATCGGGCAATCTTATGACCCTCAAAAATCTTACGTTTGAAGATTTTTCTGTACCATTGTGATATATAAAATGTCGTTTTATTGACTTGATTCTCAATATTATTGCGAAATTATTGCGAATGACCGCAATCAGTCCCGCAGCCAAAGAAATTACCCAGTTTTTTTGACTCCATCCACTCTGTTACTCAAGGATCTGTTACTCAAAGAACAGACAAGCAAAATTAGGGAATCACCATAATCAACTTGTGGGTCTAGGCAAGACTGACTTCTGAGAGGGTGTTTGAAAAGGGTCAAACGAAACGAAAGGATAGGACTTTCAGCACTCTCATCCCAACGAAAGAATGAGGGTTACAGCGATTTCCGTGGACTTCTCAAATACTCTCTAAAGTGGGCATTGGTGGTTAAGGATTTGGGGTGATGAAGATGAATCCCAAAGTTCTCTTCTCGGCCATCAGATTTCTGTTTTAGCCACCGAATCCCCCCGTATCTGTAAGAATGTGGGCAGAAATGCGAAACCGTTTTGCCCGTTTAGATACAAATGTAGGTTTATGGCTGCTACCGCGAACAATCTTTTTCAACGTATCCAGACTTTTTACGATGACTCCAGCCGTCTGTGGGAGCAGGTTTGGGGGGAGCACATGCACCACGGCTATTATGGCCCCACCGGAAGCTACCGGGTCGAACGGCGACAGGCACAGATCGATTTAATGGCAGCGTTACTCGCCTGGGCTGTACCACGGGAGGCTCCGTCACCACAACGGATCCTCGATCTAGGCTGTGGCATTGGCGGCAGCAGTCTTTATTTGGCAGAAAAATATGATGCAGAAGTTGTCGGGGTCAGTTTATCGCCGGTGCAAGTGCAGCGTGCACAAGAACGGGCTAGGGAGAAGGGATTGGGGGATCGTTGCCGCTTCGAGGTGGCGAATGCGATGGATTTACCCTTTGCTTCCGGGGGGTTTGATTGGGTCTGGTCCCTGGAAAGTGGAGAGCACATGCCCAATAAGGCGGAATTTCTGCAATCAGCCTGGCAGATGCTCAAACCTGGTGGAAGACTGATCTTAGCGACTTGGTGCCACCGTCCTATTCATCCAGGCAATGGTCCTCTGACCCCCGATGAGCGCCGTCATTTACAAGCCATTTATGATGTCTATTGTTTGCCCTATGTGATCGCGTTGCCGGACTACGAGGCGATCGCCAAAGAGCTGGGTTTTGCCGACCTCCAGACAGCGGACTGGTCGGTGGCCGTTGCTCCTTTTTGGCAAGCGGTGATTAATTCCGCCTTTGCTCCCAGCGCCCTATTCTCCCTCATCAAAACGGGGCCCAAAATTGTTAATGCTGCCCTTTCCCTGCGATTAATGAAATGGGGCTATGATCGGGGACTGATCCGATTTGGGCTACTGACGGCAATAAAACCATCGGTGTAAGAGTGATTATGATTTTTGATTACCTACAGCTATATGTACCGGATATTGCAACCATTGGCGATCGCCTGGAAAAGGCTTGGGGGTTTACCCTCCTCGGCAGTAATGGGACTCCCGACACTTTGACACGGTTATATCAGCAGGGTCATATTCGTTTATTTCTCAGCACCCCCTTGAATCCGGAGAGTCCCGTCCAGAGCTATCTTGATCGCCATCCTCCCGGCATTGCCACCCTCGCCTTTCAAGCGGAAAACTATGACCATTTTTGTCAAACCCTGAATCAAGAAACGATCCAGTATGAAGATATTCTTCACCCCCTGACCGGAGCGGAGGGCGTTTTATTTGCTGCCTGGGGAGATGTGGAACACGCCGTCTTCCCCAGTGCCCTAATCCCAAACGCTGCGGCCCCATTCGGGCTGACTAAGATTGATCATGTTGTTATCAATGTCAGTGCAGGGGCCTTTCCCACCGTCAGCCGTTGGTACCAGGCCCTGTTTGGCTGGCGGGTACAACAACGTTTTACCATTTCCACCCCCCACTCGGGTCTTTACAGTGAAGCGTTAATCGACCCCCTCAGCGGTGTTCAGTTCAACCTGAATCATCCCACCACCGACAGTTCACAAATTCAAACATTCTTAGACCGGAATGGTGCAACGGGATTCAGCATGTGGCCTTTGCCACGACGGACATCACCCAGACGGTGCAACAACTCCAGCACCACCACGTCAATTTTGTTCCAGTTCCCGACGCTTACTACCAACAATTAGCCTCTCGATCGCCAGCGGTTGATGATTTATCGACCCTACAACGTTTAGGTATTCTCTTGGATATGAATGGCGATCGCTCCGATCAGTATTTACAACAGACCTTCACCCAGCCTTTATTTGGCAAAGGAACGTGGTTTTGGGAAATTATCCAACGCCACCAACAGGCCAAGGGATTTGGGGAAGGCAATTTCCAGGCCCTGTATGAAGCAGTGGAAGCCCAGGAACAATTGGCCGACCAACAGCCTGCCACAGAGGGGGAATTCTTGCCGTCTTGAATTGCCGTCGGGTCTTTTTTTAGAGCTCCCAAACCGGCCTTTACCACCAGGAATTCGTGAGCTTTTGCGAATCCAGTCACTATAATGTTCACAACCCGACAACCTCCCCCTTGACTGTGGGTGTTGATTGTATGAAACCTGCTGCTGCTAGCGAAGCCATTAATACCCTCATCGAAATGGCCCATGAGGGGGAAATTGACCCCTGGGATGTGTCGGTGATTGATGTCATTGACCGCTTCTTACAAGATCTGGGCATTCTCCACAGCCTGGACTTGAGTTTTCAGCAGCAAAATCTTCCCCGGTCGGGACAAGCCTTCCTTTGGGCTTCCATGTTGGTGCGTTATAAAGCGGATACGTTGAATGCCCTAGAACAAGAAGAACCGGACACCGACCCAGGGGACTTGGGTGAGGAAGACATTGAATCGTCGATCGCCAATTCGTTGCCCAAAAATTTAGAATCCCGCCTCCGTCGTCGCACAGCCATGTTGCCGTTACCCCGCCGCCGGGTCACCCTGGCAGAACTCATTGACCAAATTGAGGCGATCGCCGGGGAAATTGAAAAAAATGAACAGCGTCCCAAACGGGTCAAGCGGGCCCGGCCCCAATCCCGTCGGGAAGCCCTGCAAATTATTACGGAGCTGGCACACCAGGAAAATTTAACCGAATTAGCCGCCCAGTTGGAGCAATTTTTACAAACCCGCTTACCGGAACTCCTGCCGGAACTGCCCCAGACGGTGGGGGTGGAACTTGAGACCCTACTGGAGCATTGGCACCAGCACCTCGATCCCCACAATCCTCCCCCCAAAAAAGACAAGGTCGGCGTATTCTGGGCACTGCTACTGCTGAGTTCCCAATCGAAGGTTGCCCTCTCCCAAGACGACTTTTATCAGGATATACGGGTGCAGATTATTGGTTCCGATGTGCAATTGGGGTTGGATCTAGATTCCGAGCCCCTCGTTCAAAGTTTAAACTAGGGCTAGTTGCGGTCGTAGCAATAATGCCAAATTTTCAGACGTTTATCGCCCTTGTGACGACCTTGCTGGTGTTTATCACCAGTGTTTTTCTGGCTTATGACTCCCTTCAATTCCGAAACTACACCCTCATCATCCCCCAATGGGCCGGGCTCTTCTTCGCGGGGATTACTTTCTGCTTTGTGGCAGTGGATCAAGTCCTACGGGGGTTTGTCCGACTTGAAGAGGAGCAACGAAGAAATGAGGAAAGAGACCAACGCATTGAGGCAGCAGAACGCGAAACTCGCCGAGCTAGAATCGAAGCTCGATACCGTTCTGTCCTCATCCGATTCTTACTCGATGGCACCCCCATCAACCGACGACAATTAGAAAATGTGTTGGCGCTGCTGGAGGAGTATCGAGATACTCTGTAACAGCTTTTTCACGACGATGCCGCCGGCAAGATCCATCGCATTTTTGTGCGGTTTTCGTGTCGAGAGCATCATCGCCTTACCTAAATTGCCTCACGTAAATTTTGTGCTGATAGATTGGCAATTTTCATTAACGATTTGAGAGTCCCCATTGGCTTTTTTCGTTATCGAACTCGCACTAAGTCAGGATTGTCTTTCCCACCATGCCATGAGGGATAAAGTACGACAAAGATGACTCCCGCTGCCAATGTCCCCAATTCCGACAGCGTGTTTTTCTAAGCAGTGTTCCAACCTATCCGCTGTGAATAAGGGGGGTAACGTTCCTTGCAGCTCTAGGAATGGCGATCGCCGAATCAGGGCTTTCAGGTCTTCTAAATTGGCATTGAGCCCTTTCCAGTAGGGTTCATTGAAATTGGCTTTATATTGACGCTGGAGAATTTTGGCGGGGAGAATGCCTTGCATCGCCGTTTGCAACAAGGGTTTACTCTGTCCGGGCACGTCCCGGATGGCATGGGGCAGGCTGAGGCTAAAGCGAATTAAACGGGGATCAAGGAATGGTTGGGCAATGTGGACTCCCTGGGCATTGTTCAGGTGCCAATTGGCCCAGACCCCCGACAAACAGCGCAACGCTAGCTGATCAAAGGTTTGTTCGATGGGAGAACGACGGAGTGCCTCAATTAACTGACGGTTGCGGTGCCAGAGTCGATAGTGTTTGGCAAACCTGGGGGTAATCCAGGGGGCAATGTCAAAGGAGCCTAGGTCAGGCCAACAGCCCACACCCTGATTGAGCCATGTTTTTGGGGAGTACCGTAACCAGCTAGGCAACAACGGTTTTAGGGCCCGTGATGACAAGACTGTCCAGAGGTTCTGGTTTTCGGCGATCGCCCATTGTTTCGCTTGGGTTAATACGGTTCGCCAATGACCACAAGCCAACTGATCCGCGAGGGAGAGTTGATTGGCCGTTGCTACAATTTCCGCCCCACTCCCGGTTAACACCGTATTCAGCCCTAATTCTCCGGAACGCTGGGCTAAGGCGTTTCGATCGCCAAATGAAATAAACCCGCATAGGGTTCATCATGGTCGGGCAGGGGAAAATCAAACCATTGAAAATCCGTTAACCCGTCCGCCTGCACAAAGACTGGATTGAGTCGGGGCTGCTGCTCCAGCATTAATTGAATATAATCTGTCTCCTTCACCAAGGTTTTCAGGTGATAGACCAACGACAAGGTGGTGAGTTTAACGGGGGACGGCACTAAACAGACCACCGCAGAACTATCCATCCCCCCCGACAGGTGCGCCCCCACGTTGCCAAACTGACAACGGGCAGCGGTGGACGCCGTCAGAATTTGTTTAAACTGCTCCCCCGCTTCTGAGGGGGTGATGTCGGAAATAGGGGACAACTGGGCAATTAAGTCCTGTTGAAATAATGTCCGGGGGGCTTGCTCTAGAGAAAACTGACAACCCTGCCCCGGCTGTAAGCGATAGCACGACTGATAGATGGTCTGCTCACTGTTCAGTTCTGTAAAGGCAAAGGAATAGCCTAAATATTGGGCAATATAATCTGGATTTAGGGCGGCGATGCCCGGCCCCCCCAAGTCTTTTAATTGGGTACTCATAACCCAAGCTTGTCCTTGTTGCCGCCAGTAGAGGGGATAGTTCCCCATGGGGTCACGACAGAGGGTGATGGTTTTGCTGGTTTCATCGGCGATCGCCAGGGCAAACTCCCCTTCTAGCGCTTGGAGTGCCCCAGGCCCTTCTTGTTGATACAGCTTGAGCACCAGCCCGAATTCATCTAAGCCCAGCGGCAGACCAAATCGCCTCGCCACCTCTTCAAGGTAGTAGAGCCGCCCGTACAACAAGACCTGCAACGATTTTTGTTGGTGCGACCGCACGATGGCTGTGTGGGCAGGACTAGCGGCCACCTGAACATTAATATGCCCATCAAAGCTCAGGCTGAGGCGAAAGTGGGGTTTCATCGGGATAGGTAATGATCGGGTCAAAGTAAGCGCAATGTTCGGGGTCGTCCGTGAGGATTTTCCCTTCATACTCTACCCAGGCGTGGACTTGCAGGGGGTACAGCGCTGTTCCGATAACCAACTGCACCGGCAAACGAGAATAAACCCGCAACAGGTGATACCCCACCAGCGCCCGCTCTTTACATACCATCGGAAAGAAGAAGCTCCCCGCCGCTTGCCGACGAATTAATTGATCAATAGTTTCCAATTCAGTTGCCACCCGGCTGGGGTCTGGCTCTATCGGCTCAGGATGCCAATGCTGCCATAGGTCAAGCGTGGCTCCCCAGTTGAGGTAGCGGAAGCTAAGCCAACTCAGCCATAGCAACAGGTTCACTGTCAACGCATTTGGGCTTTTTCCGGGATTAATGATTGTTTTTATACCCCCGGCCGCCATTGTTAAGATTTTCAACCAAATAGGCCTCAGGCGATCGCGCCAAGCAATTTTTTCAGTAGTATTACGTTCAACAGGGACGATTAATTGATTGTCTATAAGTTCTTGGATGAGTTCATGGAGGTCTTGCTCTAGTTGCTTCGGCTCAACGTCATAGATGTTTAGAAAATTTTCAACAACTTGTTCTGGCCGATACTTCAAGAGCTGTTGCAGCATTTGATAGCCAACTCGATTTAATTCCAAAAAGCAACCTTGATTGAAGTCAAGAATATTTATAGAATTTTCGTTCTTCAGAAATAGAACAAAGTCAGGAATACGATACAAACTAACGGACATAAATAGTTATGAACTTTTGATCAAAAAAACAACCACGTTATCGAGATGAAGAATCATGGTAAACGCCCCAAATCCACCTGAGAGCCAGGAACAAGAAAAAAGAGTCAGCCTTCCAAAAAAAATATTGGCTTTTATTAAAGATGATGACATATATTGGAAAGTTCTTGTTCCGGTATTATTAGGGATAGTTAGCACCGCAATAACAACGTATGTTTCCAATCAATCAAGATATGATCAAGTAATTAATGATTACATGACTACCTTAAAAGAATATGTTATTTCTGAGAGATTGAATCTGTTGACTGAAAATATTAAATCACTGAATGGCAGAATAGACGAAATAGAAAAAATAAAGAAAAACATAAACAATAAATGCAAAAACAATGAAATAGAAAGCAAATGCATTGAGGCTTTGCAATCATTGGATGGATTGTTCTTTAGCTTTAGACGTAAAGATCTTGACGAAAATTTGACATTGAATTACGCAAAAATAAGTGATGAAGACGAAATCAAACCTTTACGAATTTTATTGAGAAACATTAGAGCTTGCAGCGATGAAGACTGCCCGAAAATAACAACAGAAAATAAAGAAAAAATACTCAAATTGATTAATTTAGCAGAATCAAGATTTCAAAAGGAGCTTGACGAAAGTGAAGCTTTGCATAATCAAGCAAAAGAGTTAATGGGAACGGCAACATCGAAAGTATTAATTACCTTAAGTAGGGATACTTCATTTTTAGGATGTTCGAAATGGCTCATAGTGCAGTGGCTACCTTTTTGTAAGAATACAAATATTACAAGAAGAGACATCATTGTTAATGCCCTAAGAAATGCTGAACTTGGAATAGGTAATAGAGTCGATGGGATCTCAAAGTATCCAAATTTTTTAGATGATATTGAAATTGGTTCTTATACAAAAATGTATACTGAGGATGGAAGAATAAATCTAAACCGTGTCGATTTTGCTGATGCTAAACTAAAATCTGTAATATTTAACGAAACCGACTTTATTAATGCAGTTTTCAATTTTGCTGAAATTTCTGAAAGCATTTTCGCTCAAAATAACTTAAGTTATGCCAACTTTTCTGGTGCTAATATATCTTCTACGGTTTTCGGGGATTCTAAAATGATATTTTCAGACTTTAATAAGGCAAACATTATTGATACAAAATTTTCATCTCCTGCCGGGAGCTTGGACTGTAGATTTGGGGCAAGAATTGTTGACATGGTAAAACCAATCAATGAAATAAATACAATTTCTGATATACCTAAAGCTATCAATAAGATGAATACATTCAAAAGCAAGAACATTATATGCAAAACCGATTTAACACAAGCCGATTTTGAAGATGCTGTAATACAAAATACAGCCTTCTTTAATGTGATCATGGGAAATATAAAATTCAACAAAGCATTTATTTCTAATGTTAATTTCTCAAAAGAATCTAACTTAAACTTAAAAGATAGCGACATATTAAAATCAAAAAGTCTTATTTTAAAAAGTGTCGTACTACCTAGTGGAGAAAAAATCGATAAAATGACTGTTTATAATCATATGAACCAAGAGAAAATACCCTGTTGTGAGAGTATGATTTTTAGTTACAGAAATTTCAAAAATGCAACTTTAAAAGAAGCAAAATTTTCTTGGGCCAGTCTAAATCGTATTTATTTTAAGGGTGCTGATCTAAGCGGAACAAATTTTAAATATGCAACAATAATAGATTCAAATCTTGAGAACACTAATTTGACTAATTCAAAATTTAATAATTCTAATTTAAGAGGCGTCAAATTCAAGGGAGCCAACTTGACTGATGCGAATTTTAATGGTGCTACTGGAATAGATTTTGATAAATTAAAAAATGAAGATGCAATTATGTGTAGAACCACATCTCCTAGTGGCGAAATCATTAGTATTAATTGTCAAATAGGTAACTAGACGAAACTTCGGACATAGTAACCAGAAGAGCCACTTTCTGTCACTTGCCCATATGCTGCTGCTTGAATTCTTTCAGTTAAGCCAATTTTGTTGATAATCGGTTTAGTGTAAGTAGATTTGCCATTTGAAATGTTACTCGATTTTGCTTTTTTGGCTAACATAAGCGTAGCTCCTTATGTCTGAAATTTAAACTAAATTGTTGGCTCGGTATATTTAGATCGTGACTTAGTTTTTCGACAAATTCGGCAATTATGTTGCACTATTTTTAGCGTCATAAGTTGAAAAGTTAGTCTGGATCTATAACCCCTAAGATTTTGACGACAGAGGAAATGTTCCCGTATAAACACGGCCAACGGCTTCGTTCGCCCAGTAGTCAGACACACGACCCAGCAGGTTGATCGGCAGGGTCAGACTTTCAGCAGATGGGTTGTAGGCTAAAATCCGCATTAATTTGTTACGAAATCGGCTAATCTTCCAAGTTGTGTATGCTACCCCCTGGTTTCAAAAACAAGCACAAATATTTAGTCGCTGAAAATTGAAGCAGCTTCTGAATGGAACGATTTGGCAAGTTTATAAAATTCCAGAAGGTTAGCCCATGCGGCGACGATAATCGTCATAGCTAAATTCCCGCCACAATTCAAACTCCCTGATTCTCGTAAACACCTGATCGCCGGATGATGTACCCCCCCCCCCCTTCTATTAGCGCGCGCGCGCGCGCGCGCGCGCGCGCCGCGCGCGCGCGCGCGCGCGCGCGCGCGCGCGCGCGCGCGCGCGCGCGCGCGCGCGCGCCGCGCGCGCGCGCGCGCGCGCGCGCGCGCGCGCGCCCGCCGCGCGCCGCGCGCCGCGCGCGCGCGCGCGCGCGCGCGCGCGCGCGCGCGCGCGCGCGCGCGCGCGCGCCGCCGCCGCGCGCGCGCCGCGCGCGCGCGCGCGCCGCGCGCCCGCCCGCGCGCGCGCGCGCGCGCCGCGCGCGCGCGCGCGCGCGCGCGCGCGCGCGCGCGCGCGCCGCCGCCGCCGCCGCCGCCGCCGCCGCCCCCCCCCCCCCCCCGCCGCCGCCGCCGCCGCCGCCGCCGCCGCCGCCGCCCCCCCCCCCCCCCCCCCCCCGCCGCCGCCGCCGCCGCCGCCGCCGCCGCCGCCGCCGCCGCCGCCGCCGCCGCCCCCGCCCCCGCCGCCGCCGCCGCCGCCGCCCCCCCCCCCCCCCCCCCCCCCCCCCCGCCGCCGCCGCCGCCGCCGCCGCCGCCGCCCCCCCCCCCCCCCCCCCCCCCCCCCCCCCCCCCCCCCCCCCAAGCCCCCCCCCGCGGGTGTTTTTTTTTTTTTTAGGAAGTAATTTAAGTTTTGACCAGGGTATAGTGCATCATGTCTTCAAAGATAAGGCGATCGCCAATTTGGAGTGGTCGGGCAAACCCATAGTCACCCTTAAAATCCCCGGCTAAACAACTCGCTCCCCCCAAACGATAAACATAAACGCGGTCTCCGGGTTCTGGTGACCGGACTTGGCGCACTGCCGGACGGTAGGGCATTTCTAAGCAATCGGGCATATGGGCGGTAAAGGACACGTCCAACATGGCGTAGCAGAATTTTTTAGTATCAATCAAATCTTCAACGGTGCTGAGCAAAAATCCCGTTTCCCAGGCGATCGCCGAACCGGGTTCCATCAGCAATTGAATATGGGGATAGTGGTGATGAAACTGATTCAAAACGCAAACGGCATGATCAAGGTCGTAACCTTGGCGAGTCATCAGATGGCCTCCCCCTAAATTTAGCCAGCGAATTTGGGGTAGATAGTCCGCAAACCGGGTCTCAATTTGCCTCAATGTTTTTTCCAAGGCGATCGCATCACTTTCACACAGGTTATGGCACAAAAACCCCGTGATGTTTGGCGGTAATGAAGACGGTAGATCGGAGGCTTTAACCCCCAACCGAGAATGGGGGATACAGGGATTATAAAGATTCACCGTCACAGGGGAGTATTCCGGGTTAATGCGTAACCCCAGAGCTAGGCGCTGTGACTCAGCGGCAGACAATTGGGGAGCAAAACGTCGCCATTGACTCAAGGAGTTGAAGGTCAGATGGGAGGCTAACGCTGCCGTATTAGCAAAATCTTTTTCCCGATAAGCCGGCATATAAACGCAAATCTGCTCGCCAAAATACTCAGACGCTAGCCGTGCTTCCCAATAGGAACTGGCCGCCGCCCCGGCCAAAACGGTCTTTAACCAAGGAAAGCAATGGAACAGGGCAAAGCCTTTCAGTGCCAGCAGCACCTGTATGGGAGCCCGCCGTTGTAGTTCCGAAAAACGAGCAAGGTTTTTTTTCAGGCGACTTTCTTCGAGCACATAACAAGGTGATGGAATGTGTGAAAATGCGTCGGCCATAACACGTCCTGTCCGTCAAAATGGGCAAAAAAAAGCTACCGTTAACAGTAGCCTAGTCAAATCTTGAGATATGCGGAGATTAAATCAGTGCTGACTTTTATACGATCAGCAGGGTTGTAGAAGGGTCTACAGGATGCCAAAGAAGTGTAATACACCCTGGCCAGAGACGAGTTCGAGAATTAATGCGGAGCTAAAACCGATCATAGCCAGGCGACCATTCCAGTTTTCGGCAAAGGCGGTGAAACCAAACTTGGTGTCTTCGTTGTTCATGGTAGGAAAAAGAATGTTTTGAGGGTTGTTACAAATAAATGTAACAGACTATTGCGGAAATGACAAGTTTTGTAAAGTGACTGTTGTCAGCCCTCTCTCCAATTGGCTCCACTATGGGAAAACTCCGGTAAACGAAGTCAGGAATTTGCCATATCATCCGGTTTCTAAGGCTAATGCCCGGAGAGAGAAGCGACCGGAAAAACGGAGCTGTTATCGATGAAAATCAGACTTTGACCCTCCATACCACATTGTTTTGATAAACCTAGGCGATTCTTCTCCGCTAAGATTAGGCGATCGACTCCCCTAAAATAAAGAAATCTGAAACCGTTGCTAGCAGTTCCAGATCTTGTCCTTGAGAGGGGTTAAAAAAATTTTTAAGGGTTCAGCGTTGTTTGGTCGCTTAACTCGGCAATGCTTTTTCGTTGGGGATGTCAATCTCAATAGGGTTAACACCGACTATCAAGAAATAGGGAAAAAGCCAGAACTCATTATCCAAAATTTATTCTTCATCATCATCGCCTTCCGCATCTACCTGCTTTAGGTGAATATGCTTCCGGCCCAACGTGATTTCAAACTCATCACCTGGCTGAAGATTCATTTTTTTTGTGTAGGCAGCACCGATCAGTAAATTACCGTTAGATTGAACACCAATGCGGTAGCTAGCAGCCCGCCCACCTCGGACTTGAACTTCATCAGAGCTATCTAAATCAATTCCTTGGGCCTCCATTAGGGCATTATAAAACTTCATCATATTGACTCGGGCTTGACCCTTTTTTGTCGCCGTGATGTAGCCACAAGCCTTCGCTTTTTCTTCTTTAGAATAATCATCGCCTAGCTCTCGAACTTTTTCGAGCAATGCTTCGCCAGTCAATGGTTCAGTTACAGTAGATTTAGCCATCTAATTTCGTTAAGAATCATACAAATACAACAGTGGACAATTAAGTCATTCTCTTTAAGGGGTTAAAGTAAGCTTAGAATAACCTTTGCCACTTTTTTATCTTACACGTTTCTAGCAGAAATGAAGTAGATAGGTCATCTAATTTGTGATGAATAAACTTATTTATCTTTTAACGACTGAAATGAATTTAAACAACAGCCTCCTGATTATTGCCTAATGAATTTTTATGGCATAACCAAAGATAAACCACAGATTGTTTTTGCCACGCTACCCACTAATCTTTTGGGCCCAAGGCATCTGTCATGACTGTTTTTACTGTATTTTATCGACTATGAAGTTAACGACTAAAAGCCATTACAGTGTCAAAGCGCTATTGGATTTAGCCCTACAACCGAATTTTGGTCCTAGCTCGGTGAAGGCGATCGCCAAGCGTCAGCAACTGCCCGCGCCTTATTTAGAAAAATTATTGATCATTCTTCGTAAAGCCGAAATTGTTCATGCCTATCGGGGAGTTGATGGTGGCTATCAATTAGCAAAAAGACCTGAAAAAATCACCTTGGGGCAAATTTTTAATGCTTTAGACGAAACCATCGAACCACTTCCTCTCCCAGAAAATCAATCAATACAAGCAGAAGACTGGGTTACCCTTGGAGTCTGGCGGCAATTGCATCAAAAGTTCAATCAAGTTCTCTATTCGATTACGTTGGCTGACCTCTATTATGATGCCCGCAGTTGGCAAGCAGCCCAAGGAGAAGCCACTCAATTTATTGTTTGATTCTACAGCCGTGAGCTTTTTTCACCTTAGTCGACAACCTTAGTCACTACCCGGCTAAAGTCTCGCTTGGTCTTTTGTCAACCCAGCTAAGCAACAATCTTGGCGTATAGGATGCTCGTTGACGATACGAACCATCCCTCTAGAAGTTAAGAACCATAACGAATTAGATCCGGATTAAGATTGCCCCTTAGCATATAAAATAGCTGACGCTAGAGTAAGACTAGTCACTTTGCTTGTAGGGCAAACCCATACTCCAGCAAAATCTTGTTTTTTGTGATTTTTTTGTATCAAGGTGCTACAAAAAACCGCACCTTACTGACTTGATTCTCCATATTACGGGGAATGACTCGAGGTTAGTTGACAAGATGTGTTTGCCCTAATTTTGCTCGTTATATTTAAGCGCTTTCAATAAACCTATGACTGAAATCCATCATCAAATTGTCATTGTGGGAGGCGGGTCTGCCGGCATCACGGTCGCAGCTCAACTACTCAAAAAGACGACTAAATTAGATATTGCCATTGTCGAGCCATCAGATAAGCACTACTATCAGCCCGCATGGACCCTCGTAGGGGGGGGCGTTTTTGATATGACCGCTACGGTGCGGCCAACGTCAGAATGTATCCCCAGTGGAGCAACATGGTTAATGGCGAGTGTGAATCGTTTTAACCCCGAACAAAATCAATTGACGCTGCAAGATGGACGCCAACTCAGTTATGACTTCTTAGTGGTTTGCCCTGGAATTCAGATTGATTGGGAGCAAATCCCGGGTCTCAAAGAATCCTTGGGAAAAAACGGTGTGACCAGCAACTATGACCGGCGTTATGCCCCCTATACATGGGAGCTGCTCAATAGTTTTAAAGGGGGAAATGCCCTTTTCACTTTTCCGGAGACGCCGATTAAATGTGCGGGAGCCCCTCAGAAAATTATGTATTTAGCCGACGAAACCTTCCGCAAAAATGGAGTCCGAAAACATACTCAAATTACATATGGAGTGGCGACCGGAAAAATTTTTGGCGTGCCAGGCTATTGTGAATCCCTAGAACAAGTGGCAAAAGCAAAAGATATTGACGTGCGCTACCACCATAACTTGATTGCCCTAAAGCCCGACACGAAAGAAGCCGTATTTCGGACATCACTTGGTGAGGCCAGTCAGGAGACCACCCTCCCCTATGACATCATCCATGTTGCTCCCCCCATGAGTGCACCAAATTTTATCAAACAAAGTCCCCTTGCTGTCCCTGAAAAAGGATGGGTAGATGTTGATCAATTTACCCTCCAGCACCGACGCTATGCGAATGTTTATAGTCTTGGAGATGCCTCTTCATTACCCACTTCCCGTACTGCCGCTGCTGTACGCAAGCAAGCTCCGGTTGTTGTCACCAATCTACTCGCCCAGTTACAACACAGCCAAACAACTCAGGCCTATCAGGGCTACACTTGTTGCCCATTGGTTACAGGCTACGGGAAAACCATCATGGCTGAGTTTGATTATGATAAACAACCTAAGTCCAGTTTTCCTTTCAATCCCACTCAAGAGCGTTGGTCGATGTGGCTAGTGAAACGTTATGTGCTGCCCTGGCTATATTGGAACCGGATGTTAAAGGGGGCGTCGTTTGAACCCGATGTGTGGCGCGATTATCTAAAATCGACATAAACTGTTTAAGCTCTATTTTTTCCCACACTTCCATTGCGGCCTGGTGAAGCGTCAAGCCAAAAATTAACAGTATATCGGTCTTTAAATACCCACCATATCAAGAGTATTGGTAATCTATTAGCCGCAAAATCAAACTACTTGATAGGCTAATGGTGCAATGCATCTACCGGATAAAGCTGCTAATCAGCCACAGTAGAATAAACGTAATTGTGGATGAAACTTGTTCTGTATTGAAGCCGACTGTCACATTGGCGTTTTGTAGGAGATAGACGAGGGAGCTTCCCGCTCCGATCCCCAACAATAGGGCCCCCAAGCTGAGCAATAATGCCCGTCCAAATTTCTTTTCCTTGCGATTGAGAAAGAAGATAGTAGCGAAAACCCCTACAACTAATAGTAGAGAGCGCAAAGAGTCCGTTGTATCTTGACTTAACCAGCTAATGACCACAAGGACACTAAAAACACCTGCTGGCAACAACACATCATTCCGAGACGGGGTATCTAACCAGTTTTCCATCCAACTGGGAGTGGGGGGAAGGGAAATTTTTGGAGGGGGTCGGCGGGCTTCTACTTGGCGATCAGGAAAACGAATGGTTTCTGGAACACTAATTTTTCCCTCTTGGCGCAGTCGGAGTCGCTCCATAATGATGGCATCGTAGGCCGCTTCCACTTTGTCTAATAGTTGGGTGTTACCTTCATTCTCTTGTAACAAACGCAATTTAACCGCTTGAATATCCTCAAACGTTGCTTCTTCCGAGATCCCCAGGGTTTGGTAGGGAGTTTGCTCACTCATAACGAATCTTCTCCTTTTCTTCTTTGGCTGATGAGAAAGGCAATACCCAGTACGGATTCAAATCTTACCAAGATATTCTCTGTTTTGGTGGTAGGTTTATCGCGATATATGACGATTATTCCCAGAACTGCGGAGGTTTATTCCCCTATTGCCCAAACTCCTGACGAGCTTGTTCAACAAGTTCTACCGTAATTTCATCTAAATCTCCTGCTCTGGCAAGTTGCTCGATACGCTGTCTGGCTCGAACCCTCGCAAAGTATGGAATATTTTTTAGTTTTTGTTGGGCCTCTGGTGTCCAGGGGATATTTTCTTGCCACTGCATAGATAATAAATCCGTAAAGTTGTCAAAATTGAAATCTGCCTAAATGAACGAAGGATGGATGCTTCTATCCTAAGGGAGAACTCGATGCTTTTCACGACTTCTGAAAAAATCAGTGGTCTAGTCTCGCCATGCCTCTTGAGATAAAGTTGCTGCTCAACATCCAATATTTAACCCATAAGAATCAATAAACTGGCTATGTTGAATTTTATACTTTATACAGTTGTCGGCATTAAGCCTTTGCCAAAATAAAGATATTACCCTCACTACCGCGCCCAATGCGGAGATCTGCATCAAGATAGGTGACTTCTAGCCATCCGAGGGATTGTCGATTGGGCAAATTGATATCAAATGGTAAAAACCGCTTACCCAGTTTGATTTGCTGAATAAATTGTTGCGATGTTTGGTAATTCAGTAACCGTTGCAGTCCAATAATCGACCGCTCAAATTTAACTTCAATACGTCGATCAGAAACTGGAACAAAGGATGCCACCACGCTAACGAGCCCTTCAACCAAGGGGAGTCCTTCGACTTCGGCTAAGTTGTAGAGCCGCGATTCTGCTAAATCTAAATATTGATAGATTTGCCCCAGTTGTAGGATGGGGAGACGGTCTAGTCCTAAAATACCACGACTTGTCGTGTAGAGCAGACGCCAATTGCCATCGAGTGAATCTGGATGTTCCAGGGGACGGGGTAGGGGGGTCTGGTCTTCAAGCTGTTCAACGGCAGATAAAATCATTACCCGTTCCGATTCTGTTACTAATAATCCCCGATTTTTACCGGCGATCGCCTCTAGTAAGTGAGTTTTAGCGTCCATAGAAGGTGACACAGTAGAGGTAAAAGATGAAAAATCCTATCGGGTAAGGGGCGTTAATTAAGCAGCAGCGCTGACGACTGACTTGGATAGCAGGGGAGCAATGCCCGCTTGATCCAAAATTTTGGGAATGAGGTCTTCGCGTTTAACCGCCATCAGGTGAACGCCTTGGCAGAGGCTCTGGGCTAATTTGACCTGCTCTGCGGCGATCGTCACACCTTCTTGCAAGGGGTTGGACGCTGCCGATAAACGATGAATAATGTCATCGGGAATATGAACCCCGGGCACCATTTTTTTGATAAATGCCGCATTCTTCGCCGACTTAAACAGAAAAATTCCCGCCAAAATCGGTTTTCCATTTTTCGCTGCGATCTGATTCATGAATTTTTCTAGTCGCGCAAAGTCAGTGACTAATTGGCTTTGAAAAAAATCTGCCCCGGCTTGAACTTTCTGCTCAAATCGACGTTCTAGGCTAGACCAACTATCCAACTGGGGATCGACTGCCCCGCCAGCCAAGAGGTCTAAACGACCATCGGTCAAGGGTGCGTTATTATGATCAACCCCTTGGTTAAGTTTTTGAATTAATTTTAAAAGCCGGACTGATTCAAGGTCATAAACAGCACGAGCCTTGGGATGGTCTCCCGCCTTTACCGGATCGCCCGTTAACGCCAGAATATTGCTTAATCCCAAAGCCTGGGCCCCCATGAGGTCGGCTTGTAAGCCAATAACGTTGCGGTCACGACAGGTCATCTGACAAATGGCTTCAATCCCATGCTGTTGCAATAAAACGCAAGCGGCGATCGAGGACATCCGCAGAACGGCGCGACTGCCATCCGTGACGTTAACGGCATGGACACGTCCCCGTAATTGATCCGCGACCTCCAGCATCCGCTCTGGATTAACGCCTTTAGGAGGAGTCACCTCAGCCGTAATTAAAAATTCTTGATTTTCAATAGCACGGCGAAATTGATGGTGTTGCATGGGCCAAAGATTGCAGATGGATTAAAACAATGACAGCCTGGCTGGTTAGTCAAAGTCTCGGAAGATGTCGCCGACCTTAAGATATTTGTCGTGTCAATACAACTCCCTGGTTGATGGAGTTGATGATCGTCAATAACTAAGACAGTTATAGTCCGCGCAATGGCAGATTTCATTGCGATAGCTAGTAATAAAGTTTAACGGACGATGGGATTTCTATGGAGGAAAGGAATTGGCGATCGCCTGAAAAGATGCCGAATTCCAACAGAAACCCAGAATCTTAACCCGTCGAGCTTGAAGCCTCGTGTCCAGTCTGTCGTTGTAGTTGGTCAGAGATGAGAATGACTTCCTTAGTGGAAGTCCCAGGATTTCGCGCGTAGTGTTGTTTGTTAGAGTAGGTAACTGTTTGACAAATTGTTGAATTAAAATCTTCTCTTGGAACCTTAGCCATACCATGAGCAAAGCTATCATAAACGACAAAATTATTGTTAGAGATTACTTTAATACCACTGGATTTGAGCGCTGGCAGCGTATCTATGGCGATGGCAAAGTCAATAAAGTCCAACGGGACATTCGTGTTGGGCATCAGCAAACCGTAGATAAAGTCTTAACCTGGCTAGAAACGGATGGTAATCTGACCGGACTCTCGGTGTGTGATGCGGGATGTGGTGTGGGGAGTTTAAGTATCCCACTGGCGGCGGCGGGGGCCATGATTTATGGCAGTGATATTTCCGCGAAAATGGTGGAAGAAGCCCAACAAAGAGCGCAGAAACTATTGAAGTATCGCAATCAACCAACCTTCATTACCCAGGACTTATCGACGTTATCGGGTAAATTCCACACCGTTGTCTGTCTAGATGTTTTGATCCACTATCCGACAGAAGAAGCAGCCGAGATGATAGCTCATCTTGCTTCCCTAGCAGACCAACGTCTCATTCTCAGTTTTGCCCCCAAAACCCTGGGGCTAACCCTGTTAAAGAAAATTGGTGAACTTTTCCCCGGCCCGAGTAAAACTACCCGTGCCTACCAGCATAAAGAAGTAGAAATCCAACAAATGTTAACGGAGAATGGTTTCCGCGTTGCCCGAAATGACATGACGAGTACCCGCTTCTACTATTCCCGTTTATTGGAAGCCGTTCGGATTTAAGTAGCCCAAAGTTATCCATTGCTCGGCTCAAGCTTCGGCGACTTTATCCTTCAATACAGACTTGACAGAGTAGTAGGTTGAGGGAGGCTGGTGAGCGCAATCATCTCCTTTTTCAGTCTGCAGCTCCAGCACAGGGGGCAACCCATTTCCCAGAGGACGCATTCCGGCCTGGGGTAGGATAATGAAAACCAATTTTTACCGCCAATCCCACAGACCTAACATCGGGCATGGACATTAAACAAGGCTTTGTTGACAGCATCGGCAATACTCCTCTCATTCGTCTTAACAGTTTTAGTGACGCGACGGGTTGTGAAATTTTAGGCAAAGCAGAGTTTTTGAACCCCGGTGGTTCTGTTAAGGATCGAGCCGCATTGGGCATTATTGAAGCAGCGGAAAAAGCCGGGGCACTCCAACCCGGAGGGACGGTCGTCGAAGGGACAGCAGGTAATACGGGCATTGGCCTCACCCATATTTGTAATGCCAAGGGGTATCGGTGTTTAATCGTGATTCCAGAAACCCAGTCCCAAGAAAAAATTGATCTGCTACGGACGCTGGGCGCAGAGGTGAAAACTGTTCCTGCCGTCCCTTACCGCGATCCAAATAATTACGTTAAAGTCTCTGGCCGCTTAGCCGAAGAAACAGATAATGCCATTTGGGCTAACCAGTTCGACAACGTGGCCAACCGGCAAGCCCATTACGACACGACAGGGGCTGAAATTTGGCAGCAGACTGACGGCTCAATCGATGCGTGGGTGGCGGCGACAGGAACGGGGGGAACCTATGCGGGGTGGCAATGTACCTCAAAGACCAGTCCGATCAGGTGAAATGTGTCGTAGCAGATCCCATGGGCAGTGGGTTATACAGCTATGTGAAAACGGGGGAAATTAATCCTAGCGGCAGTTCCATCACCGAAGGCATCGGCAACAGCCGTATCACCGCTAACATGGTTGATGCTCCCATCGATGATGCCATTCAAGTAGATGACACCGAAGCTTTACGGGTTATTTATCAATTGCTTCGTCAAGACGGCTTTTTTATGGGCGGCTCAGTGGGCATTAATGTGGGGGCGGCCTATGCCTTGGCCAAAAAACTGGGCCCGGGTCACACCATTGTGACAGTACTATGTGACAGTGGAGCACGGTATCAATCCCGGATTTACAATGCTGAATGGTTGGCGAGTAAAGGATTGGCGATGCCGATATGAGCGTAAAATTGTCCCTTGAACAGGCATCATCTCCAGGGATTATGGGATGCTATCAAGGCTATGAATTTAACGCAATGACTCTTTTGAATGAAACCTGAATTTAGCACGCCAAAAGCTTGGGAACAGGCGGATTGTTTAATGCAACCGGTGTTAATCCGCACTCTGGATAATTTGCGTCAAGCGCTCGAAAGCTTTGATGGTAAGAGTCGGTACGAGGAAGTGGCAACCCCCATTCCCGGCCATCAACTGATTCTGGAAAAGGGCGATCGCCAGTATGTGGTGGAGGTCTGGGATTTATGCTTTCAGGTTTGTTTTGCCAATTACCAGCCGGAACCATTTGTTGATAACCTCCCCGGCAATCAAAACCCCCTCCTGGTGGAGATTGATCAGCATTTATTCAGTGAAACAGGAGCGGTGGATTGGACACGGTTGGATCAAAAAGCGCAACAGTGTATCCAACGGATGCTGACGGCGTTAGCGCCTGATTTCAGAACAAATTAATCCCGAAAAATAGTCGTGTGGGCCAGGCTCCATTGGGAGCACCCCCGCTAGAAAATGGAACAGTATTGATACCGAAAATGTCAGTTAAAAACAATTGTCGGACTGATTGCAGCAAAAAGCGCAAAAAAGTAGTACAGCAAAATTTAGTTTAAAATTGGACTGCCCCGTTGCCCCATGACTATGGTTTCCCGTCCTCGCAAAGCATCGACACCATCAAGGAAGGGTCAAAAGACCAAGTCCACCCAGACCCGTGGATCGGGGCAAAAAGTATTGATTAAAAAAGGGTCAAAGGTTCCCAAGCTCCGGATTCAGGACGATGGGCAAAAACGCCTGTTTCCATTACTAGGAGAGCAATACCACATTGGTCGCAGTTCCCGCTGTGACATCCGCTTAAACAGCCCCCTTATTAGCCATCTACACTGCTCACTACGTCGAGACTCGGCAAATCCTCAACAGTTCATTCTGCGGGATGAAAGCTCGAGTAATGGTATTTACTTAGACCGTCGTCGCCTTAAAAGCCATCGTCTGCACCACGGCGACATGATTACGCTGGGGCCACCCGAGTTGGCTAATGTGCCAACGTTACGGTTTATCAACCCTCCCTCTATCTGGTTAAAGGCTTTACGGGGGGGATTGGTGCTCGGACTGCTGGGGAGTTTGTTGGCCGGAGGGGCGATCGCCTGGTTATGGGGTCAGGTTCCGGTGCGTCCTTTACCCACGGTTGAAAAAGCGCCGGTGAAAGTGTTTGCCGCCGACCGACGGACAGAAATCAGCCCCATTCAACAAGATATTCATCGGGAGTTTGATCAGCTGGCTTCCTTTTCTCCCTATCTACCCCAAGCTGTCATTGCCTCAGAAGATACCCGATTTTATTGGCACTTAGGGGTTGACCCCATCGGCTTAACCCGTGCGATTTATCTTTATCGCCAAGACCCCACTATCAAGCAAGGGGCTAGTACCCTAACGCAACAGTTGGCGCGGAGCTTGTTTCCGGTGGTCGGACGAGAAAATACAGCCGGACGAAAAATCCGGGAAATGTTAATGGCGCTGAAGCTAGAGGCTGTTTATAGCAAGAACGAATTGCTGTTGGCCTACCTCAATCGGGTTTATTTAGGGGCAGGGAATTATGGATTTGAGGATGCTTCCCAGTTCTACTTCGATAAATCAGCGCGGGAATTAGATATTAGTGAAGCCGCAACTCTAGTGGCCATGTTACCCGCCCCCAATGCGTTTAATCCTATTGATGACTACCAAACATCGGTGGAGTTGCGGAACCGTATTATCGGCCGCATGGCCATGTTGGGCATGATTAATGCCCAGGAAGCGAATCGTGCCCGACGCTCCCGCATTCAAGTTTCCCGCCGTGCGGTCCAATCCCTCTCGTCTCGCTATGCCCCCTATTTTTATAGTTATGTCTTCGGGGAACTCAATCAATTGCTGGGGGAAAACGTGGCCAATGAAGGCAACTTTGTGGTGGAAACCAGCTTAAACCTGAAGATGCAGCAGATAGCGGAAAAAACGATGCGTCAGTTTCTAGCCACAGCGGGGAAAGAATATCAGTTTGATCAAGGAGCACTGGTAACCCTCGACAGTCGCACCGGAGAAATTTTAGCCATGGTGGGGGGAAAAGATTTTAAACAAAGTCAATTTAATCGCGTGACCCAAGCTGAACGTCAACCCGGCTCGACGTTTAAACTGTTTGCTTACACAGCGGCGATCGCCGGAGGGTATGACGAACAGTCTCCGATTTCCTGTGATGCCTTCACCTGGATGGGCACTGCCTACAAAGCCTGTGAACGGAGTGGCGATGCCCCTGCTATCACCCTAGCCCAAGGGTTGATTCAGTCGGAAAATGCTGTTGCCCTACGGCTGGGGAAGGCGGCCACTCTGGATCGGGTCATTAAACTCGCCAATGATTTTGGGGTTAAATCGTCCCTGAAAAAAGAACCGGGTTTGGTGCTGGGTCAAAGTGAAGTCCGGGTACTGGATATGGTTGGAGCGTATGGGGCGATCGCCAACAATGGAATTTGGCAACGGCCCCACGGCATTCGTCAAATTCGAGATGGCAGTGAATGTACCCATACAGAAAGTGTGTTTACCTGTCGCAAAATTTATCAGGCCCAAGAAGAGCCGCAACACCAACGACAAGTCGTCTCCCCGGTGATCGCCGCCCGGATGACTCGATTACTCCAGGCCGTGGTCAATGAAGGGACAGGCAGCGCCGCCCAGATTGGCTATGGTGCAGCAGGTAAAACCGGCACAACCGATCAGGGGGTAGACCTCTGGTTTATTGGGTTTGTCCCCCAAGGACATCTCGTAACTGGAGTTTGGTTGGGAAATGACGACAGCCAACCCACCAGCGGCAGCAGTGCACTGGCTGTCAGCCTCTGGAGTCAATATATGCGGCAGGTCATGGCAGGTCGTACCGGGTAGGGTTAGGGTAAATGCCGAGATTTGTGGCGGGGGTTATGGGACCCGGAGACAATGGGCTGTTCGTTGGGAAGTAACCCTAAGCCGCCAGATCCACTTCAATTTGACCATTCTCCACCCGCACCGGAAAAACGGGCAATGCTTTTTTGGCTGACATTTTTCCCATCAGTTTCCCAACGACCGGGGGAAAGGGCGTCCAATCAGCTACTGCCCCACTGCACAAATCAAAGGCGCTGCGGTGGAACGGACAAACGATCGCCCCGTCCTGAATTTTGCCCGTCTTCAGCGGTAACTTGAGGTGGGGACATTGATTACTGACGGCATGAAACGTGCCATCTAGGTTGAGGAGCAGAATGGGTGTTTGATTGATTTTTACCACTTTACGATCGCCGGGGGGGAGTTCGTTTGCTGCCAATGCTTGTGTCCAGACCATAATTGCTTGTTATTTAATGAATAATAAAAGGGCGAGATAGTAGGCGGCCCATGGGGAAGCAGGATGTTGTTTGGTTGCGCTTCCCCCTTTAAGTGAGGGGGCTCTGTTCAGCCCCAAAATCGCCATAACCTTGCCAACAGTTTATTTTACCGGGGGGGAGTTGACGCAAGGAAGACTGGCCCAAACTTGACATTCAACCGATGCCTGCTTTGGCCACTAACCGCTCCACTGTCATCACCCTATGGCCTAATCCCTAATCCTGTCATGGCAAATTCCATCAGACCCGTTCTGCCCACCGGAGCTTAGCAGAACGGGCACGGGGATTTTGTCGCTGCTCAGCGGGACTGGGTCGGATGGGCTTTTTAGTCAGTACTTTCAGGTCGGCATGATCCCGAAAACGATGCTTGACAATGCGGTCTTCCAGGCTGTGGAAACTAATAATGCCCAGGCGGCCTGACAATTTCAGCCACTGACTACCCTGGGCAATCAATTGCTCTAATGAGCCGAGTTCATTATTGACCGCAATCCTTAAACCCTGGAACGTGCGGGTGGCGGGATGTATACGACCATGGCGATATTTTCCCGGAACCCAACGGGCGATCGCCCCAGCCAAATCAGTGGTGGTTTGAAAAGGACGCTGTTGCACAATGTTGCGGGCAATGCGACGGGAAAGACGTTCTTCGCCGTATTCATAAATAATCTGCGCCAAGTCTTTTTCTGACCAATGGTTAACAATGTCGGCCGCCGTCAGGGGTTGGGTCTGATCCATGCGCATGTCCAGCGGTGCCGTTTGCCGGAAGCTAAAGCCCCGTTCTGCTTGATCTAATTGGGGGGAACTCACCCCTAAGTCGGCGATGATGCCATCAAATTGATGGGAATGCCCCGGAAAATCAGCAAAATTGCCCCGCCAGGTCGTCAAGCTAACCGCAATCTTGTCGTGATTCAATTGCGCTACAAGGGATGGAGCCGGGTGATGGCTGCGGCGATCGCCTGGTGGTCTTGGTCAATAATGGTTAAATGGAGAGGAATACGGGCTTGCAGTAATTCCTCACTGTGTCCCCCTCCCCCCACCGTCGCATCGAGATAATGTCCCCCCGGTAAAATGTTGAGTCCCGTCACCAACTCGTCCCGCAAAACAGTTTGGTGTTGAAACGACGTTTTTATCGTGGCTGGACTTCCCTGGGAATCCGCTGCTGTCACTGTCTTTTTACCCCCATTGCATTATGTCTTTGGCAGAGGTTATCTCGCTAGCCAACCCCCCATTGCGGAACATCTCATTACAAAAGTAATTCAAACAAGAAAGAAAACGCAAAGGATTACCTGAATCCCCTTACTCAACAGCGGCTAGGCGCATGGTTAAAAGCTTTCGATCCCATTACAGCTTAAACACGGTGATAAGTCGTTTTTTTATCGCCAATACCCTCGCCTTATTTGGGATTTTTGGGGGTCTTGTCCCAGAATTTCGTTGGCAACCAGCCACCGTTGTGCTCCGTCAAGTGGCCCATTCCCAAGAATTTTCTGCAGATAAAATCAACCGCTACGCCAAAGCGGTTTTGCAAATCGAAACCGAGCGAAAAAAAGCGTTTCAAACCATCCAAGATATGATAGGGCGTGTGCCACCCAAGTTAATTTGTACGAATAAAAACAGTATTAGGAAACTTCCCCGAAAAGCCCAAAAAGTTGCCGTTGATTTTTGCAATAACTCGAAAAAGATCGCGAAAGATAGTGGTTTATCCGCCCAAGAATTTAATCAAATCACGGAAAAAGCGCGTCAAGATGCAGCCTTTAAGCGTCAAGTCCAACGGGCTATCATTCGGGCACGGCAATAACCATGCTGGTTTTTCACCAACAAGTCTCCCACATTGATGGTGAACCCCAGGGGCAATTAGCCCTAACCGCCGAAGAACGCAGCCGTAGCCGCTATCGCTATGACCCGCCGGGGTTACCGCCGCTTCTGGTGCAACTCCCGCGCGGGACGCGGTTAATCCCCAATGAATATCTAGTAGCCGACTCTGGAGAAGTATTACAAATCCTGGCCGTCCGGGAATCCTTGATGGAGGTCACCAGTGTTCACCCCCTCACCCTATTGCGAGCTGCCTATCATTTGGGTAATCGTCATGTACCGCTGGAAGTCACAGAGCATTACCTGCGGTTTATTGCCGATCCAGTGTTGGTTAGCTTAGTCGAATCTTTGGGGGCGACAGTCACGACTCTAGAAGCCAGTTTTTTCCCTGAAGCCGGAGCCTTCCATTCCCACTAGACTGTAGACTTCCTTCAATGGTGTCTTTCCCCTGTTCACCGGGCAACGATCGCCTCAACCCCGACTCAGTTTTATGGTTAATTCGGCTCATTACGCCAAGAAAATTTAGGGATTCGCTAAAATGATTTACATTAGTTAAAAGTCTAAAGCTGTCCATTGTGTTAAGTCATGCAACACTGGTTGTCACTCTGGCGCTAGCAATCTCCTGGCTCATCCTGGACTCCGTCCCCTCTGTTTCTTCTTTTTCGTTACTAGACTATCCGCTTCGACGGCGATCGCCTAACCACAATGACCCTAGATAATATCCGACTTAGAAACGAATTCATAAATACACAAGTTATCACCCGCAATAGTGGTAAAAAATTAGGGGTGGTCAAAGACGTTTTAGTGGACGTGGATCGGCGAGAAATTGTCGCCTTAGGGCTGCGGGATAACCTACTTTCCTTGTCGGGAATGCCCCAATACTTCTATCTAAACAGCATTGTTCAAACTGGGGACGTGGTGCTAGTTGAAAATGAAGATGTATTTGAACTAGTGGAAGTTGACCTGTATTCGCCACTGGTGAACAGCGAAGTGGTCACGGAAACGGGCGAACCCCTGGGGCGGGTAAGGGATTTTCAGTTTGACTTGGAAAGTGGCAAGGTCTCCTCAATTATCATTGCCTCGTTGGGGTTACCCCAAATTCCGGATCAATTAATTAGCACCTACGAATTATCAATTGATGAGGTCGTGAGCAGCGGTCCTAATCGCCTCATTGTGTTTGAAGGAGCAGAAGAGCGCCTTAGCCAATTAAGCGTCGGACTATTGGAGCGTTTGGGTATTGGGCGTCCCGCCTGGGAGCAGACAGAAGAAGATATGTATTACCCTCCCACAGCCCGTCCAGAAAATCAGTTGGGAAGTGGCATCCCGGTACGAACCCCGGTGCAAGTACGCCAGCCTGAACCCATCATGGAAGAGCGGTGGCATGAAGATGATTGGGAAGAAAGCCGCCCCGCGCCGCCCCCCCGTCGCCAAGCCGCCCCCATGCCCTATTCAGAACCCGAACCTGAATATGATGATTATGAAGTTGACAATTGGGGAGAGGCAGAAGTGGTCACGACTCCCTCCCCAGAGCCGATGTCTACCTATGAGTATGATGAGCCAGACGGTGTCGAAGGGGATGTTTGGGACGATGAAACAGAGCCCGATAGCTATACTCCGACCCGTGTCAATATTCCCGAAACCCGTCGAGAAAAGATGCCTGAGTATTATGAAGAGTAGCCGGTGCTGGTCTGTAAAAGGGGTAGTATAGAGAGGCGAAAAAAGGAGAAATAAAATGCAATGTTCCGGATGTAGAAGCCCAAAAGCGTGAGAAAATGGAACTAGAGTCCAAAACTAGAGCTGTCGCCAGACCAGTACCGATTTCACTGAAATTTTGTCTCATTTATCCACTGAGTTCAACGGAAAAATTGAAGATAGTTGAATGGTGCTTTTAGTCCCAATTTATCTAGGAACTTCCCTTTTAAATAGGGGCTACAGCGACGACTAGATTTTGGCATATGGTTTCTGAAATTTTTCCCAGCAATGGCGAAAGTTTTGATGACAGTTTCGGAGGGGTTGGTGCTAATGAAAATCAGTTTTAGGGTTAGAGTCTTTCTGTAAACCCCATAAATGCCATTCTAATTCTAAACTGTCGAAATTTAAGTCCAGTTGTAACGTCAGTCCATCATTGTAGACCGCTCCTAGCGCAAGATTCTTCGTCACCCCCAGAAGAGCGATGACTATGCAGAAAACAATAGATTCCCCCAGTAATCTGGGTTCCGTGGTATCTGTACGGGGCAGTATCGTAGATGTGCAATTTCCTCAACGTTTACCAGCCTATTTAAGTCGGCTGAATTCAGGGGACGATGGCGGTGTCGTCGTAGAAGTTATTGCCCATCTCAATGCGACGGTGGTGCGAGGAATTGCTTTGACTTCTACCTCCGGTTTGGCTAGGGGGTCAACCATGGTGAACCTAGGCCATTCGTTACAGGTTCCAGTGGGGCAGACCCTACTGGGTCGTATGTTTAACGTGTTTGGTACTCCCATCGATCAGCGAGATTTCCCGACTGGCGTGGCGTGGCGTTCCATTCATCAAGCGGCCATTCCGCTAATGCAGCAATCTACACGGTCTGAAATCTTCGAAACGGGAATCAAAGTGATCGATGTGTTAGCGCCCATTGAGCGGGGAGGGAAAGCCGGACTGTTTGGCGGGGCGGGGGTCGGAAAAACAGTGCTGATTACGGAAATGATTCATAACATGGTCAGTCAGCACCAAGGAATTAGCTTGTTTTGTGGCATTGGTGAACGTAGTCGAGAAGCAGAAGAACTTTACCGCGAAATGCAGGCGGCAGGGGTACTTGATCATACCGTGATGGTATTCGGACAAATGAATGAACCCCCAGGGGCTCGCTTCCGTGTTGGCCATGCGGCACTCACCATGGCGGAATATTTTCGCGATGACTCCCACCAAGATGTGCTGTTGCTAATCGACAATATTTTTCGGTTTATTCAGGCGGGGCAAGAAGTTTCAGGGTTAATGGGGGAATTGCCTTCACGAGTGGGTTATCAGCCGACCCTCGCAACGGAGTTGGCTGCCCTGGAAGAACGAATTAGCAGTACCACCACTGGTGCCATTACCTCTGTACAGGCTGTGTATGTACCGGCTGATGATTTTACTGACCCGGCGGCGGTACATACTTTTGGGCATCTGTCGGCATCCATTGTGCTCTCTCGCAAACGGGCCAGCGAGGGGTTTTATCCGGCGGTTGATCCCTTGCGGTCGAGTTCAAAAATGTTGATGCCGACGATAGTCGGTCGACACCATTATGAAATCGCCCAGAGGGTACGGCACACCTTAGCAACCTACGACGAGTTAAAGGATATGATCGCGATGCTGGGAATGGCAGAGCTGTCGGCGGACGATCGCCATATTGTTAATCGGGCCCGTCGCTTGGAGCGGTTTTTAACTCAACCGTTCTTTTCCACGGAGCAATTTACCAGTAAACCGGGACGGTTAGTTTCCTTAGCGGCCGCGCTGGAGGGGTGTGATCGTATCCTTAATGATGACTTTGCCCACGACCCCGAAAGCACCCTTTACATGATTGGCGGCATTGAGGAGGCGCAACGATAATGCATCTCCATGTCATGCAACCGACAAACGTATTAGTCGATGAAGCAGTGGTCAAAGTTACTGCCGAGGGACAAGCCGGTCTCTTTTGTTTACTGCCCCAGCATGTTGATCTGGTTGCCATCCTCGTTCCAGGCATTTTGTCCTTTGAGTTAGAGACTGGAGATGAGGTGTTTTTGGCGATCAATGACGGCATTTTGGTCAAGCAGGGGGAGTCCGTGTGGATATCGGTCAAAAACGCAGTTAGAGGAGACTCCATTGAGTCGCTACAACAGGCCGTACAGCAGCAATTCCAGCACCTTGATGAGCGTGAGCAACAAGCTCGAAATTCGTTGTCCCGCCTAGAAACCCACTTTATCCGCGAGCTAATCGATTTGGGAGGCAATCTATGAAACGGACTCGTTCTGCTTCTAAATCCCACCAGCGCGATCGCCGGATCTTTGAACGGCAGGTCGGTGCAAAGTCGCGGCGTAAAGTACAGGCACGTCGGGAAGGCGATCGTAGTCTGTGGTCTGGTCTGGGCCTCTTTGGTATGGTGGGCTGGTCGGTCATAGTGCCGACATTATTGGGCATTGCCCTCGGGCGGTGGATTGATCGACGTTGGCCCAGCCCCTATTCTTGGACCCTCATGTTGCTGTTGGTCGGAACTGTGTTGGGGTGTTGGAGCGCTTGGTACTGGATTCAACAAGAACAGTAATAATGAGGAATGTGGAATGCGGATTCAGCCTCAACATTCACCTTAAAAACAATTTTTACAATTGCCCACTAAAGGAGCATAGTCATGGACACAGTGACTCACCTGTTATTACCCAATCTATTGGCATTACCGATGGGGTTCGTTCTAGGGCTGTTTTATTTCAGTTGCTTGTGGATAACGGTAAAGCGATTGGTCACCAGTCAGCATCCGGTTGTGTTGATGGTTGGTAGTGGGATCGCTCGGATCACTGTGGCGCTGGTGGGGTTTAATTTAATCGTGGATGGCCATTGGGAGCGATTATTAATCGCCTTGGCCGGGTTTTTGTTCGCCCGTACACTGCTGATTGCTCGCTGGCGACCACAAACCTCCCTGAGTGGTTTTCTGGCCTTGGAGGATTGACATGGAAATTAGCCCTGACCATATCGTAATTTATGCGCGAGAACCGGTGGTGATTAATGCCACCTTGTTATTCACGTGGCTCACCATGGCGTTGTTGGTGGGGATAGCGGCCTGGGTAACCCGACAATTATCCGTGCGACCGCAATTACCCCCCTGGCAAAATATTTTAGAGTTGTTAGTCGATAGCATCTGTAGGCAAATTCGAGATATTACCCAGCAAGACCCAGAACCCTATTTATCTTTTGTGGGGACGTTGTTTTTATTCATTGTCACCGCTAATTTGTTGACAGTGGTGCCCGGCTACCATGCACCCACGGGTTCCCTTTCTACGACGGCAGCATTGGCGCTATGCGTTTTCGTGGCAGTCCCGATTTTTGGTATTCGTCAGCAGGGACTAGGGCGTTATTTAAAGAGCTATGTCCAACCGACGCCCATCATGCTGCCATTTCAAATTATTGGCGAATTTTCACGCACCCTAGCGTTGGCTGTGCGTTTATTTGGCAACATCATGAGTGGTAATTTACTGGCAGCGATTTTACTCTCGCTAGTGCCGCTGTTTGTGCCCATCGTGATGCAGCTACTGGGGTTGGTATTCGGAGTAATTCAGGCCTATGTATTTGCCGTATTGGCCATGGTCTATATCGCCTCGGCGACCAGCGTACAAAAACCCAGTCATCCAACCTCTATCCAGGAGAACAGTCATGAGTGATTTAGCATTTATCGGTGCAGTGGCGATGCTGACCGCCGGACTAACAATGGCAATTGGCTCCATCGCTCCAGCCATTGGTGAAGGTTGGGCTGTTGCGCGAGCATTGGGGGCGATCGCCCAGCAACCGGATAAAGCCAATGTGATTACCCGCACCCTATTTGTGGGGCTGGCGATGGTGGAATCCACCTCGATTTACTGCCTAGTCGTTGCGATGATTTTACTGTTCGTCAATCCGTTCTGGAATCACTTTTTAGTCAGATAAAATGCTAATTAATTGGTTCACTGTTTTTGCCCAGATCTTCAATTTTTTGATTTTGGTTATCCTACTACGATGGTTTTTGTATAAACCCATTCTCAGGGTGATGCACAAACGTCAAGGGTTGATCCAAGAGCGGTGGCAAGAATCAGAACGTCTACAGGCTGAAGCCCAACAGTTGCTGACAAACTATCAAGACCAACAGCAACACTTTCAGGATCAGCGGTCGGCATTACTGGCCCAGGCCCGAGCAGACGCCGATCAAGAACGACACCATCAACTGGCACAAATTCGGCAAGAAATAACCGAGCAGAGGACGGCGTGGCAAGTGGAACTGCATCAAGAACAGACCGCCTTTTTTCGTACCTTGCAACAAAAGATCATTCACCAAACCACCGCAATCACCCGCCAAGCATTAATCGATCTCGCCAATGCTGATCTGGAGCGGCAAATTGTGCAGGTATTTTGCGACCGCCTCCACCACCTCGGCCCGGCCCAATGTCAAACCCTTGCCTCGGGCCAAACCGACCAGCCGATAGTGCGCACCAGTTTTGAGTTACCGTCTGATCTGCGTCATCAGCTTAGGGACGAACTACACACTCAATTTGCCATTACCCAGCCGATTGACTTTGTGACTTCTTCCCACTTGATCTGCGGAATCGAACTCAAAATCGCGGGACAGGAGATTGTCTGGAGCCTGGACACTTACCTGCACAACCTGGAGCAGCGCTTGTCTGACGCCTTAACTCAATAAAAAGCCCCTTGCTATGAACGTTCCCCATCACCAGGTTCAAACTGTCTCTCAGGATGCTTGTTCTCTGATTGAGCAGGTATTAGCCGATTACGTAGCCGCCCTTACGATTCGTGAGACAGGCTCAGTGAAATCCGTGAGACCCGGCATTGCCCATGTGTCCGGGTTACCGGGGGTGCGGGCCGATGAATTGGTGTGCTTCCCCAGGGCCGGGGGAAATTCCAGCAGTAGACCACTGTTGGGCATTGCCTTTAACCTTGACCCTGAAGAAGTTGGTGTCATTTTGTTAGGCGATAGCCAGTATCTGCAAGCCGGCGATGAGGTTTACCGTACTAACCGGGTGATGGATGTACCGGTGGGGGAAGTATTACTCGGACGGGTGATCACGGTGATGGGAGAGCCCCTAGATAACCAGGGAGTTTTGGATGCGGTCGAACATCGGCCCGTTGAGCGAGATGCACCGGCGATTCTAGACCGAGCCCCGGTGACTGAGCCGTTACAAACGGGGTTAAAGGTGGTGGATGCTCTGATTCCCATTGGTCGCGGACAGCGGGAATTGATTATTGGCGATCGCCAAACTGGGAAAACGGTGATCGCCATTGATACTATCCTCAACCAAAAAGATAAGGATGTTATCTGTATTTACTGCGCCATTGGGCAACGGTCAGCGGCGATCGCCAAGGTCATTGCCACCCTACGAGAACAAGGCGCGATGGCCTACACCATTGTGGTCGTTGCTGCGGGGCAGGACCCCCTGGGATTGAAGTACATCACGCCCTATGGGGCCACCACCATGGCCGAATATTTCATGGAACAGGGAAATGACGTGCTCGTTGTTTACGATGATCTCACCCACCATGCCCGCACCTACCGTGAACTATCCTTATTACTGCGTCGCCCCCCCGGTCGCGAAGCCTACCCCGGTGATATTTTTTATCTCCACTCGCGGTTACTAGAACGCTCCACCCATCTCAGTGAGGCTTTGGGCGGCGGATCGCTCACGGCGCTACCAATTATCGAAACCCAAGCCCAAAATCTCTCCGCCTACATTCCGACCAATCTAATTTCCATTACTGATGGTCAAATTTATCTGTCCCCAGACCTTTTTCAGAAAAGTATTTTTCCGGCTGTGGATGTGGGGAAATCGGTGTCGCGGGTGGGCGGTAAAACCCAACTTCCAGCTTACCGCTTTGTCGCTGGAGACCTTCGCCTCTCCTATGCCCAGTTTCAAGAAATCGAAGTCTTTGCTCGCTTTGGCACCCAGCTAGATGAACAAACCCAACAAACTCTCGAACGGGGTCGTCGTATCCGGGAGGTATTAAAACAGCGTCAATCCCATCCCCTCGATGCCGCCGAGCAGATTGCCATTTTGGTGGCCGTCATCAGTGGTTGGCTAGATAACATTCACCTCGACCAAGTGGGTAGGGTCGAACAACAATTGACCCAGACCATGACCAATCAACTGCCCGAATTGTGTGACCTTATCCACGGTGGCAGTGCCTTGACAGATGCTGAACGCGACACCCTATTGCAAGGGCTGTCGAAGGCGATCTCCCCATTGTGAATTCCATGAAATGCTTGGTTTCAGGGGTTTTCACGGTCAAGTTGCCACCCTAATATTGCTGGCAGTGGACAGAGAATCAAAAGAAAGCCAACGTTACCTCACTATCATTGACGCCTTATTTCCCCCGTCACCCATGCCCACCCTTGACGCCCTCGAAGCCCAAATTCATGGCATTGAAGATCTGCAGGCTGTTGTCCGGACCATGAAAGCGCTGGCCATGGTCAGTATTCGCCAGTATGAAAAAGCCTGTACTTCCCTCACCCACTACAATGCCACCCTCGAACTTGGATTCCAGGGATTGTTGCGGCAACGACACTTTTCAGAAAACCCCGTCGATCATCTTTCCCTTTCGCCGTCATCTCCAGATAGTGACTTGGTTGGGGTCATTTTATTTGGTTCCGACCATGGGCTTTGTGGCCAGTTCAACGAGCAGCTTGTCACCTATGCCCTCAAACAACTCCAACACCGCCATATTCAACCCGGTCAATGTCTCCTCGCAGCGGTGGGGGCGAGACTGATTCCTTACCTGGAAGCGGCGAACACCCCCGCAACAACAGTTTTCTTTGCCCAGTTCCCTTGCTGGTACCCCCTTTTTAATTCAAGACCTCCTATTGGCGATCGAGCAATGGCGTTCTTCTAAGCATAGTCGCCAGAGAAGAGTGCGAGGAAAGCAAGCCACCTTGTCCCACCCTGGCGTCAAAACAATTTTTTTGTTCTATAATCAGTCCATCTCCGTGACAACGTTTCAACCATTCATGTTGCAACTGTTGCCCGTTGACCCCATTTGGTTAGACCAACTGGAACATCGCCCCTGGAACTCCTCTGCTCTGCCGATGGTGAACCACCAATGGCAACCCTTATTTTCCGGGCTGATCCGTCAGTACCTATTTATCGCGCTCTATCGAGCCACGGTTGAATCCCTGGCCAGTGAAAATGCCGCACGACTTTCATCGATGCAGGCAGCCGAAAAAAATATTGAAGAGCGTCTCTTGGATTTAAATACAGAGTACCGACAGCAACGCCAAAATTCGATTACGGGAGAACTCCTTGATATTGTGTCTGGATTTGAAGCCCTAAAGAAATAGTCAGTTGGTCGTTGAAATCATTTGGGATAATCGTTGAAACTGCTTTTTTAGAAATCCCCACTCCATACAAATTCGTTACTTGAGATTGAACTTTCCCCATGCTCATGCCTCGACTGTTAGGGACGACGGCTTATGACCTTCTCTATCGCTAACGACATTAACGGTTATAACGATGCGAAGAGTAGAGCACTTTTACTACTTTGTCATGATTTACGAACTTATTCTTACAACGACGTATCTGCCGGAGACTACCGTTATATGGGCGATTCACTCGTTGGGGAATGGGGGGATAACCAAGAATCTCAGGGGCTACTTCCTAACAAAAACAGGGTAAAAGTGAGGTAAAGTAACAGAATAAATACATCTCAAATCATCACGCCCCATATCTGGCAAAGATCATAAAATATTGAGCACAGATAACATTTCTGACAGCTTGATTCAGTTTATCCTTTCGCCAATGGTATGTATAGCTTCTGCTATCAGCTAGTTCATCAACACAACCTTATAGGTAACAAGAAAATGAATATTCAAAAGCTCTTACTTGCATCAATGCTACTACTTGGTCTATCTTTGACCGCCTGTGACAACACAACTGAAACGATTAAACAAGAAGGTGGGGAAGCTCTCGAACAAACAGGTGACGCAGTCAAAGAAAGTGGTAAAGCCATGCAAAAGGATATTGAGCAAGAGGCCCAAAAAGTTAAGGAGGCTACTGGGACAGCCACTGACGCGGTGAAGGAGTCCGCCGCTGGAGTCGGGGAAGGGACTCAGAAAGCCGTTGATGCGACTGGAGATGCGGTCAAACAAACAGGAGCTGCTGTTCAAGAAGGCACAGGCAAGGCCATTCAAAAGACTGGCGAGACCATTCAAAAAACAGGGGAAGGCATGCAGCAGGATGCGGACACCCAAAATTAATAACTTTGAGACTAACGCAGACGCATCTGTAACGTTTCAGACCTTTGGGCCATGACCTCAGCCCCCTGGCGATCGCCAGGGGGTCGAACTTTACACCGTAGTCGTCGCCGTCATGAGTTCTGTCGGTTTCTGTTGGGCGGAGAAGGAACAACTCCGGTATAGTGACCTTCAATTAGGGCTAACTCCGCTTACTGGCATTGTTTATTGATTAGGGGAAAGGTATCGATGGTCACCTTAGGAGAATTATTTGCTGCGATCCCAGAAATTGTTGCTGTTGCGCCTTGGGTAACCAGTGAACCGGATCGTTATCCGGCGTTAAACCAAACCGTCACCGGTCTTTCTACCAACTCCCAGACCTGTTCTACGGGGACACTTTTTATCGGTATGCCGGGGACGCGGGTGGATGGTGGTGAATTTTGGCCCGGTGCGATGGAGGCGGGGGCGATCGCCGCAGTGGTGAGTGAAGCGGCGCTAGAAAAAGTGCCGGGGCAAGGAGATCAATGTGTAATTGCGGTTGAGGATATGGTGACGGTCTGTGCCAAGCTGGCCGCTGCTTTCTACGACTATCCGGGCAAAACCCTGAAGTTAATTGGTGTGACCGGAACGAACGGGAAAACCACCACCACCCATTTAGTGGAGTATTTTTTCCAGCAGCAATCCCAGGCGATCGCCTTATTGGGAACCCTTTATACCCGCTGGTCTGGGTATCAAAAAACAGCAACCCACACCACCCCTTTTTCACCCCAACTCCAGAGTCAGTTGGCGGCGGCCCTGGCGGCAGGGAATGAATATGCGGTTCTTGAAGTTAGCTCCCATGCTCTGTCCCAAGGGCGAGTGCTGGGCTGTGAATTTGACTGTGCCATTTTCACCAATCTCACCCAGGATCACTTGGATTTCCACGGCACCATGGAGGCCTATTTCGCCGCGAAGGCACTGCTGTTTGAGCAGCATTATTTGACCGGGCGGGCGTTGATTAACCTAGAAGATATTTACGGCAAAAAGCTGATTGATCGCCTACCCCGCGAAAAGGTGCTGACCTATGCCGTGACCGATAGTACTGCCGATTTTCATACCAAGGCGTTGGACTATCAACCCACCGGGGTTAAAGGAATCATGGTTACGCCAGCGGGGAAATTTGCCTTTGAGTCCCCCCTAGTGGGCCAGTTCAACTTAGCCAATCTGCTGGCGGCGATCGCCACGGGCTATCATTTGGGGCTGGACGTTGCAGCAATGTTGACCGCGTTACCCAATTTTATGGGTGTTCCGGGCCGCATGGAACAGGTCAAAATCAGTCCAGACCAAGATGTATCCGTCATGGTGGACTATGCCCACACCCCGGATAGTTTAGAAAATGCCCTCAATGCAGCTCGTCCCTTCATCCGCGGACAGCTAATTTGTGTGTTTGGCTGTGGTGGCGATCGGGATCGAACCAAACGGCCCTTAATGGGTAAAATCGCCGCCCAATTGTCTGATGTGGCAGTTGTTACGTCCGATAATCCTCGCACCGAAGACCCCGAACAAATTTTGTCTGATATTGTGCAAGGGATTCCCGCAGAGGTTGACCCCCTGGTGATTGGCGACCGGGCAACAGCGATTCGCGAAGCCATTCGGGAAGCAAAACCGGGCGATGGGATCTTAATTGCGGGGAAAGGCCATGAAGATTATCAAATTTTAGGAACCGAAAAAATCCATTTTGATGACCGTGAACAGGCAAGGGAAGCCCTCATCTTGCGCTACAGCGGCTAAATGACAACGCTTCAATGTAACCGCACCATGGTCTATCTCGATTGTGTCTCGGTAAATTTGGGGGCAATTAAGCTCCAGTTTTTGCCAGTTATGGCGTTGATCCATCTGGGAAGTGTTGGTGTGTTTAGTTTTTCATCGTGTCCGATCTGACTATCTAGCTTCATAAAAAATACAGTCGGGATAGGGCTTTCGCACTCCGGTGACTTTTCTGCACCACCCAGATATTACTCCTTCTACAGACTAGTGCCATCGTCAATAAAACTTGTGTCTCATTGTGAAAGTTCCGTGAAATTGCTGAGAGAGATCTTTTGAAATTCAACTATGCTTATATTATTTATCTTTACCAAGCAAAATAATTGGGATGGAAACCATTACCCCTACCAAGATTGCAATTATTGATGACAGCAAAGTCAACCTAAAAGTCTTAGAAACTTTATTAAAAAAATGTGGCTGGGAAGTGTACCAAGCAATGGATGGTAAAAATGGAATCGATCTCATTACAACGGTAGTTCCCGACTTGATTTTACTCGATATTATGATGCCGGGTATGGATGGGTTTGAAGTCTGCCAACGGCTTAAACAAATGCCTCATGTGAAAGATATTCCTATCATTTTTATTTCAGCATTAACAGATAACAAGAGCATCATGAAAGGGTTGGAATTAGGCGCAGTTGATTATATTAGTAAACCTTTTCTGCATACGGATGTTATTTCCCGAGTTGAATTACACCTAAAACCTTGTCAAACTTCTCAAGACATCAAACAAAGCTAATACTTATGAATTAAAAAAGCTGGATTAATTGCTGTACTACAACTATGTATCCTTCACCCAGACCTAAGACGTTGAGGTAGGTGGTCATAGCCGACGGTTGGGTCGTCAATAGAACGCCCCACAGCAAGAGGAAAAACCATTCAAGGGTGGCCTTGCGGCTGCACGCTGGACGCAACTTGACAATGATTTGCTCTAATCGTTGATATAGCTCCGTAATTGAACTGGCTGATGGTTTCTATATCCCAATAAGACTCGCGTCTACTTCGAGGAAGAAGTTAACTCCCGGGGGCGTTCGGGGAGGGTCAATGCTGTTCCTGTTTCATCTGTCTCCGGCAGATCAGGGATTAAATCGCGGCGGGCTAAAATAATTGCACCGACCATCGACATCAACAGCAAAACAGAAGCGAGCTCAAAGGGCAACAAAAAGTCACTGAAGAAATGTTTGCCCATAGCCACTAACGTATCTTCAACAAAGGGCCCTGCTGAATTAATTTCCCATGGCGTAATCAGCACCATCGTGGAGAGCAGGGCAAAGATGCCGCCACAAACGACTGCAGTGGAAAGATTTCGAATCCAACGTCCGGGTATCTTGGAAAAATCCTGGCGCTTATTGACCAACATAATGGCAAATAAAATCAGGACATTCACTGCACCAACATAGACTAGAATCTGGGCTGCTGCGACAAAATCCGCATTCAACAGAATATAAATCCCAGAGATACTCATAAAAACTCCCCCTAAGAGAAAGGCGAGTAAACAATATTCGACAGCAAAACCACACCGAGGGCTGCCGTAATCACCAGCGCCGACAGAATAAGGAAGGAAATAAATTGGACACCTTCAGCTAAATTCACAGAAAATTGTCTCCTAATTAAAAAAATTGTGTGGACAAATGTCCCTTACTCGGCTGTTTCAGTTTTAGTTTTGACTAGGTCTTCCGGACGTTGTCCAGCGCGCTGGCTCCCTTTCGGTAAATCCTGAGGTTCTAGAACCCCTTTAGGGAGATAACCCAACTCCCTTAGTGGTTTCACCATGAGGTCTTCAGTCACTTTATAGGGCAAACGACCCAGCGCCACATTGTCATAGTTCAATTCATGGCGTTCATAGGTGGCGAGTTCATATTCTTCGGTCATGGAGAGGCAGTTGGTGGGGCAATATTCCACGCAATTACCGCAGAAGATACAAACGCCAAAGTCAATACTGTAGTGTTTAAGCTCTTTCTTTTTGGCCGCTTTGTTAAATTCCCAGTCGACAACGGGCAGATTAATCGGGCAAACCCGGACGCAGACTTCGCAGGAAATACACTTATCAAATTCGTAGTGAATTCTTCCGCGAAACCGTTCAGAAGGAATTAACTTTTCATAGGGATATTGCACCGTTACGGGACGACGACTCATGTGGTCGAAGGTAACGGCTAATCCTTGACCAATATATTTTGCTGCTTGGATACTTTCTTTTGCATAGTCGCCGACCTGTTTGAGAATGTTGTTAAACATGGCTTCCAGAAGGGAAATAGGAGGAAAAACGGAGAAAGATTAGATGGACTAGGGTTAAACCAATGGGTCGTTGAAGTTTCGGTAAAAAACTATCCACCAAAGGCAACAGGGAATGCTAGCTTCAATCCGGCGGTAATGAGAAGGTTAGCCAACGCGATGGGTAATAAAAACTTCCAACCTAAATTTAACAATTGGTCAATCGCACCCTGGGTACAGTCCACCGCAACAGAATGGCAATGAAGATGAAAAAGTAAGATTTAAACACCATCATAATGATGCCCAGGGAGGCAGTGATAACTTGGAGCCAGGAGGTAGTGGGGGAGACGCCCAACCAGTCTGCCAGTTGTTCAAGGGGAATTGGGAAAATCCCAACCACCCAGATACAGAACCGAAAAAACTAGGGCTGAGAGAACCAAGGTTCACGTAGGAGCCCAGGTAAAAAAGGGCAAATTTCATCCCAGCGTATTCTGTTTGATAACCTGCCACTAGTTCTTCTTCTGCTTCAGGTAAATCAAAGGGTAACCGTTCGCACTCCGCTAAGGCAGCAATCCAAAAAATCAAAAATCCTGCTGGTTGTCGCCAAACATTCCATCCCAAGATGCCATAGCCGGATTGCTGCTCCACAATATCAATGGTGCTTAAGCTGTTCGACATCATGGCGATCGCCAAAACTGCTAGAGCTAGGGGAATTTCATAGCTAATCGACTGGGCTGCTGCCCGTAGTCCACCTAGCAAAGAGTATTTATTATTGGACGCATAACCTGACATCAGCAATCCAATCGGCGCGATGCTGGAGAGGGATATCCAGAGGAAAATTCCTACATTTAAATCCGTGATGATGAGGTTTTGTCCAAAGGGCACGATTAGATAGGACAAAAACACCGGCAGTACCACCAGAATGGGCCCTATGGTAAACAGCCAAGGATCGGCTTTGGCTGGAACGACATCCTCTTTAAATACTAATTTGATCCCATCGGCGACGGGCTGGAGAACCCCCAGTGGCCCGGCGAACTCTGGACCAATGCGTTGTTGAGCGGCTGCGGAAATTTTTCTTTCTAGCCACACCACCACTAGCACCCCGACCGTTGCCCCAATAATCATCAAAATGGAAGGCAACGGAATCCATGCAACTTTGGCAACTCCAGCGGGTAAGCCAAGATTTTGTAGCGATTGGGTGAAACTACCTTGTAGATCAATGCCTGAATTCATGAAGCCTTCCAGCTAATTGTGATGAGCGATCGTCAAACCAACCGGTTTAACAAAGGAACTTGTCACTGATTGTAATGAAAATTTACCGCTTAGTATAGTGCCAACTGTCTCTATCAAAATGATTGATAGGCGTTATCAATGGGTGACAGGTTCCAATTTTTCAACAGTCGGGCGGACGCGAATCATCCTGGTTAGCGTGAGCTTAGTCATTCTGATAACGGATTTTTCGAGGTTACGGCTTGGACATAGTTGCGATGGCACAATCGGGAAGCCCTGTTTTTATATTGTGAGGTGCCTTTAACCGTCCGTGCCATGATCGTTGTGAGAATTGACGTTTTTGGGCTTAAGTGGCTTGATATTGAAGGTTTTAGCTTCACCGCAGACCCGCGCCCATGTCAGCACTCCTATTAATCAGGATTTGATCAAGGCCCTTGTCTTGTATCTTTTACATTAACTTCGTCACTTAGTTTCCAGAAGGATTGTGGAATGCTTTAAGTGACTCTATCTGTCACCCAGATAATCGGTTATCCCCATCAAGATTTAAACGTTTTAGGTAAGCTTGCTATGAAAGCATTGATTCTATCCGGTGGCAAAGGCACTCGGCTACGTCCTTTGACCTATACCGGCGCGAAGCAACTGGTTCCAGTCGCGAACAAGCCCATTCTTTGGTATGGCATTGAATCTATTGTCAAAACAGGTATTACGGATATTGGCATTATTATTAGTCCTGAAACCGGGGAAGAAATAAAACGAGAAACGGGGGACGGTGAAAAATTTGGTGCCGCCATTACCTACATTCCCCAGACAGAACCATTAGGGTTAGCCCATGCGGTGAAAGTGGCTCGGCCGTTTCTGGGGGACTCATCTTTTGTGATGTATCTGGGGGACAATTTAATTGAGGATGATCTCAGGGACTTTCTGGGGCATTTTCAAGCAAATCAATTGGATTCCCTCATTTTATTGCGGCAGGTTCCCAACCCTACTGCCTTTGGGGTTGCCACAGTCGATGGGAATGGCCGCGTCACCGGCCTTGTGGAAAAGCCGAAGCATCCCCCTTCCGATTTAGCGTTGGTCGGGCTATATTTCTTTGCGCCATCTATCCATGAGGCGATCGCCAATATTCAACCGTCGGCACGGGGCGAATTAGAGATTACTGATGCGATCCAATATCTCATTACCCACAATCGCCATGTGGAGGCCTTAAAGCTGCAAGGATGGTGGCTAGATACGGGAAAAAAAGATGACCTCCTTGCTGCCAATCAGATTATTTTGGATAGTCTGACTCCCCATGATTGCCGGGGTCAGGTTGACGATAACTCCAAAATTTCGGGGCGGGTGGCGATCGCCGCTGGAACCAAAGTCATTAACAGTACCATTCGGGGCCCGGTTGTGATTGGGGAAAACTGCCATTTGGAAAATTGTTTTATTGGCCCATTCAGCAGTATTGCCGACCATGTGTTGATCCAAGACTCAGACCTGGAACATAGTGTCATCCTTAAAGGGGCAAAAATCCAGGGTATTCAACAACGAATTGTGGATAGTGTCATTGGTAAGAATGCCAAGGTGTGCACTGCTCCCCCGATGCCCCATGCCCTCCGCTTTATGATCGGGAACGACTCCCAAGTGGAACTAGTGGCACGGGGGAAATAATCTAATCTAGAAATCGAAAATTTTTAATCGATGGGCTAGCCACCTTTGGGCATTGGTCTGTTAGTGATGGCAGTAGGGGCGAAGCTCATACAAGGTATAGATTTGAAGCATCAATGTCTCTTCCTGCCAAAAATCCTTGTGTGTCAAAGGTTTCGGGTTGTTATCCTCCTTTTACAGACCAGCGCCCCATTACCGACTTTACTAACCGTATAAATCTCGTCAGTTTAGCGGATAATCTGACCCAAAAAGAGGTTTCAAGCCTCCCCTTTCAAGGGGATGAAAAGAAGAATCTTCCCTATTTCAAGCCCAAGACTTTGGGTCTGGATCATTCTGAATTTCCATGACACCAGTGTCGCTCTAATTTCCCTGGCAAAGCGTTCGCAATCCATCTCACTCAACTATTCATCGACATCCACCCCTAACTGTCGTAATTGTTCCAGAAGTCGCAATTTTTCTAACCTTTCTTGTTCAAGAGACTGTTCCATTTGTATAGCCCGCTGATGTTCTTGTTCAGCCCGTTGGCGTTCTTGCATCAATTGTCTATCCTTCTGCATCAATTCTCTTTCCAATTGCCTAATTAATTCCTGGGGTAGTGGATAAGGCTTACCTACTACATCATGCCAAGCTAACCATTCCCGCTTAATTCCTCCTAATTCTCCTTGCACTCGTCCAATTCCTAATTCAATTTCTGGTATCCAGAAGGGTTCTTCCCTTTGGAGTTGATATTGTCCCTCGACTAACTTGTAAATTTCAAAGGGTTCATGTTGGTCTCTTTTACTATATTCCGGGTTATAGATGAGGTAATATTTGACTCCTAATTTGGCGTATTCTTCTGTCTTCTTGTGATATTCTTGACCGTAAGTTTTGGAAACAAATTCTAAGGCTAGAATCGGTAAAATTTCATTTTCTTCTTGGAGAACGTAACTGAGACGACCTTTTCCTTCGCGTTTGTGACGTTGGACTCCTACACTGAGAAAGCCATCAGGGACAACGGCTGGAGCACGGTTTTTTTGTGCTTCCCGATCATAAATGCCCATGTCCACCCCAAAGAACCAATCTTGGCGCGAACCCCAGATTTGTTCGAGAATAGCAATTAACCAATTGGGGATGGTGTTTTGGTATTCGTTATCCACAGGAGTATCATCAGAGCAAGGTAGTTCTTTGGCGGTGGGTAGTCCCAGTTTGAGTTTCATTAGGTCAGATGACATGGTACATTCTCCCAAGATTTAAGGATTGCTACTATTGTGAACAATTTATTGGCAATGCTAGCCTTTCTTGAAGGTGCCATAGCGGATAAAAAAAGAATCTAAGGTAAGGGAACCTCTATTAATTACATTATTGCGAAAATCACCTACGGTATACCAGGCTTTTCTCAATAAAAATTGAATTTTCAGGGATGCCCTATATCTTCTCGAACTTGCTTAAAAAGATATAGCAGCTTGCGCACAACTGAGGTACGAAAAGCTCCATTAAAATCAAGGGTTTGGAGCTTTCGAGATGACCTCACATCTATGAAAACCGCCATAACAGTGTTTCTTAACACCATACTATGATGACTTTTACAATCCTATCCGGGCAATAATATGAAGGTTCGACAAACATCGCCGATGAAAAGGAAACTTGTTTTGGTTCGTTTATTAGTGGTACTGCTCTGTTTGCCATCCTGTTGCTATCAATTTAGGCCCAGCGTGATGCTTGCTGCTTAAGTTATTAACTCAAAGAGATTATGGCTTCAGAGCAGAACCTGAACTTATTTCTTTATTTCAAACTGAGCAGAAACTAGAGAATGAGAACTAGACTCTATCGACACTGATGAGCGGAACTTGAATGGGTTAAAGCAATATCTGAGGAACTGAAAATATTCCAGGTAGCCACCTCATCATGATTTTGCAAAAGTAGCATAGAGAGCGCGGTGAGTCATGGTGGCAATAGATGGGCTAGCCGCCTTTGGCAAAACTGCCCATTACCAGGGCCGATAGCAAAATACCGGGAATTAGCAGGACGACTAACATGAGTAGTTGATCGGGGGTCATAGACTTTATTGGGAATAAAGAGTCGAGTTAGGGGGGTTAAACAAGGCAACCCATTGCAATGGTAGCGGAGATTTTTTTCGTCACCCATGTTTTATCCAACCCCTACACGGTAATTTTTTTCAACCAGTGGTATCCCCTTGACGCTAATTTTTCTAGCTCGACCCACACAAACATCAAGCTACTAAAGCCCAAACAAATCAGGAGTTGTTCTGGGGACAACCAATCCGTATCAAAGAAATTGCGCAGGGGTTCCACATAAATCAGCATCAACTGCAACAGGGTGGTGAGGATGACAGCACCCCAGAGGTAGGGATTGGTCATGGGATTCATTTCGATGGTTAAACGATTATTGGAACGGACGGCGATCGCATGGCCCATTTGAGCAATACAGAGGGTGGTGAACACCATGGTTTTCCAACTTTCTGGATGTCCGGTCTTCGCCGCGCTGTTGTAAGCCCAGATCATCAAGGTAATGGTCATGGTGGCAAACACCAGACCAATACGGATAATGTAAGCGCCCAATCCCCGAGCAAAAATACTTTCTGTCGGGTTAAAGGGGCGGCGTTGCATGATGTGGGGGTCACCCGGTTCTACGGCTAATGCCAAGGCGGGCAGACCATCGGTGACTAAATTCATCCATAGGATCTGTAACGGCGTTAGGGGAACCCCTGACAGACCGATGATGGGGGCAGCCGCAATGGTGAGTACTTCGCCGATATTGCTGCCCAAAATATACTTGATAAAGTGCCGAATATTGCTGTAGACCACCCGTCCTTCTTCGGTGGCGGCCACAATGGTGGCAAAATTATCGTCCAGTAACACCATATCGCTGGCTTCTTTACTAACATCCGTCCCGGTAATCCCCATCGCAATGCCAATGTCAGCTTGCTTTAAAGCCGGGGCATCATTGACCCCATCTCCGGTCATGGCAACAAATTTATTGCGGCTTTGCAGGGCGCGTACAATCCGCAGTTTATGTTCTGGTGACACCCGGGCAAAGACACTGACATGATCCACATGTTGCTCCAATTCCGCCTGGGCCATGGTCTCTAGTTGCCGCCCCGTAATGATTTCATCCCCTGGTTGGCTGATACCTAATTGTTTGGCGATCGCCGAAGCCGTCAGTTGGTGATCGCCCGTAATCATAATGGTGCGGATACCTGCCGCGAGGCATTTTTCCACAGCCGCCTTGACTTCGGGGCGGGGGGCATCCAGAAGCCCCGACATCCCCAACCACGTTAAGTTTGTTTCACTGCTGGCGAGGTCAGGGGACGTCGGTAGTTCGGCAAGACGACGATAGGCCAGCCCTAAAACCCGTAAACCCCGACTCGCCATCCCGTCATTACCGGTCAAAATTTGGCGACGATGTTCTGGGGTCAAGTCCTTAACTGCTTCGCCAATTTGTAGGGTCTGACACTGCTCCAAAATAAATTCGGGGGAGCCTTTACAGAGCAAAAGATAGGTGTCGGAGGAATTCGATTGCCCCAGGATCGGCTCAATTGCTGACAAATAATGATCCACGCCTGCGGCAACGGGCACAATCACACTCATTCGTTTCCGCTCCGAAGAAAAAGGAATTTCACCAAGACGGGGGAGAGATTCGTTGAGATCCTGGGAAAAACCGAGCTTACCGGCTAAGGCCAGTAGTGCTCCCTCCGTTGGGTCACCGATGATCTGCCATTCCTGATTTTCGTGGTGCAAATGGGCATCATTACAGAGCACGGCACCGACCCCCAACAGTTGTAACGCCGGCTTTTTTTGACATTCTGCAATCGTTTCATCTAGATTTAATAACTCTCCTGTGGGGGCGTAGCCGTCGCCTTTCACAACAATGTCATCCTCAAAGGTGGCAACTTCTTGTACCACCATTTTGTTTTGGGTCAACGTTCCGGTTTTATCAGAGCAAATCACATTGACCGACCCCAGCGTTTCCACTGCGGGTAATTTACGGATCAAAGCGTGGCGCTTCACCATGCGCTGGGTTCCCAGGGCAAGGGTCACTGTAATCACTGCCGGTAAGCCTTCTGGTACGACTGCCACCGCCATACTCAGGGAAATTTCCACCAACTCCTGCAACAGGCCCCATCCTTTTTGCAAAACGCCAAAGGTAATGACTGCGGCCACCAAAATTAAAGACGATGTCACCAAGACATGCCCCAAATTTTCCATACGGCGTTGTAAGGGGGTCAGCTCATTTTCCACGCCTTGGAGCAGGGTGGCAATTTTGCCCAACTCTGTCTTCATGCCAATATTGGTCACCACGGCCTTTCCTCGCCCCTGAATCACCTCTGTTCCGGCAAAAACCATATTCAGGCGATCGCCGAGGGCGGTTTCCGGGGGTAACCCTTGGGGACTCATCTGCTTTTCAATCGCCTGAGCTTCCCCCGTCAGCGCCGATTCTCTAATCGAGAGGTTAGAGGCTTCCAACAATACCCCATCAGCGCACAGTTGGGCACCAGCTTCCAGAAGAATAATGTCCCCCGGTACGAGGGTGGCGGAATCGACTTCTTGTCGTTGGTTATCCCGAATGACTTGGACTTTGGGGGAGGCTAATTTTTTAAGGGCAGCTAAGGCTTTCTCCGCCCGACTTTCCTGGAGATAACCGAGGACGCCATTCAAGATCACGATGGCAAGAATGGCAATGGTGTCTTTAAAGGGTACTTCCCCGGCAGCCAGTCCCGTTGTCCGCATTTTGAAGACATCTAATCCCCCCGATACGATTGCCACCGCAATCAGCATCAGTAGCATGACATTTTTAAACTGATCCAGCAAAATCTCCCAGGAACTCCGACCCGCACTCTCTTCGATTTCGTTAGCGCCATAAACTACCTGGCGTTCAGCGACAACTTCTGTCGTTAATCCTCTTTGCTCAGAGGTATTAAGGGTCGTTAATGTGTCGTTAATGCTATGAACGAACCAATCGTCGGGCAGGACAGGGGCAGACATGACACTATGGCAAGAAATAAAGGAAATTTGATTGACGCCGTTCAAACGACGCGACCAAAATGATTGCGATCACTTCTTTCACCCTAACCCAATGTTGATTCTGCTAGATTTTCTCCAAGATAGATAACAGATCAATCCACTCTGATTTTAATGACTCGTCTCTCCATGTCGCTGCCGTTCTCCACCTTTCCTCTGCCTGACTTATCGCCAGAAGAAGCAACGAAAATTGATCAGAGTCCCCCACAATTGGCTTATTGGTTTCAGCGATTCAAAGCACAAGGGCTATGGCGGTTGCGTGTACCGATTCAATGGGGAGGGTTGGGTTTAGCACTTCCTGATTTCTACCGTACCCAGGTGAATCTCTGTCGGGCATCAGGCGCTTTGGCTTTTTTACAGACCCAACATCAGTCTGCCTGTGCTTTATTGGGCAAATTAGCACCGCCAGAAACCCAGTCCCACATTTTTTCGGCGATCGCCAGGGGAGAAATGAGTTTAGGCATCGGAGTTTCCCATTTACGACGGCGGGAATCGCCTTGGCTCCAGGCCGTTCCGGTGGCGGGCGGGTATCGAGTGACCGGGAAAGTGCCTTGGGTCACCGGATGCGGCATTTTTTCCCAGTGGCTAGGGGGAGCCATACTTCCCTATGACCAAGTTGTCTATGGACTGTTTCCGTTTCCGAGCGCTCAGACTACTGGACTCATGGCCCCATCCCCTTGCCTTAGCAGCGATGCCGTCCACCCAGACAGTCAGCTTGACCTTTCAAGATTGGTTTTTACCCGCTGACCAGGCGATCACCCTCAAGCCCTATGCTGATACCCAGCGTCCTGACCCCATCAAAACATTACATCATGGGTTTTTTGCGGTGGGCTGTGCCCTCGGGGCGTTGGACTTTCTCCGCGATGCCCAACAACAAGCACCGATGAACGTGCTGGAACAGTTGATTGAGCAATACCAGGCAAAAGTTTGCCAAATGAGTCAATTATTTTTTGCCGGGTTAACGGATACCCAGTTGAGTATTACTGCCGCAACCGAAAAAAGAGCCCAAGCCATTTACCTGTGTCAGCAACTGAGCCAAATTGTGATTACGACAGCCGGGGGAGCCGGGAATTTAAGTAGCCATAGCGCCCAACGACTTTACCGAGAAGCCTTAATGTTTAGTGTTTCTGGCCAAACTGCTGCTTATCGCCAAATTTCACTACAGCAATTTCAGCGAATGGCATCGCTTCTGCCCCCTGCTCAATTAAATGCCCCGGAAACCCTAAAAAATTAAGTGGAGGTAATATTTTGCCTCCACTCAAAACATCGCTAAATAGAACTAAGGCGAGACATTTTCTAAAGACATCTCGATGTTAATCAGTTTGACGACAGCTCCCCTTAGTCGCGACTGTTGATCGCAATTAAAAATCGAAGAATGAAGATAAACAGATTGATGTAGGTGAGGTACATCGACAGGGCGGCAGCCAAATATTGGTCATCACGATAGGTTCGGGGCAGGGAGAAAAAGTCCACAACAGACACCCCAACAAAGAGGAGTACCCCAAAACCAGAGATGCCGGCTTCAAGCACGGTGGGGGTGAAAACACCAAATAAAGATAGAACCACCTGTAAAAGGATGACGACAATCAAGGCCACCATGCCGATGGTCACCGTTTTGCTCAGGGCAATGCCATCTTCTTCGGACATATTTGACCCGACACTGCGGGCGACCACAAAGGCGACCCCGCATCCTAGGGCAGCAATGCCAATGCCTTGAATTCCGACGCCAGAGGTTCCCAGTGCCAGCGCCACTAAGCCACTCAGCGTATAACCCGATAGGAGACTATAAACGGTAAGAAGGGGTAACGCGGTGCCATTATTGCCATTCTGGGCCACATTCATGGCCACAAAAAAGAGGATGAAGTTGCCAATGAGGGCAGCCCAAAATGTGGGCATAAAGATGCCGGGATTGCCGGACATGACGCTTAGTCCCCCGAAGGTACCGACGGCGGTCAGCATTAAGCCGCCCCCTAGGAAAGGAAGCGCATTCTTGATAACGTTGGGACCAATCAGGCTCTGACTGCGGGCTTCCATCATGACCTGACGGAAATTACTGCTACTACTCATAACGTTAGTTGTTCGTTTTAGAGGGGATTCAAAAGTCAACAGGATAAAATCGGTAACCGATTCCGTAAACCTGTTAATCCGATCTTATAGCGAATCGCTTTGTCCCGGTCAGTGGCGATCGCCCCACCCCAGGATGAACCGTGACCCTAACCGTTTCAGTTGAGGGTGTTCATTGCCCCTAGTTTGTTGGTCTTGTTTTATCCAAGGGGTCGTCATTCCATGCCGTAGAATAAAGGGCAGACAATTGTTGTTCTCGTTCAGTGATCACCCTAGCTCAGGATGCAAAATCTATTCAAACGCTTTTGGCAGTGGCTCCAGCGACTTTTGGCCCCGTTTCTGGGGACGGAAGCTGCGACGGCTAGCCAAAGTTCCACCCAGGATGCGTCTCCCTTGAGCGACACCGACTATGAATTTCTTCTGAGTCAGTTGCTGGAAGGCATTGCCCATGGTTGGCATGAAGGGCGGGTCTTGAAGTTTTTTCAACAATTGGGGGATCGTGGACGAACGAAAGATTGGGTCAACTGGTTAGAGCGGTTTGAAGTCAATGCCCTTAAGTCCCCCAGTAATTTGCCGCCCCATTCCCCCCTTGCGGCACGGCTGTTGCGTCTCGGTGAGTTAGCCCAGGCGTTTCCACAAATTATCCCCATTGGACAACAAGCTCACCAGATCGCTCGTCAGCTCTATGCTCGACAGGCCCCCGTGCAACAACCCCAGGTTATGTGGGAATATGTCGGCCCCGATGTGGTGCAATCCCCTGAGTCATCGACCTCGGAACCGCCTCAAGATGACTTGAGCATGAATGACCTAAGGGAACAATTACAGGTGAATGATCAGTTAGCCCAAAATTTCCGTCATGATTTAGGGCTATCGGAAGATGCATCACCTGAAACCATCGTGCAGGCTCTGATGCAGCAGTTCAACACCGCCCAATCCGAACTAGAGTCCTTGCCGCCGCCTGAAACAGCGACTGAGTGGTTTGAAATGGGGCTGAAGCAAGCTCAAGTAGGAGAATTAGAAGCGGCGATCGCCAGTTGGGATCAAGCCCTAGCAATGGAACCCACCTTGATGGTCGCCTGGCATAATCGTGGCAGTGCTCTTGGTAATTTGGGGCAATTGGAAGCCGCCCTAGCCAACTTTCAACAGGCGGCAACCCACGATCCGACTGATGAATTTGTCTGGTTTAACCAGGGTATGATTTTAGAGGCTCTAGAGCGTAATACTGATGCCATTCATAGTTATCAAAAGGCATTGGAAGTAAGTCCAGATTTAGTCGAAGCCCAGGGACGAATTGACCATTTACAGGCACTCGTTCCGGAGTGACCCCCGCGCCAATCGTGGCCAGTGATAGCAATTTATCTGGGTTTGGCTTGAGTCCCTCTTTCACCAACCTCAGCCATCATCGAGCCAAGGGGGGCAATATCTGGGGTTACGCGCCGTGAATCGGTAAGTTATGTAGGGCGGCGATCGCCTCGGTGTAATGGCGAAATTGTTTTTCACTGCGGCGAAAAGCTGGAGTATGAACCATCAACTTGTCATTTTGCCAAACTGCACCGTGTTGTTTATGCAATAGTTCGTGATACAACACAAATGTCACCGCATATTCAGGAACTTCTGGATGATCCAGGATAGGGCTGAGAACTACCCGGTCTCGACTCCGTTCATAATGCCCGAGTTTTCGCGTTGAACAAATATGACTCCACATTAGGCGAGGCTTTTCAAATTCGACAGAAAAATATTCCTGTTGAAGCTGCTCATATAGTTGGTCTAGATCGTAGTGCGCCCCCCGGGCCGACTCTGCCGCCACTTGGACAATCAAATCCAACTCCATCACGATTTCGATGTAGGCGTCGGTGAGGCTGAATTGGCGAATTTTTTTGGTGTTGGACGACTTTTTCTGTCCAAGAACAGTTTGTATTACCGCATTTAAGACATCATCATCAGCGGCAATAAATCCCTCACTGAGTTGTAAAACAGCTCCCTGGGGTAAAAATCGTGCTCGATATAATGCGGCACAATTGACCAACTCTATGGCGGCAATCGAAGTTTTTTGATATTTAGGCGATCGTTTCAGCGCACTTTTCATCATGCGATATAGACGCGCCAAGGTTTGTTCATGGTGCTTGAGGTTATCATCTGTCAGCAAATAGGTTAACCAAGCGTAAGCATCCCGTGATGGTTTAGGGAGTTGGTGGGGGGCCGAGTCTGAGTCTGCACAAATGCGCTCCACATCCAGGACAAGTTCGTGGATTCTTTTCCTGATAGGGTTATGAAATGAACGCCGTTGCCGCACCGCATCCAGCATTTCTTCACACAACAGGGATTGCTGTTTGACGAGATTTTTAATGCGAATTTTGGTAACCACAACACTTCTCTAGATTGACAATCTTTTGTTCACTTTACAGACAATAGCAAAAACCATTGAAGCCCAAACCAGTATTCCGGTTCGCTTGAAGTAGCAGCCCTTTCTTTACCCAGAGTCCTTACTCCATCACACTGCCGGCTGGGGGCTGAATCGCTCGGGTTGAGGCTGGCTTCCGCTGATTAAAAAAGTCCGCGAGGGCAGGAGCTGCCTGACTATTGACCACAAACAAAGGATTCTGGGGTTCACTAATAAACTGGGAAAAACCCGCTTGCAGATAGGGTCGGTAGCTATCATCATCCGCTAGGTAAACTTGGGCAAAGGCAAGATAGTAATGGTCGCCATATCGATTAAAAATAGTTTGGTCTGGTTTTTTGATTTCGGTAACGGTATCTATCACCGCGTTCATACTACCGTCTAGCTGGTCAAAATTAACATGGGCTTGGCCTTTCAATAAACCAAAGCGTTTTTCTGGCGACCCCAACCAGACAAAGGCCCGCAATTGTTCAGCGGCCACGGGGGTTGCCGGATCATTGCTGCCCCCCGCTATCAGAACCGGAAGGGTGACATCCTTCAATCCCTCTGCCCCAAAAATGGCCCCCGTTACGGGATTTAAAACGGCGATCGCCTTGACCCGTTCATCCCTCAAATCGTAATCGCCATCACGGGGTAATTCCAACGCCCGACAATGGATCAACATGGCTAAATTTGGTGCTGGAATTTCGCGCCGACATTCCCGGCTCAACTCCGGAAAGTTAAGCTCCGCTCCGGCCACCATCATGGCGGAATAACCTCCGAAAGAATGTCCCCATACCCCCGCATTGTTAGTATCTAGGCGACCTTGGAATTCAGTCTGGTTGCGACGTTCTAGCTCATCCAACACAAAACTCACATCAAGGGGGCGGTCCACTAATTCCGATGTCCAAAAAATCTGGCGGTCAAACCCCGACAGCATCGCCTGTAGCTGTTCATCGTCGCTCCGGGGGTGTTGGGGGAGCACCACAAAATAGCCATAGGACGCGAGCTGCTTAGCCCAACGGGTAAAGCTTTCAGGGTTAGAGGCCAGGCCATGGGAAACCACGATCACCGGTGTTTTTTCAAAAACCCACTGCTGGGGTTGGTAAACCAGTGCTCGAAAGCGGCGATCACGCTCCGGATCGGTCAATTGCCAAACTTGCTCTGGCATAAATCCCGCCGGGCCAGCCTGATTCAAATCCGGTAGCGTGGCATAGTCAAACTCAGGTTCTTCCGCCGCCTGCTCTAAGGATAACCGCTCCATTTCTGCCACTAGATCATTGGTTGCCTGTCCCAAAATATTGAGGAGATTGGCGGCTGCCAACAAATTTTTCACGTTGACATGAATGTCTGTCGGATAGTTTTTAATCACATTGAGCAGGGTTAACCCCTCCTCTTTGTCCAAACTGGCCGTCACCAATGCACTGCGGAGCGCAAAGTTCCCATTCGTGCCCCAAGGAACCGACAAAAATTTTCCGAGTTGAGTCAGTAAAGCCTCTCCTGTCGGGGTATTAAAAAAACGATGCACATACATTGGTTCGGCCACATCTACCCGTTTGGTCAAAATAGTTCGCAATTCCGCCGTCTCTTCGGGGGTCACCCCTGCGAGGTTGAAATAAAACTGCAAATCTTTGTTCGCTTCTCCGCTGGCGGCAAACTGTTCTAGGGATTCCACCCGGAGCGACAGATTAACGGGTGGATAGACGAAAAAGATACGTTCCGCTGCTTCAACTGAGAGGGTGGAACATAGTACGGAGAATGACCCCAGGAGCAGGGAACGGATAGCGTGGTTAAAAACTTTCACAGGCGGCCTTTATTGATTCAGTTCTCATATTTATAGCGGTTTGCTGGCTCTGCCGAAGCGGGATACCAATAATATAAAAATTTACACCATCTGCTTTAGGAAATAAGAAGACGAATAACCTGCTCTACACAAATTACCTACCCACACAAATTTTGCCTCGCCGCTTCCAATTTCTGATGCTACCCCAATGCCCGAAAACACTTCTTATCCCCCAACATGAAATAAAACGATGACTTGGCGATCGCCATATAGGGAGAACATCTATAGAAAAACAGGGCTAGATTTATAGGCACTGCATTTTTCGGCACTGAAAGATAAAGATCAAGAAGGTTACAGTACGTTAGTCTGTCTAACATGCCTTTTAGAGTGATATAAAGAAATTTTCTTGCGATCATCCCTAAATGGGTTGATCAGGCAAGGTGGCTTTTTTTACGAAGTGCCGCGCAACACAACGGGTTTCACCAGCTTGCGAAATGGTTGCTTTGCAAGAGAGGAAGCTGTCTTTGAGGTAAGTAGCAATGGCAATGCAACGCCTGAAAGGCATAACAAGTAGCTCTTGTCGTTTGTCACTTTGTTCTTCACCGGGATACCCTGCTGTGTCGGCTGCCCCAAAGCATGGGCGTTATGCACTCACCGAGTCCGCCCATTTCCACCTGATTAAAATAAGATCAACTCCATGACGAGCACCCAACAATTTGACGAACTAAAACGGCGCATCTGGCAAATTGCCAACGATGTGCGCGGCACCGTGGATGGCTGGGACTTCAAGCAGTATGTACTTGGCGCACTTTTCTACCGCTTCATTAGCGAAAATTTTTCCCGCTACATCGAAGGTGGGGATGACAGCTTTCGCTATGCGGACATAGGGGATGACAATGAAGACCTTGCTGCAATTAAAGAGGATGCCATCAAGACCAAGGGCTACTTCATCTACCCCAGCCAGCTTTTTGAAAACGTCGTCGCCAAGGCAAATGACAACGAAAACCTCAATACGGATCTAAAGGCGATCTTCACCGCGATTGAAAGCTCGGCAATGGGTTACGTCTCTGAGGAGGACATTAAAGGGCTGTTTGATGACTTCGACACTACAAGCAACCGCCTGGGGAAGACGGTCAAAGATAAAAACAGTCGTCTTGCCGCTGTGCTGAAGGGGGTGAATGAACTCGATTTTGGCCACTTTGAAGACAATGAAATCGACCTCTTCGGGGATGCCTACGAATACCTGATCGGCAACTACGCGGCCAACGCGGGGAAGTCGGGTGGTGAGTTCTTTACTCCCCAGCAAGTTTCTAAACTCATTGCCCAGCTCGCCATCCATGGGCAGAAGAGCGTGAACAAAATTTACGATCCCGCCGCCGGTTCCGGCTCTCTTCTGCTACAAGCAAAGAAGCACATGGATGACCACTTGATTGAGGACGGTTTCTTTGGTCAGGAGATTAACCACACGACCTACAACCTGGCGCGGATGAACATGTTTCTGCACAACGTGAACTACGACAAGTTCAACATCCAGTTGGGCAACACCCTGACCGAGCCCCACTTCCGCGACGACAAACCCTTTGACGCCATCGTCTCCAATCCACCCTATTCGGTGAAATGGATCGGCAGCGATGATCCCACCCTCATTAATGACGAACGCTTTGCTCCCGCGAGCGTGCTGGCACCCAAGTCCAAGGCGGATTTCGGCTTTGTCATGCATAGCCTCAATTACCTCTCCAGCAAGGGGCGGGCGGCCATCGTCTGCTTTCCGGGGATTTTCTACCGGGGTGGAGCCGAGAAAAAAATCCGCCAATATTTGGTGGATAACAATTTTGTGGAGACCGTCATCTCACTGGCGCCGAACCTCTTCTACGGCACTACTATTGCCGTGAACATCCTCGTGCTCTCCAAGCACAAGACCGACACCAAAGTTCAGTTCATCGATGCCTCGGGTGAGGATTTCTTCAAGAAAGGCACCAACAACAACCTGATGACCGATGCCCAGGTCGCAGAGATCGTGAAGCTCTTCGACCGCAAGGAGGATGTCGAGCATGTCACCAAGTCCGTGCGCATGGAGAAAATCGCGGAGAATGACTACAACCTCTCGGTCAGCTCCTACGTGGAAGCCAAGGACACCCGTGAGGTGATCAACATCACCGAGCTGAATCAGCAAATCGAAGCCACCGTTAGCAAGATCGACGGGCTTCGTAAGGACATCGAATGCATCGTCGCGGAAATCGAAGGGGTGGGGTATGAGTGAGAACACATTTTTAGAAAAGCTGCTCAATGGGGCGGAGGTGGAGTGGAAGCCGTTGGGAGAACTCGGTGAATTAGTCCGTGGAAATGGTTTACCAAAAGCAGATTTTACTGAATCAGGAGTTCCGGCAATCCACTACGGTCAGATTTATACATATTACAGCTTATCAACAACCAAAACTATTTCATTTGTTTCCCCGATTACAGCCGAAAAATTAAAGAAAGTTAATACGGGAGATGTAGTTATAACCAATACAAGTGAAAACCTTGAAGATGTGGGGAAAGCATTGGTTTATCTTGGTGAAGAACAAGCTGTTACTGGTGGACATGCTACGATTTTTAAACCGAGTAGCAAAATTTCAGGGAAGTATCTTGTTTATCTGATGCTATCACCGGCATTTGTTAGCCAGAAAAGGAAATATGCTAAAGGAGCCAAGGTCATTGATGTTTCAGCAAAAGATTTGAGCAAAATAAAAATACCCATTCCCTGTTCGGAGAATCCTGAGAAGTCGCTGGCCATCCAAGCGGAAATTGTCCGCATCTTGGACACCTTCACCGAGCTTACAGCCGAGCTTACAGCCGAGCTAACAGCCGAGCTAACAGCCCGAAAAAAGCAATACAACTACTACCGTGACCAGCTTCTCACCTTTGAGGAAGGTGAAGTGGAGTGGAAGTTTCGGAGACTTCATGAAATTGCTCAGATTCAATGCGCAACGCCATCAGAAAATCATTGATGAGAATGGATCTTACGGCGTAGTGAATTCCAAATACATTGCAACAAGAGGGATCGTTGGAATTACGTCAAAGGATCAGCTTTGCCCATTATTTGACGAAGACCTTCTGATGATTTCGAATGATGGCGCCAATTTGATAGCGTTGGCTCCAATCGCATTTAGCAGTAATCGGAAAATGATCGGTACACACTCAATCAGCGCCCAGGGGTTTTCAGGTTTAAAGATGAAGATATTATCGCTTACATAGTGAATTTTACTATCTTATAGCATTGGAATAGACAGTCCTACTTATATTCGATAATGGAGTCGATCAGCCCAATCTGAACAAAAGAAATTTGAATGGTATCAAAATTCCGAATCTTTCCCCCGGGAACAAGGCTCGCATCGTCGCCATTCTCGACAAGTTTGACAGGCTGACGCACTCCATCAGCGAAGGTCTCCCTCGGGAAATCGAACTGCGCCAAAAGCAGTACGAGTATTACCGCGACCTGTTGCTGAACTTCCCGAAATTCCCCTCCTCTGGAGGGGTGCCTGAAAGGCGGGGTGGTATATGAGGGCAACAAACAAATACAAATCACTTCCCTACAACCCCGCATTAAAAGATAAAGCCAAAGCCTTACGCAAAGCGGGCATCTTGCATGAAGTTCTGCTGTGGCTTCAGTTAAAAGGTAAAAATCTCAATCAGCTGGATTTCGACCGACAAAAAATTATTGGCAACTATATCGTTGACTTTTACTGTGCAGAAAAATCCGTTGTGATCGAAGTTGATGGCAGTTCGCACGATGGAAAACAGGATAAAGATGCTGCGCGTGACCGATACCTGGAAAGTTTGGGGCTTACTGTGATTCGGTTGCTGGCGAAAGATGTTTTGCAAAATATGGATGGGGTTATTGTTTTATTGAAGAACCACCCCGCCCTGGCGGGCACCCCTCCAGAGGAGGGGAATTATGAGTTATGAGTCGCCGTCCTTGATCGCTAGCAGTGTGTTTCATTACGAATTTGAGCTTATTCATCCATTCAGTGATGGCAATGGTCGCATGGGTCGCCTGCAGCAAGTTGAAAAAATCACACGAGTAGGCTCTGATAAAACAGACCGTTGGGAGATTTATCTGTGACGGATTACGAAATAAACCTGACTGTGGTTTTTCCTGATTTAGAGATTGTGCCACCACTGGTGTCACAATTAAGCTGGATGTATTCTCTCAGTCTGATTCTCCTGAAATGGGATAAAGCGCGGATAGCAGAACAGAAATTATTAGAAACCGATTGCAATAATGACTGATTACAACACCATCGCCGAAACCAAAAACTTCATCGTCCTCGACCGCTATCAGCGGGGTAGCGTGGTCAAAGAGAGCTACCAGAGTGAATATGCCCTGGAGCAGGAATTAATCGGCGATCTGGTGGATCAGGGCTACAGCTACGCCACGGAAATCCGCACGCCGGAGGCGATGTTAGTCAATGTGCGGGTGCAGCTTGAGGCGCTGAATGAGGTGCGATTCACAGAGGATGAATGGCAGCGGTTTGTCGAGAAATATCTCGACCCGGCCAGCGAGAACAGCACGGACAAGGCCCGTAAAATCCATGAGGATTACATCCATGACTTTGTCTTTGATGACGGTCACATCGAGAACATTTACCTGCTGGATAAGAAGAATGTGCTCAACAACAAGCTTCAGGTGATCAAGCAGTTTGAGCAAACGGGCAGCCACGCCAACCGCTACGATGTCACCATTCTCGTCAATGGGCTGCCCCTGGTGCAGATCGAGCTCAAGAAGCGCGGGGTGGCGATCCGGGAAGCCTTTAACCAGGTGCACCGCTACAGTAAGGAGAGCTTCAATTCGGGAAACTCCCTCTACAAGTTTCTGCAACTGTTCGTGATCTCCAATGGCACGGACAGCCGCTACTTTGCCAATACAACCAAGCGAGATAAGAACAGCTTCGACTTCACCATGAACTGGGCGAAGGCGGACAACTCGCTGATCAAAGACCTGAAGGACTTTACCGCGACTTTTTTCCAGAAGCATACCCTGCTGGAAGTGCTGCTGAAGTATTCCGTGTTCGATGTGGGCAACACTCTGCTGGTGATGCGCCCCTATCAGATTGCTGCGACCGAGCGCATTCTGTGGAAAATCAAAAGTGCTTTTCAGGCGAAAAATTGGAGCAACACCGAGAGCGGCGGCTTCATCTGGCACACCACCGGATCAGGAAAGACCCTCACCAGCTTCAAGGCAGCGCGGTTGGCTACTGAACTTGAGTTCATCGATAAAGTGCTCTTCGTGGTGGATCGCAAAGACCTCGATTACCAGACCATGAAGGAATATCAACGCTTCTCGCCTGATAGTGTTAATGGCTCCGAGAGCACGGCGGGTCTGAAGCGGAATATGGCGAAGGACGATAACAAGATCATCGTCACCACCATTCAGAAGCTCAATAACCTGATGCGGGGAGACAGCGATCTTCCCATCTACAAGCAACAAGTGGTCTTTATCTTCGATGAATGCCACCGCAGCCAATTCGGTGAGGCACAGAAAAACCTGCAAAAGAAGTTCAAACGCTATTACCAATTTGGCTTCACGGGCACGCCGATCTTTCCACAAAACGCCTTGGGCGCCGAAACGACCGGAAGCGTCTTCGGGCGGGAGCTACATTCTTACGTCATTACCGATGCCATTCGCGATGAGAAGGTGCTGAAGTTCAAGGTAGACTACAACGATGTGCGTCCTCAGTTCCAAGCCATCGAGACGGAACAGGATGAGCAGAAGCTCACCGCTGCGGAGAATAAGCAGGCACTGCTGCACCCGGATCGGATTCGTGAGATCACAGGCTACATCCTCAAGAATTTCCCCTGAAAACGCATCGGGCGCACATGGGGGCAAAGGGCTTCAACGCCATGTTTGCGGTGAGTAGTGTGGATGCCGCCAAGGCGTATTATGAAGCCTTCCGCGAGCTGCAAGACGACGTGGAGGAGAAAAAGCGCCTCAATGTCGCGACCATTTTCTCTTTCGCGGCCAACGAGGAGCAGGATGCGGTGGGCGACATTCCCGACGAGAGTTTCGAGGTGTCGGCCATGAATAGCAGTGCCAAGGAATTCCTCAGCGCTGCCATTGGCGACTACAACGGGTTGTTCAAGACGAACTACGGGGTCGATAGCAAGGGTTTCCAAAACTACTACCGCGACCTGGCCCAGAGGGTGAAGAAGCAGGAGGTGGACTTGCTGATTGTGGTGGGGATGTTCCTGACAGGCTTCGATGCACCGACCCTCAACACGCTTTTTGTCGATAAGAACCTGCGTTACCACGGGCTCTTGCAGGCGTATTCGCGCACCAATCGGATTTTTGATGCCACCAAAACCTTTGGCAACATCGTGACCTTCCGTGATCTGGAGCAGAGCACGGTTGATTCGATCACCCTCTTCGGCAATGCGAACACCAAGAACGTGGTGTTGGAAAAGAGCTACAAGGAATACATGGAGGGCTTTACCGACCTCGCCAGCGGAAGGGCTTGCCGTGGTTATGTGGAGGTGGTGAACGAGCTGCAAAAGCGTTTCCCCGATCCGAGCGAGATCGTCAAAGAGCAGGACAAAAAGGACTTCGTGAAACTGTTCGGAGAATATCTGCGGGTAGAGAATATTCTTCGCAACTACGATGAGTTTACCGGCCTGAATGCCTTGCAAGAGGTCGATCTAGAAGATGCGAAAGCGGTCGAGGAATTCAAGGCGAAGCACTACCTGAGCGATGACGACCTGGAGGCGATGCAGAAAGATCGAAGTGCCATCCGAGCGATTGCTCCAAGATTACCGATCCACCTACAATGACACCCGCGACTGGTTGCGGCGTCAGAAGGATGGGGAGCAGAAGGACGAATCGACCGTTGATTGGGATGATGTGGTCTTTGAGGTGGATTTGTTGAAATCCCAAGAGATCAACCTCGATTACATTCTGGAACTCATCTTCGAGCACAACAAGAAGACCAAGAACAAGGATGACCTTATTGACGAAGTGCGACGGGTGATCCGAGCCAGCATCGGGAATCGGGCAAAAGAGAGCCTGATTGTTAACTTCATCAATCAAACGAATCTAGACGACATCGGAGACAAGGCGGACGTCATCGATGCCTTCTTCAAGTTTGCCCAAGCGGAACAAAAGCACGAAGCCGAGGAGCTAATCCAGTCCGAGGCGCTGAATCAGGAGGAGGCGCGGCGCTACATCAAGGCGTCCTTAAAGCGTGAATACGCGACCGAAAATGGCACGGCACTCAATGCCACACTGCCAAAAATGAGCCCGCTCAATCCGCAATATAAAACGAAGAAGCAAACGGTCTTTGAAAGGATTTCCGCTTTTGTGGAGAAATTTAAAGGGGTTGGTGGAGAGATATAGGCGAAGCAATGAATGTGGAAATCAGGCATAACAAGGCGCTGCATTCGAACAATTTTTCCGCTGCGCTTCAAAATTGCCGGTGAGCTTGGTCGTTGGGCGCTCCATATTTTGGTGGGGGCGGTACAGCAATGTTATCTGTGAGTATCAAAGGCTAATCTACCTTGAGGGTGTCTGCATGGCATTGCGTTGGGGGTATCGGTGAGAGCCATCCGCAAATTAGAGGGGTCTACAGCCCGCTTTCGACAGAATATAAACGAGGTGTGAGGCTTGATATCGGGGTATTATCAAGAGCTTAAAGCCTATCAATTGGCTCCTACAGCAGCAGAAAAGGAGCGATTAGACCATCGCTTTGATGCCATATTTGGTCGCTGCTATTTGTACCATGCGACGTTGAGCAATGTCTTAGGGCAGTTTCGCAACAAGAAAGAGCAGTTGCTTCGGGTGCTCGATGCTCCTTACATTCCGTTGCACAATAATGGGGCTGAGTCCGATATTCGAGAGTTTGTCATCCGCGCAAAAATTAGTGGAGGAACTCGCTCTGAGCTGGGCCGTAAAGCCAGAGATACGATGGTTGGTTTGAGAAAGACCTGTCGTAAATTAGGGGTTAGCTTCTGGGATTATCTGCTCTCTAGGGTGCAGGGTGCGAGGTGATCCAAGTGTTACATCGTTGGCTGGGCTGCTTAAACGCGAAGTGATGGAATCCAAACAGGTTGCTCAAGCAGCCTGAACCATTTTTCATGCCCCTTACCCTCGATTATGGAGAAGTTGCAAATATATAAACAGTAAATTCTTCAAATCACAGATTAAAGGGAAAGTAACCAACCGACAATGCCGTGGCCCGTGATTACTTCCATTGCCAAGAGAGAGACAAAGCCGATCATGGCAAAACGACCATTCATTTTTTCTGCATACTCAGTCCAGCCCGCTTGTACCGATGCATCGACGTAGACAGGAGGTTCGACGGCAAAATTGTTGAGACGATTATCTTGGTCGAGACGAAAACCACGGCTAGTCATGACTGAGTTCCTTTTGTAACGTTGTGTAAACTAACTGTAACACAATGTAACGATTTATGTAAAGGGGATTGACAAAGATGTTTTTTGACACCCCAATCAAGCCAATCATTTACGCCTCTATCGTCATCCTCAATGAGGTTTGTTGCGCACCATCAATGTTTGCTTTGAGCTCAAGGAGCAACCTACCTGAGTGTTTTCCGTAAACAAGGTTTAGGATTGCTTTTTGGGTTTATTCAGTGAGTTTTATCGCTGCGCTAGACTGCCTAACCCTATGGGTATTGTTTAATTGAAATATTTTTGTCCTCCCCGCGGGGAGGCGAACGGTATGCTGAATATTTTTATGCCCTATCAATTTGCTTTGACCGTGGTTCCCCTTACCTAGTCAAAAAGCACCCCCTAAATGAATAGAGAGTGCTCTTTGAGGTTTATTCAGTTGATGGTTACATCAAGGAATTAGCCATTGATAGCAGGAGCCGTCAGAGCTACAGGCGCTTGCTCACCAGACGCTAAGTCTAAGGGGAAGTTGTGCGCATTACGCTCGTGCATGACTTCAAAACCGATGTTGGCACGGTTCAATACATCCGCCCAGGTGCTAATCACACGACCTTGAGAATCAAGGATGGACTGGTTGAAGTTGAATCCGTTCAGGTTGAATGCCATGGTGCTGACACCCATCGCTGTGAACCAGATGCCGATGACCGGCCATGCACCCAAGAAGAAGTGCAAGGAACGGCTGTTGTTGAAAGATGCATATTGGAAGATTAGACGACCGAAGTAGCCGTGGGCGGCAACGATGTTGTAGGTTTCTTCTTCTTGACCGAATTTGTAACCGTAGTTCTGGGATTCGACTTCGGTGGTCTCACGAACCAAGGAAGAGGTCACCAGAGAACCGTGCATTGCAGAGAACAAGGAACCGCCGAATACACCGGCTACACCCAACATGTGGAAGGGGTGCATCAGGATATTGTGCTCAGCTTGGAACACGAGCATGAAGTTGAAGGTGCCGGAAATACCTAAAGGCATACCATCAGAGAAGGAGCCTTGACCGATGGGGTAAATCAAGAAGACTGCGGTGGCAGCGGATACGGGTGCAGAGTAAGCAACACAGATCCAAGGACGCATACCTAAGCGGTAGGACAGTTCCCACTGACGACCCATGTAGCAGAAGATGCCAATGAGGAAGTGGAATACTACCAACTGGTAAGGACCACCGTTGTACAACCACTCATCTAAGGAAGCAGCTTCCCAGATGGGGTAGAAGTGAAGACCAATGGCGTTGGAAGAAGGTACAACAGCACCAGAGATGATGTTGTTACCGTAGAGTAAAGAACCGGCAACGGGCTCACGGATACCGTCGATGTCAACGGGGGGAGCGGCGATGAAGGCAATGATGAAGCAGGTGGTGGCAGTTAAGAGGGTGGGGATCATCAAGGTACCGAACCAACCGACGTAAATCCGGTTGTTGGTAGATGTTACCCACTGACAAAACTGTTCCCACAAGGAAGCGCTTTCGCGCTGTTGGAGGGTCGTAGTCATTGGTAAATAATTCCTTTATGTATTTGTCTAAGTTCTGTTAAAACTGACACTATTAATAATAAGCAAAACAGCCAAGCTTTGTAAAGCTTTGTAACTGATTTTAACATTCGTGCTCTTTATTAATCACATAAGTTTTACTTGTCACCCTTCCTGGTGTTATCGCAACAGGGCTTGGGGGAGCAGCGTTATTAGAGCTGTCGCGATCACCGCCCCATAGTCTATTTTTTGCAAAGAGGGGTGAAGAGATTGGGGAGAATTACCCGTATAGCCTCTTGCCATCATTGCATTGTGGACTATTTCTCCTCGACCCAAGGTACGGATAAAACCACCACTGATGATTTGGGCGATTGTTCGGCGAGTACTGGCAGATGAGACAAAACCATTACGGGCGATCGCCGCTGAACGCATTTGATGAAATTCAGATTGAAGAATACTGATATAACGCAGCATAAAGCCCATGGTTGCCACTAAAAGAGTGGGAACGCGCAAATAGCGGAGAGCAGAAAGAAATTGCGGCAGGGTTAAACGCTGCTGGAGAGCGTTAACCAATAGGAGGGAAAGCAGTGCCTTAGCAAAAATACCCATCATCACGGTTAAGCCACCTACGCTAATTTGAAGGGCTCCCCATTGCCAGAGAATGGCACCAGAGCTTTGCCATAAACTGCTGACGAGAACTAATGATAAAAAACTAAACTCTATTGCTACCCGTTTCAGAATTTTGCCCCAAGGTACTCTGCGCCAAGTCATTACGCTGACCATGCCAACGCCGTAAGCCACCAGACATAACCAGTTGCTAGGCGGCGTTGCCGCAATCCCGACCAACACGATTAAAACTAGCAGTAGATAAGTGGCGGGTTTGAAAATAAGTTGGGACTGAACGACAGCCGATGGAGAAGACGTGGGTAGCAAATTATGATTAACCTGAAGCGTGGTCGAGTAACGAGAGTGACAGAGGAAAGGTTACCCCAGTCCGCCTGACTATATTCCAAGAACAATTGTCGCCAGCATTGATAACCAGAGCCATCACAATCAATACTTTTCTTCGAGGTTTGTAAAGTTGTGTAGGTTTGTGATGGCAATCATGATTAACAGGGTTGCCATGGCAAGATACGATTACGTTGAGCTATCTTGCTCAGCGACTATTTCTCCTTTAGAAGCTTTTCTGTAATTTCCTCTTATGGCATTTTTTCTAGCCTAAGGGGAAAGCTGCCTAACACCATGTTTTTAGATCATTTTCACTACATTAATACGTACAATTTTTTGAGCATGTTGTTCCTTAATGCCATTGCACAAGCGGGCAGGTCAACGGTAAGTCGAGGTAAAAACACCTGAAATCCGTTTCTTCCCCAAAGCATTTATCTAACATATTTAGTTGTTCTACTTACCAATCAATGTTGACTGATACTGCCAAGCCAATCTTTTATTAACCCTCCATATCCTGACTAATGAATCAGCCCGTTGTTAACGAACGCCGTCACCCGGAAACGCCCAGTAAAGGTGTGCAAAAAATCCAAACCATCATTGAAGGGTTTGATGAGATTACCCACGGTGGGCTTCCCATGGGGCGTACAACTTTAGTGAGTGGTACATCAGGAACGGGTAAAACCCTATTGGCAGTGCAGTTTTTATATCAAGGGATTCAACATTTCGACTACCCCGGGCTTTTTATTACCTTTGAAGAATCTCCCAATGACATTATCGAAAATGCCTACAGCTTTGGATGGGATCTGCAAGAGTTAATTGAAGAGGGCAAGCTATTTATTCTAGATGCGTCTCCTGATCCCGAAGGGCAGGAAGTGGTTGGTACGTTTGACTTGTCAGCGTTAATCGAACGGATTCAGTATGCTGTGCGGAAATATAAAGCCAAGCTAGTGTCTGTGGATTCAGTAACGGCAATTTTTCAGCAGTATGATGCGGCATCGGTGGTACGCCGGGAAATTTTTCGTCTCGTTGCGCGATTAAAACAGCTTCAAGTGACTTCTATTATGACGACTGAGCGCATCGAAGAATATGGCCCGGTAGCTCGTTTTGGGGTCGAAGAATTTGTGTCTGATAATGTGGTGATTTTGCGGAATGTGTTGGAAGGAGAACGACGACGGCGGACTGTAGAAATTCTAAAGTTACGAGGAACGACCCATATGAAAGGAGAGTATCCGTTTACGATTACGACGGATGGCATCAACATCTTCCCACTGGGAGCGATGCGACTAACACAACGATCATCTAATGCCCGTATTTCATCAGGGGTAAAAACCTTGGACGAAATGTGTGGCGGGGGCTTCTTCAAAGATTCAATTATTTTGGCTACTGGGGCAACGGGAACCGGAAAAACGTTACTGGTTAGTAAGTTTTTACAAGAGGGCTGTCGTCAGAGCGAGCGGGCGATTCTATTTGCTTACGAAGAGTCACGGGCACAACTATCCCGGAATGCCTCGTCATGGGGGATTGATTTTGAGGAAATGGAACGTAAGGGACTATTAAAATTACTGTGTACCTATCCAGAGTCAGCTGGTTTAGAAGATCATTTGCAGATGATTAAATCAGAAATTTCCGAGTTCAAACCCTCTCGTATTGCCATCGACTCCCTTTCTGCTCTGGCTCGGGGAGTGACAAACAATGCTTTTCGACAGTTTGTCATTGGGGTGACTGGTTATGCTAAACAAGAAGAAATTACAGGCTTTTTCACCAATACCACCGATCAATTTATGGGGGCCCACTCCATTACGGAGTCCCATATTTCTACTATTACCGACACCATTATCATGCTGCAATATGTGGAAATCCGGGGCGAAATGTCACGGGCGCTCAATGTCTTTAAGATGCGGGGATCTCGTCATGATAAAGGAATTCGGGAATATAGCATCAGTCATGAGGGCCCAGAAATTCGGGATTCCTTCCGTAATTACGAACGGATCATTAGTGGTTCTCCAACACGTATTAGTGTGGATGAAAAATCAGAACTTTCTCGCATTGTTAGGGGAGTTCGTGATAAAACCACTGAGTAAGTCTTTTTTGCTCTCCTTTGTTTGACCCATGACTGAAACCACCGCCGCTGCTGCTGTACGTTCTGTCGACGTTGCCATTATCGGTGGAGGGATTGCCGGGATTGCGATCGCCGAGTATTTAGCGCGACATACCTCCTTGCAGTTGCAATTGCTGGAACAATCTCCCCAATTGGGGTCTGGTTCATCGGGGAAGCTAGAGGGCTGGTTTCACACAGGGGGGCTGTACTGCGGTCAAGACGATGCCCAAACCTTTATGAACTGCGTCAATGGGGTGGAGGATCTAATCAACCATTATGGACAGGACTTTGGCGCACACTGTAACCTGCAACTCCGAGAATACGCCCCTGGTCGGTTTCGTCCAGCTATTGTTCCCCAAGCACAAGGCTGGTTTGATACAAATCCGGTTTATTTGATTCATCCTAAAGAAACAAGTCCTGAGCTGCAACATTCTGGCCTTAAAGGGGACCAGGTGCAGATGGCACTCCAGCGCAAACGGGTGACAGGAAGACTAGAAAGTGCCTATGGTACGCAGTTTAATTGGCGCGCGTCTCAAAGTTGCCTAGCTCCCACGTATGACCAAATTGAAAAATATGATGATGCGGTTTGTAGTCTTTATGCCCAGCCGGCTGCCATTGAGCAGTATTGTCGTCGATTTGATCATACCTATGGGCTAGAACAGAGTGAATATGCCATTTTGCAGAGTCTAGATTGTGCGATGAATACCTACGCCATTTTGCGCGATTTGACGGCAAGTGCGCTGACCCACAATACGGCGATCGCCACGGGGATTAAAATCCAGCATCTCAATACAGACCACTATGGGCCAGTTCGGATTAAAAGCGTTACATATGATGATGCCCAAGGGCAACGCCATTATTTAAAAGCCAAGGTGTTTATCTTCGCCGTCGGGGCTGGCTTTGAACAGATATTACCCACACTGCAAGTCCGTGCCCAGCTTAAACGTAGCCGTAGCGCCATGATTGTGGCCTACCCTGCGGTGAGTGAGCATAACTTTGTGCGCATGTCGACCAAAAATCGCTTCCACTTCAACCACTTTCGCCAACAAGCAACCTTTGGTGATCGCCACCAAAGCTATTCCATGTTAGCCAATTCAGGTTACGTGAATGACGACGAAACAACTGTTGCAGATATTGAACCCCTGCTAGATTCAGCAGAACGCTACTTTGGTCAACAGACTTTATATGAGCGTCAACTCTGGAGCTACGACTGTTTAAAGACTGAATTCATCAGTGATGATGAGCAAAAACGTCGCTATAGCTACTGGATCGAAGCTGATCCCCAAAGCAATTATCTTTGTGTTCTGCCGGGGAAATTTTCCTTTTTTCCCACTGTGGCATTACAAACCTATGAACGGTTAAGAACCTTGATTTCCTTTTCCGCAAAAAAACCGGACATTGAGTCCTTCAACATAACAACCCATCAGTCGGTCGCGATGGATTTGGTTGCGCCGCCCTATCATCACCAGTTGCTCAGCCAATCAGCATAATTCACTAGCTCTCTTTTGTTGAATAAGCTCAGCATTCCAGCCAGGGCAAACGCATCTTATTATCAGCAGGGGCTCATCCCACCAGCTTTGCAGATTTTAGCCCCTGGCGCTCACACGTAAAATGGTGAGATACGAGCTGTTAAAGAAAGCAGCCTAAATTATCTCGTCCCCAAAGCCGCTCTTCTGTTAATGCGTCATGTCTGAATCTTTTGCCAAAAGTAGTGATGGGATGGCAATGGTTGTTTGATCTGGATTCAGGATAGAATTTCCCTCTTGCTTGTCAGCGAAGTTTTTCCGGAACTCCAGCGAATAAAAAGATGATCTATTAAAATAGTCCTTCGTATTGATGACCGTATTGTGTTCCCAAGGGGACATCCAAAAAATTCTATGAAAATTTTCATCTATCCTGTGCGTTGGGTAAATATTTTTCTCGCCACGAGTAGTTGTTTGTTAGCGACTACTCTATCGCCGAATCTTGCTCAAAGCCAGACCGCAACCACAATACCATCAGAAACAAATAGTGGCGTCACAACGGTTCCTGCTGCCACCAGCAATAGCTCTACGACCCCTCCATCCGCAACTGCTCCGACCAATTCAACCACCACCGCTGCCACCAGTGAAGCTGCTAAGCCTTTGGCAACTCGTCTCGTGTTGGTTTTAGGCGAACGTAAAGTCTATGCCTATCAAAATGAGACCGTTCTCGCCAGTTACCCCGTGGCGATCGGTAAAAAAGGCTGGGAGACCCCCAAAGGTAACTTCAAGGTCATTCAAATGGTGGAAAACCCTACGTGGGAAAATCCCTGGAATGGAAAACGAGTTCCAGCTAGCCTCAATGGGCCCATTGGAATTCGCTGGATTGGCTTTTGGAGTGATGGCAAAAACACAATTGGTTTTCACGGTACGCCTCAAAAGCATGAACATTTATTGGGTAAAGCGGTTTCCCACGGTTGTGTGAGGATGCGTAATCCAGATGTCGTCGCGCTTTATGAAATCGTACAGACAGGCATCCCCGTCTCCGTAGTGCAGAAACGGTAACACAGCACCCAATTAAATTAATTGTTTAGATAAATAGTTTGAGCCTCAGAATGATGAATTTTCTGGGGCTTATTTTATTGAGAATCGTACTTTGATTCTTGATACAATCTGTAGCTATCACAGACCAGACAGACTTGATATTTATTAATCACCAAAACGATAATGCTTGCGAACCGATTCCGTGATCTTCCACGTACAGGATAAACCAGCGGGAAACGTTACCAGGTCACCGGCACCAAAAGAAACAATTCCTTGAGCCGTAGTGACAGTGACTTGACCCGCCAGCAGGTAACAGGTTTCTTTTTCGTCATAATGCCAAGAAAACTCGGAGACTTCCTTTGTCCAGATCGGGCCAGGTCTTTACCCCTAATTGGGTCAGGGTTTCATCGCTGGGTTGTGATTCTATTTGAATTGCTAGAGAGAGATTGGAAGTCATAAGCAAAAAGATGAATAAAACTTATATAAAAAGGTCGGATTCAGTGCTCAATGACATCAGATTAGCGTTCATTTGGGGCAAATGGGAAATGGTCGTAGGGCCTCTCCCACTTTTGCTATCCCAATTACTAATAGTGATGGTTATTTCAAATTTAAACGATAGAAAAGCCTCATCCGTTATCCATCCTGAGATTCCCTAAAATCAATCTGTCGCCATAACAAGCAGACTAGATAGTATTCCCCGACCCGGATTATGCCTTGGTTCGGTTCCGCAGGGTCAATATTTTTAGTGGCCAACGCCGTCCTATAATTGAGCGCGTCAGTCATTCTACCGCCCCAGCCCCTACGCTCCCCCATCAACGCTAGACGCTATGAAAATTTTATTTGTCGCCGCTGAAGTTTCCCCCCTCGCTAAGGTCGGAGGCATGGGAGATGTGGTGGGGTCATTGCCCAAGGTATTACATCAACTAGGGCATGATGTCCGCATTATGATGCCCTATTACGGGTTTATTGCCGACAAAATTGACGTTCCGTCTGAGCCAGTGTGGCAGGGGTCGGCTATGTTCCAATCCTTTGCCGTATTTGAAGCTAAACTGCCTGACACAGAAATTCCCCTCTATCTTTTTGGACACCCGACGTTTGATTCTCGGCGAATTTATGGCGGTGAGGATGAAGCCTGGCGCTTTACGTTCTTTTCCAATGGGGCCGCAGAGTTTTCCTGGAATTATTGGAAACCCCAAATTATTCATTGCCATGATTGGCATACAGGCATGATCCCGGTTTGGATGAATCAATCCCCAGACATTGCCACCGTTTTTACCATTCACAATTTAGCTTATCAGGGACCCTGGCGCGGTTTACTCGAAAGCATGACCTGGTGTCCTTGGTATATGCAAGGGGATAACGTTATGGCGGCTGCATTGCAATATGCCAATCGGGTGACAACGGTCTCTCCCACCTATGCTCAACAGATCCAAACGGCTACCTACGGCGAAAAGTTAGAAGGGTTATTGTCCTACATCAGTCAGAATTTGATTGGTATTCTCAATGGCATTGACACTGAGGTCTATAACCCAGCAACAGACCGCTTTATTCAATTCCAATTTGATGAAGATTCGCTGGATTTGCGAGTGAAAAATAAGATTGCACTCCAGGAGGAAACGGGATTAGAAATAAACCGTAACGCCATGTTGATTGGGATGGTGTCTCGTTTGGTAGAACAAAAAGGCATTGATTTGGTAATTCAAATCCTAGACCGTTTTATGTCCTACACCGATTCCCAATTAGTCATTCTCGGCACCGGTGATCGATATTACGAAACCCAACTGTGGCAATTGGCTTCCCGCTTCCCAGGTCGTATGGCCGTTCAACTGCTACACAATGATGCCCTGTCCCGACGAGTTTACGCGGGCTGCGATGCCTTTTTGATGCCCTCCCGCTTTGAACCCTGTGGTCTCAGCCAGTTAATGGCCATGCGCTACGGTTGTATTCCCATTGTGCGTCGTACAGGGGGGCTTGTGGATACGGTGTCCTTTTATGATCCCGTTAACGAGCAGGGGACGGGCTATAGTTTTGACCGCTACGAACCCTTGGATTGCTTCACGGCGATGGTCCGGGCTTGGGAAGGTTTCCGATTCAAAGCCGACTGGAAAAAGCTCCAACAACGGGCCATGCGCAGCGACTTTAGCTGGTACCGTTCTGCAGGGGAATACGTCAAGATTTACCGTCAGTTAATCGGTGAGGATTATGCCCTGACGGAAAAAGAGGTGACGACCCTGGAAACCCTGACCGCGTCAGCCCGATAGGTCGGTTAATTTGTTTGTTTGTTTGAACTAGATTAAAATGGGACACCAAGAATTTTGACGGTAGAGCAATCCGCTTCCTAATGGCATCCCGATTTTAATTGTTCTGACTGGGTGAACCTACGCGGGTGTTTACGATTGACTGCTGTCAGAGAAATCACTAGAACACCGTGAGGCATAATCGGAAATCGGATTAGGGTTAGGTGTGGTGAGCACCATTGACCCGTAGCACTTCGCCGGTGACGTAACTACTGGCAACTGGCGACAATAAAAAGCCCACCGCCCAGGCAATTTCTTCCGGCTTACCAAAACGACGAAATGGAATTTCTTTTGTGATTTTTTCGCGGATGTCTTCCCGGATGGCAAGGGTCATTTCCGTATCAATAAAGCCAGGCGCAACGACGTTGGCTCGTACTCCATAGCGTGCTCCCTCCCGTGCCAGGGACTTCATCATGCCAATCACCCCCGCTTTGGTGGCAGAGTAGTTGGTTTGACCAACGTTGCCCCGTTCTCCAGAGATGGAGCTAATGGCAACGATCGCCCCTTCTTTCCGTTCATACATGGTTTCGATAAAGGGCTTGATACTGTAAGCCACCCCTTTTAAATTAACGTTTAGGACGGCATCCCAGTCACTGGGCTGGAGCTTGGGAAAAAAGTTGTCCTTGGTAATCCCTGCATTGGCAACCACGCCATAAACCGGGCCCAATTTTTCCGTAATTTCAGTAGCAGCATGGGTCATGGAGTCCAAATCCGTGACATCTGCCACGACCCCCAGGGCGGAAGCTTCGGGATCAACACTGAGATCCGTAAACGCGACCTTTGCTCCCATGTTTTGGAGCATTTCGACGATCGCCGCGCCGATGCCCCGATTACCGCCAGTGACCACGATAACTTTATCTTCTAAACCAAGACTCAACATAATAATTCCTATTTAGTCTAAATAACCAAAGCTGTTTTTAATGGATGTGGGAAAATTAGCGCAAAACATCACACGCGCTCGATGGCGATCGCCGTCCCCCCCCCTGTGCCATGACATAGGGCGGCCACCCCCTGGGTAAGATCCCGTTTTTGGAGCGCATAGAGCAACGTCGCAATAATACGAGCCCCCGATGCCCCAATGGGATGTCCCAACGCGATTGCCCCCCCATTGACATTGAGCTTTTCTCGGTCAACCCCCAGTTTATTTTCAAACAATAGGTTACTGACGGAAAACGCCTCATTGTTTTCAAATAGATCAAAATCGGCGATCGTCTTATCCAACTTAGCCAGGAGTTTTTGCGTAGCATAAATGGGGACTTCGGGGAAACGACAGGGCGTGCCGCCAGCCCAACTCCCCCCCAAGATCTTGGCAAGGGGCGTTAACTGATATTTTTCCACCGCCTCGGCGCTAGCCAAGAGTAATGTGGTTGCACCGTCGGAAATTTGGCTACAGTTTCCTGCCGTCAACACCCCTTCTTTATTAAAAGCGGGGCGTAACTTGGCCAAGCTTTCTAACGTGGTATCAGCACGAATGCCTTCGTCTGCGTCCAGCATCTTCGTTTCTTTACGGCTTTTAATTTCAATCGGGGCAATCTCAGGGAGGAATGCACCAGACTGGGTTGCCGCCGCGGCCCGCTGCTGAGACAAATAGGCCACTTCATCCAGCGCTTGACGACTAAATCCGTGATCCGCCGCTAAGCGTTCCGTTTGTTCCCCCATCCCTTCGCCACTGGTACTGTCGGTCAATCCATCATGGAGCAATAAATCAGTTAAATTTTCCGGTGCTCCCAAAAGAAATTTGTATCCCCAGCGGGCTCGATGGGAGAGATAAAATCCAGTCTGGGACATGGATTCTGTTCCTCCGGCAAGCACTAAGTCAGCTTCATCCCCACGAATTGCTAAGACCGCATTGATGACACTCATCATGGCAGAAGAACAAACCATATCAATGGCGTAACCATCGACAGTTTCGGGAATGCCTGCCTTCAGCGCTGCCTGGCGGGGAATCAATTGACCATGCCCAGCCTTTAGCACATTTCCCAAAATGTATAAATCTAGATATTCCCCTGACACACCCGCCTGTTTCAAGGCGGCTTGCATGGCATGGGCAGCTAAATCTACCGCTGAAAATTTAGTTAACGAGCCGCCAAACCGTCCCAGGGGAGTTCGTTTGGCAGCCACAATAAAAACGTCACGCATAGAGGTTCCTGAAAAGCATCGGCATTTTCTTATCGGAATCTTAGCGCCGCCATTGGAAAGGAGTAAAAATAATGGGGGAAAGTTGAATAATCTTCACAATCAACTGTTAGGTTACTTCCGGAGAGTCGGGGCTTAATCTCGCTTCCAGACTACCCAGTAACATCTCTAAACGGGGGGGATTGTATAAAAACAGGTAGCCAATCAGGGTCTCCAAGGCACTGGCCGCTTGATAGGTGGCTGCATTGGCTCGACGAGATTGAATATTTGCCGCATTCCGCCCCCGGCGAACCCAATCCTGTTCCTCTGGAGATAATTGGGGCCACCACAAGTTTAAAATTTGAGCTTGCTGCTCTGCCCGGACTTGATCTACCACACAGCGATGATAATCCGCCATCCGCTTGGCGGGTAACAGAAAATAGCAACGGATATGCAATTCATAGACGGCATCCCCGATATAGGCTAATGCCGCTGGGGAAAGACGGTTGAGGATGGCTGTGTTGATTTGTCCTTGTAAACGGAGCCAGCAAGGATGACCAGAATCACTATTCACAACATGCCGACTCTAATGGGTTTTATCATTGACGGTCTAGGGTTACCGACAAGGGACTTCACCCCCCTCCAACCTCGGCGATCGCCTTATCTAGGGAATCTTGCAAGTGGAGAAATTTTTCTAGCCGCACAAGCTTTACAGTCTGGGTAACGCGGGCATTAGGTATGACCTGCAATGTACCCCCGTTAGACTGAGCTTGTTTTGCCAGCTTTACCAAAGCCCCTAGACCCGAGCTGTCGATAAAGTCGATCGCCGTCAAGTCTAAAATTATATGTTTGGGCCCAGATTTAATGTGGTCACCCACCACGCGAGCGATCACCGGTTCAGAAAAACTATCGAGTTGACCGGTTAAGCGGAAAATTTGGAGATTTTTCTTGACTTCAAGCGTTCCGCGCAGGCTGACAGTCAAGTTTAGTGGTTCAGCAATAATATCCTCCTCGGATTGTCCTTAAAAATAAACAATGACAAATTGTATCTTACTTTGTCAGTTTACTTAGGAAAGATGTTCTTTAAAGGAACAAGAAATGCGTTTATTTCTGGTTCCCCTCTATTCAGCGCCAATGTGCTGATCTAGTATTGAGTCACACTCAGGTCAACCTCTAGACTCCAAGCAGCAATCCCTCCTTTGACGTTGGTTCCAACAATCCCGGCCTCTTTCAACAGGTTCAATGCCTTCGCAGAGCGTCCTCCCATTTTGCAGTGGGCGATTAAGCGAGAACCGCTAACCAACTCTCGTATTTTTTCTACCCCAGAACCGGACTCAATATCGGGTAGGGGAACCAGGACAGACCCGGGAATACGGGCAATGTCATATTCATTAGGATTCCGGACATCAATTAAGACAAAGTCTTCCTGTTGATTATCCATTAAAGCTTTTAACTCAATGACGGTTATTTCCGGTAGCTCGGATGCATCCGCCGCCGCCGCTGCTTGAGCCTGGGGAATGCCACAAAACTCTTGGTAATCGATTAACTTTTCAATCACAGGACGCTCTGGATTAGGGCGCAAGCGTAACTCGCGGAATTTCATCTCCCAGGCGTTAAAGAGCAATAGGCGACCACTGAGAGTATTGGGCGCATCCAGAACAATTTTAATCGCTTCGGTTGCCTGAATCGTACCAATAATCCCTGGTAATACTCCTAATACACCCCCTTCAGCACAGGAGGGAACCATTCCCGGTGGAGGCGGTTCGGGATACAAATCCCGATAATTGGGGCCATCTTGATAATTGAAGACGGTCGCTTGCCCCTCAAAGCGAAAAATAGAACCGTAAACATTGGGTTTATTCAACAGCACACAAGCATCATTGGTTAGATAACGGGTGGGGAAGTTATCTGTCCCATCAATCACAATGTCGTAGGGTTCCATTATTTCCAATGCATTGCTGGATGTCAGTTGGGTTTCGTAGAGATCCACCTGACAATAGGGATTAATCTCTAAAATACGGTTTTTGGCAGAGGCGATTTTGGGCTTGCCAACCCAGGAAGTGCCATGAATAACTTGGCGCTGTAAATTCGACGTATCCACCACATCAAAATCCACAATCCCAATGCGCCCAATCCCCGCTGCAGCGAGGTAAAGCAACAGGGGTGAACCCAGCCCCCCGGTTCCGATGCAGAGGACACTGGCCGCTTTTAACCGTTTTTGTCCGTCCAGACCAACCTCTGGCAGAATAATGTGGCGGGCATAGCGCTGATAATCATCTTGAGATAGTTCAATCTCTTCTAGGTTCGGATTAAGCATTACTGATAGGTTATTACGGAAATAACAAGTTAATTCAACAAGGGGTGAACAGGATAGACCCATTATATTAGTTGGTCAGTCAGTGGCATTGCTACACTCTGGATGTGAAGATTGATATACTCAGACACTCAGAAATAGGTCGTGTTATTCAGGACAGCATTTAAAAAAGATGTCAACTTTATCTCCAGACTCCGACAAAAACGTATTAGGCGGTGAGTTGGCTTGTTGTTGCAAGTCGCCCCTGACTGGTTTTTACCGCAATGGTTATTGTCAAACCGGGCCAATGGACGATGGTCGCCATGTGGTCTGTGCCCAAATGACCGAAGAATTCTTAGGGTTTACGAAGGCCCGAGGCAATGATTTATCAACCCCCCAGCCAGCCTATCAATTTCCTGGGTTAAAGCCGGGGGACAAATGGTGTTTGTGTGCAACCCGTTGGCAGGAAGCAAAACAAGCGGGCATGGCCCCCTTAGTGGATCTAAACGCAACCCATCAAAAGGCTTTAGAAGTGGTGAGTTTGGATGACCTTATTCCCTATGCATTGCCGGGTCAAGTTACACCAGAAGAATTGTGATTGGTGCCGCGTTATTTTTTAGAGGGAGGGCTTATTAAATCCAGTTGAATCTCCAAGGGATATATTCCTGCAAAGAAAGTGAGGAGTCCCCCACCGTCATGATGAAAAAATTATGTCACGCTGAAAAGAACTCTGCATTATTTATGCGTAGACCCGTAAAACCCAACGTATCTAGATGATTACTGCTGCTGTTCCCCATAACCCCCTCCTGCAAGGTCGAGATCTGCCATCCTTTGACCAGATTCAAGCCGATGCTGTTGTTCCAGCCGTCGAAACGTTGTTGGCGGAATTGGAAGCCAGTCTCGACCAATTAGAAGCTTCTGTTAAGCCCACCTGGGAGGGCCTAATTGAACCTCTGACCCAACTGGAAGAACGTTTAAATTGGACTTGGGGAACGGTGTCCCATTTAATGGGGGTCAAAAATAGCCCGGAATTACGCCAAGCTTACGAGCAGGTTCAGCCTCAAGTGGTGACGTTTATTAACCGCTTGGGTCAAAGTCGGCCTTTGTATGAAGCCTTCGTTGCCCTCCGGAATAGTGACGAGTGGCAACACTTAGCCCCAGCTCAGCAACGGATTGTCGAAACAAATATTCGTGAGGCTAAATTGGCTGGGGTCGGTTTAACGGGAGAAACCCGAGAACGATTCAATGCCATTCAATTAGAGTTGGCTGAACTCGCGACCCAATTTTCTAACCATGTGTTGGATTCAACCAAGGCGTTTACTTTGGTTTTGACTTCAACAGAAGATATTGCTGGGTTACCGCCTTCCCTGTTGGCCCTTGCGGCGCAAACGGCGGCTCAGCAAGATTATCCTGATGCAACGCCCGAAACGGGCCCCTGGGTCATCACCCTGGACTATCCCAGCTATCTGCCCTTTATGAAATATAGTGAGCGGGCTAATCTGCGGGAAAAAATTTATCGCGCTTTCATTCGCCGAGCAGCGGATGGTGAATGGAATAATCAGCCTTTAATCGAAAAAATCTTGGCACTCCGGCTCGAAAAAGCCAATATTTTAGGCTTCGAGACCTATGCCGAATTAAGCCTTTCTCGTAAGATGGCTCCCAGCGTAGCGGCAGTTGAACAATTGTTAGAGGAATTACGATCGCCAGGTTATGAAGCGGCACAGAAAGACTTTGAGGCATTGAAGACCTTCGCTGGTGTGGAAGAATTACACCACTGGGATATTCCCTATTGGTCTGAACGACAACGGGAACAGGAATTTGACTTTGATGCTGAAGCGTTACGTCCCTATTTTCCCCTCGCGCAGGTACTGGATGGATTGTTTGCTCTAGCCCAACGCTTGTTTGGCGTCACTATTCGTCGGAGCGATCGCCCAGTATCGGTGTGGCACGAATCAGTTCAATTCTTTGAAGTCTTGAATGAACAGCAAGCGGTGATTGCCTATTTCTATCTAGATGCCTATAGTCGTCCAGCAGAAAAACGGGGTGGCGCATGGATGGCGGATTGCCTCAACCGGGGCCAAGAAATAATTGATGGCAAGTCCTCCTTGCGGTTACCGGTTGCGTATGTGGTTTGCAATCAAACGCCACCGGTGGGAGACCAACCCAGTTTAATGACGTTTTACGAAGTCACCACGTTATTCCATGAGTTTGGCCACGCCCTACAACATTTGCTGACCACAGTGAACTACAGCGGCGCAGCCGGCATCAACAACGTGGAATGGGATGCTGTGGAACTTCCCAGCCAGTTTATGGAGAACTGGTGCTATGACCGCCAAACCCTCTTTGGTTTAGCTAAGCATTATCAAACTGGGGCAGCGTTGCCGGAAGCTGAATATCAAAAAATTCTCGCGACCCGTAACTTTATGAGTGGTTCCGCCATGCTACGGCAGGTTCATTTCAGTCTGCTCGATTTGGAACTCCATCACCGCTACCGTCCTGGTGGAGACGAGTCGATTCAACAACTGAACGATCGCCTAGCAAAGACAACCACCATCTTGCCGCCGCTGCCGGAGAACGCCTTTCTCTGTGCCTTTGGGCATATTTTTGCTGGGGGCTATGCCGCTGGTTACTACAGTTACAAATGGGCGGAAGTGTTAAGTGCCGATGCCTTTGCCGCCTTTGAAGAAGTGGGGCTAGAGGACGAAACAGCTATACAAACCACCGGGAAGCGCTTCCGGGAAACGGTCTTAGCTCTGGGTGGTAGCGAACCGCCGTCAGTGGTCTTTGAACAATTTCGGGGACGACAACCCCAAACGGAACCCCTGCTCCGCCATAACGGTTTACTCAAAGTCGCTGGTAATGTGCTAGACATGTGGAATAGGTAATAATGTCATCAGCGTGTTTTATGAGGGCGATTCTGATGGTGCTTGAACCGGTTCTTTGTCCCAGTTGTGGGAGCGATGAACTTAAGGTATTGTTGGCCTCGTTTGGCATTAACCAATGGTATACCGATGATTGGGGCGCGTACAGTCGCCATCTCAAACCTTAAGAACATACGATTGGCAAAACTAATAACCGACGGATTGAACGCAAACATTTCGCCTTGCGTACACGGATTAAACGCTTAACACGCAAAACCATTTGCTTTTCCAAATCCGAATGGTTGCACGATACGGTCATCGGCTTGTTCATCAATCGGTTTGAATTTGGATTGCCCATTTAGTAATGCTTACACACGTCTAGAACACCACCTTTATTATGATCGCTTTTTGTGAGCAGAGAAATGCCATCGGGTTTTGGTGAGGGTTAGGGGTGCGATTTCTATTTATCTTCATTTGAGTCGATTAAATTCTTCCTCTGAAATTTTCAATTGACTCAAAATTTCTTTAAATAACCAACCGCCAATTTCTGAGTTTCCATGAATAGGTATTGTAGTTGCCCTTCCGTCTGAATGTTGCCAGCGTGCATGACTACCTTTTTGACGGACTTTTTTAAAGCCCAATTTTTTTGCTACTTTTTCTAAGGTTTTTGCTAGGCATGGGCTACGACTTTTATTTCAACATCACCAGGTAATATTTTGCCTTGTTCAAGATATTCTTCTAGGATCATATCAAAAACGTTATCCAACTCTAGCCTAGCTTCTTGTTCGCTTTTTCCCCAAGCATGACAACCTTCAATGGCTGGAATATAGGCAACATAAGTCTTGTTATCATCAGGACGCATTATGATTGTATAATCAACAAGTGACTTCATTATTTTTGATAATTGACTTCAATTTTAATATTAAGATAACAGAAATTCATTAAGTTTAGGGCTGGTGCTTGGTTTTTATGACGTTAGGAATTCCCTCTAAATTAGAGAGAGTTAAGAGTTATAATAATTGATTCAAAAGAAAACGAGATGCCACCCTCTCCTTCCTTGGGGAAGGTGCCCGGAGGGCGGAAGGGGTTAATTAGCTAGTGGATAAATGACAGAGAACCCACCCCTAAATCCCCTCCCAAGAGGGGACTGTTTCAGTTTTAATCAAATCAGCGATAAATTCCAAACATCGAGCACCACATTCCAGACTAAAAGTAGCCATGTACTCGTATTTTGTTGATTTTCGCCATCGACAATCAAATGAGTCGAGGTTCCTTGAGAGGATGCCCATCGTCCATGGAAGAAAACCCAAAATAGACTCGGAAAATCGAATCACTCGCTAGCGACTTCAATGTAGAGAACCAAGATGCAATCGAATGCAGTCTGGGGGAAAAGTCGGGATTACGCCCAAAAAGTATGGGAAAATATTAAAGATTATTACTTCTCCCGAGTTGGCTGGTGCGATTAATAATCCAGGGGTGCGTAGCTCAGAGGATAGAGCATCCGCCTTCTAAGCGGACGGTCGTAGGTTCGAATCCTACCGCACCCGTTTGACAAGGTTTTCAACTGCTGAACTGTGACTCCAATCCCATCAGGACTGTAATAACTGGCAGACATTTTCGGTTGAACAGATAGATTTTTGTAATTACCAGGCTATGACTGCTGAATTTAGTTATTTTTATCCTCCCCTCATTCCCGGCGTTCTCCACAAGCGTTACAAACGATTTTTAGCTGATATTGAACTTGAGAATGGCGACATGGTGGCGGCCCATTGCCCAAATACGGGCCCCATGACGGGGGTATGCGAGGTCGGGGCATCGGTTTATTTATCCAAAAGTGATAATCCCAAGCGTAAATTGCCCTATACCTGGGAAATGATTCAAATTGGGAACACTTGGGTGGGGGTCAATACCAACCTGCCCAATCGAGTGATTAAACAGGCGCTGCTGGACAAATGCTTGCCATCGCTGTCTTTGGGATACGATTCCGTTAGAACCGAAGTTCCCTATGGCGAGCACCGGAAGAGTCGGATTGACTTCTTGCTGACCCACCCCGTTCAACCATCAATTTATGTAGAGGTCAAGAATACCACCCTGGCTGATGGCGATCGCGCCCTATTTCCAGACACAGTGACCACCCGGGGGCAAAAACATCTCCGGGAATTAGCAGCAGTGGTGCCACAGGCGAGGGCCGTGATGCTGTACTTCATTAATCGGGGAGATTGTCGGTCTTTTTCCCCTGGGGATGACTATGATCCGGAATATGGCAAACTGTTGCGGGAAGCGGTGGCGGCGGGGGTAGAGGTGCTACCCTGTTGTTTTAACATCACACCGGAAAAGATTTCGTGGCAAGGCATGGCGGAATTCATCTTGCCTTGACGTGCTGGTGGGGGCACAAAGGGGAACTAGCGCTGATAGAGCACCACTCCAGTCTGTTGGAATGAACGATTAAAGTCGGGGTGTTTTTCTAAGGTCTGGGTTAAGTCCTGAACCGTGTTGGCTGAATTGGGCCACCCGGCATGATTTTGTTGCAACAAGACACTGTCGAATTGATTGAGGTCAAAGGGAGCCTCATCGCTAATAGCCAAGGCGAGTTCGGGACGTTGGCTGAGGTGGGGGGCAATATGGGGGGCAGTCAGTAACCGATCGCCAGACGGCACTAGCTGTACCGCTTGTTGTAGGGCTGAGACTTCTCCCCAATGTTGCCAATAGGGACCCAAAAAGAACGTATATTTTCCCAACGCTAAAAAGGCGACCGCTGACCAGAGGAGTATCCAGTAGGGTCGTTTCAGCCAAGTGGAGCCTTGCTGCCAATGGGTCATCACCAGCAGCAATAAGAAGGGCAGGATGGGTAAGGAGTATTGGTGGGCTAGATCTTTTTGGGGGTAGTAATCGGTGACTAAATTGAGAAAAAGCGCTGGCAAAGCCGGAATCATCACATGCCAACTCCGTCCCCAAATTCCCCACAATACCGGGGCAACCAGTAACAGTAAATAAATCAGATTTGTCCCGGTCCACAAATGACTGAACATAATGTCGGGGCGACGCACCAAGTTCAGCGCAATTTCCCCGACCGAATCCCCTAAAAAGGCATAGCGTCCGACGGCGGCGGCTTCACCCCCACTAAAGACGGGAATGATCCCTTTGGTGGCGATGACAAACCAAGCAACGCCCGTGATTAAGGCAACAAGCCCAAAGCGGCGACGTTGCTCCCATCCGAATAGCCAGATCCCCAGCATTGCTACGGTGAGGGCAAGCACAGCCTTACTGGCCAAAATAATGGCGATCGCCAGTAGGTAACTTCCCCACCGCTTGGCCCGTGCCGCCCAGATTGCCCACAGCAACGCAGGTAGAGCAAAGACTTCTGGGTGGAAATCAAACAAATTTACATTAAAGATCACCGGATATAACCAATAGACCCCCGCCAAGGTGAAACAAGCCCGCTTCCCTAGCCCGACTTGTTGCGCCAATTGCCAAGTGGGAACGCCCCCTAGTGCCAAGGCGATCGCCTGGAGTACCAGTAGCCAATAAACCGAAGGGTAAAGCTTATAAAAAATGGCTAGGGGATAAACAATGGTGGCTGCATGGTCTCCCAAAATATGAAAGCCCCGGAAGGAAACAATGGGGGGCTGACCCCGACTAATGAGGTAAATGGCTTGGTCGAACCAGCCTAAATCCAGCGCATTCGACTGGAATAACAGGTGGCGACCACTGGCCAATAAGAATCCCACCAGGGCCATCAACGCGGTTATACCCCACAGCAACGGCGGCGGTGAATCCCTAACGTTTGGCGATCGGTCGTCGAGATGATCAAAAGGCATTAAAGCAATGATTCTCAATAGTTTAGGTTTTGTAAGTGCGCCGCTGTATTGGTATGAAGGCTGCTTCGCAGGCAAGGCCACTGGTCATCTGCTGGAGGAGGGAATGTCGCCTTGACGAATTTATGGAATGTTTTCCTACAGCAAAACGTGCGATGGTGGAGGGAACCGGACGGCCGATAGAAGAAGTTAAATCGATGAGCCGACCAGGCAACAAACTCCGGTGATTTTCACCTCAACAGGTTGTCTGTTTAAACTTATTTTTCATGTTTAAAAAGGGTTTTTCCCAATATTTAAAGCTAATTTCTGCGAGACAGTACGTGATAGCAGCGCTGCACAATAAGATAAACATCCAATGGTTTATGCCCAATTTACGCCCAACGGCTGTTACGACATGAATCCCCCACATGTGATACAGATACATCCCGTAACTGACGAGGCCAATACGAGCAATTGGCGCAACGGTTAGAAAACAACTGAAGCAGTTTTTGGTGGGGATCACAATGCTAGCTAATAGCAGAGTCATCCCTATTTGAATCAGCAGACGAGGGTATCCAGAAATATCGTTGGGGGAAAACTGGATATAAATGAGTAACGCGAGGCTGTATAACAATGGCAGCCAAAAATAGCTGGAAATTTTTTTGACATAATTAAAGGACTCAAGAGAATGCAGTAAATAGGCGAGGGATACCCCTAATAAAATAGGGGTGAATGTGGTTTCAAATACGGATAAATCCACTGTGCCAAAATAGCGCAATATAAAATTATCCAAGAGCCCAAAGTTAATGCCTTGGTTAATGACGACCGCTCCTGCCAAAAGAAGCCAGCAAGTTTTGGGGGGAAAATACTTTTCTAGACTCGGCCAAATGGCATAAAACTGCCCTTCCATGGCCAATGACCAGAGAATAGCGAAGTTTGCAGCTTGGGTTGCCGAAAAATTAGAGGTAAAGGTTAGGTAATAAGGCAACGTTTGAAAAAAAGTGACGCTATTGGTATCTTGCCCTTTCAAAAAATAAAGACAGGCAAATAACCCCAGCAGCAAGTAGTAAGCTGGAAAAATTCGGAGCGATCGCCGCCAATAAAATTTAGCCAGATTAATATCCTGGGTTCTCTCCTTTTCCCGAACCAATAATGTGACAATCAAAAAGCCACTTAGAATAAAAAACATATCTACCCCTAAAAACCCCCGGTTCAGTAACCTTAATCCGTAGTCAGGATGAGGGACATGGTGCCAAATGACAGCGAGGATACAAAAGCAGCGGACTCCGTCTAGCGCAGGAAAGTAACGGGTATCGAGATAGTCTTGGTGCTGTGACATGAAATATTAGGATTGCAACTCGCCGACAGGAAGATCAGTCCCGTTGATGTTGCAGGTCTTTTAACCAAAGAATGATCGCATCTTCATTGTCGGGATAATATTTTTTTCGTTTACCGGCTACTTTAAAGCCAAAATGGGCATATAAATTGAGGGCCGACGTATTCCCAGCTTTAACCTCTAGGGTGGCCCGTTCTAGCTGCTGTTGCTGGGCTGAAGAGAGCAATGCTTTCAACAATTCCCTTCCCAAGCCTTGCTGTCGAAACAGGGGATGAACGGCGAGGAGCGTGATGTGAGCTTCTTCTAAAATTTGCCAGTAGGCCCCCATGCCCACCAACGGTGGTGATGAACACTGAGGGCTATTCGTCTGGGTTGGGTTAGCGGTGGGACGGTGACGGAGGCCAAACAGGAAACCATTGGGGCTTTCCCACTCCCGTTCATATCCCGACAAAGACCACATTCCGCCCAGGCATAACTGATCAAGTTCGACAAACAACGGTAAATCTGATGGTTGCGGTTGAAAGAGTTCGAAAGGAGAAGCAAGCAAAATTGATGACAAAACCATTGAAAAGATAGGATTTCAGAATGCTAAATGAATGATCAGGGCACCCAATCCGTCGTTGCAGTCTGACCCCTTAGCGCGGCCAAAGCCGACGCCACCAAGGGATCGGATCACCCTGGGCTTCTAGGTAATCGATTTTGGCATCAATGTCCGCCATAGACCAGCCGGTTAATTGGGCAAGGGTCTGCGCCTCTTCCTGTTGACGTTGTCGGGTTTGTTGACGATAGGCGATCGCCGCATCACAATCGGTCTCTCCCCGGTACGGATGCCGCATGACGTAGCGCCCCTGGAAAAATGCTTGGTTGGCGGTGGATTGAAACCGGAGGTCTTCAGGAAATTTATCGGGGGTGTAGCGCAAATGCAGGCGGGTCATAAAGACATTACGGTTCGGGACAGGGGCACGACGGGAAGGGGGAGAAAAGTTGGTGGGTGCATCATCCAGCCAAAAGACCCCGGCTTGTTTCAATTCAGACGGAGAGAGGGGATCGGCAGAACAGGGATCACAACTCGCCATATTCCAGGAGTATTCCAAAAAGGCAACATTTTTTCCTGAACGGGTATAAGCTTGGTCAAACATCGCCGTATAGAAGTCTTTAAACTCTGCCTGGACAAATTCAGGCAATTCCACATCCGAAGGAATTTTTTCAGTGCGATAGTTGACGATTTCGGCTGCGCCTTTGGGAGACAGGAGATAAACTAACAGCTCCTGTGGCCCATCGGCATTTACCATCCCTAACCGAATCGGCAGCATAAACTTAGGGGATTCATAGGCCATCATCAAAGGGCGTAGGCTCTGGAAACCCTGGCGGTCAAATTTTTCTAGGTTGACCTTGGCAACAAAAAACTTTAAGCCCTGTTTAATATAAGCGCCTAGTACGGCGTTGGCACTGGCGGGAATGCGGTAATCATTTTGGGTTAACCACGTTGCCAAACCATTAGATTCCTTCGCACTCAAAATTAAAATATCGTATTCTCCGACTGAAAACTTTTCTTCGATGGTCACCCCTAATGCTTCATCGCTCGCTTTTTGCCGTAGACCCCGATTGGCAGCGGCAGGAGCGGCCGGCATCGCATCCATCATCATTTCCGGTTCATAGACATTGCATGGATTGCGATCAAAATATTCCACTAATCGCGGCGCACTAAAGGCATCTAAGCGCTCAATGATCTTGGGCTCCCCCACATGAACCTGCTCTTGCGTCAGGATGACCGGAACCGGCACCACCAGCGCAAAATCTTTGGCGGCTCCTTGATAGTCGTTCGCCATGGTCAGCACGGTGCGATCGCCATCTTTGGCAATGACCACCTGGGACGCTTGGTTATATAGACTGCTGTCTGCTTTTGCCACGTAGAAGCCACAGAAGGCGAGGACGGGTTGCATCCACAGCAACAGGGGCAATAGAAATGCCATCAACAGCAAGAGCGGCTTAAATTGCTTCAACACATTCATGGGTCTGAACCTAAGGGGAATGATCCCTTCCAGCATAGGCCAAGATTTTTAGGGGTTTAGCCTGATGGGGGCGTTAATCGCTTTGGTTAGTCTCGATGAACCTCAATCAACCGTCAGGGGGCTAAACGCCGCATTTGCCATTGTTTCCCTTGCCGCTGAAACTCCAGGCGGTCATGGAGACGACTGGGGCGGCCCTGCCAAAATTCAATCAGATGGGGCACCACCCGAAATCCCCCCCAATGGGGAGGACGGGGAATGGGTTGATCGGCGTATTGTTGCTCCAGTCGGGTCAGATTGGCTTCTAAGTCTTGGCGATCGCCAATGGTCTGACTCTGGGGAGAGGCCCAAGCCCCCAGTTGGGAAGCACGGGGGCGGGATTGAAAATAGGCATCGGATTCCGCCTCAGGGATCTTTTCTACCCGGCCTCCGACACGAACTTGACGTTCTAGCTGGGCCCACCAAAAGACCAAGGCCGCCCAGGGATGTTGGGTCAATTGCCGACCTTTGGCGCTGGTGTAGTTGGTGTAGAACGTAAACCCCCGTTCATCTAAACCTTTCAAGAGCACCATCCGGGCGATGGGATGACCCGTTTCCGACACAGTGCTCAGCATCATGGCATTGGGTTCCGGTAGCTCGGCGGCGATCGCCTGGGCAAGCCAAGTTTGGAACTGTTGTAACGGATCGGGGTTAATATCCGTCTCGGTCAGTCCCGCTTGGGTATAGTTCAAACGTAGATCGGCTAAGGTGACCCCATCCATGTCGATGTATTTTCCTTGAAAATAAAGCAGTTTTTTCAAATTATGACCGTTCTTCCGGAGCGGCGGCAATGGCATCCTGTTGAAAAAATCCATTGTGGTATCCGCACGGCTTCCCGACCATCCTGACTTTAAGTTCTGTCTCTTGAATCGACTTTCCGGGACGGATCTTGATTATCCTTAACGATAGAACTGCGACAACACGACCTCCGCAGGTTCTATCCCTCCTCTTTTGGTTACGGCACCAGATTCATTTCTAGTAACTCTGGCACGGATAACCCGTGAAGCGGCTCCGTATTCCTGAAATAGGGATTTGGTCTTTATTCTGATTCCCCAGTTTTCTCATTGTCATCCCCAATAATGGTCTCTAAAATAACCTCCCTAAAACCCACCGCTAGTCTCTCTGCCTTCTCTGCTCCTCTGCCTTTTCAGAGACCTCTATTGATGATTGGCCATGGCACACGGGATGAAGACGGGCGACGCACTTTTTTAGACTTTGCCGAACAATACCAAGCATTAGATCAATCTCGCCCCGTCATTCCTTGCTTCTTGGAACTAACAGACCCCAATATCCAAGCTGGTGTGGAGCAATGTGTGGTAAACCAGGGGTTTACAGAAATTTCAGCGTTACCCATTTTGCTCTTTGCCGCCCGGCATAACAAATTTGATGTCACCAATGAGCTAGACCGTTGCCGAGTACTGTATCCCCAAATTCATTTCAACTATGGTCGTCATTTTGGGATCACCCCGTCGATTCTAGACCTCTGGCAAAATCGATTGGAAGCGTTAGACCAACCCGAACAGAACCCCCATGGCATTGACCGTTCCGACACAGTGATTTTATTTGTGGGCCGGGGGTCAAGCGATCCTGACGCCAACGGGGATGTGTGTAAAATGGCGCGCATGTTATGGGAAGGAAGTGGTTACCAGGCGATTGAAACCTGCTTCATTGGTATTACTCACCCCCGCCTAGCAGAAGGTTTCCGCCGTGCCCAGTTTTATCAACCCAAACGCATCATTGTGTTGCCCTACTTTTTGTTTATGGGGACACTGGTGAAGAAAATCTTTCGTATTACGGCAGAGCAACAGGCAGCTTTGCCCCATGTTCAAATCGATTGCTTATCGGAAATGGGCATCCAGACTGGACTATTATCCCTGGTGCGGGAACGGGAATTAGAAACCCAGCAGGGAGAAGTCAAAATGAACTGTGAAGCGTGCAAGTTTCGTTTGGCGTTTAAAGACCAGGCGATCGCCCATCACCATAGCCATGATCATGGAGGAGAACACGCCCGCCATTCCCATCACCATGGTCATGATCATAATGATGGTATTGAGTGGGTGGATCCCTATGTAGAACCGGCGGCTTACCACCAACGGATTTGGCAAGTCCCTTAGAAATAAAGTCAGTTCAGGATAAAAGGCCTCAACAGTCCGGACAATTTTCTGAGAAAGGACTAAAACCCCTAATTTTTCCTCCGCTGAGTAAAGGTTCGGTATATGGGACAATGGAACCCGCGAAGATCGCATCCATTCACATTGATAACCCTCTAATTTGTTGCCGTTGCCATGCCCCTGACATTCCAAGGCGTTATTGTCCAATTAAATGATTTTTGGTCAAAACAGGGTTGTTTAGTGGCCCAACCGTTCGACACTGAAAAAGGGGCGGGAACAATGAATCCTCACACATTCCTGCGCGCCATTGGGCCAGAACCCTGGGCTGTGGCTTATGTGGAACCCTGTCGTCGCCCCACCGATGGACGTTACGGTGAAAACCCGAACCGTGTCCAGCATTATTTTCAGTACCAAGTATTAATTAAACCTTCGCCAGATAATATTCAGGACTTGTATTTGGAGTCGCTGCGGGTACTGGGAATTCATCCGGAAGACCATGATATCCGCTTTGTAGAAGACAATTGGGAATCCCCCACACTGGGGGCTTGGGGGGTTGGCTGGGAAGTCTGGTTAGATGGGATGGAAGTGACCCAGTTCACCTACTTTCAACAATGCGGGGGGATTGACTGCCGTCCTGTTTCTATCGAAATCACCTATGGCCTGGAACGGCTGGCCATGTACTTGCAAGAAGTTGAAGCGATTAACCAAATTCAATGGAATGACCAGTTAACCTACGGTGATATTTACTGGCAGGCAGAAATAGAACAGTGTACCTATAATTTTGAAGCCTCTAATCCTGACTTATTATTTCAACTGTTTGAGCTATATGAACAAGAAGCTACACAATTAATCGAACGGAGTCTCGCCCTGCCCAGCTTGGAGTATGTGCTTAAATGCTCCCATGCGTTTAATTTACTGGATGCTAGGGGCGTTATTGCCGTTACTGAACGCACTCGCTATATTGGGCGGATTCGTAATTTGGCTAAGGAAGTGGCCAAAATTTATTTACAACAACGGGAGTCCCTCGAATTCCCCCTATTAAAAGCGGTTTAAGCGGACTGAAAGCTGCTTCATCTTCATAAATTGTTGAACAAACTTATTTCACCATCCTACTCAGAATCTTTCTTGGTAACGGTTTTAGGATTATGAATGGTTATACTTTCCAGAGACCGACGAATGCGCAACAGAAAATATTCCTCCCCCTCACAGAAAAGAAAGCTTGAGGGGGGAAAGTGGAGAGAACCCGCGACAGTCTTAATTTTCGGACTCTAGAAAATCAATGTTCATAATGCGACGGGTGTCATCGAAAAAGAGAAAGATTTCTTCGGTTTTATCGGCAAATTGTAATGTGGCGATCGCCAAGTCGGGGGCTGCTAGGGTTGTACCCGGCTTAATGTCCACATCGACGAGGCGCATATAGGGCCCATTTGCTTCTTCAAGCTTAGCCCAGGCCTGCTGCACCTGTTGGGGCGTAATTTCAATTTTGAGCAAAGGACTAAATAAACTACGGGTTTTGGCATAATCGCGTTGCTTTAACGCTTCAAAGAATTTAGTAACGACCTGATCCACACTCCGCCCCGTCGACCAGTCGACGGCGATAATGTTTGCCTGGTCATCAAACGTAAAGAGAACATCCTCCGCACGCTGGGCAAATTGAATATTGAGAATGACCACGTTGGCATTCACCACATTCACCACTTTACGACTCAGAACCTTTTCGTACTTACCTGACATTCCCTGTAAGTCTTCTTCCCAGGCTTTTCTGATGGCAGTTAGGGTCAAATAGGGATGCAATTCTGGCGACAGATAATCTTTTGCGCCTTGGTAATTTCCTTGCTCCAGCAAGTCAATAAAGGATTCTGCCCGCGCAATGAGTTTCGTCTGGACATTGGAGTTTGTCGCCTGGGCGATCGTGGGATCTGCATGATGAGCCTTTGTCGAACCAAGATGATGGGCAAAACTGGGTAATGCGTTCCCCCATAAAAGTCCTAAACTTATTCCGACCCCTAGATAAGCACTTCGTCCGGAGCGCAAGCAAGAAGGTAAAACCATAGCCATAGTTGTTGTCAAAGCTCCTCAACCAGCAGTTAACATCACCTTAGTTTAAGGGGTCACGGGAAGGATATCCCTCGTCAATTTTAGGCGACGAGCTTTCCGGTTCTGATAAAAATAGTCAGCATAAACAATTGGAACAAGTTCTTCTTCTCAATTGGCTAGTGAAAAAGAATCGAGATCAAGATTGCTTAACTCCTTTTTTTCTGTGAATTATTAAATTAATTCCCACTTATTTTTCCACTCTAAGGATCACAGGGTCTCTAGGTACTCCAACAAGTCCGCCATCTCTTGGGCATTGGGTTGAAATTTGGGCATCGGCGGGGTCTGACCACTAATCACTTGCTTGATGAGCAGGGGTTTAGATTTACGATGGGACACTCCCCATAAGCTAGGACCAATATCCCCATTAGCTTGCAATCCATGACAGACGGCACAGTTTGCTTGAAAAATTGCTTGACCGTTCGCCGTATTGCCAGGCAACGCTAGAACATCTTGGACATAGGGATCAGCTTCCCTGAGGGTAAACCAGGCAATTAAAACCGTAATGGCGATCGCCAAACCAACCATAATCCAAGCTTTTGCTGGGAACGGGGAAATTCTCGCTGTTGTTAAACTTTTTTCCATTGGTCGGATTCGGGTCGGCAGGGTCAGGAGGTTTAGATAAGAATACTTAATTAATTGTAATGAATATTCTGTTACATTCCCGCCGAATTTAATGATTCCTTGGAGGTTGACCGGCCCGCCGGGTGAAGCCGTGAGCGGATTGTGCGGCGGGAAAAATCTTCTGGGACGAAATTCCCGTGCAACAATGGACAGGCCCCACCGCTTTTCTGGTTTGACTGACTTACGGTTAATCTTGCTATGTCCGACCAAGACCGTCCTGTGCCTTTTCGTTTTCCCCGTGCCCCGCTGGAACGACGAGCCTATGCTTTCCTATTAGATTTTCTAACTGTCTGGCTGTTTAGTTCTTTAGCAAGTGGACTCCTACAATTTCTTATTTTTGCGGCCGGCTGGTTCGGACTCCGGGTTCTGCTCACTTCAGCAAACCAAGGGCAAAGTCTAGGGGGTTGGGCCTTTGACCTGAAAGTCATCAACCTGAAGCTACGGCGTTTGCCGGGATTGCTAGAACTAAGTAAACGGGAAGGCATTTTGGGTATTGCGTCCTTTTTGGCCATGGTGGGGTTGAACATTAACTTTCGCAATGGTATTTCCTTCCTCCTGCTAATCGCCCCTTTGTTGGCAGACTGTGGGTTTGCACTGGCGGAAGACGATTTAAACCAAGCATTCCATGACCGGGTGGCAGAAACCCTGGTGATTTCCAGTAAACGGGGGTTTTCGCTGGATATTCGCTGCAAGCAGTTTTGGCGGACGCTACAGGAAAAGTGGCAAACCCGTCAACGCCGACGTTAGAAACAACGGGGATCTTCTAGGCAAAATGGGTTAGAGTTTTAGGGATGTTCGTTGCAACCGCAATTGCTTTCAGACAGTATGGAAACGTTTCAATCACTGGTGTTTTCGGAAACAGGACTGCTCGCTCTGGTTTACTTGGGATTGAGCGTGACCTATTTGCTCCTATTCCCTGCATTTCTCTATTTTTATCTCAAAACACGGTGGTATGTCGCCAGTTCCCTGGAACGGTTGGTGATGTACTTACTGGTTTTCTTTTTCTTTCCTGGCCTACTGCTGCTCAGTCCGGTCTTAAATTTTCGTCCCCGTCGCCGCACAGCGTAATGGGATGTTGGGATCAAGATTAATTATTTTTTAGACTAAAGGCGTATAACCATGCGACGAATCGATGCACTAGGTATAGGGCTAGGTTTTTTCCTATCCGGTGGTGTTATTTACGGCATCCTGCTGGCGATCGGCGTTGAGAGCCAAAAGGCTGGTATTTGGACGCAGGCATTTTTAATTGGAGGCGTTATTCTCTGGCTACTGACGTATGTATTCCGGGTATTGACCCACGACATGACCTATCATCAGCAGATTAAAGATTACGAAGAAAAAATGATCGAGCAACGTTGGGCAAAAATGACGCCGGAAGAACAGGAAAAATTACAGGCTGAGGTGGCACAGGAACAACAAGATGCAGTAGAAACGCAAGTTTAAGTTTAATCGCTCAGCAACAGTGAAACAGAGTCCGTTCTAATTTTCATCCAGAGGGAACTGAACTATGCAAACAATCTATCTTCCCCATCTTCTCCGACAACCCCGGTCTACTCAACAGTTTGAAGTGGATGGGATGCTTCCCTCTCTGGAGACCCTAACCCCAGTGCGGGGCACAATTACGGTTAGGCACGGGGGGACATTTCTGGAAGTGACGGCGATCGCCGATACCATTGTGAACCTAACCTGTGATCGCTGTGCCCAATCCTACAACCAACGCTTACATGTCGATACCCAGGAGATTCTCTGGTTGCAAGAAACATCAGAAGTCCCGATGAAGACAGAACTAGAACTCAACGCCCAGAACTTATCCGAATCCCTTGACCCCCATGGCCATTTCGACCCAGAGGAATGGCTTTATGAACAACTGTGCTTAATCCTGCCACTCCAAAATCTTTGTGGGAAAGATTGCCAACCGCCAGCATTGCCGGCTCCGGAACAGCTGAGTGAAATAGATGACCGCTGGGCCGCCCTGAAGCAGTTAATCCCTTAACTAGAAGGATCAACTTGCAACGCTAACCAGATAAAGGGGAGATTCTCACTTTCTATACTCATCCAAGCCGGTTATTTGCTTCGTGGCTTGGCGTTCATCAGAGAGTAGATTCTTTCGAGTTTTGGTAGTGATTCTCATGTAGTGATGTCTGAAAGATATGTCTGGTAAAACTTTCAGCAGACATGGCTACTACGTTATCGATCTCCGACTTTAGGCAAACTCTAGCCGAAAGTCTTATGAAGTAAAGATTTTGCCAGAATGATGCCGGAAAAAGCGACTAATAATGATGTCATCGATACCGATTTTATTCCTGATAGCCTACTTCTAGCGTCTAGTTACACAGACGGCACTATACAACTTCTAGACGTAGATTTTAACTTTGACTCCCTCCTCGTCAAAGCCGCTAACTGGGTACGCCCTTATCTACTACACAACCCCAATGTTAGCGAAGCAGACCGCCACCTATGTGATGACATCCCCACCGATTTACCATTCCCACAACCATGACCACCATCCCTCTCGACCTCAGCCCCATCGTCCAACTCACCCGTGACCAGTTTTATCGCCTTTGTGCTGCTAACCCCGACCACAAACTGGAACGCAACGCCAACGGAGCGCTGATCGTTATGTCCCCCACCGGAGGAGAAACTGGGAATCGTAATTTTAACTTAGCCGGACAGCTATTTATTTGGAATAAAACAACACAACTCGGTATTGCTTTCGACTCCTCCACCGGCTTTGCCTTACCCAATGGTGGCGACCGATCGCCAGATGTTGCCTGGATTCCCACCGCAAAATGGGGTGCCCTCACCTCCGAAGAACGCCAAGGCTTTTTACCCCTCTGCCCCGATTTTGTCATTGAACTGCTGTCCCCGTCCGACTCCTGGAACCAGGGACAAGCCAAAATGGCAGAGTACCAAGACAACGGTTGCCGCTTAGGTTGGTTGCTTGACCCCCAACACAAACGGGTCGCCATTTATCGCCCGGATCAACCCGTGGAAATCTTAGAAGCGCCAGCCGTATTATCCGGTGAAGCCGTACTGCCGGAGTTTGAACTGGATGCCCTGTTTCTCTGGTCGTAGCCGAAGAAGAAGTCTGTCAGCCGTGCCCGGAGTGGTCTGAGCAATGGGCAGTTAACCATGACGGGACGGTCTGGGGCATTTCCGCCAGAGGTCCGGTCAGGGGGCGGAGAGGACGGTGAATGGCGGGGTGCTGTGTCCTTAAGGCTGGAGGTCATTTTTGCGGCCTCATGTTACAGCTTTTGTCAGACAATTTGGCTATTATGTGTATGCCAATTTTTAGGGCAATGATTATTTTCCGTCACTAAGCAAATCCATCGATATTGGAAAGAATCATAACCCTCCTCTGCGGCTTGGCCGCACACCACCTGTCGTGTTCCCCTTGATTTTCGGAATGTGTGATGACCGCTTTTCCCCTCCCCGCCACTGCTGAAGACATTCTTTTATCATTGGTTGAGCCGATTTCAGCCACAGAAACTGTACGGCTGGCCCAAGCCCAAGGACGAATCACCGCGATCGCCGTAACAGCCACCATCGACTTTCCCTATTGGGATAATTCGGCGATGGATGGTTATGCCGTGCGGTATCAGGATGTTATTCCTCCTTCTCTAGAGGAATCCGTCTGTGAGCCCCTAACATTAGTGGGGGAAATACCCGCCGGTACGACACCGACCATGACACTCCAACCGGGGGAAGCGGTGCGAATTTTTACCGGAGCTATGATCCCAGAAGGGGCAGATACCGTAGTGATACAGGAAGTCTGCCGTCAAGAAGATAATCACGTTTGGGTGGAGCGATCGCCACAGGCGTTGGGGGAATATATCCGGTATCGGGGCGATTATTGTCAGGAAGGGGAGGTTCTGTTACCAGCGGGAGCCCCCATTTTAGAAGCAGACATGGCAATCTTGGCGACGATGCAAATTTCCCGCGTTGAAGTGTTGCGCCGTCCGAGGGTGGCAATTTTTTCCAGTGGCAATGAGCTCATTCACCCCGATCAGCCGCTGCAACCGGGACAAATCATTGACTCCAATCATTTTGCGTTGCTCGGTTTCCTACAAACCTTGGGGGTAGAAGTCTTACCATTGGGCATCGTGAAAGACGACCGCGATGCGCTAAAAACCACTATCCAAGGGGCGGTTACCTGGGCGGACTTAGTACTATCCACTGGGGGAGTCTCGGTGGGGGATTACGACTATATCGCCGATTTGATGATCAATTTAGGCGGAGAAATGGCCCTTACCCGAGTGGCGATGAAACCCGGAAAACCACTAAAGGCCGCTAAGTTTCCCAATGGCACAGTTTATGTGGGTATTCCCGGTAATCCAGTTTCAGCCTTGGTGACCTGTTGGCGGTTGATTCACCCGTTATTACAAAAGTTGGCCGGGCTGTCCAATTCCCGTTCCACTTGGATGTGGGCTAATCTGAAAGCCGATATTAAAGGAACCGTTCAACGGGAAACCTATATCTGGGGACGGCTGGAATTTGGAGAACCCATATCGTTCATGCCCGCCACGGGGCAACATAGCTCTGCGAATTTGATCAGCCTAGCCCAGGCAAATGCTTTAGCGGTCATTCCCCAAAAGGTTGCCCATCTTTGTCAAGGGGAATCCGTTGAGGTACTGCTCCGACCCACCCACCTAGGGTAGGGCTACAGTTCTGCCTTCACTCACTAAGACAGACTGTCCACCGACTTTGACGGTTTCTAGTCCCTGGGGCGTTTTGACAATCGTTAACTGCAATTCACTGGGCCGACCCATTTCCACCCCTTGGATAATTTGCCAGGTGAACTGGCCCGTTGTCGTGAGGCGATCGCCACAATACCCCCCCAAGGCGGAAACGGCTGAGCCGGTCGCAGGATCTTCTGTGATGCCTAAACCGGGGGCAAACATACGGGCACAGAGTTGAGCACTCATCGCCACCGTTTCTCCCTTATTTTGGGGAGCCACACAGTACACACAACTCGCCCAGGCTCTGGCCAATAGGGCTTGCCATTGAGTAACGTTAAATTCAACTGCCGCTAACGCCGTTGGATCCCGCAACGGCACCATTAAATAGGGTAGCCCACAAGAATAGGCCTGAGGAAAATCATGAGCTTGGCGAATGTCGGCTACGGATAGCCCCAATAAACGAGCGACGTCGGCGATCGCCAACGGATTCGGTCGGGATTCTGGCAACTGGGCCACCGTTAACGCTGTTGATTGAAGCTGCCCTGCTTGGTAATTCAAATTGACCAAGACGTGACCGACGGGTTCTTCGAGGGTTAATGGTTGCGGCTGGTTTGTCTCTGCGGGTGGAAACAGGATGCCTAACAGATAGGCTGCCCCAATGGTGGGATGGCCCGCAAATGCTAACTCCTGGGTGGGGGTAAAAATGCGTAAACGGTAATTGCCTGCCGGTGTTTCAGGCGGCAACACAAACACCGTCTCGGAATAATTAACTTCAGCGGCAATCCGTTGCATTTGCAGCGGGCTTAAGCCAGTGGCATGGGGGAAGACGGCAAGGGGATTTCCCCCAAATAGTTGGTCGGTGAACACGTCCAGCGTGTAGAAAGCATAGCCATTCATCATCAAAACACGAGATTAATCTATGGTTAGGCCAGAAAAATTTCTAGGAGCCCCATCAGCAGATCTAAGCAGGGAGTTGGAGAAAGATGGCGTTATCATAAGCTAAATAGGTAAAGCTTTTTCCCAATTGAGGTTGGCAATGGAACTCACCGTAAGCAATGTTGAAACAGTTCTCGATGAATTACGCCCTTTCCTGATCGCTGATGGCGGCAATGTCGAAGTGGTTGAATTAGATGGCCCCATCGTCAAGCTCCGGTTACAAGGGGCCTGTGGCTCTTGCCCCAGCTCCACCATGACGCTAAAAATGGGCATTGAACGCAAGCTCAGAGAAGAAATTCCCGAAATTGCGGAAGTTGAACAAGTCCTGTAAGACCTTCTCTGTCGGCTTCAAGATTAGATGACAAATTCCAGGAAAAAGTAACCCCCGGAACATGGCGATCGCCAGAGCAGACATTAAACTAAAAGAGTCACTCAATCAGTACGACTCAGCCCTGTGTTAGGAGCGTAGTTTTTTATGTCAGATTTAGACCGCGGCATTATGAAGTTTGAGGGAGCCGACAAGCCTGTCGCCGTTGCCCTCACCGCCCTATTTGTCCTGGGTGGAATTGCAGTGCTCATTTTTTGGGCACTCCGGATCGCCTACGTGGTTAACTAGTGAGTCATTCTGGTTCCAAGTAAGTTTGTGTGCTCTAAGAATAGAGTCATAGTCACAACTTGGAGGCCAGAGGTCATGGCCAGGAGAAAGCCACGAGGGACGGCGAGAGACAAGACGATATGTCTCCCCATCGCCGAGGGTATGAACTACGCCGCCTTAGTGGCCGACCATAGAGCCTATCGCCAGTATTTAATATAAGAGCAGATTGAGCAGCACCCAGACCTCTTTCCCGTAGACATCCAGCAAGGCTATCGTTTCCATGGGCTAGTGCGCTCGCTGAGCCAACAGTTTAGAAACCCGTCGGATTTATCTACCCAGCAGCCATGCAGCCCATCAGTTGCGTCCTGATTTTGTCACCCCGTATATGAGTGAAACCGCAGCGATGGCGGGTAAAGCGCTATATCTCAAGCAGCATGGGCTCTCGTACGAGGGCATTTCCTATGTATTGGGGCGTTCAGAGATGCATCGGGTGAATCTGTTACAGTCGCGGGAGCGAGTTTCGCTCGTTCGGTAGCACGGTGAAGCGTGAGGCCTCGCCCCCCCCCATCTAGTAGCCGATGAGAAACACACACGTTGGCTCAGTGCTGGCAATGAGGGGTTGAAAGCGGCCTATGGGGTGTTCCAATGCGTCGGTTTCTGGAATGGGTGACGCTGCGAGACCTACCTCAGGCGGTCAAACAACGGCTCCTACGGCTACGAAACAAGCCGCACTACTTCCAGCGGCAGCGGGCCTATGACTTCCCTGAAGCCTATCGCACCAGCAAGCAAGTGGACCGGCCCATGAACTATCTGGATCGTATCCTCTATGCCCTGCAGGGTTTTCACGGCACTTGGCAGTCGGCACAGCAGGAAGTGCGGGCGATGGCACTCTTATGGAATTTTCATCCTTTTTGTCGTAAAACCAGAACGCAAAAAGAGGGCTGTCTATGTCCCTTTGAACGACTCAATGGGTTTCGCTACCACGATGATTGGATGCGTAATTTCCTCATCGCATCCTCCCTCAACGGCAGGAGGCGCTCACTAAATTACCGCACACAAACTAATCTGGAACCAGAAATGATTAAGAGGCTTATCTCACCGTGCTTTCCAGCTTCTATCATCCGTTAGCAGTCCAGCGCCAGCTACATAATTTGCACAATGGGTCAGCTAGTTACATTCTCTATGATGATTTTAAATGTTCTTGTTCGGCGAGGCTTGCTGGGATTACTCGTAGTCCTAGTAATTTTCAGTAATGTTCTAGTGCCACCAGCTCAGGCAGAATCCCGGCTATTTCAAGATCTAAAAGTAGAGTTGGTAGATCAAACAGTTTTACCGTCTCAAACATTGGAGAATTATAAGGTCGGGGGACTGTCCGGGTTAACTTACGATCGCCAACGGGATGTGTACTATGCTATCTGTGATGATCGCCAAGCGCCCCGTTTTTTTACGCTACGAATTCCGCTCAAAGCTGACAAGGTTCCGCAGATTGAGAAAATCGAGGTGGTGGCGGTGACGCCGTTGTTACTCCAGGATGGTAGTCCATTCCCCCCGCAACAACTGGACACGGAAGCCATTGCTTTATCACCCCGTGGCACCCTTTTCATGAGTTCTGAAGGGGTATACCGTAACCAAAGTCCACCATTTATTGGCGAATTTGAGCTTGAATCTGGCAAACTACTAAATTCTGTCCGCATTCCTCGCCGTTTTTTACCCTCCTCTGAACCAGAAGCCCCCCCGCAGGGAAGCCGAGACAATTTGGGCTTTGAACCTTTGGCGATCGCCGCAACCAGCACCTTGGCCGATGACCCGTTCCGGTTATTTGTCGCGACGGAAAGCGGACTGGCGCAGGATATTGACCGAGACAATCCGCCCAATAATTCCCCGCTCCGCTGGCTACACTATCTGATTAATTCCGTTGGCCCGCCTGTGCTGATCAGTGAAACGCTATATCGCCTTGATCCAACACCGGCTGGCACCTTGAGCCATGGCCTCAGCGAGATGCTCACCCTCCCCACCGAAGGGTATTTTTTTAGTCTGGAGCGTACCTTTGGACTCACCGGCTTAAATGCCAAACTGTTCCAAGTGGTCAATGCTGATGCCACTGACACATCCCGCGTTAAAAGTTTTCTTCCCGGTACCCAGGCAATCGTTCCTATGCGAAAACAACTGTTGTGGGATTCAGCCACAGCGGAAATTGAGGTGGATAACCTAGAAGGGTTAAGTTGGGGCCCTAACCTAGGGAATGGAGCTACGAGTTTGCTGATGCTCAGTGATGACAACTTTAACCCAGAACAAGAAACCCAGTTATTACTGTTTCGAGTGACTGGATTAGCCAATATTCCCCGCTAGGCGATCCAAAAACTGACTGCTGAATGCAACTTTTCGCTCCATACCACGTCAAACTGATAAGTGTGTGAGGAGATAGAACATTAAGCTCTTGGGGTCGAAACAAGGAAAGACTCTCAAGGGCTTTTTTCTTTTTAGGGGCAAGAGGGGCACAAGTAGTTAGGGGCTTTTTTAGAGTTGCCCAACGGCCCCCTTCTCACGACACCTTTTTTCGGGTGTTTGCCCCGCCCGAGCCGACACAATTCCATGACTTTTTCTGACGCTGGATAAAGCCCCTGAAAGCTAAGCTAGACATCAAGTTATATTAACTGAATGGCAAGACCTGTTGTGGTTTCTACGGTCGAGAGAGTCAGCTCAAAGCTCTGCATATGGTGAGTGCCTATGGGCTTCTGAGTATCATTTAGTGTTCGCTCAACAGCGAGTGGAGGCGGGGAAGCCTACGCAATTTTCTTGTTTTTGAAGAAGTCTAATGAAAATGATTAGGGATAGGGGGCTAATTCAGGCAGCAGAACTCGTCAATCCGTATGATAGGAGGACTATTGATTACTTTCGCCTTGACAATGCTTTATGACGTTTCTGCTCACTAATGATGATGGAATTGATGCTCCGGGAATTGCCGCTTTATATGAAGCATTAGGTCGTCGTGGAACCTGGCTAGCCCCCCGCTTGCAGCACTCTGGCTGTGGGCATCGAGTCACCGCCCATGTTCCGATCATGGTGGAACCGCAAGGAAATGAACGTTATGCAGTGCATGGAACCCCTGCCGACTGTACTCGCTTGGGAGTTACCTCCATTTGTCCAGAGGTGGAGTGGGTAATTGCCGGAGTCAATGCCGGGGGGAATTTAGGGGTTGATTCTTATATGTCCGGGACAGTGGCCGCCGCCAGGGAAGGGGTGATCTTGGGAAAAAAGGCGATCGCCTTGTCCCATTGGATTAATTATCCTCGCACCATTGACTGGGACTGGACGACCCGGTGGACTCAGAAAGTGGTTGAACTATTGATGGCGAAACCACTACCACCTAAACATTTTTGGAACGTGAATTTACCCCATTTACGCCCCGAAGACCCGGAGCCTGAAATAGTATTTTGTGAACCCAGTTGTGACCCATTACTGGTGGGATTTGAGAAGTCGGGGAACACTTACATATACAAAGGGGAATATGGCGATCGTCCCCGACAGCCAGGAACGGATGTCGACGTTTGTTTTGCTGGCAATATCGCTATCACCCAACTGCGCCTCTAACACCAACCACACAGACTTCCTCCAAGGAATGCTGATAGACGACGAGTAGCCACCCAAAGAACTGCCTACTAGCTATCTTTATACCCATCCACGAGCATTTACCATTGTTGGCAGAATAATACTTTTTTCAAAGCTGCAAAGTGAATCCTATCACTCACCCTGTTCAAGCAAACGGAAAGATGTTCGTCTTAGACAAATGCCAGACCGGGCAGGCTTTTGAAAAAAATTATGTCCTGATTGACACGCTCACTAAAAAATCGTGTACAATGTTTCATTGAGTCTGGGAAGTAATTCCTAATTTCTCTATAATGGTGTGAGGAAAAGCTAAATGCTTAAATTATCTTGGAAATCTCTGTTAGTGAGCCAAGCTGTTGTCGGATCTGCCCTTATTGCGGGTTCTGCCCAAGCTGCTCCTGACAACTCTGCAGTTTTAGATGGCGTAAATTCCTACGCTAACGAGGGACAGTCCGCTAGCATGGATCAGGTGACCAGCGTTAGCGAGCTGCGTGACGTTCAACCTACCGACTGGGCGTATGAAGCATTAAAAAGCCTGGTCGAACGCTACGGTTGTATCGTCGGCTATCCTGATCGGACTTTCCGTGGCAATCGTGCCCTCAGTCGTTGGGAATTTTCAGCTGGTTTAAACGCTTGTATGAACGTCATGGAGCGTTTAATTCAAGAAAACGTCGCTGTTCTCCGCGAGGATATCGACAAGCTCAAACGATTGATGCAAGAGTTTGAAGCCGAACTAGCAGCCCTTGGTGCTCGAGTCGACAACCTGGAAGCACGAACCGCCTATCTGGAAGATCATCAATTTTCGACGACGACCAAGTTAACCGGGGAAGTTATTTTTGCCCCAACTGGCGAATTTAATCAAGCGCGCTCTTTAAACAACGAGTCTAACCGGAACCAATTCGTCTTCCAAGACCGGGTTCGTCTACAGTTTAATACCAGTTTCTCTGGCGATGATCTGCTGGTTACCCGACTAGCTGCCGGTAATGGCAGTGGCAACAACAGGTTTAAGTCTTTCTACAATACCCAAAATGTGCTTGACCCCGTTTCTGGTCAACCTTTAGGAATTGTTAGCGGTGACTATGCGAGTCCTACGATGACTCAAGTCCATCAATTATCTCCTGGCAACGACAACGATGTCGCAGTGGACTGGTTGGCTTACTATGTTCCCATTGAGCTCTCTTCCGACTTCCGCTTCAATACTTACATTGCAGCCTTCGGTGGTATTTGGGAAGACTTCGTTCCTACACTGAACCCTTACTTCGATGATTACACCGGTGGTAAAGGAGCTCTGAGCCAGTTCACCGCCCAAAACCCCATCTACTCTATCGGGGGCGGTACTGGTGGTGGTACTAGCTTAGAACTGGGTTTCCTCAGCAATCTACTCGGTCCCTCCTCCTTGAGCCTTGGTTACTTGGCTAGCACGGGCAATAATCCCAACAGCGGTGAAACCGTCGCTAATGCTGTTGTTCCTGGTCGCGACTACGCTTTCAGTAGTGGTGGTAATGGCTTATTCAATGGTGCTTACAGTGCGTTAGCTCAAATTAATGCCAACATTTTTGACACGGTTAACATCGGTTTTACCTACGTCAATGCCTACACAACCCCCGACCAAGCGATTTTTGGTAAGGGTGGTACTGACGGTGTTGTTGGTACAACCTCGGCCAACCTAAATCGTTCTACCCTCAATAATGCCTTCGCGGCTAGTGCCGGTGTTGGTGCTCCTCCGACCGAGGTAAATAATTACAATGGTCAAGCCATTGTCGATTCTGGCGATATTAATACTGGTAACGTCGTTAATCCCTTTGACTTTGGTCCCAAGCAAACCAATAGCTATGGTGTCCAAGGATCCTGGCGGATCGCTGAATGGTTAAACTTTAGTGCCTACGGTTCTTACACTAACGTTACTTTGATCGGAAAAGGTAATGGTGACATCTGGACTTATGGTGGTGGTTTTGCCTTTCCTGACTTCGGGAAAGAAGGTAATGTCCTCGGTATCTTCGCCGGTGTTCAACCTTTCCTCAGTGGTTACAATGGCGGTAGTAATACCGGTGGACTCAATTCGATTCGCCCCGTCAGTCCTGTACAAGTGGAGCTGTTCTACAAGTATCAGCTAACCGACAACATTTCTTTGACTCCTGGTGTTATCTGGATATCTTCACCAGAACAATCTACCAATGCCAAAGATGCTGTAATCGGTACTGTTCGTGGAACCTTCACCTTCTAAACTGACTGCCTAGCTACAGCTTAAATTGAATCACTTAGTTTTTTAAGGCCCCGCAATATCTGCGGGGATTTTTGTTCTATCATCAGAAAACGATTCGATGTAATTTCTGATTGACTGACAAAACTTGCTAGGCTATTGTTTGGTAGCGCTCTGAAGGGCAAGTTGGGAAGATAATGAAACAAGCCCTGACTTGCATCGCCGAGTGGCATTGTAATGATGGACAAAATTCCAAATTGCTGCGATGGGATTCTCTAACTTCTTAGAGAACAACAAGCTCTTCCTGAGAGGCACTCGCTGTCTGAGCGTACAAGTTAAATCGCTCGAACTGGTTAAACCACTATTTTTGTCTACACTCCAATGCCGTTTCTGAGGGACGCACCCCCCGCTTTCTTCTGGGGGTATTAGTAACATCTTTTTTCTCCTCTTCATTCTGGGCAAGTCTGCGGAGAATCCATTGTGTACTTTTATTCCTTCATATTCCTTTGGGTCGGCTTATTTTATCTTTTCCTTCAGGGCACGACCCAAAGCATCAATGGTGAACTGCAACAACGAGGACAAATAACATCGCTACAATCCAGCCATTAAGTCTGTACTATCCCATCAACCGGTATTTCGCATTCCTGCTGCAATACCATTAATGGTTAACAAGGCTCCCCGCAGTAGTTCTTCTTTGGAATAACGACGATAGCGAATCCCCCCTGTCTCAGCTTCTTGTGTGACTAACCGCAGGCGTTTGAGCAATGATATTTGTAATAAACCGAGGGGAACAATGGTACGATTCCTCAGGAGTACTGACCGTTGCAAGGAGCGATCGCCATCCAGGAGATGGTCGTGGGCGTAATCTCTATGGTTAGCTCACGAGTCAATTGGTATTCTTGACGAATTTGTTCAAACAACCGTTCAAAGCGCTCTCGGTCTTCTGGTTTAGATAGTTCTTGAACATAATGGGCAGCAATGGTTAAGTCCACTTTGGAAAGGGTCATTTCCACTTTCGAGATGACCATATTGAAAAAGGGCCATTTGAAATAGAAATAACGCAATAGTTTTAGATTTTTAACCGGGTCTTGATCCACAAAGGTTTTCAGTGCAGTACCCACACCATACCAAGCGGGAAGAAGGAAGCGCGTTTGTGTCCAACTGAATACCCAAGGAATTGCCCGCAGGCTACTCAGGTCTTTTTTACCTCCCTTACGGCGGGCGGGACGAGAGCTAATTTGTAGCTCACTAATTTCTGGAATCGGCGTACAGGAAAGGAAAAAATCGAGAAAGTCAGGCTCCTCGTAAATCAAACTCCGATAAGCTTGGCGTGCAACCCCGGCCAACTCTTCCATGATCCGATTCCACGGTTCAATGAAGTCAAAACTACTTTTCAGTAAGCTCGCTTGAACAACTGCAGTGGTGAGGGTTTCTAGGTTATAGAGCGCCAACTCCGGCAAGGAATATTTAGATGCCAATACTTCCCCTTGTTCCGTAATCTTAATCCGGCCATCAATTGTTCCCGACGGCTGGGCGAGGATAGCTTTGTAAGCAGGACCACCCCCCCGACCCACAGATCCGCCCCGACCATGGAATAGGCGTAAGATAACCCGATTTTGTTGAGAAACGGCTTGTAAGGCTTTTTGGGCCTTGTGAATTTCCCAGTTACTACTCAGAAAGCCAGAGTCTTTGTTACTGTCGGAGTAACCCACCATCACTTCTTGTAAGTTACCGGGACTTAACTGGGCCTGGGTGGTGGGAACTTGGTAAAAGTCGCCTGATTCTTCTTCGAGTTTTGCTAACGCTTCATAGCTGCCCGCTAAGGCAGCACGGTAAAAGGACATTTTGAATAGACTGTCCATAATACCGGGGGCATTTTTCAAATCCTCAACGGTTTCAAACAGGGGAACAATGCGGAGGGTATTGACCGCTGTAGCAGGGTCATATAATCCGGCTTCCTTAGCCAGCAACAGGACTTCCAAGACATCACTAGCATCATTGGTCATACTAATGATGTAAGTCTGACAAATATTGACCCCAAATTCCTGTTGCAGATGGCGGAGGGTGCGGAGCGTTTCAATGGTTTCACAGGTCCGCTCCGAAAAAGGAATTTCTTGAGGAATCAACGGACGACGGGTTTGGAGTTCTTCTGCTAACCAAGCAAGCTTATCGGCTTCCGGCATTTCTTCGTAAGGCATGGATAGCACGCCCATATAGCTGCCAATTTCGGCGATCGCCTCAGCGTGACGGGAAGACTCCTGGCGGAAATCCAGTTGTGTCAAATTAAACCCGTAAACTTCTAATTGGGTAATCAGATTTTTGAGTTCTAGGCAACTGAGTCCCGTTTCACTCAGGTTACGTTCGATGAGTCTCAGCTCAGTTAATAAATCCTCTGCGGTGGGATAGTGATTTTCCGCCGGCATTTTGATCATGGACTGCCGTTCTTCTGGGTTGGCCAAACGGTCATTACGGTTCTTAGTATTTTCCAAGCGCTGGGTGATGTAGGACAATTTCATGCGGTAAGGCTCTTGGCGATAACGCAAGGATTGTTTGTCATACACTTCCGGCAGTTGCAAACGATCCCGCTCTAGGGAATCTAGGAGTTCTTGGGAAACTTTACACCAGTGCAAAGAAGGACTCAGGATGGAGATTAAGTCATCGAGGCTGTCTAAATATTTGCCCAATACCAGCCCTCGTTGGTAACAGGCGGTTTGCCAGGTCACTTCCGGCGTAACGGAAGGGTTGCCATCTCGGTCACCGCCGACCCAAGAGCCAAAGTAACAGAAGTTAGCACGGGGAGGACGCAGACGGGGGAAAGACTCATGAATTGCTTGCTGTAAACGTTTTGATAATTCCGGCACGGCATCAAACAACACCTCATCAAAATAATGCAGAGAATAATCCACTTCATCTAACACTGTGGGTTTGAATTGATGAAGCTCATCGGTACGCCACCAAAAACGAATCTCTTCCGTAAATTGGGCGATCGCCGACTTTGCATCCCAGGTATTGAGCCAATCCCCTCCGCCCATGCTGCCCTGGAGTTGATCCAATTGGCGTAATATGCGGTCAACACGACGCTGCTTGCGGCGAATGGTGTGGCGGACAATTTCTGTGGGGTGGGCCGTAATCACCAAACGAATATCCAAGTGATCCAATAGATTTTGGATTAATTGGGGGGGGACATTGAGACGTTTTAGCTCTTTAAACACCCAATCAAACGTCCCCACGGAGGACTGGATATTATCCCGATCAATACCGACTGGCAGCGGTTCTGCCGACGAACCAAATTTTTGGGGAGAAACGATCTCGTCTTCATTGCCCGCCTGCTCATAAAAATTTGTCTCTTGGGAGGCTTCCCAACGGTTGCGCTGCTGTTCCTTCTGTTCGTAATGCTGCTCGACAATATTGATAAGCTGAAAATATAGCGCGAATGCCCGTGCAGCCCGAATTGCATCAATGAGTTCTAACTGTTCAATTCGTTGGGTAATGCCAGCAATATCCCCTTCCGATGTGTCATCGGTCATGGCCTCATGGGTTCCTTGAATGCGCAACTCTTTCAACAGATCGACCAAATCTTGCCCACATTCACTTTGCAACATTTGCTCCCACAATTCTTCCACCAATCCCAGCCGATGGTACAAGACCGATTCCTCCTCCAAATTACTGACACTACCGTTGGTGGTCGCAGTATGGGTGACACCGGATACAGGAACGGTTAAGTCCATGGGAACCTCTAAGACACAGAAGAATTTTACAATCCACTCATTCGGTCGGATTGCTACCTTACAAGATACTACGGGAATTCCTTTCCCAACACGAAGAATCTTGCTTTGAAGTCAGAAAAATTTCTTCTGCCATTGTCTAGACAGGGACTCATTTTTACGCGGTTCTCCCCCCATGACCATCGACCAATTGTTAAAACCCTATCAACAGTTTGGGATTAACCTCGGCCTATCCCGCATCCACTATTTATTAGACGCATTGGGGAATCCCCAGTGCCATGTCCCCTTTATTCATGTGGGGGGCACGAATGGCAAAGGGTCTGTGTGTGCCTATTTGTCAGCTGTCTTGTCAGCTTCAGGCTATCGGGTGGGGCGTTACACCTCTCCCCATTTAATTGATTGGTGCGAGCGGGTTAGTCTGAATGAAACGACAATCACCCCGGAGGAGTTGGAATCAGCCTTGGCCAAAATCATTGCCATTGCACCACCGCAACAGGAAGATAGTCCCACCTTGTTTGAAATATTTACCGCTGCGGTTTGGCACTATTTTGCTGAAAAAAAAGTTGACATTGCGGTAATGGAAGTAGGTCTAGGGGGGCGACTGGATGCCACCAATGTCCGGGAACCTTGTCTTTTGAGCATCATTACCTCCCTCAGTTGGGAACACTGGCAGGTTCTGGGGCCCACCCTAACGGACATCGCGACGGAAAAAGCCGGTATTTTCAAACCGGGGCGTCCTGTTTTTTTGGGCACGGTGCCCGACGCGGCTAAAACGGTGTTTGTCCAACGGGCTCAAGCATTAGGTTGTCCTTTAACCTTGGTTCCGGCGGCACCATTAGCCCCTCAAACGGATCCCCCCCAAGCAGCGTATCAGGGCTGGCACTACCCCTTAGTGTTACAAGGCGACTATCAACGACAAAACTCTGCCCTGGCGATCGCCGCATTACAGGAATTACAACGCCAAGGTTGGTCAAAAATCACCCTCTCCGCAGTGGCAGAAGGCATGGGAAACACCATCTGGCCAGGAAGATTACAATGGGTCACCCTGGAGGGTCAAAAATTGTTATTGGATGGCGCACACAATCCGGCTGCTGCCGCCGTCCTAGCCCAATATGTTAGCGCATTGCAATGTCCCGTGAATTGGATTATGGGCATGTTGAGCACAAAGGAGCATGACCAAATTTTTGCCCATCTCCTCCGACCTGGCGATCGCCTCTGGTTGGTTCCTGTTCCGGGTCAAAATAGTGCCAATACTAAGGACTTGGCAAGTCTAGCCCAAGAAATTTGTCCCCGACTTGTAACCATTAATGCTGTAGACAACTGGGCCTCAGCTTGGCAGACAATTCAAGCAGACCCCCTCCCTTCATCGCAAACTGTACTCTGTGGTTCCCTGTATTTGGTTGGAGACTTTCTTGCTGCACATCAAAACCAGGAGAAAAGTATTCCCCACGAAACAGGGTCAGGTTGATGAATCATCCGGAGCAGAGTAGTGGGTAAAAAGTTGAGAGAGGGTCTTCGCCTCTTTCGTCACATCATGATTTTGGAGTACGAGGACTCGTCCCTTTTGACCCATTTCCGCCAAGACGGAGTTTTGGGTTTTGAGTAACGTTTTAATCGCATCAGCGAGGGCAGCCACATCACCAGCAGGGACAAGCCATCCCGAGATTCCGGGTTGTACTAATTCCGGAATTCCAGCGATGTAGGTACTAATCACAGGCCGTCCCATGGCCAGACTTTCCATGATCACAACAGGGAGTCCTTCCGCAAAGCTCGGTAAAACTAAGGCTTTTGCCTGATTAATTTGTGTTTTGACTTCGGCTTCCGTTGCCCAGCCCGTGATGGTCACTTGGGCTTCTAATTGGTATTCGATAATGACTTCTTCAATATCAGCACGCATATTGCCGTCCCCCACTAAAACCAGTTTGGGGGTTATTCCGCTTTCTCTTAACAATTTCAATGCTTGTAGCAGGAGAATTTGCCCCTTTTGTTCACACAAACGACCCACGCAAACTAGTTGATCCTGTTCCGGGAGAGGAACGGTTTGCTCAGACAAAAAACTAGCTTCGATTCCACAATGGACGATGTGGATTTTATGCCAATCATCATAGCGACTCCACCGATAAAGTTGGCTCTGGGTATAGGAACTAATACCAACAACGAACTTTGCTCGTTTAATTTTTTCTGGAATGCTGATTGCCTGAACGTGATCAAAATCTTCTGGTCCGTGGACGGTGAAACTAAAATTTGGTCCTCCCAAGGATTCACATAGTAAAGCGACCATGGCTGAATTCGAGGCAAAGTGGGCGTGAACAAAATTAATATGTTGCTCCTCAAGCCAATATTTCAATACACAAGCCTCAGCAAAATAAACAAGATTGATGATGACACCACGATGCGATCGCCATCCTAATTTGAGACACAAAAATAGGGTTTTGATAAAACACAACAGATTAGTGACACAAGTCCGAAATAAAGCGAGTAAAAGTCCCCTAAAACCAACCCCTAAAATATATTGGGTAATCGAAAATTCTTCGAGATCACTTTGGTCAACAAGGGTGTCATTCCATGTACGAATTGAGTAGCGTTTAACTTCATAGCCCAATGATTCCAATGCCTGAATTTCACGCCGAATAAAGCTCAAACTCACCATTGGGTAGAGATTAATTAAATAAGCTATTTTCATGAGTATCAATATTAGTGAATAGGCAAGCAAAATGGATTAAATTAATAATCAAAATAGCGTGAAAATTTTGGCAGCATTTAACTTAGTAGCGTCAAGAATGTTAACAACGCTATCAAATTTAGTACAAATCCAAAGACATTATTCAGGGTTAATCATTTTTGATAAATTGTTGTAAACCCTCATCAAGATAAGGCAAATCTGTTAAATCGCATAGGCTTTTTACCTCGGATTCTTATTGACAACACTCCGGACAGTTTTTGATGCCAACGGTAGAATAGGGGGTTCAGACCTCTTCCACCGTGACTCGGTCAACGAAAAATCCAGTGGTTACAGCGCTTGCTCAGAAAAGTGTCCGGACTATTGATTGATTAAGTAGACCAATTAAACATTTCAGAGCAGAGATACCCACAGTAAAAGGTTTCAGCAGTTTTTACATCGAGTTTTATTGATTATTTACTCAAGAGCTATGTTCTATTACCATTGCTCGCGAATTTTATCCAGGGTCTGCATGATTGTTAATGTTTCCGAAAGCGGCATGACCGGACTTTCTTGGATGCCTTGTTGTAAATAATTTGTCACAGCCGCAGCCTCGTAATAATAGCCATTCCCCCGACAAGGAATTTGTATTGATGTTTGCCGATTGGTAAAGGATTTAATTTTGGTCAAGACTTTATTGCTAAAAGGATTAGATTTGATCAATTGAATTAATTTTTGTTTCTTGCCGATTCGGAAATCAATTTTATCATCCGATACCTTAGGGACAGGTGAAAAATATTTTGTAAATTGATATTGATAGGGACAATAGAAAGGATCTTGGAGTTTGATTCTTCCCTCACTGCCGATGATTATGACTTCATTGGTTCCAGTGGTTTTTAATGTTGAAGATAGGAGTGCTTGCGCACCATGCTCAAAGCTTAAGCAATAACTACTTTGTTCATCAACCCCTGTTTCACCAATAGTTGCCTGGCTGGTAATGGATGTCGGTTCACCGATCAAGAAATACGCTAACGAAATTAAATAAACCCCCCGATCCAATAGTGCTCCTCCACCCTGGGGAGAATAAAAACGATTGTTCGGACCATAGGGGACTGAGTAGCCCATATCACCGACTATTAATTGAACCTGCCCCAACTCCCCCGCTTGAATCAGTGTGCGGACAGCTTGAATGACTGGATTAAAACGCATCCACATCGCTTCCATACAAAAAATTTGCTTTTCCCGTGCCACATCAATAACGGCTTGAGCTTCTTGGGCATTGAGCGCAAATGATTTTTCACACAGAACGGCTTTATTAGCTTGTAGTGCCAATAAACTATGATCTTTATGGCAATGGTTAGGCGTTGCAATATAAACAATATCAATGTCTGGATCGGCGACTAAATCCCCATAACCCTCATAACTCTTTGTTCCGCCAAAAGCTTGAACAAATAGGGCCGCTTTATCAGCACTTCTAGAGGCGATCGCCGTAAGTTCAGCGTCTTTAACTAATTTTAAGTCGAGGGCAAAATCTCGGGCGACAGTACCGGTTCCCAGAATCCCCCATCGAATTTTTTTAGGCATGGTTTATAAGTAATAGAGGTTAAAGTCTACAGAGCAAACAAATAGTTCGCTGGTCAGTTAGCCGTAAACCAGTAACGAGATTCCAATAAAAACATTACTCTTATTTATATTGCCCAGGGCATTGGTTCAATGGGTTCAAAGCTCGTGGTTAAATGATAGGTCGAGCTATCGGTCAGGGCATTTTGGATGGCTAAAACCATTTCATTAACATGCAGGCTGTAGTCCGCCCCAATGCGACAGGGACGTTTGTTTTGAATTGCATCGGCTAACTCGGCAACCCCCCGGCTAAAATCCATTTGTTGTGATCCCTTGGCTTGATAACGCTTGGCCCCGGTTCCCAATAAGGGATAGCGTTCCGGAATCGGAGAATAAAACATGGAGCGACGAATCGTCACTAATCGTTTAATGACGATGGGGGAACGATAAAACCAACTATCTTTAGTTTGTAGAATGCCCTCGTCCCCAACAATTCTTAAACTGTGATCATGGGGAGCAATGATGCTACAGGTTAGGCGCACAACAACCCCAGATTCAAACTGGATACAGGCGACGGAGAAATCGGGAGCGTTGTTATCCAGCGGAACATCAGTTTTTTTATCCTCAATTAAGCAAGCCGAGAACGCTGTGACTGATTTTGCTGGACCAAAAAAGGCGGGGAACCAAGTGAGGTAGTATCCAGCATGTTCAAGGGTACAACCAACTTCAAATTCATCTTTGTATGGCCAAGGGATACCGGATTCACTCACCCATTTCTGATAGGGCATCAAGTGAATTAGTCCATCATCCATTTCAGCATAAATCACCCTGACTTTGCCGATTTTTTCTTCTCGCAAAGCCTTCCAAATTGTTTGTGCTGTTTCCCCTAACAAACTACAGGGAGCAGAAGCCAGGTATAAATTTTTTTCTTTGGCTAGATTAACCAAGGCTTTGGCATTTGGAATGGTCATTGCCAATGGCTTTTCGGAGTAGACATGCTTTCCCTCAGCAAACTGGCTTTAGACACTTCGTAATGATTACGGGGATTGGTCAAATTAACAACAATCTCCACGTTAGAATCATCCAACAAGTTATCCAGTGAAGGATAGGATTTTACATTGTGGAATTCAGAAAAGTTTTCGTATCTTTTTGGGTTGATATCCGTCACACCGATCAATTTAAGATCGGGGTATTTTTGTAGAGTTTGTATGTAATAGTCTGCAACAAAGCCACAACCAACAATTGCAATTTGCATACAAAGAATAAGTTTGATTTTCTACAATTTAGATTAAACAAAGATAGCTTTAATTCAAAGCATCGTTTTGGATAAGTTGAGCGACAAAAATTAGTGATACTAATGCTTAAGATAAAAGAATTTCAATAATTCTTACCTTGATTTTTTGTCTCCTTACTCAGGGCGGGCTTCGTTAAGGCGAGGCGTCTGGCTGTGGTGTTTACAACCTAAACTTGGCGAGGCTTCGGATGGACTTCTATTGATTTCATGACTGCTATCAATTCACCCCATCCAAGCGTTACATTGTTTTTATTAGACGCCCGTAATGGGTAACAACTGGAATATTAATGAGTTAATAAACCCTAAAAGAATTGCCCCCATCAGCGCACTCCAGAACCCCCAACGAAGTTCAAAGCCATCTACAAATAAAGCCGCCAGTGCAAAAATCGCGGCATTGATCACCACAGAAAACAGTCCAAAGGTTAAAAAGGTAATAGGCAAGGCGAAAAAGGCAAAGATTGGTCTAACACAGACATTTAGTAACCCAATGGCGATCGCCGAAACAAGTGCTTTGGGGAAACTAACAATTTCGACTCCAGTGGGAAGCTTAGAAATAATCAAAAGGCTGACAGAGGTGGCAACCCAGGTTACGAGTAGTGCGGGAATATTCATGTCAATTAAACTCAGTCAGGAACGAATACTCAGAAAAACGATGGCGAAAAACTGAAATCGCCCCCATCATAAACCGATCTCTCCCCTTCACCCGGGGTTAGTCAACTTTTTTTGCAGAAAATCTTAAGAAGCCTTCGTGGCGATCGCCGTCTGCGCTACAGTTTATCCTGCCAGCCCCCGCCAAAATTTAAATTGGGTTGTCCTAACAGTCCTAGAAAGCATCCTTTTTTCGTCGGGCGAGGAGAACGCCACACCAAAACAGGCATTCTTGAGTGATTCGAGCCTGCGTAAAACCATGATTACTGCCAAACCCCTCATTATCGTTTGCGGCTTAGGAGAAACAGGGTACCGCATTTTTCGGTTGCTGCAACAACAGGGAGCAGCGGTCATTGGCATTTCCCATAAACCCCTTGCGGGCATTCCACCGGAGCAATTAGTGGTAGGGGATCTAAAATCACCGGCAACCTTGGCACAGGCCGCAATTCAAACAGCCCAAACCTTAGTGCTAGCCTCCGGTAACGATGCTTTAAACTTGGCAATTTTGACCCAGGCTCGCATTATGAATCCCCGTCTGCGGATTGTTAACCGCATTTTTAACACCGCCCTCGGCAAACGGTTGGATTCTATTTTGCCGAACCATTTCAGCCTGAGTGTTTCAGCCCTGGCTGCCCCTATCTTTTCTTTTGCAGCCTTGGGGAATCGAGCCATTGGTCAACTCCACTTATTTGACCAAACCTGGCCAATTCACGAAGTTGTCATCGATCAGTACCACCCTTGGTTAGGAGTCCCTTTGGCTGACCTCTGGGATGATCCCACACGCATGTTAATTTATTATCTCCCGGCTGAGAGTGAACAGCATCTAGTCAGTGCAGTGGTGACAGAGCAAGTCTTACGCGAGGGAGATCATTTAATCGTTGGAAAACGACCGCAACGACGACGACGACGGCGTTCGATTTGGTTAAAGCTCTCTAAACTGATTACCAACCTGCGGCAGTATCAGCGCTATATTCAGCAGGTGGTGTGGGTGGTACTGTTTTTACTGTTGATGATTTTGACAGCGACCTTCACCTATGTATGGATCAATAAACAAATTTCCTTAGTTGATGCGCTTTATTTTTCGGTGGGGATGATTACGGGTGCAGGGGGAAAGGAAGAGGTGGCGGAAATGTCCCCCGATGCCATCAAAGTCTTTACAGCCGTCATGATGGTAGCTGGTGCCGGGGTCATTGGGATTTGTTATGCCCTGCTCAACGACTTTATTTTAGGTAGTCGTCTTAAACAGTTTTTAGATGCGGCCAAACTCCCCAATCGTCACCATATTATTTTGTGTGGGTTAGGCGGCGTCAGTATGGCGGTTATTAATGAACTAATTCATCAAGGCCATGAAATGGTGATAATTGAAGCCGATGCCGACAATCGTTTTCTCCAGAGTGCCCGTTCTTTAGGAGTACCCGTCATTGTCGAGGATGCCCGGCTTGAACGATCGCTCCATGCCGCCAATATTCTGAGTGCAACGGCGGTGGTTGTCGCCACTAGTAATGACACCGTGAATCTGGAAATTGCCCTCACCGTTAAGGCGATCACCCCGGAGCCAACGGTAATACTCCGCTGCCAGGATGCTCAATTCAGTTCATCTTTACAGGAGGTTTTTGAGTTTGAGTCGGTTCTCTGCCCAGCAGAATTAGCCACCTATTCATTTGCAGCAGCAGCATTGGGGGGCAAGATTTTAGGCAATGGAATCACGGAAGATCTCCTGTGGGTAGCACTCGCGACGTTGATCACCGCTACTCACCCATTCTGTGGACAAGGGGTAAAGTCAGCTGCGGTGACGGCCGATTTTGTGCCTCTATATCTTGAGCGCGAGGGAATTACGATCCATAGCTGGCAGTTATTAGATACCACTCTATCGGTGGGAGATGTGCTTTATCTGACGATTCCAGCGACGGGAATGGAGCGCCTATGGCGACAACAGAATGACCAACCGGATAACTTTGATACCCTATTGGATTTAACGGAATTTAAACTAGATGACCTGTAATACCAACTAGGATGGGGACTTTGACTGAGCAAACCCGTCCATTGCTTCCTGATTAAATAACCCCATTAGAATAACAGCGCTACTGACATAATTCAGCGCTGTCTCAAGATAGGGGTTATCTCGGTTCATCCCATAGACAACAAGGGAATGGGTGAAATCATTCAGTTTATTCCGACACCAGGGCGGCTGTTTCCTGGGGGGGGGCGATCGCCGCCTGCAACATGGTAGTACTGGTGACCGAGTTGCTGGCCAAAGTAAATAAAGGATTGGCTAAAATTCCGGCTAAAGAGGTTGCCACAAGGGTTAACACCACCCCCACCTGGAGGGGGCGCATGCCCGCTAACTGCCACTGAATAGGGGGATAGTTTTTGACTGCCTCAGACATTTCCTGTGGTTCTTTGACCACCATCATCTTGACGACGCGGATGTAGTAGTAGATGGACACAACGCTAGTGACTAATCCCAGCAAGACCAAGCCGTAAAGCCCAGCTTGCCAACCCGACCAGAAAATATAAATTTTGCCAAAAAAGCCAGCTAAAGGCGGGATGCCCCCTAAAGAAAGCAGACAAATGCTTAAACCGAGGGTGAGCAGGGGATCTTTGTGGTAGAGACCGGCGTAATCACTAATTTGATCGCTTCCAGTCCGTAGGGTGAAGAGAATAATGCAGCTAAAGGCACCCAGATTCATGAACAGGTAAATCAACAGGTAGAACACCATGCTGGCGTAACCATCAATGCTGCCAGCAATCATGCCGATCATCACAAAGCCGGCTTGACCAATGGAGGAGTAAGCCAGCATCCGCTTCATACTGGTTTGGGCCAGTGCGACTACATTTCCCAGCACCATACTCAGTACGGCAAGGGCGGTAAAAATGACATGCCATTCATTGGTAATGCCGCCAAACGCAGTGACCAATAAACGAATTGCTACGGCAAAACCGGCCGCTTTGGAACCCACAGATAAAAAGGCAACGACTGGGGTGGGGGAGCCTTCGTACACATCGGGAGTCCATTGGTGGAAGGGAACAGCGGAAATTTTAAACGCAATTCCGGCAATCACAAATACTAAAGAAACAGCTAATCCTAACGATTGTCCACTGGTGTCTGCGTTAATCAGGGCCGTGGCGATCGCCGCTAGCTGAGTTTTGCCCCCCGACAGGCCATAGAGCAGCGACATGCCGTAGAGAAAAATGGCGGAGCTGGAGGCACCAATGAGTAAATATTTTAATGCCGCTTCGTTGGAACGGGGGTCACGTTTCATATACCCCGTCATGAGGTAGGAGGAAATACTGAGCATTTCCAAAGAGACAAAAATCATCACCAACTCATCAGCCGCCGATAAAAACATGGCTCCGAGCGTGGCGGTCAGCATGATGGCGATGAATTCCGCCAACGAGGTACCCGTTTGTTGGACATACCGGATGGACATCAACAAAGTGACCACAGTGGAAAGCGCAATAATTGCCCGGAAGATGATACTGAGGTTGTCGCTGTTAAAGGCCCCAAAAAAGCTTAAGGGATCGACGGCAGACCAACCCACCACTAAGGCGGCCGTTGCGCTGAGCAACCCGGCGATCGCCACATAGGGTAGTGCCAAGGCGACTTTGCGGCCACCGATCAGATCGATGATCAGAACCAACAACAACGTGGCGATGACAATTCCTTCCGGTAGAATCGTTCCAGCATTGAGCTGGGCGGCCACATTACTCGAAAAATCCATAAATACAGTGGTAAATTGCTCAGGATTAAGCTTAGCGCAGGTTTGTCCCTAACGTTGGACGAAACCCCATCCGGTCTTAATGTATCATTTGTTCTCTCTACAAAGATTAATGAGGATTAATAAAATTCTCCCAGATTTCCTAACCCAATTTCGCTTTTAGAGCCGCAATAATCTTGGTGTTGGCTTTGGGAAATGGATATTGATCAATGTCGTCTAAAGTTACCCAGCGCACTTCCTCACAGGCGATCGCTTGTGGTTCCCCCGCAAGATACTGACAAAGATAAACCTGGAGGGTGACTCGGAAATGGGTATAGGCATGTTTCAACGTCATTAACGGTTCGGTCAATTTAACCGTGATCCCAATCTCTTCCTGCACTTCCCGCAAAATGCAAGCTTCTGGCGTTTCTCCGGGTTCGATCTTCCCCCCCGGAAACTCCCATAATCCCCCCAAAAGGCCGTCACTAGGTCTCCGGTCAATGAGAATTTTGCCGTCACTATTGAGAATCACAGCGACACCAATTTGTTTGTGGGGTGAAGGGGCGGACATTTTACGCTTCGGAATTTGGTCAACTAACTGTTTATTGTAGGCGCAGCAATACGGCTGCCAGGGACACCCTCCACATTGGGGGCGGGTTCGGGTACACACCGTCGCCCCTAAATCCATTAAAGCTTGGTTAAACTTACGACCCTGATCAATATCCACCAAAGCCTCAGAAAGCTGCCAAAGCTGATTCAGATCTTCGTTAGGAGGCACTTCCAGGGCAATCATACGGGCCAAAACCCGTTTTACATTGCCGTCCAAAATGGGAACTGATTGGTTAAAGGCATGGCTGAGAATCCCGCCCGCAGTGGTGCGCCCAATGCCAGGAAGTGCCATATACTCCGCCACTGTCATCGGAAACTGCCCTTGATACTTTACGGCTAGAATCTGAGCCGTTTTGTGTAAATTGCGGGCACGGGCATAGTATCCCAGCCCCTCCCAGGCTTTGAGGATTTTCTGAATATCCGCTTGCGCCAAAGTAAAAACATCAGGGAATTGTTCCAGCCACTGCTGATAGTAAGGAATCACAGTTCCCACTTGCGTTTGTTGCAACATGACTTCAGAAATCCATACCCGGTATGGAGTTGGATTTTCCCGCCATGGCAAAAACCGCCCCTGCTGGTCATACCAATCCAGGAGCGATCGCCGTAAAAAATTAATTTCAGTTTTCAAAAAAAGGGGGCAGACCACCCTGAAGATTTATTCGTCGCTTGATTCTGAGACACTGTCCATTGACTGTAACGATTGTTCAAAGCTGAGGCGTTGTTCCGCATTACGTAAAAAGTAACCGCTCATCATGGCGGATGCCAAAAGACGCCCTAGGTTTTCACGGCTGGTACTAATCGTGACATCGAAGTGTTCCGGTGGTAAATTACCGATCAGCCCGATAATATTGCGCTCCATCACTTGAAAAACTTCTTGGGAATCAGGGCGCGACATTTGAGCAATGGTTTCTTGGCTCAGTCCCTGTACATATTCCCAGAAACTGTCATGGGCATTCACCTCATGTTTGGCAAAAAGATTTTGGGGCTGTTGGGATTCGTGGGTCACTGCGTATCTCCTGCTTCAATGAGTAAAAACAATAAACAAAACTCTAATTGTTAGGATCGTCAATCTAGGACGAACAAGTTCAATTTGAATTTGTTTTAAGGGCCGCAAAGAAACTCTGCTCGTTATTGATACTCTAACAACTTTAAAAAGAAGTCGATGGGGGCAAGAGCCGAACAATGGTAGGGAAATCCCCAATATCGGCGGACAGGAACAATCAAAATCCTGGACTGAAACCAGGACAAAAAAATTTAAATGAGTCGTGTGCCCGTTGGGAGTTGAATTTTTGCGAGAAAATTGGAAAGGCCCATTATTAATCTCCTTGGGCGCATTTCAATTATTTCGATAAAACGGCAGCTTTCACCCTAAATACGGTTTACCAGAACCCTGGCGCAGCTTGAGTTTGAATTCAGTTTACCTACGCCTGTTAACTCATGAATACCGCACACCTAGTCTATCCCCATCAATTATTTGGCGCCAATTATCACAAGAGCAAGGATACGCACTTTTTTCTTATTGAGGAACCGCTTTTCTTTCGACAGTTTCCTTTCCATCAGCAAAAATTAGTATTTCATCGAGCTTCTATGAAGCAGCACGCAAAAGAACTACGCTTTCGGGGGTTTCCTGTGAGCTATCTTGAGCATACCGAATTGGCGGATACCGCCAGTGTTGCCAAGCGGCTTGTTACAGAGGGAATTTTGAATGTTACCTGTTACGACGTAGCGGATGACTGGCTGCGTCAGGCATTAGAGCAGGGATGTCATGAATGTGATTTATCGTTGACATGGCTTGAGTCTCCTCAGTTTTTGGTAGGGAAGGAGTGGTTTCAAGATTTTTTTCAAGGGCGGAGTTATGCCCAAACCCCCTTCTATCGTGCCTTAAGAAGTCGCTTTGATATTCTCTTGGATAATGGCAAGCCCGTTGGCGGAAAATGGACGTATGACGTAGCTAATCGCAAAAAGATGCCGAAGGGAAAGGTCATACCAACGCTGTGGCAACCTGCGACGAGTGAATATGTGGTCGAGGCACGCGCGTATGTGGCGCAGCACTTTTCGCAGAATCCCGGTCGTGTAGATTCTTTCTTCTACCCTGTCAGTCGAGAAGGGGCTCAATCTTGGCTCGAAGATTTTCTGACCCATCGCTTTGCCGACTATGGAACCTACCAAGATGCGATGGTATCGGGAGCTTCTTTTCTCTTTCATTCCCTCTTGAGTCCGCTCCTTAACAGCGGTTTATTGACCCCCAAAGAAGTCATCGATTCTGCCCTGGATTTTGCCTCGGCGCAAAAGATACCCCTCAATTCACTCGAAGGATTTATTCGGCAGATTCTGGGCTGGCGTGAATATATGCGGGCAGTGTACGAGCTCAAGGGACGTTTTCAACGGACGCACAACTACTGGGACTTCACAGCCAAAATGCCGCCAGGATTCTGGCGAGGTAATACGGGAATCATCCCTATCGATGAGATGATTACACGACTTTTGGCAACGGGATATGGGCATCATATTGAAAGGTTAATGATACTGGGTAACTTTATGTTGTTATGTGAGCTAGACCCGGATGAGGTCCATGCTTGGTTTATGGCTTTATTTATTGATGCCTATGATTGGGTGATGGTGCCAAACGTGTATGGCATGAGCCAGTACGCTGACGGGGGGCTCACCACCACAAAGCCCTATATTTCATCGTCTAACTATCTCCGCAAAATGAGTAATTATCCCAAAGGGGAATGGTGTGAGATTTGGGATGGTCTTTATTGGCGGTTTATGGCACGGCATCAGAAGCGTTTTGAGGATAATCCACGAATGGGTATGATGTTGCGCTTGTTAGCGAAAATGGACTCAAGCGTGCTTCGTAATCATCAGAGTGTCGCTGAACAATTTTTGACGGATCTGTATGGGTCGTGAATCTGGGTCAATTAACACTGCATTGGGTTAAGTAGGGGAAAGTAAATCGAGGTAAGCATCACTGTATTCTCTTTTTTGCTTTGATAACGAGTAATGAATTCCACCTAAATTAACTCTAATTAACATGCCTAGATCACCAGGTTTGTTTGTTGTCGAGCTACGGCCACGGTTTCTGGGAGAATCCCCACCAAAACAGCAAGGGCTTCATCACTGAGGCTTTCGACGGTCGCCACATCGAACCAATGTTCGAGTTGATTCAAGATGACCTGGCCCCGTTCTGCCGCAATTGGATTATCAATAATTTGTTTTAGTAGCAGCGTCCATTGTCGTCGAATTAGGTAAGCGCGAATCAAATCATCCGATGTTGTGGGGGTCCTCCAGGTTAAGTTCCCCACGTAGTAACATTGCGTGACATCAGTATCGATCACTCCCCCCATGAATGCGCCGGGCCCTGCAAACTCCGCATGGTAGGGTTTCACTAAAATCACCCCATTGCGACGTCGGGAGTTAACCACTAAAGGGGTCTGCTGTTGCAGCTGCTCTAATAATAATTGGCTCGTGTTAGTCATAATTATCAATAGAACAACACTCAACATGTTCTTTATACGAGGATGTCAATTTTGGGATGTCAGCGTTTTTTTCCATCTTAGTCGTCGGGGCCTGTGCCACAACCAAAAAGGAAGTTGCCACTCTATCTGGTCGCAGGTAAAGCCGCACTGCATATACAGGGCTTGAGCGGTGGGATTGTCTTCTAATACATGTAAGCTAAGACGTTGACAATCCCAGGCGATCGCCATTTGTTCACAGCGGTGGAGAAGTTGCGTTGCAATGCCTAGGCGGCGATGAATTGGACTGACGGCGAGATTGGCGATGTAGGCATGGCGGCGACCAGAACGATAACAATTTTTCAATGTGATTTCTGCGGTACCGATAATCTCTTGTTCATCTCCATGAAGGGCAATGAGGCAGCGATACGCTTGATTATGGCGACCGAGACGCAGCCGTAAATCTTCCGTGATCCCCAGTCTTAGAAAAGGTTGGCTCCACAGCAACCAGGGTTGGAGGGTGGAAGCAAGTGACCAGCAATTGGGATAGCGGGAGGATATCCGCTTCCGTGGCAGGACGAATCAAAATTAAAGGAGTCTGTAAAGAAGACGCGACCATCAAAGATTAATTGGGGCAGAAATGAGGAAGCATAAACCACTGACTCAACAAAATTAAGTCAACACTGAAGATTTTACTGATATTTCTTTACCCCGCCCATGCATTATCCCGTACATTTTGAGGCATTTCCCCTTAAACGGGGGCTGGGTGCGAAGAAACCGACGGGAAATCCTTCCCCCCATGTCAGAGAATGTGGCACAATTTAGGCAAACCCAATGGAAACACTGCCTTCCTTCATGATTCCAACCGTTATTGAAACGTCAGGTCGTGGCGATCGCGCCTTTGATATTTATTCTCGCCTACTACGGGAACGTATTGTTTTTTTAGGGCAAGAAGTCCGGGACGAGAACGCTAATCTAGTTGTGGCACAGTTGCTGTTTTTGGAAGCAGAAGACCCCGAAAAAGATATTTATCTCTATATCAACTCCCCTGGCGGTTCTGTGTCAGCTGGTTTGGGCATTTTTGACACCATGAATCAAATCCGCCCCGATGTTTGCACTATCTGTATTGGTTTAGCGGCTAGCATGGGCGCTTTTTTGTTGAGTGCGGGGGCCAAGGGAAAAAGAATGAGCTTACCCAATTCCCGCATCATGATCCACCAACCCCTCGGTGGTGCCCAGGGTCAAGCGACAGATATTGAAATTCAAGCGAAAGAAATTTTGTATCTGAAGGGATTATTGAATCAACATTTAGCGGATCATACTGGAAAACCGTTGTCGCAAATTGCCGAGGATACGGAACGGGATTTCTTTATGTCGGCGGAAGAAGCAACAACCTACGGCTTAATCGATCAAGTCATTAATCGTCGCCCTTCAGCTTCCGCGCCAATTTAATTCTCAGTCATCGTTAAACGCAGTACGGTTTTATTTCTGTGACTATTTCTCCCCTCTCCCCCCAAACCAGCCATCAGTATCCCGATGCCCTAGGTCGTTTTGGTCATTACGGCGGCAAGTATGTGCCAGAAACCCTGATGCCGGCCCTGGCGGAGCTGGAAAATGCCTACAAGCGTTATAAACATGACCCGAATTTTGAACAGGAGTTATCCGCACTATTGACGGACTATGTCGGGCGCTCATCACCGTTATATTTTGCTGAACGTCTCAGCCAGTATTATGCCCGTCCCGACGGGAGTAGTCCAGAAATTTATCTAAAACGCGAGGACTTGAACCATACAGGGGCACATAAAATCAATAATGCCCTGGGTCAAGTCCTGTTAGCCAAGCGTATGGGGAAAAAACGGATTATTGCGGAAACTGGAGCCGGTCAACATGGGGTAGCAACGGCAACGGTGTGTGCGCGATTTGGCTTGGAATGCATCATTTACATGGGTGTACAGGACATGGAGCGTCAAAAGCTCAATGTTTTTCGGATGAATCTGTTGGGAGCGACCGTACAACCTGTTTCAGCAGGGACGGGCACACTCAAGGATGCTACCTCAGAAGCTATCCGAGATTGGGTCACTAATGTCGATACGACCCATTATATTTTGGGGTCTGTTGCGGGGCCCCACCCTTATCCGATGATGGTACGAGATTTTCACCGCGTCATTGGGCAGGAAACACGAGAGCAATGCCAACAAAAATGGGGCGGATTGCCGGATATTCTTCTCGCCTGTGTTGGGGGCGGCTCCAATGCCATGGGACTTTTTTATGACTTTATCGATGATTCCAGTGTGCGTTTAATTGGGGTCGAAGCGGCGGGGGAAAGCATCGAATCGGGGAAACATGCGGCCACATTGACCATGGGGAAACCGGGTGTCTTGCACGGGGCCATGAGTTATCTACTGCAGAATACAGAAGGGCAAGTGACGGAAGCCCATTCCATTAGCGCCGGATTAGACTATCCTGGGGTGGGGCCAGAGCATAGCTACCTCAAAGATTCGGGGCGGGCAGAATACTACAGCGTCACTGATCAGGCGGCGATTGATGCCCTCCAACGGTTATCAGAATTAGAAGGCATTATTCCCGCATTGGAAACAGCCCATGCCTTTGCTTATTTGGAAACCCTTTGCCCCCAGCTATCTAATAATGAACGAGTTGTCATTAATTGTTCTGGCCGCGGTGATAAGGATGTACAGACCGTTGCCAAGCATCTGGGAATGGACCTCTAGGCTTGTTGGGGCACTAATTGAACTTGGTTAATTAGCGTTAAGCACTCAAGCCCCATGGGCGTAACCAATTATTTTATAGACCAACTTAGCCGTCGTGAATTCAGATACCACAGAGTCTGTCAGGGGGGCTAATTCCATCACATCGGCGGCAATCACTTGTTTGTGCCGAAAGAGCAACCGCAAAAATCGTAAAACGTCGTACCATCCTAAGCCACCCGGTTCTGGTGTTCCCACGCCAGGAATCAAACTGGGGTCGAAGCCATCCATATCGATCGTGAGAAAAACTTTTTCGGTCGTAATGGCGGCGATCGCCTGCTCTGGCCAGAGTGGATTATGCATCATTTCCCTTGCCCAAAAGACAGGAATGTTGTGCGCTTGAATCAAATCTGCTTCTTCTTGGCAAATCGCCCGAATCCCGAGGGGGAGAGTGGGTAAGCCTAATTCCCATACTCGGCGCATGACACAGGCATGATTATGGGGGGAGCCTTCGAAACTAGCGCGGAGGTCTCCGTGAGCATCAATTTGTACCACCGTGAACGGTTCCGTCACAACAGCTTTAACCGCTTGGACAATGCCGGCGGTGATGGCATGTTCTCCCCCCAATGCCACAATAAATTTTCCCGCCTGTAGGATTGGGGCGGTCGTAGCTTGCGTTTGTTGCAGCATCTGGTCGGCGGACAGAGAAGGCTGCTGGCGGGTATCAGCAATGGGCGGCAGGGTGTAAATTCCCACTTCATGGCAAGGCGATCGTCGTAGCTCTTCATCATAGGCTTCCAATTGATCCGATGCTGTTAAGATAGCCTCCGGCCCATGGGCGCAACCTTTACGGTAAGTTGTCGTCGCTTCATAAGGAATAGGAACCACCACAGCACCGGCTTGTTCGTAGGGGGTGAACGCTTCTGAACTTAAAAATTGAAGGTGGGAACAAGGCATTGAAAGGGGAAAAAATGACGATGAGCAGCGTGCCACAGGGAGCGCTAAATGGCTGGGTTGATTTTAGGGCAAAGGATGTTACGATAATAAATCGGAAAAGACATGGGTCGATGCCCGAGTGGTTAATGGGGGCGGACTGTAAATCCGCTGGCTATGCCTACGCTGGTTCAAATCCAGCTCGGCCCATAATCTCGCCCTTGTAGCTCAGTGGTAGAGCACACCCTTGGTAAGGGTGAGGTCACGAGTTCAATCCTCGTCAAGGGCTTTTGAAACTCTAATAAATTAGAGCGAGACAATACACCGCAGGAAACTAGTCGGTTCTTTGTCATGTATGGGAATATATCGAGATTGGCATAAGGTTTACTATGTCGGGCGATGGCGGCGGCACAACCTCACAACGAAGCCAACAACTGACAGCCCCCAGCCACTGCGCCGGAGTGACCAGAACCGTCCCCACCTTTCAGTTATCAGTGAAGATCCAACAACTGGCAACTGATAACTGATTAACCCTCTTTTGTCAGACTGGGAAAGTAAATTTTTGGAAAAATCTTGAAAAGCCTGTCTGGTAAAGGTTTCGGGAAATGTACTTAACAAGAATTGTCTTCCCTGTTTATTCAGCGATAAAAATCTTGAAACCCAGTCTGAGAAAGCTTTTCCGTGTACTAGTGCAAAACTCTTTTTCCGAAATTGACGGAAGAGGATTAGGGGTTTCCAAAAAAGTCTGCATCTTCTACGCTTTCAGCGAGAATGTGAGTAATATCATAGATTAAGGGTATTTAATCGACAACTCTCTACCATATCACAAAAATAATTATGAAAGAGGTCTATTGGCACCAAGCTAAAAATTGTATTCTAATCCTGTGGTAAAAAAGAATAGCCACTTGGGATTTTCCTCAAATATTTCTTCATTTCGATAGCGCACAAATAAACGATTAGTAAATGACAATCTTTGACTCAGAGGAATCGAAAGAGTGGTATCAGAAACAATGTCATAGTTATTAAAATCATTTAAAGCAGGAATAATAGAAAAAGTTTCATTTATTTTTGCTTCTCCCAAAGAAAACCCTCTGCCCCAAAGAATAATAGCTAGAGCTGGATCAAGTTGATTGCGTCTCTGCTCGTTATCAATATAATCATATTGATAACGAGGTCCTACAGCTAATTGTAAATCTAAAAAATCACTAGGAGCATCTCCTCGCCACAAATTTAACCCTGCCCCAGCATAAAGCTCACTAATAATCGATAAATCCTCATCGTCGTCTCGAGAAGAAAATAAAAATTGGTTAGTGCTGTTGAAAAAATTAGTTACAAAACTCCATTGTTCGTTGAAGTGATGACGATAAAAGGTGAAATTTAAAACTTTGGGACGATAATTATTAACAGAATTGCTACTATCATAATCGAGAAAATAACTGGCATCAACAAAAATATCATCTTCTGACCATTGTTTAGCAAAATCCACATCAACTCCTACCAATGCCTCGGTCTTTCGAAAAGATTTAACCCAACCAGAAAATCCTAACTTGAAACTGGCAGGGGTTTCAGTAAAAGGAAATTCTGGCAAAGGTTGATTGCTTGCTGCTATGATTGTTTGGCTTTGAGTAAATACAGTTTGGGCGGCTTCTTCTTCGCCGATTTCTCCATATTTAAGGGAGATTTTGAATAATAATTGTCCTTTGAGGGATTTATCGGGAATATTATTTGCTATCTCCACACTGTTGTCAAGAATCTCAATGGATTGAATTTTTTGACCTATTTGAGCATAATACTGAGCAATATCGAGCATGGTAGTTACTTTGACCGCCACATCCTCAAACATGTTTACTAGCTCAATAGTATTGTCTAGAATCTCAATAGTTTGGGTTTTTTGACCGATTTTCTGATAATATTCGGCAATACTAAGCATGGCAGTCGCTTTTAAAACTTCATCTTCAATGTTTTGGGCTACTGCTAAAGACTGCTCTAAAATAGTAATCGCCTTTTCCTGATCACCTAACTGTGCATAATTAAGGGCAAGCTCATTGAAAAGAATAACCTTAAGTTCAGAGTCATCCATCTCATTAATTAGTTCTAAACTTTGCTCAAGTCGGGATTTTTCGTCAAGCTCGTCAGTTTGAGAGGCTGTATTTAAGTGATTTGTATTGTCTTGATAAGATTTCGGACCGGCGATTACTGGGTTATCTAAACTACTAAAGAAAAGTAGTTCACCCAGAGATATTCCTAAAACTAACCTTCTTAAAAAATTGGATAAAAACATTGATCTGAAATAGAAATTAAATTTGCTAATAATTATGTATTAAATAAATTATCCATAGTAAGAGTGCAAGGCTTGCACCCAAAAGATAATCAAAAATCTAACTTAAATTTTGAATTTTGAATTTTGAATTCAAAAATTTATTCTTCTTGAGTAGTATATAAACTCACCAACCTAGAAATAAATATAGCAGGATACATTAAACCGATGATCGCTTGTGCATTAGCCAAACTCATGGCAAATTTATTTACTGGTGTGATGTCACCATAGCCCAATGTTGTTATGGTAGTGAAACTAAAGTAAAAGAGTTGATATTGTTGTTCTAATTCGGAGGATAAACCCTTAAAAGCATTAGGGTCAAAATCTAATATGATTGAGTAAAAGTTAAACCATAAAAAAGCTAGAAGTAAAAATATAGAAATACCTCCATTAATAATATTTATATCCACTTTTTTTTCCCTAAAAATTAAACTGCTAAGGAAAATAATCGCTAAAAGAATGAATATGCCATAGAAAAGGTTCGTTAAAAACATAATGTTAGTTAAATGATGGACTTGGTTGGCATAACTTAAATCGAAGAGAGAGGCTAAAACAGCAAAGATTCTTAAAGTAAACTTCCAAATTTTTGGTAAATACAAAAAATTGACGATGAGCAGATTAGTAATTAAAAACAATATGGTTATTACCGCATTACCAATAATCGATGAAGAATAAGGTGCTAGAAAGAAAATAACAATCAAGCTGATTAGTAGCCTAGTTAAGTTTTTACTAGTTTTTCTAGTTAATCGGTTGTGACTAAATATATTTGTTGTCATAGATTCAAAATAGTTTATTTACTAGCTGTGAGTTTTTAACTGTCTTGTTCGGGAGGAAAATTGGATAATAATTGATTACTATTATCTTGAGAATGAATGACAGCAATTGTCTGATGGGGTATGCCCACAGAAATTCCGGCTTCATCGAATGCCTGTTTAACTCGCCGACGAAATTCCCTTCCCAAATTCCACTGTTCTTTGGGTTGAGTTTTAATGATCAGATGAATGAGAATGCCTTCATGAGATACTTCATCAACGCCTAAAATTTCCGCCGGGTCCAGAAACTTTTCTCCCCATTCCGGCTCACTTTGCATCACTGCGGCTACTTCAGTCATAACGGTAATCGCCTTATCGATGTCTTGATTCCAGGCAATTCTAATGGTAAAGTTAACCCTAGACCAGTATTTAGTCTTATTAATTACAGCAGAAATCTTACTATTGGGGATAGCGATCGATTCTCCATCCAAATTACGCAAAGAAGTGATAAATAAGTTAATATCCTCTACCGCACCAGCCATCCCTCCACCAACATTAATCACATCACCAATGGCATAACAGTCAGTCCATAAAATCAAGATCCCATTGAGCATACTTTCAATCAAACTACGGGAAAGAAAAGCTATAGCCGCGGCCAAAATCCCTGCCCCAGCAAGGACAGAGGGATTAATTCCGATGGACGAAATACTCAAGTAAAGGCCGAAGACAATCACCAGAAAGGTTGTACCCCTTTTGAGGGTAAGTGAATAAGTATTAACTCTAAGGGTATAACGATTGGAATCAGGATTAATTGCTTGGGCTTCACTTGCCCAATTGTTAAGGTAATAGTCAATAGCGAAATCCCCAACCTTATCAACAAAAATCAATCCTATCCAGATAAAAATCACAATTAGAGTTTGGTCGAACAAGAAAACAGAGAAAAAGCGAGTCTGACGAAATATTAAGAAAATAATACTTAGCCCTAAAGCTAGGCTCAAAATTTCTAAAATCAACATCTCAGATCGCCAGAATTGACAAAAATTTCGTTTTTGTTTAATTTGGGTTTGAGCTCGTAACAACAGCTTTTGCTCAGAAATATCAGACTGAGAAGAGATCCACTTATTTTTCTGAATCAGCCTTTTGAACCAATTAAATAGCTTGAGTAAGGGAAATAAGACTATTTTTGGGAATTTTGACTGTTTTAGTCGGGATTCCTTCTCTTGCTGCCCATTCTTTGTTTTGACATTCTGCTCGCCTATTTTGTCATCTATTGATATATTTTCGATAATATCGCTCTCATTATTTTCCCGATGTTGCGATGAGATGGCTTCAGGTTCTATAGTCAGAGAACCGGTAATTTCATTTAGTTTTCGTCTCAGTTGATTGTTCCACTTTCTTAGAAAACTGCGAATTAATTCAATCAACCATATTAGTATTAGTGTAACCACCAAAATAGCAGCAGAGATTCCCCAACGCCACAGAGGATGCTGTCTGTCTAACTCATCTCCCCACAGAGCGCTACTGAAAGATAACTGAATCTTAGTCTGCCAAACTTTGGCTAATTCTTCAACTGTTGTGCCATTGGCTTTGGCATCAATCTCAGTTACGGTGACAATAGCCTGTGAAGCTAATCCTAATTCAGGTTGGGCAGGGGCATAAATAACGGTGCGTTGATTTTTAATACCTACTTCAATCTGTGGCATCCAAGGGTGTAATGGTTTAACTATTGCCGGCATCCCTAATCGCTTTGTCGCTGGGGGTAGCCAAAATTGCCAATCTGCAATAAAAGGAACTTCAGAAATAGTGTGACTACTGACAATTTGATATAAAATTTGTTCAAAGACTTGTGTGACTAATTTGGCTCTCTGCTCTACTTTTTGGATAATTTCAACGCTGGATTGATCGAGCTCTTTTAAAGCTGATAAGGTTAATTCAGGAGTTAGAGTGGCTCTTTTGGTAAGTGCAGGTCGAATATTTGTTTCCCCACTGTAAGTGTAAACATTACTACACCAAAATTTTCCACAAGTATAAGCTTTATTAAGATCCCAGGGAGGAGATTGAGCTGGTTGATCACTCTTTGGTGTGTTGAACAGGGGAATTTGTCCTAAACTGTTGGGTGTCCAAGTTAAAGTTAAAGTTAGGGTGAGAATAGTAATAACAATAAACTTGATTGTTTGTTTTAAAAATTTTTTCATTTAACTATAAAGACACTATGGTTGGAATGCAGAATTAAGAATGTAGAATTAAGAATGCAGAATTGACGTGAATTCGACAGGATGCTCAAAGGCTTATTTTCTCGTTAATAAATTATTAACCCGCCCGCTTCGGCGCCAGTCCGAGGACGGCAAAATCCAAAATCCCAAATCCAAAATCGAACTCACGTTTAATCAACAATGTTTTTATATTCCTTTATCTCAACGGGATATATTCTGATCTTTATATTCATTGACTTAACCCCCATTTTTGAGATAGTGTCGAAAATCCTTTTCTCATTCTTTTCTAAATATTCATCCGTAACAACGCCCTGTGGGGCACTACCCAATATAGAAACATAAGCAGTACTCCCTTCCAGTCTTACGTCAATGTGACTAATTTGAGTTAGTTGGCTAATATTACCCTTCTCTTCTCTGATGCCACGAATTTCTAAAGCAATGCGGTTAGTAACTATAAATTCTTTCATCGAACCAGTCAAAGGTCCACATAATACAGCAAGAATTAACAACCAAATCACAATGGTTTGAAATGCTTTGTACAAATTGCCATAGGATTGAGAAAGAAAAACAAGACAAGCCGTAAAAGTAATTCCGGCTAAGTTAACGATAAATAGTAAAAAAGACCCAGCAGATACGTCAAAATTAGTGATTACAGCACTACCAATTTGTGCCGAAAGTTCCCCACCTATTCCTAAACCCATTCCTGTCACACATAAAGGAGGTACGAGAGCAACAGCAATGGCTACTCCAGCAATAGAACTGGCAATACTTTTACGGGTTAAAGAAAATGAACCAGCAGCACCTGCGGCAATGGCAATTCCCAAATCCAGTAAATTAGGGGAGGTTCGTGCTACAACTTCTGAACCAACAACATCAATGGGAAGTCCATAACTAATTAAAAAGGAGATAAAGATAGTACAAATAGCCCCTAAGGCAACTGTGACAAGTGATCGCTTATACAAGATCCAATTAGCTGTAACAATGGCAAAAGCCATGCTCAAAATTGGGTTCATTAGAGGAGCAACAATCATCGCCCCAATAATCACAGCAGTACTATTGCCTATAAGTCCTAAGGTAGCGATTACCGAAGCAGCAGACAACAGGAAAAAGAAACTAAAAGAAGGAATCGATGCCGCTTCACGAGAGTCGGCTAATTCTTCTTCAGGAACGGGTTTTTCCAAATGAACTTTCCAACCAGCTGTTATTTTTTTCCACAGAGTGCGAAATGAACGAACTAGGGGATTTTGTAACAATAATCTGAGAAATTGATGAATCATAATTCTTTTTTTTAATTCAAAATATAGTCATCGGATGTATTGGGAGAAGTCCTTCACCTTAGTAATTGTTGGTAGCTGATAGCTGTCATCGAAGAACTCTTGGGTCGCGCCGTAGGCACGCATGTATGGGAACCAGCCTCGCCCCGGAATGGTTTGCACGTGATTAGCTTCCCAGCCCTCAGACGGTGCCTCAGGTCCTAGGAACACGTAGTAGGAACCATCGGCGTTTTGCCGTAAGCCTGGCGTCTTACTGCCCACCGTCGCCTTACCTCCTGCGGTACCTGCCCTGTTATCGATAAGACTGCGATGATCCGTATCGTAAATGACGATCGACCAAAACAAATCTGCCGGTACATTGCCCTCAACCCTGACGACGTAATTGTTTTCACCCTTCAGGCGATCGCCTTCTTCAGTCTCGAACTTGCCGATGTAACCCTGAGCCTTGCCCGGCCTCGGCCTCGTCATGGCTGGAGAGACAGTAGTCGCTTCGTAAGTGTAACGGGCGCGGGGATCGAAGATATCGTAGTACTTCATACGCTGAGTATTTTTCATGGCATCACCCCACTCACCCCCGAGGATGTAGCGCCAGTCATTTTGACGCAGGACACCTTCCAAGCGCTCGTCATAGACCAGCGTTTTTGCCATCAATTCACCCATCTTAGCTCCGTCTTCGAGGATCTTACGTTGACGAGCAGTGGGATTAAAGGGCTTACCTTTCTCTATGCCAAGGGTTTTGAGCCAGTACATGAAAAAGCGATCGCGCTCCTGAACCACTTCTTGGTTGATGGCTTGGTGCAGTAGCTCCCAGTATTTGATGCCCCGAGGCTGGGTATTGCGGATGAACTTGTCTTCGCCATCAATAATTTTGATTGTCGGTTCTTCAGCGTAATTGTACAGCCGTATCTTACTGGCTAACTGGTTCGCTTCCTCCTTGGTGCCAATAATCCGGAAGAGGATGAAGAATTGGTTAGTACTGATGTGATGAACCGTAAAGTCATCGTCCCATGCAAAGGGTTCAGGGATGGCATCTGCTGGCGTGTTTGGGCCAACCAAGATGTGCCTACCACCAGTACCTGCATTAACACCGAAAGCACCAATATCGGCGGGACTCTCCTGCCACATGCTGTTCATCATGCCGATGATGACTCCGGGAGGCACTTCTAGAATCGTCGCTTTATCTTTGGTGTTGCCGAAGACAAAAAAGTAATCAGTGGTTTCGTTTACCGTCAGGATACCCCTGCGCTCGTTAAAGGTGCGGATGGAGACGAGGGTGTTGTCCTCGTATCCGGGATAGTTCGCCTCGAAGGACTCGCGTATCTGGGTCATGCTGGTGATTGGCAGGCTCCAGAGATAGAGCTGTGCGGCACGGCTATAATCCATCAAATCGTAGATACGTTCAGAGGTATCTGCGGTGGGGAAGGCGTGGTCGAGCTCAAAATCACCGAAGAAAGTCTTTACTGTACCGTTGATGGGCATTAACTGCTCAAACTCTTCCACGCTCTGTTGAATGTTCTGGGCTGAAGCAGGGTTCGTCATAAGCCCAGCCGCCATCATTACTAATAGGGCAAAGCTAGTTATGGATCTTGCTTTCATTCTGTACTCCTTTTATTTTTGCTTTTAACATTGTCTTGGTTTCCCTTCTATTAACTACTCTGCTAGCTCGATCTCACCCGGTCGCCAGGTCTTATCGATCCATGGTTGTAACGGGCCGTACATCCGTAGACCGATCCACCAGCTCTTATCTGGAATGGTTTGCAACCAGTTGCCTTCTTTTCCCTTGGGTGGTTTAGGGGCAAAGTAGATATCGTAAGAACCATCGGTGTTCTGCTCCAATCCCTTGCTCTGGCTGCCCAGAGTGGGGAACTGCTGGTCGGTCTGGAGCTGCGATCGCGTCTGAGTATCGTACAGCGTCACCGCCCAGAAATCCTTCACCGGTGGATTTGGCGGGATGTGCAGTTTATAGGTTTTCGAACCATCCAGCGGCTGCCCCTGGGAATCCAGCATTGCCAAACCATAGTCCGAACCTTTACCAGGCACCGTCACTGCCATGGCTGGGCTTACAACAATATAGCCAAAGTGGAAGAGGATGCGAGCATCCAGATTATAAGCACCATTGCTGGTGAAGGTCGTATCCTTGTTGGCGTAAGCCATCACCCAGGCACTATCCTTACCATAGATAAAGTTACCCGGCTCGCGGGGGAAATAGCTGATAGTGCGGGCAGCGGCATTACCAATGGCGGCGGCATCGGTGAGAATCTTCTTCATCCGTTCATCGGGATTGAAAGGCTTACCCTTCTCGATGCCAATGGCGGCCATCATGCCCTTAGCCTCGGGACCTAGAAAATCATCCGGCTCCTGCTGGATTAGGTCATGCAGTTTTTCAAAGAAGGTGTAGTCGTTAGGCAGGATCGTGTTCATCTTCTTGCCTGAGACATTGATGAACTCCATGATTGGGGGGGTGTCTTTCTTGGCGAGGGGATAGACCTTGAGATTGTTGCGGATATTCTCCGAGGCGGCCTTGACCCCCTTGTCGATGTAGCCGCGGGTGAATACCCACACACCATTGGTCTTCGACGGCACCACAAAGTAACCATCCGGGACATCGCCTTTGTAGCCCGGAGGAAGCACCAAGAACTTACCGCCCTTGCCTTGATCCGGCCCAGCTACACCTAGATCCGTCATGTAGTGGAAGGCCATATCGTCGAGGACGCCCAACATCCTGGGGGGAAGATCGATTACCGTGGGACCGTCCTTGGCAAGATCGAGGAAACCCACCGCATACATGGTCGAGGTGTTTCCAGTCAAAAGCAACGTGGCGGAATCCATCAGGGTGTCCCAGATGGCGATCTTGTTACTGGCATCGGCACCAATGGCTGCCTGCCCTTCCCGCAAAGTGTACATGGATAGGGCAGGGAGGGAATTCAGAAATACATTGACCGCTCGGGAGCGATCCAGATAGTCATAAACGTTCTCGACTGTTTCTGCCGTCGGCACCCCATCAAAATATTCGAGCGTGCCAATGGGGGTTTCCACCTTGTCAGGGGCCGTAATCGAGTTGGGAATTTCTGAGGTCATCTTCATTTGCAGTGACTGTGCCAGTGCGCCAGATGTCGTCACTAGGTTGGTCATAGTTAATGTTATTCCTATGGTTGTCAGATAGCTTTTTGTTTTCATCTTCTTGGGGGAATATCTCTAGTGTTTGATAAATATAATCTTTGTAGTTGAATGAATTGAAAGGCTTGCACAGTCTGCAAGCTTTAAGCAATATTCAGCAATTACTCCGCCAACTCAGGATCGCCGGGACGCCAAGTCTTATCGAACCAAGGTTCCAGTGGACCATAGAGGCGGAAGATCATGTTCCAGCCCTTACCAGAAGCCGTCTGGATCCAGTTGTTCTCCTTGCCAGAAGGTGCTTCAGGTCCGAAATAGATATCATAGGAACCGTCAGCGTTTTGCTGTAATCCTTTTTTGTTGTTATCCAAACCGGGAAACTGCTGATCCGTCTGAAGCATAGACCTGGTCTGATTATCGTACACGGTAAAAGACCAGAAATCCTGGGCTGGTACATTGGGGGGCAAATGCACACGGTAGGTCTTACTGCCATCTAAAGGATTGCCCTGAGAATCTATATAAGCTACGGCATATTGGGAGCCAGCGCCCACTGGTGCTTTGGTCATTGCTGGTGTGATTCCCGTGGCATAGAAATGGAAAAAACTGCGGGCATCTAGCAACCGCGCACCCTGAGCTAAAAATTCATAGCTCCCACCAGGAAAGGGAGTAGTCCAGACTCCTTCACCGGGGTAGAAGTAGAACATATCATCACGGGGGCGTGCGGCTAGGGTACGAACTGTCGCAGCACCCACATCGGCTGCCTCGGTGAGGATCTTCTTCATGCGGGCATCGGGGTTGAACGGTTGACCTTTCTTGATGCCGATAGAAGCCAGCAGACCCAGTAGCTCTGGGTTCTGTCCTTCGCTCGGCTCTGCCTGGACCACCTCATTGATCTCCTCAAAAATGCCGTAATCCATACGGTGGATTGTATTGTTGAATTTGCCGGAAACGTTGATAAAGTTCATTTCCGGTGGGTTGTCTTTTTGCGAAAGGGGGTAGATACGGAACAGTTTCTTAGTCGTCTCCACAGCCGGGGCAGGATCGCCATTCTCCTGGAAACCACGCCAGATCACCCAGTTCCCATAGGTTTGCGATCGTGCTACGTAATAGCCATCAGGTACCTCTCCGTCATACCCTGGTGGCAGGATCAGGAACTTGCCGCCCTTACCCTTGTCTGGTCCTGCATTGCCAAAATCGGCGACGTAGTTGAACCAGTGGTCATCAATGATACCCAGAACATTGGGCGGTGTTTCGATGACCATAGGACCGTCCTTGAGATCGAGCCACGATGCCATATAGACTGAGGTTGTATTTGGTGTCAGCCACAATGCCTCTGAGTCCATGAGGTTCTCAAACAGAAGTGCTGTCGTGTTGGCGGGACCAAAATCGAGAATCCCCTTGCGCATGCCGTACATTGAGGCATCTAACTGTTAAAGCCTGCCGGCGCCTGGAAGTCTAGGTTGTCATATACCTTCTGGGCGGTTTCCTCGTCAGGCACGCCGTCAAATAAGTTTAGATTGCCAATACGGGTCTCCAATTTGTCTGGCGTGGCGATCCCCGGCGGTATCTCGGTGGTCATCTTCATCTTTGGTGGTTGTGCCTCTACGCCACATGCAGTTACTAGGGCGATCGCACCTAGTGTTATTCCTATGGTTGTTTGATAGCTTTTTATTTTCATTTTCTTGGGTATCTGAATGGTAAGAAGACTGACATCTGAACGATCGTTATTCCTAGCGAAAGAGCAAACGTATTTGATTTGGGTTACGGCAGCTCAGACGCAAACTGCAATAACCAGTTACACTTTAATCTTAAAGAGGCTTAAGCCAGAAGACATCCCCCAAAAAGGGGGAGAAATGGGTGATTTATTGTCGGCGGTAAAAGGGAGCGGAAAGGGAACGAGAGCGATCGCATTATTAAATTAAATGGCCTTTGTATAGCAATGGAGAAATTTTGGTCGGTAAGCTTAAGAAGGCCTAAATAGAAGGTTCGTGTAACCAAGTGCAGCCTAAGAATAAAACTCTTGCTATGCAATCAATACAGCGATTATATCTCTCTGTCAATTGCGATCGCTAAAACATAAGTTACATAAATGCTTTTTTAATCCGCATACATATGAAAAAAACTTTGCCTAAAACAGAACTTGAGATGCTAAAAAAAAATATACTATCGAAGGTTGGCAGCTTGCCCGGAACACTTAACGGGAAAAGTAAGGTAAGCTTAAATTATAATTTAAAACAGCACAAGTAGGTCATACCAACTTCGCCAGACTTTACAAGCAATCAATAAACATTGGAGGGCAAATTGATCAGACAAGTCAAATCATCACAAAACCCAACGAACCCTACGATATCGTATTCACCAACGGACGGGTGATAGACCCGGAAACCGTTGGCGAAAAGGCAACGTTCAGGAATCCGACCGCCCGGTCGCAGGGCATGCACCATGTGATCGTCAACGGCCAATTCCTGTCCGGGATAAAAAGCTGGATACGAACGCCTTCCCAGGGCAGCCAGTGCGTGCACCCATAAAGAATTGAATTGTGAACTAACAATAAATGAGGGAAATATAGTGACACAAAAATCAAACAAAGAGGCAATTTCTGCTATTCAAAAAGAAGTAGAAAGCCTCGAATCGCAACTGTTAAACATTGCGGATAAGGTATGGACATTATCTGAGCTTTCCTTAGAAGAAGATGAATCATCCGCTTTTCTGATTGATATCTTAAAGGAAAACAAATTTAAGATTGATAGCGTCGGCACTTCAAACATTCCAACGGCTTTTACGGCGTCCTATGGTTCGGGTTCTCCCATTATTGGAATATTGACGGAGTATGATGCCCTTCCTGCCCTTGGAAATGAACCTGTAGCTGAAAAGACACCGCGAAAAGATGGCAAAACGACAGGGCATGGTTGTGGCCATAATTTAATTGGAACCGGGGGGTTAGGTGCAGCAATAGCACTCAAGAACTGGATGAAAAAGGAAAATATACCAGGAACCATAAGGGTTTTTGGAGCGGCTGCCGAAGAGTCGGAAGGTGCCAAAATATATATGGCCAGAGACGGAGTTTTTGATAACCTGGATGCTTGCCTGCATTGGCATCCGGCGATGTTAACCACGCCCTGGAATTTGAGAAGTGCTGCCGTTAACTTCATGAAAATCGAGTTCTTCGGTAAAAGCTCTCATGCGGCATTGGCCCCTTGGTTAGGCAGAAATGCCCTGCACGCTGCGGAGCTATTTGGCCACGGCATTGCGCTGATGCGCGAACATTTGGAGCCGACGGCTCGCACCCACTATATCTATGAAGATGCCGGTACAGCTGCCAATGTGGTAGTAGATTACGCCCGAATATTTCTTTTAATTCGAGATGTTGATCGCGATCATGTGGAGGCGACGACGACCTGGGTGAAACAAATGGCGGAAGGTGCCGCCATGGCTACACAAACAAAAAGTAAAGCATTGGTGTATTGTGGCATGCATGATCTCGTCCCCAACAAACCACTTGCAGACAGACTATATGAGCATACGGCACAAATTGGCCTGCCGAAGTACACCGAGGAAGAAATTGAATTTGCCAAAAAGTGCCAGGTATCCTACGGGGTCAAGCCTACCGGTATGCCAAAAACGGTGATCCCTCCTAAATACCCGGTTTCAACTATGGGGGGCAGCACAGATGTGGCAGAGGTGAGTTGGATTACCCCAACCATGGGCTTATTGGGACAAACCATACCTGAAGGTTGTATGGTCCATACCTGGCAAGCCACAGCCTGTCACGGTATGAGTATCGGGCACAAAGGATTGATGATGGCCACTAAGGCCTTAGCTTCTTTAGGGGTCGATCTGTTTACCGATCCTGATTTACTGGCTGCTGCAAAAGCAGACTTTAAAAAGCGTGTGGGTGATTACGTATATAAATCGCCATTAGATCTAGAAATGACTGAGCCTTTGGGACTGAAAGGCATACAAGTAAATCATCACGAAGGCCATGATGTTCACATTGAGGCACTGGCAAAGCATGTAACCCCAAAATAGTAATGGAGTATAGATTACATCAGCAGAATCCGATTCCGGTCACCGTGGTCGATGCCGAGCAATTCCTAGGCTTGCCACAAGCGGAGATGCAGCTGGCCCGCGCCCAGGTAGCCGGTGGCGATCTGATCCTGCTGAACAAGATTGATCTGGTCGATGCGGCAACGCTGGCCCGCGTGCATAAGTGGATTGATAGCATTCGCCCTGGCGTGCAGGTGTTCCAAACCAGCCAATGCCAGCTACCCATGGAGATTCTTCTGGGCAAGAGTGCCACCGACCCGAAATCTGCAGAACCCGATGGGGAACTCGGTATTCATACCCATGAGGTGACGAATTCAGGGAAACCTGAGCACGACCACCATGGCTATCACCCTGAACACGATCTGATGTTTGATACCTGAACCTTTACCTCAACCACCCCCCTGCAACTGGGATTGGTTCAGCAGCTGTTAACCCATCTGCCGAGCACCTTATTTCGGGCCAAGGGCTTTATGCATGTGGTTGAGGAACCGCACAGTCGCATGGTGTTGCAATTGGTCGGTCGGCGAGTCACCCTTTCTCCGACCCGCGACTGGGGCGACGAAATGCCCCAAACCCGGCTCGTGTTCATCAGCCGCCATGAAACAGTGAACTTCGCCGCGATGGAGAAGGCATTGAAGAATTGTCAAGCAGAGATCGCGAAACCATGAAAGCCAGAACCTTTGAAGCACAATTTATCAGGTTTATGGTCGAGGCGTATCTCTCAAAAGGATAGACTGATCTACAAATTCGACGACGAATCTATTTATATTTTTGCGATTGGTGGTCATTATGATAGTTTCTAGCCTTAACAATATCTTCGCCAAAACGAGAGAAGAGGACTAAAAGGCAAAACGCGATCGCAGTCCGAAGACCCAAATGGTGTCTTTTTTGGGGTTGAGTGCCGGATTGATTAGCAATTGCACATCCGGTGTGATGCTGATTTCCCTTGTCAGTTGCAAGCGGAAGTAACTCTCGATAGCATACTGATCCCTCAAACCAGAACCAAATAAGTCATCATTCGGTTGTCCCCAATTAACTCCGAATCCGAGTTGGCTTCCGGGTACTGCTCCGGTGAGGCTGGGAATATAACTGAATCCCAAGCTCACCGCCGTCTGGAGAAGACTGCCTCCGTCTTCTGAGAAACCTGCTCTGGCGAACACAATCCAGTTGTCATCAATGGAACCCGTGAAAGACAAAACCCCGCCCCAACCATCTTTTATCCCAATTTCCTCTCGTTGATCCGCATGCCACAAGGTAAGGTGGAGGTTATCGAGATAGTAACGCTCCTTAGGGGAGAGAGTCCAACCAACCTCGATGTGTTTGAAGAATTGACTATCGTTGAAGAATGTATTGAATCCATTAAAGGGTTCGTTAGGATTTGAGTTGAGATCTTCAAAACCACCAATAATGTAGAGCTGATCTGTTAGCCACGCTCCCACTGCCATACCTAGAGCTCCATCATCAGGTAAATCGATCGTGGCAGCTCCAATACTGAAAACAAAGTTAGAGAAGTCTGTCCATGGGCTAGTCAGGGGATAAACATCAACAAAATCTGTGATATCAAGGAACCCAATCACAGCTTCAACGTCGCCGTTGTTCCAACTCTGACTCCAGTACAAGTTCGTCAAATGCCAGCCGTCGTCGGCAAAAGGAATCTCGATCGCCCCGATGTTGCCAAGATTATTAAAAGCAAATTCAGACGGTGTGTTGTTGGTATAACTATGTCGTTGTTCTACCAGAAAATTCAGACTCCCTGTTGTATCGCTACCCCGTCCAAGGGCTTGCCAAGAACCAGTGAAACGAAATACTCCACTAGAAGCATAGTCCTCAGTGTCAGGAAGGCTGTCACTGGCTTTCAAAATTACTGGATAATAGTCCAAGGCGAAGGAAAAACCTGTCTCTTCTGCGACACGCTCTTTCCATTCATGATAGGGCTTAAAGAATTCCAACTCGAACAGGGAATTTCTTTCCTGGTAATCCGATTCTATCCGGTTGGGAACAGCATCCGGTCCTCCAAAACTTCTCCGTGCCGCTTCCTCTAATGCTTGGTTTTCTTCCTCTGATGGTTGGGGAGATTGAGCGAAACGAGGTTGTAGCGACCATTCATCACCGGGTTTCCATAATCCAAACTCATAGGACGTATTTTTTTCCTGGAGATTTGATTCCCACAAGTTGACAAAAACGTCGGCATTTCTATAATTTCTGTACCTCTGTTGCTCTGAAGGTTGGGTTGATGAAGCAAAACTAAGTTGTCCTGACCACTCATTATCGGTTTTCAAGAATTTGGACTGATGGAGGGTATCTTTTTGCAGACGATTCCATTCCAACAGCGTGAGGACAGCGTCTGGCTCCCTAACGTTTCTGTTGCTCTTTTTCGTCAGGGAGTCAGGAGATGATTCGATTTGCTCTTGCCTTGTGTCTGGCTTACGAAGAATCTCACTACTTTCTTCTGTCAATGGTTCGGAAGATTGAGTAAAACCAGGTTGTCCTGTTTCAAAGGTAAACAAGCCTGCAAGGAACAAAAACAATGCTTCTCTCCATAATGCCTTGAGGCTTTGCTTTCTATTCATCAGTTTTTCCCAACACTAGTCAAGTCGCTCCTCTCGAATTTTTACTGACCTCAGGTGTCTGTCTTTAAGCCTCCTTGACATTTGCCCGCACGTTGTAGCTTTCAGAGCCGAACCAGTCCAGCATCCGGACATTGACGTCGTCGGGGTGATCCAGCATGGACCAATGGCCACCTTGAATCATTTCAATACGGCACTCAGCATCAACCCATTGAGGTGTATCAATAGCCTGAGTCGGCCACAGGAACATATCTTGCTCAGGGTAAATCACCATAACCGGCACCGGAGTTTTCGGAAAGACCATCGGATCTTTGGCTGTTGCCAGGTAGTCCTGGACCATAGGGTTGGCGATGTCATAGTTTAGCCATTCGACATGACCGGTTTCTTTGATTAGTCTTTTGACCTCTTCCTTTTCGGGGTGCTGAACAAAAAAAGTATCGAAGTAGCGGAAGTCGTTCGTCATATAAAGTTCTTCCATACCAGCTTGGGTATGATGGTACGTAAACCAATTCGTCTTAGCGGCTTCTAGCATACGCTCAGGAGTAGAGTGGACTTGGCTGAACACAGCACCTAAGTGGCCAACTGACAAGGAGCAGTATTTTCTGAACAATTCTGGTTTCTGATAGAGCATCCCCCATGTAATGGCAGAACCCCAGTCATGACCCACTAAGTTGATATCTTTAAGGCCTAGCTTATCGATAATTTCAAACATATGAGCAATTATTTTTTCAACTTTGTAGTGCTCCACTTCCCTCGGCCGGTCTGTCCGTCCATAGCCTAAAGTATCGGGAACAATGACCCGGTAGCCCGCATTCAGCAGTGCCGGCGCCTGGTACTTCCAGCAGCTACCATCATCCGGCATGCCGTGAACTAGCATTACTACTTTATCTCCACTTCCTTGATCGCTTACGTGATAGTTCCAACCACCGATCTTCATGGTTTTTCCGGGAAGACTCATGTGTTATTTTTCCTGTTGATTTGGGTTATGGCAGTTCAGCCTTAGTCTGCAATAGCCATTTACATTTCCAACCCTATAGAGGTTGGAGCCAGAAGACATCCCCCAAAAAGGAGGAGAAATGGAGGAGAAATGGAGGATAGTTCAATAGTCTTATTTGGGTTCAAGCTTTATCTTACAAGGATTTCAAAGAGTTTACGAATCAGTTTTTAGTTAAGGCAGTTTGCGCACATTCATTGATTGTTGATTTATTTTTGGTTACCTAATTAACTGATAAGATGAATAAGTAAGCCCCAGGAAATTAAACATGATAAACACTGAAAACAAAGCTAAGATAATGACAATTGATGAGATTTGTCTTTATTATCCCAATGAATGGGTTATTATTGCTGATACAGAATCCGATGCTAACTTCAATGTTATTCGAGGCCAAGTTCTTGCTCATTCAGCTGAACGAGATATGATTGATCGAGCCTTAATGGATTATTCTCAGATGCCCTCCTTAGCGATTGAATATACGGGAGCAATTTCAGACGATTACGCTGTAATGCTATGACGAAAGGCAAAATTTATCAATTATCTCGTTATGGCAATGTATTGGTTGCCAATGCAGCAGTAGGAGGAAAAAATAATCAGCTTCGGAAAATTAAGTTATTAGTTGATACAGGCTCAAGTTATACAGTTGTTCGTTCAACTTTGCTGAAATCTATTGGATATGAGTCTCAACAACTCTCACCTTCTGTGAAGATTGCGACAGCAGGAGGAATGATTAATGGGCCTGTGGTTAGAGTATTGTGGTTTAGTTGCTTAGGACAGCAAATTCATGAATTTCCTATCGTTGCCTATAATTTACCTGCCGTCACTTATGTTGAAGGTTTATTAGGGATAGATTTTTTGAATCGTTATCCTTTCATGATTTATCCTCAAAAAGCTGAGATTCATTATATTTAGTCAGTATCACTCAAGTACACCTTGATAATCATTAGTAAATTAAAGGCTTATGGGCGAATCAACAGAAATGATCGGTTCATTTTCTGTAAAGTTAATTCCATAACTCCTAAGCTCATCGGATAATTGTGTTTCGGATATCTCGATTACCCGTTTTCTCAGTTCAACCGAACTTTCAGTAGAACCGAGGATAAAAAATGTTATCCTGGCACGAGTTACTTCCCTGTCGGGGTGTTGCAAGAAAACAATATTAGAAGTATTTGGCTCAGTACCAAAAAATGACTTGAGATATTTAGAGATGATTTGCCTGACGAGGGATTTTTCATACTCGTCTAACAACCGCTCAAAATCTAAGTAAGTTAAAATCATCACCTTATTACCCCGAGTCACATTTTCAATTTGCCAATCCGCCATTTTCGAGTTCGGCACGATCAAGAGGGTGTTTTTGGCGGCAGTCCGAATTTTGGTGGAACGCAAACCAATAGACTCGACGCGACCAAAGGTGCCATCTGGGAGGCGAATGTACTCTCCCCGAATGAAGGGTTTGTCTAAAAACAAGATCAGTGTACCAAAAAGCTGTTGTAGGGTATTTTGGGCGGCAAAACTGAGGGCTATCCCGCTAATGGAGACGCTGGCTAACAACCCAGTCAAAGGAACTCCATTTTGGACAGCAAAAATGGTCAGGGCAATTAACCCAACCAGCAGATTGAAAATGGTTTCCACAGCTAGCAGAATTTCCGTCGCCTCTCCTCCGATCTTTCGGAGTAAAATAACCCCATATACCTTAGTATATTGCCGGAATAATCGAGAAAGAATCCAAATAAAGAAAATTGTAAAGGCGAGATCTATCAAAAAATAAAACCCACCAGCTAATAATTTTTCATGGTTCTCCAGCCAAAGCCAAGAGAAGTAAAGCAAGACCCAAGTTCCAGCGAAGTTGATTTGATTTTTAATAGGCTTAATTAACTTGTTATAGATTTTCTGCCCCTGCTGACGGGAAACAAGGAATAAAATTAAGTGAATCAGCTTGGCAGTAAGTTGCCCAATTAAAATTGAGAGGAAAACCAAGACAAGGAAAATAGCCAAGTGAGAGAAGTAAGAATTAGTTAGAAACTCGTAGGCGCGCTTGATTTGGTTCATTGGCTCTAGACAAAATTTATCAACTATATAGAAATTTTTGAATCTATCCAGATACGATCTACTATCTCGTAGTCGATTGCATTTTCTAGTAATTTTTGGCGTATATTTTCGCCAATTATCCTAATTATTTGCAGTCTAAATTCTTTCGATAATTCACCAGTAGAAGCCATGAGAAATTGAACTTGACCTTGGGTAATTTTTTCTCCTTTTTCATTAAGAAGCTCCTGAAAATTGACATTAATATTGCGGGAGTCAATTTCAGTGTTGAGGCTGGCATCTAAGATTAATTGGCGAATAAAAGCTTTTTTTGTTTCGGAAATATATTCAGAGAAATTTATTTTAGTGACATTGATCACCTTACTAGCCCCTGTAAAGTTCTCAATATTGATGCCAGTCAAGTAACTATTAGGAACTACCATTAAAGTCCCCTTGCCAGAAGTGCGAATTTTAGTGGAACGCAACCCAATGGACTCAACCTTACCAAAAGTTCCATCGGGCAAACCAACATAGTCATCCACCACAAAAGGACGATCAAGATAAAGGACTATTCCCCCTAAAAGTTGCTCCAAAGTTTTTTGGGCGGCAAAGGCGATGGCGATTCCGCCCACTCCTAAACTAGCTATCAAACCCAAGATATTAATTTCGTGAGTTTGAGAAAAGATAGTGATAATAATGAAGGAAAATAGCAAAAAAGCTAGCCATTTGGCAGCAATTAATAGATCTTCATTGATCTTCTTTTCGCTCAGGGTAAGCTGGGTGATATAAATCTTAAAATAACGCTCAAATAACTCATAGCCTAGCCAGCCAATGACCAGAGCTGCCGATAAACCAATGGGGAATTCAATTATATCGATAAAATCTATTTGAGGAACTAAATGTCCCGTTATCAATAAAATTACATCAGCCATCAATAGGAAAAAGATCGACGGCAATAAGTCTTGATCAGGTTCAACTACTTTTTGATATATTTCCTGAGTACCTTCAGAAATAATAATCTCTTTAATTCTTCGCAGTAAAAGAATCAGTCGAGGAAGTGCAATTACAACTAAAATTATAGCTACGACCACTGGAAGTAGTCGGAACTTTATCGGTAAAATTTCAGCAAGCAACACAACTCTAATATTAAGTAAGTTCATAGGTTTTATTGATAGAGATAGTCGTCCTAAATCATTTGTGAGAATTTAGAAAGTTGGGCTAATAATTGAGAATGAATGTTAAAGGATAAATTGTAATTCGATTACTGGTGTATTCTCATTCTTACGACTCATATTCCGTTCAGCTTCGCACTATACTTCGTACTTATGGGAAGCAATGACTCTGCCTACCGCTATGCCTTCGCTATAGTAGCAGTTAATTCTACTTTAATTTTCTGTGCCATTTCCTCAGAAATAAAACCTTCTTTAATCGCCTCCTCTAATTCTTCTTGAGCCTTAACTAATGCTGATTGCTTGGCGATTTTTTCTTGTAATGCTCGATCTAAAGCAGGTTGTTGACTGGCTAAAGCTTGTTGTTTTTCTAAGGCTTTTTCTTGGACAAATTGGTAATAATTTAAACAATCTTGCCCTGATTCTGCCTTGAAAATATCTTCTTTGATGCCTTTTTCAATTTTCTCAATGATTTGTTCACTAACTTGAGCCAGAATAAGATTAAATTCATATTCACTTTGCATTTGAGCCTCTTGCTCCTGCCGTAACCATTTACTCTGGGGAGAAAAACGCCCGATAATTGAGGCTAGAGAATCTTCTCCTTGAGGTTTCAATGACTGAAAAAAATAATGACGAGGTGGAATTTTGCCTTCTTCAATATTCGCCTCTCGAAGATTAATCATAAATTTTAAACTATCTAACGTTCTGGGCATCAAAAAGCCTAAATCATAAGCTCCTTCATAGGTTCTTTTTTCGACAGCGATCGCTTCTAACCATAATACTTGAGAATTGAGCTGAGAAGATTTTTCTTTGAGGCTATCTCTGAAACTCTCTAAAGAAGCTGAAGTTTGCTCAATTTCACTCTGATAATTTCGGCTTAATTTTTTGATAATATCAGGAGATAATAGGGATTGCTTTTCTAAATCAACAAACGTTTCCTTGATAGTTTTTTTGAGACTTAATAAAGTTTCTTTTTCTGCCATTTGATTGAGCAAAGGAGGTTGATCTAATTTGAGAAAACTGAGTAAATTTTCCATAGTAGTTCCCCCAACTAAAATCGTAAATAGAGCAACTCCTAAAGTCAGGCCAATTATAAGATCTCGATTGGGAAAGTCATTAGCTAAACTTAAAGCTAGTGCTAAGGCGACTGCACCTTTTAAACCACCCCAAAAACTAACCAATTGATATTGCCAATTAATTGATCCAGCTTTGAGAAAAGGATTAATAAGGGGAATTATGCTAAAAATCATTAATCCTCGTGCTAAATAAGTGACAATAATAGTACAAATAATAACCAACCAAAAATTAGGTTGTGTCAGAGGTAATTTAAGAATAAAGCCCGAAGCAGTTAAGCCCACCAGCAGAAAAATTAAACTATTGGCGAGGAATGAGATATAACCCCAAAAATTATTCAAATAATTGCGGATATCAGGAGAAAGATGATAAGACTTATATCTACCTACCATTAGTCCCGCCGTCATCACGGCAATTACTCCAGAAACGTGTAAATAATGTTCAGCGATAATAAAAGCCAGATAAGCAACTAATAAAGAAACACTCGCTTGAATCAAAGGATTATCCTTCGCAACCCGAATTGCAACGCCCATCAAAGTTCCAATGAGTAATCCCACCATAATTCCTCCCAGCAAAACGATGACAACTTTAATTAATGCGCTTAGTAGAGTACTAGCTTGAAATACTCCAGATTCGATTACCGAAAGTACCACCTCAAAAGCGACAATGGCGGTAGCATCGTTAAGCATACTTTCACCATCTACCAACATATTCAGTCTTTTAGGAACCCCTAGCTCTTCAAATAAAGCTACTACAGCAACAGGATCTGAAGCAGAGATTAAGGCCCCAAAAACAAAAGCTTGTCCTAAATTAAGCGGTGTTAAAAGGTTCAATAATCCCCCAATAATGGCAACCGAGACAACTAAACCAGGACCTGCTAAGGTCAAGGCAGGTTTGAGATTATGTAAAAAGAGTCGATGATTTATGTTGCTGGCGGAAGCAAAAACCAAAGGAGGGATAAAGAGAAAGAGGATAATCTCAGGAGAGAGGGCTAAATTTTGAATATGTAAGTCATTATTTTCAGCAAATCCTAATAGTAATCCCACAATAACTAAACCTACTGTATAGGGAAGTTGAAAACGTTTAAAATAAATCGAACCTATACAAGCAATTAATAATAAAATTAAAATAGTTATTTCGGTTCCGAGGAAGGGAGAAATCATGATTTCTTAAGTTAAAGCCGTTAATGGGCTTAAGGGGATAATAGTCTGTCAATTTTGAAATGAGGGATAGGACAATGGGAATGCAGAATGCAGTTGAAGGCAGAGGGCAAAAGGCAGGAGGCAGAATGGGAAATGCTGGAATGGAAGGAGCCGGGCAACTGGACGAAGGAGCACATTTCCAGAAAAATTCTCCCAATCCAAAATCCAAAACCGCCGCGCACGTAGCGAAGTGAGGAGCAGCACAAAATTCATAATTACCTCATCTGAGAATTACGTTTCAGAACGCAAGTTGGTATAAGGCAGAAACAGGGCTGACAAGGTGCGGAACTAAATTCTAAATTCCCCTAACCAATCCCTCAAAACTATCTTGACAGAACAATAGGTTGGGAATTGTTGGGTTATCAGAGTAGGGCAGTGTCATACCCCGACCAGCTATGTTTTCGGCTCTTGTTCAGTGAGGATTTTCCAAGCAGCTTCTACAGCCCGCTCAATCCGATTATCCATAGCCTTCAAATCGCTAACAAATTTGTCCCACTTTTCGGTGGCTTCAGTAGTAAAGTCCTTGATAGATTGGTCTAAAGATTGCTCCTGTTCCTTGAAGAAATTTTCGGTCT
>CALNXU010000011.1:0-197083 GCA_942490695.1 Merismopediaceae cyanobacterium | reverse complement strand
TGTAATATGAAAGAATGCCCGGAAATGATTCTCGTGGTCTATATAATGGAATCGAAATTTCGATTCTGAAACTCATATACAACATATGGTGTTGTTTCAAATCTACAATAAAACAGATCATGGCCTTGAATTGTCCCCCCAAGAAAGTAAACAAAATACATTTTAAGAATTGCCTTTTTGTATTTTCCACAAACTCATTGCACCTGGGGCATGTCATCGTAAGGCAAATTGAAACATCTCCTTTGAAGATGAGACTATCACAGGAAGGGCATCGATAGGTCTTTAATTCTTGCCTCTTCTCAACAGAGTCACTCGCTTATTTTATTCCAGCATTGATGACAGACACCCTCGTAAAAGATTCTGGAACTTCTTATTGCATTTTTTACATACAGTATTCATGTATCTCCATTAAAGGGTTCGGATACTATTAGGGTATTCCTATCCCGAAAGGGGGCAATGTTTTTTTATATTGGTACTTGAATATCGAGAATTAACCTACAATCATTTTTATGCTGTAGAAAGGTAAAGTATGTTCTTTTTAATCTACAATTTTATACAAGTCCAAAAGGATTGGGTGATGACAATCAAATTCTTTACCATCGCAACTCCGCTTTTATCCCGACACATCAGCACTAACCTTATCAGGATGATATTTATTTCTTCTATCACTAATCGTACAACAAGGAACACGCTTTCTTGTAGCAGTCTTGGCATGTATGGGATTGGTTGGATTTCTTTCCGAAGAAAGGACTTTCGGAGATTTTATTAAAATATTTACAAGGCATTTTGGGAACCCTCAATTATGTATTAGAAAGAGGAATGATCGGAAATTTAAATGGAGCCGATACCCCGAATCGAACGGAGGACATTCTCATTACAAGTGAGATGCTCTACCAACTGAGCTATATCGGCTCATCTAAATTATACAAAAAACTAAGGGACATTATCAGAGGATTTTAAAATTATCAACTTTTAAACTAAATACCATTTGAATCAAAGTTAAATTGATATCCCACATAATTGGATATAGAGCAAATTTTGGTTCAGACCCCGGGAAATTTTTTTCAAAATCTCTTGAAATCAAATTGATACAAATAGAGTAATAATAATTTTTTTCATTTTTTTTACCTCCTATACGTAAAAAAGTGAAGCATATTGATTACCTATCTGAAACTGAAATAATTATGCAAATTTTATTCCTTAGATGCGATAGTAAAAAAGTGATGAGTGAAGAACTTCTGACTCAATGGGTTTGCGACGTAAAAATTTTTAAAAATGGAAAAAGTGAATAAAATGAATTGGGGAAAAAGTTATAAAAACAGGAAATTATTGCAATAATATAAGAAAAAATTTTTCCTGATAATTTTATCCTCTTGGGCGGAATCATATTCAGCTATATGGGAAAAAGCAAAAGCCAAAACAAATCAAAATCCCATTCAATTTGATTGGAGAGTAACCGGATTTGCTCCAGGTCCCGAAATTATTTCCCAAGAATCTGCCAAAATGTGATCTATATATTGGTAGAATGCCAAAGATAGCTTATGACAAAGCTTAAAAGATTATAAAGTTGAATCGAAACTCTAACCGTAAATTACAATCATAGCTTTGGCACCGATGTATTGCAACATAGCCTGTCCTGCGGCACGGACTTCCCCTTGATTACCGGCATGAATTTCTAATAACCCATATAAACGCTCGACAAACAGAACCCCCGGCCGGACTACGGCGGCCTTGAGGGCAATATCGGTAATACGGTTAATTTCAATGCCAGGGGATACTTCTAGCCAGAGGGAAGAGTCTCCGGGGAGTGGCAAAAAACCTGAGGCCACGGTGCCAATGTAGGCTGCATGTTGGGATTGAAGGCTATCTAGGTAAACGTAGCTACGTAGTTCCAGACCCATAGGGGATTGGTTGAAAAAATTGAGCAGACAGCGCGTTGTGCAGCCGATGCTAGCCAGCCTGCGCCTTTATCAGCCTACCGTGTTCAGCCCGTTTATTTTTTCTCCGGTATCAGAATCGTGAGTCCACCCTGATTTTTATCCAACGTCAATTCATTCCCCCCCGCGTCTAAATGAAATAAGGTCAGTTGAGTCCCGGGTTGCCCTTTGAGATAATAGTCTGTGGCGATCGCCCCCCCAATATCGAGCCAACCCAGAAGTTGCTGTTGGGCAATATCATAATGAAGCTGGAGGTATTTATCCTGTCGGGATTGACCAGATTCCACGTTGGCGTAAGCGGCCAAAAGCGTGTTGGTCGGGTCGGTAAATTTAACATCTAGCTGGTTCAAGTTTTTGGCGTCCCCGATACCGTCAATGGCAGCAACACCGCGACTGATTTCGTCGGGATACTGCACGTCTGCCGTTACCTGATAGCCACCTTCCCCTGCCATTGCAACTGAATAGTGGTTGCGTCCGCGGCCTCTGCCCAGCCATAACTCAGTAGCAAAAAGGATAATAACCAGGCCCCGCATTGGATGACGAATCCACTCCAGTTAGGGGTTTGATTGACTTTAGATAAGGGTCGCCATGGTTTTGTCAGCCGGGGTTGTCGAAGCGTGGTGCTATGCCAAATAGGAAAAAGGGGCATCGTTAATTCAATTGCCGGGAGAGGGACTAGTGAAGTTGCGTTGAAATGTTGAACAAATCTGTCGTTATCGTAGCCGGAAAACCGCAGATAATGAATGCTAGGAATGGCGTTAGGGGTTTCCCTTGCTCCATCAAGCGCCCCACTATTTGTTGAAAACCCTTCAGGAGCCTTTTGTTATGGCGGTTAAAAAAAACTTTGCTAGTTTTGCGGACATGCTAGCCCAGTCCAATAAACCGATTCTAGTGGACTTTTATGCCACCTGGTGCGGCCCTTGCCAAATGATGGTTCCAATCCTCAATGACCTCAGTAACCATTGGCGGGAGCAAATCCAAGTGGTCAAGATTGACACCGATAAATATCCGGCGATCGCCTCCCAGTATCAAATTCAGGCATTACCGACGTTAGTGTTGTTTAAAAAAGGTACTCCTGTCCATCGCATCGAAGGCGTTCACCAAACCTCTGACCTGATGCAGCAACTACAGGGATTTCTATAAACAACGGATGGTGAGAGTGTTAACTGATACTGTTGGCGACATCAAAAAAGTTCCTACGTTGCCGGATTAAAGGCTGCAAACCGAGAGGTTCGAGTCTGGGCCCGAGGAATACCGGCAAGCCAGTTTGCTAGCCTAGCCGTACAAGGTTCATCGCTGCTGCTGTTAACAGATGCTGTGAGTGCGTCTTAGCCAACCCGATGTAGCGTGTCCGTCTCATACCGAAGACTCGGATCCCTTGGGAGAGCGTACCCTCGATACCTGCGCGCACGTTATGTCGAGATTTCCATTCCTCTGTCAGCGGTGCTTGTCTGACTGTTTGAATCGCCTTGTGTTCAGCTTGAGTCCAGCTTGAGTCCGCAATGTGAGCGACCTGGACTTTGCCTTGCTTTTCGTACACAAGTCTCGGTTTGGGCCGAGACGACAGTCGGTACGAGAAAACTTAATGCGGATCGTTGCGTTGTTCCAAGCATCTTTCCAAACGGTTGTTCTAATTTTAACTGTCTCGCCCTAGCTGCTTGCCCTAACGCTACGAATTAAGCAACTGCCGACATTGCTGTCTATAGGTCGAGTCAAGAAATTGCTGCTGTAGCGGCAGCCAACCCTCCCAGGCTTGTCGGCGTTCTGTCTGAAAAAGGATGAATAACTCGGGGCTGAGGTCTGGTAACGTCCCACCAAGGCAATCTTCAATGCGCCCCCGCAACACATAACTGTCCTGCAAATCCCCTAAAATTGTCTGGGCTTTTTTGACTTGATGGAGTAGCGTTTGGTAGTAGTCGCCATAGCAATCGGTGAACAATTCCATCTGATAGCGTGTCCGTTTCGCGGCTTTGCGGAGGTCATGGAGTATGGGTTCCTGCTGATCCAACAAGCTATCTAGCTCGGCGGGGAGCGGTGGCAAGGCATCAGAAGCGGTGGGGGATGTCCCCAGCCATAAGCCCGGATGGAGAAAGAATTCACTCAACTGGGGTAATAACAAATCCGGCAACACCAACGACAGGGGAACTTGGGCTAATGGGGTGAATTGCGGCTCTGCTAACCATTGCTGCCATTGGTGTTTAAAGTTTGCAAAGCGGTCATGGCGCAACAGTTTACGGGTATTTTTAAGGGCTTGCTTGCGTTCCTTTTTTAAGTACTTTAGCACCGTGTCTAATACAGCCTGTTCCGCTTCAGGTAATTGGGGGTAATAGCGGTTGCGCAAAATTTCCTGCAAAACATCATTATCCCGCTGGGCACCGAAGACCCGTCCCATGCGTCCGATTTTTTGTTGGGTCATGTTTTTGGGTAGCTTCAACGCTCCTTGAAAGCCGACCATCGCGGTGCGTAAACGACGCATACCCACCCGGATTTGGTGGAGGTCTTCTGGATCATTGTCCTGGAGCACGCGGGCTTCATAGTGAAAAATTTTACTGGTATGGAGCTTGATGGCTAACAGCGCCCAGTCTCCTAAACGAGTCGATACATGGGTCATTGAACCAATTTTCCCTCCAACGCAATATTGCACTGCCTACTTCTATCCTATGGCCACATTCAAGCGGCTTGGGAGAATCTCCCGCGAAATGAGCAAATAACCATAATCCCCACCGAGAAATCCTGTTTCAGACTGGCGAGTGCTGCCTATAATGTTGTCGTCACTGAACACCCCCGCCATTGGAGCCTTGCATCACCATGTTAAGTAAAGTCCCAGCCACGATTGAGGCGATCGCCGCTCGCGAAATCCTAGACTCCCGCGGCCGCCCCACCGTCGAAGCAGAGGTCAGACTCGAAACCGGCGCTTATGGCATTGCCCAAGTTCCCAGTGGCGCGTCCACCGGCACCTTTGAAGCCCATGAACTGCGTGACAATGATTCCCGGCGTTACGGCGGTAAAGGTGTGGAAAAAGCAGTCAGGAATGTTAACGAAAAATTGTCCACTGTGGTGGAAGGGATGGATGCCTTCGATCAGCTGGCCGTTGACCAAGCCATGATCGACCGGGATGGTACGGATAACAAAAAGGAATTGGGGGCTAACGCCATTTTGGCGGTGTCTTTAGCTAATGCTAAAGCGGCGGCAGCAGAGTTGGAAATTCCCCTCTACCGCTATTTGGGGGGGCCGTTGTCCAATGTGCTCCCCGTGCCTATGATGAATGTCATCAATGGGGGCGAACATGCCGATAATAATGTCGATTTCCAAGAATTTATGGTCATGCCCGTCGGTGCACCAACCTTCAAGGAAGGATTACGTTGGGGGGCAGAAGTCTTTGCTGTGCTCGGTAAAGTCCTCAAAGACCGGGGTCTCCATTCCGGCGGGGTAGGGGATGAAGGGGGTTATGCGCCAAATCTGCAATCCAATCAACAGGCCCTGGATATTCTCATCGAGGCGATCGAAACGACGGGGTATAAGCCCGGTAGTCAAATCGCGCTGGCGATGGACATTGCGGCCAGTGAATTTTATCAAGATGGGCAATATCGTTACGACGGCGGGCTCCATTCCCCCCAAGAATTTATTGATTACCAAAATCAATTAGTCGGGCAATATCCCATTGTTTCCATCGAAGATGGTCTCCATGAAGAAGACTGGAACAACTGGCAACTTCTTACCCAGGCGATGGGCACAAAAACTCAATTGGTGGGGGATGACCTCATGGTAACAAACCCCATTCGCCTCCAAAAATCTATTGACATGGGGATTGCCAATGCCATTTTGATCAAGCTTAATCAAATTGGTTCCCTCAGCGAAACCCTAGAAACCATCTCTCTAGCAGGTCGTTACAGCTATCGGTCGGTCATTTCCCACCGTTCCGGTGAAACGGAAGATACCACCATTGCGGATTTGGCCGTTGCGACACGGGTGGGTCAAATTAAAACGGGTTCCCTGTGTCGTTCCGAACGGGTGGCTAAATATAACCGTCTACTACGCATTGAAGAGGAACTTGGCGATCGGGCGGCGTATGCCCCCAAAGTCGGTTTAGGTCCAAAACACTCATAAAATCCCAATACGATTGGGGCGTATTATTTGCGCCCTCATCCTGCTACCTGGACGTTCTTTTATTGTGGCTAATGGTTAGTTATTTAAGTAGACAAAACAATCCAGGTAAAAATTGCCAGAATCTTTTACTTGTGTGGATTACTAATTTCAGCTTATTTCACCCATAGAATTGAGCGATTAGGGACTGGTTTCTGAAAGAGTGATGGATAGCTATAAGCCTCGATTTGAAAGAATCACAGCCATTACTTCGAACAATAACTGGAAGGATTATCTCACGGTGCTTTCCAGCCTCTATCATTCGTCAGCAGTCCAGTGCCCATTCTTCTCTCTCTTCATAACCGGTACTAGATTCCCAAGTATTTTCCCTATGCTATTATGTTATCTTCAAGCCGACGTGATCCACTACAGACTAATACATCTGCTTTTTGTATGAACAAATTATTAACATCATCAGCATTGTTGGGCGGAATATTCCTGACTCTCGTTAATTCCGACTCGGCAGAAGCCTTTTCCCTGTTTACGTCACGTGCTGCCTGGAACGCAGCTGTCGCCGATGAAGGATTAAATATAGACGTGACTGATAGTTTTACTGACACTGTGCCTAGTAGTGGAGTCACAATTGAATTTGTCGAGTCTGGTATTGTTTCTTCTGGAGCACCGTCTGGAGAGAGTCGAATACAAAACCGCGTTTCACCATTCCGTTATGGAGGCGGTGTGACCGCCATACCCACTGTTGGTCAAGGCGTGTTTGACTCCATCACTTGGACAATGCCTAAATCTATCCAAGCCTGGGGAGCCGATTTTAGAAGTGCAAGTTCAACTCAGGGTTTAGAGGTTCGAGGCAATTTTGATGGCACAGGAGACGAAGTTGTCAACTTTGCTAGTGAGGGTGTAAACAACGGATTTCTGGGCGTAGTTGGGTCTGCTGATTTTAACTCGATTACGTTTTTTACAACAAACACCGGTGGGAGTCCGGTTCCTGAATTTTTCGGAGTTAATGATTTTGCCGGAGCTTCTACTGAGCCTGTGCCAGAACCTTTGACCATACTGAGTTCTCTTGTTGGATTGAGCTTTGGTCTCAAAATGGAGAGAAAATATCGCCGATTAAAGCAAGACTAACGGAGGTGTCATCAGAAGCTTGTACATCAAGTGTTACAAGCAATCCTGGTTGACCTTAGGTGATTTCCCGTCAAGAAAATACCAGTTTACCTCTTGTTGAATAAATACTTGTAGGGGCATGCAGCATGTGCCCACAAGGTGTTTTGGGATAATTGTTTTTGGATATCGCCGTACTACAGTGCAACTTGCTATAAATATTTCAAAGTAGTGATATGGGTATAAAGGAGGTTTTAAATATTTTTACCTCGATTCTATTTGCGTTCAACTACTTCGAGGGTGTTTGAAAAGAGTCAGACGCAACGAGAGAATGAAACTTTCAGCACTCTCATCTCAACGAAAGAATGAAGGTTACAGCGATTTCTGTGGACTTCTCAAACACCCTCATAGGAACGACGCCGTGACATCTCCAGAAACCAACATTCTTGAACATCTCAGAAGGAAGATCGACGAGGGAGAACATGACGACGCAATTTCGGCGCTTCTGGATATACTCCGTTCCAAGGCAGATATACCTGATATTTACCGTCTATTGGCTTATGCCTATCTCAAAGCTGGTAATACAACTGAAGCGCTTCAACAGCTGAAGGCGGCACGTAGCGTCGGGACAACAGCCCAGATCGAGCTTGCTTTTGGCCGCATGTTACGAACACATCAGTTTTTTGCAGCCGCCCTGACCTGCTTTCAAGCGGCATTAAAGCTAGAGCCTGAAAATATTGATGCCTTAGCGCTGGCAACCATGACTTATCACTCCTTAAGTGAGGTTACGTTGATGATTGAATCTGGGCAGAGGTGCTTGGAAATAGCCGACACGATAGCTCGTCAGCAGCCTGTCGATCCGTTACCGTTTTCGAGTCCGATGAAATTCGATCCCGGTTCTCCCCGGCGCAATATTATTGCTTTCAGCTTGTTCGGGAAGAATCCCTATTATTACGAAAGCGCCATGGCCAGTGCGTCGATTGCACTAGCGATTTATCCAGAATGGAAATGTCGATTTTACTGTGCTCCCGAAGTTCCACCATCCTGTCTGGATACATTGAGGCGGTTGAAATCCCAAATTGCCCTTATGTCCAATACATCACAGAACTGGAGTGGACTTTTCTGGCGCTTCTTTGCCTTTGACGATCCTAATATTGACTTTGTGATGGTGCGTGATGTGGATTCCCCCTTTACCCTGCGGGAACGCCTGGCGGTGGAAGACTGGCTGACATCAGAATTTCCGTTTCATGTTATTCGTGACCACCCAAATCACTTAGAGCCCATGATGGCAGGCTTGTGGGCGGGTTGCACGGGGCTTTTACCCCCCATAGAACCCATGATTAGACGATTTTTGCCTACCATCAAAACAAGATACGCCGACCAGCACTTTTTACGTCTCCACATCTGGCCACGAATCTGCAATATTACTCTGGCACATGATAGATACTATTCTTTGCGAAACTCCCGCCGTCCCCCCGAACATCCTACCCAGGATAAAGTTTCTATCGGTTTTGGCTTACCACGTTAGTCCTCAAACCCATCTAAAAAAGTGAGTTAATTCAAATGAACTTAGGAGGAAGAGGAACAAAATATGTCAGCCATGAACTTCGGCACGGAAAACAATACCTTTCGTAAACTGCTGGGCAATGGTTTGACCTACTGAATTCCCCGCTTTCAGCGGGATTACTCGTGGACAGAGGATGAGTGGGATGGCCTGTGGCAAGATATTTTGCAACTGTTTGACGAAGACAGCGAACCGGCCCAAGACACGGTTAAGTAAATCGGGGAAAGAGAGCAGCGAACCTGTGATTAATTATTAATAATTCGGCTTAGAACTCAGAAATGAAGGTCGCACTTATACAGTCCTGCTCATATCTACCAGCTTGATTTAACCACTCCAGGAAGCAAGCCTTCGTGGGCCCATTCCCGAAGAACATTACGACACAGCCCGAAATCACGGTAGTAGGAGCGGGGACGTCCTGTCACCTGACAGCGGTTACGACGCCGAGAGGGGGCGCTGTTGCGGGGAAGATCCTGGATCTTTTGATGGATCACTAGTTTATCTTCGAGGGTATCAGCCTGACGAAATTCTTCTTTGAGGGCAGCACGTTTAGCTGCATATTTTTCAACCAAGCGAGAACGACGTTTGTCCCGCTCAATCATGGATTTTTTTGCCATGGGAAAATTTAAGGAATTGCAGTAATCAAAAAATTCAGTATTTACTAGCTTATCACAATCGCTTGTAAAGTTTGGGTTCCACGAACACGGAGGGATTCGAACCCCCGACCCTCAGGACCGGAACCTGATGCTCTATCCAGCTGAGCTACGTGTCCAAGATACGCAATTTGATATTGCCGATTCTCAGCCTAGCATTTCCCCGTCAAATTCGCTGACCCATTTTGCCCCCCGAGCCAAAAGCCACTTTCGTTGTTCTTCACCCAAGCCAGGATTATCACCAAAACGGGCATTCGTTAAATCCGCGTCGGTAAAATTCGTTTGTTGTAGTGTGGCTTCTCGTAAATCTGCCCCCCTTAAATCAGCACCAATTAAGTTAGCGACTGCAAGGCTACATTTACGCAAGTCAGCCCCCGGAAGCTTCGCCCCTTCTAAATAGGCTCCACTAAGATCTGCGCCTCGAAAATCGCCTCGTGTGACATCGGCCCCACTTAAATCGATGTCATTCAGCACGGCTCCCCGGAAATTACTATCAGCTAACTGTGCCCCACTCCAATCGGTACCACTAAGGTTGACCCCAAGAAACTTACCACCCGCCAGATCAAATCGAGGATTCAGTGATACTTTTTGCGCGAGGGCCTGACAATCCAAAGAGCGGCTTTCAACAATTATCTGAAATTGTGCCTCTAGGGTTGTGCTGAGCTGGGATAGGCCGCCGGAATCGAAGGATAATGCCGGTCTTGGCAATAGGGGTAATGGCTCCATTCCCCAGCAACTTCTGGCCAGGGTGGAAGGAAATGCTTTTTCCGCCAAAAACTTAGCCAAGAGACGATCGGCGATCGCCAGTTGGGTAGGAGATAAGGTGGGAGACCAAAGTCGCTGGGGGTTGAGAATAATCAGGTGTTGCGGCTTGATTTGAAAGCTAAAAGTCAACTGAAAACTGGGGGTAATCGGAACCGTTCCCCATTTCCAGCGGATTTCTGAAGCAGCGAATTTCCCGCTGGATAAAAAATTTAATTGCCATTGCAAGCGATGGTCACCCTGTTGTGCCATTGGAGTCAATTCAAGGGGGAGTGACGCACTGGGGGTAAAATGCCCGGCTTCCACTTCTAGCTGTAGCCAGCAGCCTCGTAATTTAACGCCGAACGTTCCCTCTAGTAAATCTAATTGGAGAGTTCGACACTGCAATTGACCCACAAGCTGCCATTGCTGCGTTTCGGGAGAGGGTAAAAACGTCACCTCATGCTGGAGCAGATCCGGAAGGGGGTGTTGTTGCTCCAACAACTGGGGAAACATTGAAAATGGCGGGGAACCAGAAGAAGACAATGGGACTAATAAAAAAGAAGAACACCTCTGATCATAAATCCTGTTGGGAATTCAGAGACTGGTTACCTGGGTCAGGCGTCGGTAAATTGATTTTAAGACCGGTGGGGAAAAATCGATAGAGTAAAGTTCTCATAAAAAAGGAGCCTCGATCATGTCGAGACTCCAATAAAGAAATAGGGAGGACGTTAGCTTTGGTTTACAACATCAAGCATGGAGATTAGGAATCCAAGGACGCAAACGTTCGATAACCGTTATCTGCATCATATAGATGGCAGACATCTCCAATTTCTTTCATGAGGGACCAGTTGAAGGTTCGTTCATAGATAACCTCGCCCCAATTTTTCTTAATGCTGGCATGGGCTTTACGGAGATTATAGGAAGGAATAGCCACCGACAAATGGTGGGGGATATGGACGTTAATATCGTGGCATAGGACTTCAACCCAGCGGGGGTAATCACAGTGGACTGTCCCCATTAACTGTGCCGCGGCCGCATTCCACTCTTCAGCGGGATGAAACTTAATTTCGGGGATAGTGTGGTGAACGATGGTGAAGGTACTCATCCAAAAGTGGTACACCAACCAGGGCATTAACCAAAACTTCACCAGGCCCCATAGGCCTGTTGTCAACGTAAACCCTGGAATAATTAGGGCAGCGGCAATAATCACTACGGCAATGGACAGTTTGACTTTACCGTGATCCCGTTCAGCAAAGTTGGAGAGTTTGAAATGTAACAATGCCCAGTGAAAAATAGAGCCAATCCACCAGAAACGACCCCTGATGGCCCGGTAAAAGATACGCACGACGGTATTGTTTTCCTGAAAAGCGTCCGGTTTCCAAGGGTCCCAGGCGTTGTCCACTTCTACCTTATTGGTGTGGAGATGGTGATAATCATGGAGTAATCGCCAACAGTGGAATGGGTACAGCAGTGGGGCAAAGGCAATATGGCCCACCAGGTCATTTACCCAACGTTTTTTGGCAAAAGAGCGGTGTCCACAATCATGACCAATGACAAACCAACCCGTTAGCGCCGTCCCTGTCCAAGCCCATGTTAGGGGTAAACAATACCAGGGTAGATAAATAATCCCTAAATACCCCACAACGGTGGCAGCAATGGTTAATAAGACCCCGGCCCAGGCTTTGACCATATTTTTTTCAAAGCATTCTTGGGGCAAACTCTTGATAATTGTCTGTAGTTTTAGGCCTTGAACCTGTTCGGGGGTGACAGGGGAAACAGGAACCGTCGCCGTGTTTGCTAACGGTGGAGTCGTGGCAGTCATGAATAGGGGTAAATCTCCAAATTGAGCGGTCTTAAAATACGAGGTCTTTAAGCTGGCCAAGGATTCTGGCGATCGCCTTCGTTGCGTTTTAAAGCCTGGCATAATCCAATGGTTAAGACCGAACAATCAGGCTAATTAATGGCGAAACGAAAACATAACTTAATAAAACCTTCCCTGTTATAGCATGTTGCCGGAGTCGTCATCGGTGGTTATGGGGGCGCTATGGCAATAGGTCAGTGATGATTTGGAGTTTCGATGGGATGGCCAGAAACTTTAGCCCAATCGGCGGGCGTGTTGCAATTGAAGAGAATTTCCGAATGATTCAGCGGCCACACTCCGATCACCCGGTGCTGTAGCCAATGTTGAAACGAGCGAATTTGGTTATGAGGAATATCGATTAACGCGGTTAACGTGGCCCAACGGTAAAAACCACACAGGGGTTCCCAACGTTGCTGCCGTCGGGGTAACAAGGCGTCAACGGTAGTAGGAAGGTGGGGTAATCGGGAAACCCCTTGTTGCAGGGTTGGGACGTTTAACTCCGGCAGATCACAGGCAAGTAATAGTATCCAGTCGGGCTCTGGCATCCATCGCTGTTGCTGTAATTTGGCGATCGCCAGAGTGAGGGCGACCAGGGGACCAGCAGCAGGGACCGTAGGGGTTTCAGGAATGAGTTGACATCCTCCGGGAACATGGGAGCCATAGGCTTCAGCACGGGGAGTTACCACATAAACGACCGGGGCGATCGCCTGGGCAACGGAACAGATATGGGTCAATAACCGCTGGTCTTTCCAGGGCAGTAGGGCTTTGTCTTGCCCCATGCGGGTACTATCGCCACCAGCCAGGATAATGGAAGCAGAAACCTGAGCAGAAACGTCCATCATGTCATCGATTGATCCTTGGGCAGAGGCAAAACTAATCCGTTTAAAACTTTGTCTGTACTTGGTTCCTGTGCTGGGAATTCTTCCCGCGTTGTGGCAAGTAAACCAGACCGCAACAACCCCACAGCAACGCCAGCAAGTCCGTCTCAGCCGGCGATCGCTCCAGTTGAGTTTAGTCTGGTTGGGGAGCTATTTCTTACTATGGGGGGGGAGTGCCCTCGCCCCGGAAATGAGTGGTTTACGGTTAATGTACCTCAATGGCCTGTTGACCAGCGGTTATTTTGTGGTGAATTTATTGTGGATGGGCAAGATCTTTTTTCGTCCGACAAGGATAGATCGGGAATATCCAGACTCGAAATAAATACGCCCGTTGGCCCGTTGAAGAATAAACCCGTTTTCATCAATTCTACACTTCATCTCAATCGAACCAGATGAGTTCAGGACAATGGATAACTGTCGGGTAATCGTAACAATCTCTGTCAAAATGGGGGCATCACGGCCTTCCCCACCACCCCAGATTTTAACCACCGTTTAGCTTTTCCCATGGCCAAACCTGACCGTTCCCTGACCAATTCCACCGATCTAGGTGATATTCCGGAAGTGATACGGGATCAATCTCCCCTCCCGGCTAACCGACAAGGAACATCCAGTGGAGGGTTGATGATCGGTGGCGGCATACTGGGAGTATTACTTTTAATTGGCGGAGTTGGAATCTGGCTGAGTCAACCTAAATCACCGCTGAGCACTGAAGCACCGACTGTCGATGAACCAACCTTAGAGGCTTCTCCTGTCCCAACACCCACCCCCATTGAAAACGTATTGGGACATTTACCCTATGATGAAGCCCCCGTCACTGATCTTGAAGCCATTACCCCCGATGGTCGTCTGAAACTCCGCACTGCCGCTGCGATTCAGTTCAAAAAAATGCAGGCCGACGCTCGCCAACAGGGCATTTCCCTGGTGGCGATTTCGGCGTTTCGAACGGTGGCACAACAAAATCAGTTGTTTTTTGACATTAAGCAAAAACGGAATCAAGAAGCGCGTCAACGGGCAGAAGTCAGTGCGCCCCCCGGCTATAGTGAACATCACACAGGATATGCGGTGGATATTGGCGATGGCAGTGTCCAATCTACCCATTTAAGTGAACAATTTGCCAATACGGCAGCTTTTCAATGGCTAGAACAAAATGCCGCTAAGTATAGCTTCGAGTTGTCTTTTCCCCCCGACAATCCCCAAGGCGTTACCTATGAACCCTGGCATTGGCGTTTTGTTGGCGATCGCCCTAGCCTGGAATTATTCTACAAAGCCCGCAATCTCCCCCAGCCAGAATTAACGCCATCGCCGACCCCTGACTGACAGTAACGAATAAAATTCGCTATCAAGCTGGGAAAACTTGTCGCGGGACTCCCTAGAAATGGAACCAGCACCCCGTATAATACTGAGTTGTTTGTTCCGGGAAATAGATTGTCCCCTATCAACGCCAAGTATTGATGGAATCAGTCCCCCAGCCCCTCCCTTGCATCCATTGCCAACTACTCATCTTTTTTTTCCGACATCATGGCTGATACCTTACTGTTTAGTGCCCTCAGACAAGCCCTCGACGAAGAAATGGGTAGGGATGACACAGTGTTGGTGTTGGGGGAAGATGTGGGTCATTATGGTGGCTCCTATAAAGTTACGAAAGACCTCTACCAGAAGTATGGCGAGATTCGTGTCCTAGATACACCGATTGCAGAGAATAGCTTTACTGGAATGGCGGTGGGGGCAGCCATGACTGGATTGCGTCCCGTCATTGAAGGCATGAACATGGGCTTTCTGCTCCTTGCCTTTAATCAAATTGCCAATAATGCGGGCATGTTGCGTTATACGTCCGGCGGCAACTATAAAATTCCGATGGTAATTCGTGGTCCTGGTGGCGTGGGCCGGCAACTGGGGGCAGAACACTCCCAACGACTGGAAGCTTATTTTCATGCGGTTCCAGGACTAAAGATTGTTGCTTGTTCTACGGCTTACAACGCCAAAGGTCTCCTGAAAGCGGCTATTCGTGATAATAATCCCGTTTTATTTTTTGAGCATGTCTTGCTCTATAACCTCAAAGATAACTTACCGGACTATGAATATATTGTGCCGCTGGATAAAGCGGAAATTGTACGTCCTGGCAAAGATGTCACTGTTCTGACCTATTCGCGGATGCGCCACCATTGTTTACAGGCTTTGAAGGCGATCGAAGCAGACGGCTTTGACCCTGAAATCATTGATTTAATTTCCCTCAAACCCTTCGATATGGAGACCATTAGCGAGTCAATCCGTAAAACCCATCGGGTGATTATTGTGGAAGAGTGCATGAAAACTGGCGGTATTGCTGCAGAGCTGATTGCCTTGATTAATGACACATTGTTTGATGAACTCGATGCCCCTGTTGTTCGTCTCTCCTCCCAGGATATTCCGACTCCCTACAATGGCATGTTAGAGCGTTTAACCATTGTTCAGCCTCCACAAATTGTGGAAGCGGTCAAAAAAATTATGGCTTAATTTAGGGCTCAATCAGTCGTTTTAGCCCAGTATCCTGGCATCCTTCCAAGGCATTGGTAAGCTTGCTCAAAACGAGCGCTGCAGATGCCCTGACTCTGAAACCCTCAGAGTCTCAGTTCATTAGTATGCTTGCCTCCGCATCAGCTACGGTTACTCCCTTAGGAAGTCCCAATTCATTCGCTACAGCATTCGCTACAGCATTCACTACAATGGATTGACTCAGCGCTTTGTCTTGACCATCCGCGTCAAATTTTCCCGATGTAACATGACACCAGCAACCCCACCCATTCGTGCCGTTATCTAACGGATTTTGGTTCATGAAAATTTTGGTGCTCACCTGGGAATTTCCGCCCCGCTTGATTGGGGGGTTAGCCCGGCATGTAGCAGAGTTATATCCAGAAGTCGTTAAGCTAGGCCACGAAGTTCATCTCATCACAGTGGAAACTGATCATCGTCCTGAATTTGAACAGGTGGATGGCATCCAGGTTTATCGCGTAGCGGTGGCGGAGGGTAATGATTTTTTTCATTGGGTGGATAATATGAACCGCGCCATGGAAATTCAAGGGAAGCGACTGATTCATCAACACGGAAATTTTGACTTGATTCATGCCCACGACTGGCTGGTTAGTGACGTGGCGATCGCCCTCAAACATTACGATAAGGTGCCGTTAATTACGACCATTCATGCCACAGAATACGGTCGTTACAACGGACTTTATAATGATACCCAACGGTATATTGCAGGCAAAGAGAATATTTTAATTTATGACAGTTGGCGGATTATTGTCTGTAGCCACTATATGCGCCAGGAATTGGAACGCGCTTTCGGTACCCCCAGCGATAAAATCGATATTATTTTTAACGGCATCCGGGCAGAAAAGAAGCAGAAAAAGTCTGATTTTGATTATCAAGCCTTCCGTCGTAACTATGCGTCAGATCCAGAAAAAATTGTTTATTACGTCGGGCGAATGACCTATGAAAAAGGAATTTCTGTGCTGCTAACTGCCATCCCCATCGTATTAGCGAAATTTCCTGAGAAGGTTAAATTCTTTATTATTGGTGGGGGTAATACCGATCGTCTCAAGCAATTAGCCTGGAATCTGGGCATTTGGGAACAGTGCTCTTTCACTGGGTTTATGAGTGACGACAATCTCGACAAATTTCAAACCATTGCTGATTGCGCGGTATTCCCCAGCCTCTACGAGCCCTTCGGCATTGTTGCCCTAGAAAGCTTTGCGGCGAAAGTCCCCGTCGTCGTTTCCAATACCGGGGGACTGCCTGAAGTCGTACAAAATGGGAAGACAGGCGTGGTTACCCAAACCAATAGCCCCGACTCTTTAGCGACGGGCATCTTGACGATGTTACAAAATCCCGACTTAGCTCAACAATATGTTGAGTCGGCCTATGGAGATCTAGCCGCCCGGTTCAGTTGGCCCAAACTTGCCCAAGAAACGCTCCAGGTATATCGACGAATTCGTGAAGAACGCGAACAGGTGGAATGGACTTAACCGCGATTTAATTGATCGGGGGTGTATCTTTATAATAGACATCACTACATCACTGCTCACTGTTTCTCCCCAATCGCTTGCTATGACGGGCCAAGATTTACATCAGCTTATCGTCGATAAATGGGGCTATTCCTTTGATGTCCAGTTGCGTCGCATTAAAGACCGTATTTTTTTGCAAGTCATGTGGCGCTATCTAGAGCAAGCTTCTTTTCCCCGCTCAAAAGAAGAGTATTTTAATAATCTAGAGGCGATCGCTCAATATCTTCAGGCTTGGGGCGGCGACAAGCAAGTCACAATTTTTTTGAACCGGACGAGGGAAAAACCCCGCCTAGGTAAAGCGGTTAGTATCCCATTGGATTTGGGGGCAAGGGCTTCTGAATGGTTTATTTCTTAGTCATTAATCACTCCCTGGAAAACTTGTCTCAATGTCTCCCTGCATGATGGGGTATTCTGCAACGGGGGCAATCTCTGCTTTGATAAGATTCATTCAGCCCATTTTTTCCTAAGGAAGCAAGGAAGCTTTGCCTGACCCGATACTGTTGCTCCAAACTTGGTTAGCGCCCCATCAGCTTGTGGTGATGATGTTGGTCATCATCGGAACCTTGGTTCTCTTTATCACAGAATGGCTGCCCCTAGATACCACTGCAATTTTGGTGACCCTGAGCCTAATTTTGTTGGGGATTATTTCCCCAGAAGAAGGGTTAGCGGGCTTTAGCAATACGGCCACCATTACCATCATGGCGATGTTTATCCTCAGCTATGGTATTACCCGCACAGGGGTCATTCAGATTATCCGCGACATCTTGATTCAGTGGGGGGGAAAGGGGCTACGGCGACAAATTTTATTCATGGGCCTCATTGTTGGTCCCCTCTCTGGATTCATCACCAATACGGCGATCGTGGCTATTTTTTTGCCGATTGTGGAAACCTGGGCTAAAGAACGACGGGTATCTCCGTCAAAACTGTTGATTCCTTTATCCTATGCCACTATTTTGGGCGGGATGTTAACCCTGATTGGTACGTCTACCAATATCTTGGCCAGCGGGCTCGCCCAACAGTTAACAGGAGAAGCATTCGGCTTATTTGAGTTTACTCCCCTCGGCATCATTACCCTCTGCTTTGGATTAACGTACATAGCGATCGCCGCCCCCCGGTTACTCCCCGCTCGTCGCCCAGCTAATTCCGGTAATATTGCGGATGAATATCAACTCAAAGATTATGTGAGTGAGGTCATTATTCCACCGCAGTCAAGTTTGATCGGCCTTACCCTACGGCGATCTGGCTTGCAGCGTAAGTTCGACGTAGACGTGCTGGAAGTGATTCATAACGACACCCACTTTCCCCAGCCGCTAGCCGATAAGGTTTTGACCATGGGGGATATATTATTAGTCCGGGGCGGGCGGGAAGATTTACTCCGGTTTCGAGATGAGCGGGGCGTGGAGATTTTAGCCGATGTCAAATTTCCCCAGAGCAATGCTGCTAAAAACGAAATCGCAGCGTTAGATACGGCGGAAGAAAAAGTGGCAGAGGTGCTGATCCTATCTAACTCCCGCTTAATCGGTTCTACCCTGAAGGATCTACGATTCCGGCAACGCTACAATGCCACGGTAATTGCTGTCCGACGGGGGGAAGAACTAATCCGGCAACGGCTGGGTAGAGTCCGCTTAAAGTTTGGAGATTTACTTTTGGTACAAGGGCCGAAAGAAAGTTTTTTGGGGTTACAAACCACCCGTGAATTGTTAGTCCTTGAAGAAAAAGAGCGGGAAAATCTCCGGATTGATAAAGCGTTAACGGCGATCGCCATTGTCGCGAGCGTCATCATTGTTGCGGGGTTGAATTGGTTCCCCATTGCAATTACGGCTTTGTTGGGGGTGATGGCAATGATTATGACTGGCTGCATCAAGCCGGGGGAAATTTATGGTGCAGTGCGGTGGGACATTATTTTTTTGTTAGCCGGTCTTATTCCGCTGGGGACTGCGATGGAAAATTCAGGAATGACCCGTTGGTTAGCAGAACATTTAATTCAAGCTGGCGGCAATTTACCCCCCTATGGCTTTCTGCTGGTGTTTTACCTCGCCACAGCGCTGTTAACAGAAATTTTATCCAATAGCGCTACTGTACTTTTGATGCTGCCGATCGCCGTCAAAGTCGCTGTCACCCTAGGGTTAAATCCCATGGCGTTTATGTTTGTGGTCACCTTTGCGGCCTCAAATAGCTTTATGACCCCCATTGGCTACCAGACTAATACCATGGTCTATGGTCCAGGCGGTTATCGTTTTACCGATTTTGTTCGCTTTGGCATGCCTTTAACCATAATTTTGTCCTTGCTGACCCCCTTGTTTACGCTCTGGATTTATGGTCTTTAGGGACAATTAACGGTTTAATGGGGAAAGCCTGACATTAAAACGGCGACAGATTTCTATCCGTCTGTTTGGTCAGTCTGCCTAGCGCTGTGATTGTTTGAGTATCTTTTCCATGGTTTCCAAGCTCCGATTTGTTGGTTCTAAGGCATTTTTAGGTTTGTTCTTGGCAATGACTTTACTGTTGACAGCCTGCGGGAACGGTATCGGAATTGGTGGCTTGCAGCGTTATAGCGACACGAAAGACGGCTATGAGTTTTTATACCCCAACGGCTGGATTGGGGTAGATGTCAAAGATGCTTCCCCTGGAGTTGATGTTGTATTTCGGGATTTGATTGAGCGGGATGAAAATTTAAGCGTCATTATTAGCAACATTCCCACGGATAAAACCCTCACTGATTTGGGGTCCCCCACGGATGTCGGCTACCGATTTATGAAAACGGTTAATCAAAATAATGCTGGCGATCGCCGAGCAGAATTAATTTCTGCGGACGAGCGTCAAGAAGACAACCAAACCTATTACACGCTTGAATATCAAGTTTTTCTGGGTGATGCTATTGAACGCCATGACCTAGCTAGCGTCACGACCAATCGAGGAAAACTGATTACGTTTGACTTATCAACCTCTGAACAGCGTTGGGATAAGGTCAAAAATATTTTCACCTCTGCGGCGGACTCTTTTCACGTTTATTAGGATGCGTTGCCCTGTCGCAAAAACGAACCGAATGAGGGACCAAGCAACCCTAGGAACTTTAGCTAGAATCTTAGACACAATCTACTTCTTGTCACCGTTGATAATACCAGTGGGCAGGTGGTCGGGGCAATGCCACAGTGGTAAGCCAAGAGGATGACCTGATTAATGCATGTTGTGCGTACTAGCCCTAATTGCTGCCAACGTCTGCCAGAACAAAGAACCGGGCTGGGGGCGATCACCACAGAGCCATGGTGATGTAGTCGTCGCACCCATTCATAGTCTTCTAGTAGGGGCAAGGCTGCAAACCCCCCTAGTTGCCAAAATTTCTGACGTTTGATAAATAAACCCTGATCGCCGTAGGGCAGTTGCCACCGGTGCGATCGCCAATTAACCAGCGTTTCTAACCCCCGATAGGACCAACCGGGCAGGGCTACCCGAAACTGGAATGCCCCGGCAACGACCCCCGGTTGCGCTAACGTTTGTTCAATTTGTTGGACATGATCCAACGGTAAGCGGCTATCGAGATGGAGGAATAAAAGGATGTCTCCTCGGGCCTGGGCTGCTCCTTGGTTCAGCTGCCAGGCCCGTCCGGTTTGGGAACTGGACAAAAGCTTGACAGGATATTGCTGACAAAGGGCCACTGTCTCGTCTTCACTCCCCCCATCAACCATTAAAACTTCTGTATCTACCGACCAGGGAAATGCTTGTAATGCCGAGCCCACAATCGCAGCTTCGTTGAGGACAGGAATGATGACACTGAGGCGGGGGGCTGGAGCCATTGCAAAGAAAATCGGCGACAAAATTTAGGAAAAAAGGCGCTTAATCCCACTGTCCACTTTTTCGGGATAAGGTCACCCCCCTGTGAGGAGGGATAGTTAAGCCAAAAAGGTTTTTTGTAAGACACCTTCCGGCATCACAGTGAGTAAATCCCGGCGTTGGAGTCCTTCTTGATGACAGATGGCATTGGCGGCTAAAAGTCCACTGCTGACGGCCCGTTCCATTAAGCCGCAGGGAAAGGGCATTTTTACCCAATCGCCGGCAAAAATAAGATTGGTGATGGGGGTTTCCGTGGTGGGGCGATCGCCATAGCTGTTGGGGGGGAATCCTGAGAAGTTTTTCTGATTGACCAATTCTCGGTGTAATAAGTTTGCTGTGGCCAGGGAGGGGACAATTTCGTATAATTCTGCTTCAAAGGTGGCTAACAAATCTGTTTGGGTGGGAAATTCCGCTTCTTTGTAACAGTAGGCATGGAGTTCCACCACACTGCCCCCTGTCCGCTCTGCCCATTCAATAAATTGGCTTTGGATGCGGTGGTAAAGCGTAATGCTATCCGTCAGGCGGTATCCGGAGAGGGACGTGAATTTACTGTGTTCCCATTCAAAGTCCTGGTCGAACCAAAATCGTGCCACGGCAAAGGGATCAGCCACCGCTAACTGTTTGACGGATTGCACAAATTGGGGCGGGGCCTCCCCTTCTAAACGCTCAAATAAATGCTTCATCCCTACCACATCAGCCGCCAACACATAATAGTCTGCGGCAAGGGTATGACTGGGGACTGGGCGCTTGGCTTGAGACACTAACGTCACTTCTTCGCTGCCAGCGCCTTTTTGTACATTGAATTTGGCCAAATTCCGTTTTGCCGGCCCCTGGATAACCGTCCCGTCGGCATCATAGACGGCTCCGTGACAGGGACAAATGAACTTGCCATCTACTTGTTTGGCGACGGTACAGCCCTGATGGCTACAGGTTAACGACACCGCTTCTTTGCCCCCAGATTCCACGACATAGAGGCGATCGCCAGCGCCGTAGTAGATGTCTGTGTTGCCATTGGCCGCAGTAGCATCCGGAGATAACAGATCATTCCGGGCCACCGTAAACGGTACCCGGCTAACGGGGTCATCGCCCTGGACATAGTGCAACGCTCGGATGGTGTTGTCGGTTGTTTGAATTTTTCGCACCGTTGCTTCGGTAATGACCCGACCTCCTTTGGCTTCAATGGCTTGAATCATGGGCATCACAAGACTGGTGACCATATCGTCTTTCGTGCCATTAAAGGCCAGCCCCTCTGGATTGCCAAAAAAGTAAAAATGAAAGAATTGCATCAGCTCGCCTGTGCTCAACTGATCAGGGGCATTGAGGCTGGACTTGGCAAAGGGGAGAAAGTAGAGGTCATATAACCCTTTGGGAAATCCTTTGGACACCCAATCGGTGACAGAAATGTTATCCAATCGGTCATAGCTTTTGGGAATTTGAAAGCCCGTAATAGCCTGGAACACTTGCCAATGGGACGGCTTGGTTAGGTTGATTCCCCATTGCAAACGATTGGGGGAAGAAATGGTTAAATCAACGATGTTCCAGGGAAAAGCAGAATGGCTGGGACGAAAAACTTCCGGGGCATAGCCTTCCCGAAACACCAACGAGTAAAAGTCTAGGGAACGAAAATTATCGGCGATCGCCAATTCATTGACGAGGCTTTTTAAGTTGTAATACTGGGGAAAAAAGCCGTGGAAGCCGTGTTCCATTTGGAAAGACTCTCCGCCCACTTGCACAGTCCAACCCGCAATCTTGCCGCCTAAGTTGGGCGATTTTTCCAGCAGAGTGACTTTAAATCCCCGTTGACTCAGTTCATAGGCCGTGGCTAAACCCGCTAGTCCTGCCCCGACCACCACCACCGACTTTGGGGCAGAAAGATATTTCGGTAGCTCCAGTGTGTCCGGCTGATAGTGAGCCGGCTGGGGTTTTGCCAAACGAGAATAACTGAGAGCGCCGCCCACCGCTCCTACTCCCAGTAGCTTCAGGGCTGTCCGACGAGATAAGGGGGAGGCGGCGGGAGAATTAGCAGATTCGGTCATGCGCTCAAATCAAAACTGAAAACTGGGGCAAAAACTTAAGTCTTACTAACCATGGGTCGGCGCTTGCGCATCGATTCAGACATAACCAGGGCTAGTTACATTCGTTAACACTAAGCAATGATTCTAATGGTTATTGGCAGAATTTTCATGGGCGAAAAAACCCAGTGACCCCCACAGCGATCCGTTAGACTGGTGAGGCATCGTACCGTTGTTTAGGCCCAAGCCAGTCTAGCCAGCGGGTTGCCGTTCTTCCTTTGGTCATCCAAATTTATGCTCAAACGTAATACTTTCGATTCTTCCCACATCGTGGCGCGTGCGGAAGAATTAATGAATGCTGCTTCTAATCGCTACCACATCACCGTTATGGTGGCCAAGCGAGCAAAACAAAATCGCTATGAGGAGTTTGATAGCATTGACGACCCCAATATGAAGCCAGCGATCCGGGCTGTGATTGAAATGTCGGATGAGTTAACCCAACCGGAAATTATTAGTGATACTTGATGGGGTCACCCCCTATCACTGGGGTACAAGCCGTTCAACCGCGTTTTTTTCCTACCATGATCAGTGTGAAATTCCGAGAAATATTGACCCGAAAATTGCCGTTAGGATTGCTCGGTTTGTTGAGTTTGAGCTTGACCCTCCTACTCCACCCGATGCCCTCCACCCCAGCGCAATCTGTCGTACCGGCTGGGGGCTATACGATTTTGGTAGAGGCGGCCGCCCAACAAGTGTATGAAGCCTTCCCGGATTTGCCCCGCGCCAATACCTACAAGCGCCAGAGTGATGGGGAAGTGGACGCGGAAAATACCCTCATTAGTCGCCTAATTCGCTATCACCGGGACATAAGACGGCGTTCCACCCGTTTTCGCTTCGACTGGAAGTTGACCCTCGCTGATTATTTGGGGGTCAATGAAACTATTTCTGCTGACCGCTATCCTGGTTTTTCTAGTTTACAAACCAGTCCGCTAGAGGGAGACCGTCAGCTTATTGAGCAACTCAATCGCCAGCAACGCCAGGATTTGGTAGACATTCTGGCTAAAATTTACCGTCCCCGCACTGCCCCTGCTGCCGCCGATCCCGATAATCCGGCAACCCAAGCGCCCGCTCCTGATGAACCAGCGGTTGTCAATCCCGATGAGCCGACCCTGTCCAAGCCGGGGGATGCCCAGTTACTCATGCCATAGGTCACATTGGTGCAGGGTATGGCTAAAATTTTGAAGCAAGGTGAAGGATGGCGAGTGGGATATGATCCGGCTCAGTCAGCCTATCCCTTCCTCATTGGGGGTGCGGATTGGGCAGTGGAATTAACCCAAGCAGAGTTTACCGATTTTCAGCGCCTAACTGCGGAATTATCAGAGACGGTGACCCTGATTGCCCCTGAATTAATGGCGGAGGAAACCATACAGTGCAATCTAGAAAATGAGAACATCTGGTTAGAGGTTTCTGGTTTACCCGATGCCTACGAATTGCGGTGGATTTTACAGCAGGGTCGCCGGGCAGAAGGAACCTGGCCCGCCGCCATCGTTGCTGATTTATTGATGGCGATCGCCCAAATCACGGTCTTTTAAGCTAGCGGTTTTATGGGAATTAAGTTTAGTCCTGGTGGATTGGGCAGTAACGTCACTTATTCAATGTTCATCCTTCCCTAACTACCCATTGAAAACCCTCTGCCTGTCTGGACATTGATAGGAACATTTTGCAGCCCTAATGATCCATGTTATTGATGATGAGATTTATTATATCTCTGCGCCTAGACTTTACAATTACTAATTTGCTACCATCTTCCTAAAAAGAAAACCCAAACTTACATCTTAATGGGTAAAAATCAATCAAAAATCGGAAAATTTCTAGCATTTTTCCAGCAAGTTATTCTGCCGGCTAAAATCACTCAGCTATTTATCCAAACAATCTTAAAATGGCAGCGGGATGAATGTATAGAAAAGGGAGCAGCGTTGGCATACTATTCCCTTTTTTCGCTTTTTCCAATTTTGCTAGTCATGCTGAGTGTTCTTGGCATGATCCTAGGCCCTGATTCCAATTATTATCTTCAGTTAATAGAACTTGCCCGCAATATTCTGCCAGCAGAGCCATTCAAAATGGTGCAAGAGACGTTATTGAGCCTTAATCGTAGTAGTTTTGGTGCAGGAATTTTAGGGTTTGGACTTCTGATTTTAACCGCCAGCAGAATATTTGATGCCCTTAATCGGAGTGTAGACAAAATTTGGCTGGTTCATAAAAAAGTGCCAAAAGACTCAGGAATCAAACATCATGCCTTCCAATTTGTGAAAGATAAAATAATGGCTTTTTTGTTGGTTCTAAGTACAGTTTTTGTTTTTTTGTCATCAATGCTGTCTAACTTAGCCATCAAAATCATCATGACTATTATCAATCGATTTGAGCAGTCAATAAGCTGGATTGAGCTTGATAATCTGATGTTAATTAGGGGGCTACAAGCCAGTATTTCCTACTTATTAACGACTTGGATTATTGTGATGTTATTTAAAGTACTCCCTTCTACCCATCTCAAATGGCGGGATATTATTCCGGGTTCTCTGTTTACTGCTGCAACATTGATGGGTCTGCAAAGTGCTATCAGTAGTGGGATCATCAGAATTGGAGAAAATTTTAAAGCTTATGGTGTAATTGGGAATGTCATGATGCTTTTATTATGGATTTATTTGATTTTTCAGATATTCTTTATCGGCTGCGAATTCACCTATATGTTTACGTATTTATTTGGTAGTCGATGTAATGAAGAAAGACCATCTTCATGAATGAGCTATTAGCAATGATCACAATAATTTGCTCATTGACTGCAAAATAGGCGATTTTATAGCGGTTTGCGTACAACTGAGGTGCGGTGAATTCCAATAAAATCAAGGTTTTGGACATTCCAGGGTGACCTCACACCTATGAAAATCGCTATATTTGTACTTATGGTAGGAGATAGACTTTTTTCCCTAATCTACTGTCCTGCTTCTGGGGGCATTACTGGGATAATTCAGGTCAGGATCCATAGCAATCTGGAGTCATTGGTGAAAACAAAAACGCATCAAAAGCCTGCACAGCAATAGTTTTGCTCTTGGTGAATCATCTAAGGTTGCGATAAATTCCTATCGGAATTTTTCGTTGTCAATGAAGAATCGCCGCCAAGATAGGGCATTCTAATCTAGGAGTTTGATCTATCAACTCTGATTTATCCATCGCTCCTGTGTCCCCTATACTTCCAAGCTCTTCATGCAGGAAAAAATTGCTACCCTGACGCAAAATCTGAGTCAAACCATTGTCGGTAGAGAGGAAGCCATTCGGCTTGTACTGGTCGCGCTCCTGAGTGGGGGACATGCTCTACTAGAAGACGTGCCCGGGGTAGGCAAAACCCTTCTAGCCAAATCCCTTGCCCGTTCCATTAACGGGAAATTTCAACGGGTGCAATGTACCCCGGATTTATTGCCCACCGATGTTACAGGAACAAATATCTGGAATCCTAGCAGTCGTCAGTTTGAATTCCTGGCAGGGCCAGCCTTTACGAACATTCTCCTGGCAGATGAAATTAATCGAGCTACTCCCCGGACTCAGTCTGCACTGCTGGAGGTCATGGAAGAAAAACAAGTCACCGTTGATGGTGATACCCGAGCCGTTCCCCATCCTTTCTTTGTGATTGCCACCCAAAATCCGATTGAATATCAAGGAACATTTCCTTTGCCGGAAGCTCAAATGGATCGATTCACCCTATCCCTAACCCTAGGATATCCGTCAGAGGCGGAAGAGTTGCAAATGTTGCAACGACAACAGAAATTCACTGCGGTTGATAATTTGCAAGCCTGTATTTCCTTGGAAGAGGTCGAAGCGCTTCAATCTGCGGTACGAAAAGTCACCCTGACAGAAGAGTTACAGCGTTACATTTTGCGCTTAGTTCGAGCTTCACGACAAAGTGAAGATATTAACCTCGGGGTGAGTCCTCGTGGGACTGTGACCCTGCAGCGGGCTGTCCAGGCGATCGCCTTTTTGGAACAACGCAATTATGGTACTGCGGATGATGTTAAGTTTGTCGCGCCCCATGTACTGGCACACCGCTTAATCCCGGCTAGCGGCAAGCAAGCCAGAGTCATTGTGCAACGATTGTTAGACCAAGTCCCAGTCGAGGCTGAATGAACGGAACCCACCCATACAGACTCAATCGAGATTGAGATGAGATATTCAGTTGGGAATGAGGATTAAATGGGACGGCAGAATTAAACCGGGGATGAATAGCCCTGACTCAGGCCTAGATGAATGGCCACAACTATTGGCCAAGCCTGCTGGTTTGGTTAAACCAATTTTTGATCTTCCCTCAGTGACATTCAATGGTAGACAGATTCAAGTTGGGCTAGGCAATCTATGTTACAACTGAGGTTAACTTGCCTAGCGAAGCAATAGATCTTCTGGCGATACCTCCAGCCTAGTTAAAACAAAAAACAATAATTTTTCTTGTGGTTAGCGGAACCCGCTTAATCACTATTGTTTCTATAAATCCTCTAGCTTCTAGACTCCTCCTCAAAAATTAGTCCAGAAGGAGACTACAAGGATTTGAACGAAATAATTCACTAAAACTTAGGACGGGTTGGTTGGTGAAATAGAGTCAGAAAAACACTCTAGGTACAGAGAGAGTCTTAGTGATTGTTAGGATCTACCAACTTTTTGCTATTTTTATTCTCATCTTTCCCTAATGCGATGACCTTGGCATTCCCCAAAACATATCCATTCTTGCCACGTTTTTTTCGCCTAGCCTCAATCGCCATTCTAGCCAACATGATGGTTCCCCTTGCGGGATTAGTGGATACGGCTTTTCTCGGACATCTATCAGACATTAACTATTTAGCGGGCGTTATCCTCGGCTCTATTCTGTTTGATTACCTTTATCGTGTTTTAAGATTCCTGAGGAGTAGCACTACCGCATTGACAGCCCAGGCAGTCGGAAAAGATGACGGGGAAGAACTGTGGTTTGTCGGACTGCGGGGTTCCCTAATCGCGTTGGTGATTGGTGTGGGAATGGTGTTACTACAGTATCCCCTACAAAAGTTAGGGTTTTTTCTTTTGAATGGCACAATTGCCGTAGAGCAATCGGGAATAGAGTACTTTAATGCCCGTATTTGGGGCGCACCAGCAGTACTCATCAACTTTGTCATTCTCGGCTGGTTAATTGGACAAGAACGAAATGGTCTCATTTTTCTCATTTCTTTCGTTGCCAACTTTGCCAACGTAGGATTTGACTATTGGCTAATCTACCGATGGGATTTAGCCAGTGCGGGGGCTGGTTGGGGAACTGCGGCCAGTCAGTACTTAGCTCTTTTCGTTGCACTCGTTGGGATTGCTCGTTTTGCAGATTGGACGGTGTTACGCAGTGCTTGGGAGGCTTTAGATTGGTTAGCTTTCCAGAAAATCATTGTATTCAAAAGCCATATCCTGATTCGATATTTAATCCTAATAACCACGTTTGCTCTATTTATTAATGCGAGTTCTTTCTTGGGCACAGAAATATTGACTCAAAATGGCCTGTTACTCCAAATTGCCTTTTTGAGTCAGTTTGCAGTCAATGGGGTGGGGATGACGAACCAGGCACTGGTCGCAAATTTTAATATTCAAAAGCGGTATGACTACCTAACACCAGTACTGTCGGTGTCATTGGGAATTGCAATTCTGATTGCGTTGGGCATCGCTTCAGTAACCATTGCCTTTCCCAGAACGATTTTTTTCACCCTAACCAACCACTCAGACATTAACGAAGCACTGTTTCAATACAGCCTTTGGTTAATACCGCTGTTGTCAATCACGGCAATCACTTTGATGTTTGAAGGTTACTTTATTGGGGTAAATGCGACCGCAACCCTCCGGAATGGCACGTTGATGGCATTTTTCTTCGGGTATTTACCCTGTATTGGTTTTGCATTGCTAAAGCAGAATAATCATTGGCTCTGGTGTGCTCTGGTTACCTATATGGCGGGACTGACACTTTTTTTGTGCTGGCAATTCATTGTCCATTTTTCACCCCAAGGCTTAACTCAAGAAGACTTCGCTGAGCATTCTTAGCAAATAGATAATGACGTAAAAATAATTTTTGCTGAGATTTTTGCCTGATTCTCTGTCAAGAAATTAAGACTCCCATTCCTGTGCCGACAGGATACTCGGGCGATATTAATATCGTCAAACAACTTAAATTATTGGGTAAAGCTTACCACTACATCTGCTTTTTGCCCATCCCAGGTAACAGGGTAGGAATAGGAATAAGCATCCAAAAAAAATACTATAAAGAAAGGATAATTTTGTTTTCTGCTAAGTTTTGATGTTATATTTTTAGTAGTAAAGATTATTTGCATAAATTTGAACACCATTCACACATAATAAGAGGAAAGAAATAGCCTCATGCCCACTGCTATGACCGAACTACCCACTACCCCCTTGACGGGTAAAGCACTACTCCAGAAAGTCAAGGAGTCCGCCAAATTACCCCGCCGTGAAACAGCCAAGGCTTGTGGTTACTACTCCAAGTCTAAAGAGGATCAAGTACGGGTAAATCTAACTGATTTTTATGATGCATTACTAGCTGCTAAAGGGGTTCCCCTCGATTCTAATAGCACCAAAGATGGACGCGGGCGTGAACCCACATTTAAGGTTAGTGTCCACAAAAATGGGCAGATTGTCATCGGCTCAACCTATACGGAACAGATGGGTCTTAAATCTGGTGACGAGTTTGAAATCAAACTAGGCTATAAACATATTCATCTCAAACAACTCGATGAAAATGGTCTAGCGGATGATGACGAATCTTAGTCTTCTAATGACAGATTTCGGCTTGAAAAAATAAAATCGTCTTGTACAGGAGATTTCATTTACATGGATTCTCCTGTTTTTTTTGCTGTAAAACTGTTGAAATAATCCGATACCCATACGGAATCTAGGCCACATGGCATAATGCTTTATCTTTAATCTGGATAAGTTGTGATGTCATGGAACCCGCAATCAATATGTCTTTTTACTTGAAGCCAGTTATTTTTCTCCTTGTCTGGCTTTTGCTCTGGTTACCGATCGCCTGGCTGATTGGCAAACGATGGCAATGGCGGCCCTTTCAAGTTGTCGCGCCTGAACATAAACTGCCGCTCCTACTATCTCTGTACGGCCTTGCGCCTGTGGTGATTGCGGCTGGTATGCAATTAGAGCAAGCTTCATGGGCAGACTACGGATTGCAATGGACTTTACAAGAAGGGAAAATGTTTGGACTGGGAATGGCGATCGCCATCGGGGGACTAGGGGGCGTTTATGCTCAACAAATTCAGGGGCAATGGGTGCAATGGCAACCGTCTCAACTCCGCCAATGGGGACAATTAATCCCTGTTTTTTTCTTGCTAGCAACAGTGATCGCCGGGGTGGAAGAATTAATTTTTCAGGGAATTTTTTTCGTTCAGTTGCATCAACAGCTTCCCTATTGGTTAGCAGTGGGGATTATTAGCACTGGGTTTTCGCTGCTGCATTTACTGTGGGAACGGCGAATCACCTACTGGCAACTGCCCGGATTATGGTTATTGGGTATTGTCCTAGGCGTGGCTTACTGGTGTGATGGCAACCACTTGGGGTTGGCCTGGGGGCTCCATAGCGGCTGGGTTTTGGGTCTGGCATCAACCGATGCAACCGGACTTGTTACCTATCCTGATACCGAAGGAAATTATTGGGTCGGCAGAGGCAATCAACCCCTGGCCGGCTTGGCAGGACTACTATGTGTCGGACTTACGGGGGTGGTGATGATCTTGATAAAACTTTCCGGGGGGTTTGGGCTTTGAGGGAAGACACCCCAAAAACTCCCGACTTCCCCTAATTGGATTAATCCGGGTCTGTTTCCCTAAGTATCAGTGATAGGATAACTAACCGGGTTATGGTGACAAGATTCAATTTCTGCGCGTCTAGATTTGGCTACGTGGTGACCCCATCGCCTCCGTTGATTATTCTTTTTTTAAAATTTTCGTTTACTTTCTGCACGATATGCGTACCCATTACTGCGGCGATTTACGTTCTACCCACACTGGTGAGACGGTAACTTTATTTGGTTGGGTCGATCGCCGTCGCGACCATGGGGGTGTCGTGTTTATTGATCTGCGGGACCGGAGTGGTGTTGTACAAATTGCGAGTAATCCGACCCAGACCCCCACATCCTATCCCGTGGCCGAGAGTTTACGGAATGAGTACGTAGTGGAAGTACGGGGAACCGTTTCCCAACGGCCAGCGGAATCATTAAATGAAAAACTGCCCACTGGTGCGGTGGAAATCTACGCGGATCAAATCACCTTATTAAATGCCGTTAAAAAACAATTGCCCTTTGTTGTGTCGAGCCATGAAGCGGAACAGGTACGGGACGATGTGCGCCTCAAGTATCGTTACCTTGACCTGCGGCGAGAACGACTCAGTCATAATTTGCAACTCCGCCATCAAGTGGTGAAGGCAATCCGACGGTTTTTAGAAGACCAAGAAAATTTTTTAGAAATTGAAACCCCAATTCTGACTCGTTCAACGCCGGAAGGAGCGAGGGATTATCTCGTGCCTTCACGGGTCAATCCAGGGGAATGGTACGCCTTGCCCCAGTCTCCCCAATTATTCAAACAATTACTCATGGTGGCAGGGACAGACCGCTACTATCAAATTGCGCGCTGTTTTCGGGATGAAGACCTCCGTGCCGATCGCCAGCCGGAATTCACCCAGCTTGACATGGAAATGAGCTTCATGGGGCAGGAAGAAATTCTGGAACTCAATGAGGCATTGATGGGCCACATTTTCAAAACTGTTAAGGGGATTGACCTACCCCGCCCCTTTCCCCGCCTAACCTATCAAGCTGCGATGGCAAAATATGGTACAGACCGGCCTGACACTCGCTTTGGCTTAGAGTTAGTGGATGCTTCAGACATCATGGGAAACTGTGGCTTTAAAGTCTTTGTGGCTGCGGTCAAAAACGGGGGTTCCGTCAAAGTGTTGCGGGTGCCAGGGGGGAATGACACGATTTCCAATGTGCGGATTAAACCCGGCGGTGATTTGTTTAAGGAAGCGACGGAGGCGGGCGCTAAAGGCATTGCCTATATCCGAATCCGGGACAATAACGAAATTGATACCATCGGAGCGATTAAAGACAACCTGAGCGAGGAGCAAGTGACAACACTCCTGCAACAAACGGGAGCAGTTCCTGGGGACTTGCTTTTATTTGGCGCTGGAGACACCGAAACAGTCAATAAATCCCTAGCCCGACTCCGGCTGGTGTTGGGGGAACAACTCGGATTAATTGACCCAGACCAGATCAATTTACTCTGGATTACGGAGTTTCCGATGTTCGAGTGGAATGCTGACGAAAAACGGTTAGAAGCGCTGCACCATCCCTTTACCGCTCCCCACCCTGATGATCTGGACGACATTAAGACTGCCCGTGCCCAAGCTTACGATTTGGTTATGAATGGCATTGAGATCGGGGGTGGAAGTTTACGGATTTATCAACGCAACATCCAAGCCCGGGTGTTTGATGCCATTGGCCTATCGCCCGATGACGCAGATGAAAAATTCGGCTTTTTGTTGGATGCGTTTGATTTTGGCACCCCGCCCCATGGCGGCATTGCCTACGGCTTAGACCGTTTAGTGATGCTGTTGGCCCACGAAGACTCCATTCGGGATGTGATTGCTTTCCCGAAAACGCAACAAGCGAGTTGCCTCCTCACCCAGGCCCCGGCCACTGTGGACAAGCAACAACTCAAGGAGCTTTACGTCGCCTCCACCTATCAGCCCAAACCAAAGACTGACGCTGAGGCATAGAACTGCCTAATGACTTCACGTTTCAACCTGGAAACCCTTAAAAAACTCACCCCCTTTGACCGCACCATATTGGCGATCGCCGCGATTTTATTAATATTGATTGCGGTGGTCTTTGGGCGGGGGAATCAAACCCCTTTACGGGTTAGTTATTACAGTTGGCAGAACAGTAACATTGGCGCTCAAACGCAGCGGTTAATGATGCGCTTCAATCATCCTGTGTCACCGGCTGACATCGAAACCCAATTGACCCTTGATCCTCCTTTGCCGGGTACGAGTAGCTGGCGGAGTCGGGAATGGTTTTATACCCTGACAGAAACTCCCCACTACGGAAAAAATTATCAACTCAACCTAACGCTACCGACCATGACCCCCCAAGGTGGGGAGACGACATTCACCAGCCTCATTACCAGTCGCACCAGAAGTTTTATTTACATTGGGGTGAATGAAGAAGAACGGGGGCGACTAATTTTGTTTGACATCACCAATTCCCAAGACCCCAAAAAAATCATTCTGACCCCCACCGACCTCTCGGTTCGACAGTTTCAGATCTATCCCCTTGGCGATCGCCTGATTTTTCTCGCGAGTGATGCCACCCGTCGCAGTGGTCAACAACATCTGTTCACCGTTATCACGGGGGTTAATAATGCGGACACCCAAGCTTCTCCCTCCCCTGGACGGTTGGAGCGCTTATTTGATAATCAACCCTATAACAATTTAAGTTTAGCCCTGTCGAAAAATGGGGCAATGTTAGTGCTGGATCGACAAAACCGTGATAACCCTGCCGATTCGGGGCTGTGGGCAGTCCCTCAAAATGGGAGTCCTCGCCCCCTAGGCATTCAGGGAGAAGCATTTATTGTTTCGCCCCGGGGCGATCGCCTTGCCGTTACCCAAAACAATGGGGTCTCAATCATTCCATTAACAGCGGATGGGGGAACCTCGAAATTCTTGGCTGGCTACCAACAAGCTTTTGCCTTTTCTGAAGATGGCGAACAACTCCTGCTAGGCAAACAAAACGTGGATTTTACCTTCTCCGCCATTGTGGCGAATCTAAGCACGAATGAAGAGCGCGAAATACTACGGGATTTATACCCGATTCAAACCTGTCATTATGACCCCGCAGCTCCCACTATCGCCTTTTGTTTGCGAACCGATTATGTCCCCCAACCAGAGGGTTCAGTGCAAGAAGAACCCTACTTAGCGGTGGTCAACTTAGCTACACGGCAAAGCCAACCCCTCTTGGCCCTCCCCAACTACCCAGATGTGGATTTGAGCATCGCGCCGGATGGCCTTGCTCTCATTTTTGATCAAGTGGTCACCAGAGACAGTGCTGATCCCACCGATCCTTTGACAGAATCCCAGAAGGCGATCGTCGATGGACGGGTCTGGTTTTTACAAATTCCGGAAGATATTGAAACCCAGACAGATTCCACTCTGCTTCCCCAAGAGTTGACACCAGGGTTTGCACCCAAATGGATGCCCTAACGCATGGAAAAAAGAGAGAAAAATAAAACGTTACCACCCACAAAATTGTTCGTAAGCAGAAGGCTTAACAGCGGTTGGGGTTTCTAGGTCTGAGACCCGCATTTCGGTGCAATAGGTGGCAGTGTTGAACCCACCGTAACGCTGGACAGTACTGGTTCGCAGACGCATATCGGGATTGGCAAACCAAAATCGTTCGATGGTGGTCATAGTTTCATAATCGGTCACCAAAACTAATGCTTCTTCCTCATCAAGGTGGTAACGACCGGCGATCGGGACAATTTCCGCATAGCCCCGTTCCCGCAGTAACATACCTTGCCGGGGATTATCGTCGTCGGGAATCAGGGCAAAAACCGTTGTGCCTTCATGATTTTCATCTTCCTTATCCCAGTCCATATTGCTTTTCCAGCGGACGAACGCCCCACCCGCTGCTTTAGCGGGGTCACAATCATGGAGTTTACAGATGTCAATGACCTTTTCGTTATCTGCTCCCAACGCTTCTACCGTAATATCAGAGGTTCCGGTTTCTGCACGACGAAAGGCTAAATGATGGGTTGTGCGCTGGGATCTCCAGTTACCAGCGCTTTTTTGAAAAAATTCCATTGCATCCACAGTTATCACTCCTTAGGGTAGATGATTGCTAAAAGGTTTCAACGGGTGAAAAGACTTTTATTGTGACATTTCTGCTATGGAGATTTCCAGTGCCTGTACCGGCACAGATCTAGATAAACTTGGGTCAGGAGTAATCATAAACAGCCGACTCAAAGGAACAGTCTGACTAAAATCCATATTTTTCGTTGGATATTAGCTGCGTTCTAAATAAGCTTATTGTACTGAGAGTTCATATCCGGTAAGGGTTTCACGACTTTCCTACACCACCAAGTTCCACACGCTTTCAGTACAGTTTTTCCGTATTTATCAGTAATCACCCAACTTAATTTTTTTCACTCTCTCAATGAATCTGCTGATGTGTATGGGGCCTCTAATTAGATACGTTATACAAAGCAGGTTTTAAAACTCAACTTGTTTACTTTTAGGTGTACGACCAGAGCCTCACCTACCCATGGGCTTTTGGAAACCTGACATTTCACCAGGAAACCTATTCGACTCAGCTTTTCTCATTGATTAACTTCATGGGACGGCTCTTTGCTCGTTTAATGTCTTCACTTTGCTGCTCTGGCCAGATCCTTTCTAACTATGTCCATGACCATAACGACTAGCCCCCCTGTGGGCAATTCCCTCAAGTTCGAAACGATTAAGCTCTTCAAACTCTACGAAGAGTCCTCCTCGATTTCAATCCGTAACCGCATCATGGAATTAAACATTGGTTTGGTGCGAAAAGAAGCCCACCACTGGTCAGCCCAGTGCAGTGAAAGCTTTGAAGACTTGATGCAAGTCGGTTGTATTGGTATGCTCCGAGCCGTGGAACGGTTTGATGCGACAAAAGGTAACGCCTTTAGCTCTTTTGCTATTCCTTATGTACGCGGTAGCATTCAACATTTTTTGAGAGATAAAGGTCATTGTGTTCGTATTCCTCGTCGTTGGTTGGAATTAAATCAGCGAGGAAAAGTTATTCAACAAAAATTCCTCCTGACCCATGGGCAACCAGCTACCGATATTGAAGTTGCCGACCGATTAGAAGTATCACTGGAAGACTGGCAGGAAGCCAAACTAGCAATCAAAAATCGCGAGCCCCTGAGTCTTGATTTGAAGGTTAATCAGGACGATGACTGTCAAATGAATTTTGGGGATTGTTTACCAGATGACGAATACCGTAGCTTCCAACTAAGCCAGGAGGATCAAATTCGATTGCAACAAGCCTTAGAACAACTTGAAGGTCGTACGCGACAAATTCTAGAGTTTGTTTTCCTTCATGATTTAACCCATCGGGAAGCGGCCGCAGAGATGGGAGTCAGCGTCATTACTGTTTCGCGTCGAATTAAACAGGGACTCAAAAGCCTAAAACATATATTTAGTCAAGAAATTTTTTAGTCGAATCGTCGTGGCAAAACCTTAAAGACTGTCCCCTTAGCTCCGCCAGACATCACGGTTACCTGACGCTGAGCACAAAATTCTCTCACATAGCAGGTGTAATCCACCTCGTCTTCATCGATATTCCTGGATCTGACAATCGCCGATCCTCCTTGATTGGAAGCGCAACAATATATAGTAATATATAGTAGATTTACTTTAAAATAGAACATTATGCAGCACAATAGTCTTGGTTGATTTCATCAATGGTTTTGCCGATTTTGTCATAGGTTCTCAATTGCTTGATGGCTGCAAAATCGTGTTCAATATCATTAAGATAAGGAGAATATTTGGGGCGGAAGCGGGTCTACTCTTCCACTCTGACTGCGGTTCCCAATATGCTAGTCATAACTAGCAAAATGCTCTTCTACAAGCTAACATCAGCTGTCGCATGAATCGTCGGGGCAACTGCTGGGATAATGCCGTGGCCGAAAGCTTTTTTGGTACCCTCAAAACTGAGTTTATCCACTGATAATCTCGTCTACCTAGACAATGCTTGAAGCTTTTTCTCTCTTTTCGTAATCAACCCAAGAACTTTCTGTAGACAAATATAAACAGCAATGTATCAATGGTGGAAATGGTGGTTAAAGTGGTGGACTATAGCTGGATTTGTGGTTCTGGCGATTGTTATCTTTAGTGAGCCGCCTCGACTCTGGTTCTGGTTGGCAATTTTATTCGCCCTGCTCCTCTATGGTTTTGAGCGAGCTTTAAATAATGATTCCTAATGATTAATCCCTACAGCGATTGGGCTATTCTAGCGGCTTTCGTATTTTTTTATAGCGTCATTGCTGGGCGGTTAAAACGCACCTGGATCTCAGACGCAATGGTTTTCGTGGCTTTTGGTCTTTTGTGCGGCCCCTATGGTTTAGGGATATTACAGATCAATGTCAATACGGAATATTTGAGGGCGATCGCTGAATTAACCCTAGCCCTGGTTCTGTTTACAGACGCAGCCAATGCCAATTTAGCCTTACTTAAAATCAGTGTTCGCCTCCCCTTTCGTCTGCTTTTGGTAGGGCTTCCCCTCAGTATCCTGTTGGGGTTTGGGGTTGGCAGGCTCTTGTTTCCAGATTTCAGTTTATTTGAGGCGGCCATCCTAGCTACGATGCTGGCCCCAACGGACGCGGCTTTAGGTAAGGCGGTAGTCAGTAACCCTCAAGTGCCTGCAAACATTCGCGAAGATTTGAACGTGGAAAGCGGTCTCAACGACGGTATTTGTGTACCGATTCTGTTTGCGTTTCTCACTCTTGCGACCAATCAAGATGGCTCAATTAGTACAGGTCAACTACTGCTTCACCTATTTGCCGAGGAAATTGGCATTGGCGTGCTCGTGGGAGTTAGCTTAGCTATTCTCGGTTCCCAGTCCGGTAAATTCGCCATCCAGCGAAACTGGCTCTCGGAAACTTGGCGGCTAGTCTCGGTGCCAGCCCTGGCGATCGCCTGCTTTGCTACGGCCCAAAGTTTGGGAGGAAGTGGATTTATTGCCGCCTTTGTCGGGGGGTTATTCTTTGGCAGCGCTGCCAAAGTTCACAAAGAAGAAATCTTACGAGCTTCAGAAGCCGCTGGTGATACTGTTTCCCTGATTACTTGGGTTGCCTTTGGTTCGGCCGTTGTCGGTCTCGCTATGGGCCAAATCACTGGGCCAATTCTCCTCTACGCCATCTTAAGTCTTACTCTGGTGCGGATCGTACCTGTAGTTCTCTGCTTATCTGGGATGGCTCTAGATCTAGAGAGCAAACTATTCGTGGGCTGGTTTGGTCCGCGAGGATTAGCAAGTATTGTTTTCGCCGTGATTGTACTGGGTGAAAAGTTACCCAATGGCCATACGATAGGCATGACGATTGCTTGCACAGTGATCTTAAGCATTTTAGCTCACGGTTTGACAGCCAATCCTTGGGCAAAATCGTATGGTCAACGGTCACAGCAAAGTACAGGTTAGTCCCGCTTTTCTTGAGAAAAATCAGTTAGTGGGGCAATACTTTTGGCACTGGCTCTCTAAGGGGCGATCGCCACTCCGCCTTTAACCAATAGCTGTGCTCCGAAAATTGCTAAACCTAGACCACAGACTACTATAAGAAAATCCATAACGCGAATGTACTTTGGTTTTTTTATATAGTAGAACTACTATAAAAGTATTCTTCTTTACATAGATAGAGTTTTTTTAAAAATTAACTCAATGAACTGAACGCAGGGGAAACTATGGGCTCTATTCTGGTTTCTCCTCTTGGTTTTCCTCGGAAGAATTGAGCCAATCTTCTCGAATTTCATGAAGGCGGAATTGGATGTTTAACTGGAGTAGCAGCTCGTTGAATTTCCTGGTTAAGGGACTGTTGAGAGGCAAGGCGATGCCAACAGATTCAGTCCCAAACTTAAAGTTAGCTAGCTGATACGAAGCTTGGGGGTTCTGGTGCAAATAGTATTCTAGGGCCTTGCGACTAGAGACAATCCCATCGACTTGGCCATTCTGCAAAAGTTTAACCGCTTCAGATAGACTTTCGGTTTCGCTCACTCGTGCCTGATAGAATTTAGCCCAACTGGTTTCAGCCGAACCCTTACCTATGGTGGCAACGCGGGCTCTTTTAAGATCACTAGGGTGATTAAAACGATCCGAGGGCTGATTAGAAAAAGCGATCGCCAAGGTCGTTGCGATGCCAGCGGTTAGAGAGCTCACTACTACCAGAGAAAGAATCATCCACATTCCAGCTACGAAACGCCCTAGAGTCGTTACGGGAAAGCGATCGCCGTATCCCACGGTAGTAAAGGTAGCTAAAGCACACCACATGCCCTGATTGACCCCTTTCAGATAAGAGTTGGGAAACTGCTCGCTGTTTTGATGGCGCTCGGCAAACCAGATCAGATTACCCACGATAAATATGCAGAGCCAAATCCCTCCTAATGACGAGAGAAACGCCCAGCCCAAAAAAGGTTTGATGGTACTCCACAAAGTTGGCGGTGAGCTGGGCAAGAGCAAGGTTAGCTCATTTTGGGCAAGGGGTTGGGTGAAGTCAAACTTGGCAATTCGCTCAGAAGTAATGCTAATGGCCCCCAGGGCTAAATCTAATTTTCCCCCGGCTAAAGCTGCTAAAGCTTCCTCCGCAGTTGAGTAGGAAATCAATTCATGATCGAGTTCCAGAGCCCGAGCTATTTCTTGCCAATACTCTACGCTGATCCCACTTACCTTTCCTGAATCAGAAGCCATGAAGATGGGTGGCGTTCCTGTTATGCCCACTCGCAGTTTTTTTTCTGGAACAATCAAATTAGAGGAATCAGATATGTTGGCGCGGTCTTCGATTGTCGCTGTTTCGGCTTCAACAGGGGTCGCAGAGAAACTGAAAGCAAAAATAACCAGACTAATGAGTAATTGGACTTTGTTCATTAAAATCATTAACGATCAATAGTTGAGTTAGGTGTTAGGGAAGAATGAAATGTATAAATAATTTTGCTTAGGTACTCATAATTGGAACTCATCTCGCTAATTATTAAAGATCGATATCTACAGAAACTTCCAGACTCAAAATCCAGCAACGGAAGAATCGATGGCCTGGGTTAAATCATTCAATTCTGACGCGATCGCTTTTAAGCCATAGATTGATGCCGAAACGCGCTTAATCTCACCTGGATCGAGGTCGGTTGGCAGATTATCAGCTTCATCAATTTGAGAAAGGCGATCGCCAATAGCTTGATTCAACGCGGGAAGATTGGCCAGAGGATTGTCGAATGGTTGAGATGAGCGAAACGCTGAAACCTGGCTCAAGTGATCGAAAGTAGCACGGGTTGCCTGAATCAAATTTTCTAGTTCGGCTTGCAGACCCCAATGAAGGCGATCGCCATCTCCCCCCTCCAGAGCCAGACCAAGATCAGCAACCAACCAAAATAGGGATTTGACGCGCGTTTGTAACGCCATCCAACCTTCATATGGTGCCGTATTGGTGAATGGAGACCACAGTTCGTTTTTGGCATTCCCCAGCAAGGAGTCGATGGCGTTAAGCTGTTGCACAATATCGAGTCTCATTTGCTTGCGGGAGGTCGCGTTTGCAGCCAAACGATCTTGCTGATAATCGTCGATAACCTGATCGTAGAGTTCGTGGATACTGGAGAGCGCCTGGGCAAAAGCTGGATCGAGTTTGTCCCTATCTGTATTTGGCCAAAGAGGCAATATTGACCACCATGCCGACTGCGGAGCCGAGAAAGATGTTCCAAAACCTCAAACCTATGTAGTTCGTAGATTGATCAAGGTAGGTGGGATCGCTGGTTGCCATGATCAGCACGATGCTGCTAAATACCAGTACCCGTTTGGGAACACCAAACCAATATCCTCCAGCCATGAGTGCAGTCAGGCCGACCCCCAGAGTGGCATAGACATTTCCTTTAAATGCCGTATCCAGCATGATGCCCAAAGTGGCTCCGAGGGCTGCCGATTTGAGCTTGTCAAGGACGTACCCGATGGTATCACCCACAATCGGATGCATGCAGAGAAGAGAACCGTACAAAATGTAAGGTATGCGCCTTGAATGAAAGGCATTGCCGACGGCATAGGCGAGGGCAGCACCGAGGGCAAGTTTGAAGATAAAGCGGTTGACGTTTGTTGTCATAAGAGAGCAGGCAGGGTGTTTGGTAAATCGGATGACACAGCAGCACTGCGCGTTTCCCGCCAAGACAAAATCTTCGAGAGGTCTGAGATCAATCCTTCCAAACGATGTTCGATCAGTCCTATCATCAGGCGACTTACTAGGTCATAAGATTGGGTTGTTCCTGCCGCTCTCATGCTGTTTAACTGGTTTTGCCACCGTTGAAAGTCAAGATGAGGACTCGGTAGTGGTCTTCCGGGATCTTTGTCAATAATTGCCACAGACAATCCCGCAAAGGTTGCACTCAGGCAATCACCCAGAGCTGAGAATTCGGTCGCAAGTTCATGCAGCAGGGGATTTTCCTGATTATCTTGCAGTAATCGGCTAAGGGCTAGTAAGTGAGCCAGTAGTCTCGCTTGCAGGGCGATCGCCTGTTCCCACTGCTCCTTTTCTGACTGGCTCAGACTGCCGGTCATGGTTGCTATCTTTAATGCTTTAGTCGCTGCTCGCATCGAGCTATCCGCCCGAGCTGTGGGGTCTGACAAAGAGCTGTCATCTAGACCGGAGCTGACATAATCGTGGGGAAAAACGCGATCGCTAAACTCTTGAAAGATCCGAAAGGTTTTGCTAACTTGTCTCTCAATGCCCTGCCGGTCTAAGATGGGCCACAAAACAGGCGCTCAACCAACCATCCCATACCTAATGAAATTGTTAATAGGACTAACATATAAACTGTCGTCGTGTATGGGGCCGAAGAACTCAGCACAGTAGACGCCAAAAAAAACCCGGTTGACAATAATCCAATGTATGAGGGCATCCAAGTCTGGACTCCCCACCCTGCCAGCAGGATAAAGAAAAATATGACGATACTATTGATACCCCACAACCCAGCCACGAAAGCCGTAGCGAAAAGAAGCGGCAGTAACAGCGATAGCAATTTCAGCGCGCCCACCCGCTTGAGCCCGATGGGGTCGGGGAGTAACCAAATCATATTGAACACAAATAAAGGGCCGAGGAAACTCAACCCAGGATCGATATCCAGCACCAGCGCCACGCTAAAGGCTAGGGGAGTGGCGATCGCCATTTTCAGTAACTTGCGCCGGTAAATTTTATCCATAAAAATAATTAATTCCTGACTTTACTATCAATTTCTAACTTCAACTAATTTAATGAGTGGCAAAAAGAAATCAGTACAAAAACTTTGTATTCTAGCAATCAAATTTGTTTGAAGTCAACTTTGAAAATAAAATATGACGATATTGAGAGAAAAGCCCCCCTTTTCTCCTCTGGGAAGGGACTAGTTTCACGAATCAATTGTTAATAATTAAAACTCAAGTTTAATTCTGGTAAAACATTTTCTCCTGATAAAATAGTAGGCATATTAATAATTTCTACGACTTGTTGAGGTCGATAAATTTCTATTTGTCTTTGTTGTGGATTAATTAACCATCCTAATCTTAAGCCTGAATCTAAATATTCCTGCATTTTTTCTTGTAACGGTTTTAATCTGTCACTTTTTGACCTCAATTCAATCACAAAATCAGGACAAATCGGCGGAAACCCCTCTCTTTCTTCTTGAGTTAAACCTTCCCATTTTTTTAATGATACCCATGCGACATCAGGTGAACGATCGCCCCCTTTTGGCAAACCAAAAATAGTAGAAGAACTAAATACAACTCCTAATTTAGTTTGACGATTCCAAATAATAAGATCGCCAATTAAATTGGCTTCTTTTTTACCACTTTCGCCACCAACTGGAGACATAATAATTAATTCTCCTTGAGGGTTTCTCTCTAGTTGTAATTCTGGATTTTTAAGACAAAGTTGATAAAACTGTTCTCTAGTTAAAGAGGTAATGGGTTCAAGATTTAATACAGTAGTCATTGTTTTTTACCTCAATACTTTATACTTTTCTATTGTAAAATTTTACGGCTCTTTAGTACCTAGTATGCGAGAAAATCACGCAATGCTTGCTGGATAAAGCTTATAGCTATTTTTAACTGTCTCTATTTCTGTTAGTTTAAAAGTCCCTTGATTAAAAGGATTAGTTTAGCTCTAACAATTTCACATAACAAGGTCAAAGAGTCAGTTTTACTGCTGTAATTTGTTGTTATTTTTGCTAACTAATTTTCATAAATGCCAGTCAACCAGCGGAGGCTAGCAATGGCATAACTAATGAGCGACCGCTCTTGAACGGTAACCCGCGCATCGCCCATGGCACCTTCAGGAATTTTTCCGTCCGGGCCGTCTCCTTGATCCCACTTATACCCTGTTGGCGTTTTTGGATCGGTTTCCAGTTTTAACTCAACCTGCACTACAGGTAAGTTTTGCGCCCGTCCGTTATCAGGAATGGCATAAGGTACAGGGTTTTGGATCAAAGCATCTGCTAATTCAGAGTCGCCCACGATACTAGCCACCTCCTGGGCTGTCACTGTTTTTGCAGATACCCAAGTAACCTGGGAAGGAATTGCGCCATATTGCTCCCGCGTACCCCCAAATCGTCGATTTGTCAGGAGATGAGGCGTGACTTCGGCAGTCATCCCTTTACGGATGCGATTGGCATCTTCGGGAGTAAAGAAAGCATAGGTCGTTACATCTAGGTTCTCACGATCTTCAATCTGCAAGGTTCCCAAGGAAGTACCTACCGGTACATATTCGCCGGGGTTAGCACTAACGGTCATTACCGTACCGTTATAGGTGGAAATTACTAGGCTATCAGTGGCAATTTTGGCCTTTAGGTTATTAATATCCCGCTTCAGGTCATCAATCTTGTTCTGGCGTTGCACGTCGGCTTGCAAGTCATCTAACTTCAAGTTGGCTGATTCCGTCCGCAGTTTTTCCAGTTGGGCCCGCAGATTTTTATTTTGCGCCTTCAAATTAATCGTCGATGAAGATAATTCTTCTTCTTTAGAACGTAAATCTTCGAGCTTGGCAAAAAGACTGGTGCGTTCGCTCTCACTTTGCTGGAGCTGGTTCTCAGAATTAACCACCTGCCAGCTCAACGGAGCAATTACTCCTTCGGCCACCAATTCGTTGAACGACTTGAATCGCTGCCGAGTCAAATCAATAAACTCGTTAAGTTGGGCGATTCGCTCTTGATAGGCTTGGCGCTGTTTCTGGGCAGCAATGAGTTCGATTTGGTTGGCTTCGATCTCCTTGAGATTGGCCTGGATTTGCTGAGGAATGGGAATACCCTCTAATTCAAGGGTTTGTTCTTTTAGATCGCTGCGAATTCCTTGGGCGTTGGTGATAGCCCGATTTTCTAACTCGTATTCAGTGAGCTTCTGCTGCTGGTTCGCCAGTTGCTCTTGCAGTTCGGGCAAATCCAAGGCAGCGATTACTTGTCCTACTTCTACACGATCGCCCGGTTTGATCCGCATCTCCTGCACTTGCCCACCAGATCCCCTCGGTTGAAAGGAGATAATCGAGCGCGGCTGGATCAAAATTGATTGCCCGACGACCCGAATAGGAATGCGCCCGACGACACTCCACAATCCGGTCAGCACTGCCAGAGTGAGCGTGGGCAAGAGTCGGCAAACCAAAAAAATTCTTTTGGGGTGTGGAGCCTTTTGCTGTGGGGCAATATCGGTCGTCAGAGCTCTTCCTTCATCTTTGCTTAGTGCTTTGGGCTGGTTTTGAGTCTCTAAGGATTTCATGGTTCTTATAATATGCCGTTTTACTTGAGAGTATCTTTCTCCTGCCTGGCTTTCTCTGGTGAGATCGCCTGGCATGTTTGGCAGCTGGGAATGGCGCCTTTCGTTATCGTACCTGAACAAACTGCCGCTCACCTGTCTCTGTACGGCTTTGCGCCTGTATCGCCGGAACGAAACGTTGTTCCCCCCTGCTTCATGTAACTGGACTAAAAACGGCAGTGGGCGCTGAGTAAAGGAGGCTCGCACTTGTACCTGGACATCCCTCAATGCGAGTCCCCCCCTCCTCCTCTCTAGGTCTTTGGTCAGATAGATTGGGGGGGGGCGTAATCTTTAATGCAGATCCGCAGACCAAAACTGACAATGATAAGGCTGTAACGCTTCCACATTGTTCGACAATAATGAGTAGACCGCCTTTAGGAATAGGGGACAGTATGGCTGGTAATCTTTGGCAACGGTTGCGGGAACGGTGGGTAAAAAATCTCATTGTTGACGAGTCCCAAGTTGTCGATATCCTAACCCAACTTAGACAGGAATTACCCACCACTGAAGCGATTTTATTGGGCAAACCCCAAGCCGGAAAAAGCTCCATTGTCCGGGGATTAACCGGGGCATCCGTAGAGATTGTGGGGCAGGGTTTTCGGCCCCATACCCAACACACCAGCCGCTATGAGTATCCTTCTGCTGAGTTACCACTGTTGATTTTCACCGATACGGTGGGTTTAGGAGATGTGGGACACGATAATTCCGGATTAATCGAAGCCCTTAAGCAAGAATTAGCGCCCACAGAAGGGGCGATTGATTCAACGGCATCTTCAAAAGCACCCACGTCGGACTCCGCCCCCCTGGCCCCGGATGAAATCGATGGCTCAGCGGCGATCGCCAAAATTTTGATTTTGACCGTAAAAATTACCGACTTTGCCACCGATAGCCTCACACAAATTGTTCAAGAGTTACGCACGGCCTATCCCCAAATTCCTTGTTTATTGGTGGTCACCTGTCTCCACGAAGTTTATGCCGCTCCCCGGGCAGACCATCCCCCCTATCCCCCTACCGAAACAGAAATCGAACGGGCCTTTGCTGCCCTCAAAGAGAGTTTCTCTCCTTGGATTGATAATGCTGTCATGATTGACTTCACCCTGGAAGAAGATGGTTATACGCCCGTTTTTTATGGGTTATCTTGTCTCCGTGATCGCCTAGCCAATCTACTCCCCCAGGCGGAAGCCCAAGCCATTCATCAATTGTTGGATGGGGAAACGGGAAAACGGCTAGGCTCCATCTATCGTGACGTTGCCCGGCGGTATATTTTGGCGTTTTCTGTTATGGCAGCGACCCTGGCCGCTGTCCCCCTACCCTTCGCCACCATGCCTGTTTTGACCACGTTACAGGTTTCATTGGTCGGCATTTTAGGCCAACTCTATGGTCAAACCTTATCGCCGTCCCAAGCGGGCGGGGTGATCAGTGCGATCGCCGGGGGCTTTTTTGCCCAGATGATTGGACGGGAGCTGATTAAGTTTGTACCAGGGTTTGGCTCCGTGATCGCCGCCTCCTGGGCCGCAGCCTACACCTGGTCATTGGGGGAAGGGGCTTGTGTTTACTTTGGAGATTTGATGGGGGGGAAAAAGCCCGACCCCAAAAAAATCCAAGCCGTTATGAAATCTGCGTTTCAAGAGGCAAAGGAGCGATTTAAATCTCCGTCTGAGTCATAGGGAAAGTTAGCTGACAGCCGTGTTTCGTAACGTCAGGCGCATAGATGGCATTTCCCGCTTATACTCAGCTGGACTTTGGCTGCCCCCATTTATGCCGAAGCCACTATTTTTACTGCATCAGGGAGGCCCTCTCCCCGACGATACAACTCACGGGCATAATCGGTCCATGTCCCCTGCCCCCAATACCGAAAACAACTGGTTTCCAGCAGCAACACGTACAGCAACGCAGTTTGATAATCGGGACTTTGGGTGACATTGGCATCCCGGGCCACTAATGGATCAAATTTAGCGTGGAACTTAGCGCTCAATTGCGACATCGGCTCCAGCACATTTTCATACCCCTCAACCCAGCTCAAATCATTGGTCCAGGAGGCTCCATCCATACTGAATTGGGGAGTTTCGTTTTTCAACTCGGCGATCGCCTGGTGGACTTTGGTTGGGGTACTGGCATCCGGGTCAACACGTTGCCAAATTTTATGTTGTTGTACCGCTTGAATGTCGGGATAATCGGTTTCGTGCAGACCCGCAGCGTCGAGAAACTCCAGGTATTCCGTGCCGTTGATGGCCACTGTGCCCGTCCTGCCCCCGTTGTTAGCCGCCATTTTATGGACAGCCTGTTCAAAGGCCGGCGGAAACTCATTCATCATCACCCCGCCATTTTCCCCGTCTGCAATTTGGGTGACACAACTGGGCACTGAATGCTCGCCGACCCCTTGCCGACCCCTCCCTAGGGCCTCATAGTAGGGCTGCATTTGACCCACTAATTTGGTGTCTGACCCTTGGGTTTTAATCAATGCGGTCATCCGGATGGTTTCCCCGTGGGAGTTACGGGCCACCAGGCAATTGGGGATATATTTTTGATCCTGCGTTAAGCCTGTTCCATCCAATTGTTCCACCGAATGTTCTTGCACCATTAACCAACGATAGCCGCATTCTTTTAGGGCTTTCAGATACTCATACAGGGTGTCGGGATGGTTGGGGAGGTGCATCTCCGGGGGCGAAAACCCTTTGACTCGTTGTAAGGCCGCTTCTCCAAAAATAGCGGCAAAATGTTGCTGCCATGCCAGCATTTGTAACTTTAGGTCGGGGATGGGGGTGGACGGCACCACCGCATGGCTCCAAAATGTCCCCAACCATTCCACATAGGGTTGATAAATGGCGTCACAGGTAATCCGTCGTAGATTATCGAGGATGTCGTGGCGTTGCATCTGCTGGAAACCCCAAAGCAGATTCCCGGAATAATCCAACATGATCCGGGGATTACCGCCTTGGGAAACCAGTTGCGGCATGATTTCCCCCAGGCGTTGATAGCACCAGGCAAAGGCATCCGCGTTATGGTTATCACCTTCCCCCGGATGCTCATACATATATTGGAAATTGGAAATCAGTGCCCCATCGTGTCCGGCGGGAATGATGGGTTGGTGCATGTGGAGCGCACAGGCACAGGCTGATTGCACCGCATCAAACTGGAGGTTACTGTGGCCAATAAAGTGGGTTCCCGGCTGATTGGCGATCGCCTGGAGGTGAGATTCTTGCCCAGCGATCGGGGGGACTTGCAACCAATGGGGGGCGATCGTAGCAACCATAGAGGAATTTCTCCAATAAGAGGGATTGGGTTAGGGATGGTTGACCTCGATGTTACCACTGCCCGATGAGGGGGCTTCGTTACAATGGCGGTTACCAAGTAAGCAATGGGCGGAGTAACACACGGCTTCCATCCGCTTCCAGAATAATGCCTCGTCACCATGCACCACGCTTCTATTCGGACAGCCAACATCCATCGGGCGATCGCCTTTTATGAACTGCTAGGCTTTCAAGTCTGTGAACGCTTTACCACAGGGTTTACCCTCGCTTGTTGGTTGGAAGGTCTGGGGGGACGCATTGAACTGATCCAAATTCCTGAACCCCATGCTGCCCCCGATGCCTTTGGGGATGAGCATTATGTCGGCTACTACCATTTATCGTTTGATCTAACGGAACAAACAGAGAGTCTCCCCCAATGGCTGGATCAATTAGAGTCACAGTTCCAGGCCGTCAGTCCGTCCCACCCCCACGGACTCACCCCGTTAAAAGTCTTGCTCCCCCCCCAACAGCAGCAGATTGGTGAGCATATTTATGAAGTGCTGTTCATCGCAGACAGTGACAGCTTACCTTTAGAATTTATCCGTGCCCTACCCCGCCGTTAGTCCCATAACCGTACCGGGGCTTAAATTTCGGTTAACCGTCGTTCCACCCGTTCTTCCCCTGACATATTTTTTTCAAGTTGATAAAGTTCGCCCGCTTTTTCCATTGCCTTGGTTGCTAAATCTTTTTTTCCCTCGACTAAGTAAGCTTCCCCCAGGAAATAATGAAAATCGCCATTTTGGGGATCAAGTTGCGTTAAATCCCGAAAAATCCAGACAGCTTCCCTGGGTTCATTGACGGCAAGATACATTCGTCCTGCACCAATTTTTGCGGCGATCGCCTGGGAATCGATGCGTTGTGCTTTTTTGTATGCATCAAGGGCTGCGGGATAATTTTGCTCGGCTTCCATTAAGCTGGCCCAGGTGAGCCAGAGGGTCAAATTGCGCCAATCTCGATTTAATCGGGGTTCTAACACCTGACGCGCGGCGACTAAATTCCCCTGCTTCAGATGGGCTGTCCCCAACTGCAGGTAAAGTTCTGAGCGGTCGGGATGATAAACCAACGCCTCTTGGTTGAAGGCGACCACTTGGTCAAACTGGCCACTTTTGAGGAGTGCCGCCCCCATCATTACGACGGCATCAGCATTACCGGGTTCAATTCGGGAAATTTCGTCAAATACTTGGCGAACACGCTCATAATCCCTCTGGGCGAGTAAAACAACCCCCAGTCCTAAATAATATTTGACTGCACGAGGCGCTAAATTAATGGCTGTAGAATAGGCACTCGTTGCCTCCGAGAGTTGGTTATTGTGGGCGTAACTATAACCTAAGCCGTCGTAGTATTCGGGATTGTTGGGATCTAGAGCTAAAGCTTGCTGGAAAGCGGCAATGGCTTGGGGATATTGTTCTTGACGCACATGCAGATAACCCATGCCGCCATACAGTTCCGCATTGTCAGTATCCAGGTTTGTGGCTTGTTCATAGATGGCGATCGCCTGATTGAGATTTCCCCGGTCTACCGCCTCTTTTCCTTGCCGTAACAGCTCGGTGAGTTGCTTTTGCTGCTGGGGCGGCGTCTGGTAAACCGGAAGGCTAGGAATTGAGAATTGAGATTGGGCCTGACCAGGCGACGCAAAAACTAACGCGGCAGCGACAAAACCACCTCCTATGACACCGATTCCTCTTCTTCGTCGTGATGACGGTTTACTCATACCAAACGTTTCCTAAAAATCTGTGACGATAAATACTTTATGTAAAAGTTTATTTTAACAAGTCGTCACACATCTCTTGCGATCAACAGATAGAAGTCGGTAACACAGGTAAAATTGTGGCGATAGTAAAACGTATTGTTGAGGAGTATAAATGTTTAAAAACGCTTTCGTTTCTCGGACGGTATTGTCCACGTTAACGATTCTGGGATTGAGTACTATTTTGATGGATTTCCCCCTCCCTCCTGACTCACCAATTTCCCTGAAATCGGGAACTGCCAATGCCGCTGAACCGTCAGGGGCAACCCCGGAAAACTTGCAGGCAACCACTTGGTATATCGCCGGGGGGAGTGCCATGACACCGCTCAATCTTGTGCCGGTCAAGTTAACATTTTCGGAGGATAAATTTAGTGGAAATACGGGCTGTAATAATTTCAGTGGAAGCTATTCTATTACCCAAGATAAACTCGACATTAATGAGCAAATTGCAACCACTAGAAAAGCTTGTCCGGAGGCATTGGGTCAACAAGAAAATCAATTATTAAGTATTTTGCCGACCATTCAACGCTATGGTTTCACCCGTCGTGGTGAACTGAAACTAATCTATTCCCAAGGAGATAAAGAGGAATCATTAATATTTATTCCAGCAGATCAGTTAACCCCGCTTCATAACTCGCGTTGGCAATTGGTCAGTATGGGGGGGAAACAACCATTGCCGGACAGGGGCAACCGGCCGCCAAGTTTGATGTTTGTGGGTCATGCTGTGTCTGGCAGCGGCGGCTGTAACCGCTTAGCGGGGAAGTACCGCATTAAAGGCGATCGCCTCATGATTGATGACCGGATGGCTGCCACCCTCATGGCCTGTCCAGAAGCGCTGATGGCACAAGAACAGGAATTTGTCCAAGCCCTCGGCGCGGCCCAGAGCTATCAACTCCAACCCGATGAATTAATCATTAATTATGACCAACCGGGCACCAAGGGACAATTGAAGTTTGTTGCGCTGTCGCCGGCCAAGGAAACTGCGTCCAAAGGGATGGAAAAAATTGTCTATGTGGGCCCGACCCGGGCGGACTGCACGGGGGTTGGTGCTCAAAAAATGCCTACTGATTAAGGAAGAGAGCCTAGCCGGAGATTGGAAATACTATTACAGTTCCATTGATGGCTTTGATTACGAACCGGGTTATATCTATAAACTCCGCATCCGGGAAGAGAGCGTCGAGAATCCACCCGCCGATGCCAGTTCCTTGAAATGGACGTTAATTGCTGTGGAGGAAAAAACACCGGAAGCCACCCGTGCCCTCTGGTAAAACAAACTTGCGCCAACAAATTGTTAGTAAACTCTTCTTTATCTCCCTATATCCCTGTGCGTTACTAACTGCCCCCCATGACTGAGACCGTATCCCCCGCCTACACCCTGGAGCAGGCGATCGCCAACTTGACTCAGACGGATGATCCCAGTGCTCGTTACTATGCCGCCTGGTGGATTGGGCGTTTCCGCGTGGCGCAGCCCGAGACCATTCAGGCCTTATTGGTGGCCCTAGAAGACGAGGCGGATCGCTCCCCCGACGGGGGTTATCCATTACGGCGGAATGCGGCTAAAGCCTTGGGAAAACTCGGCGATCGCCAAGCGGTCATTCCCCTCATCCAAGCCCTTGATTGTGAGGATTATTATGTGCGGGAATCAGCGGCCCAGGCCCTGGAGCAACTAAACGATCCCAGTGCCATTCCCCCTCTGCAGGCCTGCCTTGCCGGAGGGGTAGAAGCTGCTCAATTGTCCCCCGGTAAGCCCCATCTTTGCCAGCCCTATGAAGCCATTTTGGAAGCGTTAGGAACCCTGGGGGCAACGGCATTAGTGCCAGAAATTAAGCCCTTTTTGACCCATTTTGCCCCCAAAGTGCAATATGCAGCCGCCCGCGCCCTCTATCAGTTAACCCAAGACCCGCAATACGGTGATCGCCTGGTCGAAGCATTAGGCGGCCCTAAATTGCAGCTCCGACGTTCCGCCATGATGGACTTAGGGGCAACGGGCTATCTCAAGGGCGCTCCGGCGATCGCCCAAACCCGGGCTGAAAATAGTCTGAAACTGATTGCATTACGAAATTTGTGGGCAGCGCATCAGGCTAACCGCCCGCAATCGGCCGATTCAATGGCACAGACACCTTCCGCCGATAGCGCTAAAATTTTGACCTTAATGGATAGTTTATTATGAGTCCCTGTCCGCAATTGTCGTCTGTTGTTATTGCTGGCATCATAAGATTTTCCACTCAAGGCATCCATGAGAATTGCGACCTGGAATGTTAACTCCGTCCGTAGCCGCCAAGCCCAAGTTTTAACCTGGTTAGATAAAAATCCCGTCGAGGTTCTCTGTCTGCAAGAAACCAAAGTGGTTGATCCAGACTTTCCCCAACAACCCTTTATTGATGCGGGTTACCATTGCTATATTTCTGGGCAAAAATCCTATAACGGCGTTGCCATTTTTAGTCGAAAACCCCTAACAGACGTTAGTCGAGGTTTTACGACTGTTCTCAAGACAGACGCTAATGCGGATTTGGATGAACAAAAACGGGTCATCAGCGGTATCTACGACACAGTAAGGATCGTTAATCTGTATGTGCCCAATGGCGCTGCCCCCGACAATGACAAGTACCTATATAAAATGCGCTGGCTGGAGCAACTCAAATCCTATCTCTTAGCATTAAAATCCAGTACAACAACAGAGTTCTGTGTTTGTGGCGACTTTAACATTGCCCCCGAAGACCGGGATATTCACGATCCAATGGGCAAAGAAAACCACATCATGGCCACGCCTCTGGAACGGCAAATCTTACAGGACATTATGGCGATCGGGCTACAGGATGGGTTTCGTAAATTTACCACCGAGAATGGCCATTACAGTTGGTGGGATTATCGCACGCGGGCCTTTCGTCGCAATCGGGGTTGGCGCATTGATCACCATTATTTGACCCCCGGTCTTTACGAAAAAGCGGTGAAATGTTGGATTGACACCGAACCCAGAGGCTGGGAAAAACCCAGTGACCACGCCCCCGTTGTTGTGGAATTAGCGGATTAAGCCTGGTTTAGGAGTGCCATAGGTAATAGGAAGTAATAGGAATAGGTAATCTTAAACGCAATGGGATGGGTGAATAACGATGACGACGCCATCAAAAGTCGGGAAATTACATCCGTGCCAAACAGCACTGTCTCCGCCAAATATTACAACGGTCAAACGCGAGAGGGATTATGGGTTCAAAAATGCCGCAGCTTGGCAAAGCGCTCTTAACAAGGGAAAATAAAGAGTGCAGCATCCCCTCATTGTTTAACCCTTGTGCCCGTGACTAACCCTATCCGCACTGTTTCTGATACAAAGCGTCAGTTTTTTCACCACTACAGTCGCCCCATTAGTTCCATCTATCGTCGCTTTGTCGAAGAACTGCTCGTGGAAATGCATCTACTCAGTGTGAACGTAGAGTTCGTTTATGATGCCATTTTTGCCCTAGGGGTCGTCACTTCGTTTGAACGATTTATGCAGGGTTATCAACCCCAATCGGAGCTACCCGCAATTTTTAATGCCCTCTGCCGGGCGATCGACACAGATCCAGAACAATATCAAACCGATGCTAAAAACGCTTTAACCAGTGCCCATCATTTAAGTCTGGAACAATGGGTTACAGCGGCTGGGAGTGAAGAAAAAAGTATGACTGGGGACAATCTATTACTGAATACATTAACCACGATTCACCAACGGCACAAATTTAAATATAGTCGCCTATTTGCCATTGGCCTTTATACCCTGCTCACAGACCAAGACCCGGAAGTCAAAGATAATGAAGAAAAACGCAAAGACTATTTAGGTAAGTTATCGGAACTGCTGGATTTGTCTTTGGATAAAGTGGTAAAAGACTTGGACCTCTACCGCAGCAATCTGGATAAAGTGGATCAGCTGCTCAAAGTGTTAGAAGATGTGGCCGAAGCTGAGCGGAAGAAGAAAGAAAAAGAAAAGCAGGCGGCGGAAGCCCCCAGTAAAAACGAGGCTAGTCAAGAAACGCCGGAATCTGAAACGCCAGAAGAACAAGGACAAGAGGTGACGTCGTAAAATTTGCCGGAGAACTCAACGCCATATCTGTGTCATATCAGTCGGGTGATCATTGGTGAACCATCTGCCTCCTAACAGTTCCTCTCGCCATCTTGTCGGAAAATTAGGAGAAGAACTGGTGGCCGCATGGCTCATTCAGCAACGATGGCAGATTCTACAGCGGCGCTGGCGTTGGCAACGGGGAGAAATCGATTTAATTGCGCTCCACCCCCAGGCTCAACGGTTGGCGTTTGTGGAAGTCAAAACCCGCCGACAGCACAATTGGGATCTGGGGGGGCTGCTCGCCGTAGATCATCGTAAACAAGCCAAAATTGGGCAGGCCGCAGTGTATTTTTTGTCCCAACATCCCCACTATGCCGATTTTGTTTGTCGCTTTGATGTGGCGTCTGTCATTTGTCGCATCTCCCCTCAACCCTTGCTTTCTCCAATGGCGATCGCCCCGGAATATCCTCCCATTACCCTAGGAAAACCGATACAGCGCCAAGATCACCAGCTTTGCTTAGCCGCCTATGTGGAGGATGCCTTTGGGGTAGGGTAGAAACTGTTGCTCCCATTGAGCGTTTACGGACAACACCCCGATCAGTGACCCAACAATAAAGCCCCCCAGGCGATCCCCCGTCCAATACCAATCCCAAAAAAGGGTGGGTATCGCTTGACCTGCCCCAGGACTGTCAACAAATAGCAATTGAAAAAGCGTAAAACTTTGCAATTAAGCCGATCCTTCCAGGGAATGTGAGCTATTTTTAAGCGTAAGTCTCAAATCAGTCTCCAAATCTTCGCAACACCATGGCAACGTTCCTAGAAAATCCTTTTCGTGTAGGGCTGCGGCAGGAACGCACTCCCGAACCACTCATTTTGACTATTTTTGGGGCCTCTGGTGACCTAACCCAGCGTAAGCTCGTTCCCGCTATTTATCAGATGAAGCGAGAGCGTCGCTTGCCCCCCGAACTGACTATTGTGGGCTTTGCCAGAAGAGATTGGAGCCATGACTATTTTCGCGAACAGATGCGCAAGGGAGTCGAGGAATTTTCGGACGGTGTCGGGAGTGAAGAGCTATGGCATGAATTTGCTCAGGGGCTATTTTACTGCTCTGGCAACATGGACGAACCTGACAGTTACCAAAAGCTTAAAGACTTCTTGGCCGGACTGGATGACAAACGTCGCACCAGGGGAAACCGGGTTTTTTATTTAGCGGTTTCACCTAAATTTTTTCCCCCAGGCATCAAGCAATTGGGGGCAGCGGGAATGTTGGAAGATGCGGACAAAACTCGCATTGTGATTGAAAAACCCTTTGGCAAAGATTTGGGGTCTGCCCAGACCTTGAACCGGGTTGTACAGAGTGTTTGTAAGGAAAACCAAGTCTATCGTATTGACCATTATCTGGGTAAGGAAACCGTTCAAAATTTGATGGTCTTCCGCTTTGCTAATGCCATCTTTGAGCCATTATGGAATCGGCAATTTGTGGATCATGTACAAATTACAGTGGCTGAAACCGTAGGGGTAGAAGAGCGGGCTGGCTACTACGAAACGGCTGGTGCACTACGAGATATGGTACAAAATCATCTGCTACAACTGTTTTGCTTGACCGCAATGGAGCCACCGAATGCCATTGATGCCGACAGCATCCGGAATGAAAAAGTTAAAGTCCTGCAAGCGACTCGACTAGCAGATATTGAAAATTTGGAAAATACAGCCGTGCGGGGGCAATACAAAGCGGGTTGGATGGGAGGCAAACCCGTACCGGGTTATCGGGAAGAGTCAGGGGTTGATCCCGACTCCACCACCCCCACGTTTGCAGCCCTCAAACTCCAAGTCGATAATTGGCGCTGGCAGGGGGTTCCTTTCTACTTGCGCACCGGGAAGCGGATGCCGAAAAAAGTCAGTGAAATTGCTATCCAATTCCGTGCGGTTCCCCTATTAATTTTTCAATCAGTGGCTCACCAAGCAAACCCCAATGTTTTAAGCTTGCGGATTCAGCCCAATGAAGGCATTGCATTGCGGTTTGAAGCCAAAATGCCAGGATCTGAACTACGGGCCCGGACAGTGGATATGGACTTCAGTTATGGGTCTTCTTTCGGGGTTGCAACAGCCGATGCCTATCATCGATTGTTACTAGATTGCATGTTGGGGGATCAAACCTTGTTTACCCGTGCCGATGAAGTGGAAGAAGCGTGGCGGGTAGTCACCCCCATTCTTTCGGCGTGGGATGCTCCAGCCGATCCGACAACCGTTCCCCAGTATGAAGCGGGCACATGGGGATGCGGCAGAGGCAGAATGGTTACTGAATAAAGACCAGCGACGCTGGCGGCGACTGTAATCGAGCAATTTAATCGATATCTCGCCCCCGGTTGTCATCGTCAATCATTAGGGTATCAAGCTGTCGGTGTCTCGATTTTGATCGGGCAGGGCACTCGGGCACTATCCTAAATCCCTTGCAAAGACCGCAATTTCTCTAACACGTTGTCCACATGATCCTTCACCCGTACCTTAGACCAAATGTAGGCGATGTTTCCTTCAGGACTAATTAAAAATGTAGACCGAATAATGCCCATATATTCTTTGCCCATAAACTTCTTGAGGCCCCAAACGTCATAGGCTGTTGCGATTTCATGATCGGGGTCACTCAATAACGTGATCTTCAAGTGGTGCTTGTCGGTGAATTTTTGATGACTCGTGCCGGAGTCGGGACTAATTCCCACAATTTGGGTATTCAGGGCGGTAAAATCTACCACTTTTTCCGTAAACCCCACCGCTTCTTTGGTGCAACCCGGCGTATTATCCTTTGGATAAAAATAAAGCACTAGCCATTGTCCGGCAAAGTCAGCTAGGGTGACGTTTTGTCCAGCGGCGTTAGCCGCGGCGAAGGGGGGTGCGGGGTGATTAATTTCTAGGGGCATGATGATTCAACTTCAGCAAAAGAGAGGATGATATTGCCGCAGTCAGAATTTGGCTAGAGAAACTGACCTTGGCTGTCTTTAATCTGTCTGAATTTAGCAACACAATGGCAACGTTAATCTGTCCTATCGAATGTGCCAGGGAATAAAAACTAACGGCATCAAGGCGATCGCCAATTGGCTGAAGGAAACCCAGTAGTTCAGGGAGGATGGTGTCAAGGGAGTCTGGGGAATACGGAGCAGGTGCTCTACACGAAAAAGTAAGCGGGGATGGTGGGCGGCAAAGGCCGCCTGCCAAGTAAAAACGTCTGGGGAATGAGTGGCGCTGGCTTGGGCCACCAGGGCAAGGGCCTCGGCTAGGACGAGGGGGTCACAGGTTTCTGTTGCTTTTCGATCGGCGCGGCATTCCCGAAACCAGAGTAATTCCTCCCACAAGGCTTGGGTTTGGGGTAACCAGGCGCTCATTCGCTTTAACCAGCCTAATCCGAAGAAAATCAATGTATCGCGGTAGAAGAGGTGAGCTTGCTCATGGGCAAACACTGCTTCCAGTTGGGGCGGACTTAATAAATTTAACAACCCCTTGCTGGCACATAGTTGTGGCTCCCAGGCTCCCACTTGGGCACTGTAGGGATGGGCACTTTCCAATAGCCGGAGGGATCGTCCCTGAACGGTATGAATGGGATACTGTCGCACTGTCCGGTGGGTGTGCCAAGCACTCCAGAGGGAATAAATTCCCCACCAGAATGACCAGGCTAAAAAAATGGCTGCCGACAGATGGCTGCCCATGGAGGCGCGATGACCGAACATTTCCCCACATCCCATCAGGACGATCGCCAGACAGGTGGTTAATAGAATTAGGGGCGGCAGAGCAAAGAGGGTAATAGTCCATTGCCAATTCAACTTGCCGCGCCAACTTCCAGCCCCCCACCGCAGTATTAATGCCATCCCTAGGGCTAACAGCAACAACAGAATATGCATTAACTTTCTTCCTCCCGTTGTTGTCGAGCGGCTTGTAAACGATTGGCGATCGCTGTCAATTGGTCAATACTGGCTGCATCTAGACTATCCGCAAACGCAGAGACCACATCGGGATTGCTGACCGCCAAAAATTGTTGCAATTGCTCATAGGATTTGACCGCATTGGCCTGGGCGGCACTCACTTTGGGCACCCAAATAAACGCTTTACCTTGGCGGCGACAGGTCAACCATCCTTTTTTGGTTAAACGGTTTAGAACTGTTGTTACCGAGGAATAGGAAAGTTCCCGATCCGGGTCTGTCAAAATCTGGTCATGCACCATTTTCACCGTCGCTTCGCCCTTTTCCCAAACGATATCGATGATTTCTTGTTCTAAGGGACCCAGGGAAAGTTGTTGCGGACGGAAAGGGGGAAACCAACTCATAGAGATAATGGCAACAGGTAATCAATAGAAAATTTCGAAAAATTTTTGAGTAATCCACTCACCAGGAAGCGGTGGTTCACTTTTTGGGGGTTGATGAAATCTGGGGCATGACCGGAGCCAAGCCACCAACGCTATTATCTAACAATATCTGGCGCTCGGGTGGGCTAATTTCAACCCGATCCACTCTTGCCTTGCTGGCCGCTAACACCCCGCCTCAATTTCCACTCTCCATAGATAGCCATTGCTCCCCTAAAAGATAGCCAAAGCATGGCCCGATTATTGGGATCCACCCCAACGGAATGTGTTTGCCAAGCGGGATAGCAAATCCATGGAGCCGATCGCCAAGATATTATCTGTGAGAATTCACACGTCGTCTGCGGTGGCTTATCCCGATCGTTCGCCAAAGACAACTCTTGGGGCATACGGGGCATACGTGTCAGTCGCATCTCAACTAGCAAAGGATTGTCATGTGGTTACACGCATCCTGTTTTTTTGAATTTAATATTCCGGTTCCAACTCCGTTTGTACTCATGTTGCGTCCCCGGAGTGGGTGGCAGCAATGGGTCGCACGCGAACAATATGTTTTGTCACCCAGTGTGTCGGCGGTTGAGTTCACCGACTTATTCGGAAACTTATGCCAGCGGCTGGTCGCACCGGCTGGGCACTTTACCATTCATACATCCGTTGACATTGAAACTGCTGACGAATACGACACCGCTCCTGGCGCTCCGTTTATCGAGGTGCAACAGTTGCCTGATGGGACACTACCGTTCCTTTTCCCAAGCAGGTATTGTGAATCGGATCGATTCACTGAAATGGCCGCATCACTCGTGGAGGGTCGAGCTGCTGGCTATAACCAATGTACTGCAATTGTGGAATACATTCGTGACACGATACAGTATACGCCTGGTGCCGGACAGCAGATCATCAGTGCCGCCGAGTTGAACGAACGAGGGAGTGGAGTCTGCCGGGACATGGCCCACTTAGGCATTGCTTGTTGTCGAGCGCTTTCGATACCGGCTCGTATGGTTGTTGGCTACCTTGAGACCCTTGAACCAATGGATCTCCACGCTTGGTTCGAAGCCTATGTTGGAAATCAATGGTACACATTTGATCCAACACAGGTCAGTCTAAATGGAGGACGTGTTGCGATCGCCTTTGGTCGTGACGCAGCTGACGTTGCCATCTATACACAATTTGGTATGCCCGTAACCTTGCTAAACATGCGGGTCAATGTCGACCGGTTGACCGCCCCCCCCTGCTGAGTGCAGACCTGTATTAATAACTCAACAAAAGCAGACTCGGCACAATAGAACCATCTCATTTCATTCATCCCTCTATGTCCTATGCAAAGACCGTTATATTTAGTTTTTACGCTACTGGCTATCGGTGGGTTGGGACAAATAATGGGATGTGCGCCGACGGTCGTCTCCACAGAGACTCGGTCTCTGATGAGTCCTGAGGCTAAAAACTTACCCCAGGATCCCGTCCAAATCACAACGATTGCCGAGGGTCTCGAAAATCCGTGGGGGATGGCATGGCTACCGAACGGAGACATCCTGATTACGGAGCGGCCAGGACGATTGCGAATTATTAGGAATGGCAAACTTGATCCTGAGGCGATCGCCGGGGTAACAGCCGTGTCTAATGTGGCGGCACAACAGTTGTTTGCCTCGCGTCAGGGGGGACTTCTGGATGTTGCGCTCCATCCCCACTTTGAGGAAAATCGTTGGCTTTATTTTAGTTATGCCCAGGGAACCCAAGATGCGAATCGCACCCAAGTGGCCCGGGCAAAATTTGATGGCAAAACCTTGAGTGAGTGGAAAGTGGTGTTTGAAGTGGCGCAAACCAAACAAGGCGGTCAACACTTTGGCTCCCGTCTCCTATGGCTACCGGACGAAACTCTGCTAATTTCCACGGGAGATGGAGGGAATCCGCCGCTAAAACTGGACGGTGATTTCATTCGTCAACAGGCACAGAATCGGGCAGTCATCTCGGCAAAGTGATCCGGATTAATGATGACGGCACGGTTCCCCCAGATAATCCGTTTGTGAATGACCCCGATGCGACGCCAGTAGTTTGGAGCTATGGTCACCGTAATATTCAGGGGATGGCATTTGACCCCATTAATCAGCGGGTGTGGGCGACGGAGCATGGTTCGCGGGGAGGCGACGAGCTGAATATTGTCGAAGCAGGCCGCAATTACGGTTGGCCAGTGGTTTCTTTCAGTGCAGAATATTCGACGGGTCGTCCTGTTGCGCCAAAAGTGAGTCGTGCCGATGTCACTGATCCCAAGCGAGTCTGGACGCCGGCGATCGCCCCTTCGGGTTTAGCGGTGTACACGGGCGATCGGTATCCAGAGTGGCAGGGTGATATTTTTGCAGGAGGACTGGTTTCCAAAAACATTCGTCGTCTCACACTAGATGAGGAGGGCCATGTGCGCTCAGAATCAAGGATTCCTATCGGTCAAAGGGTACGCGATATTCGCCAAGGACCCGATGGACAGGTCTATGTATTAACGGATGAAACCACGGGTCAGCTACTCAAAATCGAGCCGACTGAAAGGGCAAACGCATCTTAATAGTTGCGACGGAGTTCCAAGCCTGTGGTCTAATGCTTTTTAGTCAATTACGGAGAATTAAAGTTCTATGGCGATCGCGTCCCCTCGGCAGACCAAGGCCCGAACCGTTGAACACTTTTCCTTAAGCCTTAGCAGCATTTCGTACAGCTATCTTTCATCGTTTTTACGACTGGTTAAAGAATAATGCCGATGTATTCGCTGGGTATAAAGCTAGTTTCGGGTATATTCGGGCTTGAAATTAGCTAAAGTCCCATTAACTCAGGGCGCGGAGTTTTTCAATCCAATCACAAAGGCGATCGCCATTGGTGCGATAACTTAACGGATGGGCAATCAGGCGGGCAGTACTTTCAAACAAGACTTCAATCTCGATCAAGCCATTTTCTTGGAGGGTGCGTCCAGTGGAAACCAAATCCACAATCGCCTCAGACATGCCTGTCATTGGCCCCAATTCCACCGAGCCATACAGAGGAATAATTTCCACTGGTAAATCGAGCTGACGAAAATGCTCGACCGCACAGTTGACAAATTTAGACGCCACTTTGCCGTGGGGGGGTAAGTCCACTGAACGTTTATACTGACTATCTTGGGGCACAGCGACCGATAGGCGACACCCCCCAAACTTTAAATCAATCAATTGGGCAACATCCGGCGTCTTTTCCCGCAGCACATCGTATCCCACCACCCCTAGTTGGGCCTGGCCATATTCCACATAAACGGGGACATCTTGGGCACGTACCAGCAGCGCCTTAGCCGTACCACTGGGGTCAACAATTTGTAACTGGCGATTTTTGGCATCCAAGAATCCAGAAAAATCGAGGCCAATCTTTTGAAAGAGGTTAATGCTGTCTTTCAATAACGACCCTTTCGGTAAGGCGATGGTGAGCATACGTCGGCAATTAGGAATGATCGGAAGGACTCGGTGGGGCGGGAATTTGCCAATTTTCAATCACCCGTTGGCGGGAACGGGCGATCGCCAGCACGCCGTCCGGAACAGATTGGGTAATGACTGAGCCGGCTGCAATGGTAACTTTTTCGCCAATGGTGATGGGGGCAACAAAGACACTATTCGCCCCTGTTTTTGCGCCGCTTCCAATAATGGTTTGATGCTTCTCCACACCGTCATAATTGGCGGTAATGGTGCCTGCCCCCACATTGACCGATTGCCCCAACTGGGCGTCTCCTAAGTAACTCAGGTGGGCCACATTAGAGCCCGCCCCAATCTGCGATTTTTTAACTTCGACAAAATTGCCAATGCGACAGGCTTCCCCCACCTCAGCTTCACCCCGAATATGGCTGTAGGGACCAACACGACCCCCCTTGGCGATCGTGCTGTCTGTTACCACGGAAAATAAAACCGAAACGTCCCCTCCCAGTTGGCTATTTTCAATTAGACTGCCTGGCCCTAAACGACAGCCTGGCCCAATCCATGTTTTTCCCCGGAGATGGGTATTCGGTTCGATCACCACATCTGCGCCCAATTCGACAGTGTCATCAATCGTGATGCTGTCCGGATTCACTAACGTAATGCCCCGCGCCATCCATTCGTCTTTAATGCGGCTTTGTAAAATGTCATTGGCTGCTGCCAGTTGACGACGGTCATTAATACCGTTGATTTCCAGATAATCTTCCACATCCACCGCCATCACTTGCTCCAAGTGATCGACCACCTCCGTTAAGTAATATTCCCCTTGATCATTATCCGTAGATAGTTTGGGTAGAATCGCCGCCAATCGGGGCCAATGAAAACAATAAATACCTCCATTAATCCGCCGGTTTTTACGTTGGGCATCGTTACAATCCCGGTCTTCCACAATCTGAGTCACCCGAGCATCCTCATCGCAAAAAACCCGACCATACCCTTTGGGGTCAGGCAGATGGGCGGTCAAGAGGGTCGCGGCATTGCCATGAAACTGGTGGATGCTTAGGAGATTTTCTAACGTCTGGGGCCGCAGTAGGGGCGCGTCGCCGTTCAACACCAATAAATCCCCGTTGTAATCCCCCAAAAATGGCAATAGCTGCTGAACTGCATGCCCTGTTCCCAACTGTTTCCGCTGCTCAACAAATTCAATGGCCGGCTGCCCTTGCAACGCCTCCTTAACCGTATCGGCCTTGTAACCCACAATCAAGAGTTGGCGCTCAGGAGACAGCGACTGGCAACTGTCAAAGTACCCTTGCCACCAATGTCCGCCCCCCAATTGATGGAGAACTTTCGGTAAGTCGGATTTCATGCGAGTACCTTTACCCGCTGCTAAAACTGCAACCGCAACCATAGAGGTATTGTCCGTATCGTCGCCATCGAGTATATCGTGATGTGGTGGGAATAATGACAAGAGATAACATCAAACCATCGGGAAGGGGCTTTTATTATGATTCACCCCATTGATGACGGGAAATCTGTCTGATCAACGACACTCCACCAGTTATCTGAAATAGTGGATCAATTTTCTGTTAACAATGCAGTCGTGATTTACAGAGATATCAAAAAAGTGCCGATAAGAACATGACTTTTTAGAAATCCCCAAAATATAATTAAAATAACGTTTGCTTGATATATTTATAATTCCTTAATGCCAGCTCTTTTAAGGTTGGTAGAGAGATTCTTGTTATGAAAGTAGTGATCGATTTTTGTGTGGTGCCCTTAGGTGTTGGTGTTTCGGTAAGTCCCTATGTTGCAGCCTGCCAGAAAGTATTGCAAGATGCGGAGTTAAAACATGAACTCCATGCTTATGGAACCAATATAGAAGGGGAGTGGGATGCAGTGTTCGCGGCAGTCAAGCGATGCCATGAAGTTGTTCATGAAATGGGCGCGCCACGTATTACGTCTAGTATGCGTTTGGGAACTCGCGTTGACCGGACTCAAACGATGGCGGAGAAAATAACCAGTGTCAAAAAACTGCTCCAATAACGCTTCAATCTGATTAGCTGGATGGATTGCCTGTGAATGCTCAGCTATCGTTCAATTTAATCGAAGGTAGGCTCCACTTAGCTTCTAGCTAAATCACTCCCTGACAAAGTTGGCTCAACTACATAGTCTGATACACCTTCTTTTGCCGCCTGACTCCGATGCTCACAATGGGAGTAATTTTTTACTGTCCAGCAGCAGTAAACTTTGGTCTTGTCATAACAAACGAAAGAATCCCATTAATAAACAATGAGATTCTTTTAGGCTGAGGTAACAACGATGCTTGGAGAGCCGATCGCCAGAATTTTTGCTTGTTTAAACAAGGACTTAAAAAATACAACTAACGACAACTCAACCCTTTAAAGCAGCCGCTAATCGTTGTCCCAGCGTTCGCAAGCAATTAAGTCTCCAATTTCGTCTCGCAGCAGATAATCACTACGTTCTAATTCACACTCAACACAGACCCATTCACGGGGGGGAATATACTGACAAAGGACATAAATCGGTTGATGGCGACTAACAGTTCCCTGATCAACAAGATGACGCACTTCATCTTTGAGCAGGTTTAGGCTGTAACCGAACGTAGAGAAGGGAGGTAATGTTACTGTGCTCATACAAGCCACCTAGGGGAAAATGTCTATCCTACTTACTACTATAGTCTAACCTTAGATACATCTAAAAACAGGATTTGTTGTATCCCTTACTACATTTCCATGATGATCGCCAAAAGCAACCAGAAAATAAGGGATGAGCTATTGGTATTAAATGATTATGAAGAATACAATAGACTTGTCGGGAAATAGAAGGAAGTGAGATAGTGTTTGAACGCTTTAACAAAGTAGAGTAATACTGAGCATAGAGCTAGCACTGAGGCAAGACTGTCTGCTGAGGGCACTCACGGGTTTGAATTGCAAAATTGTCTGAGCAGTTCGGTGCCCTGCTACCAGCATTTGAGAAAGTCTATAAGCACAAGCTCGGAGGGTGTCTATCTCTCAAAAAATGGATAAGTCTATACTCTGACTTTCCATACTCATCCAAGCCGGTTATTTGCTTCGTGGCTTGGCGTTCATCAGAGGGTAGATTCTTTCGAGTTTTGGTAGTGATTCTCATGTAGTAATGTCTGAAAGATATGTCTGGTAAAACTTTCAGCAGACATGGCGACTACGTTATCGATCTCCGATGCTAGGCAAACTCTAACCGAAAGTCTTATGAAATAGAGATTTCACCAGAATGATGCCGGGAAAAGCGACTAATAATGATGTCATCGATGCCGATGGTCGCAAGCTGGAAGGTTTAAGTGATTTGGTGATAGATCACTTTTAATGCCCACAGATAAATTCTCAGCGGCTGGCTCCATCGATTTGTTATGCCGCGATCGCCACCACCAAAAACTTCATTACACATCCTCACTTCCAAGCCCATTCAAGATCTCTCTAAAGCTATTTAAGCCTGCTTCTAGATTTTCGATAATCTCTGCCGCTAGCACATCGGGTTCTGGTGGATTGTCTAGATCGTACAAGCTCTCATCTCTAAGCCAGAAAATATCTAAGCTTGCTTTATCCCTAGCAATCAACTCGTCGTAGGTGGACTTGCGCCAGCGCCCATCTGATTTTTTGGATGACCAAGCTAACGGATGCTTGGAACGGTATTTGGAGTTGTAGCAATTTGCTCCTAATCAATTTTTTTCCTCAAGTATTTTTCTGTCCCAAACTAAACTCTATTACTTAAGTCTTCTAAAACCTCAGAAATCATAATTTTTAGTTGAGGAACATCTTCTTGAACTGCTTTCCAGATGATTTCCACGTCTGTATTGAAATAATCATGAATCAATTTATCTCGCATTCCGGCAATATCTCGCCAGGGAATATCAGAATATTGGCTTCTTACTGAATCCGGGATGCGCTTCACGGCTTCGCCAATAATTTCGATCGCCCTTGAAACTGCAAACACCTTCTCCACATTTTGTGAGAAAGCTTCAAGTTCAATGCCTGCTGTAAACTGCTCGATTGCAGCAACAGCATCCAAAATATCTTGCAAATAGTCCTGAATTTGCCGTTTGGTCACAAGTAAACAACCTCTGCCAAAATTCGCTCTCCAATGCGTGGCTTTAAACCAGCCTTATGCACCAGATCAACCTTAGCTCCCAGATTGTCGCTGAGATAGTTTTCTAGATTGACAAACTTCAACAGGCTGGGTGTCTCAGAAAACTCGACAAGCACATCCACATCGCTAGTTTCGGTCTGTTCTTGCCTAACATAAGAACCAAACACCCCTAACTCTCGAACCTTATAGCGTTCCTGTAGCGATGACTTGTTTTGCACAAGCCACTGCTTAATCTCCTCCAGTGTTTTCATAAAGCCCAACCCCTTCAAGGCAAATACAGCAAGTAATCTAGCTTACCTTGCTATGTTCCAGCTATAAACGGGGTATCAATCAGCACCTAGCTTCTTTAATCTCTTGCTGTGCTTAAATTCTGGAGAGCAAAGTCTAGTGCCTCACAGGAAGGAGAATGTACCTATTGGCTTATCAAAATGGCTTAAAAAAGTCCAACAGGTAAGGCTGCGGTTACGCCTACACCAAGGACTAAGCGGCATAATTAGGGATTATACGGAAACTTTCCGCCTAATACTCTCCATAAGAGGCGTGTTAGATAGATTAGCGTACTGTAAAAAACCGCCTTGATCTTTATCTTTCAGCGCCGAAAATTGCAGTGCTTATCAATAAATTTAGCTCTGTTTTTCCATAGATGTTCTCCCAGGATGGTAGATCGCCTTTGAGGGTGCGGGGAGAAATGGCGATCGCCGATCCCATCAGCACTCAACATAGTTTCCTAAAACACCATCTAGGCTGCGAATCTATTCCGCGCTCAACCCCATTACGACTCCACTCTTTTGTAGTATGTATAAACTATAGCTACAAAAAATCGAAACAGGGAAGAAGAGAAAAGTGTAAAGGGAACTAGAGAGTCCTCGGCAACACACAAACTCGAAAACCGTAGTAGTAGTACGCGCTGTCGGGAGAGACGTAGTCGCGGTAAGCAGAACGGCAATACCTCGGAAAATTGTACCAAGAACCGCCCCGCCGAATCCTTCCTCTATCATTGTTCAACAGCTCCTTGATACTTTTTTCAACGTCTAAATATCTCTCTGGATCTTCATCCCACACAGACCCATCGACTGGCGCATTCTTGTAGCTTCCATGCCAAGGGTCTGCACACCATTCAAAAACATTCCCATGCATCCCACTCAGGCCAAATTCATTCCCGATACCCAATTCATCGACAGGTATCGTTTGTTCTCGGTAAACTCCTTCTTTTCCATCTCCATAAACCTAACTGCCATTATAGTTAGCAATCTCTGTTGAAATCGTTTCCCCGAAATGAAAAGGACTTTTTGTTCCTGCCCGGCAAGCATATTCCCATTGAGCTTCACTTGGCAAGCCATAATTCTTCTTCGTTAGTCGTGACTACCGCGCACAGAACTCTATTGCGTCATACCAACTCACCCTTTCTACTGGGCGATTATTTCCTTTAAAGTTAGACGGATCAACCTTTAGCTCTTTTTCTATCTGCGGTATCTTTTCCACCACAGCACGCCATTGGGCCTGGGTGATGGGATACCGCCCCATAAAAAATTCAGACACGTTTACTAAATGTTGCGGTCTTTCGTTATTTTCACTTTCTTCCTCTTTCTCTGGAGCACCCATCATGAAGCTCCCCTCTGGTATCAAAATCATTTGCAATGGGATTTCTAGAGACCCCCCTAGATCCTCTGTGAAATACTGTACCGCTCTCTTTTCGTGGACTGTCTGTAGTCTGGGCATCAGTAAACTGCAGGTAAAAGAAGATTGGGAAACGTTTCGGAAACGCCTACTAAGCTCCCCAATCTAGGGGTGTTTTCGGATGCTCAAAGGCATCACAGGAACAGATCTGGACTCTCCCTTGGTACGCTAAGCCAATTCCCATTGACTTACTCAGACACAGAAGAGTGCTCGGCAACACACAAACTCGAAAACCGTTGTTGTTGTTCGCGTTGTCGGGATTGTTGTTGTTGCGGTAAGCAGAACGGCAATTCCTCGGATTATTGTTCCAAGAACCGCCCCGCTTTTGGGTTGTCTGTCCCTCTCCCCACAGCATAAAACAAATCCCCAAATCTCTTTCAACTCTAGTGGCTTATACAAAAATCCACTCAGAAAAAATCTTTTGCCGTAAATGATAGGTGTCGCCATGTTTCAGATGGGCTTCCCAACTTTGCAGCGAACTTATTAAATCTCGAATGTCAATTTGATTATCTTGATATTTTTTTTGTAAATTCTTTAGTCGAATTCGAGATCGCCGTAAATTATCACTCCGTACTCGAATCCGCTCTGGTAACACCCGAAATCCTAGAAAATTTGCACCGTATTTGGTTTCGAATAGTTGACTCTTTATGGGATGGATTTTTAGCCGTAATCCTGCTAAGAAATCTTCGATCTGAACCCGCATATCCTTTAGTAGAGAACGATCATCACTAAACAAAGCAAAATCATCGACATACCGTAGATATTTTTTGATGCCGAGATTTTCTTTTACAAAATGGTCAAATTCATTCAGATACCAGTTTGAGAAAAACTGACTCGTCAAATTCCCAATCGGTAAACCCTTCCGTCTCATAATGGGCGTTAAAAGGTCATCCCCTGCAAAATATTCAATTGCCGCTTCTTGAAGATTACTATTGTCCAAAATCAAATCGATTAACCCCAGAGTAGGCAAGCATTTAAGCTTTTGATGCAGTTGTCCCTTAAGAATTTTGTGGTCAATGCTCGGAAAATATTTACGAATATCACACTGCAACACATAACGACTGCCACGCGACCATTCAATAAACTGTCTCAGGGCACGGTGACTCCCAAATCCCACTCGATTGGCATAGCTATGGTGAATAAAGCTCGGTTCCAAAAGTGGGACAATCACATTGCATAGGGCATGGTGCACAATCCGATCTCGGTAGGGTGCAGCCGAAATCAAACGGGGTTTCGGTTCAAAAATTCTAAAGGTGCGATACTTTCCCGGTTGATATGTGCTCTCTTTTAGTTCCCGCTGTAACTTCAATAAATTTCCGGCAAGAGACTCATTAAAAAGTAAAACATTTCCTCGAAATCGCTTACCCTTTTGGGCTTTCTTCGCAGCGAGTAATAAATTCTCAAAGTCAATAATCTGATGCCAGAGCTTACCGAACCGTTTCATGCTCTTGCGTCCGAATCCAGCCGCCTAATTCACCACCAATAGTTTGTAGTCGTTCACCGATGTACTGATAGCGTTTAGCTGAAATCAACCCAAAGTCATAGAGCAATCTCGTTTGACTTCGTAAAACCGCGAGATTACCATTCAATCCCTGCAAAATCTCTAACCTATCCCGTGAATACCGAGCCTGCACTAAACCTTCCAGCAGTCCGTACAGTTGCGTTGCAATCCGATCACCCAACATAAACTTATGCTGACGAGGTAAACGCCCTAAAATCGGGATGTACCACTTCACCAGATCATAAGTTTTCTCAATAATCGGTAGCTCTTGCATCATTCCCACATGACCTACTTTCAGTCACCCTATCTTTGGCTTAAGAGTATACTCAGATGGGGAGCGTAGCGCCAAAATCTTAAAAAAAATTCTTGCCTACGGCAACACTCAGGGAAGAAGGGAAAAAGAGTCAAGGGAACTAGAGAGTCCCCGGCAACACACAAACTCGAAAACCGAGGCCGGCTGTTCGCGAGGCCGGGATTGAAGTTGGGGCGGCAAGCAGAACGGCAATCCCCCGGAGTATCGCTCCAAGAACCGCCCCGCCGAGTCCTTGTTCTAGAGGTGTTCAACAGCTCCTTGATACTCTTTTCAACGTCTAAATATCTCTCTGGGTCTTCATCCCACACAGACCCATCTACTGGCGCATTCGTGTAGCTTCCATGCCAAGGATCTGCACACCATTCAGTAACATTCCCATGCATGTCATACAAGCCAAACTGATTTGGAGAAAAACTTTTTACCTCGATTGTTTCTTGACTGCCTTTACCCTTTTTTTCTTTCTGATAGATCTGTGACGCATCGTAATTTGCTAATTCGCCTGTTATGGTTGCTCCAAAATAAAACGGTTGAGAATATCGCTCATTCCAGTCTTCTAATGATATTTGTCCCCTGAGCTGAATCGCTCGACAGGCATATTCCCACTGCGCCTCACTCGGTAGCCCATAGGCTCGCCCTGTCAGTCGTGACAACCGCGCACAGAACTCTATCGCGTCATACCAATTTACATTTTCTACTGGGCGATGATCGCCTTTGAAGTCGGAGGGAGCAGCCTCTAGCTCTTTTTCTATCGGCGGTATCTTTTCCACCACCGCACGCCATTGTGCCTGAGTGATTGGCGTTTGACCTAAAAAGAATCCTTCCAGCTCCACTAACTGTTGTGGTGATTCAGCACTTTGATGATTTTTCTCAAACGCCGGCGACCCCCGCCAGAAACTCCCCTCTGGTATTGCCACCATCACCAGCGGCTCCACCGCTTCCCCCAGCTGTTCCTCAAAGTAATCTGCCTGACCTGGAGTGGTTTCAACAACATTGCCCCGTTCATCTACCCGTACCGTCTTGAACTCAAAATGTTTTTAATTTTTTTGCCTCGTCTGTCTCTTCTTCCCGTACCAACTTCACGACATCTACTTCCAGAGTATCCAGCGCCAAGCCCCACCTCAATTGTTGGTGAGTCGAAACAATCAGAGGTTCTAACCCCGCTGCTAATAGTAAATCTTCCTGCTCATCCAGAAACATCGCTAATCGTTCACGGACTTTCCCCTGATTCAGTTCGATTTGTCGGCGAATCTCGGCTCGAAGCCTAGCGGTATCATGGGGATTAGCATAAGCCAGTGCTACCCACTGCAACTCTTGTCCGATATCCCGCGCCACATTCTGAGTCTGGACATGAATATATGCCACCATAAATTTCGACAATTCTTGTAGACGGGTTTCCCCAAACCGACAATCTCCCGACAACCGCCGCAATAAGACATCTCTGACTGACGCATCTATCTCATACAGCTCATTTCCCACGACGCTACAGAGGGGCGACATCACCAGATCGGCCACGGCCAACCAAGAAATACGGGGTAAGAAATTTTCCCGCAGGCAATAGAGTAAATCGGGCGTTATCGCCAATGGGAATGCGGCATGAGAAGCCAAATCCAGCACTTCTCGGCCATGCATCTGCCCGAAACGTATTACTTTTCCTTTCGCTTGGTCTTGGTTCATTGTCATGTCCTGACCGCCAGTTGTAGTCCATCCGCTGACAACTCAAACATGCCTTTTTTTCCTAAGCATTGTTGTTCAATCGCTTGTGCGGTCGTGCCTTGCCATCGTTCGGCTGGGAGTGGATTTATCCAGAGAATTTTCATCACCTTGGGTGCAATATAATCCAAGAATTTTTGGGTCATTTCTAGGCGCTCAGGATTATAACCACCCCGCATGGCTCCGGCATCGCTAATCACGACCGCAACGGTGCGAGATTTCGAGAGGGGCAACGCTTCTAGCCCCAGAATTTCAGTCCCTTTGGGCTGGAGATATACAAAATCCCCTGGACAATTGCGGCAATAATATCGATAGATCTGATTAAATTTATTCGGTTCGATGGTGGCAAACAGCTCATCAATAATCGGTCGAAACGGAACCATTGACCCCTCACGATCCTCGAAGACCACAATCTCGATTAAGTTCACTTTTGCCCGGAGACGTATCGGTTCGATCATCATGCCCTGACGCGACATGAGATTTATTGTTGCGGTTACATCTATTTCGCCATCCTGCCCTATTTTCTGGGGTTGCTGTAAATGTCGCCAACGGTGACAGGTTTGCCGTTCTGCAAAAGGAAAATCACTGGTTTTTACGATATATTTTCCATCTCGGTCAATGGTATTAATCGGTGCTCTCCCCTGAAAAGCTGTGGTCACTTTTGGTGCAGGTTTTGGAGGGAACTTTGTTTGAGTCCGGTTCGGGATTGATGGTTTCTTTGGAGTCGTGGGTTGTTCTTTTTGAATTTTTGTCGTTGCTGGCTTATTGGGTTCTGGGGTTACGCCTGGGGCTCCAATGACTTTTTTATGCTCTAATGCTATTGCTCTTGCTGTGGCGATAAAGTCATTGAAAACACGATTGAAATTTTCTATTTTGTTAGCTTGATGTGATTTTACCCATAGCATCTGACAGGTTTCTCTTAGATCTTCAACTCCTTCACAACCGAAGCCATTTTTCCATTGCTGTCAATAGCATTCCATATTGATCAGGCTGCAATCCTAGGGGCGACCTCAGCGTTTGGAATAGTTGGAATAATGGAAAAACTTTAGTCATTGATTGATTATTTATTTTTTTGGGGGTCAACGCGATTAATCATTATTATGGGGTTGCGATACTAATCAGGAGCCTTGGACAGAATATTATCAACATCTATTTTGGATTTCAGCAGGATTCCCAGTTGAGCTGAATCTTTGGCAATATTTTTGATTTCTTCTAGGGCTTTCTCTTGGGGTAAATAAGTCAAAATCTTTAGCCAATCGACTAATTCACTCGTGCTAGATTTCTTGCGGCTATTGCGACCCGTTGTTTGCTCTCTCACTTCTAAAAATTTAGTCGTGGCTATAGCAAGCAGTTTGTCTCGTTCCTGCTTTGGAAAATGAGCTTCCAGAATATCTAACAGACGCTCTTTTGAAGGAAATTCAAGATAATAATAAATACAACGTCGTAAAAAAGCTTCTGGCAATTCTTTTTCTGAATTACTGGTAATAATGACGATAGGGGGTTGTTTGGCGCGGACTTCTTCTTGAGTTTCGATGATGGTAAAGCTGGGGTCTTCTAATTCTGCTAAAAGATCATTCGGGAAATCAATATCTGCTTTATCTATTTCGTCAATGAGTAACACGGGGCGGTGCTTTTCCACTCGGAAGGCTTTTCCTAATTCTCCCCATGTAATGTGACCTTGGGGATCTTGTAAACGGGCGATTGTCTTTTTAATATCATTGTCATCAATATATTTTGTCATGTCATCGCTGCCAACCATTTGGGCATCGCGCAGCTTACTTAGGGCATCGTAAATATAACGGCCATCCTGTGCCTGACTCCGCGACGTGATATTCCAGCGGAAGTATGGCCATTCATCTTTTCCTTTTAGATATTGCTGCCCAAATTCATAGGCGATCGCCCTGGCTAGCAATGTCTTTCCACATCCAGGCTCACCCTGAATCAGTAATGGTCTCTCTAAGGCGATCGCTAAATTTACAGCTTTTATCAGTCCTGCATCCGGTAAATAGGGGTAGAGTTTACGACCTTTTGCATCAATCCTCGGTGCTGGGGGTTGATATTGGCGATCGCCTGAATATTTAGGTTTTTGATTGTTATCGACCATTAAATTCACCGATTTAGAGCACAAATTGAGATTCTATATCTTGCCAATGGTAGCCACAGAGCTGACATATAGTGTCTAGTACCTCTTTAACGCAGACTTCCGGCTGTTGATTACAAGCGAGAATTTTTTCCAGAGCCGTCGAAACAGGTGTACATTCCGGCAATAGATCTTTAGCGTGGGTATTCACCCAATTTTTTAGGATTTTATTGCCTAAGCTATCCAACGGTAAATCAACAAGAGATTCGGGTTTGTTCGGATCATAATTGCAGACATGATTTACGCTACAACAACTATTATCTGTAATGCCTGTATCCACTAAAAAGAGTAATAACGGATAGTCAGAACTTTTCCCTGCAATTTTTTGGGTGATGGGCTGCCATAGTTGATCTATCAGAGCCTGACAATCAGCATTTGAAAGACGTTCCACCCCATAAAGCACTAAAGCAATTGTTTGCTGACAATTCCACAACTCGCATAAGTGCTCGGCGATCGCCTCTGGATTTTCTGCCACTCCATAATGAGAACCCAAACGATTCCACACTGTTTCAAGCTGCCACCGCTTAGAAATTTTCAGATAAAACTTAACTGCGCTTGTCGCATCAGGAATCTGTTCTCGCCATAATCGATTGAGGAGCCATCTTTGTCCTCCATTCTCCTCATGACGAACCCAGAATGCTCCAACTGCTAATTCATGTTCTAAAAACTGAGCAAAGATAGAATCTTGATTCCGGTAATTGAGTTTACGTAATTTACCTTCGAGTTTGATCACAGGAGATTCAGTAAAAGTCGGAACTAGAAGTGGTTTGGGATACCGCAACAACCAAATATCTGATCCCCCCAAGGCCATATCATCAGCTTCCTGACCGCTACCTTGCAATTGTATTTTTACGCTATCCGCAAGGCGATAAAAAGTGATCTGATCATTTTGATTAGCATTTTTTTGTTTGCAAGCATCCAATAGTGCCGTTGCAAAAACACTGTGCTCGCCTTGCTCATAAGCTTCCTGATCACCTCGACATGCCGCCAGCATTGCAAAATTTTTCCCTGAAAATCCAGCTCGTAAATTTTCTCTCGATATAGCCTGTTCCAGAGCCAAACCAGAATGACAACAATCCAATAAAATCGTCAAGCTACTATGTGTTGTCTCTGAATCTACAAATTTTTCATTTAGATCTTCAAACGAAATTGTTTCATGAGTTTCCCCCTCATTCTTTGAAGCAGCAATGTAGCCTTTTTGCTTACCCGTCCGAGTCGCAATAGTAAGTCCATGCGCTGCAATGAAAACAACGGCATCTTGACCTCTGCTAATTTCTAGAAACTCATCGATCTTATTCCACAGATTCTCCGCACTAACTGTTGCAGGCTTCATCTCATAACGATTTTCAGCTTTATTTTCGGCTTCAATATATTGACTCGGATAACGTGTTACAGACTCAAAATGACCATGTTGCTCAAATAGCTTGGCGATCGCCTCCGCATCCGTTCTCGCATTAGGCAGATCTCCTAAATGAGTATATTTTTCTATCCCAATTACTAGGGCGTAGCGTTTAGCCATTAATAAACATGAATCTGATCAGCAGCAACCCCTTAAGGATTTGTAGAATCTTAGCATTGTAGAATCCTGGTAGCTTAACCCAAAATACACTCATCAGAAGTCACATTATGTCAGAATCTCCCGAAATCCAGAAAATGCTTTTCAATGATGGCGAGGAAGAGTTTGAAATCTTTATTGAGACCAAAGATGTTGCCATTCGTGAGGAAGACGACTCGGAAGATGATGGTCGTTCTGGCAGAGTTGGTAACAAAGCAGCCGAAAAAGTGACGTCCATTTCCAAAGAGCAAATGGCGAAGACCACTCGGATGATTCGCGGCTTTGCACTTTATACCGTGAGTGCTTTTAAGAATTTTGGGGCGGCGAAAGTCGATGAAGTCAATTTTTCCTTTGGTTTGACCATTGGCGGCAAAGCAGGCATCCCCTATATCACTGAGGGTTCGGCTGAAAGTAACGTCACTATTTCTGTTAAATGTACTTTTCCTGATGAAAAGTCTGAACCTTAAACTTTCTGTTCAAATTGTCGCCGCTGATCCAGAATGCTCTTGCTGATGCCACTTAAACTCCTTCTTGAATCAAGTATTTCGCACGCTTCTGCTTTTCGACAGTTAAATTGACAATACCAGCTGAAAACCTTGTGACTACATGAGAAACTGAAACAGTTACGACTTATTAGCCGCTCGTCGTAACGAACATTGCCGCTATTGTTATTTATTTATCACCTCAATGTTTCTACTTGTCAGTGAGCATAAAGCCCGAGCCAAAAAACAAGAGCAATTATTTGAGGCAGTTGACGCAATGGCTCCGGAAGCGAGGATGCTTCTAGCGTTACTGGCCCTGACTTATCATCCAATTGAGTCGTCAATTCAGGCTGCCACGATCGCCAAAGTTTTAGTCGAGGGGGAATTCGGGGACTTAGCTGCCACAGACATTGAGGCATTATTAGCGGCATGGCAGAAAAAAGAAATTCTGGTTTCCCCGACCCAAGATGAACTGCTGGCCTGCGCTCCTCCGACAGAAAACCCTGGTGTGATCGTTAATCCCTTGATTCGTGATTGGTGCTTGCGGGAGGTGTATCAGTCCGATCAGATAGAGAGTCTAGGGGAATGCGTTAATGAATTTGTTCCGGCCATTGAATCCCAAACTGGTGCTGATGCATTTCTATTTGCTGATTTTATCCGGCGTGTCCGGCAGTTAATCTATCACGACGAAATACTGAAAGCGCGGGGCCTATTTCTGGCGGAAAAAGATTGGTTGGCTCAATATCCAGTTCTCTCGCTAAGCGCGATTATTGCTTTAATTTTGGTTCACCCGTTGAGTTTTGAATGGGTTGATGAACTATTTGCTGAGGATTATGAATTGGCGGTTGCCGCTGTGGGGTTATATAACCAACGTCATTTGTTGCCAACAGACTATTTGATTTCCTTGATTCAAGTGGAAATCTGGGAAATGAAGAATAAAAATATTACCTTTCGCCACATTTGGCTAACAAACTGTGTTCTTTATGGCGACCTAGATCAATTACAAAGTGTCATCAGTAATGTCCTCAACAAATCCAAAATAAAATCTTTGTATTCAGGCTGTTATCACGCCCTCAAGGGAGCTTACGTGACAGCACGGCAAGAATTTGACCGAGCCTTAAAGCTTTATCGTAAGGATCAAGAAAATAACCGTACATTTCTGCCCGATTTACCAGGGCTTTATTTTCTCTTTTGTCTGCTCAATTCTGATCGTCTAACCTTACTGGAACAAGTGGGGGTTTATTGCCGAGCCGGGAAAAAATACCATCCCCACCAGGCTCTTCGTTATGAATTAATTGAAAAAGTCGCCGCTTGGCGCATGGGCGATCTGAAAATGGTTGACGAATTGCAGACATTGGCGGATGTTTCGCCCCAAGATGATTGGGTTTTAATTTGGTTAAAGGGCTGGATTCATGTCTGGCTACCATTGACCCCCAGCGTTAACCTTTTGACTGCCTTAGAAAATTTAATGGCGATCGCCGATGAAGGCAATTTTGCAGGGATTCAATACGATTGCCAAGAAATTTTATTGACGCTGCGGGATAGTTCCGAAAAAAGAGATAGGGAATGGCAAAAACAGCTCGAAAGTTGGCGCAATATAACTAACTCTGAGGGGTGGGGTCGTTTGATGGCACAACCGCTTGCCTGGCAAGAATCTTTAACCGCCCTAACTGCCTTAGTTAACCCCAGCCTAGCGGGGAGCACTACCGGGGAAATAACCTACCGCGATAAACGCATGAGTTGGTGGATTACCTACTACACCCCTAATAATTTTCGCATTTATCCGAAAGAACAAAGCCAGAAAAAAAATGGTGAATGGTCAAAAGGGCGAGTGGTCGCGCTGCATCATTTAGTTGATCCCGACCCGACTCGTTTTTTCTATTTGACGCCCCAGGATCAGCAAATTTGTCGCCATATTATTTCCACCTATAACTATGGTTATTACAGCTACAATGCGACGCCGGAGATGGACGATGCCGCCATTATTGATCTGGTGGGCCATCCCTTGGTGTTTGTGGATGAAGGGGAAGATATCCCCATTGAATTAATTAGTGCAGAACCGCAATTGTTGGTCGAGCAAAAAGGGGCAGGACACATTCGGCTTAAGCTTCATCCTCAATACGACAGCTCGAATGTTGTGCTCATTAAAGATACCCCGACCCGTTTTCGGGTGGTGGAGTTTAACCGGCAGCACCGTCGCATTGCTGAAATTCTCGATAATAAAGGTTTAGAAGTCCCCATCATTGCCAAGGAGCAGGCGTTAGCCGCGATTAACTCCATTGCCCAATTGGTCACGGTACATTCCGATGTTGATGGAACCTTTACGGATTTACCGAGTGTGCCAGCAGTGACAACGCCCCATTTCCAACTGCTACCGACAGGGGAAGGGTTAAAGGTCAATATTTTTGTGCGTCCCTTTGGGTCCACAGGTCCCTATTGTCATCCGGGACGGGGGCAAAAAATTTGATTGCCGATCTCAATGGACAGCGTACCCAAACCCAACGGAATCTTGACCAGGAACGGACGCAAACCCTCCAGGTGCTCGATCGCACTGATCCCCTAGTGGCGATCGCCGCAGATTTTCCCAATGTGACTGAAGCGATGTTTGAAGACCCAGAAGATTGCTTGGAAATTTTAATGGCCCTACAAGAACAAGAAGATCAAGTCATTGTGGAGTGGCCCGAGGGGGAAAAATACCGTATCAGCCACCATTACCGCTCAGATCAACTCCGCCTCAATGTCCGTAAACAGCAGGACTGGTTTGCCCTAGACGGGGAAGTGCAAATCGACGAGGAGCAGGTGCTAAGCCTGCAACACCTCATGTCTCTGTTAGATAACAGCCATGGTCGCTTTGTCAAAATTGCCGATGGTCAGTTTTTGGCATTAACCCAGGAGTTTCGTCAACGCCTAGAAGACCTCAAAGCTTACTCCCACAGCAAAGGGGGCAAGCAACAGTTTCATCCCCTGGCCGGCTTTGCCCTGGAAGCCTTGATGGATGAAGCGGAACAGGTGAAAGCGGATAAGCATTGGCAGGAGCACCGCCGCAAAATCAAGGAGTGGGCGACCCTGAAACCGGAAGTGCCCTCGACCCTACAGGCGGAGTTACGGGATTATCAATTACAGGGGTTTGAGTGGTTAGCTCGCCTTGCCCATTGGGGCATCGGGGCCTGTTTGGCGGACGACATGGGTTTAGGCAAAACGGTACAGGCATTGGCGGTGATTTTAACCCGTGCCCAGCAAGGCCCGACATTAATCGTGGCCCCCAAATCTGTCTGCCCCAACTGGATCAGTGAGGCCCAAAAATTTGCCCCGACCCTGACCCCGAGGCTCTTTGGCAGCGGCGATCGCCAAACCTTTTTAGCGGAACTCCAACCCTTTGATTTGGTGGTTTGTACCTATGGGCTACTACAGCAAGACGAAACGGCCCAGGCCTTAGCAGCCATTGAATGGCAAACCATCGTGCTAGACGAAGCCCAGGCCATTAAAAACTTCGCCACCAAGCGGGCCCAAGGAGCGACAAACCTACAGGCCGGCTTTAAACTCATCACCACGGGTACCCCGATCGAAAACCATTTAGGAGAACTCTGGTCGCTGTTTCACTTTATTAATCCGGGGTTGCTGGGATCGCTGAAACAATTCAATGAGCGCTTTGCCAACCCCATTGAACGGGATAAAAATCGCCAAGCCCGTCAGCAATTAAAAACCTTACTGCAACCCTTTATCCTCCGGCGGACAAAAACTCAGGTACTAACAGAACTGCCTGCCCGGACTGAAATTACCCTGCCCATTGAACTCAGCCCGGAGGAATTGGCCTTCTATGAAGCTCTGCGTCAAAAGGCGATCGCCAATCTGTCGGACAGCGATGCGGCGGCCGGGCAGAAACATTTACAGGTGTTAGCGGAAATCATGAAACTGCGGCGAGCTTGTTGTAACCCAAATTTAATTTCCCCAGAACTCAGTTTGCCCAGTGCCAAGCTCAATGCCTTTGGGGAAATTGTGGCGGAACTGCTGGAAAACGGGCACAAAGCCCTCGTATTTAGCCAATTTGTCGATCACCTGAAAATTCTGCGGGAATATTTAGATAGCAAAAAAATCAACTATCAATACTTAGACGGCAGCACGACCACCAAAGCCCGACAAAAGCGGGTGGCAGCCTTTCAGGCAGCGGAAGGAGATCTGTTTTTAATCAGTCTCAAAGCAGGCGGCACGGGCTTAAACCTAACCGCCGCCGATTATGTGATTCACATGGATCCCTGGTGGAATCCAGCGGTGGAAGACCAAGCCTCAGATCGAGCTCATCGCATCGGGCAACAACGTCCGGTAACCATTTATCGGTTGGTGGCCCAACACACCATTGAGGAGAAAATTGTAGCGCTCCACCATCAAAAACGGTGATTTGGCCGATAGTCTACTAGAAGGAAGCGACTCCAGCGGCAAACTCACTACGGATAAGCTGTTGTCGTTGATCAGCGGCAGTTAGCTTCAACGTTCTTTCACACCGGAAATTCAGCAACCAGAATCGTTACTCTGAGGAGCGATCGCCATAAATACGCCATAAATTTCCACCGGGTTAGGTCAGCATTTCATTGCCTAGTACACGCTGATACCGGGCTGCCAATTCTGTTTTTAATTCTGGATATTGCTTCAAGGTAGAGTCCCTGGCCATCAGCGTTTCTGCTGCCTGTCGGGCTGCCAGTAAAACAGCCTGGTCTTCCACCAAACTGGCTAGGGCAAAATCGGGTAAGCCAGATTGTCGGGTTCCCAACACCTCCCCGGGTCCCCGTAAGCGGAGATCCATTTCGGCAATAAAAAAGCCATCTTGGGACTGCTCTAGCACCCCCAACCGTTGCCGAGCTTCCGGACTTTTACTGTTGGTCACCAAAAAACAGTGGGATTCGTGGGAGCCACGTCCCACCCGTCCCCGTAATTGGTGCAATTGGGACAAGCCAAACCGTTCTGCATTTTCAATCACCATCACCGTGGCATTGGGCACATCGACCCCCACTTCAATCACAGTGGTGGAAACAATAATTGGGGTGGCTTGTTCCCGAAAATCTGTTAAAGCTTTTCTTTTTCTGCACTTTTCAAGCGACCATGGAGTAGACCAATTGCAAAATCAGGAAAGATGTTTTCGCTCAAGTGTTGATGTTCCTCCACCGCGGCTTTAATGTCTAATTTTTCCGATTCTTCGATCGCCGGAAAAATAATGTAAGCCTTGTCGTCCTTGGACAACTTCCCGACGAATGAGGTCATACAGTTGGGGGCGGTCTTTAGCGGTGATAACCACGGTTTGGATGGGTTGACGGCCTGGGGGCAATTCATCAATTTGGCTCACTTCCAGGTCCCCATGGAGGGTTAAAGCCAGGGTACGGGGAATGGGGGTGGCGGTCATGCTGAGGACATGGGGCGCATTACCCTTAGCTAATAACTTTGCCCGTTGGTGAACCCCAAAACGATGTTGTTCATCGATGACGACTAAACCTAATCGTTGAAAATGCACCGGATCTTGGATCAACGCATGGGTTCCGACCAGTAACGGTAATTCCCCGTTTCAAGTTGACGGTGAATATCGCGGCGTTTCGCAGTTTTGGTAGAACCGGTTAATAATTCCACAGGCAAATGTAAGAGGTTAAACCACCCCACCAATTTGTGATAATGCTGTTCGGCCAAGACTCCGGTCGAGGCCATGAGTGTCGCTTGATACCCAGATTGTAGAGCGGCCAAAATCGCAAAGACCCCCACCACCGTTTTCCCTGAGCCCACATCTCCTTGCACCAGGCGATTCATGGGACTGGGGATGATTGAAGTCTTGAAAAATTTCATTTACCACCCGTTGTTGGGCTTGGGTTAGGCGGAAGGGAAGAGGTCACTAAAGTTTTCGAGTAATGCTCCCTGGGGGTAAAAAGCTCGCAGACTCTTGCTGTTGTTGTTGCGGTTGACGTCGTTGTAAAAATCCCAGTTGTAAATAGAAAAATTCATCAAATACTAATCTTCTTCTGGCTAAACTTAACTGTTCCGTATTGTCGGGAAAATGAATTTGGGCAATCGCCGTGGGGAGGTCAATTAAGCTCTTGTTGCTGTCTCAAAAATATGGGGCAAAGGGTCAGGGAGATTTGGCGATCGCTGGTTGGGCAGCCAGGACTAATTTCCTCAAAAAGTCGGCGGTAATGCCCTCGGTGAGGGGATAAACCGGCAACACTCGACCCACTCGAAAAGAATCAATGCTGGGACTGTGACGATCTAAGACTTCAATTTCTGGGTTATCCAACGTCAACCCATACTTATTCGATTTCACTAAACCGGAGGCCGCAAACACAGTTTTGGCGAGGATAAAGTTGTTTGATTTTTCCTGCCAACCCTGATTGGCAAAACGTTTGCCCGCATAAAAACGGGACAGTCTAATACGCCCCGGTTTGATCCCGGAGTTGCATTTGAAAAATGGTTAGATTTTGATTTTTGGGACTGGTAAAACAATTGCAACTGACTACCTGTCCCACCAACGTCACCGTTTCTCCCGCTTCCAATTGATCAATGGTTACTTGCCGAGCGTAATCAAGATAGTCCCTGGGGAAATAAAACAATAAATCCCGCACGGTGTGTAATCCTAAATGGCTCAGCAGTTGCTCCTGCCGTTTACTGAGGCGGGCTACATTTCCCAAAAGAGTGGTGAGCTGAATGGAGCGGGGGGAAGTCGCGCTGGATTGCGGGGACAGGGTCGCAGCGGCAACTTTGGTTTGTCGGCCTGGAGCAATCGTCGTGGGAGCAGGGGAGGGAGTTAACGGATTGGCTGGCGCTTCTAGGGTGCGGCGCAATTGATGCAAAAAACGTCGGGCACTAGCCACGAGGGTTTGTCGTTGGGGTAAGTCGAGGGTGTGGTAGTGGCTAAATTGCTCGGCCAAGTGTTGCCATCGACGGCGATCATCAGCGGACGCGCCGGGGGGAGGGGGATTGCCTAAACTCAGGCACAAAAATTCTCCAAAGCGGTATTGTCTGCCCTGGAGATTCTGAAAGCCACTGTTGGCTTCCACGGACAATGCTTTTTGTAACCGTTGCCAATCCGGGCGAGGGGACACATTGACTCCTTGATTGCTGGCGACCTGAGACATTGATGCTGATGTGGGTCGGATAAGCCCCCTCCAATGCGATACGTTGAACTAATTCGGCAACAACTTTTGCACCTTATTGACCGCTCCACGGAGTTTAGAAACCCCTTGACGGGACAGGCGCTGAATTTTAGTGCCTTTCAAGATCCGGTCAGTTTCTACCAGGGTATCCAAAACTCTTTCCTGAAGAGGACTCCGCGCTAACACTGCTTTTAAGGCTTGGCGTTCCCCTTCCTGGTAGGGCTGGCCAGGGAACCAATGTCCTCCATTGCCCAATAGGTTGTAACGCATCTTGCTGTAGTTCACCAAATCAAACCCCTTGACCAGGTTATGGAGCCAGAGAATTTTGCGGATATTAATCTGTCCTGGCGTATTTTCCCAACTAGGTAGCCCCACTGTCCACCGTTTAACCCACTCTTCCCCTAGGGCTTCCACCATTGCCCCCTGTAAGGTGGCTAATACGGGTGCCAGGGTTTCTTGGGTTTGTTGCGCTGAACCAAGGTAGTCTAGGGTTTTTAAATGTTCAGCAAAATCGTCTGGACAAGCTGCACCGATACTCAGGGTATGAACCTCGGGGTGGGAGAGACAAAATAAGTCATTAAATATCATCGGACTCAGGGGACGGCATAGGTTCACCAACTTATGGGGAGGGGTTTGTAGTTGTCCCCCTTTATCCGTTGGGCTAATGATAAATACCCCCATATCCTGTTTGGCTGCAGCGGCGATCGCCGGCCAATTATCCTGAAAAATGTAGTACCAATGGAGATTGACATAATCAAACTCACCAGAGTTAATGGCTTCCACAATGATGTTGGTCGGCCCATGGGTAGAAAAGCCTACAAATCGAACCTTGCCCTCGGCTTGTAATTGTCGCACCACATCTAGGCAGCCCCCCAGCCGCAAACTCTGATCCCGGGTTTCGGGGTCATTAATACCATGAATCCCCAACAGGTCAACGTAATCTAGCTGCAGATAGGCTAGGGATTTTTCAAATTCACGACGAAATTCAGCCGGGTCAGCTTTGGGGCCGACTTTGGTTTGGACGATCAATTCTTGCCGTGGAAAGTGGGGCAATACTTTCCCTAGTTGCATTTCTGAAGTGCCATAGCCTCTGGCCGTTTCAATGTGATTAATGCCTAACTCCAGCGCCTTTTCAATCGTTGCAGCTAATTTTTTTTGGTTATCTGGGGGAATGGCATCGGCCGGTGCATCCTGCCATTGAAATTGGTAACGCATGCCCCCGCAAGAAAAAACGGGCATGGAAAGTTCAGTCCGACCAAAACGTCGATAAAGCATGATGTGATGGGTTATGCAAGGAAGCGGGAAGCCGCAGGAGGAGCTATTTTACAGATTAACGTAACGATTTCCCCCTGCCAATGCAGAGACCAAGGGCGCAAAGGCGTGCCATTTCAATAATTCTTCTCGGAAGGGGTTCCCTTTGCCCTCTAGAATAAACAACAAACAGTGTTTTCAGGATTGGCTGGTTTTTAACTAGGAGTTACGTTATGGGCGATGTATCAGGTCAGGTTGCTGTGGTCACCGGGGCATCACGGGGCATTGGGAAGGCTACAGCCCTAGCTCTGGCAACAACCGGCATGAAAGTCGTCGTCAACTATTCCCAATCGAGCACCGCGGCCGAGGCAGTGGTGGCCAAAATCATCGAGAATGGCGGTGAGGCGATCGCCGTCCAAGCCAATGTTGCGGAAGAAGAAGACGTAGAAAAGTTGATCCAGACCACGTTGAAACAATTTGGACAGATTGATGTCCTAGTCAATAATGCTGGAATTACCCGTGACACGCTGTTGCTACGGATGAAGCTCAAAGATTGGCAAGCGGTGATGGATCTCAACTTAACCGGTGTATTTTTGTGTACCAAGGCGGTAGCAAAGTTAATGCTGAAACAGAAGCGGGGACGAATTATTAATATCACCTCGGTAGCCGGCATGATGGGCAATCCCGGTCAGGCGAACTATAGCGCCGCCAAGGCGGGTGTAATTGGCTTCACCAAAGCCACTGCCAAGGAACTGGCGAGCCGGGGGGTGACAGTCAATGCAGTTGCGCCAGGGTTTATTGCCACTGATATGACGGAAAATTTGGATGCTGAACCGATTTTAAAATTTATTCCCCTCGCACGATATGGAAAACCCGAAGAAGTTGCCGGGACTATTCGTTTTTTAGCGACCGACCCAGCCGCCGCCTACATCACGGGTCAAACTTATAATGTGGATGGTGGCATGGTCATGTTTTAAGGAGTTTCGTAATGCCGTTCATGGTTGACCAAATGGTCTATACAAACCTTCCCAACAGTGGGTTTCGACTACTGACAAGTTCTGACGTGCCCCATGCCGCTGAAGAAGTCTTTGTAAAGGATATTGTGCATCAGTTGTGGGATGCATACAATCCACCTAAGGCAACGGAACAGAGTGTTTTTGTGCTCCAGATAGCCCCCACTGCAACCCTATTTGGCTGGATATATAACGATGGGGTCGATGAAATGGGCCGTACTAGCATCCCTTACTTTTCTTGCTACTATCACACCGATGAACTCACAACTAGCCGACTGGAAGATATTGTCACCATTCTTGGCAAAGGCCCATTAAATTATTTAAAACCTGATTGGCTAGCCCGGCATACCCTAACGCGGTTATTTGTAACTTTGCCGGATAGCTATCAGCCTGCCCGTCGTGGGGTGATGATTGCATCTCCAGACCTTGCTGCAATGGTGGCACGGGTAGAATCGCAGGAGTTAATTAAATATCATGCGGTCTCGGACGGTTCCTCTGCCCGACTTCCAGGGGCAGGCCACTCGACCCATAGTAATGAATTATCGTTAGTCAATAAAACTGAAGAAAGTGCTTTATCAGAACTGCTTCACACAGACAATATTGGCAAAGTCGTTATCCCCCAAACCAATCTCAAAACCACAGTTCCCCAACTGAATGCTAAACCCCCTCAGCTGAATCCCAAGGCCACAACCATCCAACTGAATTCCAAAACCACCACTCCCCAACTAAATCCCAAGGCCACAACTATCCAATCACAAAATTTGGACTTTGAGACGGCGGTCTTACGTTCCTTTGATTCTCTTGATCTTGCCCAGGTCACCCAATTATTACAGTCAGCATTAGAGATTAACCCGCCCCTAGTTGGATTTATGTTATTTGACCAAGATGTCAAACCGTTAACCTCTTTTATTGGTGATCACGCTCGGCTCCACAAGCATTGTCAAGAACCTCAATTAATCGCTACTGTTCAACAATGTTCAACCTTGGTCAACGAAAGTCGGAAAAACTTGGGGTTAGACTCTCTTCAGCATATAGCGCTACACATGGGTAATGCCATCTCGTTTTTTCCCACTGTTTTCTTCAGTATCACTTATTAACCTTCGCCGAAACGATGTTGACAGGCTTACTAGAAGTAGAAATCAAACGCTTAACGAAACAACTAGCGGCGATCGCCCTTGGGGAGACTGGAGACCAGGAAGGGTCGTCTTCTCCCCCCCCTCTTCTCGCATCATTCTTACCCAAAACACACTTACCCAAAACACAGACACAAGCCTCAGAAGCGGATGCGAATTCAGAGGACATTCTTTACCGGGGTCGGCGTTTACGGTCTAAAGTACGAAAAATCCTGAGCCGAATCTCGCCATAAATGCCCTAACCCCTTGCTCCGATGAATAACGACATTATCGCTGACTCGTCTCGATTTAAAACATTGATGCGGAACGAGTGGGAGCACTCCCGCCCATAATGTTATCTGCCCACCAAACGTTATCGCCCTGCTCCGGATTACGACCATATTGGGGCACGATGCCATAGACTGAGTCGCCGGGATGGTTAAAGACTGAAGCAATTTGACGGTAAACACGGTTGAGGTCTAAACCCCGTGGATCGCAATGACTCCCGATGGTTTGGCCATTGCCTTGATCAAGCCAATAGTGGGTCACCAGTTTAGGATAACGCCCTGCATAAAGGGCAGCCCAAAGATACAGTTGGGTCAATGCATCGTACTGGCTATCGCTGTAGGCATCCTGGCCATAGATTGCTAGGGGGGTTACCTGTTCACCAGCGATTTGATGAGCGTCATCAGCAATACGATTATAAGCTTGCACTTGGGCCGTACTGACAAAACAATCCGAGCCTTCCTTTTGCACTAGTTCCACATTCATTGAACGGGCAAGACGATTTTTGCTGGTTTGTAGTTGGGGATTGACGGTTTTACAGACTTGATGCAGTTGCTCAGCTTTACCCGATAAGGCGGCGACGTTCAGTTGGTCAGGGTTATCCATCAGGGTTTGGCACAAATTGGCGATCACCCAAATAGCGGTGGATTTCCCCCCATCGAGTGTCCGGGGACTACGGGCAAATTGGGCAGCAAACGCCCGGTCGGAACCTATGTTAAACCACGTTTTTGCCCGTTGATTTAAGTCTGCTGGCGGATCATCTAACGAATCAATGACGGCTTTCAGTGCCTGCGTTTTAGCGTTTTCATTACTGAGTCGCCACACTTGACGCAAACGTTGATTTCGCCGTTGCTCTGAACCCAAGTCAAAAGCCCGTTCAAATGCTGTCGCAGTGGGACGGTAAGGGGTAAATAATACGGGTCGAGTAAAGATGGGTTGTCCTTCGCGGGGGACATAGGCCGCGATTCCATCCCCTAGGGGAGATTGCTTATATTGGGGACGACTTTCTAAGCCCTCACGGCTCAGCATTCCTGCTGTGTCATGGAGAATCATTAGAGGCAGCTCAGGACCTGGGACAAAGCCGACGGGAAAATCTTCTGGCTGTTGTAAGGCCGCTAAAATTCGTTTTCGCTCCTTCGTGGTGAGTAAGCGCCCCAGTTTCGGGAGGTCATTCTCTACCAGGTCATCAACGCTGACTGTGTAGCTATACTCTGTTTGATCGTTTCCAGACCGCCAATGGGGAATGAGGAGGGAAGTGGCGATGGGCGTTAAGGGTACAAAAAAATCCAGCCCGTTCGGATCGCCGTCACCAAGGTACCCCCCGCGACCCCAAATAGGCGGCGTTTTCCAGGAAATTCAAGCTGATGCCACCAGTGCTGAAAACGACTTAAAAAATTGAAGGAAATATTCATGACCCCTAAAAAGCCAGCTCCAGCCCATAAAAAGGTTAGATAACGTCAAGGTTGCAAAATCAGGTGACTGCTATAGCTTGCCGGAAATGAGTAAAAATACTTGTTGCCTAGGCTACCATGCCCTATCAAGCGCCACATTTGCCTTTGATGTTTTAGCAGAAGACTTATGCACGCTAATTGAAGACGGGGGATTTTTTTTAAGCACGGATCAAACGAAGTCGCTTGCTTTAATTAACCAATGGGAGGAGATACTTAAAGGCCATCGAGGCTACACCACGAACAATGGCATCAAGCCGGGGTGTTCCCGCTCCTTTTTTCCGTGCAGCTTGGAGTTGGTCTAAATTATCGAGAAATTGTTCAGAGGTTTTGAGTCCCACCTCATTATTCTGTTCTTCAAACAGAAGCGCTGCATATTCCACATTCTGTTCCGCCGCTGATTCATTCCCAATTTGCAACAAGGCTAAGCCCCGCCCCAAGTAGCCCGGAGCAAACGCCGGATCAATCGAAAGGGCTTTATCGTAATGATTCAAGGCAGCTTGGTGGTTACCTTGACGGGTTTCCAACAGCCCCCACCCATAAAACAATTGAGGGGTTCCCGCTTCGTTGGATACCCCTTTAGCCCCCTGCATGAAGGCTGCATCTAAATTGGTATTGACAAACGTCGCCCGGTCAAAATAAGCGCCACGAAAATCGGTGTCCACGGTGATGGCTCCATTAAGATTAGCGCCGGTTAGGTCTGCGCCGTTCAGCGATGCCCCGGATAGGTTAGCCCCAGATAAATTAGCGCCAGACAAATCTGCTTGGCTTAAGTTAGCCTCCGATAGATCCGCACCGGTTAGATCTGCCCGTGACAAGTCCACCATCACCAGCCCCGCTTCCCTGAGATCACACAGGGGACATTTATTGGTGGACAAGAGTTGGGTAAGGTCTTGCAAATTTTCAGACCGGACTGGATTGGCGATCGCCAGTAGCGTCAATAATGCCCCGACTGATTTTAATAGACGTAAATTCAAAATAACTTTGCCCCCACAACAACACAGGTTGCTCTTATTTTACCCATAGGCAGAACCAGATTGAAATGGCAGGTCTGACCTTGCCTCAGGCCATGCTTGTTTGCTGCTTACACGGCACAAAATTTCTTGAAACAATACTGCTAGAATGTGCCATTAATCTTTTTTAGGTAAAGCAGTTATGGGTCGTGCCAACAAGGTTGTTCTCGCTTATTCCGGAGGCGTTGATACCTCCGTTTGTATTCCATATTTAATGCACGAGTGGGGCGTCAAAGAAGTGATTACCCTTGCCGCCGATCTCGGCCAAGGAGATGAACTCGGCCCGATTCAAAAAAAAGCATTAGATTGTGGTGCGGTGGAATCTTTGGTCATTGATGGTCAAGAAGAATTTGTCAAGGATTATGCCTTCCGTTCAATTCAAGCCAATGCGCTTTATGAAAATCGCTATCCCCTTTCCACCGCATTAGCCCGTCCCCTCATTGCCAAAATGTTGGTGGAAGCCGCTGAAAAATATGGTGCTGATGCCGTTGCCCATGGTTGTACGGGAAAAGGGAACGACCAGGTACGGTTTGATATTAGTATCATGGCCTTAAACCCGACCTTAAAGGTTCTGGCCCCTGCACGGGAGTGGAAAATGAGCCGGGAGCAAACTATTGCCTATGGGGAAAAATATGGCATTGAATCCCCGGTAAAAAAGTCTTCTCCCTACAGCATTGACCGCAATATCCTGGGACGCAGTATTGAAGCCGGGCCTTTAGAAGACCCCATGACCGAGCCACCAGAGGATATTTACCTAATGACCACGGCGATCGCCGATACTCCAGACGAACCAGAATATGTTGAAGTGGGCTTTAAAGCAGGAATGCCCGATAGTCTAAATGGTCAAGAACTAGACCCTGTCACCCTGGTCACTGAACTCAACAAACTGGCCGGGAAACATGGCATCGGTCGCATTGATATGGTCGAGAACCGAGTGGTCGGCATTAAATCCCGCGAAATTTATGAAGTACCGGCGCTAGTGATTTTGATGGATGCCCATCGGGACTTAGAAAGTTTGACCTTGACAGCGGATGTGACCCACTACAAGAGCACCGTTGAGGAAATTTATAGTCAACTCATCTACCGGGGACTCTGGTACAGTCCGCTGAAAGAATCCCTCGATGCATTTATTCTAAAAACCCAGGAACAGGTCACTGGTGTGATTCGCGTCAAGCTTTACAAAGGTCATGCCATCATTGTTGGTCGTCGTTCCGACTACTCTATCTATGATGCAGACCTGGCGACCTATGGTATGGAGGATCAATTCGACCATAAAGCGGCAGAGGGCTTTATTTATATTTGGGGCTTACCCACAAAAGTTTGGGCGCAAAAAAAACGACGTTAAGCCTGACACGATCAGGGTTTAGGTTAACCTCGATTTCTTTCGTCACTTTAAATCGCATTGGGGTTACGCAGATTGAAACACTGACGTAGCCCTTTATTTTTTTATGGGTGTTGATAGAGGATGGCGGCTTGGGTGATTTCTGCCGATTTGGCTTCTGTAAAGACTGATCGTTGTTTTTCCTGTAAATTTAATCTCTTCAATTGGGCTAACTCCGCCTCACTCACTGCCCAAGGCGGGCCATCTGTCGGTGCTGTTTCGTTAGGGCGTAAACGAGTCACTACCCACAGTTGTCCTGTCGCTTTAACGGTTCTGGCGATCGCCGTAATGACCTGGGGGCGAACCGATAACGGTAGAGCTTGGATGGTGCGACATTCAAAAACCAAAGAAAATCTGCCCTGCCATTGCTGGGGTAAGGATAACACATCCGCGATGCAATAGTTGACCAATGAGGAAGGAAATCTTGTTTGACACCAGGCGATCGCCGTGGGGGAAATATCAAAACGCAGTCACTTGGATAGCCTTTGGTCGCCAGCGCTTCCGGCATCATCACCCAGACCCCAGGCAATTACCAGCGCTTCCAATATCGTCACGGTTTAGCTGGGTCGCTAACCAGGCCTGTAATTGGGGATGGGGGGTTAACTTCGCCCACGGCACTTTTTCGGGGTCACTGTTTGCCGCACGATAGAGCGGTTCAAACCACGAAGACGGCTCATTCCGCTCCAATGACTCTGCTGCCAACGTTTTCAACTGTTGTCTGAAGTTTTGGGGATCAATCGACATCCTGGCCACCGTGAAATCTATTTATCGATCCATGATTTAGAAGCTGGGCATTTTCTTATGCCACTCAGTTGCCTGTTCATAGGCATGCCCCACCCGGAATAGCATTGCTTCACCCAAAACGTTGCCAATGAGTTGTAGACCAATGGGAAGATTTTGGGCATCAAAACCACAGGGCACACTAATAGCAGGTAATCCAGCCAGGTTAACCGGAATAGTCATCAAGTCAGACAGGTACATACTCAAGGGATCATCGGTTTTTTCGCCGGCTTTAAATGCCGTGGTGGGGGCAGTGGGACAGACCAACACATCCACCTGCTCAAAGGCCTGCTCGAAATCCTGCTTAATTAAGGTGCGGACTTTTTGCGCTTTCAGATAATAGGCATCGTAATAGCCAGCCGAAAGGGCATAGGTTCCCAACATGATGCGCCGTTTCACCTCTTTGCCAAATCCCTTGGCACGGGTGTGGGTGTACATATCCATTAGGTTGTCGGCGTCTTCCCGAATCCCATACGTCACCGCATCGTAGCGCGCTCAGTTTGCCGAAGCTTCAGAGGGGGCAATGACATAGTAAGCGGCAAAGCCAGAGCGAAAACGGGGACAGGCAATTTCTTGAGATCGTCGCCCCTAGGGCTTCAAGTTGGGCGATGGCTTGTTTGTACTGCGTCATTAACGGTGTCATCTAATCCTTCCCCAAAGGCATCCGTCACAATCCCCACTTTGACCCCCTTCAAGTCTGGTGTCAGGGCTTGGCAATAGTCGGGAATATCCACGTTGAGGCTAGTGGAATCTTTGGCATCATAACCGGCGATCGCCTGTAACAAGATCGCCGCATCTTCTACACGACGGGAAAAAGGACCAATTTGGTCGAGGGAAGAAGCGTAGGCCACTAATCCAAAACGGGACACGAGGCCGTAGGTCGGCTTCATCCCCACCACCCCACAGAGTGAGGCCGGTTGACGAATTGATCCCCCCGTGTCGGACCCCAAGGCCACCAGGCATTCATCCGCTGCCACCGCCGCCGCCGAGCCACCGGATGAGCCCCCCGGCACCCGGCTGGTATCCCACGGGTTTGCGGTCACTTGGTAACCGGAGTTTTCGGTGGAACTCCCCATGGCAAACTCATCTAGATTGGTTTTTCCCACCATGACCGCCCCCGCATCCTGTAGCTTTCTGGGTCACCGTTGATTCATAGGGGGGAACAAAGCCCGATAAAATCTGGGAAGCGCAGGTGGTCGGAATCCCGGTGGTGCAGAGGTTGTCCTTAATACCAATGGGAATCCCTGCCAACAACTCAATGGGTTCACCAGCCGCGATTTTTTTGTCCACAGCTTCTGCCCTGGCGATCGCCTGCTCCGCCGTCACCGTCAAAAAGCTTTTTAGGGTATCATCCACCGCCGCAATACGATCCAAGCTAGCTTGGGCAACCTCAACCGCAGACAGTTCTTTATTAACCAATTGTTGGTGCAAGGCACGAATAAGCGACATAAGAGAGAGACTCAGCCAAATTTACCAGTCCTCAGTTTATCAGCGTTGTCCTGACCCCTTCAATCCATTGCCATTATCTTGTCATTAATTTCCGGGGAGCTTCAGCCGTTAATTCCAGCCCAAATTATTGCCATCCCGAGATAGTTTTTCAATGTCTTTGATCCTGTTCTCCATGATGACTAATAATGCCTGACCATTGAACCTCTTTCGTATGGGTACGACGGTAGGAAAAAAATTTATCCGGCAATTGGAAAGTACAGAACGGGGCGATCGCCAGTTGTGGCTCTGTAATACCGATCTCCCTCAGTTGAAGGGCGATGATTTGTCGGACATCTAATCGGCATTTATGGGGTTCAGGATCGGACTGAATTGGGGATTGGGACAGCCCTTGTAGCGCTTGCCATTGCGCGTCAGGATCAGAAATTTGTTGGATTTTTAGCAAGCTTTGCCCCACCGTTAAAGCCACAGGGGGATCAAATTGATAGACTTCCCCGGCGATCGCCGGACCTAAGACGATGCGGAGATCCCCTAACTGGCTGCCAAACGCCTGAAAGCGGTCAATGGTTTTGGGCACAATTCTTGCGGCGGTTCCCCGCCATCCCGCATGAACAGCCGCAACCTGACCCGTTCGAGCATCAGCCACTAATACAGGAGTACAGTCAGCACCTGCCACCCAGGCACCCTGACCCGGAGCATCAGTAATAACGCCATCCGCCGACGGAGACTGGCCATCTAAATCCGAAGAATATTGTGCAATTTCACTAGGCGTTAAAACCTGGTCTCCATGAACCTGCTTGACTCGATATGCTGTCGCCTGAGGCTGTAAATATTTCGACAAGATGGAGGGAAGTTGGGGATAAAATTCCCTAGAAAAAAAACCATGGGACCAGTTAGCTAAAAGCGTACAGCAGAGGTAAGTTTTTTCCTCTGCGGTTCGCCAACACCATAAAGAATCATCCATCATTAACGGACTCCGATAAGCCTCCTTCTAGTCTAGGGGATGACCCTGAATCTGCCGCATAACCTGGGGCGCACTAGCGATTGAAATAAGAAAAAGACAAGGCATCACATCACTTGGCTGACATGGGTCGTCATCGGTGCCGTAATCGCAATAAAAATATATAGAATTGCTTGACCTTTTGCACGTCACTGATTACGATAAAAAGTCGCGGTTAAAATAAATATTGTTGAATGCGAATGAAAACAAAACTATATTAACCGCCCATACGACAAAACCAGTCCGCCTGCGGAAACTGGAGGTAAGTTGCCTCCAAGTCCGAATCAGGGCTAACGGGCCTGCTGATACTTACAACGATGTAGGACTAACTCTCCCTACCGCTCTTCTGAATAGCAGCCATCAAGCACTCGCTTGATTGAAATGCTCCATTATCCACGTTAATTATCTGGACTGCACTCCGCCGGAATTAATCCTGCTTCGGGGTAAGTTCTTGAACTTCTCCGGAGTGATTTTATCTGTTGCTTTTTATCACTTAAACCTATCTCAACATTATCGAGGGTTAACCGTGTCTATCGGTATTCTAGGAACCAAACTGGGTATGACCCAGATTTTCAATAACGAGGATGGGACTGCCATTCCTGTTACCGTCGTCCAAGTCAGGGCCCTGTCCTGTTACCCAAGTTAAAACCAAAGAAACAGATGGCTACAACGCGGTACAAGTGGGTTATCTTCCCATTAAAGAAAAGAACATTTCTAAACCAGAGCTGGGTCATTTAAAAAAGTCAGCAACATCGCCAGTCCGACACTTAAAAGAGTATCGAGTCGAAGACACAGAAGCTTTTCAACCATGAGAAGCAGTAAAAGCTGATATTTTTAACGAGGGTGATTTGGTTGACGTAGCGGGTCGAACCATTGGACGAGGATTTGCCGGTTACCAAAAACGTCACAACTTCCGACGCGGTAACATGACCCACGGTTCTAAAAGTCACCGCCAGCCTGGTTCCACTGGGGCAGGTACTACTCCGGGGCGGGTTTATCCGGGTAAACGAATGGCTGGTCAGTATGGAGCAACCCAAGTTACCATTCGTCGCCTGACAGTGGTCCGGGTGGATGCGGAGCAAAATCTTCTCCTGATTAAAGGAGCATTACCCGGTAAGCCCGGGGCATTGTTGAGCATTACCTCTGCAAAAACCGTTGGTCGCAAATCCTAAGCCCCCACTGCTATCCGTCATTGCTGGAGATAAAAAATCATGGTTGATTGTGTTGTTAAAAATTGGCAAGGGGAGGACGTGGGTCAAGCCACCTTGTCCTTGAAGGTTGCCAAAGAAGAAAATGCGGCTCATATTCTTCACCGTGCCGTCGTGCGTCAACAAAATAATGCCCGCCAAGGTAATGCTTCTGCTAAAACCCGGGCAGAAGTTCGGGGAGGGGGCCGTAAGCCTTGGAAACAAAAAGGAACTGGTCGGGCCCGGGCCGGTTCGATTCGTTCCCCCCTATGGCGGGGGGTGGTGTCATTTTTGGGCCAAACCCCGGGATTACAGTCAAAAAATGAACAAAAAAGAGCGTCGCCTGGCGCTCCGGACTGCCTTGGCAAGTCAAGCAGATAGCTTAGTGGTGGTTGAAACGTTTAGCGATCAATTTAGCCGTCCCAACACTAAAGAATTAGCCCAAGCCCTAGGTCGTTGGGGAGCCGAACCCGGCAAGCGTGTTTTATTGGTGCTTGATGTGATTCCCGAAAATGTTTACCTGTCGGGTCGCAATATTCCGACACTCAAAACTATTACGGGCAGATATGCTCAATACCTACGATGTGCTGCTAGCCGACACCATTGTGACAACGGCAACGGCCCTCGACAAAATTCAGGAGGTTTACGGTGACTAAACTAAACCAGCGTGGTCTAGCAGACTTGATTATTCGTCCGATTGTGACCGAAAAGGCCACCTTGCAGTTGGAAGACAATAAATATGTCTTTGATGTGCGTCCCCAGGCAACTAAACCAGAAATTAAGGCGGCGATCGAACTTTTGTTTGATGTCAAAGTAACTGATGTTAACACCGCTAAGATGCCCCGCAAAAAAAAACGGGTAGGACGGTTCATGGGCTACAAAGCCCAGGTAAAACGTGCCGTTGTGACCCTCAAAGAAGGAGATAGCATTCAACTCTTCCCTGACGTCTAAAGCCTGATTGCATTGACCATTTGACTGTCAAGTAAACCATGTTATCTAAACCCATGGGTATTCGTAAGTATCGACCAATGACACCAGGGACTCGGCAGGCAAGTGTCTCCGACTTCACTGAGATTACTAAAAGTAAGCCGGAAAAGTCATTAACCACCAACCGCCATGACCACAAAGGTCGCAACAACCGTGGGGTAATCACCAGTCGTCACCGGGGCGGCGGTCACAAGCGTCTCTACCGGATTATTGACTTCAAACGTAATAAACAAAATATTCCGCTCGGGTAGCAGCGATCGAATATGATCCCGAACCGCAATGCCCGCATTGCGCTGCTTTTTCTACACCGATGGGGAAAAACGCTACATTCATTGCCCCCGCTGGTTTACAAGTCGGCATGACTGTGATTGCTGGGGAAAGGGGAGGATGTCCCCTTTGAAATGGGTAACTCTATGCCCCTTAGCCGGATTCCCCTCGGTAGTGAAGTTCACAATGTTGAATTGGTAGCGGGTCGGGGCGGCCAAATGGTTCGTTCCGCTGGCTCATTTGCCCAAGTGGTAGCCAAAGAAGGAGACTATGTCACCATCAAGCTGCCCTCCAAGGAAGTTCGCATGGTTCGCAAGGAATGTGTTGCCACCCTAGGTCGGGTTAGCAATGCGGAATTCCGTAACCTAACCCTAGGAAAAGCTGGTCGGAAGCGTCACCTAGGTCGCCGTCCCCATGTCCGGGGTAGCGTAATGAACCCCTGTGATCACCCCCATGGTGGTGGTGAAGGTCGGGCCCCCATCGGTCGTTCCGGCCCCGTTTCTCCCTGGGGTAAACCAGCTTTGGGTGCTAAGACTCGCAACAAGAAGAAACGCAGTAGCGCTCTGATTGTCCGTCGTCGTACCAAATAATTATTTTTGTTTTTATTCGTTGGAATTGAACTATGGGTCGTTCACTCAAAAAAGGTCCTTTTGTGGCAGCTTCCCTGCTCCGCAAAATCGACAAGCTCAATGACAAAGGAGACAAACAGGTCATTAAAACCTGGTCTCGGGCCTCTACTATTTTCCCCAGATGGTGGGTCACACCATCGCCGTCCACAACGGCCAACAACATGTGCCGGTGTTTGTGTCGGAGCAAATGGTGGGTCACAAGTTAGGGGAATTCGCGCCGACTCGGACCTTCCGCAGTCACTCCAAAAGCGATAAAAAAGGGCGTAAGTAACCAGAGGTAATAAGTATGAAAACAGTTGTTGATACAACAGCCGAAGTTAAGGCGATCGCCCGTTACGTGCGGATGTCTCCCCTAAAAGTACGGCGGGTACTAGACCAAATCCGGGGACGATCCTATCGGGAAGCCCTGATCATTCTGGAATTTATGCCCTACAAAGCCTGTGAGCCTGTGCTCAAGGTACTGCGCTCCGCCGTAGCCAATGCCGAGCATAACGAAGGTTTAGAACCAACGAACCTCGTTGTCAGCCAAGCTTTTGCCGACGGTGGCCCCAGTTTGCGACGTTTTCGCCCCCGGGCCCAGGGCCGTGCATACCAAATTCGCAAGCCTACTTGCCATATCACCGTTGCCGTTGCCCCCCCCTTGGCAGATAACTAACACACCTGTTCACGTCACGCATACAAAACATGGGACAAAAAATACATCCAGTTGGCTTCCGCCTCGGCATTACCAAAGACCACAAATCTTGCTGGTATGCTGACCCCAAGCGCTACCCAGAGCTTTTGCAGGAAGACTACAAAATTCGTCAATATATTGAGAAAACCCTCAATAATGCTGGTATTTCTGATATCCGCATTGAACGTAAAGCTGAACAGATTGAATTGGGCATTCACACGGCACGCCCCGGTGTTGTGGTCGGTCGGGGTGGCTCTGGCATTGAACAATTACGTCTAGGTATCCAAAAACTCCTCGGTGGCACGCGACAAATCCGGGTCAATGTCATTGAAGTACCTAACGCCGATGCCGATGCGGCATTAATGGCCGAATACATTGGTCAACAGTTAGAGCGGCGAGTTTCCTTTCGGCGTGTTGTTCGCCAAGCCTTACAACGGGCCCAGCGTGCAGAAGTCAAAGGCATTAAAATCCAGGTCAGTGGTCGCCTCAATGGGGCAGAGATTGCCCGAACAGAATGGGTTCGTGAAGGTCGAGTGCCATTACACACCCTACGGGCAGATATTGACTATGCTTACCGTACTGCCCAGACAACCTACGGCATTTTGGGGATTAAGGTTTGGATTTTCAAGGGGGAAGTCATACCAGGGCAGGAGACTAAACCAGCGGTTCCTCCACCCAGCCAACCCCGTCGTAAATCCCGTCGTCAGCAGTTTGAAGACCGCTCAGACGCTTAGCCCTTATTTTGATTCCGACAACGTTATTTCGTTAAGCCATTATGTTAAGTCCCAGAAGAACAAAATTTCGAAAGCAGCAACGCGGAAGGATGCGGGGTCTAGCGGAGCGGGGAAGTACGCTTAATTTCGGAGAATATGCGCTGCAAGCCACTGAACCCTGCTGGATTACTTCCCGCCAGATTGAAGCCGCTCGTCGAGCCATGACCCGCTACATTCGCCGGGGTGGAAAAATTTGGATTCGGATATTTCCTGATAAGCCTGTAACAATGCGTCCAGCAGAAACCCGGATGGGGTCTGGTAAAGGCTCGCCAGAGTTCTGGGTGGCAGTGGTCAAACCCGGTCGGGTCATGTTTGAAATGTCCGGAGTTCCGGAAGACGTGGCACGAGAAGCTATGCGGTTAGCAGCCCAAAAACTCCCCATTAAAACGAAATTTATCACTCGCCAGGAGGATTATATTTAACCATGGCTCTGCCTAATATCACTGATGCCAGAGAGTTAGATGCCGCTGAACTCTCTGCAGCAATTCTCGAAGCAAAACAACAGTTATTTCAGCTACGGTTTCAACAAGCCACTAACAATCCCGTTAGTCCCCACGAATTCAAGCACATCCGTCGCCGTTTAGCCCAATTATTAACCGTGGAAACAGAGCAGCTCGCCCAATCTAGTTCTTCTCAGGAGGTATAACCTGTCATGGCAGTTAAAGAGCGGGTCGGAACCGTAGTGAGCAACAAAATGGATAAAACCGTTGTGGTTGCCGTCGAAAATCGTTCCCCCCACCCCAAATACGGCAAGATTATCGTCAAGACTAAGCGGTTCAAAGCCCATGATGCGGAAAACCAATGTCAAGAAGGCGATACTGTCCGAATCCAAGAAACTCGACCACTCAGCAAAACCAAGCGGTGGCAAGTCATCAAGATTATGAGCCGTTAGGCGGTAATCATCCCTCGATTTATCCAGGAAAAAACCGTGATTCAACAACAAACCTATCTCAATGTGGCGGACAACAGTGGGGCAAGAAAGCTCATGTGTCTGCGCGTCCTCGGAACAGGGAACTGTACCTATGGTGGAATCGGTGACGAAATTGTTGCCGTTGTTAAAGATGCTTTACCAAATATGCCCATCAAAAAATCAGATGTGGTAAAAGCGGTCATTGTTCGCACCAAGCAACCTCTACGGCGCGCCAGTGGTATGAGCATCCGCTTTGATGATAATGCCGCTGTCTTGATTGGACCGGAGGGTAATCCTAGGGGGACTCGGGTATTTGGTCCTGTTGCCCGTGAACTTCGGGATAAGAACTTTACCAAGATTGTTTCCCTGGCACCGGAGGTTCTTTAAAAAATGTCAAAAAAACAGCAAGCACCCAAGCGATACAAGATGCATGTTAAAGCAGGTGACACCGTCCAGGTGATCTCTGGCAAAGATAAGGGAAAAGTGGGAGAAATTCTCAAAACACTCCCTGAAAAGAGTCAGGTGATCATTAAAGGTGTCAACATCCGCACGAAGCATGAAAAACCTCGCCAGGAAGGGGAGTCAGGTCAAATCACAACCATCGAGGCTCCCATTCATAGCTCTAAAGTAATGCTTTATTCCACTAAAGAGAAACTTGCGAGCCGTATTTCCTATTCCTTCACTGAGGACGGGCGTAAAGTCCGCATGCTCAAAAAAACTGGGGAAATTATTGATTAATTAATTAGCTATTAACTCCCTGTATTTTCGACAATTTCTATCTTTTGTCTGATCAACCTAACTACTTATAAGCCTCTCTGACCAAGCCCAGGGAGTTGACTAGGAAAATGACTCAACGCCTTAAAACCTTCTATAACAAAACTGTTCTGCCCAAGCTGAAAGATCAGTTTAGCTACCAAAATGTTCATCAAGTTCCCAAGCTGTCTAAAGTCACAGTCAATCGGGGCTTGGGTGAAGCGTCTCAGAATGCTAAAGCCCTGGAATCATCTTTGAGTGAATTGGCTACGATTACCGGTCAAAAACCAGTCGTAACCCGTGCCCGTAAGGCGATCGCCGGCTTTAAAATTCGTGAAGGGATGCCGGTTGGTGTCATGGTTACATTGCGATCTGAACGAATGTACGCTTTTTTAGACCGACTAATTAACCTTGCGTTACCGCGTATCCGAGATTTTCGTGGTATCAGCCCTAATAGTTTTGATGGACGGGGTAACTATAGTTTAGGTATCCGTGAGCAGTTAATTTTCCCAGAAATTGATTACGACACCATTGATCAAATTCGGGGCATGGATATCTCAATTATCACCACCGCCAACTCTGACGAAGAAGGCCGAGCGCTTTTGAAAGAACTCGGTATGCCCTTTAGAAGTTAGCCTGCCGCCGCTTAAATTAACTTCCTTCGGCGATCGCCACGGCTTAGTTCCTACCCATTTCAGGAGAATCACCCGCAGTAATAATGGCTTCTACAGACACCATTTCTGATATGCTCACCCGCATCCGCAATGCCTGTGCGGTGAAGCATCGCACGACCCAAGTGCCGACGACAAAAATGACCCGGAGCATTGCCCACGTCCTGAAGGAAGAGGGATTTATCGAAGACTTCAGCGAAACCGGGGAAGGAATAAAACGCTATTTAGTGCTAACCCTCAAATATAAAGGTAAAACTCGACAGCCATTAATTAATCGGTTGCAGCGAGTTAGTAAGCCAGGTTTACGGGTTTATGCACCTTGTAAACGATTACCAAAGGTATTGGGTGGCATTGGGATTGCCATAGTCTCCACGTCCCAAGGCATCATGACTGACCGGGAGGCCAGAGGAAAAGGCATCGGGGGTGAAGTCCTATGCCACATTTGGTAGCCCGAGTCGAGGCTTGGCAGCCGTTTAATTTTATTGTTTGTTCTACTTCTAAACATTAGTTATGTCACGTATTGGTAAACGTCCTATTCCCCTGCCCACCCAGGTCAGTGTGGAAATTAAGGGAGCCCACATCAGTGTTAAAGGCCCTAAAGGTACATTAGAGCGAGACATTCCGGCAAAGGTGATCGTGGCCCAAGATGGAGACGCGATCACTGTCACCCGTGAAGATGAAAGTCGCACTGCCCGAGAGCGTCATGGCTTAGTACGAACGCTTGTGGCCAATATGGTCAATGGGGTTACAAACGGCTTTGAGCGTCGTCTCGAAATACAGGGGTTGGATATCGGGCTCAGGCCCAAGGGACAAAATTAACCCTCAATGTCGGCTATAGTAAACCAGTTGAGATGCAGATGCCCAATGGCATCAATGTCAAAGTGGAAAGCAATACCCAAGTCATCCTGGATGGCATTGACAAAGAGTTAGTGGGGAATACAGCGGCTACAATCCGCGCTGTCCGTCCCCCAGAGCCCTATAAAGGCAAAGGTATCCGATACCAAGGGGAATATGTCCGTCGTAAAGCTGGTAAAGCTGGGAAGAAATAAACCATGAAACAATCACGTAAAGCCGCAACCCAACAACGCCACCGTCGTGTCCGCCGTAATCTTGCTGGCACACCAGAACGTCCTCGTCTGGCAGTCTTTCGATCAAACACCCACATCTACGCCCAAATTATTGATGACGTGGCTCAACAAACATTGGCGGCCGCATCGACCCTAGACGGCGACCTCAAAGGGGATTTATCAAGTACTTCTACCCGTGAGGCATCAGCTGCTGTTGGTCAATTGGTCGCGAAACGGGCGATCGCCAAAGGGGTCGAAAAGGTGGTCTTTGATCGAGGCGGGAATCTTTACCACGGCCGAGTCAAGGCCTTGGCTGAGGCTGCCCGAGAAGCTGGTCTCAAATTTTAAGTAGTTTAAATTGGTACTGACTTAGGAACTTACATCATGGCAAAAAAGCGTAAAAGTAATCGCTCTAGAAAAGAAGACTCTAATTGGCAAGAACGGGTAATCCAAATTCGTCGTGTCAGTAAAGTCGTTAAAGGCGGGAAAAAACTCAGCTTCCGGGCGATCGTCGTTGTGGGTAACGAGAGCGGTCAAGTGGGCGTTGGCGTAGGAAAAGCAGGGGATGTTATTGGTGCTGTCCGCAAAGGGGTAGCGGATGGAAAAAAACAACTGATTGATGTACCTTTGACCAAATCAAACTCGATCACCCATCTTACCAATGGCATCTCTGGTGGAGCCAAAGTTGTGGTTCGTCCTGCCGCACCCGGTACAGGGGTAATTGCTGGGGGAGCGGTTCGCACAGTGTTAGAGATGGCCGGTGTCAAAAATATCCTGGCAAAACAATTAGGGTCGGATAATCCCTTAAACAATGCGAGAGCCGCTATCAATGCCCTCGAAACCCTCCGGACTTTCGCTGACGTTGCCGAAGAACGGGGTGTTTCCATTGAACATCTCTACGGCTAGCCCCATGCAATTAGGGGTAATCGACTGAAGACAACTCTTTTGCTTCGTTCTATTGCGACTTATTCAAGCTATTACGTTTTTATATTTGAATTATGAAACTAAACGAACTATCACCTAAGACGGGAGCTAAGCGCCGTCGCCGCCGGGTTGGCCGGGGAATTGCTGCCGGGCAGGGAGCAAGTTGTGGCTTTGGAATGCGAGGACAGAAGTCACGCTCTGGAACCGGGACAAAGGCCGGTTTTGAAGGGGGACAAATGCCTCTTTATCGGCGTGTTCCCAAATTAAAACATTTTCCACTGTATAACCCCAAAGTCTACACCGTGGTCAATGTGGGTAAATTATCCAGCCTTCCCCCCAATAGTGAAGTTACTTTGGCTAGCCTGATGGAAGCCGGTATCGTGACCAGCAATGATGGCCCCCTCAAAATCCTCGGTGACGGTGAACTCTCTATTCCCCTGACTGTTCAAGCCCCTTGCACCCGTAGTGCCAAGGAAAAAATTGAAGCGGCTGGCGGCAAAGTCGTTAATTAACGACAGATAGCCCCCTAATTCCCCTGTCATGATAAGGGATAATTAATATAAGCTTGTAAATTTTTCCATCAATTCGTTGAACGAATTTTTTTTCTATGGTCGTCAGTCGAGACAAAGCCCCTACTGCCCAAGAGACCTTTCTACAAATGGCTCAAGCGGCTGGCCTCAGAGGTCGACTGCTTATTACGATCGGGTTATTAATTTTAGTGCGCCTTGGGATCTATATCCCTGTGCCCGATATTGATCGAGTCGCCTTTGCAGATGCGGTAAACAATAACTCAGTCATTGGCTTCCTCAATATATTCACCGGTGGTGGTTTGTCTACCATCGGAATTTTTGCTTTGGGAATTCTCCCGTTTATTAATGCTTCCATCATCATGCAATTGCTAACCGCAGCGATTCCAGCCCTGGAAGACTTACAAAAAAATGAAGGGGAAGCAGGGCGACGAAAAATTTCCCAATACAGCCGATATATTGCGTTTGGTTGGGCCATTATTCAAAGTATCGGTTTAACCGTTGGTCTATTGCGTCCCTACGCGCTTAATTATGGGCCTTTATTTATTGCTCAAACCGTCCTTACGATTACAGCGGGTTCCATGTTTGTCATGTGGATTTCAGAACTGATCACTGAGCGGGGCATCGGCAATGGAGCGTCTTTGTTGATCTTCGTCAATATTGTTGCAACTTTACCCCAGACCCTCGGCCGAACCATTGAGTATGCCCAATCCGGCGGCCGGGAATCTATAACAGCGGTTGTATTACTGCTGTTAGTTTTCCTCATTATGATTGTTGGTATTGTTTTTGTACAGGAAGGGACAAGACGTATCCCCATTATTTCCGCCCGTCGTCAGGTTGGAAAACGTCTTTATCGAGAACGAACGAGCTATTTACCGCTTCGCTTAAATCAAGGTGGCGTAATGCCAATTATTTTTGCCTCGGCAGTATTAATCTTACCCTCTTCTTTAGCTGGCTTTGCCACTAATAATCAAAGCTTAGGGGGACTGGGGACTCTGTTGATTCAGGTGTCTAATGCCCTGAGACCGGGGACGTGGGTTTACACCATCGTCTATTCACTGATGATCTTTTTCTTCAGTTATTTCTACGCCAGCTTAATTGTCAATCCAGAAGATGTGTCGAAAAACCTTAAAAAGATGGGGTCTAGCATTCCAGGTATCCGACCAGGTAAAAAAACAGAGCAATATTTAGAGGGCGTGCTGAATCGTCTCACATTTTTGGGGGCAATCTTTCTCAGTTTTGTGGCTACCGTTCCAATTTTTGTTGAGCGAGCAACTGGTGTCACCACTTTTCAGGGTTTGGGGGCAACCTCCCTACTCATTCTTGTTGGGGTGGCCATTGATACGGCAAAGCAAATTCAAACCTATGTTATTTCTCAACGCTATGAAGGCATGATTAAGCAACCATAATTTCTTTTCCCTAACTTAGGGATAATGAGTGGAGGTAAGGCTATCGGCTCTTGAGAAGTAATTTTTATTCCCATAAATTTTTCTTCACTCATAAATTATCTGCTTCATTCCTGAAATTTTTTGCCTTAAACGGTGCGGTTGGGGAACGAATAAAGTCCTTGACCGCTTTTTTATTGGAGTATTTATCATTATGGCTATGGCTAAAGGATTGATTTTTTTGGGTGCGCCGGGTTCTGGCAAAGGGACACAAGCCCAAGTTTTGGCAGAAAAAATGGGGATCCCCCATATTTCCACCGGGGATATGCTCCGACAGGCGATCGCCGATGAAACGGAACTGGGTCAACAGGCAAAATCCTATATGGATCAGGGGGAATTAGTTCCTGATCAACTGATCTTAGGGTTAATCGAAGAACGTCTGGGGTATCCCGACGCTAAATCTGGCTGGATTTTGGACGGCTTTCCCCGCAATGTCAACCAAGCCATTTTTTTAGACACATTATTGGTTAACATTGGACACCGTACCCAGTGGGTCATCAATCTCAAGGTTTCTGACGACGTTATTATCCAACGTTTATTGGGCAGGGGACGAGCTGATGACAACGAAGAAACCATCCGCCACCGTCTATTAGTTTATACCGAGCAAACCGCCCCTTTGATTAGTTATTTCCAAGAGCAAGGAAAACTGTTCGCTATTGACGGAGATCAACCGATTGACGCTATTGCTAATCAACTAAAGTCCTTAGTAATGTCTAAGCAGAGCAAAGAGAAAAGTTAAATCAGTGATCCAGACAGAGAAAAGTTTTTACGATTTTTATCTAGATTTATCTCTGCCGATTTAACTTAAAACTCACCCCTTTCCCAAACATTTGTCTAAGCAGTCACACAGAATAAATCACCTGTTAGCCAAGGCAGAAGCCTTGTGCCCTTTGCTCAGCAAAGATATCTATCGGTAAATGATTTTTCTTGTGTGCTCAAATACTGCAACAAGTAGTATGTATTAATACTAACATCAGTAAAAAATGTATTCTCTGGCTTTGTTATGATGATTGAAGTCTGCGGGGGTATTTGAGAAGTCCACCATGATCGCTGAAAAAATGGCTGGAAGTCCTAATTCTCACGCTTGGTCTGGCCCATTTAAACTATCCTCTAACAATCTTAATCAACATCGACTTAACCACTCATACTGTTCATCTTTTCTGGAGGAATAAATCAGCTTGTCTAAACAAGATTTAATCGAAATGGAAGGAACCGTCACGGAATCCCTCCCCAACGCCATGTTCCGGGTCGATCTGGACAATGGCTTTAATGTACTGGCTCATATTTCTGGCAAAATTCGTCGCAACTATATCAAGATTCTCCCCGGCGATCGAGTAAAAGTTGAACTAACCCCCTATGACTTGAGTAAGGGAAGAATTACCTATCGTCTTAAAAACAAGAAATAGAGCCCACAAGGGCAAATGTCTTCCCAAGATTTTATTCATCACCCATCAACCCAACTCCGCTGAACCTACCGCATGCATCTGAACAGTTATCTGGTGTAGCTTAGTCCTATTTTTTAATTACTTCTCAGGTTCAACCAGCAACGCACACTTTGTTGCTATAATAAAGAGCTTGCAGTGTTGCAAAAAAAAATAAGTATGAAAGTTAGAGCTTCCGTAAAAAAAATGTGCGACAAATGCCGCGTCATCCGAAGACGGGGTCGTGTAATGGTGATCTGTTCTGCTAACCCAAAGCATAAACAGCGCCAAGGATAAACGAAGGTAATTTTTCCTTTACTGTCCCATTACAAATCATCGACTTAATATTATCTAGAAATAGAGGATTTTCACCATGGCACGGATAGCTGGTGTAGACTTACCTCGAGATAAGCGGCTAGAAATCGCCCTCACTTATCTTTACGGTATTGGTCTCTCCCGATCCCACGAAATTCTTGCGGGCACTGGGGTTAACCCTGATACCCGCGTTAAAAATCTCAGTGATGAGGATGCGCTCAAGCTGAGAACATACATTGACGAAAATTACGAGATTGAAGGCGATCTCCGTCGTTGGGAAGCAATGAACATTAAGCGTCTTGGCGACATTGGGACTTATCGCGGTCGTCGCCATCGACAAGGCCTGCCGGTTCGGGGACAGCGAACCAGAACAAATGCCAGAACCCGTCGAGGTCGCCGTCTTACCATCGCCGGTAAAAAGAAAGTCCTCACCAAGAAATAACGGCATGTTTTCTTTTACCCTTGCAACCCTATTTAAATTTCTTATCAGTTAAGCTATGGCGCGTCCTACTCGTAAAACTGGGCCCAAAAAGGCAAAAAAGAATGTCCCCAACGGGGTGGCCCACATTCAATCTACATTTAACAACACCATTGTGACTATTTCTGATATGCGAGGTGATGTCATTTCCTGGGCCTCAGCAGGCTCAAGTGGCTTTAAGGGAGCCAAAAAAGGCACTCCTTATGCAGCCCAAACAGCCGCAGATGCAGCAGCGCGTCGTGCGATGGAACAAGGAATGCGGCAGCTGGAAGTAATGGTAAGTGGCCCAGGCGCTGGACGGGAAACAGCCATCCGTGCTCTGCAAGGGTCAGGATTAGAGATTACTTTAATTCGGGATGTTACTCCTATCCCTCACAATGGTTGTCGCCCCCCCAAGCGTCGCCGGGTGTAACTATCCACATACTGAGCGCGAATTAGTCACTCAATGCTAGTGACTTATCGGTTGATGCAGTAAGTATTTATTGACACTGTATCCCGGCATTCAACTAAGGATGTGGACTTAATCATTATTTCTGGAGATCAAGGGAGGTCGCATTAGTGGCGCAATTTCAAATTGAGTGTGTAGAATCTAGCACCAAAAAAAATCAACAACAATTCAGTCAGTTTGCACTAGAGCCATTAGACCGGGGGCAAGGGACAACCATCGGCAATGCGTTGCGCCGAGTTCTGCTCTCAAATTTACCGGGGGCAGCAGTGACTGCGATCCGAGTTGGCGGAGTCAATCATGAGTTTGCTACGATTCCAGGCGTCCGAGAAGATGTCATGGAAATCATGCTTAATATGAAGGAGATTGTTCTTAAAAGTTATAGTGATCAGCCCCAAACAGGGCGGCTAGTTGCAATCGGCCCTGCTACAGTTACGGCTGCACAGTTTGATGTTCCTTCAGAAGTCGAGATCATCGATCCCAACCAGTATGTTGCCACCCTTGCAGAAGGCGCAAAGTTGGAAATGGAATTCCGAGTTGAAAGGGGCATTGGTTACCGGGTGATTGAACGGAGCAAAGATGATGCCACTTCCCTAGACTATCTCCAGATTGATTCGGTCTTCATGCCTGTCACGAAAGTCAATTATTCAGTCGAAGATGTTCAATTAGAAGGGGTCGGCTCCAAAGACCGTCTAGTCTTGGATATTTGGACAAATGGCAGCATTCAACCCGGTGAAGCATTATCTGAAGCCTCAGAAATCATCGCTAATTTGTTCTTGCCATTGAAGGATCTGAATGAACTAGAAACAGCCCAAAGCGATTACCAAGATGAGGTTAATCCAGAAAGCCAGATTCCGATTGAAGAATTACATCTTTCTGTTCGTGCTTACAATTGCCTAAAGCGGGCACAGATTAATTCAGTAGCTGATCTACTGGAATATAGCCAGGAAGATCTGCTAGAGATCAAAAACTTTGGTTTGAAGTCAGCCGAAGAGGTGATTGAGGCGTTGCAAGTACGGCTTGGCATTACCTTACCCCATGAGAAGGCTAAATAGGCTTTACCTAACCCTGCTTCAATGTCGGGGTTTTCTAATGTTCATGACGGTCACAATTTTTTATCATCTAGTTTTTGTTTTTACATTTCGACTATTTTTTAGGAGTTTACATTATGCGACATGGTTGTCGAGTTCCCCAACTGGGGAAACCTGCTGATCAACGGAAAGCCTTATTGCGTTCTTTGACAACTGAGTTACTCCGTAACGGACAAATTAAAACCACTAAAGTTAGAGCCAAAGCAGTTCGCTCTGAAGTGGACAGAATGATTACGCTAGCGAAAGATGGGTCACTTTCTGCGCGTCGTCGGGCATTGGGCTATGTTTACGACAAAAAAACCGTACATGCCTTGTTTGATGAAGCACCTGAGCGGTATAAGAATCGCAATGGTGGCTACACTCGTATTATTCATACCCTCCGTCGTAGGGGTGATAATGCAGAAATGGCTGTCATTGAGTTGGTTTAGCTCCAAAAGATTTGACGATTGTCTCCTATGACTATTATGGTTCCTGCCTCGAATACAATGAGACGAATTGTCCTCGTGATTCAATATCTGGGGACTTCGTTTCATGGATGGCAGCGACAACTTTATCGCAGGACTGTCCAAGGTGATATCGAACAGGCGATCGCCCAGGAGTTAGGACAGACGGTCACATTACATGGGGCAGGACGGACTGATCGCGGGGTACATGCCGCTGCCCAAGTGGCCCATTTTGATGATCCTGTCGGCAAAATTCCTCCAGATCATTGGTTTAAGGTAATCAATCGCCATTTACCCACTGATGTGATTGTCCGGGCTTCTGCTGCTGTTTCGACCCAGTGGCATGCTCGATTTTCAGCGATATGGCGTCGGTATCGTTATACTATTTACACGGATCAGTGGCCCAATTTATTTGTTAAGCATTTTAGCTGGCACTATTATCAACTACCACTCTGCGCTGACGCCATACAGACAGCAATGAGAGGCCTTGTGGGGCGACAGCATCTAGCCGCCTTTCACCGCGCTGGCTCTAGTCGACCGCATTCTTGGGTTGATGTGCAGGCTGTTAGCTGCCAGCGTGATGGGCCGATGGTTGCCATTGAAATCCAAGCCAGTGGCTTTCTATATGGTATGGTCCGCCTTCTGGTCGGGATGCTGATTGATGTGGGAAATGGAAAAAAAACGTTGCGAGAGTTTACTGAAGTCTGGCAGCATCAGCGCCGCGATCAAGTCAAATATGCCGCCCCGGCTAAAGGACTTTGTTTATTGCGGGTGGGCTATCCGGACTTTCCCATCTCCGGGAAACTTTGGTTTGACACCCAGCCGTTTTTTCACTTTGCGACCGTCCCTAGTGGTCTTAACCCATAGCCCTGTTTTTGCTATCGAGCAATATTTTTACTAATTATGAACAAAACTGTATTACCTACCCCCGATACCCTAGAGCACAAGTGGTATGTTGTTGACGCTGCCGGACAACGTCTGGGTCGCCTTGCAACAGAAATTGCCACGGTTCTACGGGGCAAAAATAAACCGACTTATACGCCCCATCTAGACACGGGTGATTTTGTTATCGTCATTAACGCCGAAAAAGTCGATGTTACGGGAAGAAAACGGGAACAAAAGCTTTACCGTCGCCATTCAGGCCGTCCTGGAGGGATGAAGATCGAAACGTTTGACAAACTCCAGCATCGAATCCCCGAACGTATTATTGAAAGCGCTGTCCGGGGTATGTTACCGAAAAATAGCCTGGGTCGTAAGTTATTTACCAAACTCAAGGTTTATGCGGGAAGTAACCACCCCCATGAGGCTCAGCAGCCAGACACCTTAACTATCAACACAATTCCTACAGGAGAAAACTAGAATGCAGGCTACTGATTCCAATAAAGTTGTGTATTGGGGAACCGGTCGTCGGAAAGCGGCGATCGCCAGGGTTCGTCTTATTCCCGGCAATGGTGCAATCGTTGTGAATGGCAAGTCGGGCGACATATACTTTAATCGTATTGCGAACTATATCCAGAGCATTAAAGCTCCTCTGGAAAGCCTGGGTTTGGAAAATGATTACAACATTTTAGTCAATGCCCATGGCGGTGGTTTGACCGGCCAAGCTGATGCCGTAAAACTGGGGGTAGCCCGTGCTCTGACCCAACTGTCTCCAGAAAATCGTCAACCGCTAAAGGCAGAAGGCTTCCTTACCCGCGATCCCCGTGCAAAAGAACGGAAAAAATATGGGTTACACAAAGCGCGTAAAGCCCCCCAATATTCAAAACGTTAATTTGATTAGGAGATTACAACCATGTCTAAATCTGAAATCCATCCCCAGTGGTATCCCGATGCGAAGGTCATATGCAATGGTGAAGTTGTGATGACTGTCGGTTCTACCCAGCCTGAAATCAATGTAGAGGTGTGGTCGGGAAATCATCCTTTTTATACTGGCACTCAGAAAATCATTGATACTGAAGGCCGCGTTGACCGATTCATGCGTAAATATGGCATGAAAGGCAAAACCGATGATGACAACAAGAAAAAATAAGTTTGCCATTGAATTCAGGCATAATTTTTTCTCATTATTGTTGGATGATTTTCTGACTTAATGCCTAAACTCTTGACTGTTCATTGACTTAACTCCTATGGAAGAAGGCTAAAATCTTTATTTCTTCGTTGGCTGTTAAACACTTTCTGGAGGATTGGTTAAAAGGATGAATAGCAATAGCTAATGGGAAATGCTCCCTTTAAGGGATTTCGCTCTATTCTGAAGTAGATCTGTCCATTCATAGATCTACTTTTTTTTGACTCCGGCACGGTAACCATCTCATAAGGTCGTGGCATAGGTTAGATTAGTCAAAAGAGATTGCAATAAGGGCTGCAATCAATATATATCAACACATTATTAAGAATATTTGATACTAGGTAGGTGGTGAGTGGCCAGAACCAATATTGAATCAGTCGCTATTATTGGCGGTATTCATGGGAATGAGCGAACGGGAGTTGAAGTTATCCGTAGACTCTCCCTTTCACATTTACGAAAAACATTTCCTGCCTTAAACTGCCATTTATTTATGGGAAATCCCCGGGCAATTGTCGCAAACCAGCGATACATTGATCGGGATTTAAATCGCTGTTTTCTTTCCAAAGACTTAAAGGCTTCTCAGCCAATAGAGTATGAAGTCCGGCGAGCGCAACAACTCGCTCAACAAATAAAGGCTGCCAAAATTGACCTGATTGTGGATCTACACACCACAACCGCGTCAATGGGAACAACGCTGATTTTGAATCATGCCCATCCTATTTTGCTAAGCCTGGCGGCCCATATCTGTAGTGTCGATCCCGGTGCCCGTATTTTGCAGTATGCCAACCAAGAAGAAGTACCCTATGTGCGGGGACTTTGTGGACTGGGTTTGACCATCGAATTAGGCGCAGTTCCCCAGTACAAGTTTGTTCCAGAGGCGATCGCCACCACTCGGCGAATCTTGTGGTGCATACTGAGTTATCTACAGGAGCTATGTCAAGGACAAAGCCGGCAATCCAGTCATTGCACTGTTTATCAACAAATTGAAACTTTGGACTATCCGCGTGATGCTGCCGGAAAAATTTTTGGGCAGATTGCGTCTCATGTCAAAGATTTTCAGGCATTAAAGCCTGGTATGCCCCTTTTTTACAGCCCTGATGGCGATATTACCCGATACAAAGGAAGTTCCACTGTGTATCCCATTTTTATTGGTGAAGCAGCCTATCGAGAGAAAGGGATTGCAATGGCTTTAACCCGACAAAAAACCCTCGCGATTCAGAGTGCTTGTTGACTTTTTTCTATAAAAAATTTAGTCATACTAATAATTCAGATGGAGAAAGACACAATCAAACAAATTTGATCAGATTGGTTCGAAAACAAATATACTACTATGGGAGTCATCTGTCTCCCAAAAATAAAGAAAAAATATGGGGTTTAATTCACTCGATTATTGCCCTCGTACAATGCTCTGCCCCCAGCCCATTGCAACTTATCCCGGAGAGTTTGGTAAAAAGAATAGCTTTCACGAATGACAATAAATTTTGCTGCCAAATGGGCCATTCGCACTCCAACCCGTTGGCCAGGCCAGATACCAGTAGCCAGTGAGCCATCAGCCCAGAGCTTGGTATTCAATTCATAATCCCCCAGAGGCCAGATGTTAACGCTAGAACCCGGTGGAATCACAATGGGTCGGCTAGAGAGACTCAGGGGGCAAATTGGTGTCACGATAATAGCCTCCATCCCTGGATGCCCGATGGAGCTGGTTGTGATGTTGTGTAGCAGGTGGAACCCGTCGGGGTTGCCACTAATAATCCATCGCAATGGTATTGGTCGATTAATTCCCCATCAACCTCTACCTCAATGGTAGCGGTAGGCATCCGGTCAACGCTCGCTGGCTTGATGCACATTTCATTCAGGCAATACACATCCTCGCCCACTGCTTGGGGGGTGCGGCGATCGCCTTCATATAAATTTGCTGACAACATCATTCGTTGCAATACCGCATAGCGGTCTGACTGTAGCCGGTCCCAAATCATCTCAGTCTCTTGAAATTGTTCAAATGGCTCAGTCAAGAAGCCCAAATGTCCGCCTACATTGACCGCCAAAATCGGAATACCCTCTGGAGATAGATGTCGCGCAGCAGATAGCGTTGTCCCATCCCCCCCCAAGACAATGGCTAAGTTGATTTTTTCCGTTGCCGAAGCCAGAAACACGGGATAGGGATTATCTTTAACCCCGCTAGGCCCCATGAGAACTCGGCATCCCCTTGCTTCTAATTCTTTGGCGCAACGTTCAGCATAGGATTTGCTTTGGGGGTGGCCTGCTTTATGGGCAATAATCACCTGCTTGAGTTCCATATCCAGTCCTCGCCTTTGATTAAGGACTATCCTAGCAACGCAATGCTCTTAGGACGAACTAACTTCTCATCAACTAATAAAAGTGACGGTTAGGGGGTTGATTTTTGCTTTTCCTGACGGTGTTTTTGCGACACATGCCAGCATTCAGTGACGAGATGATGCCAAGGCATTAAAACCTGCATGTCAACGCCGACTTGTTTTCCAGTGGCTTGAAACAATGCCTTCGTGGAGCGTACTTGATTTTGGGCCTCACAAACACGGTCTAGTAACTTCGTTTGCTCAGATTCAGAGAGAAAATGGAGCGTTTCAGTTTCCAGTAGCTGGCGTGATCGATCAAACCAATGTTCGAAATCGCCCAAAAGCGGTTCCAGTATGGTTTTTAGCAATTCTTGTTCGTTAGGGTAGGGAGTAATCATTGATAAACTGAGAATTTTAATTGAGTTTTATGAAAGCGTTTCTTTACAATTTGTAACACTTTTGTCCAAGAATTTCAGAAAAAGATATTTGATGTGCATTCGGGTCAACCAGAATAGATCAGGGTTTACCTACCGCTCATTCATCAACGCGGTGGGCAATTTCAACGTATTGTCATCGTTTAGGGCAGCATCGAGTTTCGTCCAGAGGAGCTCGCCCTCGTTCGGTTATGGGTTAAGTGAATTGAATTGATAGTTGAAAAATTTAAATTTGTAACGTTGTTTTCCTTTCGCAAAGCCACTTTTGAAGATTTTTAATTGTTCATATTTCGGGCATTTATCCATTATTTTTGTTTCTTGTGCTGTCCTTTTTACAAAGTGACATTATTTACTTGAAACTCTCAACCCGTTTAAATGGGTGCTATTCCCCAGGGAGGGTCATGGGCAAAATCCCGTTTCTGCCGGGGTTAACCTTTACAATGGGTTGGCCGGTCCTTTGCTTCGATTGCCGTTGATATGTCCTTTGCTGACGAATTTGAATTACTGCTGCGTGCTTGTTACCCTCTGCTGTATATCCCCACGCCCGAAGAAGAGCGTTTAGAAGCGGCGATCGCCAGCAGTGCCCAGCGGGTGGGCAATCGTCCGGTCTATTACTGGGACTTTGTGGAGGGGTACCAGGGCAATCCCAACAGCGAAACAATGGCCAAACGCAATCCTCTGCAAGCGTTGGAATTTATCGAAAAGCTTCCCACCAACACAACGGGCATTTTTGTGCTCCGGGATTTTCAACGGTTCCTCGAAGATATTTCCGTCTCCCGTAAGTTGCGGAATTTGGCTCGCCGCTTGAAAGCGGAAGCAAAAAACATTGTCATGGTGGCCCCCCGGATACAAATTCCCGATGAATTGACCGAAATTATTACAGTGTTGGATTTTCCTCTGCCCAATACGGAGGAAATCCACGCTGAAATTCAGCGGTTATTGGGGGGACTGGGGCAAAAATTAGACACCGCTTTGGAAGATGAATTTACCCGTGCTGCCCAAGGATTATCGTTAGAGCGCATTCGACGGGTTTTAGCCCGATGCCTGGCAGATCATGGCCAACTCATGGCCGACGATGTGGAATTAATTCTGGAAGAAAAACGTCAATCCATCCGCCAGACCCAAATTCTAGACTTTTATCCCGCCAGTGAACGCATTACCGACATTGGGGGGCTCGACAACCTCAAAGATTGGCTGTTACGTCGGGGAAATGCTTTTAGTGATGCTGCTCGGCAATACGGCCTACCCTATCCGAGGGGCCTACTGTTAGCCGGTATCCAAGGTACCGGAAAATCTCTCACCGCCAAGGCGATCGCCCACCATTGGCATTTACCCTTACTCCGCTTGGATGTGGGTCGTTTGTTTGCTGGTCTGGTGGGGGAATCGGAAGCCCGCACTCGACAGATGATCAACCTCGCAGAGGCCCTTTCACCCTGTATTTTTTGGGTTGATGAAATTGATAAAGCGTTTGCGGGGCTAGAAGGTAGAGGCGATGGCGGAACCACCAGTCGGGTCTTTGGAACGTTTCTCACCTGGCTAGCGGAAAAGACCTCTCCCGTGTTTGTGGTTGCCACCGCCAATAATGTGCAGGCTCTACCACCAGAGCTGTTACGCAAGGGACGCTTTGACGAAATTTTTTTTGTGGGACTCCCCACTGAAACCGAACGGGAAGCCATTTTTCAGGTTCATCTTTCGCGGCTACGGCAAGCTAGCCTGACGCAATTCGATATTCCCCGCCTGGCTAATGAAACCCCCGACTTCTCTGGTGCAGAAATTGAACAGATTTTGGTGGAAGCCATGCACATTGGCTTTAGTCAACAGCGGGAATTTACCACCGATGACATTTTAGAAGCCGCCAGTCAATTAGTCCCCCTCGCCCGGACTGCTCAGGAACAAATTCAAGAATTACAAGCCTGGGCTGCCGCTGGGAAAGCCCGCCTTGCCTCTCGACAAAATCAGTTATATCGCTCTACATCCAATTAACAGCAACGATTTTCGACAATGAAAGACATGGCTAAAACTGATAGAAAGGCCGGGGTAGTGAATTGGTTTAAAAAGACTCTTCTGTTAGCTGGCAATAATTCACTGTGTACACTGTGTACTAGGAAAACTGTAGGTTAGCAATTTTCAGTACATAGCAGCCTCAGTCTTGATTTTGTGATGTTTTTCGACAAAGAATTTGCCATTCCTCAAGATAGTTACAATGGGGCTAAGTCAACGTTCATTCCGGTCTTCATCATATGATTCCCCGCGTTGAGACCAAACCCCGCTGGACAATTACAGACTTAGACATCTTTCCTGATAACGATGATCGCTACGAAATCATTGACGGGGACTTATACGTGACCCGTGCTCCCCACTGGAAGCACCAGAAAGTTTTGACCCGTTTGTGTAAGACCCTACCGACTAACGACGCCGATAATCGTGGGGGAGAAGCGTTACAAACACCAGGTTTGATTTTCGCTGGGGAAGAGAATGCCATTCCGGATTTGATCTGGATTAGTGACGAAAAACTAGCCAGTTGCGTTGATGAAGCGGGGCATTTTACGGCCGCACCAGAACTAATCGTTGAAGTCCTTTCCCAATCAGCTCTCGATATTGCCCGTGATCGCCAAGTCAAATTAAAGCTCTATTCGCGGGTGGGGGTGCAAGAATATTGGATTATCGATTGGCAACAACAAACGGTGGAGATTTATCGGCGATCACAAGCCCGTTTGAAACTGGTTCTTACTCTTTTTTCAGAAGATGAATTAACGTCTCCACTTTTCCCAGACTTTCGGATTAAGGTTGCCGAAATTTTTGTTTGAGTTGAACTACCAAGGCTTTCTGTACTACAATTGTCAATAAAGTATCTAAGTGGGATGAAAAATGGTTGTTGTACCAATCATCTCTATACAATTATTTAGGCTGAGACCGGTTTCCACTTCACACCACTGTTCGGTATGGCGCATATAAGACAGAGCAAAAGTATCTTTTCCCAGGTATTCTAAGCGCGTAAACTTAGCCTCAAAGGACGGTGAAATAGCCCTGGGACTGGGGCAATTGTAGGTACCACAGATGTAAATATAATTTCGATACCATTTACTATAAATATCAACTAAATAATTATATTCATGATCTTTTGGTTTTTCTTTGACATAGGTGGGTTTGAATTTTGCTTCAATAAGTTGATCAATTGTTTCCGTGATCAACTTTTTGTCATCCTCCGGCACCTTCGGCTTTGATGACCTTGTCGCTCGTTTTGTCCAGGTATATTGACTTTTTTGAGACATTGTCTTAATCCCAACACAATTGATAATCTAATTAAGATACTTTTACTTTATCACAATTGAAAAACCCTTTTGAGTTTCCTCGAAAAGCTCAATTTTATCAAGCTAAAGTAGTATCTCTGGAATTAATTTTAACGTTAAATAAATTTTGATAATTGAACTCGTGATTCCGACAAGAAATCGATATTTGTCATTTTCTACGCCTGCTCCACTGGCGCGATGAATAAAATTGCTTCGTATTAATTTTGGTGGTGATATGAAAGTAGTGATCGCATAAAATCCTAGCCTGTTTTGGGATAGAGCCTCCTGTTATTATTGTTGATTTTCAACGGATATTATATAAACAATCGAGGAATCATGAGGTACCTTTTTGGTTATCTTTTCTTTTTCCAAGAAGCTCGATAATCATGTTGGGGCTGTCTGGTTTTTATTCATCACTACAATGCCCAGTTGGCTTGACTTATACCCTTATCACTACATTTGAATCATTACCGAATCTTCTAATGCTTCTAAAATATGGCGGGCAATCACCTGGGACGCCCCCGCAGAACCAATGCGTTCTCGACCATTCTGCTGGCACACTTGAAGATAGGCCGAATCGCCTAAAATCTTGAGGGCAGCTCGGGTCGCCTGGGGAATTAAATCCAGCTCATCTGGCGATCGCCCAATGGTGGTCACAGAAGGCCCTAACAGGCGCATTTGTGCTTCAGCAAACGCATAGGTAAATTGGGGACCGCGCCCCGGTAACTGCAAAACTGGTTTCCCCAGTCCCACGGCCTGCTCCACCGCTGTCCCTGCCATACCCAACACCAGATCGGCTTGGGTCAAAATATCGGCAAAGCGCTGGGTGGACAAATGGATGGTGCAGTTTCCTTGGGTTAGGCAACTGGAGTCCGGGCAGTATTGCCACCCCTGTTTTTGGGCAAATTGCTGGAGAACTGACGGCGTGAAGGCAGGAACGAGAGCGCCCCAAAATGTCATGGGCTGTGATTGATTGAGGGCAACACACAACGGTAATAGCTGGGACAGGTTATGGAGGGCTTCTGGTAAACGGCTACCGGGCAGTAGGGCAATGAGGGGGCTGGAATTAGGTGAGAGTGGAATTGGGGACGTTTGTAACGCATCCATAATGGGATACCCCAGACAACCAGCCGGAATTCTCTGCTGGCACAAGTCTTGGGCCGTTAAGTTATCTTTGGCGATCGCCCCTAAACAGCGTCGATGGGTTAGCCACCAATCCATCGTGACCGGCAATCGCAACTTTCCTTCGTAGTAACTGGAATTTGCCACCAAGAGACTAAGGTAGGGACGACCACTTAGGTAGGCGAACATGAGAGGAATACTATCCCCCACGGCCATAATTAAATCAAACTGATGCTGCTGTCGCCGTAAAGCCCGCCATTGCTTCAAGGTGAGGGTCACCAATCCTCCGGCTATATCTTTTAACCAGGTTGCAGCGCTGGTATAAACCAATCCTCCGGAGGGGGGGGCTTGGGTGGGGGCAATCACCGGAATGTGACGTTGAAGATAGGCTTGACCGATACCCACTAATGGCAGGGCAGCGAGGGAAACCGAGGGGGCTTGTTGTTGCAGGGCATCAATAATCAACCCCGCATTGAGATCTTCCCCGTGGCCGTTGCTAATAAATAAGACCTTCACGCCGTTGTTTTGGTAACCGAATCTGCTCCGCCATTATCGCTTGGTTGAGGATGAGACCGGCGATGCTATTCTAGGTAACGTAAAAAAAACCGTTTAAGATTGAGGCATCTAGGGCCATGCAAGTTAATAATTTAGGCTTTGTGGCAAGTATTTTATTCGTGTTGGTTCCGACAGTTTTTTTATTAATTCTGTTTATTCAAACCGATAAAGAAAGCCAAAGTTAAGCTGTTTTAAACCCCAGAAATGATTAGAGATGGAGTTATTGATAAGCTCCATCTTTTTTTGTCAGGAGTTTGAAAATAAACGTGAGTAACCACCCACGCAATCAATTATCCCTACAGGCCTTCTTTGCGTGTCAGAAGCACTGGGCAGGGGGCATTGACCCGAATGTAATCCGACAGAGAAGTTCCCAGCAGGCGGTCTAGGTCTGGCAAGTTTTTGGCAATCGAGGGACGACGATCCGGTGACCCCAACAACAGCAGATCAGCATTATATTCTTCCGCTAACTGGCAAATTTGTTCCCCCGGTTTTCCCGCAGTTACCGTACAACGATAGGGAACTCCGAAGCGTTTAGCCTTGGCGATCGCCGGTGCAAGCACAGGATTATCTTCAATTTCTTGACGAGACAGGGGCAGTAAATCTGGCTTGAGGTCTGGGTTCACCCGTGCCAGGACTAATTCTCCTTCTGGATAGTCCCGTAGGAGATAAAGCGCCAATTCCAGAGCATAGTCCGCTGCCGCCGACTTATCCAGTGCGACCATTACCCGTTTAATCCGTTTGACGTAAATATCATCTTTGACCAGCAGCATCGGATGGTCGGTGAGCTGAAAGACATACTGACTCACTGAATTCTCCAGGATTGCCTCTAGGCGCTTAAGGCCACGAGACCCCATGATGATCAGGTCTGCATCAATTTCTTCCGCAACATCACAGACGACCCCTTTCGGATCACCTTGACGCAAAATCGTTGACACCTTACTCGGCTCAATCGAAATTGATTGCATGAGATCCGTCAGCAGTTGGCCTCCCTCCTGCCACTTGTCCGTAAATGCATCGGTCGTAATTTGGGGGGGAACGACATGCAAGAAGGTCATGGAGGCTTTTTGCACCGCGGGCAAATCCATCAGAACCTTCAACATCTCCTGGGTTTGGGAGGTGCCAGAATCTGCATATAAAATTTTATTAAGCATGGGAATAACTTCCAATCAAATGAGTTCTCAAAAAAGGCTAGTCCAAACCTTGGAGGACATCTCGGAATATAAAAATCTTATTGAGAAAAGCCTGATATGGCGTGATTGACTTTCGCAACAAGACCATTAATTGAGGTTCCTTCAAAAAAGTTTGCCCTGAGCCATCAATACGGAGGAACGAATCAACCGGTAAAAATAAGCACGTGACTCAAGCCGGAGAAGTGTCCATCACAAGACTGACAAGATGTTCCGGAAAATGTGAATCGCTAGTATTTTATCCTAGCTGCGGACAGCAGCGAAACTCCCTGTCCGGCGCTTGCTTTAAGACAAAAGTTCTGGGGTCAACGTTGCTTGATGAAAGTAGCGGCGCTGAAAATAGTCTTCCTGAATCATTGCCCAAAGCTGTGCGTTTAATCGGTCGGGATTGCGGTTTTCTGGCGCTTCCCGATGGCTATCCTGGAGGGTTTGCATTAAAGATTGGGCGGTGACTTGGCTTAGACCTAATGCCTTTTGCAGTCCCAGTACAGATAGTTGTTGGGGCAGCATGTGACTTAACTCGGTTACTTTGGGGTAAAGAACGTCTGCTTCCAGGGGCTGGAAATCGTAGTCCAAAACCAGGGGCACTCGGCGGGCGATCGCCAGTTGATAGGCTTGCCGGAGTTCTGTCCAGGAGGCGGGACATCGGCGTAAGGGCACCGCATCAGGAAGGGGAAGACGTTCGGTGGCAGGAAGTGAACGTCGGTCAATGATTTCGGGAAAAGGCTGGGGCTGAGCTAACGATGTTGCTTGATGGAGGCGAATCGCTTCTAACCGCACCTCATAGCGTTGGTGGTGAGCATTAAAATCCAATTCCACTACGACATCGTAACCTTGGCCCGGTTGCTGGGGCGGGGGAAGTTCGTCGGGATGGTGTCCCCACCAAATGCCGGGAAAAGCGTGGGAACAGGAGGCATCCTTTAGCCAAAAGGTGGTTTGGAGATAACTGATTTTATTGCCGGACTTGTCTTTAATATTGCGAAATGAGGGGCGGCGGAATTGGACATTTCGCAGCAAGAGTTTAGGGATGGGGTTCCCCATGCCATAAGGTTCCAGGAGGTTTAACTCGGTAAAAAGGCTGCTGCCGGGGTCTGTATGGTTGACTTTGCCCAACTCAGCCACGGTGACCAGTAGGTCAATGTTAATTTGGGGAGACAGATGAACCCGGTCGCCATAGCGTTGCCAAAATTGTTGGTTCACGGCTTCCCGAAAGATAGGCACTTGTTCCAGGGGTAAACTCAGCCCCGCCGCAAAAGGATGGCCCCCAAACCCGGTGAGCAGATGGCGTTGACTATAGAGCAGCTCGTAGAGATCAATTTGTGCAACGGAGCGGGCTGACCCCCGGGCGGTTTCTCCATCAGCACAATTGAGCAGCACAACGGGACGCGCAACCATTTGGGCAATTTGACTCGCCGCCAAGCCCAAAATTCCGGTGGGCCATTGGGCATCCACCAACACAACGACCCCCGTCGTGGAAAAATCCAGGCTATCCAGTCGTTGCTGCACTTCATTGCCGACGGTTTTTTGTAATCCCTTGCGGCGGCTATTGAGGATTTCCGTTTGTTGAGCTAGTTCGTTACACTTTTCCGCATCACGGCTGGTGAGTAATTCAACGCCAAAACGAGCATCCCCCTGAATCCGACTGATGGCATTAATGCGGGGACCAATGCCAAAGGCAATGTCTGTGGGGCGATCGCCAGAGCGATTACAGTTTTGCAGGAGGGCATAGACCCCAGGACGGGTCATGGTGTCGGGGTTATTTTGTCGCTTTAATTGTTTAATTCCCACCTGGGCCAAATAGCGGCAATCGCCACTGAGTTGAACGAGATCCGCAATTAATCCGATCGCCACCAGGTCTAATAATTCAGTAATGGGTTGCTGGGGGATGTGGGGAAAGGCTTGATAAAGGGCTTCCATCACCTTGTACGCCACCGCCACTCCAGACAAGTGATAGAGGGGGTGGGAGTCAGCAAAATAACGGGGATTAATCATTGCCACCACGTCCGGACGTTCTGCTGGTAACGTGTGATGATCCGTCACAATTACGTCCAACCCTAATTCGGTGGCATAGGCAATTTCGTCTAAATTGGTGCTGCCCGTATCACAGGTCACCACTAACCGGGTGCCGGCGATCGCCAATTGTTCTAAGCCCCGACGATTTAAACCGTGGGATTCCCGTTGACGATTGGGAATAACGTAATTCAACCGCTCTGCCGGAAAAAACTGCTCCAATCCCTCCTTCAATACCGCCGTTGCCGTGACCCCATCGGCATCAAAATCCCCCCAAATGGTGACGATTTCCCCCTGTTCCCTGGCTTGCCATAACCGCTGCACAGCCCATTTCATTTCTTGTCCGAACTCAACGGAATCGGTCGGGGAATAGTCGGCCGGATGGAGGAAAGGGGCCAACTGTTCCGGCCCGTGAATACCCCGCTGCCACAGAAGTTTTGCCGCATAGCGTCCGTCCACCTGGGGGCACAGTGTTTGCACCTGCTGGATAAAGGCAGTCGGAGGCGCGGGGGTCGAATTGAGTTGCCAGTGAGCGTCGGACATAAGCGATAGCCCTAAAACGCATTTATGTCTAGTTTAATTGGTACGGCTCCCCTCCCTGCTTGCCACGGTCAATTTTGATAGGCTAGAGTTTGACAGTTTTAACCAAAAAAAAAGATTCTCTCGACAAGACATCGCCGCTCTCAACCCATTCAGGCGGGGGCAATTTAGGAACATTAACCGAGGTGTTTGGGTATGGCTTCCACCGACTTTAAAGATTACTACGCAATTTTAGGCATTGATAAGTCAGTCACTGACAGCGAAATCAAAAAACGATTTCGGAAATTAGCCTTGCAGTATCACCCCGACAAAAATCCGGGAGATAAAGTCGCGGAAGAAAAATTTAAAGAAATTAGCGAAGCTTACGAGGTCTTGTCCGATCCGGAAAAACGTCAAAAATATGATCAATTTGGCCGCTACTGGCAACAAGCCGGGACAGCAGGCGGTGGGGCTGGCACTGGTTTTGATGTCAATGTGGATGGGTTTGACTTTAGCCAATACGGCAATTTTGATGAATTTATTAATGAACTCCTGGGGCGGTTCAGTACACCAGGGGGAGGACAACGCTCTTACAAATACTCCACCGGCGGCACTGGCTTTGGATTTAATGATTTCGGTAATGCTGGTGCGCAAACCCCTGCGAGCGATCGCCAAGCCACCATTCAATTAACCTTTACTGAAGCTTTTAAAGGGGTAGAAAAACGGCTAAACCTAGGGGATGAAATCGTCACGGTTAGAATTCCCGCTGGCGCTAAAGCAGGGAGTCGCGTCCGCGTTCCGGGCAAAGGCTTAACCAATCCCTATGGTCAACGGGGCGATCTCTATTTAACGGTGCAGCTTAATGCCCATCCGTTCTATGGGTTTGATGGCGACAACTTAATTTGTGAAGTCCCGATCGCCCCAGATGAAGCGGCTTTGGGAGCAGAAATTGATGTCCCTACGCCCGATGGTGTTGTCCAAATGAAAGTGCCACCGGGGGTCAAATCGGGTCAATCCCTACGGCTCAAAGGCAAAGGATGGCCGAAGCCGAAAGGACGCCGGGGTGATCAACTGGTGAAGCTGATGATTACGGTCAGTAAACCGTTAGCTGCCGCCGAAAAAGCGGCCTACGAGCAACTCCGGGAAAAACGCGCTGGCAATCCGCGACAATCCATCCGGCGATATGCGGGGCTTTAGACCATATCTCAACGGATGTTAAGGCGGCAATAATTCATAACAAAAAGAGGGCTTTCGAGGGGGGAGCGCCTAAGAGCCATGACTGGCATCCCTTATGGAAGCTTAATTAACGACTGCTTTGCACGTTAATCCCGACAGATCAGGCTTGGTTCCATAAAATCTGCTATTTTTCGATTATCCCCAAAAGATAATTGATACTCACCACCGTGTCCCATGCCTTCTGCCTTCTTTCAGTTTGAACAGGATTTTGTCGATTCCCTCCGCTGTATCCCCATGAGTGTGCGCTACAAGCTCGATACATGCGGGGTCAAACTAAAACTCACCCATTGGCACCAGTTTTCTGATGGCGATCGCCAGACCCTTGTGACACGTCCCTGTGGAGGCGATAAAACAGCAGAGTACCGGGAATTTTTGCAACAATTGGTGGTCAACATTCAGGGAAAACCCGCCAGTGAGCTGACCATTGACCCCCACCCCCTTTGGCTAGATAAAACCCAGATCCCCGAAACCGTTCAAACCAAAGCCACCAGCGAGAACGTTGCCATTACCTTGACCCAATGGCAATTCCTAACACCCTTACAACGCTTTGCCCTGATCAAACTCAGCCGTCCAGGGCATGAAAATAAGAATTTTGTGCCGGCAGTTAAAGAATTTGGTCTGATTTAAATTCATACATCGTCAGCAACACCAACCGTCAAGTGGAAACATTTAACTTGACCCTTAGCCAAAATAGTGTCAAAGGGGATGGTGATGACATTGATTTAGGCCAATTTACGCTAACTCAACAGCTAGGTGACAATACATCTAATGCGCAAGTGTTTGATTTTGGTGGATCTTTCTTGGCTCAATATGCATTTTTTGATGTTCTGAGTAACTTTGGTTCTAATCGAGTGAGTTTAGGTGAAGTTGTTTTTGAAGTAGAAGCCCCTGAACCGATGACAATACTGGGGACAACGGTGGCGATCGCCTTGGGTGTGGTCTTCAAGCGTCGGCTTTGCCAATAAACTGAGGAATTTTTGCCTGCCTAATGATGGTTCATATTATGTCCAGGCATTGAAGATTCAGGCTTAGAGTTTATGGAGTTTTGAGCATCCATCGGCTTGGCCTGGGTCGGAACAGGATGATGAATACCTCCCCCCTGATGTCCCCCCATTTTCGACATGCTCACTTCTCCGAATGCTAGAATGCCCATCGACACAACCCCGGCGGATAATGCCCCCATGGCCACTGCTCCGATGGAAATGACCCCCATGGGTACGACCCCGATCGCCACGACCCCCATAGGAGCAACGCCGACGGCGATATATCCCGTTGGGGTGATGCCCACGGCAATCACAGGGGCTTGATACCATTTACGTTTTGGGTCATGGTCGACACAACCTTGGTTAACCGTGACGAGGGATGGAGGCGATTCGGATTGGGTGTCCATGACGATTTGATAAATGCTCGATTAAATTAACGGGTCTCCCATAGTAGTTAGAATCAGAGGGCTTCGTCAAAAGACACGCTGTCAAACATTGCCTACTTTATGGACATTCCTCGCCTGCACCCCGACACCATTCAAGCGGTTCAAGAACGGGTTGATATTGTCGAAGTCATTGGGGACTATGTGGTGTTGAAAAAACGGGGCAAAGATTATGTGGGATTGTGCCCTTTCACGATGAAAAAGTCCCAGTTTTAGTGTCAGCCCAGTCAAGCAATTGTATTACTGTTTTGGCTGTGGGGCGGGGGGCAATGCCTTTAAATTTTTGATGGAGTTGGGCAAACGTTCCTTCCCGGATGTGGCGCTGGACCTAGCCCGCCGCTACCAAGTTCCCGTCAAAACCTTAGCGCCAGAACAAAAACAAGAATTACAACGGCAACTGTCACTGCGGGAGCAGCTCTTTGAAATCATGGCAGTGGCGGTGAACTTCTATCACCACACCCTATTTCAACCCCAAGGCCAGGCGGCATTGGGCTACCTACGGCAAAAGCGCCGGCTGAGTTTAGAGACGATTAAGCAATTTCAACTGGGCTATGCTCCCGATGGTTGGGAAACCCTGTATCAGTACCTCATTGAGCAGAAGCGTTATCCATTGGCGGCGGTGGTGGAGGCCGGGTTAATTAAAGCGCGGCAGTCGGGCAGTGGACACTATGACCAATTTCGCCATCGGCTGATGATTCCGATTCATGATGACCGGGGCCGGGCGATCGCCTTTGGGAGCCGTACATTGGGCCAAGATGAGCCCAAATACCTCAACTCTCCGGAAACACCGCTGTTTCACAAAAGCAAAACCCTGTTTGGCTTGGATAAGGCCAAAAAAGTAGTGCAACAAACGGATCAAGCTATTTTGGTGGAAGGCTATTTTGATGTCATTGCCCTACACCAAGTTGGTATTCAACAGGCTGTGGCGGCACTAGGGACAGCATTAAGCATCGCCCAGGTAAAAACCTTGATGCGTTTTAGTGCTTCTAAGCAAATTATTTTTAACTTCGATGCAGATAACGCAGGGGTCAAAGCGACCCAACGGGCTATCCAAGAAATCGAACCCTTGGTGTATGGCAGCCAAGTCAATCTCCGAGTGTTGAACTTACCCGCGGGCAAGGATGCCGATGAATTCATCCAAGCGAGTCCGGACAATGTGACGGCTTACCGGGAGCTAATTACCCAAGCACCGCTGTGGTTTGATTGGCAAATTCAACAATTATTGCACCACAAAAATCTTAAAAATGCGACGGAATTTGAACAGGTGGCACGGGGGATGGTGCAACTGCTACAGCGGATGAGTGATCAAAATAAGCGAGCTTACTACGTCCAGCATTGTGCAGAATTATTGAGCCAAGGAGATTCTCGGTTATTGTCACTGCAAGTGAACAATCTAATGAGTCAATTGAATCACTCCGGCAACGACGGCTAAATCCCGAAAACCGTTGGCGGTCAAGAACCCGGAGAGCACCCTGTTGGAACAAGCGGAAGCCTTGTTATTACAAATTTATCTCCACTGCCCCGAACAACGTCCAACAATTACCCAAACGTTAGAGGAGAAGGATCTCCTATTTGCCTTTGCCCGTCACCGTCTGTTGTGGCAAAAAATCATCGAAGTGGAAGCCCACTTTTCCCTCACCCCAGATCCCGATAATCAATTACCGTCTTTGTTGCAATTGGCTTATCTGGAACAAGAAGCTGATTTTGATGCCATTAATCCCCTCTTTCAGCTCACCGAAATAACCCGAGAAGACCTCTACCGCGCTAATCTCCAGATTTCACAGGCGATCGCCATACTCGAAAAAATCAATTGGGAGCAATATAAACACTACTGTATCGAGCAATTACAAAACCTCGATCCCCAACAACAGGCAAAAGATTTTCAATATTATCAACGGGAATGGATGTATGCAGTCCAGCAAGCAAAACAGCTAGACCAGCAACGCTTTCATTAACAATCGCAGACTCCGTAATCTTGCACGGGAGGAAACGGGGACTAATGCTTTGGTAACTTGTATTGCTCGACAATTTTCTTCGCAAACGCGGGTACGTGTTCTTCTAGTTTTTCGGGATAATTCCGTTTAACATACAGGTAATTTCGGGTGAAATGGGAGTCAATGGAAAAACGGGCATACTCCAATCCGGTGGGACCAATTTTATCAATCACGACCCCCATCATTTTGGCCACCCACATGGGCAATGTGACCGCTTTATCGTAGGCGGTGATCCCTTGCTGGACAGCTTGGCGGCGATCGCCAGACGCACTGACTGTGTCGGTATGCAGTTGATCTTTAACCAGGTCTAACATTTCCTGCCCGGTTTGATTTCGTACCACTAACCACTGCCAATTAAAAGGGGCTCCCATATATCCCACTACCAGATCGGCGAGGCCATTGACATAGTCAAAACAACTCATGCAAGAAGGCGCAAACACTTCTTTAAGTTGGTTGGTTTTTAGACCAAAGAAAGGAACCAACTCTGTGGAGCCATCTTCATGCTTGAAATGCACCCGGAAATCCTGCATGAATTCGTAATACACCACAGTTTCTGGCGATCGGCTCGTGGTCTCCAAAAATTTTTTTAGCCCCTCCCGTGACACATTGTCCACACAGGGGGTGCCCAGTATATAGAGTTTTTCGAGGCCGAGTTGTTTTTCCACCGCCCGCAGCGCCTGGATTTGACAACCGACTCCAATCACCAGTAATCGCTTTAAGCCCGATTTTTCCACTTCATCTAAAACCGATAGATTCGGCGACAACGTCGGCTTATTAACCTTCGCGGCTAACACTTCCGCTGGAGTCCTGGCAATTACCACTTGGGGCTGAAAACGATCCTGGGGCGTATTTTGAACACAGACCACCCCTTCCACTAACCCATGGGTTAACATCTCACAGCCAATGGTGCTAACAATCCCCGTCCATTGGGCCCCGGCGATCGGTTCCTGTTTGCGAGCAATCAGCATTTGCTGGTGTACCCCAAAGTACAGATCGTCGGATCGGTCTAGATTTCGACTGCGCCCATGAACCTCAGCTTCTAACCTCGTAAACTGTTGCTTGATGAATGCACAAGCCTCTTTAACGTAATGTATATAGGCGGTGTCACATAGTCCACAGTCACTACATAGGGCTTTTGCCGGACGGGGTTGACCCGGCTTTAGGCCACGAGCTTTGTGGTGGGGGGCAGTTAGGGGCATGGTGATGAGATCAGAAAAATTTAAATAACGATTGAATCATTTAATCCTAAACAGACATCCGCCTTCAGCACTGTGATAGCTGTCCGTTTTGCAAATACCAGCAATATATCGCCGGTTTTTATTAGAACGGGGAATATTCTCAGCGCCAAGGCTTGCGGCCGATTTAAAAGGAATAGCATTGAGAGTGGTTTGGGGTTTATCCATCATAATAATGGCCTGGCGATCGTGCTTCATTGACTAAGTAAAAGAGAGCAATTAAACGTAAAACGTCTTCGTCTCTTCCTGATGCTCAAAATTCTTACGCCGCATGGGTTACACTTCGTCAGTCAATCCTATGTTTGATCCAGCCTACCTAACTTACTACCGTTAAAACCTTATCCCGATCAAATGTCGTGCTCCAGATGCCGTCTATCCCTCCGTCACAATGACTACTTCCCCTCTCCCCTACGATGTCCTCATTGTTGGTGCGGGCCCCGTCGGCCTCGCAACGGCCATCGGCCTACAGCAACGCGGGGTGCATAATTTTTTGGTTATTGATCAAACCCGTGAATTTCGTCGGGTGGGTCAAATCGTGGATCTACTGCCTAATGGCTTGAAGGCATTACGGTTCGTTTGTCCGTCCGCATATGAGTCTCTCCTGGCAACACAGCATCAGGCACAACCCCCACAAGCTCCGGGCAGTCAAGCCCCGCCGCCAAAACGTTTCTGGATTCGTAAAAACCTGCAAGGGGAAACCCTCCGCTCTACGTCGCTGGATTTCGACGATTGGTTAAAGCGCTATGGCGAGGGGCGTATTTCCACTGCTTGGTTTAACCTCCAAACAAAACTGCGTGAATTACTCGACCCTCAGCGAATTTTAATTAATCATCGCTGTCTTCATCTTGCCCAAACCGATGCAGGAGTTGAAGTCCAGTGCCAAACCGATCCCCAAACAATCGATAATCCCTTTGCCCACTGGGAAAAAGCGGCCCCACTGCTCCAAGGGAATGGGGACAGTCCAACTGGGACATCGGAATCATTATCCTTGGTCACGTTTTCCTCAAAACTGGTGGTTGCCGCTGATGGCATTAATTCAACGGTGCGTCGATTGTTGTACCACGACACTGAACTGGAACCGTGGGCGACACCGGACTATTCTGGCTGGGCCGCGCTGGGCTGCTTACAGATGAAACCGGTTCCGGAGACGATCGCCACGGAGCTGAATGCCACCTACTCCCAGGGACAAATGATTGTGAGCCTGCATAATGACCAGTTGCCCCCATCCTATCCAGGGCAAGCATCTCCCCGAATCATGCTGGTGAATCGCGGGGAACAGGGCTTTGGCTTTTTACTCCATACCCCCCTGCCCCTGGACTGCCTCGCGGACATAACCCCTACTGCCACCATCCAACTTGCCGTCAAAACCCTCACCGATGCTGGCTTTCCCCCCTGTATCACCGACTTTGTGGGGTATGCTGACCCAGACCAGATCATTTCCCGCCCCTACCATCAACATTCCGCTGACCCCTGCAACCACTTTCCCAACTGGAGTCACCAGCGGGTGGTATTAGCGGGGGACGCAGCCCACGGGATGCCCCCGTTCATTGCCCAGGGCACTAATCAAGGGTTTGAAGATGCAGCTTTCCTGGTCCCGGCGATCGCCCGCTTAGTGGAGCAACAGCAGTTAGATGACCTGGCCACAATCCAGCAAGTCTTTAACGACTATGAACACTACCGACGACCCTTGATGGCAAAGGTACAAACCGCCACCTTAGAAAGCGATAGCTGGACCAACACCCAATGGCAAGCATTCAGTCAACAACTTTATCAACGAATGCTGGCGATTTAACCCCGGCGAGGGCAATCGCGTCTTGTCGAGTGAGACCCTCGGGTAGATAATCATTTCCTCTCCAGCCTGCAATCGCTATTGCTGTTTGGATGCTTATGGCATCAATGGTGACAATGCAGCCGTAGAAGTCTAACACCCCCAGCCTACGGAACCAGTGCCGGTTAGGTTAACGCAGAAAAAAGGCATTGCTGAAATTAGGATGAAGAGCTTGGACGAATAAAAAGCACCCCCTAAGTGAATAAAGGGTGCCTACTGCGGTCTATTCAATTGATGGTTACATCAAGGAATTAGCCATTGATAGCAGGGGCCGTCAGAGCTACAGGCGCTTGCTCCCCAGACGCTAGGTCTAAGGGGAAGTTGTGCGCATTACGCTCGTGCATGACTTCAAAACCGATGTTGGCACGGTTCAATACATCCGCCCAGGTGCTAATCACACGACCTTGAGAATCAAGGATGGACTGGTTGAAGTTGAATCCGTTCAGGTTGAATGCCATGGTGCTAACACCCATCGCTGTGAACCAGATGCCGATGACCGGCCATGCACCCAAGAAGAAGTGCAAGGAACGGCTGTTGTTGAAAGATGCATATTGGAAGATCAGACGACCGAAGTAGCCGTGGGCTGCAACGATGTTATAGGTCTCTTCTTCTTGACCAAATTTGTAACCGTAGTTCTGGGACTCGACTTCGGTGGTTTCACGAACCAAAGAAGAGGTCACCAGAGAACCGTGCATCGCGGAGAACAAGGAACCGCCGAATACACCCGCCACACCTAACATGTGGAAGGGGTGCATCAGGATGTTGTGCTCGGCTTGGAACACGAGCATGAAGTTGAAGGTGCCGGAAATACCTAAAGGCATACCATCAGAGAAGGAGCCTTGACCGATGGGGTAAACCAAGAAGACTGCGGTGGCAGCGGATACGGGTGCAGAGTAAGCAACACAGATCCAAGGACGCATCCCTAAGCGGTAGGACAGTTCCCACTGACGACCCATGTAGCAGAAGATGCCAATGAGGAAGTGGAGAACAACCAACTGGTAGGGACCACCGTTATACAACCACTCATCCAAGGAAGCCGCTTCCCAGATGGGGTAGAAGTGGAGTCCAATGGCGTTGGAAGAAGGAACAACGGCACCGGAGATGATGTTGTTTCCGTAGAGTAAAGAACCAGCAACGGGCTCACGAATTCCGTCGATGTCAACGGGGGGAGCGGCGATGAAGGCAATGATGAAGCAGGTGGTGGCAGTCAGGAGAGTGGGGATCATCAGCGTGCCGAACCAACCGACGTAAATCCGGTTGTTGGTGCTGGTTACCCACTGGCAAAACTGTTCCCAGAGGGAAGCACTTTCGCGTTGTTGTAGGGTTGTGGTCATTGGTAAATAATTGCGGTGAATTAAGTTGGTTGGCTAATGAGTCGATTTAATATAAAGCGACTACCAGCGGTCTTGAAATGTTATGTATGAAATAACAGTAACAGCTTCGTAACAAAATGTAAAGCAATTTGCTCATTTTTCTAATGGCTGTGTTCGGCTTGTCTGATGGGGGCGATCGCCAGGGTCTAACTGTAATCCCACAGGAGGAGCATTTCGATCTAGATCTACCCCCAGATAACAACTTTTCGAGCATTAGCTTTATTGTGAACTTCTCAGAACCCTACGGGACTAAGGACTATTTCTCTAATGGCCCGGCAGCCACAATTTCCGGTCTGGCCGCCTTGAACTGGTGGAAATTCTCGATAAACCTTTGGGCCAGATCTTGAGCCTGCCGCTCATAGGCGTCTGGATCCTGCCAGACATTTTGGGGATTTAAGATTTCTGTAGGAACCCCTGGAACCTGATCCGGTATAAGCACCTGAAAAATGGGGTGAGGAGTGTAGTGGATATGACTCAAGTCTCCCCGTAAGGCCGCCGCCACAATTGCCCGAGTATGTTTAATGGAGATGCGCTGCCCAATGCCGTAAGCTCCCCCCGACCAGCCGGTGTTCACCAGAAAGACTTCTGTTTCGGGATGCTGCTTCAGACGTTGACCCAGCATTTCGTCATAAACTGTGGGAGCCAGAGGGAAAAAGCATTGACCAAAACAGGCAGAGAAGGTGACCTGAGGCGCGGTTATTCCACGTTCTGTACCAGCTAACTTGCTCGTATAGCCCGATAAAAAGTGGTACATGGCTTGTTCCCGAGTCAGTTTAGCAATAGGTGGCAATACCCCAAACGCATCTGCGGTCAAGAAAAAGATAGTGTTAGGATGGCTCCCGGTTCCTGTCATAGAACAGTTGGGAATATACCGCAATGGATATGCGGCTCGGGTGTTTTCGGTAAGGGATCCGTCATCATAATCAAGCTTTCGGCTGTCCGGGTTCATCACCACATTTTCCAGCAGTGTTCCATGTCGAATCGCCGCCCAAATCTGTGGTTCATGCTCCTGGGATAAGCGAATAGTTTTGGCATAACACCCCCCCTCAAAATTAAAAATTCCTTCGGGGGACCAACCGTGCTCATCATCACCGATCAGGCTACGTTCTGGATCGGCAGACAACGTCGTTTTTCCAGTCCCCGACAGGCCAAAGAACAAAGCTAAGTGTCCCTGGTGATCGACATTGGCGGCCCCATGCATCGGCAACACATTAGACTGAATCGTGTAGTAGTTCATTAATGAGAACACAGACTTCTTAATCTCGCCTGCATATTGGGAGCCCCCAATGAGCACCAGTTTTTTCGCCAGATGGACGATGATAAAGGCTTCGCTATGGATTTGATCCCGTTCGGGGTTACCCTTCAGCCCCGGGACAGAGATCACGGTGAAGTCTGCTTGATGGCTATTAAGCTGTTCTTGGGTCGGTCGCAGAAACAGTTGATGGGCAAACAGATTTTGAGAAGCTAGTTCATTAATGACTCGGACACCAAAGCGATACTTGGCGTCAGCCCCAACATAACCATCGAAAATGTATAGCTCGCGCCCTTGAATATAGCTCAACACTCGGAGATAAAGTCGATCAAAGGCCTCCTCTGAAATGGGGACATTGAATTTATTCCAATCAATCTGCTCTCGAGTTGTGGGCTCATCCACAATAAACTTATCGTTGGGGGACCGGCCTGTATAGCGCCCGGTTTCAATCACCAGTGATCCATTATCAGCAATCAACCCTTCCCCTCGCATTACAGCATGTTCTACCAGGGTCGGAACGGATAGGTTGCGATAAACTCGCTTCACATTCTCAATACCGAGTTCATTGAGACCATAGTCAGGCTCATACTCCTCCACATTGGTTTTTACGGTCACTTTGTGAACCCCTGCACCAAGCTTTTGGGGCACTACTGAAGGGATAGAATCGCTAGCGGAACAGGAAGAATTAAGCTTGATTTTAGATGTGCTTAAACTATTCATACTATTCAACTCCAATTAAAAGTGAAGATAGACCATGAAAGCCAACAAAGCAGCTTATACAAACAAAAAAAGACCGTTTTTCAGAAAAAATTAACGTAATAAATAGTGATGATTTAATTTAAAAAATTCACGAAACACAAAGATACTTTGTTGATCTTTGCCAATTAAACTTTACTTAACTCTGATTTATAACCAAGAAAATAGTATTGAAATTTTTGCCCATGAGTTATTTTTGCTCATGGGTTAGGAAACCCTTAAAAATGAAGAAAAGTGATTTAGAACCAGAGTGATTTAGTCTTTAAAACAAGGCCACAGAGTACACTACAATGGGTCTTTAATGAGTAACGCTTTCCATGACAATCTTACTTTCAGTTTACGATGAAAGATTAGAGAAAAAATAGATTGTAAATTTTTCTATACATATTGGTCTACATTGACCCTCCTTGGGACAAAAAATCGAAGCCGGGAATATCGGTTTCTAGCTTTTCAAGGGATTCTGTGTCGTTCTCAAATATTCGGTTTTTGTCCATCCATAGAAAACAAACGATACGGGCTAACCACCACTGATCTTGGCTTTGTATCCCTGTTTTGTGAGGTACGCCAGCAACTTTTGACGATGATCCCCTTGAATTTCTAAGGTATTTTCCTTAAGCGTTCCACCACTCCCACATTGACCCTTCAGCGTTTTGAGCAATTTTGCTAGGGTGTCGGGGGCATGTTGAAACCCCGTGATGACGGTGACAGTTTTACCTTTGCGGCCGGCGCGGGTCGCTTGCAAACGAATAGATTGTTGGGCAGGGGGTAAATCAACAACCACTTCTTGGGGGTCGGGGTCAACCGGGCCAAATTCTTGGTAAACAATCCGGGGTTTGGAAGACATGGGCGAAGAAAAAGACAAAATGGAGCAGGGCTAATATCCAATCTACTGTTTGACTAGCTTGATCAGCTATCCATCTCAAAATCAGCAAAAAGATTTCATGAAACTGAATCGGGATTTAAGTTGGGCAGAGGATACGAGGCGATCGCCGTTACCCATCATTGGGCCTATTCATTGTCTGGGATTCTGGAAAATTAATCTATCGCTGATCACAGGCAAACGGGGGATAATACGCTTTCATTGCTCTAGTCGATCTTACGCTATTTTCTCGGGCGGAGGATTGCTTCGGGAACCAAGACGAGGCAAGATCAAAGACAGGTTTCTCCCACAGTGCTCCACCGCTTATGGATTGGCAATTATTGGGTCTCAGTTTTATCACGGTGTTTCTGGCTGAAATTGGGGATAAAAGTCAGTTGGCGGCGATCGCCTTAGGAGGCAGTGCTGCATCCCCCAAAGCAGTATTTTTCGGGTCGATTACCGCGTTGATTTTAGCCAGTTTTTTAGGAGTTTTGGCCGGGGAAAGCCTCGCCCAGCTATTGCCCACTAAACTGATGAAGGCGATCGCCGCGATCGGGTTTACATTGATGGCGTTGCGGCTGCTGTGGCCGGAGCCGGACAACTAAAGTGTTTGTATGCATATCCATAGATAGGTTTTTGGGGGGCGAGATCCAACTGACACATGGGTAAGTCCGTGGCGGCTAAGTAGTTAACGAGCCACAGATCCACCGGCTCTGTTTGGGCTTGTAATTTTTCCCACAGGACAGTGGTGGTGGACGGACTATGCAACTCAGTTTGGGGAATGAGTAGAAATTGGAGTTGATGGGCCAACTGGGGAAATTTGCGTTCAATGCCCAGCGCTAAGCCCAACATTTCTCCGGTTTGCACTAAGCTTTGATGGGTGGTGACAATCCAGCGCTGCTCTGTTGTTGGGGTTGCGTCCAGCAGGCTCAAAAATTGATAGGGTCGATAATATTTTTGGTAACCCAAATTATGGGTAATGGTGATGCCGCTCAGAATACCCACCATGAGCACAATGCCCAATCGCCCAGGTGGTTGACGACTTTTTTTTAGCCAGAGTCTAAGCGGTTTCAACCAGGAACGCTCCTCTGTCGGGCCCATCGTCCCGTCGGTTTTCTTAACCGTCGCTTCTGTTTCTTGACTTCCACCGCTAGCTGCCAGGGCAATTCCCCCTAACCACATCAATACTGGCAAAAAGGTGAAGCTATACCGCGCCCCCCGAGTAATATCCATCCCTGTTCCGTAGGCGATCGCCAGATAGAGGAAAAATAAGCTCCCCAACATGCGCCGTAATAATTGGGTTTCCAGCCCTTGGGGGGAGTGGTTACTGTGACGAATTCCCTGCCGCAATAGGGGGACTAGCCAAATGAAATACAGCAACATGCACAGCCCTGACAGCAGAGCCACCCATAGCTGACTAGCTTCCACCGGAAACAAACAGAACATGGTGATCCAAGCGGCCAATATCTGGAAGGGCGGGCCAAAATAGCCCCAAAAGTGAATGTCATTGAACTGAATCCAGTGGGTCATGTTATTGCCAAATTCCCGCTGCGTAATGAGCCAAGCCCAGACGCCCACGACAGTCAGCGTGCCGCCTAACACCGGGAGAAATGAAATAATGCTGCGCCCGACAGGAATTTTTTGTTCCTGCCATAGTCGCCAGCGCCAAATGAGTAGGGCACAACCCTGGGCAAGAATTAATAAACCCAGAAAAAAGTGGACGGATAAACAGAATCCATTCGCGAGTACCCACCCCAGGGCTAACCTCCGTGGCAGTGGTTTTTCTTGCTGCCAATATTGGGCACTTTTAAGGCAGCAAGCCACCGACAGTAATCCCGCTAAAATTGCCAAGGTGTAATGCCGCGCTTCCTGGGCCACAAATACGCCATAGGGAGAAATCGCCAGCATCACAGCAACCCATTGGGCGGCAGCCTCTTGCTTTTTTCCCCATACCCATTTCACACAGCCATACCCCACTGGCACCGAGAGAATGCCAAAAATCACCGGGAGCGATCGCCCCACAGCCACATTGAGGTAACCATTGTCTGCCGGAAACAGGCGATACCAAAGATGGGCCAGCACAAAGTAGAGGGGAGGATGGTTATCTTCGTTCAGTATGCGTTCCAACACTGCTTGGGGCTGGGCCTGGGGCAATGGCGCTAAAAGTTTTAGTAACCTCTCGCCACTGATCAACTCTCCCAACGGGACGATATTAAAGGCATTCCCTAGACTAAATACCCACGTCGCAAACTCATCGGTCAAGGAGGCTTTGCGTCCAGGTTCCAAAAGCGTAATCCAGCGGCGATCGCCGTCCAAAGGAGTAGGAAGCCGACGGGGGAAAGCCGAAATAATTTAGAGGGTCGGGGGAAAGGAGTCAAAAGTCGTTATCAAAGCCATGGCGTGTTTCGGCTTTGGCGTAGGTGGGTTAGTATGTCCAATCGATTTCTTGGGCATAGTGGAGAATAGGGGCTTGGACAGTTTTTGTATTCTCCGGGTCTGGACATTGTAGGGGTTTTAGGGATTCTGAATAAAGATGCCATTAGCCGCTAGTTCCAAAGCTAATACCTTCTGGGATTGTTTATCAGGCGGCCAACCTTCAATATCGGCATGGTTAGGATTATCGGGTAACGGCTTAGCTACTACGGTTTAGTACTACGGTTAGTGTATCGACATAGCAGTCTTGCGCTTTAATATCCACTCGACCCCTAAGGGTTTTTCCCGTTTGATCAGCTATATCTTGCCCTATGTTCCAAATTTCTTTTTGTGTGGCTTCTCGATGACGGGTGACGGATAATTCTCGATGTTTATAGGGAATAAATACATCGGGTTTAATGGTGCCATCACCTCTTAATGCTTTGCTGGGAAAAACATAGCGAGCCAGTATTTCTTCATCATCGACAGGGGGAATGTTATGCGGATTGAGCATTACCTAGTCTGAGGTGTGTTGATAGTCTACCCGCTTAATGAGTTCGAGCAGAATTGGGGGAATTGCTCCATAGAAATACTCCTTTCCTTTAATGGACTCATTGCCAAATAGGGCAGCATAATAGATAAATCCTTCCGGGCTAACACTGACAGAAAGAAGGCAACGGGGATGACGATAACATTCGAGGGTGAGATGGCCATCGCATTCTGCACCACAAGAGGGCAAAGGCACGTCTAGGGGTAAGGCTTCAATAACGTTCCGGGCATTGGTGAAGGTTGTTTCCAGAACCGGGAAGGCATTATATCCGTCCCAACCAGATTCCTTACAGTCTTGCCAGACTTCAAATAATTCACTAATGGCTGGAGCTTTGTGCTTAAGGTTGTAAAAAATTCCAGGATTCATAATTTTTAATGCGACTAACAATGATTCCATTTTGGGTGAATTACACTACTCGATTGCCGCCTTCATTTTGAAGTCTATAGCCTTCCCATCGCCTCTCATTGATTACATCAGGGTGATCGGCCTTGATTTTGGATCGTATATGATTGCTGGAAGATTTTCGTCGGTGGTGTTACTTTTCTTGGGCTGTTGGGGTAAAGAAAAGGAGAAAGGGGGAAGAGGGAAGAAGAGAAGGAGGTCAAGACCAAACGAGCAGCGCGACAGGTTGAGTAGGAAATCAAGAAGGAGCGATTTTGTGCTGTAAAGAAGTGGTCACAGTACGCATACGGGCAACAAAAGTCACTGCCACCCTTGAGACTTAGAACCAAAACTAAGGCGACGCCAAATGACGGCGGGTCTTAGAGCCTGCTCAGCGGCATTGTTGGTTGGTACAAGTGAAGGATGGTTAACAAAAGTCCATAAGGCGGGTTCGACCTTAAGAATCTGACGACAAGTCTGCACCGTTTTAGCCAAGGGAGTTTTCTCCTTTTGACCAACGTATAATGCCGCCGCATTCTCCAATTCCTGCTGAAAACCCCGCCGAAGATGGGAAACTGCTTCCACAAACAGGGCACGACTTCCATGGTTCCATCTCGTACCCGGTGCCACCATCGAATAACGCTGACGCTGTCTTCTTAATAAAGCATTACCAATTTCTGCTGATACCCCAGACCGTTCGCTAATAGCAATAAAATCCCTTTTCAGATGCGCCCAGCAAATTTGACGTTGCTCCAGGGGGAGCCAATTGTATGCTCCATACCGGTCTGAAGTGACAGTGCCTTTAAACCCAGTCCCGATAAGACTTTTCGCCGTATTCGAACGCGATAGTACCATTCAAAAAATGAGACCAGGGGGGTTACCAATCCCCATAGCCACCCCTTCTTGCTGGGATTTTTCCCATCACCATTGTGTTGTGTGAACCCAGTTTCATCACTATTCATCGCTCTTGGCTCTGGACGTAAATTTTTGCCTGTTCTACACTTGTCCCTACCGCCTCATTGAGTCTCTGGCGTAGACGATTTATTCCCTCTGTCGATATCACCACGCCAAATACTTCCTTCAGTAGCTCTGCACTAATCCATGACTTTGATGAAGGTGAGCGCTCAACACACCCACTAACCCGGTTAATCTTTCTCCAGAACCTTTCTGGGTTACTCCATTCGGCATCTTTGCTCGGGTTCCATGCCCACATTCCGGGCATGTTAGCTTGTGCAGTCTGTACTCTATTACTCCGGTTTCACTGGCGGAATTTACACCACTTGATGCCGATATGGATTTTCTTCTTCCCCTCTCAATTCATTCCCACAATGACCGCACGTTTCCGGTTTGACCTCCTTTATTGCCTTGCAGTCTTCCGGTTTATACAAATATCGTTGATTTCCCTTTGATGTCCCTTTTGGCCTCCACGCTTCCTACTTCCTATCTGACTGATTTTTCTCCCTTTTTTTTTCCTGGCTCGTCTTTTGGACGGCGGACGGGATGAATTCCCGAATTTTGATTTAAACGTTCTTCTATTTCGTTTACTCGTTCCTCTAACCGATGCGCTTTTCCCCTTAGCCCTTCATTTCACCAATTTCATCACCAGTTCCCGCACGCTCGCTGGCGTTGACTCCCAATCCTCCTGGGAACCTCATATCCGCCCACTTGAATCATCTTGCTCATTTTTCTAACTTACCAATTTTTTTCACCATTTTTCTACTTCCCCCCTGAAAAGCTACATTTCTCTTGGGCTGTTGGCGATCGCTCTAAACTAAAACCCATCACCCAGAAAAGTTTATGGGCAAAAGCAAAAAGCCGTATTATCTTCACTAAAATCCAAGTACATGACTATTTTTAGTCTAGAATCCGGTGCTCGATTTTGGGAACTTATCGCTGATTTGATTAAAACTGAGACAGTCCCCTCTTGGGAGGGGATTTAGGGGTGGGTTCTCTGTCATTTATCCACTCTTGGGAGGGGACTAAGGGGTGGGTTCTCTGTCATTTATCCACTAAGTAACCCCTTCCGCCCTCCGGGCACCTTCCCCAAGGAAGGAGAGAGTAGCATCTCACTTTCTTTTGAATTAATTATTGTAATTCCCTCTATTTCAGGCCCAACGATTAGGAACCCACCTTACGTTTAGGGAAACCCTGTCCACAATCCCGATGACCCCTCATCCCCGCATGACCAAATCCTACCCTAGTAACCCCGCACCCCCACCACCGGCAACTGTTGCGGAACGGTTAGCCATTTCTGTGGGGCAGACGGGGTAAGGGATCAGGCAGCGCTTAGGGATGAGTTGGGATTTAAACCCTATGTGGCAGCTATTGCGGAATTTTTGCGGCGGCCGGAGACCAAACCGCCGTTAACGTTATCGGTGGAGGGGAAATGGGGCAGCGGTAAGTCGTCGTTTATGAAGCAGTTGGAGGGGGTTCTCAAAAACGAGGGAGAAAAGACGGTCTGGTTTAATGCCTGGCGGCACGACAAGGCGGAACAGGTGTGGGCGGCGTTTGCGTTGTCGTTTATCCAGCAGCTTTCGACGCCCCAGGAAAATACGTGGTCTGCCTATTGGCAAACGTTTCAGGGGCATTGGCGGCTGGCGGTATCCCGGTTTGATCTGAAAAAGGGGTGGCTGGATCTGCTGCAAGTGGCGGCAATTGGGCTGTTTGTGGTCTGTGCTGTTATTGCCATTCCGTTGATTTTGCTGATTTATGGCTGGCAGGAAGTAATCCAGTTGGTGCAAGCGTTTCAGTCCCCCAGTTTGATTCTGGATGCCTTGTTAAAGGGATTGGGGATTTTAGGCAGTGCGGGACTGTCGGGGGCGGGCATTCTAGCGTTGCTGAAGTGGTTACAGGGGGCGATCGGTAATCCCAAATTGGATTTGGTCAAATATCTAAAAGCGCCAGATTACAAAGGACAGGTGGCGTTTGTAGAGAAGTTTCACGCGGATTTTAAAAAAATTGTGGATGCTTATGTGGGGAAAGGGGACGATCAGCGGGTGTTTGTGTTTGTGGATGATTTGGACCGCTGTGAGCACCCCAAGTCGGCGGATTTGATGCAGGCGATTAATTTGATGATTGCGGAAGACCCGTCGGTGGTGTTTATTTTGGGAATGGACCGGGAGAAGGTGGCGGCGAGTTTGGCGGTGAAGTATGAAAAGGTGTTGCAGTATTTGCCTAAAGAAGCCAGTGATATTGACCCGGATTTGTTGGAGCGTTATGCGGGCAGTCGGGGCTTGGCCTATGGTTATTCATTTATTGAAAAGTTTGTCCAGTTACCGTTCCAGGTACCCCGACCATCGCGGACAAATTTTGAGCAGTATTTAAAGGATTTGGCGAAACCCGTTTCCGGACAAAAATCACCAACGGCTGACCCAGGGCAAGCGACTCAAAGATCAAGTTTCTGGCGCTCCATCAAGTTGCCAACGCTTTTTACTCGGCGTGGAACAACTCAAGGGGAAACCGTTTCGCCATCGCCTGACACTCCGTTACCAGAGGGATCAGAGCGAACGTCTGGGGTAGTGGAGACAGGTGGGCAAAGCCCGGAAACAGGGACAGAGCCAACCCCTGAGACCGAAATTGAACGGGTGCGTCAATACGCCATGGAGTTTGAGCAGGATTCGGAGCTGGTGGGGGAAATCGTATTAATGGTCGCCCCGGCGTTGGACTACAATCCCCGCCGCATTAAGCAGTTTTTGAACGTGTTTCGGCTCAAGGCCTATCTGGCTTACATTACGGGGTTATTAGACTCAGAGAAGCAAAACGGCGCAGTGACAGAGCGGGGCATGACGTTGGAGCAGTTGGGGAAATTTACAGCGATTAGTTTGAAATGGCCGTTGTTACTGTTGGCGCTGGAACGGGACCGGGAATTGTTGGACCGGCTTTGCGAGGCGGCAGGGCAGTGGGATGAACCGGCAGAAGATGAATCGGCAAAAAAGAAACAAAAATGGTCGGAGTCAGTGCGTTATTGGTCGAGTCATCGGCGCTTACGGCAATTGTTGATGACGGATTTGGGTGGGGGAACCCTTACCGCTCAGGAAAATGGGTCAACTCCCAACGCGAGCTTACAGGGCTTGAACTGGGATAAGTTGCTGCAGGTGTCCCCCACCGTTGGCGAAGATGGAGAGGAAGAAAATGAGCTGGAGCAAGACGAGTTTGTGGAGCAGTTGCTCGGTGGGGTTGAGCTGGCAATGGTGGCGATTTCAGCGGGCAGCTTTTTGATGGGAACAGAGCAGACGGAAATTGAACGCTTGAAGAAGGAATATGGAACCAATTGGTTTGACAAAGAAGCACCGCAGCATCAAGTGACCCTAAAAGTTTTCCAGATGGGGAAATATCCGGTGACGCAAGCCCAATATGAAGCGGTGATGAGCAACAATCCTTCGAGCTTTAAAGACAATCCCAACAACCCGGTGGAACAAGTTTCATGGGAAGACGCCCAGAACGTTTTGTCAAAAGCTGAGTCAAATGAAGGGAAAAACCTACCGTCTCCCCACCGAAGCGGAATGGGAATATGCCTGCCGAGCGGGAAGCACAAGTCAATATTGTTTTGGAGATGATCCCGCACAATTGGGCGATTATGCCTGGTTTGCGAATAATTCTGGAACTCAGAAAATAGACGCCGATCAGCTATATGCAGATTTGAACAAGGATTCCTCAAAATACTTGACGAACTCAAAAAAATAACCGCCAGACCCATCCCGTCGGTGAAAAGCCCAATGCTTGGGGATTGCACGATATGCACGGTAACGTTTGGGAATGGTGTGCGGATAGTTGGCACGATAGTTATGGGAATAAGCCTCCCCAGCTTAAGCAACAGGGCAATGAAGCATGGTCTGAAAACAAGGCAGATACCCGTGTACTACGCGGCGGTTCTTGGTAGCAGCAATCCGAGGAATTTGCCGGTCGGCGTATCGCCTCAACTGCTATCCCGACGTCCGGAGCAACCTCAACGGTGTGCGGGTAGTGTGTGAGCGCCCCAGCCTCTTGTAGCCCTTTGTCCTCTTGCCTTTTTGCCCTCTGCCGCCGCCGAAGGCGGCCCGATTTTTTTGGGGTAGTACCCGACCACAGCGCCGTCCCAAAGACATTGTTATAGTAAAAAAAGTTACCTTAACACCCAACGCGCAACATCAATTATGGGATTTTTTGATTTATTTAGTAAAAAAACAACTATGCCGACAGCGGAGCAAGCCTTACCGGGTCGAGCTACCCCAATGCCAGTGCCAGAGAAGCATTTTGTGAATGGGAATCCCCTCAAGCCGCCTTTCCCGGCAGGAATGGAAACCGCCATGTTTGGCTTAGGTTGTTTTTGGGGAGCAGAGCGTAAATTTTGGCAAACACCAGGCGTCTACACAACGGCGGTCGGTTATGCCGCAGGTCATACCCCCAATCCTAATTATCAAGAAGTTTGTATGGGGATGACGGGTCACAATGAGGTGGTTTTTGTGGTGTACGATCCACAAACCGTTAGCTACAGCGAACTCCTTAAAGTCTTTTGGGAAAGCCATAACCCCACCCAGGGAATGCAACAGGGCAATGATGTCGGCACTCAATACCGTTCGGGTATTTACACTTACTCCGATGCTCAAGCGCAGCTTGCAGAGCAAACCAAAGCCGCTTACCAAGAAAAATTGACGGCGGCAGAATATGGAGCCATTACCACCGAACTCCTCCCCGCCCCCGAATTTTATTATGCCGAAGATTATCATCAGCAATATCTGGCGAAAAATCCCAATGGCTATTGTGGTCTAGGCGGCACCAATATCACCTGCCCGCTACCCACAGGGGTCGCTTCCTAGGTGGCGCTGAGAGGGGGGAAAAGAATCCGGGGAAAGGCGGAAAAACCCCTGCTCTCCCATAAGTTTTTTTGGAGTTTTATGATTCTCTTATTGTGTCCTTTGACTTTGTGGGGAACCACTCAGCACTTCAACTCCACCATGATGATACTGGTCACCTTTGGTTTGGCTTATTTGGGGAAGGGTCTGCGCAAAAAGAATCTAAGAACCTAAAATGGCTTATCGCCTCTAAGTCTCCGTTGACGAACCATCGCATTTACACCGGAGGGGAAGGAGACCGGAACTTAAAATATTGGCTCATATTTTGCTGCAAAAACTCAGTGATTTGCGCATGGGACAAAGGACGGCTAAACCAGTGACCTTGCATTTCATGGCAACCTAATTCCACCAAGCGACGGGCTTGAGCCTCAGTCTCGACCCCCTCTGCCACAATATTGAGCTTAAAACCTTGCCCGAGCAACAGAATGGCCTGGATAATGGCAGACTCTTCTGGCTTTTCAATAATATCTTTGGTAAAACTGCGGTCAATCTTGAGCGTATTGAAAGGAAAACTTTTGAGGTAGGACAAAGAAGAATACCCAGTACCAAAATCATCCATGGATAAACGAATGCCGTTAGACTGCAGTGCATCCAGTAGATTTTGAGTGCCCAAAACGTTCTGCATCACAAGGTTTTCAGTGATTTCCACTTCCAAACGCTCCGGTGATACCTGATGTTCTTCTAAGATCCGTAAAAGTGTGGGTAATAGGTCGGGGGCTTGAAACTGCTGCGGGGAAAGGTTAATCGCAATGCGAAAATCATCGCTGACAATAGACTCCCAGTCCTTAAAATCGGTACAAGCTTTTCGCATGACCCATTCTCCAACCGGGATAATGAGTCCAGTCGTCTCCAAAACATGAATAAATTCCCCCGGAGAAATTAAACCTTTTTGGGGGTGATGCCAACGAAGTAGCGCCTCAACACCACAAAGCTGCCCCTTTTGTACATTAATTAACGGTTGGTAATTTAATTCAAACTCTTCGCGGTCGATCGCCTGATGTAACGCATGTTCCAGGTGAATCCGTTCTAGGTGCCCACTGCTCATGGTCTGCTCAAAAAAGCAATATTGGCGATTTCCCACGTCTTTGACCTGATTGAGCGCCATGCCGACTCGATTAATTAGCTCTTCTGCATTGTCAGCATCTTCAGGATAAAGGGCAATTCCAGCATAACCTTGTAAATAAATCGGATGGTTAGCGATAAAGTAGGGGCGCTTAAGGGCCAGAAGCAGCCGTTGTACAAAAATTTCTATTTCATGGACATTGCGACAGGAGCGAATCAGCATGATGAAAGTATCTCCCCGCCACCGACAAAGCAGGTCTTCGATGCGAACATGGGAAGTCAAGCGTTCTGTAATAGCTTTGAGCACCTCGTCCGCAACACTGTGGCCTAAAACATCGTTCAGGGACTGTAATTCCTGAAACCCCAAGAGAACGAGCCCTAATGTTGACGTTTGAGGAATGGCGAAACTCAGGGCCTTATTCAGTTCTTGTTTAAATAAAAAGCGATTGGGTAAATCTGTTAAAGGATCATAGAATGCTTGGTAATTTAATGATCGTTCAATAATTTTTCGTTCAGTGATGTCAAAGATATAAGTGCGGATGAATTTGCTTTCAGCCAGGTAGTGGATGTGCTGTTCGTAAAACTTATCGCCGATGATGACTTCGCGGGTTAACAAATAGTAACCCTGGGAGGATTTTGGGTCAGGAATAATATCCTGTAATAGGGGATGAGCCAGCTCATCTCGATCCAAGGTAGGAAATTTTTTTCGAGCCACCATATTGCTGTAGGTCAAATTGCCAGAATAGTCAATTTCCAGCATTGGGTAAGGGCTGTATTCAATGCATGCCGCTAATTTGGTTAACTGGTCAACATCCAGTGACGTTAGCGCCTGCTCCTGTGGCACCAAAGTCAGATCCCATTGCTCTTGGGGCAAGTAAGGGGTCAGCCCTAGCGTGGTTTTGTTGCGATCGCCTGGATTAAATTCTTCTTCTTCTTTTTCAGAAAGAATCACCTGGTAAAGAATTTTAATGTTGGTGGCGAGGGCGATCACATCTCCATGGGTCAATTCGTACTCTAAATGCCTTTCTCCATTAATCCAGACTCCATTGCGGCTACGGTGACCGTTTAAGTCTCCATCCACAATGCGAAACGTCATCTCCAAGTTTGGGTTTATTTTTTTGATTAGTGTCGCATGATGACGAGAAACTTGGGAGGAAGGGATAACAATGATGTTACTCGGATGCCGCCCAATGGTATAGCAAGAGTTTTGAAGTTGAATAACTTTTTTAAACGAAGGTGAATCAATCACCAATTGATAGGGCATGGCACGGAAACTCAGAATAGCCTGAGATATTTTTTTTATATACTCAGACGACTAACGTGGGTTAATGGGGGTATTAGGAGCTTGCTACCCTAAAAATAAGCTTGCCATAGTTATTCCAGATTGGCAGCGTTAATGTCGAACCGGTTAGATACTTAGTGGTCATATCAACAATTAAAAAGGATTAACAGTGAACATCTAGATTCATATACTTTTAGAGAGATGTAATCTGTGATGGCGTCTCAAACTTAATTAAGTTAACAGTAGTTCTTATTGCCCCCAGGGGGCACTTTAGAAATTCTACGATAAAGCTACGATAAAGCATTGATGGCCTCCAGTAATCCCCTGGCTTTATTAAGGGTTTCCTCATATTCTTTTTTGGGATCAGAATCCGCCACAATTCCGGCTCCTGCCTGCACAGAAACAAGATTCGTTCGATTTTGCTGCTGTTGAACCACCATGGTGCGAATAGTAATAGCGGAATTCAGTTGTCCTTCAAAATCGTAATAGCCATAGACCCCCGAATAGGGGCCCCGGCGTTCGGGTTCTAGTTCATGAATAATTTCCATTGCCCGGATTTTGGGAGCACCACTCACTGTTCCGGCGGGGAAACAAGCTTTGAGCAGATCCCAGGCCGTTTTACCGGGGGCTAACTGGCCGGTGACGTTACTGACAATGTGCATGACATGGGAGTAGCGTTCAATGGCCATCACTTCATCCACCGTGACCGACCCCTGGACACACACCCGCCCTAGATCATTGCGCCCCAAGTCTACCAGCATCACATGTTCGGCAATCTCCTTCGGATCCGCTAATAATTCAGCCGCCAAGGCTTCATCTTCTTGGACGGTTTTTCCCCTGGGCCGGGTACCGGCGATCGGGCGGACGGTGGCGAGCAGGGTTCCATCCCCCTGGCGCTCTGCTTTGACCATGACTTCTGGGCTGGAGCCGATCAATTGCCACTGGTTAAATTGATAAAACGCCATGTAGGGGGACGGATTAATGAGACGCAGGGAACGGTAGAGCTTGAAGGGGGCATCCTGATAGGTCGTTGTGAGGCGTTGGGAGAGAACCACCTGAAAGATATCGCCCGCTTTGATATAGTCTTTAGCCCGTTTCACCTCCGCATAATAGGCTTCCGCTTCAGTATTACTGTCAAATGGGGCGGACTCTAGGAAAGCGCTTGCATGATGGGGGTTTAACGATAAAACATCTGCCTCTGCTGGCAAGGGGAGCTGGAGTTGCAGGAGTAATTTTGTCACTTGTTGACAAGCTTTGTGATAAGCCGCTTTGACATCCACATCATTGCCTCTCAAGTCGGCATAGGCGATCGCCCAAATCTTCCGCTTGACCTGATCAAACACGAGGAGATGATCAACCTGCATCCAAATACCATCGGGTAAATCTTCCGCACCAAGCTCATAGACCGGAACCCGTGGCTCCATCCAACGAATCAATTCATAGCCCCAGACCCCAAACAGCCCCCCAATGCCGGGGGGTAATTCCGGTAAATTGACGGGTTGAATTTGTTGTAAACAATTGTCTAGGATTTCTAACGGATTGCCTTCGTGGAACTGTTCATGACCCTCTCGATATTGCTGATGGGTGATGTTTCCCCTAGCGGTTAACACCCACATGGGATCACAGCCCAAAAAACTGTAACGTCCTAGATGTTCCCCCCCTTCCACCGACTCCAATAAAAAGTTGTAGGGTTGTCCGGCACAAACCTTGTACCACGCCGAGACTGGTGTTTCTAAATCCGCAACCCATTCCTGATAAACAGGGATGAAGTTGCCGCGTTGTGCCAGTCCAGCAAAGTCCGAAAACCCAGGGGAAATCATAATGAATCGTTGAACAATAAAAAGGCGAATCGCTAAAGACTTAATCAAATGTCTCTAACAGATTCGCCCGTGGGGTTGATAACAATAAACAAGTACGAAATTTTAGGCAGAGGCTGTGTTCTAAACCTTAAACGTCGTAGGGATCTTTCCCTGAAAACTTGATGGTAGCGGGTTCAGGATTCTGGCCAATTCGACGATCTTTTTTACCGTAGAATTCGCGACCTTCGTTGACTTTTTCGGGGAAGACACCGTCTGCTGGGTGCAGGTATTGCACTTCCCCATTAGGGAAAATACGGTAAACCTTATAGTCTTGAATTTTGGGTTTGAAGTTTGACCGCAGCTGGGTGCCGAGGGCCAGGCATTGCTCTTTGCGGGCGAGATAGAGCAAATTTTCCCCTTGGTTCATGATGGCTGCACCACCAGTGGGCATTTCAAACACCTGTTCTTTTTCACTTGTCCAGGTGATGGCATACTTCTCTTCCCGCTCTGCCTTGGAAAGAAGCCCGCCAGTACTACCACCAAATTTGGGCAGTTGTCCGGTAAGTTCTGTCATAAGTTCAAAAAAAAGAATTTCAAAAGGTATTTTACGGAATCGTATCACTGAGATTGGGTTTCTATCTGCCTTCGTCAAGAACTGTAACAATTAGCCCGGGGCGGATTTTAGTCTGTTTTGTCTGTCCATAAAGTTAAAACATACTCTCCTTGGTTGACAGATTGGTTATAACCCACGTCAAAGACGATACCGGGAGCGGTGGCGCAGATAGTGACTACTTGCGGTTGACCTTCTTGATACTGAATTAATTCGTACAGTAAATCGCCTGCCGTGATCTGTTGACCCAAGGTTACGGCTAGCTTCACTAACCCCCCAGTGTTGGAATAATATCCCTGCATCTGCTGGCGATCGCCAAATTGAGTATCGGTTTTAGTGGGGGTTACTTGCGGCAACTGGAGTAATCCTTTGGCGAGCCAATAATTCCAGATACCCTGTACTCCACGGGTGACGGAACTGGGGTTCATGGTCATACCAGACCCAAGCTCTAACGTAAAAGCTTCTTTCTCAAACTGTAATGGACGACCCTGACGCTTGAACTCACGCTCCAATGCTAACCAAGGCTTCATCCAAGCTTCGTCAAAAGCATCGCCGTCGTAGGTGGTCATTAAAATGCCATAGTCAAATCCCAAAAGATGCCCCCCTGGTTCCCGCGACGCAAAACAATAACAATAATCTAAGCCTTGGTTACTAGAACTGTGTAAATCCAGGATGTAATCAAACCCTAAACAGAGTGATTGCAATTGATAACGATACTGCTGATACCAGGGGGCACTGCGGACGGTTGTTAAATGACGGTGGTCATCAGCAAAGGCTTCTTGTTGGCGTTTCCGGAAAGCTTGTTCGATGGTTGCGAGATCAGAGTGAAGATGCCCCGTAACAAACTCCGCTAAGTCTGTTTGGCGCTTTTCATAATCCCAAAAAATTCGGTTCCAATCCCTGCCGTCATAGGGATTGTAGCGTCCACTAGCAAAGAAGTGATGGCGCTGGTTTGTGGCCAAGGGATTACATCGGGGGACTAGGCAAATTTCACCGCTCAACTGGTGGGTCGAAACGCCCGTTAATTTCTCAATTAATTGCTGGATTACTTGGTTCCCGACGATCTCTGCACCATGCAAATTGGCTTGTACATAGCACCGTTTTCCCGGTTGTTTTCCTTGAAAGCGATAGACCGATAGCATGAGGCGATCGCCAGAGGCCAACGTCAACAGGGGGATAGTTTCTACGGTCGGTTGCATTGGCGCTTCCCTGTGATGGGGACAAGAAACTTAATTCTAGTTCCATCTCATTTCGGTGGGCTAATAGGGGGAGACGTCATCTTACCGCTGAGACAAGCAGCCATTAGAACGTAAGGAGCACCCTTCAAATGTTAAGATTCGCCAGATTTCAGTGTAAGCGCGCCATGATGGAATTAGGGGAATGAATTCCCCTCGTTGAACTGTGGAGGAAAAGTGATGATTGCCTCTTATTTGTATCCTGACAGTATTACTTATGTTGTCGTGAAACTTTTGGTCTTAGGGTTTGTGGTTTGGTTATGGTTCATGAGTCAATCCGCACCAGTCACTTAATGTGGGACTAGAAGACTACCTTGGGTTACTTTTCATCGTTGCTGTATCAGCTTTTATGGGTAGGTAATATAGACACGTAAGTCCATCTCAATAAATACAAATCTTATTGAGAAAGGCTCGGTATGGCGTGATTAATTTTCGGAATCGCGTCATTAATTGAGGTGCTCTTAAAAGCCGGATTTCAACAATCGAATTATCGTTAAGCCCATTGGGATTGAAATGCCATTAGAGGAACTATTGTTCTCTTCTCAGTTGCCCCATGGGATTAGCACACTCATCACTGGGGGGAGCGAGAACTGGGTGGAATTTATCGACTACCATCAGGCGATCGCCAACTGAGTCAGGGGACTGAAGGCAGTGAATAAAGCACACAATGGACTTTATTTCTTGCTTAATGTCCACTGTCAGCGCCCTGTTTGAAATTTTCGTTAAATTAAAAAGCACCAATCTTCTGTTCTGAGCCTGTTTCGTCACTATGCAAACTGCTATTCCCGCTGCCGAGTATAAACAACGTCGCGATCGCCTAATGGCGGCCATTGGACAGGGAACAGCAATTGTTGCCAGTGCGCCCCTAGTAGTGATGCATAACGATGTGGAACATATCTTTCGACAAGACAGTGATTTTTATTACTTAACAGGCTTCAATGAACCTGAGGCGATCGCCGTTTTTGCCCCCCATCACGAAGAGCACCAATTCATTCTATTTGTGCCCCCCAAAGATCCGGAAAAAGAGACCTGGACTGGGATTCGTGCCGGCATAGAAGGCGCACAATCCGAGTTTGGGGCAGACATTGCCTATCCCATTACGGAACTTGACGAGCATTTACCGCAATATCTTGCCGAGGCTGAACGTTTATACTATCATTTTGGGCAGGATGAAGCCACCAATCAAAAAATTCTGCACCATTGGCAACGACAACTGGCTCAAATTGTGCGTCGAGGCACCGGTCCCCAGGCCTTGGTGAATTCCGATACGATTGTGCATCCCATGCGGCAGGTGAAAAGTGAGGCTGAATTGACACTCCTCCGCCGTGCTTGTGATATTTCAGTGCAAGCTCACCAACGGGCGATGGAGTACAGCCGCCCCGGCTTATACGAATATCAGGTACAAGCGGAATTAGAAACCATTTTTCGACGGGAAGGGGGATACGGGCCAGCCTATCCTTCAATTGTGGCAGCAGGCAAAAATGCCTGTATTTTGCACTACATCAATAACAATAGTCCCCTACAGGATGGAGACTTATTACTAATTGATGCAGGCTGTTCCTACGGTTACTACAACGGCGACATTACTCGGACGTTTCCCGTCAATGGGAAGTTCACCCCCGAACAGCGGACCCTGTATGAAATTGTTTTAGCTGCGCAACTGGCGGCGATCGCCTCGGTTCAACCGGGAAAACCTTACCATGAGTACCATGAAACAGCCGTTAGTGTGATTGTAGATGGCTTGCTGGATTTGGGATTATTGCGGGGAGATAAGGAAGAAATTATCAAGGAAGAAAAATATAAACCTTTTTATATGCACCGAACCGGACACTGGTTGGGGCTAGATGTCCATGATGTGGGCTTTTACAAGCTGGATGCCGAAACCTGGAAGCCGTTGGAACCAGGGAATGTCCTCACCGTCGAGCCAGGGATTTATATTTCCCCAGATATTAAACCCGCCGACGGTCAGCCGGAAATTCCCGAACAATGGCGGGGCATCGGAATTCGCATCGAGGATGATGTGTTGGTCACTTCCCTAGGCAATGACGTGTTAACGGCGGGCGTGCCCAAAGCCATTGAGGATCTAGAATCACGCTAAGGACAAAAGAGAGTGTCTTTGGTATTGCGGCCGGTGATGGGATTTGTGCCGGCTGCCCGCTCACAGAGATAATCTTCGGTATCTGGCCGCAGAATGATATCGGTCAAATCAGCCCCCTCGATATTCACTTCCCCAAACTTGGTATTGGTGCCAAAAGATCCTTCTAAACGCGCGTTGTGAAGATTGGCGTAGGTCAACCGGGCGGACTCAAAATCTGCGGCCCGAGCATCCACACTATCTAAATTAGCCCTGTCCATATTGGCAGAGAAAAAGCGAGCCCCCTGTAAATTCGCGCCAGTAAAATCCGCCCCCCGCAAATTGGCATGGTCAAAGATTGCACCCCGCAAATCCTGGTGGGAAAAGTCTGCCCCGACGAGGTTACCTCGGTTATAATCCATGGCCCAACTGGGCAGCGCCCACCCCAAAGTCAACAATCCCATACAACAGAGGGTAAACAGTGCCCTAAAAATTCTGAACAGTCCCTGTTTGAGCATTGCAATCACCATTAAAAAATGATGCCTCCGATTAATGTTAGGTAGACGGGGCGATCGCCACGATAAGGGGTTAATCGCCTTTCCAATTCTAACGAGAGACCTTCCCGAATGGACTAGACCGGGGGGAAACCAGCCCAACCAATAATTGAAGCAAAAAGCAAATTTTAAGGATGTTTGCGTTGATTTATTGCTCCCCTAATCCAATGGCAGTAACTACACAGCATTATTTTTAAGATCAACAGCCCACGGCTCATATCGCTTCTGGACTGCAACCCCTTGGAGTTAATTTAGCCCGCTTTATTGCCCGTAATAATGCTTTTCTTTGGCAATCAAACGAGCGGCGATCGCCCCTCCAATAAAGCCAAACAGGTGGCCCTGCCAGGAGATTCCCGGGCGACCAGGGAGCAGCCCCCAGAGTGCGCCACTGTAGAGAACAAAGACAACAATGGAGAGCAAAATGGAGGCAACATTACGCTGGAAATACCCTCGAAAGAGTAGAAATCCAAGATACCCAAAGATCAAAATACTGGCCCCCACCGTTAACGAGTTGACTGGGGAAAAAATCCAGACGCCCAATCCTCCCACCACCATCGTGATAGCTGTCACGATCCAAAAGTCACTGGTCTCCTGTAGCATCACAAACCAGGCCAAGATTGCAAACGGAATCGTATTGGCAATGAGGTGACCCAGACCCCCGTGTAAAAAAGGGGCAAACAGAATTCCCCGTAGTCCCATTAACGAATGGGGACGAATGCCAAATTGATCGAGTCGGTGCCGAAAAACAAAAATATCTAAGATTTCAACAATCCAAAAAATACTGAGGAAACCCCCAATAATCAGAAATTGGGACTGGATTACTTGACTAAAGCTGGATTGAGTCGGTTTGTTCATCAACTTAAAAAGGTTGCTGTTTCGTCAGTGATGCGCCGTCATCATAAGGTCAGATGAAAGCGTTACTAAGAAAAATGCTTCAATGGTGGCATTTTAACACTGGGTTTTTATAGTCAATAATAATGACGGAGTCTGCGTTAGCCCACATTGGCGTTAACCCTGCGTGACAAGCGACTTAAATCCTCAAATCGGTCCACCCCAATGACAGCAAACATCACTGAATCGAAGGTAATCATGATTAGTGGCGCTAATCGTGGCATTGGTAAGCAGATTGCCGATCGCCTGTAGGCGACGGGTCAATACCATCTAAGCCTGGGAGTCAGAAATCCCAATACCTTGGTAGACGATCCCTGGGGCGGTCGCCAAAGTATTTATTTATCCCTATGAAGCCAAAGTACGCCATGCCGGAAGCCACTGGGTTCAGCAAACAGTGGCCCAATGGGGACGCATTGACGGACTGATTAATTGTGCTGGCTTGTTGAAGGCCATTCCCTTTGACTCAGAAAATGAAGCGGAATTTGATGAGTTATTCGAAGTGAACCTCAAAGCTCCCTGGCGGTTAAGCCGGGCAGCGTTTCCTTACCTCAAACAATGTGGTAGTGGTCGGGTGATTAATTTGGTCTCCATGTCGGGGAAACGGGTCAAGGGACAACTGGCGGGGTACAGCATTAGTAAGTTCGCATTGTTGGCCCTATCCCAAACGATGCGTAATGTGGGCTGGGAAGACGGAGTCCGGGTAACGTCCCTTTGTCCCAGTTGGGTGAATACAACCATGGCTGCCGGGAGAAATGTTATGCCAGCGGAAAAAATGACCCAGCCGGAGGACATTGCGGAATTAGTGCTGACCCTTTTGCAATTACCGAATACAGCCGCGGTCGGGGAGGTTCTGATCAACTGCAATCTGGAAACCTAACGGGGGCATTGATGGGGGCGGGGGGTATAGCGCTAACGACGATGGTGGAGCGGTTGAAACAATTGACTCAACTCAATGACCTTGGTCGATAAAATCTGTACGGCATCGGCTCCCCGCTTTAATTGATATTCCAAATCCACCAGAATAGGCAACGTTTTCATTAACTGTCCTCCGGTAATGCCTTTTAATTCTTTGCGTAAAAAATAGAGGCGTTTCGGGTTACCAATATCGGCCCGGGCGGCGATCGCCTTATCATCCTGTTCACCACTCTCTAGGGCAAGCTTGATCAATGTCCAGATGCGGAATTGCCCACTGAGGGTCGCCAGAATCTTCAAGGCCGGTTCATTGCGTGCTAGCAATAACTCCTGGACTAATTGCAGCGCTTTGTCCGTTCCCCCATCCCGAATGGCTTGGGCCAATTGCAAGCTATTTTGGGTACTGGTATTCACCAATAGTTCCACCTGAGCAACGGATAATGCCCCTGGTTGGCTTTGGCTAAAAATTTTCAACTTATTCAACTCATTCCAAATCAGACGGGTATCATTCCCTAGCGCCTCGGCTAAAAAGGCTTCCGTTTCCCGTTGGAGCGGCAACTGGAGATCATTGGCGATCGCCTGAATTTGCCGAACGAGGGCATCACTATTCCAGGGCGAGATCAAGGCAAACTCCCTAAATGTTGCCTGGCCCTCCAAAAATTTGGTGGACTTTAACCGGCGGTCTAATTTTTTACTCGACGTAAACAGCAGGTGGCAATTGGGGGGAATGGCCGGCAATGTGCGTTGTAGTCGGGTTAATAAAGCCTCATCACACTGTTGCCCCAGGGTGGATTCCATCACCCATACGAGGCGATCGCCACTGCCAAAGGGCGGGGTTAATGCTTGTTCCAGTGCTTGCTGGGCCGCATCTTCCTGGTGCCCCAAAATTTTTTCTAGGTTAAAGGCAGTCCACGAGCAATCAAGGACTCGGTTTTGTAGCTGCTTGACCGCCAGTTGTAGGGTGAACTGGTCAGCCCCCCAATAAAAGTACACTGGCATAGAGTCTGGTCTAACGCCCTTTCAACGCTTTTTGGAAATTGGTACGAAAGGCTGGATTAATGATCAACAATGCAGGGCCAGAGCAGTGCCAACGCGAGTTTAGACGTTAAACTCCGGTCAAAATTAGTATGGCGATAACCACCAATAAAACGCCAAATTCCCCCCAGGTAAATAACAAGGGTCAAGAGGCCGATGAAGGTAGGCCACATGGGTCAACTCCTAAATAAAACTAAACTGAAAACATTAAATAACGAGACTAATTTAAAAATTAAGATAAAGTTAAGAAATACAGGTAATTTCTTTTTTGTGAAACATTCATGGTGCCAAGGTAGTCAGATAGCTTCTTTTGCCTGGCAGACTGAGGGTATCTGTGTTTGTCTCGCCAAAAAGAACAAGCTGACTAGCTCTAGTTTAAGCAATTTTTTTGTAAATCTAGCATTACAATTTCGTGTCCAACCGGCAACCAACCCCTGTTTTTTTGCTACAAACGAAAAACATCGACTCAATCCTCCTAGGCCTCACGGGGCAGAGATAACCCGAACATTGTTACCCTTGGGTTAAGTTGTCCCCTCTGAGCCCCAAATCTTACCCTTTCTGGGTTCTGGAGAATAACGCCGGAGTTTATGGGTGATTGCGCGCTAGGCATCACTTCCCCCATCTTTACCCCCCTTGTCTCCCACCATGAACGCTATTGCCCCCCCCCTTACCATCCCGGTAAATTTCGTTCTACCCAGTGACATTCACATCCCCCAATGGCTTGCCGACTGTTTCCAGCGGGAACAAAATGGCTCCACCTGTGTGGAAGATTGTTTGATTTGTCGTGCTTTTCGGTTCGCCTATGATTTGCACAAGGGGCAGTTACGGAAATCAGGCGAGCCCTACATTGCCCATCCGGTGGCGGTGGCCGGATTACTGCGGGATCTAGGGGGGGATGAAGCCATGATTGCCGCCGGTTTTCTCCATGATGTGGTGGAAGATACGGAGATAACGATTGAAGAAATACAGGAACTCTTTGGGGTGGAAACCGCCAATCTGGTTGAAGGCGTCACGAAACTTTCCAAATTTAACTTTTCTAGCACGACTGAACATCAGGCGGAAAACTTCCGCAGAATGTTCCTGGCAATGGCCAAAGACATTCGGGTGATTGTGGTTAAATTGGCGGACCGTCTCCACAATATGCGCACCCTAGATGCCCTCAAACCCGAAAAACAGCGACGAATTGCCCGCGAAACCCGTGACATTTTTGCGCCCCTGGCTAACCGCTTAGGGATCTGGCGGGTTAAATGGGAGCTTGAAGATTTATCGTTCAAATATTTGGAGCCGGAATCCTATCGACAAATTCAGGCATTGGTGAGCGAAAAACGGGGCGATCGGGAATTGCGGCTAGAAACTGTCAAAAATATGCTGAAGTTTCGATTAGAAGATGAAGGCGTTTCCGCATTTGAGCTACAAGGACGACCCAAGCATTTGTATGGCATCTATTACAAAATGCAGTCCCAGAGTAAGGCTTTCGAAGAAATTTATGACATTGCTGCGCTACGGATTATTGTCCAAAACAAGGGGGAATGTTACCGGGCTTTGTCGGTTGTCCACGATGTTTTTAAACCTATTCCCGGACGATTTAAAGATTATATTGGCTTGCCCAAACCCAATCGCTATCAATCGCTGCACACGACCGTATTGGGATTAACTAGCCGTCCGCTAGAAATTCAGATTCGTACAGAAGAAATGCATCACGTGGCGGAGTATGGGATTGCAGCCCACTGGAAATATAAGGAAAGTGGCGGCTCCCAAAATACAAGCTTTAGTTCCACAGATGAAAAATTTACCTGGCTGCGTCAATTACTAGACTGGCAAAGCGACCTGAAGGATGCCGAAGAGTATGTGGATAACCTCAAGCAAAATCTGTTTGATGATGATGTTTACGTTTTCACGCCCCGTGGTGATGTTATCTCTCTGTCCCGAGGCGCAACACCCGTAGATTTTGCCTACCGTATCCACACAGAGGTCGGGCACAAAATGAAGGGAGCACGGATCAATAACCAATGGTTGGGGGTTGACACCCAATTGAAAAATGGAGACATCGTAGAAATCATCACGCAAAAAAATGCTCACCCCAGTCTGGATTGGTTGAATTTTGTTGTTACTCCCAGTGCTCGTCACCGTATCCGTCAGTGGTTTAAACATTCTCGCCGGGATGAAAATATTCACCGGGGTCGGGAGTTATTAGAGAAAGAATTGGGCAAAGGCGGCCTAGATGCTTTGCTGAAATCTGATCCGATGCTAAAAGTGGCTGAGCGCTGCAATTACCAAAAAGTGGAAGATTTGCTGGCGGGTCTGGGCTACGGTGAAGTCACCCTAAATACGGTGGTTAATCGTCTACGGGAGAACACGGTTAAAAACCAAAAACCGCAACAAGAAGTGACGTTGTCGGGGTCTCCCCAAGTCCATTCCCCTACTTCCGGTAAAAACAATGACCACCCGATCGCCGGTATAGAAGGGTTGCTTTATCACATTGCTGGTTGCTGCCACCCCCTCCCCGGAGAACCCATTATGGGGGTGGTGACCCGGGGCGCAAAAGGAATTTCTATCCATCGTCAGGGTTGTCATAACCTAGAGCAAATGGAAGGCGATCGCCTGATTCCTGTCAGGTGGAATCCCCACCACACAGGTAATCAGACCTATCCAGTGGACATCTTGATTGAAGCCATTGACCGAGTCGGTGTCCTTAAGGATATTTTGTCGCGCCTCAGTGATAATCAAATCAACGTCCGTAAAGCCGAAGTTAAAACAAGCCTCGGACATCCGGCCCAAATTAGCTTGATTATTGACATTTGTGATTACCAGCAATTACTCAATATCATGGCCAAAATCAAAAATATGAGTGACGTGATGGAGCTGCGCCGAGTTGTCTCAGGATAGGGTCAGGGGTCTGTTAGTCTTTCGTTGACATTAGGCTGATGTTAGATTGACCGGCTTAGCAAAAATGCGATTAGTCGGAAATAGACCGCTAAAATAGGGAGTAAATGTTGAATGTAATGTCAGAGTCTATCCTTGAGTGATTTCGTCTCCCCCCGACTCCCTGATGCTCGTCGATTGTCGGCGGATCGCAGTACCATTACACGGCACAATCCGGCACTAAATGCCGAGTCGGAAAAATGGTTTGAGCTAATGGTGAAAGTCCAGCCACACCACACGGATTATGCGGGCGTTGTCTGGCATGGTAATTATCTCCAGTGGCTAGAAACAGGACGGGTGGAATATCTGCATTCTATTGGCATTGACTTTGCGGAATTGGTTAAGCTCGGTTGCGACTTACCCGTAGTAGATTTATCGTTGCGCTACCATCGTCCGATTCGTTTAGGACAAACGGCGGTCGTGAAAATCCAGATGCAGGACATTCGCACTGTGCGTCTGGAACTTTTACATCGAGTGGAATGCCTAGAAACTAGGGAATTGTGCGTGACAGGCAAAGTCACATTGGTGGCAGTAGACCCTACTCAAGGCAAGATTTTGCGTCGGCTTCCGCCAAAAGTAAAAGCGGCTTTAGTGAAGTTATACGATTAAATAGAGTGATGAATTTCTGAAAATCAAAAATTATTGCTTTATCATCGATTTTGGAGAAGCGGAAAAATATGAAAAGCTTACTGATTTGATTGTAATTACTCTTTTAGCAATAAGATGCCGTCGTATAACACCATGGCGATCAGCACTTCAATTATGTCTTGATTAAGAGGTCGAATGAGTTCCCTGACCCCTTAAACAAGAAAGGATAATTGATGGAAACAAGATGAAGAATATCGCTAGATTATTTTTACTTCCATTCCTTCTTCGCTTGATCAAGGACATAGGCTGCCACATCTATTTTGTCCTCTTCGCTTAAGTTAGCAAACTTTGGCATCGCCCCTTGACCGTTGGCCACTTGGTTTACGATAGCCTCAATGGAATCTTTTTCATACGTTTTTAACGCATCTGCTTTCAGGGTTTTCTGTTGAACAACGGCATTCAAACCACCAGAATGACAGGCAGCGCAATTCGATGTAAAGATCATTTTGCCATGGCTAATGTCCGCCGCCAAAGCAGAACTCGCAACAGTGAAAAAGACTCCGCCAAAGATGATGAAACAAGCAAATATGCTGCTAAAGAAAGACTTGATGATTGAGTTGAACATAAAGATTTTAAAAAATTGACAGATAACAAGAATTTGAAATTCATTATGTAAGTTGCTCCTAGCAAAGTCAAAAGACACTCTGTCAAAGTTGTTTACACAATTATTTTGGTTGACATCATCCTATGAACAAAAAACCACATGATACAGTTTGATGATTAAAAACAACAGTCTATGGTTATGCTCAGCAACGGAATAAACTGCTTAAGTCATGAAGCTTATTGTTACAAAGATGCAGATTTTCGTTGCAATAAGGTTTGTTTATTGACCCGCCAGAGTTGATAGGGAAAAGCGGAGCTGAGGTCTTGATAATCGCCGGATTCTAAATTAAAGCGTTTAAGGGTGCGATTTTCGCCAATTAAAAGCACCGTGTCAGGTTTGCTGTTGGAATGTTCTTTTTCGACAACTTCCCAGGCATAGTGCACATCATCCAGAAAGGTGGCGGGCTGTTGGCTATAATACACAACGCTATATCGCTTGTAACCCATCACAAAAATAGCCTCCCCAGGTTTAACAATGTCTTTGGCTACGAATGCTACTAATCGACTTGGTTTTTGAATTTGACTGTCTAAGAGGGGGGCAAGGGACGGAATAATAAGACTGAGGGTCAACAGAAAGGCCGCAATATTAACTAGCCACCAGCCTTTACGCCATTGGGCTTTAAATAGTAACGCCCCACAGCCGATTGCCGCTAATGCCAAAATCCCACTAAAAATCAGCGGTAAACCAGAGGACTGGAGTAGGGCTTCGAAGTTAGGGGTAGCGGGATCATTGGCGACTAATTTCGGACTAATATAGGCAGCGATCGCCATTAAGATCAGTAATAAGCTGTTGAATCCTAAACTGACGAGAAACGGCCAGCGCGTTAAGGGAGACGGTTTTTTAGTTGCATTAATCCAGAGATCAGTGGCTAACAAACTCACCAACATCACCCCCGCCGGCACAATTGGCAAAATATACCCCGCTAATTTAGTAGCCGCTGTGGAAAAAAATAAGAGAATCAGGACAAACCAAAATACACAAAAGAGTCCTAATTGTTGTTCCCTGGGACTAGTGAGCCATGCCCGTCGCCGCCAAATTTGTAGACGTCCAATACCTAAGGGTAAAAATAACGACCAAGGTAGCAATAAAATCAGGCACCAAGGCAAATAAAAATACCAGGGCCCAGCATGGCGGTACAACACACTGGTAAAGCGTTGAAAGTTACTAAAACCAAAAAATGTACCTAAAAATTCCATGCCGTTGGCCTGGGCGGCTAGGACATACCAAGGGGCGGCGATCACGGTGAAAATGACTATCATCCGCAACCAAGGCGTTTCCCGCAAAACCACTGCCCGGAATTGACCGACGTAGAATAGAAAGCTAAAAATCACTAACCCCGGCAGCAATACCCCAATTGGCCCCTTGGCTAAACAGGCGATCGCCGCAAAAATGGCCGTGAAAGTAAACGCTAATTTTTGTTGTTTGGGTTGCTGATTTTGACGATAACCCCAGAAAAAACTCATTAAACTCAAGGCGATCGCACTTGATAAAAACATATCCGTCACCGCTGTGCGCCCCCAAGCTAACCAACCGGGATTGAGGGCCATTATTCCCGCCCCGATCCAACTCCTTAACCAAGCCTGATGGTCACTAACCTGCTGTTCGCCAAATATCCTACCCCCAAATCGCATCAGCAAAAATACAGCTATAACAACGGTAATCGCCGCCAAGGCTGTCGGTAAACGGGCAGCCCATTCATGAAACCCAAATAGTTTAAAACTGATCACCACCATCCAGTAACCCCAGACGGGATAGTCAAAAAACACCGTTCCATTCCAGTGGGGCGTAATCCAATCCCCCGTCAATACCATTTGATGGGCAACCTCCACAAACAAGGCTTCGGTTTTATCCATCAGTCCAAAATCCCCTAGTCCAACCAAAAACGCCAAGCTACAAAGCACGAGTAGCCAGATCCCAGAGAGCCACCACCAACTAATAGGATGGCGATCGAAAGAAATGTGATCCAAGCTTTCGGTGACGTGAGCAAAACAGCGAAACTCCGGCCTGACAAATGACGGTAATCCGCCCGGTGTAAGGATATAAAATTTTAAAACCTTCGCCAAATAAGAGCTTTTTCTAGCGGTCCTTACTTATTTTTAGGACTTACCCTAACTAGTGGGACGTTTGTCACAGCCATAGCTATTCTGAAAACAGACAAAAACCCTACACAGTAGAACTTTCGTCGATCTCAGCTTATCCCCACGCATAACAAGTGACCCCTTAGTTGCGTACTTATAAATCTCTTTAAGGCGACGATAACGCTCAGGATATATTCGCATCACCCCAAGTGCAAGCATTGGCGTTTGCTGTATGTTCGTCTTTCTCAATAGAGGTTAGTTATTGGGGATAAATTTCACAGCTAAAACCCTTGATATTTAGGGCTCCTTTAATGCTTCTGGCATTGTGGTTCGCTCCGTTATGGCAATGCTTGCAGATAATTTAGACTGACAGCACTTTTGGCGGCAAACGGTTTCTCCCATGGATGCAACAGACTTTTGGCTGGACTTTGGAGGTCATTCGTAAAAAGGAGATGCAGCAAGGTTTTGAAGCTCTACCAAAACGTTGGGTCGTTGAGCAGACTCTTTCCTGATTTGGTCGTTATCGTCGTCTCAGCAAAGATTATGAATATTTACCCACTACTAGTGAGACAATGCTTTACATTGCCATGGTCAATATTATGATTCGTCATCTTGCCTAAGACTTTTCAAGCATATTCTTAGCTCGCTATGCTTGTCCCCATTCTCTAGTAAGGCTTTTCGCTTTTACTCTGACTCTCTTTGTTGGAAACGCTAAAACTCAATTTCAGTAAGTTTTTTCTATCAACGTGACCCAATCCCGCTCTCGATACTGGCAACTTCTTCCCTTCATTACTCCCCATTCTTCCCAGTTTTATCAAGGCTTTTTCTTTATTCTGTGTTACCTCCTCAGCACTCTTGTGCTGCCCTACATGGCAGGTAAAATTACGCATTATTTGGGGCAGGGAGACGTTAGAGAAATCTCCCTGTGGCTAGGATTGGGGGTCATTGTCTTTTTATTCCGTAGCGTTTTTTTATACTTCGAAAATATCATCATGATCGGGGCATCTTTGGATGTTGCCTTAGACGTACGGCAGGCGGTATATGCCCATTTACATCGGCTGGGATTAGACTATTTTGAACGCAGCCAGACGGGGGATCTAACTTATCGCCTCACCGAAGATATTGACCGAATGGGGGAAGTGCTGCACAAAATGTCTCAGCAGTTTTTATCCTGCGTACTACAGTTGATTGCCATTCCTATTTACATGGCATATCTTAATTGGCAACTAACCCTTGTTAGTTTTATTTTAGCCCCCTTGATCGCGGTGTTAATTGGTCAATTTGGTGGGCGACTACTCCATTTATCCCGACAGAGTCAGAGTCAAATTTCTAGTTTATCTGCTCTTTTGACGGAAGTTTTTGGCAATATGCGGTTGGTACAGGCTTTTGCCGCCCAGGGCTATGAAGTACATCGCTTTAACCTGGCAGCCCAGGAGAATCGTCGTGCCCGCTATCGTGCTGAAAGATTAAAAGCCATTCAATATCCGGTGGTGGGTTTTCTCGAAGCGGCGAGCATTTTGTTTCTGTTTCTCTTAGCGGGGTGGCAAATTGCTCAGGGGAATTTAACGCCGGCGTCCTTTGTGAGTTTTTTGGCGGCGATCGCCTTATTGATACATCCAATTGATCTGGTCAGCCAGCACTACAACGAATTTAAACAGACTGAAGCTTCAGTGGAGCGGATATTTGACTTATTGATGATCGCCCCGACACTGCAAGATTCACCGAATGCGGAGGTATTACCTTCCATTACGGGCAAAGTAGAATATCACAATATTTCCTTTGCCTACACACCGGATAAACCCGTGTTAGAAAATTTAAATTTGTTGGTGCAGCCGGGCGGAGTGTTGGCTCTAGTGGGGTCTTCAGGGGCAGGCAAGACCACACTCATTAATTTACTGTTGCGCTTTTTTGACCCCGACCAGGGAGCAGTTTTAATTGACGGGATGGATATCCGGGACGTGACCTTGAATAGTCTCCGCCATCAAATTGGCATTGTGCCCCAAGACATTACCCTTTTTTCTGGCAACATTGCCCAAAATATTGCCTATGGAGAATTAGAGCCGGATGGTATCCGGATTGAACAAGCGGCCAAGTTGGCTAATGCCCATCGCTTTATTTCTCAATTTTCCCAGGGTTACCAAACATGGGTCGGGGAACGGGGGGTTAATCTCTCCGGCGGACAGCGACAACGGGTGGCGATCGCCAGAGCGTTATATTTTGATCCCCGAATTTTGATTTTAGATGAAGCCACATCTGCACTGGACTCGGAATCGGAAGCGCTGGTTCAAGAAGCGCTGGATCGCGCCATGCAAGACCGGACAGTCTTTGTGATTGCCCATCGCCTCAGTACGGTGCGGGACGCTGACCGCATTATTTTCTTGGAACAAGGTCACATTGTGGAAGCCGGAACCCATCAGGAATTACTCGCTGTTGGCGATCGCTATGCAGCGTTTTATCATCAACAGTTTAAGGCTTGACATATTATTGGGCAGACTGCCTGAAATTCTGGAAAATAACACGACAAACTTACTCCATAATTTCCAATGGCAGAGTCAATGAGGACGATAATGGCGGCAAAACAATCTGTTCAACAAGCGGAGAGAAACCCAGCCATTGCCTCGATAATTGGGTGAAATGCTGGGCACAGCCACTGACTGTGAAACGGGTAGCCACTGACATTTCTGAATTACGTAAACCCAGGACTTCCAATTCTTGGCGGGCAGCTTTAACTACATACCGAGCCGGATCAACTAAGGTGATTTTGGGGGGAAGAATCTGCAGCAGAATCGGCGTTAAGTGTTGGTAATGGGTACAACCAAACACAAGCGTATCAATTTTGGCGATTAGAAGCGGATGTAAATAGCGGTGAGCAACTTTTAGGGTGTAGGGGGTATGCAAACGGTTTTGTTCAATCAGCGGCACAAACTCTGGGCAACCGACTTGCATGACTTCAGCCGCGGGGTTTACCTCATGGATAGCATTACGATAAGCATTACTGGCGGCAGTCGCTGGGGTAGAAATCACGCCAATGCGTTCCCCTTGTCTGACCGCTGCTCTGGCCCCCGGCAAGATCACGCCCAAAATGGGGAAATCATATTCAGAGCGGACAATCTCCAACGCTAGCGCTGAACTCGTATTACAAGCCATGATTACCATCTTGACTTGCTCAGCCGCCATCCAATTCAGGATTTCTCGAACAAATTGTAAAATTTCCTGCGGGGTTCGATTACCGTAGGGTAGCCGGGCCGTGTCGCCAAAATAAAGAATAGATTCTTTAGGTAATTGTCGATACAGCTCGCGTAAGACGGTTAACCCCCCCACACCACTATCAAAGACGCCTATACGACGTCGCTGGGGCTCACGCATTGCAAATTAAAATGGGCTATATCTATTATTCAGTTATTCAGAGAATAAACTCTGATATTGAAACACGATTTCCAGGGTAAGTAAATAGCCGATAAGTGCTAGATTGCCCATTTACGTCATGTTTTTCTGAATTTGTCTCTAAAAGACGTTAACCCCCCCTATCTTTGTTGCAAATATTCTAAAATTCCTCTGGCGATCGCCTGGGCCATCTGTTGCTGAAATGCTGGATTGATCAACTTCGCATTATCTTCATATCCGCTAACAAAGCCCGTCTCGACCAAAGTAGAAGGCATCCGGGAGTTCCGCAGCACATAAAAACGGGATCTTCGCACCCGGCGATCTTTTACATTGATGGAACTCACCACTTGTCGATGAATACTCTGGGACAACCCGGGCGAACCGTAGTAGTAAATTTCAAAGCCATTGACATCGGGGCGACCTTTTCCCATGGAATTGGCATGAATACTCACAAATAAATCAGCACCAGCCCGATTAGCCATTGTTGTTCGTCCTTGCAGACTGACAAAGTAGTCACTGGTGCGGGTCATCAAGACCCTAACCCCTTGCTGCTCCAAATATCGCTTCACATACTGGGAAATCGGCATGATGACATCTTTTTCTTGAACGCCATTTAAGCCAATTGCCCCCGGATCTTTGCCGCCATGACCCGGATCGATCACCACCAAATAGCGTCCTTGGGGAACGCTAGGTAGACTACCCGGTGGTAATGGTTGGGTCGGGAAGCTAGGGGGAGGATTAGACGGAAAAGACGGCGCAGTATTCGCTGGCGGCGGGGTGACAGCAATGGGGATTTCGGCCGGATCCCTCCCTGGACGTGCCCCCGGTAAACCCGGACGAGTGGCACTCGAATCTTTCTGCAATTCCAAGGCATAAAGCGTCCCACCAGAGCGGAAAAGCTGCCCAAAGCGTATCCCGGCACTGGGCTGGATAATCACTAGCACCTGATCCGGTCTTTCCTGACGGATATTGATTTGTCGAATCGGCCCATTGTTGACCAACTCCGGCCCTTTAAATTGCGGGGATAACTGGGCTCGATTGATGCGTACTTCGTAGTTGCCTGTTAAGCGATTCAATGTCCCGGTCGCGGTTAAAGAACGATCGCCTCGAATCAGCAGTTGACTATCATCCCGAGCCAAGTCCAACGTCGTAATACTGGCGAGATTCGGATTTTTTACACTTGGGCGTTGCCCCACCCGCACCCCGTCAGCGATGGGTTGAGCCAAGTTCCTTGAAGTATTCGATTCCGGACTAGGGGATGACGCTGACCCCGAAGACCGGAACCCCCGCTTTGGGAGCAGTACGATGCCTCCGCCGATTCGGCTGTAATAGGCGTTCCAATCACCCATTTTTTCAGTTAGTTGGAGGGTAAAATTGGGGTTACTTGAATCGCCACCAAAGGTAATTTGCTCAACTCCATTCTGGCGAAGCGCCACCGTCTGTCCCACCAAATTACTAGGTAAAACAGCTCCTCCCAATTGGAAATCAACGTCTGGTTCCCGGCGATCGGGCTGAATGCGGAGTTGGTTGGTCACTCCGTTTTTATCCAGTCGGACGAAAAGACCATTGGCAGTCATTCGCACATCCCGATTGCGGCTTCCCCCCGGTAACGAACTTTGGGGACGAGAATTCGAGGGGGGTTGGGCAGAGGGAGGAGGATTATTGGGGGCTAGTTCTGGTGTTGGGAGTTCAACAACCCATTGGGTCGGGGTGATGCCTCGTACTTTTACCTGTTGTGGGTCAACGGTGTAACCCGCCTCCAGTTCAATAACAACTCTGGTGGTAAACGCATCAAATTCGCCAATTCGAATTTCTCGCACTTTGCCCCCTCCCCGCTGTCGAATAGTGGGACCACTCAGGGTGGTTCCGGGTAAATCCACTACAATGCGAGTCGGGTTGGGAATGAGCTGGGCTGTGGGCTGTACGCGGGAGTTAGTGTAAAACGTAAAGCGGTTTTGGGGGGCATTAAAGTTCCAATTAACCAGTTGCCCCGCCATGGCTGGCAGGCTGGTGAACAAAACCGACAAAAACGTCAGAACGAAACCAGACAATCGTGACATAGTTTAGTCTTCTCAATTCATAGCACCGCAGATGGTGACGATGGCAACATCATTTAACCAATCCTGGACGGTCGTGTGTGAACGAAAGTAAGCTTGCGAATGGACTCGGTGAATTGTCAAAAAGCCAAGAATATTACCCTTTTGCTATGACAATCGGCTTCAACCTTGGCAGATATTAGCGGTAATAGCGGGACTGATGCAACCGCAAAAGCCGCTCATTAGATGTCCAGCACTATCAAAACCGATTTTCTCTGCTGCATGGAGATTCCGTTAATTATTGAGTGTGTGAATAGAGGAAGATGTTCCACAAAGATCAAACCTGATTAAAAGTGGGAAACCATCTTTAGCTTTCTTAGGATAATCTGACCGGGGCAAAAATGGCAGGCGCTTTAAATAAAAACAGGACAGGAAGAAGCTCCTTGAGATTCTCTATTCGGATTTTTGGCTCCTAAAAATGTCTCATAATCAATTCCAAAAAGATCTGCAATGATTGGGGTAATGACTCTTTGATTAACCGCTTTGTGTAAGGCGAATTTCTCTTCGTCTACAATGAACTGTCGATCTACCAAAGCCGTACATTTTAAATTCTCTGTTGAAGAAGAAATGTGACGCATTATCTAATCTCTATGTTGATCAATGTTATAGTCGATGGGGTTTTTCCCCTGTCCCGATGGTGGCAGATTCAATTTGTGTAGCCGAGGTTCTTGGTAATGAAGCGATTATGGTATGGCGGTGGACTGGCCCTTTGTCTGGTCGGAACCAGCATAATGCCCAATGCCTGGGCACAATCACTCCCCACATTACCCAAAATGCCGGATCTTCCCTCTGCCGATGATGTCCGCCCTGAAACTGATATAGATGACATCGTTGACCAAGCGACCCAACAACTTACCTGGATTTGTCGTCAGAATAGTCAGGAAGTGGCGGTAGAAGTCAAAGAAATTGATGATTGGCAGAGTAGTTTAAACCCCGATAAAACCTGGCAATGTGAACAAAATCTTCCCACTATTCCCGATGACAGCGCGTCTTTTTCCTGTGAGCCGAATGCCAGAATGGGATTGATCACGGTCTTTTGGCTCAAGGGAGAAGGCGGGAAAGTACAAATGAAAGATTGGATGCAACGCTTTGCTAACGATCAGAATATGGTTTGTACCCGTGCTGAGAGCAATACGCTTTGGAATTAGTCTGAATGAAATGACTATTGAGCACATTGACATCCCCCTACTCAAAAATCTGATACGACTTTATTCCACCTAAACCCCTGATTACTATGGTTGGTTTTAAACATCAATGGTTGCTTCTTCTGGTAATTTTAGGGGGATTGTTATCAACCTCTGCGCCAACACTGTCCAAAGAAATTTCTCTTACGCCGTCCCCAATCGCTCAGCTTTCGCCAAAAATTAGTGTGGCGCGGCTGAAAACTGCAACCTACACGATCCCGGATCAAGGAACGTATCCTCTCAAGGAGGGTAAGTATCATCAAGATGGAGTCAAAGTAACGCTTCTAAATCCTTTCGCGGTGGGGGATGCAACGGGTAATGGTCAAGAGGATGCTGCCGCCATCTTGGCGGTGGAGACCGGGGGCAGTGGCACTTTTATGTATTTAGCTGTTGTTACTCTGGCTGAGGGAATCGTCAATAATCCAGACACCTATTTCCTTGGCGATCGAGTCAGGGTGCAGAGTCTGACGATTAAAGATCAGCAAATTCGTCTTAATTTATTGAAGCATCAACCCGATGATCCCAGGTGTTGTCCTAGTGAGTTGGTGTCAATGGCTTATCAAATTGATGATCAATTAGAAACGCTTAAGCCGGTCACTTTAAGCGATAAAGAGCGCCAACGTATTCATATTGAAGATTTACCATCTCAAACTTTGCCCGGAGACGAGGATGTTCCTTTCCAGCCCCAGGATGATGGATTTAAGATTCGCTTGTGATCTGTCAGGAATGAATTCCCTTGCATATCTAAGCGTTTATCAGTACTTAAGTAGAATGATTTTTATTACTCTGTCATGCTGGACAATGACTTTATGGCGCTCCTAGATGATTGATGAGAACAAGAGCTTTACTGTGTATCCTTTTGATGCTGCTTGGTTCTCACAAATAACTCCGGATGGCGATGTCGGGCGCTAATTCTATCTGAATTTCAAAGTGAAAAGTGTTATGCCCTTTTCCTCTAATTACTATGTTGCCTTTTTTCCATTTCACTGCACCGCGCTACCATCACAGGCAGTTACATCTTCCTCGTTTCACCATGACTGTCTTCGCCTTTACGTTGGGGCTACTATTCGCCCATACCATGCCAGTGTTAGCTCAAAGCAATGATGCCATTAACTGGCTTAATCCCCAGCAACTGCTCCAAGCCAGTCTCAATTGGATCGATAATCTAGGACCTACGGCGGCGATCGCCTTTATTGTCATTTATGCCCTGGCCACAGTGGCTCTTTTTCCAGGCTCAGTTTTAACCATTGGTGGCGGGGTTTTGTTTGGAATCGTCTGGGGATCACTGTATGTTTTCATGGGGGCAACTTTAGGGGCTATAGGGGCTTTTCTGGTTGGACGGTATTTAGCGAGGGATTGGGTAAAGAAGAAAATTGCCCAATATCCTAAATTTCAGGCGATCGATCAAGCAGTCAAACAAGAAGGATTTAAAATTGCCGTCTTAACCAGGTTATCCCCCGTCTTTCCGTTTGTTTTACTCAATTATGCCTATGGCATCACTGGTGTCACTCTCAAGGATTACATTTGGGGATGTTTTGGCATGATTCCGGGGACAGTGCTCTATGTTTATATCGGTTCATTAGCTGGGGATCTTGCCAGTATTGGTTCCGGAGTAGAAGCCGGTAATCCCTGGCTGCAATGGGGGATTCGTTTAGTTGGATTTACTGCAACAGCAGGGGTAACGGTCTATGTCACCAAAATTGCAAAGCAGGCATTAGCAGCTGAAATTCCCAGTGGACTGTCATCTGATGAGTCTTAAATTAAATTATATAGATGTTTCTGATGTAATTCAGTCTACACTATAAAAACTCTACATCTGCGATTGTACATTTTCTTCTAGCTTCAATGGAGTATTTAATATTGCGATTTCAAAGCTCCACAAAGGTTGTCAGCTAACTCGGCAAATATCAAGTTGTTAAAATTACTGACGATTATTGCCTGCTTGTTAATGGAAATAATTGATTCAACGACTAACCTCGAATTTTCTAAATAGTAAGTTAACTAGACTTTCAATGAACCCAAAACCGGACTTTTTTATTATTGGCGGTATGAAATGTGCGACCAGCACTTTGCATCAGCAGTTGGCATATCAGCCCGATTTCTTCATGACTGAATTAAAAGAACCTAATTTTTTTAGTAATGATGAAATATATGAAAAAGGCATGGGCTGGTATTTATCGTTATTTGCCCCGACCCAAAATCGACAGATCTGTATGGTGAATCCAAAGGACCCACAACACAAAGCTCCCGACTTACCCCCATGACGAATATCCCATCGATTACGAGAGACATTTGCCGTGAATGACTAAGCTCATTTACATCAAAATGCCCGGCACCCAATAGACCGCTTAGTAATCAATGCAATATATCCATGAGTGGTCGCAACTGGTGATTAGTCAGACAACAATTGATGCTGCTATTTATGATTTTCCCGAATTAGTAGACTACAGTAAATATGCTTATCAACTGTCACCCTATCTGGAAGAATTTTCCCGTGACAAAATTTTGCCAGTGTTTTTTGAGCGTATGTTCCAATCCCCCAATTGGAATTAGAACCGGTGACGACGCATTGGGATTGGAGAGTTCATGCCCACCGTTCATTACGGTAATATCTTGAATTAAATAGCCCAAAATGTCTCGCAATTGCAGACGACTTCGCCAAAGTGCATGGCGAGATTTTTCGGTGGAGTCGATACACACTGCCCTGAAATATTTACGACAGTAAAATTTGCGAGAATACCTAACCAATTAGTAAGCGTTTAGGGCGATTAGTCGGACATTTTGTACAATGAAGGAAAAGCCGCAACTCTCAGGAAATATCAGTAAATCCAGCCTTGACGCGCAGTTTGTAGGCAAAAATCCACTTCTTCAAAATCCTAGGAGATACTGGTCATGGGGTAGCTAACCTGATAAACACATCGGTGCCAAACCTTCACCCAATCTGTCGTCAAGTCTCAATCTTTACCGGAGTGGCATTAATGCAAAGATTTAGTAATTGACATCAGTAATTATCGAACTCGGAATCAACGTCAACTGTCTAAAATCTTGGAACCGAAATCCAGCCAGAAAAGTATCAGGTGGTTGTGGACGACCCAATGATCCTCTTTAGGATGATGAGTCTGAACTCCATTAATTTGGCGATCATTTCTACGAAACCAGGGTAACCAATATCAATCCTGGGCATCCTTAAATAGCTTCGGATGTCAATTATTGCCGTAGGCATTTTCAACCCGCAATAATCTTGGGGATCAAATCCGTAACGGCTAAAGTCCTACTGGCTGTTAAACAGCGACACGCTGGTTGACTGAAAATACCGTCAATAGATTACTCAAGGTTATCTAAATGCTAATCCGGACACGATTGGAATTGTTTTACCTCGTTTGACGTGGCCGGATGGGACAACCTCAGAAAAGTAGTTTTCGTATTCATTGACCACTAAAACGGAACAAGATTGGGTCAGCTACCATTAAATTGCCAATCTACTGAAAAATTTTGATGTGCCGATTCCGAAAACTGGGGAAAGGTTAGCTCAGATAAACCGACAATGGGTTAGTTTTGCGAGCGTGATCATCCGGCGTGAGGTCTTTGACGAAATCTGGACTCATGGATGAAGGCTATTTTATGTATTTCGAGGATGTTGATTTTTGTCGCACAGCATTTGACCACGGATGGAAGATTGCTCATGTCCCTGAAGCAGAGGTCATTCATCTGAGGGGGGGAAGTAGTTCAACAAAAACGGATATTAAGGCTCGTCGTCGTCCCCCTCAATACGTTTACGAGTCACGCTCCCGCTATTTCAAAAAGTTTTATGGGCCACTGGGGGTGCTTTTAGCTAATTTATGTTGGTTACTGGGTCGAGGTATCTCCTATTTGCGGGAATCGATTGGGAGTAAATCGCCACACATTTGTTTGGGACAGGGGCGGGACATTTGGATTGGTTGGTGCGCTAACCCACCCATAACGCAACCTGCCAATTTGCAGAAATCAAACTAAATTCTGTCATCAATAATCGTCGTCAGCGACGCAGATTCCTTTACATTTAATGCCGTTGGTCGCCGTCCGGCGACAGTGGGGACAAAGAATTTTTTCGGTTTCTGGTTTTTGGATGTTCTGTGATTGAGTGTTTGTTTTTGGTACAGATGGGGTCATTTTCACGGAAAAGTCGTTGGGAAAGGCAGTTCATATTTTGTAACATTAATTCCCGCTACTTTGTGGATCACCAGCTTTGGCACGATTTCCTTTTACTTTTTTTCAAAATTTAAATTCTCTGTCCTCACGCCTTGCAGTGACACAATTTGTCTTTGGATACAATTGAGCGGTGCAATATTTTGCGGTATCCATGTTTAATTTTCGACAGCAAGCGCTGAAGCGAAAAATTCAGTCAGATCCTTACTATCGATTTCAATCCTTGGAGGAGGTGGCGATCGCCGCTGAGTTAGGAGTCCGCATTGAAGTGAACCAGGCTACGGTGGATGAATGGTTACGTTTACCGGGGTTATCCATCCACCAAGCCCGACAAATTGTGGCGTTAACGACTTTGGGGATGCAATTTTTATCGTTAGAAGATTTAGCGGCTGCTTTGAGCCTTGCCTCCCAACAACTGCAATCATTGTCGCCAATTCTTTCCTTTACCTATCGTGATCTCGACAGTCTTATGGCGCCGAGTAAGATTGCGGTCAATCACTGCAGCGTCGAGCAGTTAATGACAATTCCCCAGATGCAAAAGGCGATCGCCAGAGTAATTATCAGTGAGCGACAAACCCGGGGGCCCTTTCGACATTTAGCCGACTTTCAGCGACGACTTACCCTCCCGACAGATTTCATCTCCCATGTGATGCACTATCTCCAGTTTTAAGAATTATGAAATATTAAGTGGGGATAGAATCAATAACTTGAACACCGCTGCCAATTTGTCGCCACTTGTGAATCCCAAGAGCAACTGGTATAACATTCATGGTTTGATGAAATGGGTTAAACCCTCCGCTGTCTGTATTTAATTCCCCGTTGCTATGAGTTTTTTTTGCCTGCCCGTCCGCCTCGGGGCGATCGCCATCCTTACCCTGATCAGTCCCGTAGCCGTTGCCCAATCTTTGACACCACCGGTGACTTTTGCCCAAGCCCAAACCCTCTTGGATGAGGAAACCGTTGAATCTTTGATGGAGCAGGTGAAAGCGGCAGAATATGCGGAAGATGTTGATCAGTTAGCGTCTTTTCTTGCCCCGTTTGTTTTTTCAGAAATCACTGTGGAATCTGGCGATCGTCGTATTACCCAGACCATGGAGGGGGCTGAAGCCCACGAGGCAACTTGGCGAAAAGTTTACGCACAGATAAAAGAACAGGAATTACTAAATGAAAAAATCAATATTCGTATTGTGGAAGATGGGCAGTTGGCAATTGTGACCCGATTTAGTGTCGAGACATTGACCCTCGAAGACCAACGACAAATGATGGCAATGGCTAAGGAAGTCGTGCGAGTGGCATTAATTGGCGGCAAACCCAAAATCATTTCGGTGAACACAAGTGGCTGGTTAGAAGAACGCCCCTCTCTGGAGTAAATTAAATTCTTACTCGAAACCTAGAGCCTCGATCAGTCTTTCATCAATTGTGACTCCCTGAACCCCATCAATATTTATTGAATTAAGTGCAAACATCCCGTAGCAGAGTGATTAACCCGATGAATTTAGCGAAACGTATTGGAATTACCGCCAGCATCTTAACGGTCAGTCTTGGCTTTACAGCTCCAGCCCTAGCTAGCTTTGGCGATTTTATGTTGGGAGTCGGAGCCACTGTTGGGATTGGTGCCATTGTCAATAGTGCTCAAAATTCCAATGAGGCTAATAGGATGCGCCCTGTCCCACCTGAGCAAGAATATTATCGCGGTGTGGAAGATGGCGCGAATGGGGCGAAGTATGACAATCCCCGCAATTCATCGGACTATGACCGGGGTTATCGAGTGGGGGCACAGCGGCGATATGGACGCTAAGCCTTCACCCTAGGGACTCTAATAATTAACGCTGAGGTGTTACTGAAGGTATCTAGGCAATTTTTGTTTTTAAAGGAGATGTCATGTCAGACGCTGAAAATTTCCGATCGCCTTCTGAGGCAGAAGCAGCCTTAGCCAAAGAAGCCCAGTTACCATTAACCGGTTGGCAGCAGGAAGTGAACCAAGGGCTAGCATTTGGGCTTGAAGCTGCCGCCAGCATTAAAGACCGTACCATTCCCACCTTTTCACGGGGCGAGCTTCCCCATTACGCCGGTATTAATACGTTTCTGAAAGCCCCTTACCTCGAAGATGTCCGAAAAGTGGGGGATTATGACGTGGCGATCGTGGGGGTTCCCCATGACTCCGGCACAACCTATCGTCCCGGCACACGCTTCGGGCCCCAAGGAATTCGCCGCATTTCAGCGTTGTATACCCCCTATAACTTTGAATTAGGGGTTGACCTCCGGGAGCAAATTACCCTCTGTGATGTGGGGGATATTTTTACCATTCCCGCCAATAATGAAAAGTCTTTTGACCAAATTTCTAAAGGGATTGCCCATATCTTTAGCTCCGGCGCTGTGCCGATTATTTTGGGGGGCGATCATTCCATTGGCTTTCCCACTGTCCGGGGCATTTGCCGTCATCTAGGGGATAAAAAAGTCGGCATTATCCACTTCGATCGCCATGTAGACACCCAAGAAACCGATTTGGATGAGCGTATGCACACCTGCCCCTGGTTCCACGCCACCAATATGCATAACGCCCCCGCCAAGAATTTAGTGCAAATGGGGATTGGGGGATGGCAAGTTCCCCGCCAAGGGGTGAAGGTTTGTCGGGAACGGGCCACTAATATTTTGACCGTTACCGATATTACGGAAATGGGACTGGATGCGGCCGCTGATTTTGCCATTGAACAGGCAACGGATGGTACCGATTGTGTCTGGATTAGCTTTGATATTGACTGCATTGATGCAGGCTTCGTCCCAGGAACCGGATGGCCAGAGCCAGGAGGGTTATTGCCCCGTGAAGCGTTGTATTTACTAAAGCGAATTATTCAAGCGGTTCCCCTCTGCGGCATGGAAGTCGTGGAAGTGTCGCCTCCCTACGATGTCAGTGACATGACTTCCCTCTTAGCCACACGGGTTATTTGCGATACCCTAGCCCATCTGGTGATTTCAGACCAGTTACCCCGCCAAGCAACTCCCGCCTATATTCATGCTGAAGCCAATATGAATGTAGATGAACCCTGGCAGTAAGGTTTGCTAGGTAAAAACTGCGGAATAATTCAGTAGTCCAATTTTTAGAATCAGTCTTATGGCAAAAGGTTTTGGTGCTTCTTCCCCCAATGCTTCCCTTGGCTATATTTTAATTGTTGTACCCGAGGACAAAATTTATGCTTGTTCTGCTCCATTTGATGAAGATGATTTTGGTGTTACCAATTCACTGTACATGGCAAAAGTATGGCATCAAAAATCCTCGATTGAAGAGTATTTCGGTGCATATGCTGAATGGGTAGCAGAAACTTATTATGAGGGCAAGACAAATGAGGTTTTCATGCAAATTGCTGAAATTTACAAAAACAAAAAAGGAAAACTAAAGGCAAAAGTTATTGATAAGGTTTTAATGAAAAGTGAATAGGAATATCTGTAGCTAAATTTTGGGGATTTTTTTATGCATGAAAATGATATGACCAAAGCCCTCATTGTGACGATCCAAGATTGGGTTCACGAACAAGCTCAACTTCCCAAAATCGAAGAAATCCATCTCCTCGTTGGGCAATTTACCTGCGTGGAACCCGTTAGCTTACAATTTGCGTTTGAGGTTCAAACCCGCCACACCTTCCTGGACGGGGTAGAGTTGGTGATTAAAGATGTACCGCTGGTGGCCTACTGCCATCGTTGCCAAGCGGAGTATCAGCCCGACATTGGCTTGCAATATTCCTGCCCGACTTGCCGATCGCCAATGGAAGATATTCGTTCAGGGCGAGAACTCAAAATTGATCACATTGAATATTCTTTGCCGGCATCAACGCCTCCCCATTAGTTTTTGGACGTTTGCTTTTCCACCCGTTTCCCGAATTTCATCCCCTAACCTCCTAATTTAAGCCCATGCACCAAACGTTTGACGCCGCCCTCGGCATTAACCTACTCCATGTCAATCAATCCGGGGCTGATCATAACCGTGAACATTTTGACCATTGGGGGATTACCTGCTTAAACCTGATGAGTAGTCCTGGTGCCGGGAAAACCGTGGTGCTGGAAAAAACGCTAGCCGCCTTGTCTTCGCACCTCAAAATGGCGGTGATTGAAGGGGACATGACAACAGAGCTAGACGCTGATCGCCTGAGGCAATATGGTAGTCCGGTGATTGCCATTAATACGGGGCGATCATGCCACCTCGACTCGAAAATGGTTGCGGGGGGCATTCATCGCTTCAAGGAAGAATTTACCCCGACGGACTTTGATTTGGTGTTTGTGGAAAATGTGGGAAACCTGGTCTGTCCTGCGGAATTTGAAGTGGGGGAACATGCCAAAGTGGCGTTGCTGAGTGTGACCGAAGGGGAAGATAAGCCACTCAAGTATCCGATTATGTTTCAGGAAGCGGATTGCTTGTTGATCACCAAAACTGACCTTGTCCCCTACTTAGATATTGACCTCGAAAAATTGACCGCTAACGTGCGCTCCATGAATCCCAATGTCACCATTGTTCCTCTGTCAGCCAAAACAGGTGGAGGCTTAGAACAATGGTTCGCTTGGATTAAGGCGGTTGTGTATGCTCCGAAAACAGCAAACGGTTAAAACCGCTACGGTAATGAGGCGCTGACTCATTTTTACTATAATTCAGCGTCTCTGGTGATTTTGGGACAAACCTACCCTATGGTTGCTTGATTTCTTGAGACTTATTTATCTTTTTTGGATTGGTATGAATCGACGCAGTCTTGTTTCTTCCCTCGTTGTTTTTGTCAGTAGTCTGCTGTTAACCATTAGTTGTACCCAAGCGCCAGACCAAACCACCAGTCCCACACCCACTGACCCCGCTGCATCTTCCAGTGATAGTGGTGCACCCATCGTGATTGGCTACAGTAACTGGGTCGGCTGGTGGCCCTGGGCGATCGCCGAAGAAGAAGGGTTATTTGCCAAAAATGGGGTCAATGTCCAAATGAAATGGTTTGATGGCTATTTAGAATCCATGCAAGCGCTGGCCGCCGGACAACTAGACGGCAACAGCCAGACCCTCAACGACACCATTTCCTTTGCCGAAGAAGCAATTAATGGTGAAGTGGCTGTACTGGTCAACGATAACTCCGCTGGTAATGACAAAATTATTGTTACCGCAGAAATTAATACAATTCAGGATCTAAAAGGGAAAAAAGTGGCCGTGGAAGAAGGGGTAGTGGATGACTTCCTCCTGAGTCTCGCCCTGGAGCGGGAAGGCATGAGCCGTGACGACGTGGTGATTGAACCCCTAGAAACTGGAGCAGCAGCAGCGGCTTTTGCGGCGGGAAGAGTGGATGCCGTGGGGGCTTTCCCCCCCTTTTGGCTAACCGCATTAAAACGGGAAGGGTCTAAAGAGCTGATTAGTTCCAAAGAATTTCCCGGCGCAATTCCTGACCTGTTAGTGGTCACCGAAAAGTTAATTCAAGAAAAACCTGAACAGGTACAGGGCTTAATCAATACTTGGTTCGATATTCGTCAGTTTATGGCAGACAATCCCGAAAAGTCTGATGAAATCATGGCCAGGCGAGCCGGGGTTAGCCAAGAAGACTTGAAACTGTTTAAAGAAGGAACCGAATTTTTTACTCTGGAGCAAAATCTGGAAGCGTTTAGTCCGGGAGACACCATGAAGCATATGCCCTTTGCCGCTCAAAAAATGGCAGATTTTATGGTGAAAGTTGGCTTTATTCCTAACGCCCCCGATCTGACAAAAATTCTTGATCCCCAGTTTGTGCAAGCGTTAGCGGCACAAAGTTAAACATCATTTGGTGTTGTTGGGGATGTCTCACGCTTTGGAGAAGAGAAATCCCGACTCAATAATTTTCCCTGGGCTATCCCTGGTTGCTTAAACCAAAAACGGCTAGAGCTACAGCCTACTTTACTAATCCTATGACTGTTGCCCCCAATCCTACATCCCAAACCTCTTCTGCCTCGCCCTTAAAACCCACCACGTTTTGGCGGATCGGCGGGGAAATTCCGGAGGCGCTGCGGTGGTCTTTGATGTCGTTATCAATCATTGTGCCTCTGGTGCTTTGGTCGGTGATTGCGGCGTTACCGTCCATTGATGATATTTTTCTCCCATCCCCGTGGGCCGTGCTGGGGGCGATCGCCTCATTGTTCAAGCAGGGAGTACTGATTCAGGATGCCCTCACCAGTTTTGGTCGAGTGGTGGGGGGCTTTTTTTTAGGGGGATTATTTGCCATTCCCCTCGGAATTTTGATGGGGACATTTCCCAGTATTCGGAGCTTAATGGAGCCGATTGTCGGTGTGGTGCGTTATATGCCAGCCCCGGCGTTCATTCCGTTGTTGATTATTTATCTAGGTATTGATGAAGCCTCCAAAATCATGCTGATCTTTATTGGCACCATTTTCTTCAACACCTTGATGATTATGGATGCAGTAAAGTTCATTCCCAAAGAGTTAATTGAAGTGACCTATACCTTGGGGGGAAAGCGCGGGCAGGTGTTGTTCAAAGTTATTACACCCTATGTGATTCCCAATATCATTGATGCCTTCCGGATCAATATGGCAGCCGCCTGGAATCTGGTGGTGGTGGCGGAATTGGTCGCCGCAGACAATGGCTTAGGCAAACGCATTTTACTGGCTCAAAAATTTTTAAAAACCGATGAAATCTTTGCCTGCCTAATTGTTTTAGGCTTAATCGGCTTCGGGCTAGATATTCTGTTTCGTTTACTATTACGGTTCTCCTGCCGCTGGTCATTAGAGCAATAAATTTTTCCCAGCATGTCAAATTACCCACGCCAACCTCATTCGCGCCAATGCATTTAGAAATCACCCAGCTCAACAAGGTTTTTCCCGGTAAACGGGGCAACGTTGTGGCGCTCCAGGATATTGATTTACACGTTGAAACGGGGGAATTTGTTTGCGCCGTGGGAGCATCGGGTTCCGGCAAATCGACCCTGCTACGGCTCATTGCGGGCCTAGACCAACCAACCAGTGGCCGCATTACGGTGGATGGTCAGACTGTCACAGGGCCAGGGGCGGACCGGGGTATGGTGTTTCAGCATTACAGCCTATTCCCTTGGATGACGGTGCAAAAAAATGTGGAGTTTGGGCTGAAATTACAGGGCTGCTCCCAAAAGGAGTGTTTTGATACAGCAAGTTACTACTTAAACGTGGTGGGGTTACTCAACTTTGCCGATGCCTCTCCCCGCGAACTTTCTGGCGGCATGAAGCAGCGGGTGGCGATCGCCAGGTCATTAACCTGTCACCCCAAGGTGCTGCTCATGGATGAACCGTTTGGAGCGCTGGATATTCAAACCAAAGAACGAATGCATGAATATTTGATTGATATTTGGCAAAAACTACGCTGTAGCATTTTGATGATTACCCATGACGTGGAAGAAGCGGTGTTCCTCGCCCAACGAATTTATGTTCTGACTGCCCGCCCCGGCACCATACAAAAAGAATTAACGATTGATCTCCCTGGCGATCGCACCTATAAAATCAAACGGCAAACGGAATTTTTTCGGTATAGCGATGAAATTTCTAACCTCTTGCGGGGCAAGGAAAGCACGGACTGAGGTGATTGCCGATAGCATCCGCTCAACTTAACGCCGGTTAAACCCCAAAGTAACAATTTAGTTGCCGCCGATAGCAGTCGCTCTCCGGCTCTGAAGCAATGCTCGACATAAAAGAAAGCAGAAAATGCAATGGACACGGGATGGATCCCATAATATCTTGCAAATTAGAGCCTTAATGGAAAGTAATGAACGGGAAGAGAACCGGCTCAATTTAGTCTTACCCCAAGAAGTCATAGCCGCATAAAAAACGTATATTTTCATATTGTATTTTGACGCTTTCCACTTATCTTGCTTGCACAAATTTCTTGACACTCTCCATGCCGATTTGTACCCGGGAGCGGGCTAGATTGGTAAAACACGAAACTTGTTGGAAACACTCTATCTTCTCTAGTGCCAATGTACTCAGCCCTCTGTGGTTCCAAATTAAAAAATAACGGGCTCTCCCGTTTCAGCACTTTTGTAGATAGCATCAACTAACTGCATTCCTTTAATTGCTTCTTTCCCATCCGCCATGTGGGGTTTATCATTAATAATTGCATCAACAAAGTGGAACATTGGCGTAGGCAATAAATTCTTATTTACGCTTTCAGTCGAAAGTCCATAAAATATACCTTGGGCATCATAAAAAGTCTTAGCTTCAAACTCATAGGTTTGATTAATGTTATTCTCAATAATGCTTGCTTTATCCCCAAGAAGCCTAACTTCAATTTTGTTACTTTCTGGGATGTTAGCAGCCCAACTAACTTGAAGCTGAAGACTGGCATTATTCGTAAATTTGATGAATGCTTCGACTGTATCTTCTACATCAAAAGCTAAACCCATCTCCTCAGCCGCTAACTGACACATGTTGTTATGAGTTGTAGATAATACAGATTTTGGTTCTGGAAAATCCATCAGCCAGAGAACTCTATCAATGCAGTGAACTCCAAGATCAATCAGACAACCTCCTCCAGACATTTTTTTACTACTAAACCAAGGCGTAATTTGAGATAGTCCATCTTTATTTCGCACCCAAAGATAGGAGGCAGACTGAATATCACCAATTAAGCCTGCTTCTATTTGCTTTTTCATAACCACTGATGTTGGTTTGAATCGATAAGCAAAATTGACCATTAATCGTTTTCCCACCTTCTGTGCTTTCTCCGTCATGGCAATTGCCTGTTTCGTATTCAGTCCAATCGGCTTTTCACACAGTACATGGATTCCTTTGTCCAAGGCCAACTCTGTCATTCCTTGATGAAAATAATTGGGCGTAACGATACTCACAACATCAAGTTTTTCCTTATCAAGCATTTCTTCATGAGACGTATATCTCGCTTCAACCTCGTAGCGATTACCAACTTTTTCTAGTACTTCAGGATTTAAATCACAAATTGCCTTGATTTTGGCTTTGGGGTGAGTCAGATAGCCATCTATATGTTCTTGTCCCATCCTAAGCCCTATTATCCCAACACTTATTTCTCCACCCTGTGATTTATTATTCATAATTTTTTTGTGAAATTTACCAGATACTATACCTTAATACCGCTGGGCCGTCATCGTGCGATGGCTTGTTATGCCAATAAACTATTGAACAAAGAGGTCTACCCCATCGTTTACCTGGATGCGTTGTACGTCAACATCAAAGTCTCAGGTCGAATCAGCAAACGAGCAGTCTATATTTCGTTAGGGGTTGACCAGGAGGGGGACAAACAACTACTGGGTCTTTGGATTGGCGAAGCTGAAGCCGAGGGTGCCAAATTCTGGCTACGTATTCTGACGGAGCTGAAGAATCGGGGACTCAAGGATATCCTCATTGCCTGTTGTGATGGCTTGACCGGCTTTCCTGAGGCGATTGAGGCAGTTTATCCCCAAACCCAAGTTCAACTATGCATTGTCCATTTGATGCGTAATTGCCTTAATTACGTCCCCTGGAAGGATAAAAAGGCTGTGGCGGCGGATTTGAAGCCGATTTATCAGGCTGCCACTATTGAGGAAGCGGAAACGGCTCTAGATGCTTTTTCCCAGAAATGGGATGAGCTTTACCCGGCTATTAGCCAGATATGGTTACGTCATTGGGAGCATGTCATCCCGATTTTTGACTATCCCATGGAGATACGTCGCGTTATTTACACTACCAATGCGATTGAGTCCTTAAATCGCTCTTTTCGGAAAATTATTAAAACAAAAGCTGTTTTTCCGGATGAAGATTCTGTTTTCAAGCTATTATATTTAGCAATGAGGAATATCACTAAAAAATGGCAGCGTCCCCTCCGGGATTGGCGAGCCGCAGCTTCACATTTTGCTATTCTTTTTCCCCAACGCTTTTCACTTTAATTTTCCTCTTTACACAAAATTTAGATCACTCTCCAAATTGACGGGGGCTCGTTGGCATCGCCGTAATGCCCACCGCATTCTTAGTCTTCGATGCGCTTACCTTAATCACTCCCCGTTTCTTAGTCTAAATGTATTGTCCTAATTGGGATGCACCCTCTTGCGACACCATTATTCTATCGGTGTTAACTGCTAGAACACCTTTAATCAGGGAGCAGGAGCGTCTTTCTTGAGCTTGGACTTCCTAACCCTGGTTCTCTCGAACGAATTCTTTTCGTTGGATGTGCTCACGTTTAAAAACTACAGCAATCCGACTTGAATTCATGTTCAGTTATGGCATGGCTAGGATGAACGACGCGATAGCTGCTCTCCGCCGTTAGTGGCGGGAGAATGTACTAAATCATCCTAAAAATTGCATCTGATTACAAGCTCAAATAGCTAGAAAAATCTAAACGACCGCTGAGTAACATTTCCCGGTAGGTTTGTTGGCATTGTTGAATTTCGCCTAGGGTTTGTTCGCGGCGGGTCAACAAATTTTCTTGGAGTTCACTGAGATGCTCCACAATTTGGTCAATATCCCCCTGATGTTACGATTCATTCTCCACATCATCGTTGAATAAAAATTTCATTCCGTTCGTCAATCTGACTTCTAATTAGTTTTCAGAGTGCTTGACATGCACCGGTAATTCTGCTGTAGCCCTTGTTCGTTGTAGCGGTTCCGGTTCCCCCACCCCCCCCCCCCCATCAATTGCCCCCCCCCCCCCCCCCCCATTCCCCTTCAGCCAGTTCCCTCAAATAACTATATTATACCGTTTCTTAAGTGACATCGGGAAGTCAATGAGGCCCCCGTCTGAGTGGTCAGCACCCCCCCTCCCCCCCCCCCCCCCCCCCCCCCTCCCGCCTGGGAACCGGGAGGGCTGGAAGTGCCCGGGAATGGCGGTTTTCGTGGTCGGGGGGGGGGGTGGTGTTTTAAAAAAATGGTATCCCAGCCCAAACCCCGGTGCGACTAAAGGCGTGATTTTTACGCACTTTCACCGGGCTTTCAAAGCACCAGCGCATCGGTCTTGCCACCGACTAATCTCTCGAGTCCGTTTCCCGTTTCCGAAAGTGCCTGGGCTTCGATCTTTAAATCAGTGGCTTGGAAAATACGCTGGGCAGTAAAGTTGATGCCACTCCCCAGAGGCCCAATGTTAACCACCTGGTCTTGTAGCTGAGCAAAGTTTTGGATTCCCGTACCGCGGCGGCTAATTAGGTGGAGGTACTCTTCTGTAAGCATAGCCACCGCCACCACCTCACCGGCTTTCATGGCTTCGCCAGCAACGTCTAGCTGGACGAGGGCAAAATCCACTTGTTTATCGAGCAATCGTTGGAGATTTTGCTGCGATCCTTCCGAATTCTTGTCATCGGTAACCGTGAGACAACCAGGTTGAGACGGTGGCTATGGTGTCACCCAATGCGGGCATAGGCACTGGCATTGGCACCACTTGATAAAGTGACGGTTTTGGGCCGACCAGCACAACCTGTGACAGCGAGCAAAAGTAACCCTATCAAACCATTGAAAACAGACCATCGCTCTCTTGCTGACGGCTTTTTTCCTTCGGAAGTATCAGGTTTTGGACGTACTGCATTAGCCAGAGAGTGGGACAGGCTCAGCATAAATCTTAGGCGAAGATGGCGAATAGCAATGACACTGATTTTAAGCGTTTATTTTCACCGATCTAGGTCGGTGGACAAAAATAGATCGGGGTCAAATTCACTGATTTTTTTGCTTAAGTGGAACTGTACTCTTGGTGGTTACACTATCCTGCGGACCTGACCTGATTAGAGAAAATGAGAGTTAACCCTGTTGAGCAAAGGGGCTTAGTTGTACGAATAAACCGAGTATTTGTGAGGTTTCAGCGCGTGAGTTCCAGAATAATACTGTTTCAAGGCTTTTGAAAACCCCAAACCCTTGCAGAGTATGCGATCTTTTATGCAACAAAGCCCGTCACACATGCGAAGAACAAGCAATGTTCGTGGAGACGGTTAGCTTTCTCATGTAGTGTTGTCGTTTTGAATTTGATTAATTTTTTAGATGATAGATTTCTCTTGTCATCAGAAACAGCTTAGTTCTCATTCATTTGAACATTTTGAAGCTGCTTCAATTTCTTTTAGACTATTACAGCTGTCAAGGCTCCATTACCCAACAACAACAGTTGGCGCGACAACAACGAAGGACTCGACTGGGCCAGACCATGGAAAATGGCAGGAGTACAGCAGGGGCAAAATATAGACTCTAAAGGCAACATTTTCTTTTTTTCACTCCTAAAAAACTACTAAGCAGGTAGGCGCAATAAAACGCAGCTATGTTTCTTGGGAGAAAATTGGATAAAACTTTTGCCATCAAAGGGCTTTGTCTTGACTGACGTTTCGTAATATACAGAGGGTATCATGAAATTTTCCAAATTTAATACATGTGACGAGGTAATCAATGCTATCCCGTTTCTCCAGCACGCGATACACTGCCTGCATCAGGTCATCGTTGATGGCGCAGCAGATACAGCCATTGGTCAGCTCCACTATGTCCTGTTCAAGAGTGGGGGAGTAGATGGGGTGATGGAGTAGAGGGTGGGGGCAATTCACAACTGATTGGCGACTTTCCGAACTTCGTAGGGCTTCTCTTCGAGAAGCTGCTCCATGTCAAGTGCCCTTCCCGCAAAACGCTCCGAATTCAACCTCGTTACCCCTTCACTCCATCATCTCTTCGCCTTAATGGAAACTCGGACTATGGCGAATCAGGCTCATGAACTCCTGGCGGGTCTTGGGATCTTCGGCGAAGGTGCCGCGCATGGCGCTGGTGGTGGTGGGAGCCAGACTTTTGGGTATAACGCATGACCATGCACGTAGCGGTGCGCTTCCACGACGACAACGGCAACCGGGACACCAACAATCCTTCCAGAGCATCGGCGATTTGGACGGTGAGCCGTTCCTGCACCTGCAATCGACGGGCGTACATCTCGCAGATACGAGCGATTTTAGAGAGGCCAATGACCTTGCCGTTGGGGATATAGGCGACATGGGCACGACCCAGAATCGGTAAGATGTGGTGCTCGCAGGAACTAAACAGGTCGATGTCGCGCACCAGCACCATTTCATTGGTGTTTTCGTGAAAGACAGCACCGTTGAGCAGGTCATCGAGGGATTGATAGCCAGACGTGAGAAACTTCCAGGGCTTTAACAACCCGCTTGGGGGCATCGAGCGAAGCCTTCGCGATCGGGATCTTCGCCCAGCCAGCATCAACGAGGTGCCGGACGAGACACCCTACATGTCTCGATCGGAGACGAGGGGCTCAACCTTAGTTTCAAGCCTTCCCTGAGCGTAAGTCGTCACGAGAAATCGATAAGGTCATGAATTATTCCTAAATATGGTGGAAAGGGGAAACAAAAGTTTCCCCGTGAGTGAAAAGTGCCCTTGTGGGACGGACATTGGGCAGCTCTGGCAATGCCAGAAGATAGCTCAATCTGGGTTTGGCTCCCTCGCTCTAGGACAAGAGCGAGACGCGGCTACCGGCCAGACAATTGGTGAGGTGTTGGTGCAGTTGCAGCGGATTTAACTGGTGGCATTTGAGGGCGAGTTGATTCTGCGGGGGCGTTGTCATGGAGTTCAGATTGATGCTGCATCGTTTGCCGCTGAGCTGCAAGATATGGCGCTGTTGCTCTCCTTCGAACCAGAAGAGAATGCCTTTGGCGCGAAAAATGTCTACGGGCATTTGAGTCATCAAAAGTGCTCGAATTTAGTCAGGTTGAAGGGGCGATCGCTCTTAAAGGGCATGGCTCTACAGTATCCTGAGCGAGATGGAGATTTCCCAGTGAGTGCCGCAGACTCCAGTTTCGTCCTCAGGCCCAAGCGAATTGGTGGCTCTACCTTCCCCACCTCATAAGGCCGACAGGAACAGGCGAATCGCCATCGGTGCTATCCTTGAACATAGCCGCTTAATCTGGCTGTTTTGGGTTGTCCTGAAGGTAGGATTCCAGCCAGATCAGCTTGGCTCTGGTACTAAAATCGAACTTGAACTTCAGCAAGATGATGTCGCCGTAGGTCAACTGACTGAGCGCCACCTCGCTGCTGAGAAATGATTACATCCGTGAAGGCTTCAGAGTCCCCAACGGTGATCCCACCAGAATCCAGGTGAGTGAAAACCTTCAGCTCCGTACTCAGGAAACGTCACCATGATGGGCAGCGGATCAGCTAATCCCGTGGTTTCTACCACCAGGTAATCCAGCCGCTCTTCCCGTTCCAGCACGGCGTATACCGCATCCACCAGACTGTCGTTGATGGTGCAACAGATGCAGCCGTTGCTCAGCTCCACCATATTTTCTGCCACCGACGCCAGCGGTTGGCTGTCGATGTTGATGTCGCCAAATTCGTTCACCAGCACCGCCACCTTCAACTCCTGACGGTTGGTCAAAATGTGGTTCAGCAGCGTGGTTATTTGCCCGCCGCCAAAATCCGGTGATTAGGGTGACCGGCATCCCCACGGAATTTGGGCATCAATTCCGAGAATGAAGGGGACATGAGTGTCGGCCTCAAAACGTCGAGTTATCAGCGTTGATGCAATTTTCTGCTGGCGATCGCAGGGAGTAGAGTCAGCGCGTAACGTTGTCATGCTGTGCGCTATAGATTTCGAGGATTGCCTCGGGGACGGCGACAAAGAGCAGGCAGTCATGGGGAAATACCACCCGCTCAAAATACCCCTGTGGAACGACTGGCAATGCGCACTACCTGCAAATGCGGCGATTGATTGGCGTAGCGGCAGAGGATCTGATGAGGGGTGAGGGGTGGGTAACACATCCAGAGCTTGAGTCATGGTTAGGGAGCCAGAAGGCGGGCGGTGGGGATGAGAATAGCCAGCAGCAACAAAATCCCTAGCTGCACAGCGACAATGCTGGAGATGGAGGAAGGTCAAACAGAGCGGACAGGAGCATGCCGATGACGGCGCTGACGGCACCCAGACCAGCGGAAATCAGGATGTAGTGGGAGAACTGACTGGTGGAACAGGCGGAAACCACTGGCGGGAATGACCACCAAAGGCGCTACAATCAAGGCTGTCAGACCCGATCGCCTTAATGGAAATGCCCACCACTGGGGCCAGTAACACAATAAAAGCTGTGCGCTGGGCCGAGACGTTGACGCCCCAGGCGATTGCCATCGGTTCGTGCAGGGTGAGAAGGTAAATCGATCGCAAGGTGACACCGATAAAGCCGACGCAAACCGCAAAAAGTATGGCACTGAAAATCAAATCGAGGTTCATGCCGCCAAGCCAGAATATCGCCAAACAGCAGGTTGTTAATGCCCCCCTGATATTCGTCCCGAAACTGAAGCAGAATGATACCCAGGGCCAGAGATGATGAACAGGAAGCAATATTCAACAGGGCATCCGGTCCAGAGATGCGTGCGTTCTAAAAAGTAAGCCACCGCCGGGGCGAGCACCACCGCAAAGGGCAACAGCACCCAGAGGGATCAAGGCCCAGCAACAGCCCAATACCAATGCCTAGCGGGGCGGATTCTCCAGACGCACCGCTGGACAAGAAATTTGCCGCAGGATGGTGAAGCTGCCGAGCAAGCCGCCCGCGTAGGTCAGTCAAAACGCGCCATCGGCGCTTGCCGCAAAACGGAAGTTGAAGCAATCCACACGAACGCGGGTGATTTCAGCTTCAATGGTCATGGCGGTAGGGCTGGCAGGTGTGGTGATAGCGGACAAAATCCGGGTACGTAGGCGAGGGACAACTGCTCCAGGAGCCAGAGCATGGTCGGGAGGCCTAGCATAGCAGTTTGCGGTTGATGCAGAGGACGCGATCGCAACTTCCTGGCGCACCATATCCAGATCGTCGAAACTCTACGAAATAGGCCCAGCCCTGTTCTTGCTTGAGTTGATAGAGCAACTAGGTAAAACTCTGACTCACCCAGAACATCCAGACCCGCCGGAGCTTCATCCAAAATCAATAGGGAGCGAGGCCCGCACGAGACAATGGTCAGCAACACCCGTTTGGTTTTCTCCCCAAGACCAAGCTACTCACGAGCTGATCAGCGGGTGCCAGGCTTCCGCTGGGTCAGTGCCGCTTACGCAGCATGACGACGGGCTCGTCCACCCGCAGGGGCAGTTGCGGTCCAATGCGACTTACACCCCAAACCACCAGTTCGGCTGGCAATGGAATGTCGGCGATCAAACAGAAAGGTTGGGGTAAGTAAGCGATCTGCTGCCACGCATACAGACGGGTATCCCTTGGCCGACGGGGATTGCCCAGCGCAATCAGCTTAACCTGCGGGGTAAATGCCAGCACCGCCTGGATCAGAGTGCTTTTTCAGCGCCGTTGAGGCCAATAATCGCGGTGTCGGTACCCGCCGGGATGGTAAAGGAAACCTCCTGCACCCATGGATGAGTATCCGAACGTCAAGGGTCCTCTGGACCCGATGGTTGGGCTTTCATTTTATGTTTTATAAATCTGGAAACCAGTTTGCGTATCAGAACGAAAACGCCGAGTGTAAAGCCGATGGTTATTGTTTGGGACAGGATAATCTTTGGAAGATTAATTTTCTGGTCGGCCGGTCCTTTCAGGGCGCTGGAAACCTCGCGATAGTTCAGGTTGTTTTCTTCGGCAATTGCACGGATTTCGGCTATTCCGGGCTTATCCTCTTTGGGGTGTGAAGCAGAGTACTTCGTCGCGCCAAGGATAAACCCCATAGAGGATCAGGCTCCAGGCGAGAACAAAAACCGCGTAGGCGATCAGATTGGTATTTCTGTTTGTCATATTCATTCTTTCGCCCAATGTCACGGGTCCGGGGGCCCGACGACTGATGGAGGGGATCCTGCAGCCGCGTGTTCGGCGAACTCATCTTTGTGGTTTGCAAGATAGAGCATCACGATGATTCCAATGACGAATCCGACGGGTAGATTGAGCAACCACAGGATGGCCATAATCCACATGCCGTTTTGAACCATGGGGTCTGTACTTAACGCCAAACAGGGCGATGCAAAGCAGAACAATTCCAACGATGGACACGGCCATGCCGATGGCCGTTGTGTAGAGTGCGATGGATATATCAAATGCAAGGGCGTCTTGTTTTAGCGCGAAGGTCGTGTCGGTTAATTTGGGGAAGGCCCTGAGCATGCCGACTATCGTGCCGACCATGCCGATTATCCATCCGGTCTGTAGCACGAGTCCCCCGATGGCGAGGTATTTACCTTTTGTCTTCATATTGTTTTTTTATGACCGAATGTCACGGGTCCGGGGGCCCGACGACTGATGGAGGGGATCCTGCCGCCGATGGTTGTGCGTTTTTGTTGTCATACCGGGCTTGAGTTTCGCGGTGCGAAGGCCGTGGTTTTCCATGCCGTGGAAACAAATGATCCATAGCGTGGAATACTCGCGATAATACTTTCCATGGTATCGATTCCGTTGTCGCGCAGGGCTAGTCGTCCCTCGCCGTCGTGTCCTTGTCGTGTTGTTCCCAGAATTCCCGCCGTTCTTCAGGGGTCATGTCTTCCAGTGTCTTTGCGAAATCGTCTCCCAGTTTCCGGCGAGCTTCTTTCGCCCTCTGCTCGGGACTCTTTTGCGATGATCAAGCAGCAGGCAAACAGTAGCAGGATTGAACATATTTCCATTCTCCCTTCCATCTCGCTTGCACAACGTCACGGGTCAGCGGACCCGCGCACCTCGCGGCCGTACGGTGGCCTGGGCTCACCGGGGCTTTGGCTGTTCGGCATTTATGGTGCCGGATTATTGGTCAAGGTGGGATCCCATAAGATCCGTTTGAATTTGAATAGTTGCATTGACGGGGTCGTTGTTTGTTGAGGATATCCGGAAGAATCCGACTTTTGTCCAGAGGGGTGTGTGTAGTTGATTTGGTTCGAGTAGATGCCTTCTCCATAGGTGATGAGCAACTCGTTTGTAGGCCCGGTCTCCTCCAGTGCGATTCGGGGAGATGAAAGAAAGGGATAGGCAATGAACTCCTCATTGGCTGTAATGATAGTACTGTCGAGGGTCGCGCGGTAGGACTTGCCATTCGTGCTTAATGGCCCGAAGGCATCGATCACACTTAGCTCAAATTCCGATTCCGCCGCAATAAAGTCTCCGATGGCTATCCAGGTTGCATTTGAATCAAACGGTCCGTGGTGCGACTCGATCCGGTAACTCCCTTCCCGAACCGTGAGGTGGATATGGTGACCAGAAATGTATTCTGGATCAAGGGTTTGGTGCTGCGAATCTTCAAAGAGGCTTGTGTAATTGGTTGGCTCGGTGCCTCCGAGCGTGATGCTCACGAAGGCTAGAGTGGTTAAGGGCTGTTCGTATAAATGTCCCCATGCGTCTTCTCCTGCCGAACGTTACGGGTCAGCGGACCCGACCCCTGTGGCGGGTACCTGCAACCGCTTGTTTGGCTGATTATAGTTATGACGCCATAGGTGTGGCCTGTCGCTTTGTCCATAAAGACCATTACAAATACCTGTCCGCCGTCAGATCGTCCAACGTAGGATCTAGAGGGAACTCCTCAATCCGATTGTGTCCACGGGCCTCCGAAGTATACAGACTCTGTTTAGGGCGTGATATATCGATGTCCTTATCGGCGATATACTGCGCACGATCGCAACGGCGGCGATGATGCCACTGGCGGGCTGGGAGAGCTGAGAGTATTTTAGAAACTTGAGCGCGGGTTTCGAGGAGTAGGTGTGCCGCCCAGCAGCGCGAATCGTCAGTATTAATGTGGTTGTAAATTTATTCATATATTTTCTTTGCCGAACAAGTTATTGGATAGTTTTCTCGTGTTCCTGCCGTATATTCCGGCGAGGATTGTAATGCCGTGGGGCATGGGGGTCTCTGACTTGTGTTCCTGCTGATTGGGAAGGTGCCGGTGCCGCATGCGGGGTGCGGGAAGCGGAAGAAATTCCATCGCTGAAGCATGGCTTGAAAATAGCAGAAAGGGGGTGAACTTGAACAGGGAGTGGAGTTAGGATTGCGTTAAAAGTACTCCGCAAATGATTGAAAAAAAAAGGGATTTAGAACGCGAGAAATTGAGAAACAGGGGTTCTGAACCGCAAATGAACGCCCACCGTCGCCAAAAGGCTATGGTGGACAAAGGACAAACAAAACAAATAGTGGGGTTCGAGCCTCCGGATTTTTCCTGATTTCATAGTTCCAGAGTGAAAAAGTAGTGACACCACAGGAAAACCACCCGCCGGAAAAGTGGGCGAGGAAACCCTTCAAAAGTGGCAAAACTGGAGGGAAAACGGCTTCAAAAGGCCTGAATGGGTCAAAAAACCTGCCCCAAAACCGACAAACGGGGGCTTTTTAACAACGAAACACACGAAACACACGAAAAATTACGGAAGAGGTGGTGGGGAGAAGCTACGGATTGCGCGGATCGGAAAACCTCAGGGTCCTCTGGGTAGACGTGTCGCGACAATAATCCAGGACTAAGGGCCTATTTCTCCCGCCCCAGCACCACCATCAGTTCTTCGCGATGGCCTTCAGGGGCAGTCGGGAAACGGGCCGTCGCGACAGAAATGACCAGCCACCCGCCCGGCGTAATAATTAATGGCCTGTTCCAGCGTTTCGGGGGAACAGTCTGATGGCAAACCATTTATCCTTTTGCGTCAGGATCTTGTATTCTTTCAGTTTCCTGAGCTTTGGGAGGGTGGAAACTTGGGCATTTTCAGTTTGGGCACGACCCGGGCAGAGGACGGAGCGCCTTTGGCGGTTAGGGGGGGGGCTTCTGCACTTCGGATCGTCTCGTTGCACGAAGGGCAATCATTAACTGGCCCAACATGTCAAAGGGAGTCTCTGATCGAATGATTGCAGTGGGGACAGTTGAATGTAACGTCAGGCATAGTCTTCCTCACTAATCTTTTCTACTGCGAATAGATATATTGGCAGAGTTTCAAGTTGCTTTTGCGTGGGGAGCAACTCGCCCATGCGGGTCCAATCATAGAGGGGGCGAGGTAGGCGGGTCAATTTTAATACGTGTTGGGCCGCAGAGGATTTTGGGAAAGATCCGGGCGGTCACTTTCCCTGGATCCAATCGCGAGTCCCGTCATGGGGGTGCCCCAAGGACGTGGTTGTTCGTTGGTGGTTGATGGTTGGTGGACATCTCCGGATTTGACCGGGGAGAGCGAGTAGGTCGGCGGCTGTTGCGAAAAGGCTGGGATCACGTCCCCGGCTACAGAAAACAGATTCGTTTGAGGAGGCGGAGGGGGAGCTGAGCAACTAAGAATTAGCAATTAAGAATTAAGAATTCCATTGGGACGAGAAATGGAGACTTTTCAACAACGAAACACACGCTTGTCCGCCTGTGGCGAGAAAACACGAACAGAAAGGGAGACCCGTACAGATGAGATGAAGGGGAGAGACTACGGATTCCCGGATGGAACCGGGAAGAAACCGAACACCGCAAATAGACCCCCGTCTCGGCTATGAGGTCTGAGGCTATGCGGACCATCCAGGGCGTTGGGTGTTTTACAACGAAGCACGAAAAGCACGAAACAGTACGGACGAGATGGAAGAGAAGCATGCGAGATTACGCAGATGGAACCGGTTGAAGGGGCCGGGCATTTTGCGGAGCAAAAGGGCCGGGCGGCGAAGGGTTGAAGCGGGACCAAACGCGGCGCTTGTTCCCGCGTCAAGCCTCCGCTGCCTGACGCGTCCTGCGGGCGCGTGGCCCTTCTGAGATCGAAAACCTCAGTGGCTCTCTGTGAGAGGGAGGCATGACGGTTCGAACTTGGCGGACTTGGCGGCTCTGCGAGAAACGGCTTTTGGGGCTCAATCGCGAATGGTGGCGATGAAGGGGGCTAGTCGGGGATGAAGAGCTTTTGGCCGGCGTAGATGGGGCTGTCGATGCTCTTCATGCCGTTGGCATCGGCGATGACGGACATCTTGACCTTGTAGGCGGCGGCGATCTTGGAGAGGGATTCGCCGGATTGCACGACGTGTTCCCAGCCGGTCTGCGTGCCCGAGCGGGTGGCGGGGCGGGTGGAGGAGCCGCCCGAGGAGCTCGAGGACGAACTCTTGATCAGGCTGGCGACCTTCTTGGAAATGTCGTCGTAGATTTCCTTCTTGTCCTGCGCCCGGGCGGCGTCGAGGGCGCGGATCTGCCGCAGCAGGTCATCGATCTGGGACTGCATGGATTGCACCTGCGCGGCGGAGGCCGTGGCCGGCTGGCCGGCGCGGTCGGAGGCGATCTGGGAATGCAAGCTGGCCGAGATCGGCATTGGCGGCATCGAGGCGCGCATTCAGCCGGCGGATTTCTTCGCGCAGATAGTTGACGTCGGCCTGCGAGGCGGGGGCCGGGCCCGGAGTCCTCCTGGGTGGTGGCGCAGCCGGAAACGGCCAGCGCGAGGCCGGCGGCGAGGGGAAGGAGATGGGAAGGGTTTTCATGATGGGGCAGAATAGAAGGTCCGCGGGCGCAGCGCAAGAAAATGAAGTGCGGCGTTCTCCGGTCATGGAAAGGTTGCCATTGGGGGGGCTGGGAGATGACGCTTAATTACGTGGGGGGGCGGCCCTATAGTTGGACCGCTTCATGCATGCAATTGCGATTTCCATGGATGGATTTGGCCTGGCGCTCGGGATGGCCAGCTGGCGGGGCCGGTGGCGGCCGGCGCAGGTGCGGACTCTGAAAGCGGTGACCTATGCGGGGAAACGCTATGTCGCGCTGAAGGATCTGGCGAAGATGTACGGGCTGCCGTTGACGAGCCGGGGCCGAAAGTCCTGCTGATCCGCGGGCAGTACATCAGCCTCCAGTTCACGGCGAATGGCCGGCAGGCCTATGGTCAACGGCAGCAAGATCTGGCTGCATGCCCCGGTGATCAAGGTCCGGGGCAATGGTCGCTCAGCGATGCGGATGCCAGTTCGTGATGGATCCGCTGGTGCGGCCCTCGGCCTATCTGGGCCCGGGGCACCCGGACGGTGGTGCTGGATCCCGGGCACGGCGGCAAGGATCCGGGGGCGATGAGCCGGCCGGGCGCATGGAGAAGGATCTGGTGCTGGATATGGCGCTGCGGGTCCGGGCCCATCTGGCGGCGGCGGGGGTGCGCGTGGTGATGACGCGCGACACCGACCGCTTCTGGGAGCTGGCCGACCGGCCCTATCTGGCCGCCCGCGGCGGCGGGGATCTGTTTGTGAGCATTCATTTGAATACGGCGGGGAACCGCAGCGTGCAGGGCATCGAGACATTCGTGACGCCGGCGGAAAACTATCCGCCCACCTCGGAATCCAAGCTGACGCGGGAAGTATCCGGCGAAGCCCAACAACCGCTTCAACCATTCCAACACGGTGCTGGGCCATCAGATCCAGCGGGCCGTGATCGGCATTACCCGGGCGGAAGACCGCGGCTTCAAGCACGCGCGCTTTGCCGTGTTGAAAAAATCGGCGATGCCGGCCGCGCTGATCGAATGCGGGTTCTTGTCGAGTGCGCAAGAGGAGCAGAAGCTGGCGACGCCGTCCTACCGCGAGACGGTGGCCCAGGGGATTGCGCAGGGCATTCTGAACTATCTGGCGATGGTGAACCGGGCGAAGGTCGAGATGGGCGCCCCGCTGATCCAGTCGCCCACCCGGGTGGCGTCGGCGGTGGCCCCGGCCCTTGCCCCGGCTCCCCGCGCCGACGCCGATGGCGGCCCGCGCCTGGGGGCCCTCCGCCCGCCGGCCGCGCCTGCGCCTGCGCCGGGCGCCCGCGTCGGCCCCCGTGGCGACGCCGGAACCGGTCGCCTCCGGCGGCGGCTCCCGCCCCGCGGCGGCTGCTGCCCCGGCAGTCGGCCGCCGCCGCCTACCGGCCACCCGCCGCGTCCTGCAGGCCCCGCCCGAGCCCCGGGCCATTGCCCCGCCGCCCTCGAAGTTGCTGAATCCCGACATTGGCCTCGCGCGACGCAATAGGGTAGGCTGCCGTCCATGTGAGCCCATATCCGGAGAAGGAACCGAACAATGAAAAAGACAAGCCTCGATTTTCTGAAACGACTGATGGCCGCCATTTCGCCGTCGGGCTACGAGCTGGATGCCGTCCGCGTCTTCCGCGAGGAGGCGGAAACCTTTGCCGCCGAGGTGCGCACCGATGTCCACGGCAACACGGATGTGATCGTGAATCCGGGCGGGTCGCCGCGCGTGATGCTGGCGGGGCACTACGACGAGATCGGGTTCATCGTGACCCTGATCGATGCGAACGGCTATCTGTGGGTGGCGCCGATCGGCGGCTGGGATCCGCAGATTCCGCAGGGCCAGCGGGTCGCATCCGCACGGCGAAGGGCGTCGTGCCCGGCATCATCGGCAAGGTGCCGATCCATTTGCAGAAGCCGGACGACCGCAAGCAGGTGACGCCCGCTGACGGACCTGTGGGTGGACATCGGCGCGAAGAACCAAAAGGAAGCCGAGAAAAGGGTTTCCGTGGGCGATCCGATGGTGATTGACCAGGGCGTGATCCGACCTGCCGAACGGGCGGCTGGCGGGCCGGGCGTTCGACGACCGGGCGGGGGCGTTCGTGGTGCTCGAAGACGGCGCGGATGCTGGCGGGCATGTCGCCGCGGGCCGAAATCCACGCGGTGGGCACGGTCCAGGAGGAGATCGGCAGCCGGGGCGCGATCACCTCGTCGTTCGGCATCGCGCCGGACGTGGGCATCGCCGTCGACGTGACGTTTGCGACGGACCACCCGATGATGGATGGCGCGGAGAAGCGCGAGGGCAAGGTGGTCGCTGGGCGGCGGACCGGTGCTGTCGCGCGGGGCCAACATGAATCCCGTCCTCTATGCTCATCTGCTGAAGACCGCGAAGAAGCACAAGATTCCGGTGCAGATTGTGGCCGACGGCCGCGCCACGCCGACGGATGCCGATCCCATGCAGATTTCCCGCGCGGGCGTGGCGGCCGCGCTGGTGAGCATGCCGCTGCGCTACATGCATACGCCCAGCGAAATCGTGGAGCATCGAGGATCTGGCCGCAAACCGATCCACCTGCTGGCGCGCGCGATCGCGGCCATGAAGCCCGGCCAGAGCTGGATTCCGTTTTGAGGAGAGAGAAGGATTCAGGAGTCAGAATGTCAGGATTCAGAATGAACGAAATCGGACGGGTTCCGGATTCGGCGGGATTCTGATTGGGAATTCTGACTTCTGGATCTGTTTGAAGGAGGGAAAACAAAATGATCAAAGTCAAAGGTAGTCGGTTGCGGGGGATACGGCGGCGTGGGGATCGTGGAGCTGCTCTTGCGGCATCCTGAGACGAAAATCCAGACGCTGGTGGCGGCGACGGAGACGGGCATGCCGATGAGCGACCTGTATCCGCATCTGAAGGGATTCTGCGATTTGACGATCCTGAAGCCCGACGATCCGGCCGGCGCAGGAGCCTGCCGACGTGGTGTTCTTCTCGACGCCTGACGGCGTCGGCATGGTGCAGGCCCCGGCGGAACTGGAGCAGGGCGCGCGCGTGATCGACTACAGCGGCGATTTCCGGTTCAACAACACGGACGACTACGCCGAGTATGCGCGGCGCATCGGGCGCGACCCGGTCCACAAGGCTCCCGGGCTGCTGCCGCAGACCGTCTACGGCCTGCCCGAGCTGAACCGCAAGGCCTATGCGCAGGACCAGCGGCTGGTCGGCAATCCGGGCTGCTTCGCGATGAGCTGCCTGATCGGCCTCGCCCCGGCCGCGGCGGCCAAGCTGGTGGATTTTTCCAGCCTGATCTGCGACTGCAAGACGGGCGTGTCGGGCGCGGGCAAGAAGGCGACGCCCGCGCACCACTATCCGGCCCGCTACGAAAACATGGGCGCCTACCGCCTGAGCGGCCACCAGCACGTGATGGAAGTCGAGCGCATGCTGGGCCGGTTGGCGGGCGAACCGGTGCCGGTCACGTTCACGGCCCAGGTGGTTCCGGTCTGCCGCGGCATCCTGAGCTGCCTCTACGGCACGCTCCGCGACGGCATCGGCCTGGCGCAGGTCTGGGAAGCCTATGCCGAATTCTACAAGGACAATCCCTTCGTGCGGCTCTACGACAGCCAGGCCGCCATCGGCACCGTCCACGTGCGCGGCACCAACTTCTGCAACCTGATCGTGGATGTGGATGAGCGCACGCGCCGCCTGCGGGTGGTCTCGCACATCGACAACCTCATGAAAGGCCAGGCCAGCAACGCCTTGCAGAACATGAACCTGATCTGCGGCCTGCCGGAAAACACCGGGCTCGACCATCCCGGCGCCTATCCCTAGACTGTTCCCCGGAGGAAGACACATGAAAGCTATCGCAACGTATCTGGCTTGGATTCCCATCGCGGCGTTCGCCGTGGGCGGCCAGCAGGTCACGATCTACAACGACGGCTTCGCCACCGTGAAGGAAGACCGCACCCTGACGCTGCAGGCCAGGCCGGCGGAAATCCGCGTGACGGACATGTCGCGCCTGCTCGAGCCCGATTCGGTCCTGCTGCGCGAGCTGTCGCCGGAACCCTTCGGCGTGAAGATCCTGGAGCAGAGCTTCATCAACGATCCGCTGACCGAAGGCCTGCTGCTCTACCAGCTCGAAGGCCAGACCCTCCGCTTCGAGGAAAAGCGCGAGGACGGGACGATCAAGGAGCACAGCGGCAAGCTGATCCGCAGCGGCTATGTTCCCGGCGGCGGCTCCGAGCAGCCCATCGTCGAAGAGGACGGCGCCGTGCGCTTCTCGCTGCCCGGCCAGCCCGTCTTCGAGGGCATCGATCCCAATGCCTTCCTCAAGCCCTCGCTCGTCTGGCAGATCGCCTCGAAGAAGGCGGGGGCGTGCCCCATCGAGGTGTCCTACGTCACCGCCGGCATGAGCTGGGAGGCCACCTACAGCCTCATCGCCCCCACCGAAGGCAGCGATGAGATCGACCTGTCCGGCTGGATTTCCCTCAAGAACAACACCGGCAAGACCTTCGAGAACGCCGACATCAAGCTCATCGCCGGCGATGTCCAGAAGGTGCAGCCGCAATAGAATGCAAAAACCGCCGCCGGGCCTATGCGATGGCGGAAGCCGATGATGCGACGAGGCCATGCCCGAAGAGCGGGCCTTCGACGAATTCCATCTCTACACCTTGCCGCGGCCGGTGCTGTTGCGGAACAACGAGCTGAAGCAGGTCGAGTACATTCGCGCCACCGGCGTGAAGGGGAATCGGTATTACGTCTACAATCCGCTGGTCGGCTTCCGCTACTACGGGGGCGTCAACACAGGATCCCGACTACGGCACCACCGCCGACAAGAAGGTCGGCGTGCGCATCGAGATCTCGAACAGCGAGACCAACCAGCTGGGCGTGCCGCTGCCCAAGGGCCGCATGCGCCTGTACCGCACCGATTCGGTGGATGGCCGCCGCGAGTTCACCGGCGAGAACCCGGATGGACCACCTGCCCAAGAACGAGATGCTCAAGCTCGACATGGGCAATGCCTTCGATCTGGTCGGCGAGCGCAGGCGGATCAATTTCGATGTGGACAGCACCGGCAAGCAAATGACCGAGTCCTTCGAGATCAAGCTGCGCAACCG
>CALNXU010000010.1:0-21183 GCA_942490695.1 Merismopediaceae cyanobacterium | reverse complement strand
TATTTGTCATTAACATCCACAACAGTGCAATGAAAGTCTAAGATCCTTTCAATATTAAGGATATCTGCCCCCCACTTATTTCTAATATTTGGGGTGGGTTAGAAAAACTTATATGCTCTAGAAAATTTGATGGTATTGTAATATCTAGAGATATAATTTTCATAATAAGAGTCTATTTCAAAAAATCGTTATTTAGTATGACTTTTGTAAGCTTTATTGAACTCATCTTTATTGATATTTATGTTAGTCATAAGTAGTTGGGCATCGATTTAAATATGAAGTGCATCACCTAAGAGGATGTTTGAAAAGGGTAAGAATCTGGCTAACAAAAGCTGAAACACCCATTCCTCCGTCGCCGCCAAATGCCTGAATCCCTCATTCTGTCGTTGGAGTCCAGACTTCCCAAATACCCTCTAAAAATGACACAGAGAAGCCGACCAGTTGGAGTTTGAAGTCGTTCAAAAGCAACAAGCAAATCAACATACCCTACTCTAGCATAGATCAACGTACTCATTTTGATCGACTAAAACAAGAGCAGAACTTATGGCACTGGTCTGTTCAGGAGGGAGTTCTAAGTAACTACGTGAGTGGAGCGTCTCGTAAATGCTTATGGGTCGTGAAGCAAAACCCACGATTATCGGCAGGAGTGACGTTTTTATCAAGACCGAAATGGAGACGGCACCAGTTATGAACAAGACGCTGTACGTCAATGCTCCTTTGTTGCCCTTGCTGTTTTTGAGCCTGGTGATTTTGACGACGTCGGTAGGCACTACATCGCCGTCGAATGGGCGCGTTAAGAGCTTCATTGTGACTGGTATGAACTTCCGAAGGGGAACTAATTGCTGTAAAGGGTATGTTCTACCTTTGACCACTCACTTATAGGTTTACCCTGAGAGCCTTTAATTTTCATGGCGACTTCAATTCCTTCTCGCCAGACTCTGCACCATGGGTATCCAGAAATTCTTTTTTTGGGTCAAATAAACGCTGGCTAATTGCCATAGATATTTGCCATAACGCCTTTCTTCGTCTGTAAAGCATCGTAGGCACAGGCTTGTACCCATTCCCATAACTTTGTTTCACGGCTTTTTTGAATAACTCATCATCCTTGACTCCGCCACACTACATATCCAGTAGCGACTATCCCTTTCTAGAACATTAATTGTCCATCCTTGAGGTTGTGAGGGGGGAAGGTTCCTCGCCTACGCGAGTGTATAGCTCATCTCCTTCTACTGTCGTCTCGGCTCCTTCTGATACTGATGGTGACTATTCCTCCTTCTTTTCGGCTAGTCGTTGTTCCCATCGGATTATTGTTGACTGGAGTCTGGCGTTTTTTTGAGCGATCCTCTGAGACCTATGAATTACAATGGATTCAGATATTCTCAATAAATTCACACTGTTGAGAAAGTGAACGAAATAATAGGGGTTTCAGCCACTCAACTGCCGCAAATTTTAAAATTTGCCAGAGTCCAGTTGTTGAGTGAGATGTTTTGTATATTCTCGCTGTTGCTCAGAGCCTGTTCCTTCAGTCCGAGTGCTTATGGCATACTCCACAATCTCGGGCGATGTTCTCATTCGATACATCGGCGTTCCTGTGCGCTCGTTGAAATTTCGATAGCATTGGCGGCAGCTATAATTTTGAACCTTCGTCCCATTTTTCAAACTGCGTTTTCCATTTTTTCTCGTTTTCGGACTTCCACATCGTGGGCATTTCATCTAACAAACTGTACTTTTATATACTACTCCTTTTACAGACCAGTCCCGAACTTATCACAAAGAGGATGTTTGAAAAGGGTCAAAGCCAATGAGAAAATGGGATTTTGAGTCTCGTTTTCTCAACGAAAGAATAAGGGTTTTAGCGACTATAGCAGACTTCTCAAACATCCTCTCGTATTTTTCTCAATAAAATTTGATTTTTTTGAGGTGCCCTATGTTACTTAGGAATGAGGATTTTATTATTTGCAAGATTTTCTTCCCGCGCTGACTGTGTTTTAAACACTCCATACAGAAAAATTTCATTTTTATTTAATTCTCGATCCTTAAGAGATAGACGAAATTGTTTTTTTCCGGTGACGGCCACCTAAATTTCCACTAGTGCGAGCATCCACAACTGGAGCAGCGACAATACCGGTGATCGCACCTGCGGCAATCATCAGAGGGGGCTGTACTGGCGCGTTCAACAGCGTATCCATAACGAAAATCAACGAAAAAATACTAAATGCGGCTCCGATTCCCGTCTTTGAATTAAACCAGGTTCTGACAGGATACTTTTTAAAACAGTACAAAATAGATGGGAGTAAAATAGACGAGTAAAAGGAAAGATAACCGACAAATCCTTTTGTTCCAAGCTGAAGAATTGCAATACTATCCGTGGTTGAAGTATCAACGATTTCTCCCTTCCAGTCATAGGCATAAATGCGGTTTCTTCCCCATCCGCCCCAGCCAAACAAGGGCTGAATTCTGGCTTTCGCTGCCATCTCAATCTCGTTAGACCAACGATATTGAAGAGATTGTGCTCGCTCGGGACTAAAATTTGCTCCAATCCAGTTGACGATAGCTTCACCATTAAAAGCGCCGCTTGTCATGGCAAACATGTAGTAGAGCATCAAGGATAAAATCATTGCGTAGACAAAGTTTGACTTTAGATACCGAGCACAAACAAAGATAAGAGTCAGCACCAATAAATATACCCAGACTCCCTTAGATTGAGTCAAAACAGTTGTCGCCAATAGCGCATATGTCCAGACACTAATTTTAATTGACCAAATTTTATCAATCGCCTTAGATTGCCACAACCACAGGGCTAAAAAGCCAGCAAAAAGCATAAACAAAGATGCGATAAGACCATGCCCGGTGAAAACCATCGGGCGCCATAGCCCAAAGCCTCTTATCTGTTGCATGAGACCGGATGGATGGGCAAAAAATCCATACAAATATGTATGCAAATGGGGGCTCATTCTGATTTCCCACAAGCAGAGTGGTATGTAGATGATCCCAGCCTTGACAATAAGAATGGCAAATTCTTTTAAAGCCGAAAAGCTACTAAAGTAGATCCGACCAATTAAATAGGGAAATACCCAGCGAAAAATTTCACTAAGGCAATTATTCAGACCATCGTAAGCCCCTAACCCATTACTCAGGGAACTAAACATGGGAGAGATTGCATAGATGAAAATTGGTATATCAATCCAGTGGGGACGGTATCTGAGGATCGTTTTTAAATCAAAGATTAAAATGCCGACAATGACGGCGTAAGTCGTAGAGGATAGTTTCGCGTAATCGGGAAGCAGAGGAAAAAGAAAACCGGTTCTAGAAGGAAGGAGAAGAAATGACCCTAAAAAAGCGATCGCAATGGCTTTCCGGGCAGGCATCGCCCAAAACAGGAAGATAACGAAGGGAAACCATAGAATGAGAATCGCTTGCGCTTGGATAGTCATGGATTGAAATGCTTGAATACACCAATTAAGATCAATTCACGGGGCAAAATAGACGAAATTCATGAAGTTTCGTCCACTGTAGCAGGTAATTTTGAGAATACGAAGGGCATTGAGTTATTAGTTATTGTACTGGCGTAATAGCTCCCAGCTGCCAGTGTCCCCCCGCCTGTATCTCTAGACATTGACGATGGTAGCGGCGAAGACTGGGGCGATGACCAACGCTGATGTAGGTGGTTCCTAGGGCACTTAATGCTTGGTAGAGGGTTTCTTCGTTGTCAACATCTAACGCACTCGTCGCCTCATCCAGAATGGCATAAAGGGGTTGGTTTACAAAAATACGGGCAAGGGCGACCCGTTGTTGTTCTCCCAGGGACAGCACATTCGACCAATTTTCCAGCGCGTCCAAGCCACCGAACCGTTCCCCTAAGTCCGGCAAGTTCACTTTATTTAAAATTTCCAACAAGGTCTCATCGTCAACGGCTTGTTCTGGATTGGGATAGAGGAGCTGATCGCGTAAAGTGCCCAAAATCATATAGGGACGTTGGGGTAAAAAGAGGAGGTCTGCTAACTCTGGGCGTTTAATTTCACCTTGTCCACTGCTCCATAGTCCGGCGATCGCCCGTAGCAGCGAACTTTTGCCACTGCCACTGGCCCCCATAATTAATAGGGGTTGTTGAGGCTCGACAAACAGCGATAAATCTTCAATCAAAATCCGGGACGAATTAGGCGGTGTTAACGTTACATGATTCAGGCTAATGGTGGAATCGATCTGGGTTTGAATGCCGTTGCTATGTTGGGGTTCAGTGTCGAGAGTTTGGCGAGAGGTCGAGGCATCCAGGGATTCATAAAATTCCCCCAAACGATTAATGCTGGCGGCGAATTCCGTAATATTTTGAATCTGATTAGTCACCAAAGACAGGGCAGAAAGTACTTGGCTAAAAGCAACACTGGCCTGGGCGATCGCCCCAAAATCGAGTGTTCCAGCCAGATAGAGGGGTGCAATAATCAAATAGGGGATCAAGCGGGTGAAGTAGTTGTAACCCAGTTGGAATAGGCTAATAATCGACTGCCAAATAATTAGTAAGTCAAAGTTTTTAATGGCAGCCAATAAACGGGAGGTCACTTGTTGTCGTTCTAGCCCTTCCCCCCGGTAAAAGGCGATCGATTCAGCATTGTCCCGGACACGAACGAGACCATACCGAAAGTTAGCCTCTAAACGGAGTTGCTCATAATTAATGCGAATCAAGCGGGTACCAATGACCAGGGCAACAATGGTTCCAAACGCGGCATATCCCAACAATCCCCAGGTTAAGGCTTTAGAAATGTTGTAAAGAATTGCCGTAAAGGAAATGAGGGTAAGAACAGAGTCTAGAATATCGAGTAAAAAATCCAGCGTCACACTGGTAAACGACTTAATATCCTGGGTAATTCGCTGGTCAGGGTTATCAATTAAGGTATAGGCCGAGTTGGAATCCAAACGGTAATAAGCACGATGGTTAAAGTAGCGCCCCATGAAATGTTCTGTGAGCCACTCCCGCCATAACAGTCCGAGTTTTAGGCGGGTGTAACGATAGGCCACAATGATGGGAATTGCGAGGACAATGACGACGCCATAAATCCATAAAAATTGCCAAAAGACTTCACTGTCTTTTTGATTCAAAGAGCGTATCGATAAATCGAAAAACAAAGCTAAGGCTGACATTGAGTCCATTGACAACAAACAATAAAAAGAGGAGAAATCCCAGCAGTAGCCATTGCAGCCAGCGTTGTTGCAGTTTTTGGCGCTGACTGGCAAATATAATGACCGCAATTCCCAGGGCGATCGCCGCAATGTAGGGAGCAGCGGAATTCATCAACGCTTCAACCCCTTGCACCAACCCTTGACCCGCACTGTCAAAAAAAGCAGGAAAGATAAGGTTAGCGAGCGTCGTTAACCCCATTGCCAAAAAGAACGTGATGCTGATCACCATGACCATCAAGGCAATGATTAAGCCCAAAAAAAGGCGAGTTTGCCGCTGTCCAACAGGTAAAAAGTAGGGTTGGGCTGTTTCGACAAAACGCCGCCAGAGTTGGCGGTTAAATTGAAATCGCTTGACTTGGGTCATGAAACACTAACAGCAGGTTGAGTTAGATAGGAATTGGGCACAAAGCTTTTATATCTTCCCATACCCCCTTCATTGTTGGCCAAAGCCTCGCTATCCCCCCACTGGGTTGACTCTGATAGAGTAGAGTATTGTCCAAAAGCAGGGTTTAGGAGTGAATACGGTGGCTTCCCAGTTAAAGGTTTATGTACCCGAACATCCCTTGATCAAGCATTGGTTAGGGGTTGCGCGGGATGCTAACACCCCCCCTGTATTATTCAAAACCGCCATGACAGAATTAGGGCGCTGGTTGACCTATGAAGCCAGTCGTTATTGGTTTCCCACCCTTAATGCCCAAGTTCAGACGCCCCTGGCGATCGCCTCTGCAACCCTGATTAATCCTGACGTGCCGTTGGCAATTGTACCGATCTTGAGGGCTGGCTTAGCGATTCTAGAAGGCGCACAAACCTTAATGCCGCTGGCAAAAACCTATCACCTGGGGTTAGCTCGGGATGAGAAGACCCTAGAGGCGAATTTATATCTAAACAAATTACCTGAAGCATTCTTACCTAATACCCATTTACTTTTGCTTGACCCGATGTTGGCGACTGGGGGTACGATAATGAAAGCCCTGGCCTTGCTAGTCGAGCGGGGAATTGATCCAGCCTTAATTCGGCTAGTTTCCATTGTTGCTGCCCCACCAGCTTTACAAAAGTTGAGCGCAACCTATCCCACTTTGACGATTTATACCGCCATGATCGATCAAGAACTTGATGAACAGGGGTACATTGTGCCGGGGCTAGGAGATGCTGGCGATCGCTCCTTTGGGACTTGAGTGTAGCCATTATTTTTTGTTCAATGTTTTTAGCTATCTATCTCGGAGTTAATGAATGAGTCAACGTGATAATTTTGCAGGTGGTTTTTTGTTAGGCACGATTGTTGGCAGCGTCGTCGGTGGAGTCTTGGGAACGGTTTTGGCAAACCGTTCTAACCGATCCCTCGATACGTCCGCTACAGATGCTGTAATCGCGGAGGGGAGCGATTCAGAAGAAAATATTGAGTCTGCCCGTCGCCGTTTAGAAGATAAAATTGCCCAACTGAATCTAGTCATCGATGATGTGCGCCACCAATTAGGCAACGTCAATGGTATCCGAGAAGCCCAGGAAGAAGAAGGATAGGGATAGGGATGCTTCAAGTCAGGCAATCGCGTCTTAACTGATTGTCAAAGGGAAAGCGATCGCCCCTATTGGAGGAGTTCTGTAACGGATACTTGTAAATCTGGGAAACTGAGGGGAGAAACGATACCCGTCGTCAACATTTTCTCAGTAGTATATGAACCGTTATGGAGATCCTTAAAAACGATTAACTGGTGATGCTGTAGATCAATCACCCAATATTCCTGAATGCCTGCTTCGGCATATAGGTCTCTCTTTTCAGTTAAATCTTTGGTGAGGGTCGCCTGAGAACATTCAATGAGCAAAAAAATATTTTCGGGATAGGGGTGATGTTGTAGATATTCTCGCCCTAAAGGTTGCACAATCGCCAAATCAGGTTCTGGCTCGGAGTCATTCAGCAATGTGATTGGGTGTGCATCACGAATTTTCGCGCGATCACCTAGCACGGCCCTTAAATAATCACTGATCTCGCTATTGTAATAAGCATGGGGCTCACGCTCTGGCGACATAACAACCAAATTTCCCCGTAATAGTTCAACTGCTTCATCCGCAAATAGACCTGCATCAATCGCTTGATGATAGTTTTCCACCGTCCATTTGTAGGTTGCCAGAGTCATGGTGCTTTACTCTCTGTGTTCTGCTTCGATTGTAGTTTATTGCTTAAAGTCAGTACAGCGAATGTCTGGGGCGGCGCTCTTAACGGGAACTGTAACTACATTGAGCACAGAATGAGTTTCCGGTGGTGAAACAGAGAGGTGTGGGATTGGTAATCTACTTTTGTCGTTCCATTGTGAGTTTACTTATGCCACGTCCATTATGTGGTCATCCGGAGGCACACGAACGCGGTAGCACCAGCAAGGACAGCCAACGATATAGATGTCCTAACTACAATAAAACCTTCACAGACACCTTTGACACAGCAATTCCAATTTTAAACAGTATTGTAAGATACAGAAAAATAGCAAGAACGCTCAAAATTAGTACTTTCACATTGTTTTAAAAGTGAAGAAAGTTAGGCAAGACGAAATTTTCCTTTGATTTTTAATCATGGCGAACTTGCGTATTACCCCAGGTGTCGTAAAAACCCAACGGAAATATGACGGAAATATTGAGTCTGACAAGTCTAAAAGCCTTGTATAGAGAGAACTCTTGGTTTTGTTGTATGGCAAGCTACATTTTGAATTTGGAATTGCTGCCTTTGATACGCTCTACTGCCGTCGCCAAATCACTTGAGAGTTCATACAATCCTTCAATCTCATACCGAAGGAAGCAGTTTGCGAGGCATCGCTCGCATTGGCAAGTGAGCCTATGGCACGGTGGTTAGTCTGGTGTAGGGCAATCGCATCATGTCAATAATTTACGATATTCGCAATAATATTGAGAGTCAAGTCAATAAGAGGGCACTTTTTGTATCAGAGCGATACAAAAAAATCTTCAAAAGTAGGATTTTTGAGGGTCATCCGATTGCCCTGGGTGTGCATCGCATTGTTGGATCAGTAAGTCAAATCGAGAAGTGCCCTATCAGCAATTCCAAATTCAACACTCACACATCGACCTGGTTTCATCGGAATGTCTGGCATGGTTCGTTCGAGTGCTTGAATCCCAGTCATTTCATCGACACTAAATGTTAATTCTCCGTGGCTGGCTCGTTCAATCGCGTGCTCGTAGACTTCACAGATACCTTCGACTTTAGCCTTGAACTCTGGGTCCGGGGGGGATGTAACCAGTAGCGACTCTGGTGAGGTTTGAGCTCGGCTTCGGCTAACAAGCGCCCCACATGGCGAGGGCTAATGCTGTCGACAATATTTTGTTTAACCAGTTCATCCGCCAGTTCGCGCGGACTCCAATGACTGATAGGACGACCATATTGTTCGGGAGGCTTACAGGCCAAGGCGTACAGCTTAGTGATTTGCTCTATTGTGAAGGTCGGTGGGGTGCCTGGGCGAGGGGCATCTTTCAAACGGTCGATGACTGGTATTTTAGCACTGAGCTCTAACCAGCGCTGACGCCATAAGCGGCTCATTTCCTTGCTCACACCCAATCCACGAGAAATCTCTCCATGGCCTGCTCCTTGACCAGCACGCATGATAATTTTTGCCCGCAGCACCAGTTGTTGAGCTAGGCTGGGACAGCGCACAACGTGTTCGAGTTCTGCCTGTTCTGAGTCCGTTAAATAGACCGCAGGAGCGGCTAGTCGTGGCATAACAGAAACCTCACTTAATAACTCAACTTAATGGTACGGCCATTTAAGCCAATCGGTACTAGAGTCTGAACTAATCGGCTTGCCCTACGTCATGAGGAGTGTTGAACATCATATTTATCAAATTGCCTCCACGCTAGATTAAGATAAGTTGACGAAAAAGGTTACGGTAAATACCTTGCCTGTCAGCTAGGAAGCCCCATTTTAGTTTTGTGGTGTTCAGGATTTGGCTGGGTCTATAGGCCTGCCGAATCTCGATCTTGAGGAGTTACTATGCCCTATTGGATTCAAAAACGGCTGAAAAGCATCGAAAAAGCGTTTGATAAGTCCTACTGTCAGGCGATCAATGGTGTCATCAATCTGATTTGTGAGCGTTTTCAAGCCGGCAATAAAATTCTTATTTGTGGCAATGGGGGCTCCGCCGCCGACGCACAACATTTAGCCGCTGAGTTTGTCGGACGTTTTCACCTTAACCGTCAAGCATTACCGGCGATCGCCTTGACAACCAATGGCTCAATTTTGACCTCTGTCAGTAATGACTATACGTTTGACTATGTTTTTTCCCGGCAAGTGGAAGCTTTGGGGCAACCGGGGGATATTCTCTGGGGATTGTCCACATCGGGTAAATCGTCTAACGTTCTATACGCCTTAAAATGTGCTAAAGAGAAAGGGCTAGTAACGATTGGCATGGCAGGTAATGATGGCTGTAGGTTCCATGAATTCGCAGATTACCCCCTATTTGTTAGTGAGCAAAATACCCCATTTATTCAAGAAATTCATTTGATGACCTATCACCATATTTGTGAACAAGTGGAAGCCCGCTTAGCGATGAAACAAAACGTGAACGCAGTTGTTTGAATGATGGCATCGTCCTCAATTCAAATGGGAATGACTGAAAGCGCGCAAAATCAAGGAAAAATATATCTGGTTCTCCCGCTGCTAAGCTAAATATCGGGTTTCTAACTTTGATATCAATAATGAATCAAGCAGGCTCATGATCATTGAAGCCATAGGCGGATTAGGTCTATTTCTGTTAGGCATGGTTGTCATGACCGAAGGTCTGCGGGCATTGGCCGGGGATATGATGCGTGCCACACTCATGCGCTTCACCCATACCCCTCTATCGGGTGCTATCACGGGTGTCTTCACGACGGCTATCTTGCAATCTTCAAGCGCAACAATGGTGGCCGCTGTAGGATTTGTGAGTGCTGACTTGATCAGCTTTCCTGCCGCTTTAGGTATTGTCTTTGGGGCAAATCTTGGAACAACTATTACGGGGTGGTTGGTCGCAATTTTTGGTTTTAAATTCAAACTCGGTAGCATTGCACTTCCGTTGATTTTTATTGGTGCTAGCCTCAAATTATTACTGAAAAAACGCTATGCCAACTTGGGTTATGCGATCGCCGGTTTTGGTCTGATATTTGTGGGTATTACCACCATGCAGGAGGGCCTGAGTGATTTTAGCAATATTATCTCTCCCGAACGGTTTCCGGCGGATACGTTCATTGGTCGACTGCAATTAGTGGCATTGGGAGTGATTGCAACATTAATTACTCAATCGTCTAGTGCTGGTGTTGCGGTGACCTTGACGCTTTTGTACACCGGAGCAATTAGTTTTGTGCAAGCCGCCGCACTCATTATTGGCATGGATATTGGGACAACCGTGACGGCAATTCTGGCAACCATTGGAGCCTCAATCGATGCACGTCGAACCGGTCTGGCCCACGTCATATTTAATTTGTTTACCGCGACCCTTGCCTTAACACTGATTACTCCCTACACCTGGTTATGGTCGTTGATTGCCCCCGGGCAACTGTTAGAAAATGCCGAAATTGCCCTAGTTCTATTTCATACCAGCTTTAACTTGCTCGGGGTTAGCATCATGCTGCCCGGCTCAACACAATTTGCCCGGCTTATCCAAAAGCTTATCCCCAGCCGGGGTTACAGCTACACAGAAAAGCTCGATGAAAGTTTATTAGTACAGTCTGAACTGGCGTTACGTGCTGCCCAGCAATCAACTCAAGCAGAGCTATTGACTTTATTGGGGCATATTCGTGCTGTTTTAGGCGATGCCAAAGTTCCATTCACTGACCTGACTGAGTTACGCAAGGCAATTAATTTAACACAAGACTATGTAGACCGCATCCAACTAAAGTCCACTCCCGACCATCATTTAAAACAACTGATTAATCTCGTACACTCACTGGATCATATGCAACGTCTTTATGAACGTTGTGAAGAAGGTGGGACTCAAACGATTGGATCCATACCAGCATTAATCAACGAACGCGATTTTTTTCTAACCTGTAGCCAAAAGATTATCGAGAATATTCAACAAAATCGTTGGTTAGACGCCTCAGAAAATGCCAAAATTCTGTCTCTTCATATTCACCAACAGATACAGCCTGATCGAAAAGCCACCATCAATCAGATTGCTAGTAAGCAGATGGATTTACAGTCTGGCACTATCCAGTTGGAAGCAATACGTTGGTTAAAGCGCGTCAGTAAACATATTCGTCGCATCACCTACTATTTAAGTCAAACATCCCTTGCCGCTGGCAAATGACGTTATCAGTAAGACGGCGAAATGATGTAGGGCAAGCTCTATTTTCTGGGGAATAATCTTCAAAACACTGATTATGATTGACCTTCAAAGATTAGCTTGCTGACCATTTTCGTCTCGAGACTCCACTGGTTACGAATGACAGTCTCCAACCGAAAAGTTACAAAACATCACATTGCTAACAAATGTTGATGCTTGACTTTGCTGACAGCCGAAAAAGTCTTTTAGACTAAATAACTACTGTGTCAGTGTTAATCCCCCGGTGGCGGTCATTGGGTTTATGAGATTCCTGTCGGCCCTAATATTTGGCGGATAGGACAGGCAGAGACATCGCGGTTTTGTCCCTGTTTAGCCTGTTTCCCAATTTAGTCAGTCTTGCAATGGGGTCACGCAACAATGCAGCTATTCATGACACAAAAATTTAAACAAAATTAGGTTAATGCTATGGGCAAACCCACTGGTTTTTTGGAATATTCCCGCGAAATCGCGCCCGAACGTACCCCTGGCGATCGCCTTGAAAATTGGGATGAGTTCCATTTAGCCTTACCAGAAGAGCGCCTTAAAAACCAAGGAGCACGGTGCATGGACTGTGGCACGCCCTTTTGTCACACCGGAAGCATGATCAGCGGTATGGCCAGTGGTTGCCCGATCAACAATTTAATTCCTGAATTTAATGACCTTGTTTACCGGGGATTGTGGCAAGAAGCCTTAGACCGGCTCCATAAAACTAATAATTTTCCTGAATTTACGGGGCGGGTCTGTCCTGCCCCCTGTGAAGGTTCCTGTGTATTGGGGATTAATAATCCCCCCGTCACGATTAAAAACATTGAATATTCCATCATCGAGAAAGGGTGGCAAGAGGGTTGGGTCACGCCGGAACCCCCCAGTAAACGCACCGGAAAAAAAGTGGCGATCGTGGGCTCCGGCCCGGCGGGTTTATCTGCAGCAGCCCAATTGAATAAAGCGGGTCACTGGGTGACTGTCTATGAACGAGAGGATCGTCCAGGGGGATTATTGATGTATGGAATCCCCAACATGAAGCTAGAAAAAGAAACAGTGGTGATGCGGCGCTTACAGATGCTGGAAGCTGAAGGCGTAACGTTTATTTGCAACACTGAAATTGGCAAAGATATTACGCCAGAACAATTACGCCAGGACTATGATGCAGTAATCCTTTGCACTGGCTCGACCCGCCCCCGAGATCTTCCCCTGGAAGGGCGTGACTTGAAAGGGGTCTATTTTGCGATGGAGTTCTTGACCGCTAATACCAAAGCGTTACTGAATAAGCAGGCGGGGGATGATTTTATTAGTGCCCAGGGCAAAGATGTCATCATCATCGGTGGTGGTGACACCGGAACCGATTGCGTTGGTACCTCCCTGCGCCATGGGTGCAATAGTGTAACCCAATTGGAAATTATGCCTAAACCCCCGACGGAACGGGCGGCGAATAATCCCTGGCCCGAATGGCCCAAAGTTTACAAACTGGACTACGGCCAAGAAGAAGCGGAGGCAGTCTATGGCCATGACCCCCGACAATACCTCACCACGGCGACACGTTTTGAAGAGGATAACGACGGTCATATCAAGGCGGTACATACCGTCGATGTATGCTGGGAAAAAGATGAAACGAGTGGTCGCTTTACTTTCAAGCCTGTGGCGGGAACCGAAGCGGTGCGTCCAGCCCAACTAGTCTTACTTGCCATGGGCTTCTTAGGGCCAGAAACCGGGCTATTGGATACGCTGCAATTGGAAAAAGATCAACGGGGTAATGTGAAAGCGGCTTACGGCAACTATGAAACCAATCTTCCCGGTGTCTTTGCCGCTGGTGATTGTCGTCGGGGTCAGAGTTTAGTCGTCTGGGCCTTTAACGAAGGGCGAGGGGCTGCGAAAGCCTGTGACCTCTATTTGATGGGAGAAACTGATTTACCGTAGCCAAGATTGTTCAGCAAATCATGGGGGAAATCCGTCAGCCATTCTTTCCCCCTGAGATATCCTAGGTTCGCCCCTGGGCAAATGGCTGCTAAGCTTTTGTCGACCATTGTTTTTTGTAATTTTTTTACACTGTTTTGCTGACGCTGCCAGTGAAAGGTTTTGGGGGTCTGTTGCGGAGCCAAAGGTTGTTCGGGAGTGGGAACTAAGTGACGACCGGTGAATAATATGCCCCCCTTGTCCTTTCCGGTAATAGCAACTGCTACCGGGGGAATGACCAGGAGTCCAAACTGCCGTTAAATCCTCGGTGATGTTTAAAGCCTCGCGAAACTGACAAGCGTTGAGGTGAGGGAGTAAATAAGCCTCCTGTTCTTGCACAATAATTTGACATCCCAACTGCGCTTGAATTGCCTTGAGTTGGGGGCTGTGTCCCCCGCGATGGGTCAAACATAACCAACGGATTGTGCCCCGGGTCGCCAACCATCCTTGGATGTGATCATTCCAAGGCGGGGAATCAATCAGCACCGAATCTCCTTGCTTGAGGGTGAGTAGATAAGCCGTTCCCCCTAAAGTGTCGCGGTTAGGCGGAAAGCGATAAAGTCCAGAAGTAAGTTGGTGGGGAGGCTTGGTCTTCATAGAAACGTTGACTTGAAATCAATAACCTGTACTGACTGGGTTGAAGACGTAAGGAAATAGCCGTGGAAGAAGGTGATGACCTAAACTGTAGAGTAGCACCTTGTCTGAATGCCCCATTTCTGGACATTCAGCTCCATGACATATAGACCGATGAATGCCTTAGCACAATTCACTGCCAGCAGTTCAAAATGGGTAAACTGAAAAGGCGCTTAAATCCAATCTTTCGATGCCGGGGTTTTAATATCTTGGGACTTTTTTGTTTGTAATATTTTTGTTTTTCAACCATGTGGCTTCTTCTGCTTATTCTGGCGGTCATTACTTACTATGTCGTCAAACAAAGTGCGACACCGATTACTAAAACCCCAATTTGGCTATTGTGGTTGGTGCTGATGCTGCCAGCGACCATCTGGACACTTTGGGAGTTGGTTTATGGGCAAGATGTAGACTTGCCGATCGCCTTGATTTTGGGCCCATTCATCCTTTGTCCGATTTTATACTGGTGGTTGGTACAAAAAGGACGTATTCAGCCCGAGCCGTCTTCTGATGGTGGTGGCCGCCTCTCAGAAAATGCAGAAGCGTCAGAAAAGTCAGACCTCGAAAAAAAACGCCCCATCAATGCCACTGAAGAAAAATCGTTGAGGGATTGCTTTCCGTGGGGCGTGTACTATCTCCAACAATTAGATTATCGTCCCCAGGCAATTCTCTGCCGCGGCAAGCTCAGGTTGCACCAGAAATGGCCCTACGAGCGTGTAAAAGATAATGTTGAAGAAGTTTTTGGGAACCGCTTTTTGGTGTTATTCCAGGAAAGTTTACAGGGTCAACCCTTTTTTGCCCTGATTCCCAATCCAACACCGGAGCCATCGGTAGCTCTACCAGAAAAGGCTATCAAGAAGCCTGGGTTGGCACTCATGCTGCTCCTGTTAACCGGATTTACCACGACGTTTATTGGCGCAGGAATGGCGGGGGTCACGCAAGAAGCGCTCCAAGAAAGCCTTGACCCGGTCTGGGTCGGACTTCCTTATAGTTTGGCCATTATGGGGATTTTAGGCTGTCATGAAATGGGACATTACATCGCGGCGGTTACCTATAAAATTCGTACAACCTTGCCCTACTTTATCCCCGCGCCCTTTTTTCTGGGGACATTTGGGGCCTTTATTCAGATGAAGTCGCCTGTTCCAAACCGTAAGGCGTTATTTGATGTGGCGATCGCCGGGCCCTTGGCGGGATTAGTGGTGGCCCTGCCGATTCTGTGGTGGGGGTTAACCCAATCAATCGTTATTCCTATTCCAGAGACGACCAGCCTCTTACAGTTTGATGCCCTTGATCCCCGATTTTCTGTCTTGATGTCCCTCATAACAAAAGCGACATTGGGAGATGAGTTTACAACCAGTACCGTGCTGGATCTCCATCCTCTGGCGATCGCCGGGTATATCGGCTTACTGTTGACCGCATTGAATTTGATGCCCTTTGGCCAACAGGATGGTGGACACATCATTCACGCCATGCTGGGACAGCGGGCTGCCATTATTGCCGGGCAATTAACCCGTATTTGTATTGTTATCTTGTCTTTTGTCCGGAGTGATTTCTTTTTATGGGCCATCATTTTGCTGCTGATGCCTGTGGGAGATCAGCCAGCCCTTAATGATGTCACTGAATTGGACGACCGCCGTGACTTTTTAGGTATTATGGCGATCGCCATTTTGCTCATCATTTTGCTCCCTGTTCCACCCCAGGTTGCACAATGGCTAAAAATTTAATTTAGTCCTGTTGGAAGAATCAAGGTTGCAAAATTTTCTCTGTGACTTTCTCAGTTCAGTATTCTGTAAATTCAGTATTCTTTAATGTAAATTCAGTATTCTTTAAACATATAAAGCGTTATCGCAAACGACTGATTCGCATGGGATTAGAGTGAAACAGTTAGAGACTGCTTGTAAACAAAAATCACCCAGCCTTTCATTTTCGCTTGCGCCGATTATCGGTTAGTCGATGTAACATCAAGCTCAGACAAATCATGGCAGCATAGATGACTCCTTCATGGTTCTCGGGCACTGCTTCGTAATCCCGACAGAGACATCTGACGTTTTCTGTTCAAGACACATACGTCTTACTACCCCGCCGTACCGAGTGCCATATTAGCTAGCGGCATAATCCTTAACCACCGATGCCCAGCTTAACTGCCAGGTTGGCATTAAAGGGTAATAGCGTCAGTAACATAAATAATAATGCGATTAAACCCAGCCCAGCCCTGGTATCATCCGGTTCAGTCAATTCATTTAAGCTCGGTCGCTCTAATTGTCGCTGCAAGAACAACACCACAATGGCCCAGTAAAGCGGGATCGGGTTTGCCGGATTGAATAAAGCAACCCCCCCCAGAATCACGAGGGTGGCAATGGTGGTGCGGCGAGCAGTTTTCCGGCCATAAATTGCTTGAATAATGCGTCCCCCATCCAACTGTCCTGCGGGCAGGAGATTCAGGGCATTAATCACGAGTCCTAACCAGCCTAGGATGGTTAACGGATGCAGTGCGACTAAATTGCCCTGGAGGCTGTCCCCTAAAATGAGTTTGGCAATAGTTCCCACCAACAAAGAGCCTTGGAGAAATTGACTAGGCAATTGGAATAGGCTCTCACTGCTGGATAAACTCAGCCCCATCACCAAAAAGAGAAATGAGATTAACGTCCCCGCCGCTGGTCCCGCGATCGCCACATCAAAGAGAACATTGCGATTGGGTAATAGGGATTCAAAGCGGGTAATGGCCCCAAAGGAACCAATCTGCCAACTGGGTAAGAAAAAAGGCCAGCTCAGCCGAATTTGGTACTTTCGAGCTTGCCAGACATGGCCCAGTTCATGGGCAACGAGAATAATGACTAAGCCTAGGCTCAGGGGTAATGCCTCTGAAGTCCGCTGTAATTCCTCGACCAGGTCAAAGCCGAGCAACGCCCCGGCGGCTTCAAGACTGGTGACAATGGTGGCCACCATCAACACCACCGCTAGATTTTTTTGGGCCAAGGTACCGGGCTGGGGATCATTACTGCTAGGCAAGACCACCACCACTGGGCGGTCTTCACTGCCTTCCACCAAAAACAAACGATACTTATCCCCCATTAGCCCGTTCAGTTTTTGGGACAGTTGGGCAAACGCATCCTCCGCCTCGGTTCTTAAATTACCTTTAAAAATCGCCCCTTCTTGATAGGCGATCGTTTCAGTGGCAAAAAAACTATCAATTGAAAAAATGCCCCGAATCGTTTCCAAATCCTCTGATGGAATAGGCATTTGATCGGACTCTGCCCCCACTGAACGGTCATGGGTCATCTCCACTGACTGGCCTGAGTTGACATTATCTGCTTGCAAATTCTGTAACCGCTGGGCCGCTTTTTGTCTGATTAATTCTTCCTGCCCCGCCGCCCGTAACTGTCGCCCTAAATAAATATAGGCACCAGCCGAAATCAGCAGGAGGAGCAATACGGCGGGTAGGCTGAGGGACAATCCCAAACTAAACAGGACAAAATACAGCAACCAGGGAGCCATTAACGCCACTGATTGATACCATGCTAGTTTTCCGAGCTTACCGAATGGCTGGGCGCGGCGGTATCCCCAAATTAATACCCCGATCGCCAGGGCAAAAATGACAAAGACGATGGGGGCTAATAATTGGTTGGGGTTAATGGGCATAGGAGTGAATGAAAAAATAAACTGATGACCTACCTTAAGTGTTCTATGAAGTTGATCATTTTATAGAATCAAATTTTTCTGAGTAATCAGAATTGATAGAAGAACTATTAAATCACTTTTGACTGAGCTTGTTGTTTCCCCCCTCTATTGCGGTGTAACAGCAGCAGGTTCGGTGTCCAATGCCAGAGCCCAATTCGAATTAAGCGGGCGATCGCCTTTTGTAATAATCCTTCGGCAATTTGTTGCCCCATCTGACGGGATGTGGGATTGACCAATACCTTACTCAAAACCGGGACAAATTTTAGCGGATCAAAGCCGGGGGTTTCTTTGAGAATTTGCCACAGGGTTTGGAGATGCTCCCATGTTTCTGGTTCCGAGATGATCGTTGGTTGATTTACCATACCAGCGGTTGTACCATCATGGTAATTCCCCCCGCGGCCATTCACCCGGTTGAAGCCCTGACGGAGAGTATCGGTGACCTGGAGCCAAGTCGTCCGCCCCATTTCATCAATCCCGGTAATTAACTCTGACACCAGGCGATCGCGAATAAATTGCCCCCGTTCCGACAGGATAAAGTTGGTCGCCTCATCCAGCACAAAGTCAAAGTTAAAGCCGGGGGAATCTTTAGCATTGCGGAGCAGATTTTCCAAGCGATTCCAGCGAAAGCTTCCTTCCTTAAAGAGCAATTCCCTCAGGGATGTCCGCAGTTCCTCGGAGGGGTCAGTCAACAACCGCTGGGCAATATAGGGATAGGCTTTGCTTAACACTTTAAAGTGAGGGTCAATGCCAATGGCAATCACTTCTAAAGTCACCATCGACCGGATAATTAACGCATAGTAGGCGGGCACCCGAAACGGGAACTCATACATCATCGCCGACATTTGGTCGGTAATGCTTTTAAAGTTCAACTCGGCCATGCACTAGCCCCCATGGCGTTGCCAAACACATTACCCAAGGCCCCGGAATAATGGGATTTAAACAAATTCGTGTCAGGCTTGAGAAATTCCAGCTTGACGTAATCATGAGCCAATGCATCAAAGTCCCGGTTAACCGAATGCACGACCGCTTCAATGAGACCATAACGTTGGTAGGGCTTAATATTGCTCATCATGCCGAAGTCCAAATAGGCTAGACGCCCATCTTCCATGGCTAGTAAATTACCGGGATGGGGGTCGGCGTGAAAAAAGCCATGTTCCAGTAATTGCCGCAGAAGGCATGAACTCCCACCTCCACTAAGTGTGTGGCATCGATGCCTTGGGCTTGGATAGCCCGGATATTGGTGAGCTTCGTTCCTTGCACCCACTCCATGGTCAACACCCGCCGTCCGGTGTAGGCCCAATAAATTTTCGGTACGTAAATTTCCGGTAAGTGTCCGTACAGTTCTTTGAATTTCTCTGCATTGACCGCCTCATGATAGTTCATTTCCTCAAAAATTCGGCTAGCCAATTCGTCTGTGATGGCAACAAGATCCGACCGCAAGCGCTTAACCGACCGTTTGACCCACAGGGAGAGGAAATGCCATGATGTAGATGTCGAGGGTAATGCGACGCACCAAGTCAGGGGCGTTGCACCTTGACGGCCACTTTTTCTCCCGTTTTTAACCGCCCTTCATACACCTGCCCCAGCGATGCCGCTGGCGATCGGCTCCGGCGAAAAGCTCAGCGAAAATTTCCGACGGGGGCGCGTCTAACTCTTCTTCGATGAAACGATGAGCAACCTCATTCGGGAAAGGAGGGCAACTGATCCTGGAGGGTGGTGAGTTCATCTAAGTAAAGGAGGGGCACCAAATCCGGACGTGTTGACAACACAAGACTCAATCTTGATGTAGGCTGGTCCAGCTTGGTGAGGAGTTTTCTTAAATAAATAGCCTTATCTTGGGATTGGGTCGGGTCATGACCTTGAAATTTTGACCACCAAACACTCAAGGCAAAGCTGAGCAATGGAAAAATAATGTTAAAGAGGCGTCCTAAGACTTGAAAAGGCCCGTTTCCGGTAAAAAGCTGCAATCAGGTCGGGATGGTATTCCCAACTTTCCGGAAACAAATCACTAACGGGGCCGAGGTCATCTATGTGCTGTTTCGGCAGTCTGGGAGGCTGAAACTCTTCAGCGTGACCTATCCCAGCGTGATCTGGAATGGTCTCAATCACAACGACATCTTCAGACAATGTGGTGCTAGACGGTACGAGGACGGGGGGCATGAAAAAAGTCGGTGATGCGGTGGGCTTGGATGTTAACGATTGTAACAAGAATGGTTAGGGCATTTTCAATGGAACCGATAGTTAGGGACCTTCTGTTCGCTATTTGACGGATAAAGCGGCTATTTTCTGGTGCTGGAGTCAAGCGGCACTGGTTCCGTAGGATGGGGCAGTCAGAATCCATGTCATATACGGATTTGAGCATAATGCGTAGTCCTCTAGAACCAGTCTCCCCATGGATCTCTTTGCTTATCCTTGTTCCTGCTGTGCCAGTAATGCCGTCCATGACCATACCCATTATTCAACGCAGGTGAATGGTTCAGGGCGTTTGCTCCATTGTCGTCAATGCGACGTTTACTTTGGTGAGACCTTTGCGACCCCAATTGTGGGACTGAGAACCCCTCTGAGCCGGATTATCACGATCCTTAAGACCAGAGGTAAGGGGATGAGTCTAAATGGAACCACCAATAACGTTTCAAAGAAAAGCATTATTGATTGGGAGTAACGTTTAGCCAGCATCAAGCCAACTCATGCTGTATGCCTTACCCACCAGTTTATTCACTCAGGAAATGAAGAAGGTTAGAACTCACCTGGAAGGTTGGTAAAAACAAAACCGCCCGCATTCTCGGCGCTGATCACTGGCTGTTCTGATGTGAGCGAGGAGTCGATTCTGGCGGGAATTGCACTGTGGGCACAAAAAGCAACTGTTTAAGACGGCTTTAGCTTTCGTTTGGTGAGGTGATTGAGCAAACGGATAGTTTGAGCCTATTCACTTAGCGAGAATGACGCTATGGCAACTTGTTGTTTTGAATAAAACACAAAGTCCTTCGCAATGGAAAACCAGGACGTCTCCCAAAACGGCTGCCGAAAGGAGTCAGAGTTCGCCTTAAAAGCAAAAGGGCCAAAGGTGACCGGGCTGTCGATGTGGTTTGTATCGGGCTTCTGAGGTGCCTGAACATCCGAAAAACAACCTGCGACGGTGTGGAACGACAAAGATATCCATGCCAATCATCTTGAAGCGTTTAATGCCTCCATGAGGCGATGAAATTCGACCTCCAGGTGCAAAACCAACACTCCATGCTAAATCCAGAATGGAGCTACAAAGAACGCTCGATGCAATTTGGGTGACTCAGCAATTTTGTTCGAGTTCATTTCACCACTAAAGCTGTCCCTGCTGTAAAAGCTTACAGGAATTTTGCTAACATCAGTTATCTTGGTCGCATCTTCCGACGATGCGATATGGAATCAATCCCCAGTTGTAGACAAAGCCTCCAGCTTCCCCAGACAACGGAACCAG
>CALNXU010000009.1:0-61161 GCA_942490695.1 Merismopediaceae cyanobacterium | reverse complement strand
AATTTCCTCGTGAGTTTAAATGCTGAGATATCGATCCGGACATTACGGTATGAGGTATTCAGCAAGAATCTTTCACGATACCCAGTCCAGTTGGCATCGTATCGAGTTGCCTGGATTCTGCTCCACTGCTCAATCCCTTCCAAGGCTAGATCCAGTAGTGCCGTAGATTGCACCATTCGCTGGTTCAAGAAGTTGTCGTTCTTACTGCCAAATTCATGGGGTTGGCAGCGCAACTTATCTCTAAAGTCAAGTTTCCTCACGTCGTCTTCGCTGATATCACCAGCGATGTAACGCCAAAGCAAGTTATCATCAACAGCACCAGCATCGACACAGCGTGCAATGGCAGACCCTAAGAAACCATATTCTGGAATCGGCATACTAATGAGTCGTTCTAATAAGGGTGCAACCAGGTGCAAATTTTCCGTCTCGAATTGGGATATAGAAAGACTCAACTGATCAGCAATTCTTTGGTGATCCAGCCAATCGATCTCCAGGGCTTCTGTCCAGAATGCCAACACTCCAGCAGCATCCTCATGCTTCACTGATCCACCCGATAAACGTGGGCTGTCAACCCGTCGGAATCCTGCATTTCCTTTAGTACGGGCATCAGATGAGCTAACCAAAAGTAATGCCACTCAACCAATGATGCTTGAGTATAAATCACCTGAAATATTTCGCGGTAATTGTCTTGCAAATCTCGTATCAGCCGCCAGTCATCATCTTGCGGTCTTTGCTGGGCAAATGATTTGGCAACTAGGCGTCGGAATGTGGAAGGCGCATTACCCGTCAAAACCGTTCGCAGTTGTTTCCTGAACTCGCGACGCTCTCCCGTCGCCAACTGTGCGACAAAACTACGTATGCTCCGGCCGCACAAAGGGGACAGGCGGCAAGCTCTGGATGAACTCATTGAGCGAGATGCCCTTGCGCATAGCGCTGCTTATCACCAGCACGTCTAATAGGGTCTGATGACCAAATGTCAATTTCCCATCGTGGGTATCCTGCAGGACATTGAGACTGTATAGCCGCCGCAGAATATCCTGCGAAGCGCTGAAGCGCTGATGTGAAATAGAAGGCTGCGAGATGTCAACATTTCATCGGCAATAGCCTCAATCGCGAGCATCGCGGCGTCTCCTAAAGCAGGATCGGACTGCACGATGGTATCGAGGTACCGTTGCGCCAACGCCTGGCTGGTAACCACGTTGAAACTGCCTTCACGCTGGGCCAGTTCGACAAACAGGGCCAGTTCGCGAGGATTTTGAATCAGTTCACGGGTGATGGCATCGATAGTGGTCGAATCGATTCCGAGCTTGGTAAGTAACGGTACAATTTCGGCTTCCCAGTCCAGCGGCAGGCATTGTAATTCGCAGTCCCATTGCCGTGCGGCAATGCGGCGGTCCTATTTGCGGTCGAAATCGCGGCAAGCTGTGACAACGGTAACGTTGGGAATTTGTAGCAACTGATCGATTTGTGCCAGGAAGTACGTCAATACCTTGTGCTCACGGGCAATGGACAAGACATCCAGTGAGTCGATGATCACAACTACGTGGGCGTCTTCTGCCAATCGAGCAGCCTGTTCTACCCATTGCTCCGGCAGACCTTGTGCCTGACGTTCTTGCGCTGTTGCCGAGTCAGCGAATTCGCGCGACTGAATGAAGAGTGGTACTAAATCTGTTTGGGTTTGTGCGCGTTGCTCCAATGCTTCCTGTAGACTCAGCATCATACAGGTTTTGCCAGAACCGGAAGCCCCCGTAAGCAGGATACTGCGTTTTCTAGCATCGACAGCATCTAAGAGTTCGTTTACAACCAGGTTCTCGGAATGCGATGTCAGCAATGTCTCGATACCACGACCTGCCAATGGCTGAAGTGCTGGAGAATGATATTTTTACTTGTGCAATGTCTATCGGAGGGGAACCAGCATTGCTCCCGCATCATGAAGAATCTTTTTCAGGTCTTCCTTGGTCAGACGATGCTGGGTGGAGGCAGACAAGCGGGTGTCGCCCTCCATACGTCCCGCCAAGTTTGTCTAGACGAGTCCAGAGGGCATTGAAGGCTGCAGTTGAATTGCTTACAATTTGGCGTAATCGTTCACGCAGCAAGGTTTCCATACGTTCAAAATCTGGGCTGACCTCGAATGAGGTGCGGCGCAGGAATTCGTATGTAGAGAGGTCAGAAGTTTGTCGGGTAGCCAACTCGCTATTTGTGTTTTGATGCCTTTCTGTTAGGCTTGCCAGATAGGCTGATTCATCATCATGCTGAGCACTGTATTCACGTAATTTTCAATGCTCCAAAGTTGTTACGTGAGTAGAAGTAGACTTGAGCTTGTTGATTTTTAACTAATGTCAGAAAAGCCTTATCTAACTCTTCCCCAAGACTAGCTATTGACCATGCTGTGAAATTAGTCTGGTTCTTTTTGCACTGACAACAAATTACTGAGCCGTCGGCTTTGCCAATTACAACATCGTCTACTGGGTAGGTTGTCGAATCAACTTCAAGCCATTGAAATTCGGGATCAGATAAAACGGTTAATGCCCAGTCGAAGGCAACCAAAGTCTGATAGATATCGCCTCGATTGGAGCGGATTCCTGCGGTGCTCACTAGCTGGTTACTGTAGCTTGTTTACTCATATTGACTATTTTAGGAGATGTGCATTATGTCTCTGTTTCCCATAGAGGAGCTATTGAAGATGAGATCGGCATTTATACACCTTACTTACTCAGCGCGGTAGTGTAGCTAACGAGGCCCAAACCCTCAGCGGCTCCACCTGTTTGGCCGGAGTCAGGGATTAGAGAGCTGAAGCACAGCAAATCCCTGCGGTCCATCCTTCCAAGAATGTGGAGCCCCTCACTTCGATCATCAGATTACTTAGGCTAGGTACTACCGGGTCAAAGCAGGCTACATCGACCGATCCCGTCGTGGCGTTTGACCCCCATCTCGTCAAGGCTCAGCGGTGGCTTCGCGATAAAACTCCACATAAAAGCGCACTCCCCCCGTCGGCAGGACAACTTCGTGCGTCATGGTCGGTTCGATAACACCGTAACACCCAGGGGTCAGAAGGATCGCCTCAGTCACCGGCTCAAGGATGCGATAAATGAGGGACCATTCATGGAAAACTAGCTTTCCCCAAACCCCCTCATTAGTGCTGTGGGCATGGAGTAAGCCACGGGGCACCGATGACTCGGTAAACTCAGCCGTTCTTCTGTAGGGCACCATGGTCTTGGGTAAGGCTATCATCAAACGATAATGAGACCCAACGTTTACGGGGTAGCTCTAACCTGGGCCCTCCGGAGGTGATGACGTAACCCAAAAGGCGGTGGGCTCGCTAGCCGGGGGAAAGGTTCGTTTAGGTGACGGCAGTTTATTCAAATTTGTCGGGACAAACTTTTTGGGCAAAGGCCTCCCACTGGTTCATCAAGTCAGCCGTACTGTCATCTGCCCTTGATTGTAAGGATTCTATGGGGAAGACATGGCGTTTTTGATAACGGTGAAAGGCATCCAGTGCCGCTCAGTGAGCTTGCTCACGGAAGTACGTGTCATCGAATCTTCACTAGCCTGACAAGTTTCGGTGTAGAGATTAGCAGCGATCGCCTGATGGAAATCATCCGGAAGTTCCAAAGTCTGGCTCTACTCAGCTAATTTGCACAAAATAAACTAAATCATTAAAGGGCGAGCAATACTCGCCCTTTTCTCTGCGATAAGATAAAAATTATCCACAAAACTTAGAGAGGTGTTTTTTCTATCTTTTGCCTGTATGTTGGACTATTTTTTTCCTCAAACAATGATTAATGACATGAAACTCCAACAACTATTACAAGAAAAACGAGCAGAAATTCTCAATATTGCCGAAAAGCATGGAGCATTTAATGTGAGAATTTTTGGTTCTGTAGCAAGGGCAGAGGAAACAGAAACCAGTGATATTGATTTTCTAATTGATTATGATCTCGATAAAATTTCTCCTTGGTTTCCGGGAGGTTTATTAATGGATCTGCAAGAGTTACTGGGTTGTAAGGTTGATGTTGTCACAGAAAAAGGCTTGAGTAAATTCATTAAAAATAGAGTTTTGGAAGAAGCAAAACCTCTATGAATCAAGATAAAGATAAGATCTATATCGAGCACATTTTAGAATGTATCAAACAAATCAAAGACTATTCTAAAAATGGTAAAGATGATTTTAATACCAATATTATGGTACAAGATGCCATTTTAAGACGGCTACAAACTATGGCTGAATCTACTCAGCGTCTTTCCGATAAGATTAAAGGTAAAGGTTCACTTCCCCCCTCTTGCTGAAAGGCTTAAATAAGAATTAGTCAGCATTTTGGCGAAGTTAAGCACCAGAACTCTACCCTTCCCCTCTTTTTTTTGTCAAGTATATTTAAAGAACTTCAGGGCAATTACATAGACCCTAAATTTTCACTTTCATATTTACAAAAACTTCAGGGCAATCACGTAGACCCTAGATTTTTCACTTTTGAAAAGATTTCTGTATCACATTGATACGAAAAAACTCTCTTGTTGACTTTATTCTCAACATTATTGATGATTATTGCGGTTTATTGACAAGACGCGATTGCCCCAACAAAAACTTAGTATTGTGAGCAGTAAGGGGATTTGGGGCGATCGCACAGAGAAAGAAGAGATAAAATGCAATGTCCCCGATCAGGATGGACAAATAATTTCCAATTGTCTCAACCCTGATTGTTCGGGGTTATGTTGCGTCACCTTGCTCCGGCTGTTGGGCATTGTCTGCAAATTCTGGCAGAGACCGTGGGGTAGAGATTGGTTGGGGAGATGAAATGGTTTCTACGAGCTTGGCGGTGGTCGTTTCCTGTTCTGGATTAACCCCTAAACTAGCTTGCGTTGAGGACAACACACCGTCTCCTCGGTGATTCAACCAACCAATGATCCCCTTTTCATAATTACTGGCGATCGCCAAAAAAGCGCCAGCAATGACATAAATTGGTAACGGGAGAATAATACCCTTCAGCCATTGAAATAATTGTGCTCCCACAAATAACGCCGTCACTACCACAATCCCAAAACGCACCATAACAGTTTTTCCCTGGCTTCCTAATGCATAACTGATTTTAATGTTAGGGAGGGGCTGATGAATTGAAAAGTTCCAACTCTCTCATCTCGAATCAAGCCGCTATTTTTTGCCAATACTGCAGAGCCGCATAGGCCAAGGTGGTCACCCCAGTGGCGATCGCCGTTTCATCGGCCTCAAAATTAGGGTGATGGAGGGGATGATTAGTCTGATTGGCTATGCCAATACCCAAGCGAAACATGGCCCCGGGGGCATGGGCGAGATAAAGCGAAAAATCCTCTGCGCCCAAAGAGGGTTCCGGGATCAACAGGACGGCATCGTCCCCCAATGCTTCCCGTGCCGACTCTTCCAGTAATTTATTTAACGCCTCATCATTCTGTACCGAGGGGACTCCCCGACGATAATTCACTTCATATTTCGCCCCGTAGGTCTGACAGACCTGACTGACAATCCCTTCAATCCACTGGGGTAAATTGGCATGGGTATCGGGATGGAGCGATCGCACTGTCCCCGCCATCCGGACCTGATCCGCAATGACGTTAGGGGCACGTCCCCCATTAATTTGACCAATCGTCAGCACAATGGGGCGCAACGGATTTTGGGTGCGGCTGATGGCCTGTTGCAGCGAAGTCATAACCTGGGAAGCAATCCAAATTGCATCGATCGCCTCGTGGGGCCGAGCCCCATGACCCGACTCTCCCTGGATCAGGACTTCTAGATCATCCGCCGCCGCCGTCAGTGCCCCATAGCGAATACCGATGTGTTGGGCCGCGATGGACGGAAAAACATGAACCCCCAGAATATGACTTACATCCCGTATCGCCCCGTCTTGCACCATCCATCCTGCCCCTTGGGCGATTTCTTCTGCCGGCTGAAACAAAAATCGGACATTGCCCGGCAACGGTTGCGACAACTGGGACAAGATCATCGCTGTCCCTAGCCCCAGGGTGGTGTGGATATCGTGACCACAGGCGTGCATCACACCCGGATGACGCGACGCAAAGGGAATCGACACTTTTTCTTGGATCGGCAGCGCATCCATGTCAGTCCGGATAGCTAGTCGGCGTTCATCCGCGCCTTGCCCCATCAACTCTCCCACCACCCCCGTTTTTCCCACCGCTTCTTCCACTTGTAAGCCACAGGACGATAACACCCCAGCCACATAGGCCGCTGTCTGGTATTCTTGCCCACTTAATTCGGGATGCGCATGGAGGTGACGACGGATCTCGATTAAACGAGGGGTCAGGGTTGTCGCTAAATGTTGAATTTCTGCCAGCATAGAGTAATGAGCAACGCCAAAAATGAATCTTGTTTGCATCGTAACGGATTAGCTCTGCCGAGGCACCATACCTCTATGAAGACCCCACCCCACCAAGCTGATGAGCCTAAAAAAACAAGAGATCGAAATGCTGCATTCCATCCAGGAATCTTCACTTAAAGAGATACTGAAAACGCTTTTTGAACAAGTCTTGATTCCCCATTTTGTAAGGCTTGCTAAGGATATCAAGCTGAAAAAGGTGTATTTTTGGGCAAATATTCAATCTGACAATTTTTATATCACGACGCTCCAAAACCGAAAAAATCCAGACATTGAAATCCAAATCTTCAATATATTTGCCACTGAACAGGATGCCAAGCGCTATCCGGGCTTTAACCCACGAAAAATGAAGGTCGATAGCTTACCCATCTTGTTTGCCTTTTCCCAGATTCTTGCCACTAAAGGAATTGATCGATTGATGATCTATCCGGTAAAAGGTCAGATGAATAAATCCTTTAGCATCGTAATGGAAGAGCTTCGAGAGGTTATGCGGGAGGAAGCTCGTGAAAAGGGAATTCTCAAACCCACGGGCCAGGGAATTTATTCCGGGTTGGCATAACCGGACTACCCACTCCAAGCAACTCTTGCTACCCTTTAAAGCAATTCACCTAATCATCAACCCTACTGCCGATTTCCTGAAACCATGAATAACACTAATCCCATTTTGAATACCCTGCAACAGGGCTTTCGCATCACTGTCGGGGCAACGGCCAGCCTCGTTGAAACATTACAAGATCCACAGAAGCGGCAAATGACTGCCCAAGAATTACAGCAGCAGTGGGGTCAACGGGCCGAAGCGTGGGCAGAGAAGGGGTCTGTGACTGAATCTGAAGCCCGGAGATATGTGGATCAACTGTTAACCCAGATTCAACAAGCCAACCCAGCCACCGGAAATTCGCCAGCGTCACAAGCGGAAACAATTGATTTCAGCACTGCCCGGAGTGAGTTGGAGGAATTAACGGAGGAGATTATGTCTGTCAAGGAAACCCTTGCCCAAGAAAAAGATGATGTTAATTATTAAGAGTGAAACGATTGGATCGACTTTTTTCCGCTTCTGAACCCCGTCCCACTGCAACGCAACCCCGTTCAAATAAAAAGAGACGTCTCCGTATACACCTAAAAAATGCGGCAGAAATCGCTCTGATGCGTCAGGCGGGGGCGATCGCCGCCCGAGTGCTGACAGACATTAGTCAGATGGCTCAACCAGGCATCACCACCTGGGAACTGGATCAATTTGCAGAACAACGGCTGCGGACATTAGGGGCGGTTCCTAGCTTTAAGGGCTACTATGGTTTTCCCGCTTCGATTTGTACCTGCATTAACGAGGAGGTTGTCCATGGTATTCCCCGCCGCCGACAAAAACTCCGGTCAGGGGATTTACTCAAAGTGGACATTGGGGCTAATTTCCAGGGCTATCACGGAGATTCCTGTATAACCCTGGGTATCGGTTCCCTTTCTCCTGCTGCCCACAAATTGATGACGGTGGCAGAAGGGGCACTCTCTGCGGGCATTGCGCAAGTTAAACCCGGCCACTGGCTGATGGATATTGCTGGCGCGATTGAGGATTACGTCAAACCCACGGGTTACAGCATTGTGGAAGAATATACCGGCCACGGGGTGGGGCAAAATCTCCACGAACCGCCCCATGTTTTTAATGTGCGGTGTCAGGATTTGCCTAACGTAAAGTTAGAGCCCGGTATGACCTTGGCGATCGAACCCATTATTAATGCGGGTTCACGATTGACCAAAACCTTGCGAGACCGTTGGACTGTTGTAACCGTCGATAAAGCGTTATCGGCACAGTTTGAACATACAGTTTTGGTGACCCAGTCCGGTTGCGAACTACTAACAAACCGTCTTTCTTCATCATGAGCCGGGAAATCAATTAGTTAAATCAACATCACGCAGCATCTCTTAAGAATTCTTTGACGACCCTCAGAAAACTCAATAAAACGCAACCATTTCTCCAATCTGAATGGGGAAAAACCGTAGCAAAGAATACATTTTGTGCCCCATTGTGTCTTTACGATAAGGAGTTGGAATCATGCAAAATTGTAATTCTGCAGTTGACTCATTAAGGAAACAGTAATGGCAAAAACCCCCCAAGAAGTTCTCAAGTGGATTCAAGACGAAAACATTAAAATCGTCGACCTGAAATTTATAGATACTCCTGGTATTTGGCAGCATTGCTCCTTTTACTATGACCAAGTAGACGAAACCTCTTTTGATGAGGGGATTCCCTTTGACGGGTCTAGTATCCGTGGCTGGAAGGCTATTAATGAGTCAGACATGTGTATGGTTCCTGACCCCAACACGGCTTATATTGATCAGTTTTATTCAGAACCAACGCTACATATGATCTGTAGCATCAAAGAACCCCGGACTGGTGAGTGGTATAACCGTGACCCCAGGGCGATCGCGACAAAAGCAGTCGAATATCTCCGCAGTACCGGCATTGCTGACACGGCATACTTTGGTCCAGAAGCGGAATTCTTTTTATTTAATGATGTCCGCTTTGACCAGACAGAAAATTCTAGCTATTACTATGCAGACAGTGTTGAGGGGCGTTGGAATACCGGATGCATCGAAGAAGGGGGGAATTTAGGCTATAAACCAGGTTACAAACAGGGCTATTTTCCGGTTGCCCCGACAGACACCGCTCAAGATATCCGGACAGAGATGCTGTTGGCGATGGCGGACTTTGGAGTTCCCATCGAAAAGCATCACCATGAAGTTGCCAGCGGCGGGCAAAATGAACTCGGCATTAAATTTGACACCCTAGTGAATGCAGCCGATAACTTAATGCTTTACAAGTATTGCATTAAGAATGTGGCTAAAAAATACGACATGACCGTAACCTTTATGCCCAAGCCCATTTTTAATGACAATGGTTCCGGGATGCACACCCACCAATCCCTCTGGAAAGGGGGACAACCGTTGTTCGCGGGGGATAAATATGCGGGCCTGAGCCAAATGGGCCTATGGTATATCGGCGGTATTCTGAAGCACGCTCCCGCCCTGCTTGCTTTCACCAACCCCACCACCAATTCCTACAAGCGGCTAGTTCCCGGTTTTGAAGCCCCTGTTAACCTGGCCTATTCCCAAGGCAATCGGTCTGCTTCGGTGCGGATTCCCCTTTCCGGTGGCAATCCTAAGGCTAAGCGTTTAGAGTTCCGTTGCCCGGATGCCACCTCTAATCCCTATCTTGCTTTTGCGGCAATGCTCTGTGCCGGTATTGATGGCATTAAAAACCAAATCGACCCCGGTGAGCCGCTGGATGTTGATATTTACGACCTCAGTCCTGAAGAGTTAGCCAAGATTCCGTCTACTCCTGGCTCCCTAGAAGCGGCGTTAGAAGCCTTGGAGAAAGACCAGGCGTTTCTCACGGAGACGGGGATCTTTACCACTGATTTTATAGAAAATTGGATTGAATACAAACTCGACAACGAAGTGAACCCGATGCGTTTACGTCCCCATCCGTTTGAATTCTCTTTGTACTATGATTGCTAAGTCCCCGTTTCTGCCAATGGGTAGCGGGTAGTTTCAATTGCCAATACGCCAGGGGAAGCTAATGAAATAGTCCGAAAACTGTAGCACTCTGCTAGCCCTCCATAGATCCTTGGGGGGTTTTATTTATGGCTTAATCAACTTCTGGCTTAATCAACTTCAATGGGGGGGGCATCATCCAAATGTATCGCTATCGTTAGAGCCATTAAAATTTGGGATGTAACCAGAAGTGGCATGGCTCTACTGTCAAAATTATTGGTGACTGACTTCCATCATGGTCAACCAGAAAGAATCATCAAGGCGATACAAAGTAGATTTTTGATCCAGGCAGTTGGTGCAATGCCATAGAATATTAAAAAAATCTTTGCAAATTGCCCGGTCTCTCCTTGGTCTGCCCCACTTACTTGTTTCCCCATGCTATGGCGTTAGCCCCTGTTATTCTCACTACTAGATTGCTTCGGGGGAGGAAGGATAATGTCCACTATTTTGCGGCCGTGCCTACCCGTAAAACAATATGTTAGTCACTGACTGGCTATTGCTGGATTATAAGCGTTGTCAGCGCCGAGCCTATCTGAATATTTATGGTGATGAAACTGAGCGCCGTCCGGAACGAGATTTTCTAATCAAGTTACGTCAAGAAAGTAAAAAACATACCCAGGCGGTACTCGCCGCCCAATTCCCCCGCTACCAACAACCCCAGACACCGAAAGCCGAGTGGCAAGCACGGGCAGCCGAAACCGTGGCCCTGATGGCGGCGGGCGTTGAGTGTATTTACGAGGGCTTTTTAGCCCATGAGCTGACCTATACCCCCCTAGAATCCTTAGCCCCAGAGGAAAATACGTCATCCCCCTTGCAGTTGTTAGCCCACCCCCACCTGTTATTTAAAATATCGGGGAAATCCCGGTGGGGTGACTGGCAATATTTACCCATCAGTATCCAATTAGGACGACGTCCTAAGCCAGAATACAAAATCGTCGCTGCATTTTATGCCCAACTTCTGGCGGTTGCCCAAGGTAATCTGCCGCCCAAGGTACAAATCATTTTACGACGGCAAAATACATACACGATTGATTTGGGGGAATGGCTACCCCGTTTTCACCAAACCTTAGTGGATTGTGTCCAGACGTTAATGCATCGGCAAGAGCCAGAGGTGTTTATTTCCCGGCAGCGTTGTAACTTGTGTCACTGGCATCCCCATTGTTATGAATTGGCCCAGTCCCAGCAACATCTTTCTCTGGTTCCTGGAGTGACGCCGAGTCGGTATCAATCTCTCAAAACCCTGGGGGTTTCTTCCATTGAGCGGTTATCCCAACTCAAAGCGCATCATGGAGGAGAGGTGATAGGAAAAACCATCGTGGCTCAGTTGCAACAACAGGCGTTGGCGATCGTAGAACAGCGACCCTTACGGAAAGTGGGTCAGCCTGTCCGGACGCTACCCGCAGCAACGGTGGAACTTTATTTCGATATTGAGGCGGAGCCAGAACGCAATCTCGATTATTTACTGGGGGTAATCCGGGTGGATCGTCAAAATGAATGTGATAAGTTTTATGGCTTTTTGGCACAAACTCCGGAGGAGGAGGAAAAAATTTGGCAGGAGTTTGTCCAGTTTCTTTTGGACTATCCCACTGCTCCGATTTACCATTTTTCGGAGTATGAGCGGGAAACCATCAAACGCCTTGCTCAGCTTTACGGCACGCCGACAAAAACCCGTGATGCACTTTTAAAACGTTGCATTGATTTACATCAGGTGGTGGTGAATCAAGTAATTTGTCCGGTGGAGAGTTATTCCCTCAAATCGTTAGCGAACTGGCTGGGGTTTCAATGGCGCGATGCAACTGCCAGTGGGGATCAATCGGTGTGTTGGTACGACCATTGGTTGACCCGTGGCGATCGCCAGTATCTAGATTTAATATTGCGCTACAACGAAGATGATTGCCGGGCCACCTGGATTCTTAAGCAATGGTTGGATCACTTTTTGACCGAAGAAGGGGGAAAGCAGATTGATGCCAGATGATTTTGGTCTTTTTTTAGGTGGTGTTGTCCTGATGGTGCTCTATCTGATTTTTTCTGCGCAGACGGAAATGGGAACCCGCCGCCCCTGGCGAAAATAGGCAGATCTCGCTGAAAAATCGTGGAATACCGTCCACAATGGAGGATATTCCTATTCATTATTGTTAACGTGTGGAGTCTCCATGAACTGGCAAACCACTGCTGCTGACCTGACTCAACAGGGATTAGAGGTGATTACAGATCATCATCAATGCCAGAAACGCTCCCAGGATTATTCCCATTTCAGTCCCATTTTAGCCCCCCAATTAGCTCACCATTGTGCAGATTTAGTGGTGCTTCCCCGCAGTGAGGCGGAAGTGATGCAGGTGGTGCAGCAATGTGTACAAGACCGTATTCCTATCACCGTTAGGGGGGCGGGAACGGGCAACTACGGCCAATGTATTCCCCTCGAAGGCGGTGTAGTCTTGGATCTAAGCCAGATGCAAGGCATTATTGACCTCCAACCCGGCCGAGCGGTAGTAGAACCAGGGGTCAAGCTAGCGAAGTTGGATCAACAGGCCAAGCCGTTGGGGTGGGAAATTCGAATGGCCCCTTCTACCTATCAGACTGCGACCATTGGTGGATTTTTAGCGGGTGGTAGTGCGGGCATGGGGTCGGTCAACTACGGCATGATCAACGAGCCGGGCAATGTGCAAGCCCTAAACTTAGTAACGATCGCCCCGGAACCGGAAGTCCTAACTCTGACTGGAACAGAAACCCAAGCGGTGCTTCATGCTTACGGGACAAATGGCATCATCACCGCCATTACCCTCCCCTTAGCGCCAACCTTCCCTTGGGTGGAGGTTATTGTCAGTTTTGCCGATCTGGCCCAGGCGATCGCCTTTGGGTTAGACATCGCCGAGGCTAGTGGCATTGTCACCAAGGAAGTAGCGGTACAGGCAGCCCCCATCCCTGGATATTTCACCGCCCTACAATCTTTGGTCGCCCCCGGAGAGCATTGGGTCATGGTCATGGTCTCAGCCATTGATCTCGATGCCTTTTGTGAACAGGTGCAAGCCAATGGAGGGCAAGTGCTAGAAAAACATTACCCCGAACAATCTGGCAAAAAATTAAACCTACTGGAATTTAATTGGAACCACACCACCCTATTAGCCCGTGCCATGGATTCCCGCATCACATACCTACAAGTGTTTTATCGAGACATTGAGCAAGTAATGGCGCTACAAACGTTTTTTGGTGAAGAAGTGATGATGCACTTAGAAATGATGCGTGTCCGCGGCAAAATGCAGTTAGTGGGCCTCCCCCTCGTGCGCTTCACTACCCTAGAACGTCTGCAGGAAATTATTACTATTCACGAGGAAAACGGTGCGAGTATTGCCAACCCTCATGCTTACACCATTGAAGGCGGGTCGGCTTCGCCATTACCGCCAATGCAATTAACCCTCAAACAACAAGTCGATCCCTTGGGGTTGCTGAATCCTGGAAAAATGACCAGCTTTGTCAAACCCTATGTAGCAAAACCCTATACTCTATGGGGAGCGTTATTTATTAATTTAAAATGCAAAGACGTAAAAATGGAACCTAAACTCAACTAACTGAGTAGGTTCCATAAAAAAATGCGTTAAATATTTAATCGCTTCGGAATTAGAAGAAGAAGTGCAGCGTGTACCTAAGATAAACCGATTAGAACTTAATCTTCTTCATCTGAAGTGCTGTGCCCTTGATAGGGAGTAATATTAACTATTGTCCCCCCTAGCCTAGTGATACGACGCATTTCTTCATTCATCCTGGCATAAGGGACTTTAATAAAGGTGCTCCCACTACGCCGGATTTCATAGTTTGTATTTTCATTCGTATCAGTTTGGCGCAGCCCACTGACTTCATAAACAAAAACACGATTAGCTGCTTGCATGTTTGAATATCCAACTAAGGCGGATTGACCAAGCATAATGTTTTAAGCTCCAGTTTTTAAAAATTAAAAGCCTTATTTTTAGTCTCAACTGAGTTAGAAAAGACTGTTCACCTGATATGAGAAACCCATCGACAGATTGTGCACTATTTTGCTAGGGCCGGGAGAATAATAGCGACGTAAAGTCACCGCATGGCATCCCAGAAAACAAGTCAAATTTTTTTCGATGTAAGAGGGTGTTTAAATCTAGTCAGACTAAACAAAAAATTTAATCTATAGCCATAGTCGTTTGCGCGTAACAAGAGTGTTTAGCTTTCAGCGATTATGGTGGACTCCTCAAACACCCCCAAAGTCACTTGCCCGAATAGGTGCTGAACATAGAGTAATTAAGCACTAATACACTGGTCTGTTGGTTACAGACTAGCGGGGGTAATACTGGCAATCTTTCCCCCCGACCGATTGATTTGTTGGAGGGTTTGATTAAGCTGCTCACGAGGAACAATAATCGCCTTATTGCTCCGACGAACCTTAGGATAGCGATAACCGGGGGCAGAAATAGCAGTAATTTCAACGCGGAAAAGCTTACTGGCCTGGCCAAAGGGAACCGTCCCTCCTAAGGCTTTGGTCGGGGTTGTCCCGGCCTTAGAGGGTCGGTAAGACCAGCCACTATTGCTGCCACTGGGTCCCACGATCGCCGAAGCGCTATTTTGTCCGAGCTCACTTGCAAGACGGGTTACTGAACGTTCCAACTGGGAATTATCGCTATTGGCATATCCCCGATATAAACGGAACATTCGGGTAAAGCCAACAGTACGATCACCCGGCTGGAAATTAAAGCGATAGTAGGGAACGATATTTTCCCCAAAATTTTCTTGATACTCCACAGAATCGATATAGGAATCAATTTCTGCATCAAATCCCTGGATTTCATAAAGATCTAAGTGAAAAATCACTTCATCTTCACTAACAGGAGCACGACCGAGTAAATGTTTGTAATTCAACTCAATCACACGGGTTTGAAAATTGTTGTGAAAGAATTTCTTCTTATACAACTCGGATTTGGCAACCGTTCGAACAAATTCCCGTACGCTGATAGAACCATTAGACAATAATGATTCTGCGCCTTTCAGACGTTCTGACTCCATAATGTAATCGTTTCCGATTACCTGGCGGTAAACCGCACGGATAATAATATCCGCATCTTGTTGAGTCCAGTCCGGACGTAGTTCAACTGGCTGCGCCATATTATACGGAGCAACTCCCAAACGGGCAGCAGCTGTGGTAACTGGCATAAATGCTATCTCCTAAGATACTAAAAAATTAAATCAAATGTTCTTCTTACGCCACTGTAATTTTGACGACAGTTCCACCCCGACGATTTATCTGTTGGAGTGTATTGGATAGTTGTTCGTAAGACACCAAATACTCCGTATTACTACGACGTACTCGTGGACGGGCACCCGGAGAGGCACCTTGAACTACCTGTAAACGATAAAGTTGGGAGCGATCGCCGGCGGAAGTTCCCCGGAGTCCTTCGGAAGTAGAGCCCACATAAACTGGAGAGGCTGAATTTTGAGCTAATTCCCGAGTTAATTTGGCCCGACTTCCCCCAGTTGCCACACGGTCGCTTGTTGCATAGCCCCGATAGAGCTGAAAAAAGCGAGAAAACCCAACCGTTTTTTGATTGCGTTGTGTTGCGTAACCCCGATAGTGGGGAACGATATTGTCTCCAAAGGAATCCGTATATTCTTGAGAATCAATATAGGAATTAATCTCGACTTCATATCCCCTCTCACGATAAAGATCCGTATGAAAAGCGACCTCCGCTTGGTCATAAGGAGCACGTCCTAAGAGGTGTTTATAATTCAACTCAATAAAACGTGTTTGGGGATTAGGGTGAAAAAATTTATTACGATAAACTTCCGACTGGGCAACCATGCGAACAAAGTCCCGTACCGAAATTTCCCCACCCTTTAGTAGCGATTCGCCGCTTAATTGACGTTCTCGCTCCATCAGGTGATCGTTTCCCAGAATTTGGCGATATAAAGCTCGAATAACAGCAATTGCATCTCCTTCTGAAAAATTAGGGCGTAATTCCAAGGCCTGCTCTCCATCCAACGCGGCAATACCCAGCCTGGAGGAGGAAACTAAACTAGTCATGCTAAAGCTCCAATTCAAAAAAATTTAAATATAAGAAAACCTGAGGAAAAGAAGATTGTTAACATTCTGTCAACAGCCCCCATCCTTCCCCAGGTCAAATTAATTCTGAAAAAGAAGCAACTAGCTTAGAGCATTGATTGCATAATCCAGATAGCCATTGGCTTCAACTGCAGCATCACCAGACAAACCGTGGTTGGATTTGATATGTTTTAGGGCTTCAACATACCAGCTGGGGGAGAGGTCGAAAGTCCGATTGATTTCATCAATGCCAGCAATTAAGTACTCATCCAGAGGACCAGTACCACCAGCAACTAGGCAATAAGTTACGATGCGGAGGTAGTAACCAATGTCACGAGCACACTTGTCTTTGCCTCGTTGATCTGCAGCAAAGTTAGCACCTTGCATTTGGGTGGTGTATGGAAATTTATTGTAAACGGCTTGGGCTGCACCGCTTACTAAGCTTGATGCATTGTCAGTTAAAGCTTTAGCAGCCTGTAAACCAGAGCTAGCTTGGCGCAAACGACCGAATGCAACTTGCATTTCAGTGCTGCTTAGAAAGCGGCCTTGGGAATCAGCGGTAGAGACAGCTTCAGTTAAGGGGGTTTTCATAGTCGGTATATCTCCCGTTAGATTTTAAATTTTTCCTAGATAAGTCCAGCAAAACGCTGAGGTTAGATCTTTAAATCTGTTGATTTACCAGCAAAATCGCCAGCAAGTTTGGGTGCAAAGCCTAGGCAACAGCAGCGGCTGCACGATCAAAGTAGCCAGCAATTTCAGAGGCTATAGCAGTACAGTCACCGCGAGTGATGTTGTTGGTATCGTTAACGATGTCCAGAGCAGCTTCTTTCATTTTTTGAACGCCAGCAGCCGTGGAAGCACCGGGAACACCCAGAGCAACATAGGTTTCACGGAGACCATTTAAACAACGATCTTCTAAAACGGAAGCATCACCAGTAAAGGTTGCATAGGTCACATAACGCAGGATGATTTCCATGTCACGTAAGCAAGCAGCCATCCGACGACTGGTGTAAGCGTTTCCACCGGGTTGGATTAACTGAGGTTGCTCAGCGAATAAAGCACGAGCAGCGTTAGAAACAATCGCAGACGCATTGCTGGTGATGCGGTTAACGGAGTCTAAGCGTTTGTTGCCTTCAGCAACAGTTGCGCTTAACGCATCTATCTGAGAACCAGAGAGGTACTCGCCGCGAGAATCAGCTTGGGATACAACCCGAGTGAATACGTCGAACATTTAATTAATCTCCTACTTGACTATTTTGAGAAGGTTTTTTTATACAAAACATCCCTCACATGGCAGAGGGAAAACCCTGGATTAGTTTACATGCACTCACAAGCAAGCAAGGTCAATGGATCAAGATTCATAAAAAATCCTTGATTTGGAGACCCGACAAAACTGAAGGACACCAATAACTAACTCAGAGGGGAACAGCTATGACACTCAGGGAATTAAATCTTAAGCATGTTAGCTGTGCTTCAATTAATTTTATACAACGCTTAAGCCACCATTGTCTGTTACATGTTGTTAACTATTTTCTGGTTATAGTTTTAAGAAATGTTTCGTGTGAAAACCTCAAAGACGCGGTGTGACCTTGACTGAAAAAAATGGACAGATCCCAAGAGTCTAAAATCAAGAAGAATGTCCAAATGAGCCAAAAACCAAGATGAAAATTTACAGATGAACAAAAATCAGAGGCAGTAAAAAGTTGTCGAGGATTCAGGAAAACTCATAAGCCAAGTAGCCAGGGAAATAGGTTCGACATAAAGTGCCTCATGAGCTAATCCATGCAGAGAAGGCAAGCTTTGGGCACAGACGACTGTGACGGCGCGTTTAGTGGTTAGCTATTTCAACTGGATCTAGCACCATCGCCGCTCTCATGATACTGCCGCTCAACGGGCACAATTAACGACACATTCTTGGACTTGGCATGATTTTGTCATCTATCCCACACTCTGCTAGTGCATGACCCAATCAATGCCGGGGTGAATTTCAGGCCGCGGCAATAGAACTATGCCGCTAGAGGGATATGGTAAGATTTCTGGCTGGTAAGCATTAACAGGATTTCCCACCACAGATTTATGAATGACCTCTGGTTCCGACCATTTGTTTGGCTTGACTATCGTTTAGCCTTCGTTTTCACCGTCATTATTCCGTTGGTGTTGGTCTTGTGGTCGTTATTTAAGCAGGTCGAAGCAATTAACAGCCTGTTAGTTATTTATTGGCGGGTGGCAAGTTTGTTGATGATTACGGTTTATTTAATGATTCCCAGTTGGCCGCTGGGCTTTGTGACCGGATTTTTGGCTCGCTGTCTCATTGCCTTCGGATTATGGTTCTGGGTTGATTTGAATGATGAAATCCATGACCTCCCCCGTCTCCACTGAAGCTATTAACGACGACTTGGCGTTGGGGAGTAACCCTTTATTGCAGCTTAGGCATATTGGCCAGCATTCCGTTTCTCTCTTGTGCAATGCCGGCAACATTTGCCACCTCTCCCGCTTGTCAGGTGTGGCTGGAACCCTCCTGGCGTTACAAGGAATTATTCCATGCCAACTCCAGCCCGGGATTTCTTGGATTTCTCGGCATTGTGGGTCTCGTGATTTATGTACTGTATTTTGTCTCTTTTCTGATGTTTCGCCTCGGTAAACAAGGGCGATCCGCACTGGAGCATTAAAGGCTGTGTGCTACCCATAGATAGCAATCTCAAATGATTTGTAAGAAAGGCAGGACGGACAATAATTTTGGGGAAGTATTTAATCCTTTCTAGTTTTACATATGACTCCAGCTCTAGATATTGTCATTTTTATGGTGAAAATTATACGTTTTTCGCCTTTTTTCTCCTCCTAGACTACTTTTTAAAAACGTTCTAAGATCGTTGATCTGCTTAATCACATTCGACAAAATATATCAACTATTAAATTTATCAAGGAATTTGAAAGGGGGGATTTGCCTTTCTGAAGCTTCGGTTTTGGAAATTCCATAACCATACTTCATCTGCATCATAAGTGAGGTTCCAGTGACCGGGTGAGCTTTGTTGAATCGCTTGACCATCCCAAGTCGTAATTAAGGGTTCATTTTGCAGTAAAAAACGAAGGGTCGAAGGTAATGAATGAGAATATTTCATTGCTGAGCCAATATCATATTCAGCCTTAAATATTGTTACTCCCTTATAGTCCGGAGGATAATTTTTAAGTACTATGAAAGCATTGGATTTTGCTTTTTGTATTTCATTTAATGGAGCCGATGCTATGATTTCTTGTTGAATATCCCAACTCTTTATCCACGATTGTAATTGCATTGTAGTTGCTCCCCCCATACAGAGTAATCCACTTAATGCAACCATTACACCTACTTTGTTAATATACTGGCGAGAATTTAAAACAATCAGTGCTATGGGCACTAACATTAAAGTCATCCAATAGCTAAGACTTAAAGTAACTCTAGATTCTAAACCTACTCCTAACATAGCATAGCCAGCAATGCTATAAATTGCCACTGCAATTATCCCACCTAGCATAAATGTTACTAATGCTAAAATTGCTTGAAATAAGGACTTATTTTCCTTTAGCGAGTGTCGAACAATCTCCTCAATACAAGCAAATATAACAATAAATGCCCCAATTGCTAGGGTAACAATAAAGAAGGATTTAAATATAGTTAAACTTTCCAGAAGTATTTCAGGTAAATTTTGTAATGATGATAGCCATAAATGATACCAGTCTTCGTATAATGTCTTTTTCACAGAATGCTGTATAAATACGCCACCGAGTCGATTAAAAATAACGACAAAAATTTGAATAAAGCTATAGCTTAAAAATGGTAAAACTAATGCTAATATGCCATTTTTTTTGTGTATTTCATAGATAAAGCCAATCATTATATAAATAATGAACTGACCATAGAAAGACTCATAACTTAAACAACTAAGCAAAAAAAATAAAGCTGGACGAAACCAACCGATTCGATTATCTTTCCAGGCAGAAAATAGAAAATAACCACTCAAACTAAAGCATATAATCGTTAACTGGTTGGGGATTAAAGTGGGCCAAGTATTTATAGCCATTGACCAAGGAAAGACCAACCATAAAGTAGCTGCAAAATCTCCTAGATATAATTTATTTTCATTAATTAATGCTAAAAAACTTCTGACTAATAAGCGAATAGAAAAAGCTGTAACAAGATTGGCAATAATAACTGCGCAGTGCCATTTAAAAGGTGAATCATGACATAATGTTGAAAGAAACCAGCTAACTAATCCTGTTAATGGTCTATTAGAATAGAAATTAATAAAATAGTAAAATTCGGGATTTGGAAAATTTGAATATATATGCGAAAGGTGTTCAGGGTAAAATTTAAGGGGCATGTAGATTAATATGCTCCAGTCATCATGGTAAAAACCGAGAAAAAATGGACGATAAATATATAGAGCCACCCAAGCAATAATTGGAATTATCCAGGAAAATCTAATTAATTTATTTTGATTTTTAATGTCTAATTTATTTAGATTATTCATCTAGTTTTAATAGAATTTACGATTGATTGATGTGGCAGCAAATTGAGTTAGGTTGGGGCTATTTTCCTTGGCTTTACTGGGCTATATTAACCTGGATTATTTAACTAATTAGGTAGGCGTCATTAAACTAAAGATAAATTCAAGCTGGGAAAGGGTTACAAGGCGATTTATATCACCAATAATTGAGCCTGATTACTTACTCTATCTTAATTTCACTTAAATACGTTCTGCTAACTCCAACCATCGTTCTGTTTTTTGCTCAATTGCATCGGAAAGCTGAGCGAGTTTTTCTGTCAGTGATTGGAGTTGACTAAAGTCACTCTCTTTACCGCTATAAAGTTGCTGTTCAAGATCGGCTTTTTCCTGTTCTAAAGTAGGAATTTCCTGTTCAATTTTTTCGTATTCACGCTTTTCTTTATAGGACAATTTTTTTGAGGTCGGTAAATGATTTTTGGTGGTTGTTTTTGTCCTTATAGACTCCGGAGTAGAGGATTTTAAGGAGGCAGAAGAGGCCGCTCTAGCCGCGGCTTGCTTTTGTTTTTCGAGGTACACGCTATAATTCCCTGGATATTGTCGGAGTGTTCCAGCAGCTTCAAACGCAAAAATCGTATCAACGGTACGGTCTAAAAAATAACGGTCGTGGGACACCACAATGACACATCCATTAAAGTCTTCTAGATATTCTTCCAAAACACCTAGGGTCTGGACATCTAAATCGTTGGTCGGTTCGTCCAAAATGAGAACATTAGGAGCCTGCATCAAAACCCGTAGTAAAAATAAACGCCGCTTTTCTCCCCCTGACAGTTTGGCGATCGGCGCAAATTGTTGACTCGGGGGAAAGAGAAACCGTTCCAGCATTTGCCCAGCCGTGATGACTTGACCGTCCGACGTCTTTACGAGTTCCGCAACGTCCTTAAGGTAGTCAATCACGCGCTGGTTAGGATTTAGGCTAAGGTCTTCGGAATGTTGATCAAAGTAGCCAAAGTGAATCGTACTCCCAATGTCCACCGTACCGCTGTCAGGTTCCAAGCGGTCGGTAATGAGGTTCATTAAGGTGGATTTGCCGACTCCATTTTTGCCGACAATGCCGACTCGATCAACCGGGCTAAAAATATAGCTAAAGTGACTAATCAAGGTTTCTGAACCGAACCCTTTAGATATGTCATTAAGTTCAATAACTTTTTTGCCAATACGCCTTCCTGCCGTACTAATTTCAACGTTGTTTCCTTGAGATTTGAAGCTGGTGTTATGCATATCTCGAATCCGATCAATCCGTGCTTTTTGTTTTGTACTTCGTGCTTTTGGTCCTCGTTTTAACCATTCCAATTCTCTGCGGAGTACCCCTTGGTGTTTCTGTTGGCCACTCTGTTCTGAGGCGATCGCCTCAGCCTTTTTAGTCAGGTAATAGGCATAGTTCCCGGCATAATTATAGAGTTCTCCTTGGTCAATTTCGAGGATACGATTGGTCACACGATCCAGGAAGTAGCGATCATGGGTAATTAACAATAATGCCCCCTGAAAACGCTGTAAATAACCCTGTAGCCACTCCACGGAAACAGCATCTAGATGGTTAGTCGGTTCGTCCATCAGCAAAACATCCGGTTGGGACAAGAGAGCTGCGGCGATCGCCACCCGTTTACGGTAACCCCCTGACAAGTCAGTAACTTTTGCGTCTAATTGATCAATACCGAGCTGGGTCAAAATTATTTTGGCTTGGGTTTCCAACTCCCATGCCCCAGCGGTTTCCATCCGCGCCATCAGATCAGACAGTCGGTTCAGTAGCTGGGGATTGTCGCTCTCAACAGCTAATTGCTCTGAAACCTGTTCGTATTGCTTCACCAGTTGCCATTGTTCGCCACTATCCATAAACACCTGCTCTAAAACCGTGCAATCTGCCTGCATTTGTGGCTGCTGGGGCAAGTACACCACCTTGGCACTGCTATTACACCAATATTTCCCACCATCTGGAGGTTCAACCCCAGCCAACATCTTTAGCAGCGTGGATTTACCAGAGCCATTAATTCCAATGACCCCCACCCGATCGCCCTCCTCTAGGCTAAAGCTAGCATCCCGCAAAATTTCTTTAATACCGAAGTCTTTGTGGAGGGATTGAACAGTAATCAAGGCCATATTGAAACCGGGAAGCATCTTGTGGATCTATTTACAGTCTGTCACAGGATAGGAATCTCTCGAATTTTGACTGGTATCTGTGGCGTTACACACCTGATGTGAATTAATACTCAATCCACTGTCCAGGACGACAGAAAAACTTCCCAAGCTAATGGCACTGAGATAATTGAAAATTCATAGGTGGTAAGAAGAAGTGGCATTGGTACAAGCTTCTGAATCTCCCACCACTTTTTCAGTAAACTCGAAACAAATACTTTCAGTCGAGGCAGAAATATATCGTCAACCTAATCAAAGGTATGCTGTGCCCAGAGGATTTATTCCCTTACACTCAGCATACAGGGTACTTGACTCTAATTTTATAAAAAAATGTGTGAGTTACATAAACTCCCGAACACAAAGACCGGTAAATGTAACCCACACCCCACGTCCTTTGCCTGGGTTTATAAAGAGGCAAAAACAATTTTTGCTGCATTAATGGTTTCTGCAATGTCCGCTTCCGTATGGGCTAAAGAAGGGAAACCCGCCTCATATTGGGAGGGAGCCAAATAAATCCCTTGCTCTAACATAGCGCGATGGAAACGCCCAAACTTTGCGGTGTCTGTTTTTTTTGCATCCTCATAATTGCGAACCGGCCCTTGGGTAAAAAAGAGACCAAACATTGCACTGATTGAGCCTCCACAAACCGCGTGTCCTGCTTCAGTAGCGGCGGCTAACAATCCTTCAATTAACTGCTTGGTGATTTTATCCAAATATTCGTATGTACCTGGTTTTTGAAGAATTTCTAAGGTTTTAATGCCTGCTGTCATGGCCAGAGGATTCCCTGACAAGGTTCCTGCTTGGTACATTGGTCCGGCTGGTGCCACCATGGACATAATATCTGCTCGACCGCCGTAGGCCCCAACGGGTAAACCGCCGCCAATTACTTTGCCTAGGGTGGTCAGATCGGGTGTAATACCAAAGCGTGCTTGGGCACCACCATAGGACACACGAAATCCGGTCATGACTTCATCAAATACCAAAAGGGCCCCATACTCATTGGTTAATTCCCGCAACCCTTCCAAGAAACCCGCGTCGGGCAAAATAAATCCAGAATTTCCGACGACTGGTTCGAGAATCACTCCTGCAATACTGTCAGGATTTTCGACAAAGAGGGTTTTGACGGCTTCCAGGTCATTATAGGGAGCGGTTAAGGTGGCCGCGGTGGTGGACTTAGGGACGCCGGGAGAATCAGGTAATCCCAGGGTGGCAACGCCTGACCCAGCTTTTACCAAAAACATATCGGCATGGCCGTGGTAACAGCCTTCAAATTTAATGATTTTTTCTCGCCCCGTAAAGGCGCGCATTAAACGTAAAACGGACATGCAAGCTTCGGTTCCAGAATTGACGAAGCGCACCATTTCAACGCTGGGGACAGCATCAATGACCATCTCTGCCAAAATATTTTCCTGCGCTGAGGGGGCCCCAAAACTTGTCCCTTTATCGAGAGCGGCTTTGAGAGCATTGATCACGTCTGGGTGGGCATGACCACAAATGGCGGGTCCCCAGGTTCCGACATAATCCAAATAGCGATTACCATCCACATCCCAAATTTCCGCCCCTTTGACGTGGTCGAAAACGATGGGTTGTCCCCCCACCGACTTGAAGGCTCTAACAGGGGAACTGACTCCCCCTGGCATGAGGTTTTGGGCGGCTGCGAAGATTTCTTCTGATTTGGTGGTATTGAAGGGAGTTGCACTAACCAAATCCACGTCTCCTTAAAAATTTAATAAATTGGAATCTTGAAAAAACAAAACTGAGAAAAAATTGTGGCAAGGCGAGATCCTAATTAAGTGAGGCAAACGCCAATTGCCCTAAACGTCCTATTTTTTCACTTTACTGATATTTGTCTAGCCTTGACACAACTCGGCCATGATTTTTAACGGCGCAACCAGTTGACGCCTGACAATTCTCAAGCCTCCAAGACTTGGATAAACTTTGTCAAATCGAACTGTTCTGCCATCAAATCCTGAATACATTGAACTTTAACGGGCTCTTGGAGTCGCACATGGCCAAAGGCGTGATCAACAATTTCTACTGTGGTCAAGGTATCTAGATTAACTGACAAAATGGGAATTTCTAAATCCTGCGCTCGACTAATGATTAACGGTTGCGGGGGGGAGTGACCGGTCAAAATCAGGCAACTTGTGGATGTTTCGAGGGCCGCGAGTTGCAAATCGGTGCGATCGCCCCCCGTGACGACGGCTTTATTTTCTCCTTTACGAAAATATTCTAGGGCGGAGTTGACATTCATGGCCCCAATGGTAAGGGTTTCCACCATCAGGCTTAAATGCTCAGTACTGCACAACACCTCAGCATCAAGTTGGTGGGCAATCTCGCGGACACTGACACTCCGCAATAAACGATTTTCCGTCAAGAGACCAAAAACATTGATGCCTTGTTGTTCTAAATAGCGCCGAATAAGCGTCTGTTCTTCGTCTAACACACTGGGGGGTATGTCATTAATGACAACCCCTAATAAACGCCCTTCTAGGGACTGCTTTGCTTTAATCAATCCGTCCACCACCAACGGTGAATGATAACGGGTTACGAGCAGTACTTTAGCGTTCAATCGGGTCGCCAATTCCGTAAAGGAAAGTTCAAAGAGACTCCCTTCCCACAAAGTCCCCGGACCCTCTAAAAGCACAATGTCGGCATCAAGTCCTTGCACCGATTGCTGTAACTTAGCTGCATAATTGATTTGATTTTCACCCCGCAATCGAGCATTAATGGTCTCGGAGTCAAGGAATAGTAGCGGTTTACGAACTTGATTTTCTGAAAGTTGGAGCGTCTTGCTAATAAACTGAATATCCGCTTCTTCAATTTTGAGATCCGCCGAAGTCATGGCTGTGCCTAGGGGTTTGCCATAGGCGATGGCCTTCCCCTGCTGTTGCAATAGTTTCGCTAGCCCCAGAATAATGCCTGATTTGCCGCTGTAGGCTTCGAGGGAACCCACCAGGACAGATTGGTTAGACTTAACCACAAAAACGCTCCTAACTCCTAAATTTGTCAACTCAATGAATTATTTTCCCATCTCCGGTTAACTTGAGCCGGAAAAAGGATGACTCTTTAACCCTATTCTGGAAACCAATATTATGGCTCTGGTTCGGGGGGAACCTCATCAACCCGCAAGAGCTTACGGTAAAAGCCTTGGGGAAAATCGATTACATTGAACTCCTTACTCATGGCAATTAAGTCAATGAGGTAATCCATGAACTCGGAATTTAGAACAGTCATCTCATAACTCAAATCCGCCTGTCCTTGAAACTGTATCCGGCAGCGGGTTAACTCTGAGGGTAATCGGGAAACAAACCAAGAGGCAGCAAAGTTGAGGGGATCTCCGCCTTCAATTTGCCGAACCCCCTCAACTTTTCCCTGTTGATACAATGCCAGGGCAAAAGGTAGTATGATTTGCTTTTTTTATCGGGATAGTAGGGCTGATAGACCAGGACATCCTTTTTATCAGCCGGCTGGAGTGTTTTGAGAATGTTAGACATGCTGAATTCTAAAATACTTAAAAGGCGGCCATGGTAGAAGCAATGAAGAAAACATCAAAAACACAGTAATTGTATTTTCTAAATCATTTCTGCTTTTTGAATTAAAGAGACCCTCATCACGTTTTACACTAAGTTGAAGTATTATCCCCGGCATCAGCAACGCTGCAAAACTTAAATTCGCTCCCTGCTGCCCCCAACCCTCATCACATTGCTTTTTATGTCTTTCCAAACTGCTACCGTCACAAAATCTAGCCCAGAGCCCTCTGATGACGTGGCGATCGCCACGCCCAAGACCCAGTTTACCATCCAAGAAATCAGCGAATTACTGCCCCATCGTTACCCCTTCGCACTGGTGGACCGGATCATTGACTTTGTGCCAGGCAAGCAAGCAGTGGGAATCAAAAATGTCACCATTAATGAACCGTTTTTTCCGGGACACATCCCCGGACGACCCATTATGCCAGGGGTACTGATTGTAGAGTCTATGGCCCAGGTCGGCGGCGTAGTATTAACCCAATTACCCGGTATGCGGGGACAATTCTTTGCGTTTGCAGGGATTGATGGCGTCCGTTTTCGCCGTCCTGTCATACCAGGAGATCAATTGGTGATGACAGTAGAGCTTTTATCATTCAAACGTCAGCGGATTGCAAAAATGCGGGGAGAAGCCGCAGTGGACGGGCAAAAAGTTTGTGGTGGAGAGATGCTCTTTTCCTTAATTAACTAAAAATTTAACGAAAGTGTCTGTGTCATCGAGTTGGATCGTTTCAGGTTAGGTCCTTTGCTAAGAGACTGTTTGTAAAGAAGCGTGAATCAGACGTGGGTAGTAGTCCGAATGTGGTGATAAGGGTAAAAGTCAAGCCAACTGGGCATTGTCGTGATGAATAAAACACCAGACAGCCCCAACCTGATTATCGAGCTTCTTGGGAAAAGAGAGACTCTTACGGACAAGACGAGAGAGACGTTGTCGGCATTGAATTGCTGCTGAAAATGCTCGACTTGGGCAATCAAATCGGCTTTCTTTTCGTAGCAAGCATGGTAGGTGACATCCTCTCGCAGCCATTGCCAAGGGTTTTAAGACCCGCTGGGGGGAATTCCTTTAAGGGCAATGAGGGTTTCCATTATTTTTTTCACCACGGGGGCAGCGACAGTCCCGCCATAGGTATTACCGCCTTTGGGTTCATCCACGATACAAGTCACCACATAGCGGGGGGCCTCCACGGGCAAAATGGAGACAAAGCTCGTGATCTTAGCATTGGCCAAGTAACCTCCCCTCGGTGCGGCTTTCTGGGCAGTCCCAGTTTTTCCCCCAATACGATAGTCCTTAATGTAGGCCGCCTTTCCCGTTCCACCATCCACCACCGTTTCCATCATATCCACCACCGCCAACGCATCTGCTTCCGAAAAGACCCGTTTTTCTGGGTAATCCGGCTGCCAATGAAGATGGTCATGGGTATCCACCAAGCCTTTAACCACATGGGGGGTGACCAAACGCCCCCCATTCGCGATGGCACTGTGGAGTTGTAAGAGTTTGATGGGGGTGATAGAAAAACCCTGGCCAAAGGATGCGGTGGCTGGTTCAATGGGCTGGTTGATAAATTCTTTCCGGTCTTTAAGATAGTTGGCAACTTCACCCGGTAAATCAATACCGGTTTTACTGTCCAAGCCAATACCCTGCATTAATTCATAGTAACGAGCCGGTTTAAGGCGGCGGATGATGGCCACCATCCCGACATTACTGGATTGACGGATGACTTCCGTAATACTGGTCATCCCTGCGCCCCTTTTGCTGGCATTGGAAATTGTCCAGGGACCGACTTGAACCGATCCCGGATCAGACACTCGGTCGGCGACTTTAACGGCTTTATCGTTCAACGCCAACGCAACATTAACGGGCTTAAACGTTGAACCCGGCTCATACAGATCACTCACAGCCCAATTTTTAAAATATTCCACGTCGGCTTTGAAATATTCATTGGGGTTATAGGTCGGCTCATTGACCATGGCGACAATGGCACCATCCTGGGCATCCATGATCATGAGCGTTCCCCGCTTGGCCTGATAGCGTTGCACCTGGGCCCGGAGTAACTCCCGCGCTGCCTGCTGCAGGCGGAGATCAATCGTTAACTGTAATCGCCAATCATTAGATTGGAGGAGGTCTTTGGGGAGGGAAGTGGGTAGGATCCGGCCCTGACCGTTACGTTGGATCGCAAAGGACAAGGCGTCCCGTTCTAGTATTTCGGATTGACTCAGTTCAACGCCGGCTTGTCCTTGATGGGCATTGTCCACATAGCCCACAATTTCCGCCACCATCTCATTTTGGGGATAGTAACGACCATAATCTTTTTCTAAGTCCACCCCACCCACATTGATGCCATTAATTTTGACCGCCTGAGATTCACTGAGATTCGTCGCTAACTTAATCCCGGATTCTTTTTTCTGGAAACGCTCCAATAGTTCTTCTGGGGTAACATCACCCAAAATTTTGGACAGTTGCGTTGCAACATAGTTGGCGGGGTCAGGAATGGCCTCGGTGGGCTTGAAATACTTGGGATGCACAAACAAGGTAAACATTAGGCGATCAGTGGCCAAAACGTTGCCCATGCTGTCGATGATGGGACGCCGGGGGACATAGGGCTGCAGTGCAGTTGTCTTCTGGGCTTTGGCCTTACTTTGATATGCACCTGCTTCGACAACCTGCAGTTGATACAAACGGTATCCCAGACCGACTAACCCGATGACGAGAACTAACCAAACAATGAGCAATCGCACAATCGGCAATTGTTCAGATTTCGCCTTTTTTCTGACTTTGCGGCGACGTTGCTTGGGGATAGTTGATTTTTTAGTGTGCCGGGTGGGAAACGGTTTAATGTGAGAGGAAGCCATGGAGACAAGCGTTTGGAGGGAACGGAGGTAGATACTTGGCGATATTTACCTCGATTTTATTGATCGCCGACGGGCTTAACCAATGCCAATATTAATGAACGGATTAACCTAATATGCCATGGGGCGAGTCGAGACCGGCATGACCACAGTCTGGGCCATAGGGAATTCCGACTTTTGGGAGGCAACAGACTCTATGGTTTTTTCGGGTAGAAAAATATTGTGATGGGGATTCGGATTCACTAATCCAGAATTCGGTTGATTGGCTTCCTGGGCTAATTGATGCTTGATGGCTTCGGTGTTGACTGTGATTTGTCGCTCTTGCTGTTGCAAGGCTTTCAATTGTTGATAAGCGTCATTCCAACGCAGGGGAGTATATACTGTCCAACCATAAAATCCCAGTGCTGCGCCAACAACTGTTAAGGTCAGAACCGTTGTCGTCTGTTGGAACCGTAAAAGCACCTGTAATGCTGTCGGTAGTTGATTGATCGTGTTGGCGTTCAATTGGGTAGGACGACTAACGGTTGGAGGAACAGATGTGTTAGGCAGAGCTGACATAATTTGAGCGTGGAAGAATGATCGAGGAAGACTTCGATGAACGATGAATGTTGAACAGAGTACGATGAGAATATTAGCTAAACACGAACAAAAGACAAAAGTTTAAATAAATTTTGACAAATACCATTACCAGCTAAGTCGCGTGATGGCTAAGGAATTGTTCCCTACTAAGTCAGGAATTGTTCTTCAAACTTCCAAAGGGTAAGCTAGCATCACACAGCAAACCCTCATTGGCTGTCGCCGCGGCTCTCAATGCGATAATTTTGGCACTCATCAACAGCTAACCATTTGTATTGAATTGTCCCCACAGCCGCAATGATGAAAATGCTAAAACAGCGGGTTAAAGTCAGCCAATGAGCCGGTCTTCTTCTCCCCATAGTGGTTACCACTGGCAGGGGCAATCTCCCTTTTTTGAAGGGTGGTATGTTCGTCTGCTACTGCCAGAAAAACGCCAAAGTTTCGCGTTCATGTACTCCATTGAGAATCCGGCTGGCGATCGCCCCTATCAAGGTGGTGCCATTCAGATCTTGGGAACCACGGTGAAACAAGCGGGGGTAGGGGAAGTGTGTTATGTCGATCAATTAGCCTGCCGGACATTCCCGGATGTGAAGTCCTTTTGGGCTGCTCCCCAGGCATTTGGACTCGGGCAGTGGGGGAAAGTGCAAGCATTGGACTCTGCCCCCTTACGACGGCCAAGACCGTTAACCACCGCCGAGTTTTGGCAACACATTGCCAGAGGTTATCAAATTCACCAACATCAGCATCTGGGCTGTATTGTGTTTCCCGGCCAACAGGCTCCCTGTCGTTGGCAGTTCACCATCCAGCCCCAAAATGGTTGGGGAGACCAGCGACGTTCTTCCCGTGCCACGGCAGGATGGCGGTCATTTTTACCGTTGTTTGATCCCGGCTGGCAAGTCTTGCTGGCAAAAGGGTCGGCCACCGGATTCATCGAATGGCAAGGCGATCGCCTGGAATTTAACCATGCCCTAGTGTATGCCGAAAAAAATTGGGGGACATCGTTTCCACGCTACTGGTTTTGGTGCCAGGCTAATCATTTCCTTGGGGAACCGAGCCTGAGCGTCACGGCGGCAGGGGGCGAGCGCCTAGTGTGGGAGCAGGCGGAATCGGTGGCACTCGTCGGCATTCATTACAACGACCAATTTTATGAATTTAATACCCTCGATCACCGTCTTACTTGGCAAATCCCTTGCTGGGGGGACTGGCAATTGTCTGGTCACAATGACCGCTATTGGATGATCCTCCACGGCACCACGGATGATCCCGGCATGTGGGTGTATACCCCCACCGCCCAAGGACTGCAATTCAATTGTCGGGATACCACGCGGGGGCAGTTGACCCTGCAATTAGGTAAACAGGGACACCGGGCGTTCGTCACCGCGACCACAGAGACCGCTGGCCTAGAAGTGGGGGGCGACTGGGGATAGGGATTGTGGCAAAATGGCGGGAGCAATGACAGGTTTGTCAACAGTTAGTACCAAGAGTGAGCAGTATGGCGGTGGAACCCGGCAAGTTAATTGAATTTCGGCATCAAGGAGAACGACGGTTAGCCGTGGTTGACCGTCCAGAGGGGAAAAAAGATTGGATCGTCATTGATCAAGGGGGACAATCCCATAAGCTCAAGCCCCAGCGGATAGACTATGAGGTCAAGGATGAAGGCTATACCCCAGCGGATATTGCAACCTTTCTCAACGAAGTCGAACATTATCTCGATCCCTCCAGCTTAGAAGTGGCGTGGGAACTGTTGGCGGAAGAGGGCGAGTCCGTCACAGCTGACGATTTGGCGCTATTGCTGTTTTCGGAACAATCCCCAGCCCAATGCTATGCGGCCCATGTCCTACTCGCCGGAGATAAGATTTACTTCAAACAAAAAGGGGAACGCTATGAACCCCGTACCGCTGCTCAAGTGGAAGAAATTCAACATCAGTTAGCCGTCCAGGCTCAAAAAGCAGCAGAAGAGGCAAGATTTAATGAACGTCTGCAAGCAGCTCTGGCCGGAGAAACCATTGCTTGGGAAGGTGGCGATCGCCAGCGGTTGAACGCTTTGGAGAAGTTGGTGCTCTTTCCGGAGCAAAATCATCGCCCCGCGTTGGACTTACTCCAGCGCATCGGAAAATCTAGCCGACCGGAAGACGTTCATAACCTCCTGATAGAATTAGGCATCTGGCAGCGCCACGAAAATTTATTTTTACGCCGTAGTGCTTACCCCAGTCAATTCCCTGCCAAGGTAACCAACGTGGCCCATGTCCGTCTAACCCATCTCCCTGTTGACCCCGACATCCACCGCCGGGATCTTTGCCATCTCAAAACCTATACCATCGATGACGAAAGTACATCGGAAATTGATGATGGATTGAGTGTGGAGACCTTGGCGGATGGGCGGGAACGGCTCTGGATTCATGTGGCTGACCCCACCCGGTTACTCCTCCCCAATGATGAACTGGATTTAGAAGCTCGTAAGCGCAGCACCAGCCTGTATTTGCCCACAGGAATGATCTCCATGTTCCCAACGGAATTGGCGACCGGTCCCATGAGTTTGTTGCAGGGACAACGCTGTGCCGCCCTCAGTTTTGGGGTCATCCTAGCCGAGGATGGGGCAGTGGTGGACTTTGAAATTGCGGCCAGTTGGGTGAAGCCTACCTATCGACTCACCTACGACGATGTGGATGAAATGTTGGTGTTGGGAATTCAAGCGGAGCCAGAATTAGAAACCCTAGCAAAAGCCGCTAAGCTCCGGGCGGCATGGCGTAAAGCTCAAGGCGCTATCAATATTAAGATGCCGGAAGCGGTGATTAAGGTCAATCAAGCCGAGGAAGTGCAAATTTATTTGCTGGAAACCTCCGTATCCCGGCAATTGGTGGCAGAAATGATGATTCTTGCGGGGGAAGTGGCTGGGCGATTCTGTCAGACAGAAAATATTCCTGTGCCGTTCCGGGGACAACCCCAACCGGAATTACCCCCAGAGGATGAATTGTTGCTCCTTCCAGCCGGCCCCGTCCGGGAATGTGCCGTGAGGCGGTGTATGCCCCGCAGTGAAGTGGGCACAACTCCCAGCCGCCATGCCAGTTTAGGGTTGGATGTCTATTCCCAAGCCACTTCCCCCATCCGCCGCTACACGGATTTGTTGACCCATTTTCAAATTAAGGCCTATTTGCGGGGGGAGACGTTACCTTTTGCCAATGAAGAAATTCAGCAGATCCTCTATAGCGTCATGCCTTCATCCAAGGAAGCGACGTTGGTGGAGCGCCAAACCAATCGTTATTGGGGCTTAGAATTTTTGCGGCGTAACATTGACCAAGTCTGGCAAGGACTAATGCTCCGGTGGCTCCGGGAAGACGATGGTCTGGGCTTGATTTTACTGGAAGAGCTGGGGCTGGAATTGACCCACCGCTTTGACCGCAGTGTTTCCCCTGGCGATCGCCTGAGTCTGAAAGTCAGTAACGCCGACCCCCGCCGGGACGAAATTCGCCTCCGGGAACTGCTTCCCAATGAAGTCTAATATCTGGGTTCCGATCCAGCGCTGGTTTCCAAATGTCAGTTGATTGATCGTCGATTGTGTAGGACTGTCTAAAAACTTATTGACGGTTTAATCCTTTTAAGCAATGATTGTAGACTGGTATTACAGGCGGAACTGGCGGAATTGGTAGACGCGCTAGATTCAGGTTCTAGTGTTCGCAAGGACTTCCGGGTTCAAGTCCCGGGTTCCGCATTCAGTAGGGTTACAAGCCACGTTGGGTTGGATGATGTCCCCAAAACGCTAATTTTGATTCAAGGGGGGCACATCCTCCGTCATCGGGGTTAATAAAGTTTGAGGCAGAGGGTTACTATGGCGATCGCCCCGTTGCCTAAATCAATTACCGTAATCCTAGCCAGGCCAGCACCCCCTGACCCGTAAAGTATTCGATCACCAGTAAAAGCAGAAAGCCCACCATAGCAGCCCGCCCATTCAATTTTTCGGCATAGTTATTAAACCCAAACTTGGGGTCTTGCTGCTTAGGCGTTTGGCTCGGTTGAAGATTGTCGCTCATAATGCATTTAGGGTTTGTGGAGTTTACAATACTTAACTTTCTAGCTTGAGTTCTGACGGTCGTCAACTTATTCATCATGACAAAGTCTATTTGCCAGAGGTATTTAGGGTGACTAACACAGATGTTGTGGTCATTGGTAGTGGCATCGGTGGCTTATGTTGCGCCGCCCTCCTAGCCCGTTATGGCTATGGGGTCATTGTCTGTGAAAGCCACAATATTCCCGGTGGGGCGGCCCACGGCTTTCAACGCCAGGGATACCATTTTGACTCTGGGCCTTCTTTGTATTCTGGGCTATCTTCACGCCATTCTCCGAATCCCCTACGCCATGTCCTCAATGCCATCGGAGAGGATGCCACCTGGCTCACCTACGACGCTTGGGGGGTAGATATTCCGGAAGGAACATTTTCGGCCCCGGTGGGGGCCCAACCTTTTGGAGAAATTTTATCCCGACTACGGGGCGAATCAGCCGCAACTGAGTGGCAACAACTCCAGGCGAAGATGATCCCGCTTGGCCAGGCGGCAACGGCATTACCCCCAGCCGCAATGCGCTGGGATTGGCAAGCATGGCGGACGTTACTGCCCCATGCGGGTACATTACTGAGACGGGGGAGGCAAATGCAACGCCTCTCTGCCCCCTACAGCACCATCCTAGACCGTCACATCCACGATCCCTTTACCCGTAATTGGTTAGATTTACTGTGCTTTTTGCTCTCTGGCTTCCCCGCCAGTGGCACCAATTCCGCCGAAATGGCGTTTATGTTTGCAGAGTGGTATCGTCCCGGTGTCAAGCTGGATTATCCGATAGGGGGCAGTGCGGCACTGGTGGCCGCGTTAAATCGGGGGCTTAATAAATACGGGGGAGAGATACGCCTCAATGCCCATGTAGAAGAAATCCTCGTAGAAAATCAACAGGCGATCGGGGTACGGCTTCGTTCTGGAGAGACCATTCAGGCGAGTCGAGCGGTGGTGTCTAATGCGGTGATTTGGGATACGCTCCATCTCATGCCGGATCAGGTTTTGCCGACCTCCTTTCGCCAACAGCGACAAGCAACCCCGGCCTGCGAGAGTTTTATGCATCTCCATTTAGGCGTCGATGCCACTAACATTCGCCCTGATTTGGAATGCCATTATATTGTGGTCAATGATTGGCAAAGGGGCGTGACTGCGCCTCAGAATGTAGTTGTCATGTCTATTCCTTCTGTCCTTGATCCCCAGCTTGCTCCCCCCGGAAAGCATGTGCTCCATGTCTATACGCCGGCAACCGAACCCTACGCAGTCTGGCAGGGCTTGAACCGTCATAGTCAGGCGTATGCAGATCTCAAACAACAACGCGCAGCCATTATGTGGCAGTCCCTGGAGAAAATTATTCCTGATATTCGAGAGCGGGTAGAGGTGGAATTGGTGGGAACCCCCCTTACCCATCAACGGTTTCTACGACGTTATCGAGGCAGCTACGGCCCAGCAATATCGGCGGCTAATGGCTTATTCCCCTCCCCTAAAATGCCTGTAAAAAATCTGTGGTGCGTGGGAGATTCCACCTTTCCCGGTATTGGCTTACCCGCCGTGGCGGCCAGCGGCACCATGATTGCCAACACGATTGCCACTGTCTCTCAACACCGCCAACTGATTCCACAGATGTTGGGGTGTTGAACACAAACGACAATGAACAGAAAAATTCAATCAAGATAAATCTTCATTTCGTTTCCTATAAGTGTTTTTGTTATGAGTCAAAGTCATTGATGACTTGGCGGTAAAAATCAACCAATTGATTAACCACTTTTTCGGGTTGGAGGTCTTCGATCCGCTGGTAAGCATTCTGCTCAATCGTTGCTTTGGCTCCAGGTGTTAATGCTAAAACTGTTTCGATAGTGTGTAATAACTCAAGGGGATTATTTTTTTGGCAAAGAAAACCACTAACACCGTTAGAAATTAGTTGTTCAAAACTACTTCCTTCTGTTCCAATCACAATTTTTCCATGTCCCATCGCCTCTAAACAGGTATTAGGAAAATTATCAATCAAGGAGGGTAAAACGACTGCGTAGGCATTGGCAATAATGGGATATAAGCATTTATGGGGCTGGCGTTGGAAATGAATTACCCGAGATTGATGCTCTTGCGCATTATTTTTTATATCCACCATGAGGCTCTTTCCTTGATAGCCCAAATAGTCTTTATCTTTTCCCACAAATACAAAGTACAGATCTGAATCTAAACTCAACACGTCATAAATGATTTTGGCGATCGTATCGCAACCTTTCATCAAGCCAATAGTCCCAAAGAATAGTAAATATTTTTTGCCTTGCAAATATTGTTGATAAAGCGTGGTGTCTAAGTCTTGGGTTTCAAGAATAAATGGTGTTTCAATGATTTTTACGGATTTTTGGGTTGCGTCCTGCACCGCATTAGCAATTAAATGGCTGGGCCCAAATAATGCATCAGCCTGGACAAAGGCTAACTTCTCAATTTCCTCATAGGCGCGTACATCAAGACTTGATGGTCTATCGTAGGCTAGATTCCAAAGGGGATGATAACTAGAAATTCTTATTATGCTCGGTATATTCCTAATACGGAATAATCCTAAACCAGCACAGCTTGGATATTGAAGAATTGAAAATTGGCGATCGCCAGCAAGTCTTTTTAAATAAAACCGAAGACATATACCTAGCGATAATATACCTAGGCTATTATCAAAGAGTCTCATTCCTAAAAGTTTTATGATGCGCACTAATGTCAACCCTGATAGGCAAACCCTGTGAATTTCAATGCCTTGGTGATAGAATACTTGGCTCTTTTGATTGATGACAATAATGATTACAATTGGATAATGCCCTAGCTCTTTTAGAGAAAGGGCTAAACGATTAAGATAATTAGCTAGACCTCCATCAAAATTTTTCTCGGTGACATACTCTGTTGTTATCAGCCCGATTGTCAGTGGAGGGGCATGAAGTTGATGGTGATGCTCAGAAACCATAACTATAAATACGGTTGAAAAGTAATTGTATAATAAATTCAGCTAAGTTAATAGATCAAATTAATATAGGACAGATATAATTTTTCTAGGGAATAAACTCCCAAAGTAATAGGGCGCTTAAGCACAGTGCTCTTATCCTATATTTGATTCCACTTGGCGACTGAAGTTGGCTGAATTTCTTATTTTATAAGGGGTAGAGCCCACTTGTGAAAATGCTCAAATCCTTGCTAAAACTTGGCTCTAAAGGATTTTAAAAGCGGACTCTACAGATTGAAGTTAGTATTAAGCTTAAAATATTTTTCAAATATTTCATTTCTTATGCGCTTAAGATCATTCAAATGAAAGTCTTCTAGCTGATGATTGTTGACTTTTCGTCCAAAGAAAGTTGTGCCAATGATTTCATCTTGGACAATAAGATTTTGGCTTAAAAAATATTGAATAAAACGATAGGTGGTATATTCCTTGCCTAATGGACATAGTTGAATAAATTCCTCTACCCCTTTAGACTTAACATACTCCTCGATTTCTGCAAATGATTTATACTGTAAATATTTTCTTTTTGCCAACTCATTAATGACATCATCATAGTCATCAAAAATCAAAAAAGAATTCGGCAATAATTGATTATAAAAATATTCGAAGTCTCGATCTAATGCACCATCTGCATCAATAAAGAGTAGTGAGATAGGTTTATTTTTATCTATTTTAGGGTATACTTCTTCTACTCCACCAGCTAAGATAGTACAAGTTTCACCAAGATTATAAGCTTGAATATTTCTTTTTAAAGTTTTTATATTTTTCTCAATATCATCAAAGGTTGGTAAGGCCTGAGAACCCATTCCTTTTTCAATAGAGAACACTTTACTGTTAGCTTTTCCAGACCGACGAATCCCTAGTCCTAGGCTAATTGAACTTGCTCCTTGAGCAGGCCCAATATCAATCATCATTCCCTCTGGAGCGTTTAGTGCAGATTGGTATATAGCATGATAAATTCGTGGCGATAAATAACCATTTGTTAATCTTTTTATCTTGGCAAATTCTGGATATTTTATATAGTCAAGGATTTTAAGTATTTTTTTTAAAAGTAACTTAGATAAATCAAACATTTTATACCCTTTTATTAAACTATCCGGGAGGTAAAGATTAAGATATATCTTTTATTTAAGATAGAAAAAAGATTTTATGGCTCTTATCCTAATTCACTTTTTAGCCTCCAATACTAATTTTACTTTATATAAAATACCTTGGATAAATTGATAGACTAATTTAAGTATTTCTCTAGACTTGAATTTTTGAATAATAATTTGCTTCCAGCTTGCAGGATTGTTTGATAATTGGGCACTTAGGCATTTGTCGTAGTTCTCAATGTATTCAGCATAAGGTATATAATTAACCAGAAAATTAGTAGTTTGAAGACTATTGAAAATTTCCGAAGACAAATCATTGGTTTTTTCTTTCAATCCTTTCATTTTTAAGAGTTCATTGATTTCTGAAGGAAATTGTTCAACATTAATTTGTATGGTTTGAGAAAAATTTTTCCCATCTTGCAAACCCCATAGTGCTACTTGATAATCGAGATCACTTGAAGCAAGACGTGTCCAGAGGGGGATAAAAAAATCTTGAGCATAGTAATCATGTTTGTGAGCTTGAATAAAACACTTTCTATAAATGTCTTTATAGTACTGTTCATAATCATGTAATCCAATTTTTACATCTAATAGCTTCCATGGGTATCCCTTCTCTGACATTGCACGCACTGTATCCGATTCAGGCCGAATGGTTTCTATGGAGGGAATACAATCTAAAGCTAGAGGCAGCAATGCAGTACGATAGAGTCGGTTACCGGCACCTCTAAACCCCCCAAAGAATTTACAGAAAATCAATCCTTGAACTCCAAACATATTTTCATTCAGTTGTTCTGTGACCAGTAGTAATTCTTCAATCGCATTTTGCTTTATCAACACATCGGCATCAATACAAAGTGTCCAGGATAAGCTTTTTTCTATGCCAACCTTAAAAGATTGAACTAGGGCCGCAGAAAAAGGAATTTCATTAATAATAATGATATTTTCTTCGGGAATTTGCTTAGAGAGTAATTCATAACAAGCTTGCTTAGTTCGCTCACCCACAGTACGAATAATAGCAGTCACATCTTCGCGATTAGTTGTCATAAGTTTGTTTTTTGCAAATACAGAATATTCTACATGTGTTGCTTTTTTTTCCAAAAAATAATTTCTCTCTATAGAATTTAAATAGTACCCTTAAAAATCGTTGGTTGTTTAATATGAAAAATTTATTTTGTAATAAACTTTCAATCACTTTCACCATTAAATTCCTTTGATTTATATATTTAAAGTCAATTATTTTAAAATAAGGAGAAATTGTTTTTGATAGTGACTCAATATTAAAATGCTGAAAATGCTTGGCTATCACGGGAACATTGTCAGATGGAACAGTAATAAGAAGTGTTCCATTATCTTTTAAGTGTTGTGAAATCCCTTTAACAAAGCTATTTAATTGGTTAGGTGGAATATGCTCTAAAACTTCAATACAACTGATATGTGAAAACTTAACACCATCAAAGATAGCTGGATCTGTAATGTCCCCTAAAATACATTCTTCATTTGATACAAATGCTTTGGCAAAACTAATGGCTTTAGATGAAAGATCAATACCCCTAAGATATTTATCTGGAAATTTATTTTTTACTTCGTAAATAAATCGCCCATCTCCTGTTCCAACATCAAGAAAGCTTTCTATATTTTCTAATTGATCAAGTATTAAGCTTAGGTAAGATATATATTCATATCCTATTCTTCTGGATCTTGCGATATGAAAATTATTTCCATCATATGTGGGCAGATAGTGATAAGGAAAAATATATTGACTATCTTGGATATCAAACTTGTTTTTTCGTTTTTCTTTCATACTTATACCCCTATAAAAAAGTATATTTTAAAGATAATTAGCTTGTGGGAATAGCGGGCAATAGTTTCCAATGATGAGGTTGATAAAAGCGACAATTAGACATTTTGGAATCTGCTTTAACTTTTTCTTTTTTTATTTTTATATTTAAAGCATATATTCATGGTGATAGTCCAAGATGTGGAAATTCAAGCTGAATATTATGTATTCCTAGTATTGGTTTTAAATGAATATTGTCTATTGCAGTTCCTGAAAATAACATGATATTATCTTTTTGTCCCATTTCTGTGAACGTTAGATAAATATTAATTTCTTCAAATACTTTCTGCACATCACAAATGATATTAAGATATGCTTTTTTCCCACTTTCTAAAAATTGTGTGGTAGGGTTGTTAGCGTCACTAAAATAAATTTCTAGGATATTAAGACCAAACTTTTCACTCGTTGATTTTTTGGGTGGTTTCATGATTGCTGCTTCAGGCATTTTAGAGGTTGTTAAAAATAAGTCTTCTTCATATTTATTCATTGTATTTTCAGGATTTCCCGAAAACTTCATTTCGCCCCGTAATAAATAAATTGCTGAGTCACAAATTTGAAGAACAGACAGAGGATTGTGTGATACCAAGATAAAGCTCGCCCCAGTTTCTTGCAATTGAGCTAGTTTTCGATAGCATTTACTACGGAATCTAATATCTCCCACACTTAAAACCTCATCAACTAATAAAATATCTGGTTCAACATGAATGGCACAAGCAAAACCCAACCGTGCAGCCATACCTGAACTATAATTTTGGACGGGTGAATCTAATGCATCACCAATTTCTGCAAATGCCACAACATCATCAAAACGGTCATCAATTTCTTGTTTTGTTAACCCTAAGATCGCCATGTTTGTATAAATATTTTCTTTCCCTGTCAATATTGGATTGAATCCGGCTCCCAAAGCAATTAATGGCGCGATTCTGCCACTAATTTTACTCCCTCCCTCATCTGGTTTAATCAAGCCACTAATGATACGAAGTATAGTTGTTTTTCCTGCACCGTTGGCTTCCACTAAACCAAATGCTTCCCCTCGTCGTAATTCAAAGGTGATACTTTTTAGTGCCCAAAATTCCTCTTTTCTAAGATAATCTCGCTCTTTATTTGACCCTAATAACTCACTTGCTAAATCCTGTACCCCATACCAAAGTGACCGCTTAAGACTGCGACAAAATTTTTTCGACACCCCCTTTACTGACAGAACCACATCATCATTCTGACTCGGTGTACCAATCATCTGTTGCTCTAGAGTTTGGGCCATCATTACCTAAGAGTAAAAAACTAATCATGCTTTTAAGTTACCCAAAAGAAGCAGACCACTACCACCTTTCTATCATAATCGGGAGCCGTGCCACTAATCTGCCAAATACTCTTAAACCTCGCCTATGTTGAAATCCGACGTTTTCTGCTAGATTTTGCGGTGATCCTTGATGCTGCTCTAAACCACGATCGCCTCAAGCACTCATCCGTTCCGCTACGATGGGCATCGCTAAACGATACACCAACCATGCCAATAGTAATCCGACTAAAGAAACAATACTCACCAGCAGGGCAATCGGATGACCCTCAAAAATCGGTGGTGCAACAGAGAAGTGTGGGATGGGTAATCTAATCTTGTCGTTTTGTCGTTCTACGATGGAGTTTATCTATGCAATGTCCATTATGTGGTCATGCGAAGGCACACAAACACGGTAGCACCAGCAAGGGCAGCCAGCGATATCATTGTCCCATTTGCTAGAAAACCTTCACGGACACCTTCGATACGCTCTACTACCGTCGGCAAATAACCCTAGAGGAAGTTCATACGATACTTCAATCCCATGCAGAGGGAAGCAGTTTGCGAGGCATCGCTCGTATTGGCAAACGAGCCTATGGCACGGTGGTTAGTCTGGTGAGGATGGCTAGCCAGAAGGCTCAATTAATTCATAATCGAGCACTCCAAGCAGTAGAGACAGAGGCGATTGTTGGAGATGAGTTGTGGTCTTTTATCAAAAAAAACAGAAACAATGTCTACCGGAAGAACTCGATGTAGGCGATTGTTGGATTGGTTTGAGTTTAGCCAAAGATAGTGGTTTAATTCTGAGTGTTCGAGTCGGTAAGCACACAGACATTTTTCTTGATGAGCTGGTGGTTAGCACTGAGGGGAAGACGAATAGCAAACTCTGGTACACCGATAATTGGGGAGGCTATGAGCGAGTTCTGCCCCCTGAAATCCTCCATGTTGTCGGCAAAGAAAACACCCAGCGCCTTGAGCGCACTAATGGGATTGTTCGGCAGCAAACAGGACGCTGGCATCGTCGTCAGAACAAGTTTGGAAAGCTTTGGGCGCAAACGATTGTGACGGCGCGTTTAGTGGTGAGCTATTTCAACTGGATTTGGAGTCATAGTCGCACCCATGACACGGCTGCTCAAAGGGCACAATTAACTACGCATGCTTGGACTTGGCATGATTTTGCCACCTATCCCACACTTTACTAGCGCACTACCGGACTGTTGAAGCTCCCCTCCTGGGAGGGGTTAGGGGCGGATTGGCTATGGGCAAACGCCGCGTCTCCGGTAGTTCAGATGGCAAAGTGCGAGTGTGGGATTTAGACCTTGAGCGCCTGATGGGCAGTGGCTGCCGTTGGGTACAGGACTATTTAGCCAGCCATCCCGATGAGCTGCGAGTGCGGAACATTTGCCGACAGTATTATTAAGCTATTGGACTTGAATCCCCTCTTACGCCTGTTGTTACAGGAAGAATGCAGCGTTAACGCCTATGATTGCCATTCCTGACCCCGACTACCTTTCCCCCGCAGACTACCTGGCGTGGGAAAGCCAGAGCGAGATTAAACATGAATATATTGATGGGCAAGTCTATGCCATGGCGGGTGGCACCAAAGCCCATAACTTGGTTAGCCTCAATTTGGCTATGGGTTTACGGTCACAGCTAAAACCCCCTTGCCAAACCTTTATGGCCGACATGAAAGTAATGCTGCTAAGCCAACGGCGGTTTTATTACCCGGATCTGGTGGTGACCTATGATGATCCCGATGACCTGGATTCCCCGATGGTGCAATCACCCAAACTCATCATCGAAGTCCTGTCCGAGTCCACCGAATCCTTTGACCGGGGCAAAAAATTCCACGACTATCGCCGCCTGCCCAGCCTAGAAACCTATCTGTTGGTCAGTTCCCAGGACTATCTTGTGGATTGCTTTCAGCGCACCCCCCAACAGGATTGGCTGATGAAAACCTACGAAGGCTTGGGGGCAACGGTTCATATTGACCCATTAAACCTGGCGCTACCGTTGAAAGACATTTACGCCACCGTGGAATTGACCGCGCCCGTTACCGACCAACAAACCCCTGGCACCTAGAGTAACCGAGAGGCTGACTCTGGACTGCGCCCAGGATCGGGAACTCAAGTCGCAAAAGAAATCAACAGATTCTGATGAGGTAAAGTCATCGTTCTTAAGCAGAAATCTGATGAGGTTGTGACGGCAACGCCCTGCCTAAATTTATTAAAGAGATTCCGACGATCGCCTTTATTTAGCCAATTGCCATAATTGAAGCTCGTAGCAAAGATGCTTTTCAAAAATTTGGCTAGCCTCTAATCCCTCTAAGACTGTTTTTTTTGCCCAGCGACCATAAGCCCAATCAAATAACCAAGCAATGGGTGGAACCGCAATTCTTAAAATACTACTAATATATTCTCCAGTACTAACACCGAACTGTTGAAAATACTCAATTGCTAGCTCCAAAGTGGGGGCTACTTGCCGAGAAATATCTTCCCGTTGAATCAAACTAAACCCTGATTGGGTTAAGGCCTTGTCTAAATTTTCAACCACATGGCAATTAGAAAAAATTCCTTCGATATAATTCGCGTCCCACCGTAACATATCCGCTAACAAAAGATAGCCCCCCGGCTTGAGAGACTGGGCGGCTTTTGCTGCAATATCTTGTGCTGCCATGTATTGACTACTTTCACTTAACAACACCAAATCATATTGATTTTTTCCGCAAAAATCCTCAAATTTTGTTTGGTGGAAAATGGCTTTTCCGAGCGTGATTTCTTCAAATTTTTCCTGTTGTAATGGATCGGGCGCAAGACCTTCAACCTCTAGACCTTGATTAATAAAAAAAATGGCGTTGCTGCCGATGCCGCACCCCACATCTAATAACGTTTTAGTACCGGGAGGAATTAAGCTTAATAGCTTGTGGGAATAGGCTTCTTGTGCTTGTCTGAGACGAAACATTGAGCGCTCTTCCCGCGATGTCGGTAACGGGTCCCAATAGCCATAGTGGAGATAATTAGAACCTGTTAATTTTAAGTAATAATTCAGCGCTGCATTTTGATAGCGAATAACACTAGAAATCCTAGCTGGCTTAGAAGTGGGCATAAAAAGATAATGAGGACAAAATGGAAGAAAAACCGTTGAAATTTCTTTCTTATTGAAATACTAATGTTTTTTGTCTTTTGCTGTCAAAATATCTGATCAACGTATGACCGCTTTCTCCTGGAGGCGATCGCCAATCAGTACATCAAAATTGCTAATTTGTTTGCAACCCGCCCCGCTGCAATACATGATTGAAGGCAAGGCCGAGAATCGAGACAATACGGACAGTGGGGCGATAACAATGAGACATTAGCAGCGGGACATTAATCCTGTTGCTGATAAGCCTCATATCCTCCACAGCTAATCCCCGCAATACAGAAGGGGAGCCAATAATAAATCACGCGATAGGCCAGCAGCGCCCCCATAACCGGCAAGGAGGCATATTGGGGGGTTAATAGATAAAGAATGACCGTTTCAAACGGGTGTATCCCATTTGAAGTGGTACAAGTGCCCCAAAAAAATGGTGAGAAAATGATGAGAAAATGGAGGAAATAAAAAATAGGATAGGAAAAAAATGCTACCAATTTCACCAGAAGGGCCAATTCAACAATGAAGTGCATCAGAGTCTGAAGATAGTTTATAGAATACTTCAAAAGGGGTTCGATAGTCAAGGCATTTTCTAGGACGATTGTTAATTAATTCGACGGCTTTTTCTACTTCTTCTGGAGAGACTATTTTAAAATTTGTCCCTTTTGGAAAAAATTGCCGGAGTAAACCATTGGTATGTTCATTAAGCCCTCTTTCCCATGAATGATAAGGATTGGCAAAGTAGAAAGATGCAGACAATGTTTCACTTAGTTCTTCATGGAAACTAAACTCCTTGCCATTGTCACAAGTCCTGGCCCTCCTGTTTGTCGCCCTCTCCGCCCCGCGTGCCCCTCTTTTTCCCTTCGGTCCTCCCTCCCCTTGGTTTTTTTACCCTTTTCGCCGCTGCTCCTGGGGTTTCGGGCTCCCTCCTTGCTTCCCCCCCCCCCCTGCCGCAGGGGGGTGTGTCTTCGCGTTGGTCTTGGCCTCTCTCTTCTTCCCGGTCTTCCCTTTCTCCTTTTTTCTTTACTCCTGAATAATTACGTCACAAGTGAATGTTTTTAATTTTTCTTGTGGGATATTTTTAAAGAGTTTTGATGTAACTATATTCATACTTTTTGCTGTTTTATTTTTTGCTAGTCCTGCCACTAGAAACTTTGATGCTTTATCTACATGAGTAACTAAAATTCCTAAATGGTTTCCCCCAATCATTGTGTCACTTTCCCAGTGGCCTATCTCTTTTTTCTCTCCTGCTATTGCCGGTCTTTGTTCTATGCCGACTCGATTAGGAATGCCTCCACGCTTACCTTTCATGCTTCCCCGCTTTTTCCTTTTCTTTTTTCCTTGTCTTAAATATCGCTGATATTTTCCTAACCCTTGATAGTTTTGATAAATCATTTGATAGATTGTTTCATAACTTATCCATTTCCCTCCTAATTTTTTTAGCCTACCGGCTATTTGTTCCAGGCTATGATATTTTTTTAGCCTGGTCTTTACTTCATGTAATATCCAGTCATTTATGTTGTTAAATTTCTTTTTGGACTCTTTCCTTCTATTATCTGCTAAAACTTGAGCCTTGTCAGGTGAATACCACCCTTGCTCTGTCCTATTTCTTTGCAATTCCCGACAAATTGTACTTTGTGAACACCCAACCAGTTTGGCTAGTTCTCGTTGTGATAAGTTCTGTTCTTGTTTTAGTTGATAAAGATGATTTCGTTGGTCTATGCTAAGATGCGAATAGCTCATTGGTTTGCCTGCTGGTTTTGAACGACTTCAGACTCTAACTGGTGAGCTTTTCTATGTCAAGCTTTTTATGTGATGCACTTCAGATTTAAATCGGCGAAGATCAGGTCTTGCTCAATTACCACACAACCGAATTAGCTTGCTTGATGCACAAATACACAGAGCCCGATAAATTGGAAAATTTTGAGAGCACAGAAGTAGAACTCAGAAATCAGCTACAGTCATTAGTCTCTCCTACTATCGGGGAATTTTTTTTTCTGAAGGAGGAAAAAAACGCTCGGGAAATAAACGAATCATCAAAACCCTAGTGGGAGACGTGAGAATCAGCCAAAAACAAGCGAGAAAGTTGGGGGTAGCGCCCAAAACGCCTCTGAGCCCAGCCTTGGAAAAGTGTTGTCTGCGAGTAGACCTCTTTCATAATTCATGACCCAATGTGCTGTGTATTGTTTTCCCTGTCTAAAGTAGAGAGAGATAACTCATAGTTGTAGATGGCGGCAATCAAGTTGCAGCGGAGATTATAACGACGACGACGATTGCGATATCGACCCGCCAAAACCCTGAAAATCTTCAAACTACGATTGATATGCTCGATACAGATGCGTTCGCGACTCAAAGCCTGATTATATTCGCGGGCACTGGTTCAGTATGATGGGGAAGCTGTATAACCCTCTGTATAGGGGATTGGGACTCTTTGTCTTAGGGGAAAATTTACAGTCTCTGAACGAAAAATCAAGGCCTCTAACCACTTATCGCTAATCTGTAAGACTTACTAGTAATCTCTGGATCTCCCATCAGAAGAGACTTTTGGGATCACATTAAACGGAACCAGTGCCCTTAGCCAAGGGCATCAAGATATTCATTACCTTATTGCCACCGACACTCACCAGGGATTAACCACCGCCAAAGTAGTGGAGCAATTTCTCCAGGAACAGGGCATTGTCAACGTTACCACTTACACGCCCCCTGGACTAAGTACTGCCAGCAGTCAAGATTTTGCCTGGGGCATCGACGAACTCCTGGAATGGCTAGAAAATAATCTCCGTCCTTTACAAGAACAAGCCCACTACATGATTAACTTCAATCTTGTCGGTGGCTTCAAAGCCTTACAAGGCTATCTCAACACCCTGGGGATGTTCTATGCCGATGAACTGACTTATATTTTTGAAGGGACGAATCAACTAATTACCATTCCTCGCCTACCAATTGACATTGACTCAACGGCGATCGCCCCCCATGCGGCGTTAATGGCAAGACTAGCGGCGAATGCTCCCATTGCGGCCCAAGACTTACCAGATTTACCAGAAACCTTAGTCACTCAGCTAGAGGGAGAAGCGCTGTTAACGACCTGGGGGAAATTAATCTGGAATCGAACCAAAGATCAACTACTGAGCGGTGAGTTATTATCATTTCCTTATTTAAGCTATCTGGATAAATTTAAACGAGATTATCAAGACTGTCACAATCCGAAAGAAAGAGTTAAATTACAGGAAACTTTAGCAAAAGTATCCAGTTTGTTAGAAAAATTCCGAGGGGATATTAGTTCTTTAAAAGCAGATGGAGGGATTCTATATGAAAAATATAAAGACAGAGGAAATATCGATCATTTCCGCGTGACTCAGGGGTTACGCATTAGCTGTCATGTAGAAAACAAACAGTTAATTCTGCATCGCTATGGAAAAGAGCCAGAAGTCAATGCTCATCCTGAATAGGCTTTAGCATTCTGTATCAAGTCTTTCGAGTTTTGACTAAATGCTTTTTTTCGCTATATGTAACGCCTTTCCAAAGGGAAGGGAATCTATGGATAGTGTATTTTTTGAAATAGTCAAAACTCCTGAAGTCTGTTTTCAACCCTTTATCTAAGAACTAGAAACGCAAGACTTAGAATTGATTTTAGGATTAAAACCCTAAATCAATAAACTCCTGACAAAATAGTGCCGAAGCCTTGAGCCAACTATCCAAGAAATGAACCATGAGCGCCACCCTGCTAAAATTTCCCGACCAGCGCCGCCTGAATCACGAACAATTTGAACAACTCGCCCTCGCCAACCAACACTTAAAACTCGAACTAACGTCAGCGGGAGACCTAGTGATTATGCCACCCACTGGGGGAACCACCGGACGCCGAAATGCCGACTTAATTTATCAACTACAGGCTTGGAACCGCCAGTCAAACTTAGGCGTTGTTTTCGATTCCTCAACCATTTTTCGCTTACCCAACGGCGCCGAACGATCACCTGATGTGGCCTGGGTCGAACTTAGCCGCTGGCAGGCACTAAGCCCCGCTGAACAAGACACATTCCCGGCGCTGTGTCCCGATTTTATTATCGAACTACGCTCAAAAAGCGACAGTTTAAAAGACCTCCAACAAAAAATGCAAGAATATCAAGATTGTGGCTGTCGTCTGGGCTGGTTAATTAATCCCCAAAATCGGCAAGTGGAAGTTTATCGGCTTCATAAGAAGCTGGAAATATTAGACAATCCTGCCCAAATTGTGGCTGATATTTTACCGAACTTTTGTTTAGACCTAAGTTTCATTTGGTAGCAGATGGAGGGATTTTGTATGAAAAATATAAAGACAGAGGAAATATCGATCATTTCCGAGTAACTCAGGGGCTACGCATTAGCTGTCATATAGAAAACAAACAGTTAGTTCTGCATCGCTATGGAAAAGAACCAGAAGTCAATGCTCATCCCGAATAGGCTTTATTATTCTGTCTCAAATATGTTTAATCATCAAGAAAATCCTCGAAAGTGATTACCAATATCTCTCAGGCGATCGCCATCGCCAAGCTTGGAAGCGAAATGGGGAAGATCAACTTGAGTCATTTATTGAGGCTTTAGAGGGTAAGGATTTAGAGTTTACTTGGGGGCGAAACCCTAATACCTACCCCAAATAAATTACTGAAAGCCATCGGGAGGAAAGGTTTCAGCTTCAGGAATCGACTGGGAAGGGACTGGGAGCGGAGGCGGTGTCGCTGGAAACTCGTTGGGTCGAGGAACGGCCTCTGGACGGGGGCTATCAGGAACATCTGGAGGAGGAGTCGAAGTAGGTGTCTCCGGAAAATCCTGATATTCATTGGTGGGCACAAAGCTCCCCCGAATAACGCTGCGCAAGTTTAACCGTTGTTCTGCGGTATAGCCCGAAAAAGTCCGATCAGCGAAGAGGATAATATCCACTCCGGTTCCTGCCCGTAAATCCTCCTCCGCAATAGGTAATTTACCCACGTCGATACGAAACTGATTGCCATTGACCGTGATTGCATCCGCTGGGACTTCCCCGTCATATTTCGTTGAATAGGTGGAAGGCGGGCGAAAGCGGATCTTCTTGGGTAACCCGGTAGCGCAAGCGAAACTTCGTTGCCATTAAATTAGATTGTCCCGCTTCATCGGTGACGAATAATTTTAAGTTGCGTCCATTCCCCGATAGCGCTATACGACCTAACCGAGTGGCATCACGTTCCCAAAGGGCGTTGTAGACCACAAATTCAGTCACATTCTCCCGTTGTTGGGTGGTGCCTTCTAGCCACAGATCGTCTGGTAAGTCCACCTGAATGCCTTCGGTTTCGTTTAAAGTCAGGTTTGCATTCGTGCCCGCAAAGCGTTCAAACGGTTGGGGGGCATTCCACAGTAGGAAAAAGGATTTTTCAATCCGCTGGGTCAGGAGCTGATATTCATCGTCAATAACTGAACCAGGGGCCAGCAGTTGGATGGCACCAGTACGGGTTTCCCAAAGATTTTTAGACAAGGTATAACCACTATCTTTCAGTGTGGAAAAAGGAACGCTAATCGAAGGGCGATCCGGCTCCAGTGGGCGGTCTAGATTTAAAACAGTGAGTTTTCCCAGGTTTCCTGCCCGTCCGACAATACCATTGCGTCCGTTAATCCCATCCTGGCCGTCATAGCAGGTAAAGGTTTCGGTAATGCAGCGATAATTGCTATCCCCCGGTCGACCACCAGAGCAAGTTTCAGTTGTCCAAAAGGGTTGGGAACAATCACAGCCAGCACTGCCGGCTCCCCCTTGACCCGGTTGCCCCCCTTGACCGCCAGCCGCATTGACCGAGATATGGTTCAGATTGGTTAAGTCGCGAGTATAGACTGTTAAAGACCCTCCATTCCCCCCATCGCCCCCATTCCCCCCGTTACCGCCATCGCCCCCATCGGCCATGCGCACATTTTCTCGGGTCTGCTGGACATTAACCGGTGGACAATCTGATGCCAGCCCATCCTTTCCCGTTGCCCCGCTGCTACCATCCCGGCCCGCTAGGTTTAACGTCAAGGGGGAACCATCATCAAAAACTGTCAAGCTATCGGCATCCATCCCCCCGCCTTTACCGGTTCCCCATTTTGTCCTGTGGCACCGACTTCCCCGTTGATCCTTGTGTCCGGAGCTTGGGCCAACAACAAACAATGTTCCGGAATGGGCTTGGCGATCGCCACCGGAGTTAGCCCCCATCCAAGCGGAGACATTAGACCCACAGCACTGATTGTCAACCCCAGAGATCTATTAGCAAAGTGACGAAAGCGTAAAACCATAGCGATTGGGGAAAGGCAAGTAGCAGGAGGAATTGGGAAAATAAATAGCGAATAGCTGAGCACAAACCCTGAGTTTAATCGGGTAAAGCTGGATTTCCACGGAAGAGCAGCAACAGAACCAGGCTATCTTCGAGCAACGGGATAACAACTCCTGAATGCCAGACCTGTCGAGCGGCAGAATTGTTTCCGGTTGGTCTTGGTATTTATCGTTGTTTTTTTCGTTCTATTGACTTTGCAGATGTCCCCCTCAGCCCTAAACTTGTCAGCAAAGGTACATCTTTGGCAATCGAGAGGTCTGTTTGTGAAACGTGTTTTAGCGATTATTTTAGGCGGTGGTGCAGGGACCCGTCTTTACCCCCTCACGAAACTCAGAGCCAAGCCAGCGGTTCCTCTCGCCGGAAAATATCGGTTAATTGATATTCCCGTCAGCAATTGCATCAATTCCCAAATTGTCAAAATTTATGTGCTGACCCAATACAATTCCGCCTCCTTAAACCGTCATTTGAGTCGAACCTATAATTTTTCTGCCTTCCAAGAAGGATTTGTGGAAGTCTTGGCGGCCCAGCAAACCACGGACAACCCAGGTTGGTTCCAGGGAACGGCTGATGCGGTCAGGCAATACCATTGGTTATTTCAAGAATGGGATATTGATGAATATCTAATTTTGTCGGGGGATCACCTCTACCGGATGGACTACGGAAAATTTATTCAGCGCCATCGGGAAACGAATGCCGACATTACCCTATCGGTTGTGCCCACCGACGAAAAAAAAGCGTCGGCATTGGGACTAATGAAAATTGATGACCGGGGACGAATTATTGATTTCTCTGAAAAACCGACCGGGGAAGCGCTACAACAAATGCGGGTGGATACGACCCTGTTGGGGCTAGAGCCCAACAAGGCAAGAGAAAACCCTTTCATTGCTTCTATGGGGATTTATGTCTTCAAAAAGCAGGTGTTACTCGATTTGCTGGCAGGTAATTCTGACCACACCGATTTTGGGAAAGAAATTATTCCTAACGCGGCGAATGATTACAACCTCCAAGCCTATTTATTTGATGATTACTGGGAAGATATTGGAACCATCGAAGCCTTCTACCATGCCAATTTGACCCTCACCCAGCAGCCCCAGCCGCCCTTTAGCTTTTATGACGAACTAGCTCCCATTTATACCCGCGGACGCTACTTGCCTCCCAGCAAATTGCTGAATTGCACCGTCACGGAGTCCATGATCGGGGAAGGATGTATTCTCAAGGAGAATTGCCGGATTCACCACTCTGTTCTCGGTATCCGTAGTCGGATTGAAAAAGGGTGTACTATCGAAGATACCCTTGTGATGGGCAATGATTTTTATGAATCTTTCCCAGAGCGGTCTGTGAATCAAGCGGAAGGAAAAATTTCGGCCGGGATTGGGGCTGGTTCCACCGTCCGCCATGCCATCATCGATAAAAATGCTCGCATTGGCAAAAACGTGATGATTATCAACAAAGAAAGTGTGGAAGAAGCGAATCGAGAAGAGCTAGGATTTTACATCCGTGGCGGGGTGATTGTGGTGATCAAAAACATGACGATTGCTGACGGTACAGTGATTTGAACCGATGACTCAACGAATCGTATGACTGCTCAAACTGCTGCCTTCCGCAAAAAACTGACTCCAATTTGGAAAGTTCTCAATCAACTTGATGGCTTAGGAATTCTTGCCTGGGGAATCCTCATTCTCAAGTATTCATTGACGGGTGAACTGAAGCTCCTGATCCATCCCAACTATTTCGCCTTGGTGGCTGTGACGGGGGTTGTTTTGCTACTGCTGGGGTCATTCCGGTTAGCCCAAACTGTCCGGCGGTGGACACGGCGATCGCCAGGGGGACGGGCACAGGACAGTGTGACCCATGTGACGGTGTTACCGTTGGGGGTCGGGACTTCCCTTTTGATGGTGACAGCGTTGGCTGGATTATTAATCAGCCCGACGGTTTTTAATAGCCAGTTAGCGCTCCAACGGGGAATTAGTAACACCCTACCGCCGACCCAATGGCAAGCCGAAAGTTTTACCGCTCGACAGAAGCCGGAAGAGCGCTCCTTAGTGGATTGGATTCGCACCATTAATGCTTACCCAGAACCCGATGCTTATGCGGGACAACCGGCCAATGTCACCGGATTTGTGGTGTATCCCGATTACCTGCCAGACAATTATTTGCTCATCAGCCGCTTTATTTTGACCTGTTGCGCCGTGGATGCCTACCCCGTTGCCCTCCCGGTGAGACTATCCGGTTCCCGTGCGCAATATCCCCAAGATAGTTGGCTCGAAATCCAAGGAGAAATGGAATCCGATACCCTGGCGATCGCCACTGGGAAGGAAAAACGTCAGGTGGTATTGGGGGCAAAAACCCTGGAAACAATTCCCACCCCGGCCGATCCCTATAGTTATGCAGAGTAGCGATAAATTAAATTATTGTTTTTATTTCCCCTGCATTTCATTGTTCAATTGATTCGGGCGCAAGGGAAAAAAACGTGCTGACCGCCAATTGATCGGGTGTCAACGCATAACGGATCACCCTAGCGGTTACCCCCCTGAATTCAAACGGTTGCAAATCCAGGCGGTCATCAAAACTACCCACAATACTGTTGACAATACGGCTAGAAATTTTGCGGTCATTGAGCCGGGCCACGGGATTAATCAGGCTGAGCTTGCTGCCCTGCTCGATTTGAATACCCGTTTCAACCTCAATTTCTAGGGTTTCTGGGGCTGCTTCCGCTTCACTGCCTTGACTCAGGGTTATCGCGATCATGAGTCGATTATCCTCTAGGAAATCAAGCCGGGCCGCCAGAAGCTGAAACCGGGGCGCATCATCGGGAATGACCTGATTGAGTAGCCTTTCTAAGCGGGTTTGAATCTGGGCATTTTCCAGGGCTTCATTAATGTCGGCTTCCGTGATCACTACTTCCGTTGCCCCTTGGAGGGGTTGACGGAGAGCCTGACGCAACTGACGTAAGCTTCCCCCGGACAAAGAGCGCCAGTTAACATCAATCGGGTCTGTTTCTAGTTGCACCTGTTCAATCCGCACGGCTGGAATGACCTCCAGTCCCCGGCTGGCGATCCGTAACCGTTGGACTTTACCCTGTACCACGCCAAAATTGGGGGCATTGTCCACCCGGACCGAGAGTTCTTCCACATCATGCACTCGGCTACGGATATTGTCTGCGATGAGTTTATCCCCAATCAGATTGACTGGGCTGAAAAGTGCTAAAAACCCTGTCAAGGCGATCGCCAACCATTCCATGGTGCTTAAACATTCCCCTATGATTAAAAAAACATTGGTTGTTACTGTAAACGATCAGGCAAACAAAATATAAAGATTTCCACATAGTGAGTTTCTTTTCCACAGCTTTGGCTGGTTTTTTCCACAGCAATGGCATAAAATTCGCTGCCATTTTCCCAAAACTCCCTTGTTAGGCTGGCTGTGATGACGGGTAAATTCACGGATTCTAGAAATTCGTTGGCTGTTATTTTTTGAGTCCTGTTTGATGCCTGTGAAAAATAGCCACTGTCGTTAGTTTTCAATCAAGGCCTGTTGATTGAGGTCGCCAACAAATAGATGACACAAACCTTAGTCTGACAAGCTGTCTGTTCAGGATAGAATAAACAGCTAATCTAGCCCGCTATTGTTGACCCCTGAGATATGAAATCCTACCTTGCTGCTGCGGTTCAAATGACCAGCCGACGTAACCTAAATGAGAATCTCCAGCAGGCAGAAGAACTGATTGATTTAGCCGTGCGACAAGGGGCAGAATTAATCGCCTACCCGAAAATTTTGCTTTTTTAGGGGATGAGGCTGAAAAAATTGCCCACGCTAGCGCTATTGCCGGAGCCACAGATAAATTTTTACGAACCATGACGCAACGATTTCAAATTACGCTGCTGGCGGGGGGCTTTCCCGTTCCGGTTCCTGACGATGACAGTAAAGCTTACAACGCGGCCACTTTGGTCGCAGCGAATGGGAAAGAGTTAACCCGATACCATAAGGTGCATCTTTTTGATGTTAATGTGCCTGACGGCAATACCTATTGGGAATCAGCAACCGTGCAAGCGGGGGGCGAATATCCTCCTATTTATCATTCGGACACGCTAGGAAACTTGGGACTTTCCATTTGCTATGATGTGCGCTTCCCAGAACTCTATCGCCATCTCTCCCGCAACGGTGCAGATATTTTATTCGTTCCCGCAGCCTTCACCGCCTACACCGGGAAAGATCATTGGCAGGTGCTGCTACAAGCACGAGCAATTGAAAATACCTGTTACGTCATTGCTCCGGCCCAAACCGGTCGCCACTATGAACGTCGTTTCACCCATGGCCACGCCATGATCATTGACCCCTGGGGCGTTATCCTGGCGGATGCGGGGGATCAGCCGGGAGTGGCGATCGCCGAAATAAAACCAGAGCGATTACAACAAGTCCGTCAACAAATGCCGTCATTGCAGCATCGTGTGTTTACTTAGGGCTATTGAATCAGCTAAAAGCCCCTAAATAAGGAAGCAAAAGTTTTGATGGTGGCTTATAAAGGATTCTAAATTACCTCGGGGGTAGACGGTGAGTGCACTATTCTTGTCTTTAATTGTGGAATAGTAAACCAACGATAGATCTGTTTTTTTAACCAAGGTAGTTGGTAGTTATCATCGATCGCCGCCAACAAATAATCAGCGGTAAATCGAGGATCTTGTACACAATTCACTAAAAATTGATGGTAGCGTTGATGGTCAAATATGACTCCTTCTAGTTGTAATAAGGGTAAAGATTGGTTTTTGACCGACTCAACATCGTGGTGACATCCTTGGCAGGACAATTTTTCTTTACTTAAATTACCGTCCTGAAATCGTTCAATGCCGGTGGGGGTAGCCGCTCCGGGTTCCCACGCAAAACCTAAGGATAAGTAACCCCCTTTATGATCCAAGTATTCGGGAAATAGTTGGGGTAACACCAACCAAATCCAAAAGGGAAATTCTTCCTGAAATTGTTCTTGTTCTGCCTGGGTGAAAGTTGGGCTGTCTAGAGTATTATCTAAGGCGATCGCCTCGTTTAATGAAGGGGTAAACGGGCAGGGGAGCAGCCAAACACTTAACCAACACAGAGACAGTCCTAAAAACAGACTTAATCCGTTTTTGTACAGACCGTTTAGCCATCGCCAAGCACCGTTTTTGAGCATCATAATCAGGATCTAGTGGGTATGAATGAGTCGTATGAAATATCGGGGTCAATGAAGCATGGTGGACTATTACTCACTATGGTGATTACACCCCTTTGAGATATTCAATCAATGCTCTTTTTGCTGCTGTCGATAAATTAGTGCCATAAAGATGACCGCCATTACCATTACCGGGCAGGGCAGTGTCATAGCGAAAATAGGTTTTTCCGTTTTCAGTAGCCACATTGCTGACAAATCCCACCTTGTCGGCATCATAGAGATCATTGCCCCGATAAAACTGTTTCGGCCGTTGGGATGGCTTTTGCAATAAATCCCACAAGGTGGGGACGGAGCCATTGTGGAGGTAGGGTGCTCGTAACCAAACCCCATCCAGTGGCAAGTTGGCATAGCCGTCTGTTTTTCGGAAATGGGTAAAGCGTTGGTCTTCACCTTGGAATTCAATATCGGTCAATAGCGCAGATTGATTGGCCGCTAACTCTACGGTGTAGGAGTCCAACCGTCCCCGGTCAGTGGCGATCGCCATTATGGGTTCTACGGTTCCAGTTTTGTTGCCCCCAAAGGCATGACAACTAGCGCAATTATTTTCATAGAGCGTTTTTCCCTGGGTGCTGAGTCCGGAGTCAATGGGAAACGGAAAACGGGGCGGGGAAACTTCCCGGAGCCAATCCTGCACCCGATGGAGCGAGGCAAAATTAAGCGTTGTGGGTTTTGCCAAGGCTAAGGCTGCACTTTTATTTCGTTCATCAATCGAGTCGTTATTGCCATCCCAATGTAGTTGCATCCCCTCCCGTTTCTGCTGTGCCCAAATAGGTGGAAAATCTGATATCCCCGCCAATTCAGATGCCGTTAATTGAGCTTGGGGAAAATTAAATTGCAGCGTTTTATATGGCGTAAAGACATCTGCTCGCCCTGGGCCGTAGGGCAGTTGCCGGTCCATAAATGAGAGGCGATCGCCTCGGGTAATGAGCGCATCGCGGGTTTGGGGAATCACCACGAAACGATACAGGATCTTTGCGAAGGGATTGAGGTTCGCCCCACTGGCCTCAATGTAGGGCATCATTTCCTGGGCATTGAACCGGGAATCCAACGCCACCGCCCGCAGAAACTGGATGTAGCCTTCCATATCGACCGTATTGGCTGGCATGGTAGCAATAATTTGGGGCTCAGCATCAGGAGCGGTGCGCACCCGGCCGACATGACAAGTCGCACAATTTTGGGTAACCGTTTCTAAGCCATTACTTTTGCCTTTGGCAAACCCGATAGGTAAGGCTTCTCCCGATTCCTGGATAAACCCCAGCGACGTGTACCCCCCGCCCGGCAATGCATCGGGAAACATCTCTGGTAGTACACGCCAGATCCAGTAGGGGATGCCGCTACTTTTTTCTCCTCCAATGGAACCGTAACGGAAATGTTCATCAATATCGTCAAATCCAACGGAGACATTATTCCAGGGCAGGGGGCCGAACAGAAAAATCACCACCAACACCAGACTCACCACCACGCCCCCAATCCATGTGAAAAATTTTTGAATCCCATTGGGGGATTGACGCTTCACCGGGTCTGGGGTGGCTAGTAACCGGGCGGAAGGCTTGGTTGAAATTAGGGTAGGCGTCTTATTCGATGCCGGGGGGCGATCGCCACTGGATAATTTAGAACTACCTGTCTTGGCTAACGCGGCACTGGTATCGGTTGAGGAAGACGAACGGCGATTAAAAAGGCAACCAATAAAACTCAAAACGCAATCTCTCCTGAGGGGCGGCAGTCGAAGAAGTGGAAAAATGGAGCCGGTCAAATACCATGACAACTTTCGCAATCATGGCATTATACTCTCCCTAAATTGATCAACTTGATCGGTTTCATGGGAACCCCAGCACTCCAAAGGAGGCAAAGGAAGAAGGAGGCATCGCAGCCAAGGCAACGGATTTGGCTTTTATCCCGTGGAGGAGGCTCACCTGCATCATCATATGCCTGATACGTGTCGCCATTGTAGTGAAGTGTTGAGCGGGGTGGACGGGCAACCCCATCGCCATCAGGTGGTGGATGTACCGTTATTATCATGGCGGCGTAAAGATCTATTTCGGTGTGTTTCAGACTATCCCAATCTTCCCGACAGTAACTGACGTTCTCGCTCAAGAGTCAATTAAGATGCCACTGACTCCCCCCCCCTTCTAGGTTGTTTATGGCCCAGTATTGATTTTTTAGCCACCATCAATCTAAACTTATAAGAAATTATTCTCAATATTAAAAAAAGACTAATTTGTAGAACGCTGGCAATTTAGCCAAAGCGTACTTGCTGGCAACAATCAAGATTGAGGAATAGATGCAATATTAATGCATATATTTTTCAGCAGCGTTCAAAACCCTAATTGCAGAAAAAATGATAATCATTATCGTTTTTGCTATAGTGTTTAACAATTCCATAACCTGATTTTTGGCAGAAGATCGAATCGGTTCGCTGCCAAAAATTCGTTGACGCGAGGCGTCCAGGCTGGAATTTGTATCTCGATTTAACGCTAGCTACTTCATTATTTGTGTGTTTTGGGGAGTTATTCCATGAAGTTATACAACTCTGTATCCTGTGGCTTTTTGTCACTGCTCGCTGCAGTGAGTGCTGCCACGTCGGTATCGGCTCAACTAACCTATGGTCGGGGTAGCCAAGCCAACGATGGCCTCTTGGGCAATCCCACTCAACGCTCCCTCAATCAAGTGACATCGGTGTCGGAGCTACGGGATGTACAACCAGATGCCTGGGCCTATGAAGCCTTGAAGAGTTTAGTGGAACGCTATGGTTGTATTATCGGTTACCCTGACCGCACGTTTCGCGGCGATCGCGCCCTTTCTCGCTACGAGTTTGCGGCAGGGCTAAATGCCTGCATGAATGTGATGGAGCGGCTAATCCAGGAAAATGTAGCGGTACTCCGGGAAGACATCGATAAGCTGAAGCGGTTAATGCAGGAATTTGAGTCCGAATTAGCCTCCCTCGGTGCCAGGGTAGATAACTTAGAGTCCCGGACAGCTTATCTTGAAGATCACCAATTTTCCACCACCACCAAGCTGGAAGGGGAAGTGGTAATGGCGGTGACCGGCATTGCCAGCGGCACCAAAAACGAAGGCACAGAGGACATCCCTAGAAGTACCAACCTCGGTCACCGCACTCGTTTGCAATTATTGACCAGTTTTACCGGCGAGGATTTTCTTTACACCCGACTCGCCACAGGTACCATTCCCGACTATTCCGACATTGCGGGTTCCTTTCAGCCCATTTTTAGCGCCGCCCAGCCCGATGACAGCGATTTAGCCGTAGAAGTCCTGAACTATGTGTTTCCGGTAGATCAAGAGGGCAATCTTTACGTCTGGGTAGAAGCGGCGGGTGGGGCCTTTGATGACTTCACTCCGACCCTCAGCATCATGGATGGAGACGGTGCATCTGGTGCTATTTCTGCCTTTGGAACCCGGAACCCGATTTATTACCTAGGAGAAGGTACCGGTTTAGCGTTGGAAGGGAATTGGGGCAATCTCAGTGCCAGTTTGGGTTATCTCGCCAGTGATGCGGGTAGTCCGGAGTCGGGTAATGGCCTCTTTAACGGTGCCTACGGGGCGATCGCCCAACTGGGGTACGACTTTAGCGAACGGTTTGAGGTGGCGTTTACCTACGCAACGGGTTACAACACGTTGGATTCTGGAGTAGGCAGTACCCGGTCTAATTTCCAATTTTTTACCGAAGATACCTTTGGAGATGCGGTTGATACCAGCCACAATGCCTATGCATTAACTTTCTCTTGGCGGATATGGGACTACTTTACCCTGGGCGGCTGGGGAGGCTTTACCAATGCCCGCACCTTAACCAGTGTGGAATCAGAAAACTTCACCCTGGAGCGCGGCAACTTAGATATTTGGAATTGGGCGGTAACGTTGGGTTTCCCGGATGTCTGGCAAGAGGGTAACTTGGCTGGCATTATCATCGGGATGCAACCTTGGGTCAGCAGCAGCTCAATCACCTTTCCGGATGATGTCCGCACCATAGATGGAGACAGTTCCTTGCATTTGGAAACCTTCTTCCAATGGGCAATCACTGACAATATTCAAGTGACCCCAGGGATTGTCATTATTCCGAACAATAATTACGATGACCGCAACGATACAACCATTATGGGGGTGGTGCGATCAACCTTTATGTTTTAGTTTTAGTAAGCCCTAACCCCCCTCCCTAGCCCCTCCCAGAAGGAGAACTTGGCTTAGGCAAAACTTTCCGGCTGAAACTGAGCATCATTAACAATGGCAATGGTTTCCCCCGACTGCTTGATCACAAATAAGCCCTGCCGATAAGCATAAGCATCAATGCCTTGATCGATTTCAATCCCCGCCACTGCGCCATAAACCGTAAACGTCGAGAACTGGGGAAATGCCGCCTTAAAGCGCCCCAAACGCATCACAAACTGATCCACATCATCTTTGGAGAGACGCGACTTGCACTCCACCGCCACCAACTCACTTCCATTAACCGCTACCACATCAATTTCTATCGCCGCTCCTGGACGCTGACTTTTTAAGCGGCTCATGGTCTGGGTGACATCAATTCCCCGTTCTCGGAAGAGTCTCACTACGCCCGGTTCTACCAATTCCTCCACAAAACGACCCCAACGGGTGGTTAAGTTGTTAACCGCTTTCGTGGTTTCCCGCACTTGTTTCTTTAACTCCGCCATGGAGTAATCCGCTTCTGCCTTTCGGCGATCGGCTTCAGCGCTCCGGCGAATCGGCTTCCTGTTGAAAGGCAGCAAATTGGGCTTCGGTGCGTTCAAACAGCTTGTAAATATCCTCAAGGGTGACGGATTCAGACATGGCAGCGAGTTTTTTCAATTCAAGTAACTATTCTAATTTTAGTCGGGGCGAAGTTACTCAGCTTAATCATGCCCAGAGTTGGTAACTTGGTAACCCAGACTTCTTCTTGAAAACCCCAAACCCTTGCAGGGTATACGATCTTTTATGCAACAAATCCCTTCTGCTGGGTGAATAATTGCTTTAATTTTCATGATTATGTTTGGTTGAATGCAATGGACAATAATCTTACCGAGATTTCTCTAGACTCTCCTGGATTTTAGCTATCAGCTCTTCGCACTCTTTGACCAAGGGGTTGCCGAGTTGTTGGGAGAGGGCCAGGGGCTGCTTGGCAGTGGCTGAGGGCAAGCTCGAAATCTTGGGTGTGGTAGGCAATGTCGGCGAGGGCTTTGAGGCTATGGGCGATGAGAGGGGAAAAGTTGATGTTACGGGAAATCACTAAGGATTCTTGGATTTTACGTTCGGCTTCGCTGTAGTATTCAAGTCTGATCAAGGCCTCACCCCAATTGTGTAAAGAAATTGCCACTCCTTGCCGATTGCCGATTTCCTCACTGATGTCGTGATGTTGCTGGTGCTTGGCGATCGCCGCTTCATAACGCCCTAATGAGTGAAAACAACTGCCCAGACTGCCTAAAGAAATTGCCACCCCTTGCCGCGCCGCGTAGCGGATCTCTGCGAGATCGCCGATTTCCTAACTGATGTCGTGATATTGCTGGTGCTTGGCGATCGCCGCTTCATAACGCCCTAATGAGTGATAACAACTGCCCAGATTGCCTAAAGAATTTGCCACCCCTTGCCGATCGCCGATTTCTTCACTGATTTCTAGAGATTGCTGGTACTTGGCGATCGCCGCTTCATAACGCCCTAATGAGTAAAAACAAATCTGGTTCCA
>CALNXU010000008.1:0-48235 GCA_942490695.1 Merismopediaceae cyanobacterium | reverse complement strand
TCCTGCAAGATCAGCCAATAACTCTAGTTCACTTGGTTGACAGAAGTGGGTTTCAATAAAGGTGAGAGAAAGAACTCTGGTGAGAAAAACCAGGCAAAAAGAGATTACACAATGAGGGGATTATCACTCAGGCAATACTTAGTGCTAATGCCCTACTTTTCTGGCACTAAATCCCCACGACATAAGTAGCACTATCTCTGTCAGAAGTCGCAAACTGATATACATCAGAGGTTGCAAGGTTACTGCATGGCTTTACAAGCACTCCCCTGTCTTTGTCACAATCCACAGGTGTCACCTTCAACTAAACCTTGACATTCCTCCTAGAAGCTACTAGGTTGACAGCGGATAGGCCCTTATTGGTATAAGCACCCACTCAGTAACCAGGGGGTTAAGCGCTAGTATGATTAAGAATGCAAGTGAGAGATACTTTGCAAGATGGCGAATTCGAGTCATGGTTAATCAATCAAGGGAGATACAACTTTCTAGTAGTTGGGGGAGAATGGTTTGTAGGAAGAGGAAGGTTCCTAGCATCCAGAGGTAGAATTGAATAATTTCTTTTGTGGCTTCTTCCATTACCTCACCTCCATCTCGCTGCTGATACGCTCAGGCAACAGCTCTGGATAATTGTTCTGGAGCACCACAAAACCAACACCGCCCACTACCATTGAGATTCCAATTGCTGCGACGTAGTGAACTGTGACTTTACCTTGCCCAAAACAAAGTTCTGTAAGCAGGCTCGCATTTTATCGAGCGTTCCTTTTAAATCCTTGCTGATTCCAATTAGACGCTTTGCTTCTGTTGAGGCAATATTGGCAAGGGTTTCCGTTGAGTGCTTGATGGTTAACTCGCAGTTATACACCGATTTATTGCGTTGCTCCTGATCGGAGAGAATATCCTGGGCGATATTGGTGACTTCTTGCTTTACTGATGATTTAAGTTCCTGCAATGCTTTTGCGTGGTCTAGGTTTTGCCGAAGTATCAGCGCCAAAGCCTCAACAAGGAGGTACTTAAGTCTGGATCATCAACTACTCCGAAATCAGAGAGAAATCTTCAATAAATTCCCTGTCTTCTTTCTTGACTTGGCACTTATCAAGAAGCTGGTTTATTTGTTTTGGTGGACGTTTTGGGGAGTGTTTCGGATTTTTTTTCATGTCCTGTACAATCTGCATGGTAAATTCGGTTAAAGAGTGGTAAAAGCTGGTCTGAATAGCGCTGCACAAGGTTTTTAAGCCTTATTCGTTCGGCAAATCTGAGTTCCGATTTGGAGTGAAGCGCCGAATGAAGAGAGATACCTCTGTTAAGAAGCTTTGTATAAGTGTCCTGCGGAATTTCTGGTACATAGAGTTGGTAAACTCCGTTGCCATCAATAAGTTTTTCTAGCTTTGAGGCAATTTTTCGTACGGATGGTTCCGGCGTATACCGAGGTAAATAGTTCAGGATTATTCTCTGAGCCAGCAAATTCTTGGCGGCGATAATGAACAGGTCACGATTTTCCTCAATAAAGGCTACTGCCTCTTCCACACATCCTTTGGTCGGAAGGATTGGAACAACCGCAATCGTTTCTACCTGTAGTTGTTGTGCTGCTTCCTGTCCTGCACTTCTCCACTAATCAGAAACTAATCGGGTATCTCTCGCACTAGTATCAATCAGAAAAATGCTTCGAGGGTCAGTCTCCCACAGTTCGACAATGGCATCGGCTTGGACGTGCTGTTTCTTTTCGTCTTCGCTAAAGCCCTTATCAGTATGTACTTTTAGTGCTTTGCTGTGGAGGCTTTCAGTTGTCTTAGACTGATCGTCAGCATCGATAAGCACTATATTTTTCTTGTGGCCTTCTGGAGTAACGTGCAGATGGTAAAGGCGCCGTCGCAGATTTACCTGCTGCTCCTTTGTCATTCACAAAGGTAATCATTGTTTTTCTAGCCATGATGATGATGGTTGCTAAAGTATTTCTTCCCTACTGAATAGTGGAGAGTTTCCGCAGATAGTGTTCGGTGATTAGTTCACCACTTGATTCGCTAAAGAGTTCAGCGATTTCTGCCCAGGTATATTGCTGGCAAGCCTTTTTCCCTGGCAGCTTTTGATTTATCTCGAAGCTGGTGCAGCACCAAGTAGTGTTTCCAGACCACAAACGATTTAGCGATCAGTGGGTGGGTGTTCTGGCTTCCTGTGTGGCTCTGCTATTTTTTCCTGGAGCAATTCCCTGGAAGGGTCTGTTCATCCATGGGTTAAATCTCATGTCACTGTAACCACTATTATTGGTTAAGTACCGAGAGTTCTTTCAGAGTTCTTTTTTTTCTTCCCTCCGTTTTACCTAACCAGGCTCCCTGTATAGAACAAAGGGCTATGACAAAGAAAAAACTAGCAAAAAACCAGAGTAGGTATCACCTCTCTCCATAAAGATGATTTGTTAACTTATATAAAGATATTGACGTCATGGGATGAAATTTTGGAAAAACAGGATAAAAACCAGATATATACCCTTTCCCTTTTCACTCCCATATGGCAAAAAGAAGTATTACAAAAACGCATAATATCAATATTCGAGACTACCTTGAGTTCTCAGATGAGATAGTCAAAAATTTCGAGAATAAAGCCAAAAACTCTAAATATCTCACACTGGCTAAAGGTCACTACGTAATTAACTACAAGAAGTTACAAGAAAGTCTGAGGGAACAATGTCCTTCAGAGTATTTCGTAACTAAATTTCGTTTAATGTTCTGGCATTTAAAACATGGAAGAATCAACGATGCTGAGGAAAACGCTGCAGCAGATAAGGTGTTTCGACACACTTTGGAAAGAAATGACAGGACTGCGTGGCCGTACTTTGTAAGTAAGAATGCTTTTAAATCAAGACGAACGAGGAACTGGTCAGAACGAGGATTTCCTCGAAATGGAACATTCCGTAATGGATTTGACTTACTCCCTATAGGATTAAATGAAGGGATTATGAGCCATTCTACGCATGCCTTCTTATTGGTGAATACTTTGCATGGACATGCGGGAACCCAGAAGAATTACTCAAAATGGTAAAAGAGCACAACCTTCAGCCCACTATTATTTGCCAGAACCTTCAGAGTCTCAATACTTAGATAAATTTGCTGAAAGAATTTTGTGTAAAGATATGACCAAAATTAAAAAGATAGCCGAAGAATGCCAAAAATTAAGCCGCAAGTCAGAAGGACAGATTAGAGTTGACTCCTCCCATGATGTTGAAGACTTTCGCTATCAAGGCATATTTTCTAAAAACCGCGCGTACCTCTCTCTGCTTATCCATATGCACCAGAGATTAGATGATAAAACCCAGAAACACTACTGGACACAAAGTCACGAGACTACAAAACAGTCAGTCGATATTTTTATGGGATGTCCAATCAAAGTACCACGATAGAATTTGGGAGCGGTGGTATGGTGCGCTACGGTAAGACATACGAAAAAAAGGAAGGACGAAATCCTCTTCCTTTTTGTTTTATAACCTTTCGCTAGTGCAGCAGTCTGCGTTCTACATAGGAAATGACTCTAGTAGTGTTTCAACTGCTACTTCCAAAGTGCGTTAAACTGAAGCTCCTTATCACCTGGATATGCGCAATAAGGTTCTATTAACAAGCAACTTCCTCTTTCTCCTTTTCCTTTTCGCTAAGAATCCAAATTGCAGCTTTTTTCATCTTAGGAGTCCCTTTTATCAAACTGCTTGAGCAGTTCATAAAGATGGGACGCACACAACTATGATAGAGATTAAGCCTCCAGATATTTTTTTATACAGAATCAGAATCTCATCGTCCTGTATTTGATCCAAATAACTACCAGGGCAGGGTTTAGTCTCCGCTGGCCTATAGAAAAGCATCTTCTTAAAAAACGCTCCTATCTGGTCAGAGTATTTTTGAACGCCTCAATCATATGGTTAATCAGAAAATGAGTTGCTGAATTTTGTCTCCTTGTTAAATCATCAGGATCAAAACTCTGGTTCTTCTCGATACTGATCCGAAATCCGAAGCCAGAAGATTTTTCATCAATCTCGTCAATAGACTCTGCGTGTATATATGTCCACTATTGATTAAAGTAGTCTTTTACGGTGAATCCTTCCCACTCAGGAAACTGTTCAATCACGGCATTAAAACCATTAGAATTGAACAAATTATGGTCTCTTTCCTAGTCGGAACCAAGCGGAATATTATTAAGAGGATAGCTCATGCAAAAGGGTTGTGCTATTGCTCACCACTCCCCACTATAACGAAACTTAAACGAGAAATACCAAAATGTTACCTTTCTATGGATGCAGTGGGCTAACGCGATCGCTCTTGCTGCTGCTCCCGCATTGCCGCTCTCGTTCCATATGGCGATCGCATGCTCGTTCCCGTTCTTTCTCCCTATGCTATTTCTCGTAAGGTTGGCTTTCCATGGCCGCTGAGCTCGCAGGTACTCCTCAGCGGGAAGACTCCATGTCCCCGCGCCTACTTCTTCCAGGCTTTAACTCCCATCGGTACCGATTTTGTGGTCTCCCTGCTGAATGCACGATCGCCCACTTAATCGATCTATCCTTGCTGATTTTAAAAGGGGGTTTGCATAGTCTGACCACCTTTTTCTAATGTCAAAGACAAACTTTCTTTGAGTTAACTCACTGACTCGTTTTCCAAATCCACTCCCATCATCACTGACAGGACGAATTGTGAAAAGAATGTGGCAATGGGGGTTATGTGACCCTACTCCTTCAAAGTTATGAAATCCTATATCGGCAACCACCCCGTATTTCTCTACAAGCTCGTTTGTCACAAACCGCTTTGCTAGTTCAATCTTTGTTTGATGGGATAGTCCGACTGGCAGCGCTAACTCTATTTCTTTGGCAAAACAGGCATTTTTACGAGTATTGGCAGATTCTACGGCGTTCCAGAGGCTTTCTCTCTCATTGGCCCAGAATGCCTCATCATTGCTGTTGATTATCTCAGCGTGATATACCTCTTGTCACTATAGTCATAAATATCGTCTGTTGCGTGGTTAATAAGAGTCTCCCCCTACTCTATATGCTGCTGCTTTAATGGCTGACTGTGTATGACAAGAGCTTCCACGACCAACATTTTTCACCACTAGATGGTACATAGGCTAAGCAAAGGAAAGTGTCTCTTATTCAAGGGTAGCGTTATTGCTTAAAAACGGGCTAAACACTTTGAGCTATGGAACACACACGGTATCTCTTTATGGATCTACACTGGTACGGCGAGGAGTGTTTCTTTGTCACTTTCTCGTGACAGAGAGACTTCAAGGCTGCATCCTTAGCCACTCTTTTCCCTCAAGAAAGGGGTACGCCTGCAAGGTGTAGAGAGCGTTCTAAAGAGTGTTTCATAAGCCACCCTTCACCAGGTGACAGCAAGAGTAAGCCCTCGGCAGAGCGAACGAAACAATTTTTGCGATTGAAAATCCAGCAAAATAGAAAAATTGTGTAAGTGAGCTTTGATTTTGTCACCTTCTTTGAAACTACTTACAGTGCTCTTTTCCATACCCTTTTTTAGATCCTTAATGTTTCCCACATACTGTATACACACTTCAACATATGCTTGTCTTATTTTGTATATCCAAGGCTTGCTTGCTCCCTTTTGTAGTCCCACTGAAACCTCGCAAATTCCTATTAGTTTTAATATTTGTTCTTAATTTTGTTTCATCGTTGGTTCTTGGTTAGTTTTCACAATTTGTGACACAAATAGTTCTTTTTACTCCTTATTAGTAGCATATGCTATCATTAAACACATATTGCTTTTACTATTCTTGTTTCTTTTCTTAGGAGCATGAATTCTAAATCGCAGTAGTAAGGAATCTCACCAGTTCTTTTTTAGCTACCCACGTTTCTCTAATTCTCAGATGGTATCTGAGTTGTGCATTAGTTCTTTTTTTAAGGGCTTTTCTCAATATCCCAACTGTTGAAGGGAGGAAGTCTGTCTAACCGCGTTTAGGTTTGAAAACGTTTTTACTATCGGTGAAGTAAATAAATTAAGAAATCCTTCTTACAAACCATTACAAGCAACGTTAAATAGTAGTTTTTTTTAACTACGACTTTAAAAGGAATAGCTTATGGATTTTCATCCACCATTGAAGCCAAACACTACTACTACCACCAGTACCATTCAGGAGGTACGGCAATCGATTCAATATTCATGGTAAACTATGGCAGGTTTCAAAGATGGTGTCGAACATTTTGGCTCGTTAGAGAATTTTCGTCTTCTCGAATATTGCCAGTTTGAACACCCCTTCTATTGCAACTCATGGTTCCAGAATATTTATCACCAGAGCTCACCCTGCATGGAACACTTGGTATATTGTCGGTGCCACCTCAAACGATGAGACAAAGCCATCATCCTCTGAGCAATCTGACTTTTCACGGTATCTTTTTTCAATAAAGCGATCGCTAAACCACCGATTCCCCAAGGCTTATTTTTCCGTTATCGATTGTCATTAAGCCAAGATTATTGAAAATAAGCCTTGGGAAGAAATCCAGTTCTGGACGGGGTTTCAGAGATGCCGTGAAAAGTCAGGTCGTAAAGAAGTAGCAGGTAACTGATAAGGATAGTATGAATAATCAGAACGGTGCTGTCAAGCACAATGAAGCGGTACTTTTTCACCCAAAGTTACTTGAATACCCAGGAGAAAGTGTTGCTGAAGTACGAACCTAACCACACAGAGGTTTTTTTATCTGCTCTTACGCTATAGCAACGAACGCTATAGTGTAAGGGCTTTTTTTGTGATTAGTGTTGTAATGGAATTCTTGCAAGAGAGGAATAGGTGAAAAAAGCCCTGCAAATAGTTAACTACTCACAGGGCTTCACGGAAGAGTTTTAAGATTGATTGCAAAACAGTTCTAGGTTGAAGAGTTCTAATTATCAGTAATTTTAGAGGGTTTGGCTAGATTAAAAAAGAAATGGTATGTCATACACCAAAGCCCCCCCCTCACAATATATTCAATCGGCATTAGCTGAAATTTGGACTACTGCGAATCAGATTGCTGCAAAAGCGTTAGAAGAAGAGAAGAAATCAGCACGAGAGGCACTACAAAAGCTTGAAGCGGAGCATCGAGATGCACTGACTGAGATTAAACGACTTGAACAGATTGCAGATGAGTCCGTGAAAATAAAAGCGCAATTAGAGGACACCACGGCACGAGAAATCAAGATGACCGCCCAGTACGAAAGCCTCTCAGAACGGTTTGATGAGAAAAAATCAGAAGTAACCGAACTTAAAAAAGAGGTTCGCGAGCTAAGGAAACATAATAACGACCTTGATAAAAAGCTTATTGAGTTCGCGTCTAAGAAGTAACCAGAATTATAAATGGTACTTATTCATTTCATTCACAAGAAGAGAGGAGTTTTTAGGATAGTAATTACTCCCTTTTATACGAATACAATATACATTTCAATGTAGTATTAATTTATAAATAACTGTTGATTTTAATTGAATAAAAGAGACTTTTGAGACTCATTATACGCTATAATAGAGATAATAAACTACTCATAAGAACCTCTATAATCATGAGTTATTCCACATTTTATTACTCGGTAAAAATCGACAACTGGGACAATTTAAAATCTGTGTTCCATGAAGTAAAAGCAATCGCAGAAGAGGTGCGGAAAGAGTACAGAAGAAAAACCAAGTCAATGGCGAGCATGGTGATTGTTCGCCCAATCAAGCAGGTGATAAGCCCTCTTTCGATGTTGATTCACCATCGCTATTCTGATGAGGCAACGCTTAGGCTTTTAGCTTCAGCAATTAAACGGTTACAGTGTATCGCATTGGAATTAGGACAGCACTATGAGACTCGTTTCGTGACAAAGCTTCGCCAGTTGGCTGATACCTTGCTAGGATTTCTGGGAACAGGTGAAGGGGTACAGTTGGAATTATTTGATTCCGTTGATTACTACAACCCACATATCAAAACTCACCCCTGTGTTTCAGTGCTTTAAAGACTGGCTAAGAAGCCTTCCAAAGAAAATTGTGTACTGTATTGATGGGTATCAGGAGCAACCAAAACCTGAACCCATATACTATCAGCGTTTCCTCAATCTGGTGTGGTGGTAACACTGGTAAAAAGTGAACGCTATAACCTCTTCGGATATATTGTGTTTACTTCAATGATTCTGGGTTTATTTCCTTATCCCACTGCCAAAAATCTGGTACTGAAATGATTGTAGATCCCTTAAAGGCATTGAGCCGAGATGGCTGTAAAATTCTGCAAGATGGTCTGAAAACCACTGATATATATAGCTTTCAACTATTTTTGGTTAAATTGAACAAAGCAGAATTATCAACTTACCCATAAATCATAGTTGGGGACTTTCAAATTGAACCTCTGAAAGTCTTTGTTTACAAAGGTTATAAGTTAAAACTTGCCCATAAATAGTTGTTTTTGGAGATGTTTTTTCAGAGATCTCAATGAGACAAAGTTTGTATTAGGATATTTTTAAGTAATCTGCGTTGTGATGCTGTAAGGCTTGCTGAATATAGCGATCGCGAGTTTTTTGATAACTCGTTGATAATTCTTGATTTAATTCATGAGTCTTGAATAGCTGAAGCCAAGACAGAGAATGGCTTTCTAGATCATCTTGCAGGATTTTACATTCATCTCGGCGCAATGCCAATTGGGATTAAATATTAACGATTGTCCTTGACTATATGTACAAATTGTATTAACAATTAAGTATGTTTCAGTGGGACGATGCAAAAGCCAAGAGTAATGAAATCAAGCACTCGGTATCTTTTCCTTTTGCTACCAGAGCGTTTGATGATGAGAACAGAATAACCGTCATCGACAATCGCTTTGATTACAGTGAGACGCGATATATTACTTTGGCGCAGATAGAGCAGCGTGTTTACATCGTTGTCTATACCATACGCGGTGCGGCGATTCGTCTGATTTCGGCGCGAAAGGCTAACAGTAGAGAGGTAAAACGCTATGACAACAGTTAACTACACTCCAGATCCGCAAAAAAAACCTCAACTGACGGAAGAACAAGAAGCACGTTTGGCTAATCTAGAGGATGAAGATATCGATTACTCAGATATTCCAGAGCTGGACGATGAATTCTGGAAAAATGCCCAGATAGTAAATCCCGACTTAACTGAACCTGTGACCTTGAGGGTAAAGCGTTCGGTGCTGCGATATTTCAAAGCGGGAGGAAAAAAGGGATACCAATCGAGAATGAATGCGGTACTGGAAAGCTACGTCAAGGCACAAGAAAAAGCCAAGTCAGAGCATGAAAGTGAACAAGTTCGGTAGGGCAGCAATTCTTAGCCCCACTCAAATTACTCTACTATTTAATGAGGGTTTGACAAAGCCTCATCCAAGCCTCGTGATCGCGCTCTGTTTGGGGTCTGTCTCTATGCAGCAGCCAGAATTAATGAAGCCTGTACCTTACTGCGGGGTGATGTAATTGGCGTGAGAGGGGTGCGAGATGTCCTGGTGATTCGCAGCTACAATTTTCATTCCGCACTTCAGTTTGTAGTTGGTAAAAAGTGTCGGTCTGAATGCACTTTTTATCTCTCGCTCAGCAACCAGCAACAGGTGCTTTTTGGGCGACAAAATATTTTGCTCCAAGTCATTCTCATTAACCAATAATTATTGAGAATAACTGGGCAAGAGAATATTATTTCTCGCTCTTTTAAGGTTTAAAATATTAAGTAAAACTCTGAGTACTAGCCAGATAAAATATAATATTTTTGACAATGCTTGGAGAAATAATTAATAGTTTTAACTCTAGAATCAGTGAGATTGACAATTTGCTTGACTCCATTTAAAACAACTACATGAATGCCCTGAAAACATTGAAATATCCAACGTAGTGTCGGTCGATCTGTAATTTTACCTAACTGATTTTTCACCCCTGTATTGTTCTGTTTTAGATTGGCTCTAAGTTGTCTTTGACCAATAGTATAAACCAATAAAGATAACCCCATTAACATCGCCATAGTTTCTATTCTTGAGGGATATTTTAAAAAAACTGAATCAGCAAAAAATAAAGGATCTTTGAGAAATCTAAATCCTCTTTCACAAGATTGTTGTCCTTTATATGCCGTCAGAATTTCCGAGGGACTTAAATTCTCTAAAACATTAGTAGCTAAGATAAAACGACCAGCTTTTTTCTTTTCTTCTGCTATTTCTTCAGATTTTTCTCGAAAATTATCGTAGCTTTATAAACGGTCTTCTTAGTTTTCTTATCTGTTGTTTTAGCCACATCTTTTAAGACTAAATTATGATATTTTAGCTTTTTTTGTTCGCAGTTAAATACCGCTTTTATTTCCGTTCTATTTTCATATTTTTTCGGGGATAAAGAAGTAACTAAAGAATTGGCTTTTGCTTCATCTTTAATCATTTTTTTGGCTAACTGTTTTAAATCAGATTCTTTTCTAGCTGCACTTTCTATTATTAACCATTTTTGTTTTATTCCAGCATAATTACTCTCCTTCTCTACTGCTTTATAACCTTCTCTATCAGTTTTAATAAATTCAGAATCTGGGGTCTCTCTCACATAAAATTGAGCTGCTTTTATTGATAGTGGGACTCTAGTTATCCATTTTAAATGCTCGATTACTAATAAGTTGTCGGCGGTATAAAGAGCGCTGTCCGCCACAAATATACTCTCGAAATCTACTTGTTTTTTAAAATTAGATAATAGTTGGGCAAATTTAGCTTTATCGTTATCATTACCATTTCCACATTCTAAAAATAGGGGTACTCCTCCATCGCTACTTGCTATCAAATTAATTAAAAATTGCTTTAAATCTGGTCGTTTATCCTTTGAATATCCATGAACTATTTTGATAGGTGTAGGTTCTAAATTTTCTGATGTTACAGTTTGACAACTAGCATAATCTCCTTCTACAGAAATCGACGTAGAATCTAAATGGAAATATTTATTATTAATTCCATATTTTTTCAAAGCTGTTAAAGCAATTACTAGAAAAATATTGGTCAATCCAAATTGGTAAAGTTTATCCATTACTCGACCAATTTTATCATCATTAAAATCCTCTGGAACTATTCCCTCCCCGAAGAGATGTTCTGTAGCTTTATCATTAAAAAACTGTGTAAATAAATACAAATGTCTTGAGACAAAACCCAGGGCATTTAAAATTATACTTTTAACAATTATTCCATTATTTAACTTTTCTTGGGGTTTAATACCTAACTGTTCATTTATTATCTCTACTATCCCTATTTCATCTATTATTCCAGCTATTATTCCTAAATGATTAATTGTTTGGACTTCAATATTGGCGCTTTTGATTCATTAAAATAAAGCTTTAACAATTATTTTTGTTCAAATCATTTTCTCTCAGTTTTGTCTTTTTTTCAATTCTTTCTTGAGTATTTATACTTAAAAAATCTTGCTTTTGGCGATCGCAAAGTGGCGCTGCGCGATCGCTCACCTAGGCAGGAAATATAATCTCAATGTATGACATTTTGACGTGCGGAAAGAAAAATATGATACTTTGCCTAGAAGGAGGCAAACTAGGCAAAGTTATTGATTTGTATTTCGACAACCAACTTAAGGCGGGACAAAAAGAGAAGTAAGTTCGCGGGGTTTAATCGAGAACTAAGATTTTTTCTTTTCTTCTAGATCGGAGTATAAATCTGACCAACTGTCTCTGAGGGCATCAATGGATTTTTGAAGTTCATCAATTTGATTTCTTCTAATAACCATCATTACTCCTTTAACATGAGACTCTGTACCAGCAGCCCCTAAATGCTGATAACGAGAAAGTTTCCCTGACTGTTTTTTTCGAGGGAAAAATTGGTTCTTTTGCTTGTAATTTATAGTACCAATAAGCCTTATACTGTCCTCGTGCCTGATAACGAGCCAAATGACAGCCAGTCGGAGCGACTTCTCCTGAAGCTTTGATATCTTTAATCTGCTGCTCCAAAGCAGCAATGGTGGTTAATAATCTTTCGGCACGATTTATTTTGTCTAGTTGCTTTGCCTCTTTGGTTTTGACAGACATGGTTGAAATGGGGTTAGGACAACTAATATAATCTGAGTATTGTTCGCGAGTAATACTCGCGAACAATACTCTTTCTAGTCTATCTCCAAAATGAATTTAAGAGAACGTTGTCAAACTGTATTCCAAGCAGGATATCAGTTTGGCTGCAATTCGTTCCGTACTTTAGCACGAAACACCAACCTTTCTAAGAGTAGTGTACACCGACTCTACCATCGAATAAAAAGGCGAAACCAATATCCAGAATCTTCTTTATGGGAAAGCTCAGAAGGACAGGAGTGGCTTAGGCTATTGGTTTTAGCTACTATCTTTGTCTTTGCCCTTCAAGGAGGAATTGGCTGCGAACGACTTTCAAGATTCTTTCATTTACTACGTTTACAGCGTCATATTGGAGTTTCTCCAACAGCCTTACGCAGTTTACGCGCTCGAATGGAATCGGTCATAATTGAATATCAACAACGGCAAAACGAACTTATTCGCCAAATCTCGTCCGATGTGGAAGTTTGTTTGGCAGCAGACGAAACTTTTTTTGATGAAGTAATTCTGGTAATGCTGGATTTGCCGTCGGGCTATATCTTCGTAGAAGAAATAACAGAGAACTGTCAGTATGAGACTTGGCAGCAAAGAGTTAGCCAGATTTTTCAACCACTGGGTTTGAAAGTTAAATATTTAGTCAGTGACCGAGCCAAAGCCATAATTAAATTAGCTTTGAACGATCTAGGAACTAATTCAATTTCTGATTTGTTTCATGTGCTGTATGACTTAAATCGAAGCATTGGCTTTGAACTTAATCGCTTGGGTACTCGTTTAGAAAAACAAATTGAGAGAGCGTTACTCAATCAGAGCCAACCAGAAATCATCAAAAAACTTGAGCTATCTAAGCAAATATTACAGACATCAAAACTAAGCTATAATCATTGCTGTTACAGTATTAGCACTTGTTTGCATCCGTTTGATATCAACTACAATACAGTTCAAACTACCGATCTGGTTAAACTTAAGCTTGAAGATATTCAAGGCACTCTTCAAAATATCTATACAACTCACAAATTACAAGACCCTCGTAGTGGTATTAGAAAGCTCAAAACCCAAATTCAATCTTTATCAGCAATCATTGATATTTGGTGGTTTTGGGTTGATGAATGTTTAGCCAACCAGGATTATGAGGTCAATGTTCGTTGTTGGGTTCGAGAGTATCTCCTTCCAGTTGTTTACTGGCAACAGCAAGCTTCAAGAACTAAAAATCCTCATTTAAGACAAGACTATACTGCTGCCAACACTCAAGCTAACCAAATTTTTGAACAACACCCATTTACCCAAAGCTTAAGCGAATCAGATATAGAACAATGGTGGAACTGGGGTATTTGGATAGTTAGTAAATTTCAACGTTCATCTTCTGCTGTAGAAGGACGTAACGGTTATTTATCTCAAATCCATCATAACCGACGAGGATTATCCTCTAAACGATTAAAAGTCGCCACGGTTATTCATAACTTTGCCCTTAAACGAAATGATGGCACTACTGCTGCATCAAGACTCTTTGGTCAGGAATTTCCTGACTTGTTTGAATATCTGGTTAAAAATATTGGTGAATTACCTCAGCCCAGAAAATCAAGGAATTCATCCAAGCCTAAAACTTTTACCCTGCCTACTGTCCCGTCTTAAGTTGGTTGTCGGAAAACTTATTAATTAGTCGAAAAATGAGGTTAAGTTGGTCAGGGTAATTGAGACGCTGAAAAGCATACAGGAATGTGGTTTCAGCGACAGGCTGCACTTCGTCGCACGAACCTTCTATTTCCGCCGACAAGGGTCATATTCAGTTGGATTCTGCGGGTAGTTGCTCTTGGCGGTATGGAGACATCAGGAGGGAGATTAAACACGCTGCTTGCTGGTTAGAGGTATTAATCTGGGCTACGTTTTATCTCTCCTTAAAAGTTGACAGCTTATCTTTTTTTTATGAAATAGCGATCGCTCTCTTACAAAGGTGACATGCTCCCCAAACCTTTGACAAGAAATCAACCACTTATTCCAATCGATTTTCCTTGGCATATTCCCGTCGGATGCCTTCGACAAAATCCACTTGCCGTAGCACTGTTTCACTCCGAGCGATCGCCTGGAGACAAGCAAAACGAACTACGTTCATAATCATTCCGCCGCTCATTTCGTACCTAGCAGCCAAATGGTTAAGGTCTGCTCCAGGCTCTAATGTAATTATATCTGGTAGACCTTTTTTCCAAATCAAGCGGCGTTCACCCTGGCGGGGCATGGGGAAATGGATGATTTGCTCGAAGCGTCGTGAGAAGGCTTCATCGACGTTGTTGGCAAGGTTAGAGGCTAAGATCACTAATCCATCGAAGGTTTCTACGCGCTGCAGAAGAAACGATACTTCCTGGTTGGCGTAGCGGTCGTGGGAATCACGCACCTGGGTACGTTTACCAAAGAGTGAATCGGCTTCATCGAAAAATAAAATCCAGCCCTTGTGCTCTGCCTTATCAAACAGGGCAGCCAGATTCTTTTCGGTTTCGCCGATGTATTTTGAAATCACCATGGACAGATCTACTTTATAGACTTCCCGGTCAGTTGCTTTTCCGAGCAATGTGGCAGTTAAGGTTTTTCCTGTACCTGGCGGTCCGTAGAACAGAACGCGGCAACCGGGGCGTAGTTTTTTACGCATCTTCCACTGGTCCATCAACACCTGTTCGTGGCGGAGCCAGTTCTCCAATTCTTTGATTTGGCTTAGGGTGTGGGTGTTCAAAACCAGGTCATTCCACTCCATGGCAGTTTCCAGTCTTTGGGCAGGAAATCGGAAGCTCATGCGCGGTGGGCGAACTTTACCGGTTAGAAAGCGCTCAGCATACTCGGTATCGATGACTAGACGACCGCTCATAGGCGGTTCCCCATCGGGGGCCTCTTCGAGGGAAATGATACCTTGTTTGACTAAGGGGTGATCGCCCCAGAGCTGAGCTTGCCAGTGCAGGCGAGCTTCAATATCTTCGCCAGCGAGGAGGAATAAGGCAGTGTCACCGGTGGGTAAAAAGCCTCGATGCTGGCGACCGCGCATGCCCCCGAGTTGGGGATAATCTCCAGCCTCTGGCAAAGCAGTTTGAATGAGGTGATCGAAAAAGTTGGGCTGGATCCATGGAACGAGAGCTAGAAGTAATAGGAATTGGGAGTCAGTGTCCAGGTTATGGTCGCGGATAAAGCGGCTGTAGGGGTCGTCGTCGGTACAGAAAAAAGAATGAGATATTTCCTGGGTTGGGGAAGACTGATTAGGGTCGGCAAAGGTACGCCTTAATCTCTGAATCAAAGCATTTTCAAGGATATTTAATGAGCGAATCAAATACTGTAACCGTTGTAAATTAAAGGCTGAAACTTGGCTAAGTATGACCATAATAAGAACTCTACCATCGGTATCCTGAAAGATAATTTAGCATTGGAGGTCTGACACCAGCATAGAAAAGAAGCGATCATCCTGGTTGCGTAGAACGCAAAACTACCGTTGTGGTTCAGTAATGTTGAAAATAATTTTGGGAAGTTCCCAGATTTTTGGGCATGGGTTAACCTTCTATCTGTACAATGGCATCAATTGGCGAGACATTTCCATATATAACAGCCATGATACCAGGCAGATATTGATCCATGACCATGACATTGGTGTAAACCAACTGTCTAACCAAGGATATGCTGATTTGATCGTCTTCAACATTAATGCTGGTTTTGTAGTGGATTTCGCCGTTGTCAAAGTCCATCTCGAAGTTGCCAAGGGTGATGCCGTAGTTGGCGCGGGTGAGGAATTCGGCCATGGCTAATCGTTGGTTTTCGGGGACGTTGACGGGGCAGAGGGAGTAAAACATAAATTTTTGGCTCTCTTTGTTGGTAGCTGCATAGCAGCCCCATTGGCCATTTTCACCCTGGAAGGCTAGCTGTAAGGCGGTCTTGCCTTCAACTTGGGCAATGGGCCAATCATTCGCTTCAAAGAAGCTGACCACCGTTTTAAAGAGTTTTCCATCCACGGTATCCCCATCGAGCGCCGATACGTAATCGGTTAAGCCTTCAAAAACACTGGTAATTTCTTCTAGAAATTCATCTGTTACTTCCTGGACGGCTTCAGTCAAATTAGCTGCAACCCACTCTTTGAAAAAGTCGGCAATGCCTTCTGAAATTTGCTCGCCGGAGGTGGCTGCCTGCTCCAAGACAGTGGGATTGACATAAGACCAGAAGGTACTGAAGCCGGTTTCTTTGTCTCCTTGTTGCTGCTTGACGGAGAGGCAGAGCCAGCTTTCGGTAAGGAGGAGTGGATCGATGGTTGTTTTGCTAGTGCCGGGTGGGGGAGGGTCTGATTGGTCTATGACTTCGGTGTTTGCTTCTGCTGAGAGAGTTTGAGTTTGGGAGGCGTCTAGTTCTTGCTCAAGAGCGGAGTGAGTTTCTTCTGGCTCTGTTTGGGAAATGGGGGACTGGTCTTTGAGCTGTTGCTGACTGAGGGTGAGGATGTAGGCGGCGGCTTCTTCGGCATTGGTAGCGTGAGCGAGGAGCCGGGGGAGTAAGTCGGGTTGGAGGGTAACTTCCAGTTGAATGTTGGTATCGGGAAGGAAGTTGCTGCCTGTGAAGGGGGCTCGGATCTCGGGTTTGAGGTTGAAGAGGGCTTGGGTGTCGATGTGGTGGTAGAGAGTTGGGGTGACTTGGAATGTGAGGAGACATTCAGAGATATCTTCTTCTGGCAAGAATATGGCAGCATTTTTAACTTTTAAGGAAGATCCAGATGGGGCTTTCAAAATCAGTTCTGTTTTGAAAAAATACTGTTCCTCTTTGACTTCCATTACTTACCTCAGTTTTTAACGATTGGCAATACTAATCTGGCCTTTTGACCCGTACCCAAATTATGCTTGGCAATTCAATCGTATTAGGAATTGGGAAGCTTGCTTTAAACTTTCGACCATTTATAGTCCTTCGACCACTTATAATTCGGGAGCCTGAAATGAATAATAATACTCTTGCTACATCAGGACCTTCAAATGCTTTCTGTATAGAAACGTCTTTACTTTCATATTTGAAACTATTATATTTGAAAAAATCTTTGTCTTTGCAGAAGCCTTTTCCTACAAATATGTCATCGCAAAAGCCTTTTCCTGCAAGCTTTGGATATTTATTGGTATCGATGGTTATAATAAATGACATCTTTATTTTTTCTAGTCGACCTGGCTTTGGTTCTTCGAGAAAAACATTGAGAGCGTTTAAATTTTCAATTTTTGTTATTATTATGCGAAGCCCAAACTTCCTAAGTTGAGGGATTATATTTTTTTCACTAATGCGCAAGGGCTTCTTCTTAGGCACCTGTTCCTTTAAGATGGGTGAAGGTGCGTTGGGCTCGCTCTTAGGTACCTCTCCTTTCTCTATGTTTACTGAGGCTGTTTCCAACTTCAGTTTCCCACTAGCAGGATTGCGGCCAGACTCTATTATCTGCTTAATCTCTTTAGGAGATTTCTTACTCTTCTGAATGAGTTCAACTAATTTTTGCAGATCTTCCTGAGTAACCTTTTTCCCCTTTCCTTTCTCAAAAACAGTTTGGAGATCTTGAAGGATTTGTTTTTGGATTTCGGGATCTTGCTCCCACTCCTGCCGAGCTTTGACAATCTTAGGATCGTTGGGATCGAGTTTATCCCGATTACCGCCGATTACTCTGCTACCGCCGAATACTCTAGTTCTTTTGCGGCAGGCTTTTGCTTCTGCAATAAAAGGTTTAAGGGGTGTTTTTTCTAATGTTTCAATTAGGAAATTATGAAGAGAATCACCAACGATTGCGTCCATCAGTTGCCTGGCAGCAGGTTTGGCAATTTCATCCTCAAAATAGTCTCTGCGAGATAATAGGCTCAGTCCAGCACCGATTCCAATTTGAGCTACCAAACCCCAAAGGCATCCTAGTCCAGGAGGAAGCCCGCAAGAAACGATCTGCACACCTGCACGGACAGCAGTTTCTACATAATCTAAAATTTCCCGCCATTTCCTAATCTTTTCAATGGTTTCAGTAAAAGAGGCAATTTCTTTTTGATGTTTTTCATACTCATCTCCTAGTTCTTTCTTGAAAGATATGATTTCACAACATACCGGTTCTATTTCTTTGATTAAGTCTTCCTTAGCTTGATCGACAGCAGAAGTAAATTTTTCCAGAATTGCATCAATGATTCCATTGATGCAATTCACGAAACCCTTGAATGCTTCAACCAGCATTTGCTTAAGAATCCTAACACTCAACCGAATAATTGTTTTTGTCGCAACTTTTTTCCAGCCGTCAAATATACCCTTTTTCTTATTAAGTTCATCAGATTTTGTGTGATGTTCTTTAAATTTTTTCTTCATTTTTTCGAAAAGTTCTTGTACCTTGTCAAAAACCTTTCTAAAGCGAAATCGTAAAGCACCCAAAAACCGACCACGTAAGCTACTCCAAAAACGTACTTTTTTAACGTTCTTAATTTGTTTTTTAATTTTTGAATCAGCAGGTTCTATACCAAGTTTTTTATCAGTCTTCGCCTTTTTCTCAACCCCTTTGGCCTGCTCTTTGAGAAATTTCTTTGGCTTTTCAATACCAGTTCCTTGACCTCTAACCCATTTTTTCCGATCTTCTTCCCATATCTTGCCCAGCTTGATTGGATCTTCTTGCTTAGGCTGGACCCTAGGTGCCTGCTTTCGATGAATAACAGGGGTTGATTTTTGGGGGAGAATGGAAAAGTCCCGCTTTGTTTGTAATAGATTCTTGGACATCTTAGAACGCTTCTGCCGCAGACGCTTTAGAATCGGATCGAGTGTCTTAAGTTGCTTTTCTACACCAGCAGGAAACTCTTTAGACGTATAGGGATCTGGTATGAGGAAATAGACAAGGAGTCCATCTTTATTTTTGTATTTGTTATATACCCACAGTCTATCTTTTCCCTTTAATATGGCTTCTTTCCCTACAGTTCGGTGTTCTTGCTCAAATTTCTTATAGTTGATGGCATCTGGTATCTTTTTTTCATCTAGATTTATAGGTCGACCAGTAATCTGAGCTGGTAATTGCTTCTGGTGCTTTGGCTTATCTTGGTAAACCCGCTTTACAAAATCCATAAATCCTTCTCGGTAGTTCCCAACCTGGATGATGCCAGTAGCATGATAAGCTAAGGATTTTGCAAAGTCAGAGGGAATTAGAGGCTTAATTTCACCTATCTCGAAGTTTGAGGGGAAGTTTGGGCTAAAATTCCAAATGTCTTTTTTATGGCTCTTTATCTTGGGACCAATGGTTTTAGGTTTAGGTTTAGCTTTTGCTAACCAGTCCTTGCGCATATTGACATATTTGTAAAACGCATTCTCTTCTTTTAAAAGCTTCGATTCAGCTGGCTCTTGAGCTGAAATTCCTGAAACGACTTGGCCCTCGGCTTTGTATAGGTCGGCAAAACCTACGCTATTGATCTTTTTGCCGTCGCGAGTTCCTCCAGGAATAGGTGCTTCAGTGATCAGCTTTTTGTCTTTACTACGTAATAACTTCTGAATACGAGCGTGCGCCCAGTTACCTAGCTTAAGTTCTGCACTCCGTTGAATTTTGGGTTGAATAGCTCTACTCCCAGTTTGCTGAATTACATGTGTAAGTTCATGAGCCAGTAGCCACTGACCATTCTTTGCATTTGGGTTGTATTTACCTTCATTAAAGAAAATATGGTTCTCATGAGTAAATGCTTTTGCTCGGATAGAACGGTTCATGAATGTAGACTCACTATCCGTGTGTATCCGTACATGACCGAAGTCTTCACCCAATTTGCCTTCCATGGTTTGTCTAAGACTGTTAGGCAAGGGATGTCCTACGCGCTTTGCGTAGTTGAGGCTGTTTTCAAAATCATTAGGAGAACCGCCTGAGACTCCAGCTGCTGAAGTTTCTGCCTTCGGGCTAACTTGGGTTGTCTGATCTTTATCTTCTGATTTCTCCGATGCTTCTTCTGCTTCTTCTTTTGTTGGAGGAGGAATCCTACATTCTTCACATTCCATCTGAAGATTAAGAGCAATGAGAGAAGAAAGATTTGCTGGTTGCTTGCGTTGAAGTTGGACACCTGTTCTAGATTCAGATTTTGTAGCAACAAGCTCTTCAACTTTTTCTGATTCCACATCAGGCATACGCATCACCTGATCTGCTACCCGATCCGCTTCTTGTTCGTACCGATCATTCGGTTGCCCAATCTGCAATTTCGGCTGAATTTTTCCAAAATCAGTCTTCTCTTCCTCGGCACAACTAGCGCACTTGCGCTGAATAAGAGGCAGAGTCTGGCTTGATAAAGGCTTAGTCTGAACGATGTCATCAGTTTCCTCTTCAAATTCTTCCAGTTCCGCTTGCTTCTGAACTAACGACGAAATATGACCTTCCTGTTTAGGCTGAATGAGTTCTCGGGCTTCCTCGTCTTCACCATCATCTATCTGTCGTTGTATCGGTGGTGCTGGCGTTTGCATCACTTGCTCCGCTACCCGATCCGCACGACCAGAAAGGGGATCGGGTGCCAGACCGATCATTAACTTGGTTTGAATCGTAGGTTTAGAGTTAGATTCCGAAGGTGGTAAAGGTGCCTCGCCAGCAGAGTATTGAGAGCTTTCTAGGTCAGAATCATGCTCTCGCGTCTGTACTTCTTCTAGCTCTTGTTGATCGCCAACTTCGCGCTTGGGCTGGACAGTAGCCACTGGGCTAGAGTTCTGAGCAGAGAAAAATGGTGCGGCTTCTCTCGCCTGCGACCCTTTTGAGAAAAACGGTCGGTTACTATGAGTGTGCGACGATTGTTTATGGGTATGGGTACGAAACATGGGAATAAGGAGAATAGCAGGATTAATGATAGTTTGAACGCGATCACAAAAGACCTAAACAAATACAGTCACTAGTTAATGCCTACACTCTAAAAGATGCTGGCCGGTGTTCAAACTCAATAGTGAACGGAACATCTCCAGAAATACCGGTAGCCTCAAACTGAGACATTGGTACAGTCGCCATCTGTTCTCGTTTAGTGCCACAGTCGCCAGGGCAGAGATCGATGGTGTCTTTCACGGTGTAGTTAATAATGGGTTGTACGGTGGTGCTGCCATCTGCATTTGGAGTGAATTCCGCTCCAACAGTTGCTAAGCGTTGATCGTTAAAAGGGGATGGCTTGGCACCTGCTTTACAAGCTGTTTGGTTAGTCCCAATACCGCCCGCAAGGTTGCCAGCTACATCTCGGGGGAAGCTGAAATTCATCTCATGGGTATCCCCAGCCGTATTAATGGATGCGACCTCCGAAGCAACCCAAGCTGTCATATCACTTGTTGAGCCTCCAGGGGGAGAGGCAAATGGACTCCTTGCGATCGCAGCTTGCAGTGCGTTTTTTAAATAATCACTCGTAGCTGCTGTTGTCGGCGAAGCAGCAAAGTCAGCTCCAAATTCCGAGGTCAGGTTTTTAGGGGCTGAGCCACCTAACAAATATTCATGCCAAAGGGGTACAACCCGTCTGTTAACAGCTAGAGCGATACCTGCCATGAGTACAGGTAACATTCTAGTTCGCTGGTGTATAGCATAGCTTTCAGAGTCGTAAGGTTCACAAAAATGTGTCGGGCAGTGACTAGGTGCAGCACAAGAAGCGGCATTCGGCGCTCCACTTGGGTGTATTCGCGGGTCATCCCCCGGATTAGGGGTCGGTATCGGCTGGCGATGAATTACTGGAGACAATGTCTGATTTTGTTGCATCACGTGGGTTAATTCATGAGCCAATAATTTCTGCCCAACTTTGTTTCCAGGCTGATACTCCCTATGATTAAAGTAAATATCTTGCCCTGTGGTAAATGCCCGAGCATTCAATGAGCGATTCAACTGAGCAGACTCACTGTTGGCATGAACCCTTACACCACTAAAATCGGCTTCAAAAGCTTGCTCCATTGAGCGACGAATCAGCTGGGGAATTGGTTGTCCACTACCCCGTGTCTGTTGAATACTCTGGTTAACCCGTGGACTCACCACTGCCGATCCTTCGCCCTGACGCCTGACAAAAGTGGTGATGCGGGGGTGATCGGACTCAAATTTTCCCTGCACTGAGGCTGAATTTGGGGGCTGCAAATGGTTGACAACCTGATCCGCAACGTGATCGGCTTCCTGTTCGTATTGGTCATTCGGTTGCCCGACGGTGAGTTTCGGTTGCAGAGTTGATTTCTGCTGCTGCTCTTTCTCGCATTCAGCACACATCCGCTGGATGGGTGTTTCAGCTAAAGCCTTCGGTTGGGCAACTTCCTCCTCTTCATCTGGCAGAGTTTCTCGCTGAAGGGTATTTTTCGCAGCCTGCATCTGCACTTGTGACTCTTCTTCCTCTGGAAGCTGAGTAGTTTCCCCTATGCGCTGTATAACATCAGCACGATGGACAGAGAAAAAGGGCGCTGTTTCGCTTACCTGGGACCCTTTGGAGAAAAAGGTTCGGTTCCAAGGGGTGTGAGCAGGTTTTTGGCGAGCGTGAGTACGTTTCATTTTCATAACTAGAACAAATTAGCGAAACTGGGAAATAACTTGTACAAATCCGCTGATATCATCATTTGGAAACCCGGTTCAGTTTGAATTGGCGGCAACCCGGGTACACTCTGCATCAAGGTTGAAGGAGTTTCCAAGGGACCAGCGCCAGGAATTATGGTGGGGTAAGAGCTGGTTTCAGTAAAACTCTTCCCTTCTGCTTTGAGACCACCGCCGAAAAATTCCAACCCAAACTTACCTCCCGTCAACGATAAGCCCTGCCCTGGCGTATAAGCCGTATCCAAGCCGAAGGTCGCACCAGTCAGCGGCACTTGCGGATAACGTTCCCGCAGTAACTCCAGATAAGGGTTAAAGGTAAATTCTCCTGAGAAACCGTACTGAGATTGGCCGGGTTCGGGAAGTTTGTACTTAAATCCTTCTACAGGGGAATAGGGAATCCCGCCCAAGGGTTTCCCGATGTTGACATCAGACAGCAATTCCTGAACCTTTGGATTCAGGGCAAACACGAGACCCGCCAGAGCTAAGTTGACACCACCAAAGGTCAGCATTGCTGCTTTTTCATCGCTCGGTCGTTCTTCCCACAAGCGTAGCTTCAGGAAATCCAACTTTGGTTCAAACCAGGTTTTGAATTTTGGGTTTTCCAGCAGTTGTTCCCCAGTTGTTTTTAACCCTTCCACCACCGGATCTTTTTCTTCCGGTTTTTGGGTTTCAGATTTTTCGGCTTCTGTCGTTTCTTGCTGTTGAACGATTGGTGATTCTAGCCTCGAGGTCTGAATAGCCGGAACCGAAGCCGCAGCAAAGAATGGCTGTGGTTCTACAGTTCTGCTGTAACCGTATCCAGTGCGAAACATGGGTTGGCGCGGGAGGGTGCTGGCTGGATCTCGTTTGATTTTCCTGGTTTTCATGGGTGTCTCCACCGTCAAAGGTGAGGTGAGAATTGCGGGGAAGCTGGAAGAAAGGTAGGGTTTCTTCCTTCCAGCCAATGCTTCCGGGCAGTGAATACAGGAGCTGCTGGAAATACCAGATTTTCCTGTCCACACCGGGAAAAGCTTTACGACTCGCTGCTGCTTTCTGAGTCAGATTCTGACTCGGATTCTGAATCTGATGTTGATGCTGATTCACCACGCCTCAAAAACCAGAGTAGTAACCCCAACAGCAACAAGATGATGAGCACAATGATCAGGATGATGAGCCATAACGGCCAATTGCTGCGAGGACCAAATTGATCGGCTTGCCCCTGATAGACTTCTTCACCCAGCACTTTGACTGAAATTTGTGCCTTGGGATCGCCTGACAACACCAGTCTGTAGCTACCGTCCTGATTGTCTATGACATTGCTCAGTTCAATCCCATCGCCATTGACCGTAAACCCTTTGCCTTGATCGGGTCCGATAAAACGACCGTAGGTGGTCATGGGTCGCCAATCTATGATGGTTGTACTGCCATCTACGGTTGTATTTGTCGAGGATGCATCCATGTCAATATCCCCGAAGCGGGTGTAAACACTTTGAAGCAGTAGTCGTTGTATTGGGGAAGCGCTTTCGGGGTCTTTACCACGAATTTGATAAATGATCTGGTACTCACCAGAAATATCCCCCAAGGTAAAAGACGTTTCGTAGCTGCCGTCACCGTCTGGGTCAGTCAGTTGCAAGCGTTTACCATTGAAAGCCAGCTGTTTGACGAATTCAGGATCGTTCTTTAACAAATCAAGATACTTCTGATAGCCAGGGGAGCCACTGTCCTGTGTATCCTGATCTGGTGTAATAATTTTGGGGTTTCTCGCTAGCACATCGCCCAAATCTTGCCCAGGGATTTCTAGAGTGGCATAAACTATCATATCTTTTAACGGTTTGCCACGCCAAGATAAATTAACCTTTGGTTTAACGCTTTCAAAAACTCTACTCAACGTTGGTTCAACTCCCCATTCCACATGCAGGCGAGAGTCGTCTGCGATTGGAGTGACCTGATAAGCAAAATCTTTCATGTTGCTAGGTTTAGTCCACTCGATTCTATAGCTTCCTTCGGAGGCAATTTGGTCAAATGTTGTAGAGTCAAGCTGCACAGTAAAATTCGTTTTCAGGACTGCCGAGTTTGTGCTGCTACCCACAAACTGAGGCTGAAAGTACTCAGTGACATCCGTATCATTTTTGTAGATGCGTATTCCGTCCAACAATGATTGAAGTTGAGAACGGTTAAAGTCGCGACCAAAAGACAAATTGATCAGTAACAACTTCAGTTTTTGATTAATATCAAACTCTGGAAGCTTTACAGGTTCCGATGAAAGTGTTCCCGTATAAGCTGTCACGAGCAAGGGACTCTCGCTAGCAAGTAAATCAATTCCAGCATAAGTAAATGCTGTTTGTATATCTGCGATCAAGGAATATACATCATCACTAGGATCGGGGTTTGATCCTGGATCGAATTCAAAAAATTGACCTCCATTAGGCGTAATAATGGTATGACTGCCGTGATTCTCGGCTAAAAGGTGCAAAGTTGTAAGGTATTCGCCACTTGGAGCACCAACACCTACAGTTGCTATTTTGATGCCGTCAGGGATGGGAGTGTCCTCTGCCGAAAGTGTATCGTCTTCGTCTTCGCTAAAACCAAGTCCGTCTTTTGTGACAAAGCGGGGGCGATTTTGTTCACCATCGGAAAAGAGGATAATGCCTCTGCCGCGTGTTGGATCTGTCAATTGGCTTAATTGGCTTATACTATCCTCGAGGCCGTCGCCTATAGAGGTCCATCCACCTGGATTCTGAGCGGGATCGTCAAGTACACTGGCAATATCTGAAGACAAGCTACTTGTAATTGGAACTAGCGTAGAAAGTGAAGTCACATCTTCAGAAAATAACGTAAGACCATATTGGCTCCCACTAGGCGGCAAAAATGTGTCTGGATCAGTACCAGCCAAAATATTTGCAAATGCTTGAACACCAGCCTTAAGGGCAGTCCAACGGTCAGTGGTGCCTGGGTTGGCTGGATCGGCATCGCGATTCATGCTGCCCGAGCGATCGAGCACGAAACCTATGTCAACGGGGCGTTGGATCTTAATCTCAAATTCCCTAGTACAACCCGAATTTGTACTTGTAACTGGAAGAAGCCTTAGCGTAAAGTCAATATTAGTAGGATCTGGAGATGATCCCGTTACCATTACCTCTTCACCTGCAGACGCGATATAAGCCGAACTTTCATCAACAAAAAGAGTAGCTGGATCATCTACCGTACCTGGTGCTGGTGGATTTCCAGGTAATTGTACAGTAATAGTATTACCTGGGCAGGTAAAGCTTCTATTATCAGGCCCAAGGATACAAGTGGACTCAACTGAGGTGAATGTCCAAACAACATCTCCACTGACACCGCTGGATGTGATATTTTCACCGGTTATGCTTTGGTTAATTAATTCATCAATTATGTGTTCATCGTTGATAGGACAAGGGTCACCCCAGGTAACAGGTACAGCAATGGCAGGACTACCAATTAACAATAAGCAGATTGGAATAACCCATAAGCAATGCCATAACACACGACGGGTTTTACTCGCTAGGTTGTGGATTAAGAGTTTCATGATTCGATATTCGCTAAATTGGATAGTAAACTCAAGTTCAAGACCGATAACAATTAGGCAGTTGGAAAGATGTGGCTACATTCAGTGGGCATAGTGCATTTTCAAACTAATTGCTCCAGCTAACATGTAAAAAATCTGTCATCCAGGGTAGGCGGATGACCCCGATGCCCCAGGGCAACTTGTTAAGCAACACATCCTGGGCGCGGCACTCAACCGTCAGACTCCAACCCCTACCGACCGGCGTTAGCTTGCCGTCGCGCCAGAAAAAACCTTGTCGTAACCACTCTGCCGAACTGCTGCGCAGGGCACTCCAGTGTCTCAGCACCGCACTCAGCAACTCATCGCAGGCCTGGTGTTCTGCTTCACTTAAGTCGTATGGGGGTAGAGGGTTTTCCCAGGGCCAGGCACACAGCAACTTCGGCAATAACAACTCATATTCTGGGATGTCGATCTCGCTAAAGGTGAGATAAGTCAGCAGGGCGATGGCGCGGCGCTGGGACAATTGATCTCGGAAGCGTCGGTCTTCTAGTAGGTCGAGGCTGTTGAACAACTCCTGCAAAAACGGATGCAAGATCACCATGCCTGCCCCCTCCACATAAATATCTTCATTAGCCTCAGTCGGAGGAACTGTTTGGGTTGAAGTCGGTGTGTATAGATTTGACTGCGTTGGCGAATCTGAAATCGCAGGACCTCTTGCATCGTCCCTTGACCATCGGGATAGTTCCTCCGTCTTCCCACCAGACCCAGGCAAGGTCTGGTTACTAGATGGATCGCAAGAGGCAGTTTCAGGCGGCTCGCTCGGACGATTGGAACTTTCATGGGGACTGTTTCTCATATAATCTGGGTATGATGACTCATCTTGTGCTGCAGCCTCTGCAGAAAAAGTCTCTGCTGGCCGTGAGAACTCCCCTGCAGTCAGCTCAGTCGGCGTTAACGATTGTGAGTCAGGTCTTTGGGGTTGGGTTGCACCCTCTAGCCAGGATTGCCAGGGCGAGGGTAATGGGGGGAAGTTTTCCTGTGTATTTACCCTATTGGTGTTGATATTTGATACATCGGCTTCTGGGATGAACGATCCATAGGCTTTAAAGATAGTTTGCCGTTCGACCAATAGCTCCCGCATTAAGGGTTGACCATCAGCAGTAGTAGCAGCAGTGAAATAACCCAATACAGTAGTCCAAAACCGCTCTCGCCACAATGATTGGGCGGGCCGTGGCCAGTTTTCTGCCCTTAATAGCACCAGGACCCTTGCGGCATCTGATATGTCGTTGAGGCGCTGGAGAAAGGTTTGTAGAAAGCGATCACTGGCGGTGTAAACTAACCGTCGTAATGCCCGCCTATTATGGCGTAGGCGGATCGCCAGGGTGCGCCATTGCGCCGGAGTCATCGTCGTTTGCAGTGTTTCCAGCCATTGGTCCGATGGTTTACTGCCCCACCATGGCAAACGACCCTGCTGGCAAAAGAACAAAAACTGCTCAAACAAACTATCTTCAGCGGTTGCAGAAACTGATGTGGTTGACGAAGTTGAAGTCTGACCCTGAAGTGCTTGCTCTAGACTGTGCTGTAACCGTTCTGCTAACCGACGGCTGAATTGAGAGGACCAATCTCGACCCCGCAATTCACCCAGATCGATCTCCAACCGCTCTAATCGCACCAACTGGTTTGGTCCAGCCAGCTGGTTAAAAACAGACTCCATTGCCACCAGACCTTGGTCTTGTAGCACTCTAGCGGCTGTCTGTTGCAGTTCAAGAAACTGGGCAGTGTGACCAAAGTCTAACTCCAGGACCTGGCGAATTATGCGATGGGGGTTGTCAGTCATTATTAGTACCTCGTTTCAGGGACTCAATCGGCTACCCTTTTGGGGCAGGGCGTTCATGGCATAAATCATCTGATTGCGAGCCCTGTTTACGTTGTCATCCCCAATTCCAGGAATGAGTTGGGTATTGAGCCAGGTGAAATAAATAGTCTCAAAGCGGTCAAAGCAGATTTCTGCATCATTTCCATCTAGATCGGGAAACTCGAAGGGGATATCCGGATCCTGTCGATCTACCCAGTAGAGGGTTGGCCATAAATGGGCAGGGCAAGATTGTTGTACGATACGTTCAACGTGACGGCGAAACTCCTGGTCGCGGAAACGATGGGGTGGAACGTCGCGTCTCGTGTTTGAATTACTAGCACCATTACTAGCATCGGTTGAAAAATCACGTGCATATCCGGAAGGAAAGATTAGGGATAGTCGATGACTATAGAAGTCCTTTTCCCATCCTGACTCTGATTGAGCTGAAGGCAGCTCAAGAAACACATCCCCCTGGTTTGATTCTTCAGAACCATCTCCATCTGTCGATGATGGGCTGGGACCTGAACGGGGACGCAATAAAATGTGCTCAACTAGATGAAACCCTTCGGCACTATAAAGCGAATATAGCTGCTCAATGGTTTTGTTGATAGCTTTTAGGGCTTCCGCTTCGGAAGGTAATGGCGGGTTATATAGACCAAGTTGATTGCCATTAGGATGGCGTAATTCAAAATTGAACGTTTCTTGCCCCGCTGCCGATATATGATAGTTCCATTGGTCTAGCCCATAGCGCAGCACCTGCTGAATCGATTCTTGTGCCAGAGTAATCGCTTCGTCTTCGGTGACCGCTTCAAAGTGGAATACGCTGCTCAGCAACACTTGGCCAGAGTAAGCAGGCAATTCCCAAAGCCGCCACCTTTTTTCGATGGCGCTATCCTCGTCTACTTCGTCGTAAATCTCGAAAAATACCTCAATAGCAATGCTCAATTGACGACGCTCTTGACTGCGAATTCCGGTCAAGTAGGCAATCCGTCGCTCCATCGATGTTAGAGAAGTCTCTATGCGTAATGCGGCAAATAAGGCCGCAGTAGTAGCTAGGGCATTCTCTGCTGCGTTTTCTGTGGTCCAGGTTTTTAGACTCTCGCCTACAACACCGGCATTGGCGTCCGCTGTGTCCCTTAATTGGTAACGGTGGAAATCTACCCCTAAGCTAAGTACTTGACAAAAATTACTCTGTGCCGCTAGCACTACCGCATCTTCGGCACCAATGATGGCTGCTCCTTGGGTTAAAAAACTATCCACTGAGCGTAGGCTTGGTTCCCCATCTAAGCGCAGCAGCCAATGCAAACCATTAGCAGTTTGCTCCAGTTGTATCAGTTCTGGATAACGTCGCAGCGGATGGCCAAATCCCCGTATTTTGGTGGCATTAAGGTCGGGCGCAGCCGCTAAAAAAATCGGCCTTATCACGGATTAAGCGTGCGTTTACTGCCTGGCGGCGGGCATCCATACGAGCCTGCAACTCATCTGGAGGAAGATTCACCCCCATCAGTGCCTCAGTAAGAGCTTTTTGCGCCCAGCGATGTAGCTCCTGAGCCCAGGTGACCGTGTCTTCCCCTTGGCGTGCCAGCAAATGCTCGAGCATTCTGTTACGCCGGTCTAAAAACTGGTCACGAGATTCTACTGCTGCCTGCAGGGCTGCACGATAGGAATTGTTAGGGTCGGCTACATAGCTGTCCCAGGCTTCATCCCGATTCCCAGAAAATCCCTTGAGTAATCTTTCCGTACCTAATATATCGAATAGGGCACGGGTAAAGTAAGTGGCCTGTTCCTTAGGATCGCCTGAAAAGAAATTATTGATATGGCCTAACTGGACAGTGAGATCGGCTAAAAACTGCTCGAATAACAGTAGATATCCTTTTGTTTGCAGTGCCCGAGCCTTACCTTCCTTAACCGGCGCTGTCCGGCACGCCTACTTCCCCCACGGCATAAATGCGAGGCAGGTCGTTTTGAAACCCATAATAGTCGTCCACCGGCAACGATTCTCCCTGCTGAACCGGCCATAGCGGTGAAAACTCCTGGAACCGACTAGATCCAGGATGCTGAAGTTGCCTGTCATTAAATAGCTCTTCCACACGCCGCAGGTCGTAGCTGACCTCTAAATCATTACGGACAAAATTAATGCGCGATTTGGTTAAACTTAGGCGAGGTCGATAGCGTTCGATTTCCACCAGATTTAAGCAGTTTTGGGCATCGGTAGTAATCGGGCGATTGTTCACGAAGTTGCTCAACGCCAAATCAGTCACTGCCACAATGTTGCGACCAGTCGGATTTTCCTGGGCTACCACATCAGTACCTGCTGAACTTCGCAGCCGCATGATAATACGCAGAATATCTGACGTGTAGAGTTTGCCCGAATCTGCTATAGATTCCGCACTGTCTTCAGCGAGAAATCCGTGGCGCAATAGGGGGCCGTCATAAAGGGTTTCTGGCGTTTTTCCCCGATCGCGCATCTCGGTCAGGGAATAAAACTGCCTGGGGGGGGACAAAGCCAAATCAATGGCCAGAAAAATGTCTGCCAGCAGTTGTTCTAAATCGGTGCTACCCGTAACTTCAATGCGGGCACGAATGGCAATTTCTTGCTGTCTGGCAACTTGCAGGCGCACTGGAACTTCACACAGGTTGCGCCAGCTATCCACGTACCGCTGCACCTGGAGCCCCCCCCCATAAGCGGCCCAGACCCGTTCCACAAACTTCGCAATTAAGCTACCATCACCAGTAGTTTCTACTTGCTCTCTGGCTGCCTCCAGAATTGCTGGTTGTTCAGTAGTTGGTTGTTCTAGATTATCGGTAATCTGCAGCACAATCCACAGGTCTAAACCAGCATCAGGATAATCTAAACTGAAGGTTATCTTTTGGATAAGTTCACTTTTAGTTCGGTTATTAATTTCTGGATTGCTCAGGGCTGCTCGCAACTGTGGCAGGAGCATTTCGTCAGGCGAAAACTCCCGGTTAAAGATCCTGTTTCCAGTTCTATCGAAAATACGAGCGTGAAAGACATCGCTAATTTCAATCCTCGCCACAATCACTAAGCTGTTCCCTTCTGTGGGAAGAGCGTCAGCATTGTTAAGGGACATCAGATTTAGGTCATAATCACTGACATACAGCCTGCCAAAGTAACTTTGTGGTTCTTCCAAAGTCCGCCAGAAATCAGAACCTATTTCCTGCATGAAAACATTGATATTGTCTGGATCGATGACCCCATTACGCAACAATTCGACTTCGGGTTCATCCCAATAGGGCAGGGCTACCTCCAGTAAGTAGTCTTTAGATTCAATACCTTCCTCTGCAACCGTCACGTTTAGGGTGTAAGTGTTGCTGTTCCATTCGGAGTCCTCAAACGCCACCATAACGTCATAGATCCCCTGTAGATGGACGCGGGATGGCGTTACCTCATAGGTGAATGGTGGAGGTGGGTCATCCGTTTCAGAATCGGTTGTCAGGTTTTTATAAAAGGCTACTTCGCTCTCTACCTCAGAAGTAATCTGGGCTTCGCTGACCAGAGGATGATCTAAAAGAACTCTTCGCAGATCCTCTGATGTAATCGGGGCAGAGGGGAGAATGCGGTGAGCCGGAACCAGATTGGGGAAGGCATAGACCTCGCCACTCCGCAGTAAATCTGGCATGTCTAGCTGGATTCGGAATCCCAGTTCCGTCATGGCATAGCAAAACGCCTCTAGCAGTGTAATGCCTGGATCGTGCACATTATGATCCGTCCAGGTTTCAGGCGCCAGTTGCCGAATCAGCTCCATGCCCCTCTTCCGCAGGGCGGCATAGTTCATGGTAACTCGGTCAGGGGGGGTTTGTGAGAGGCGAATGGTGTCCTTCATGAGCTCGACCTTCCCTGACGGGCATCTGCTAAGGCGGCTTCTAGCTGCTCCACTCGAGCGGCTAGTTCTTTAACGGCATTGACTAGCACATAGGTGAGAGCAGACCCGTTGTAAATACGGAGCGGGTCGTCGCTGCCCAGTCCATCTACGCTGGGAACGTGTTGAATGGTCTCCGGCAGGATAGTTTCAATTTCCTGGCCAATAATGCCGATGCCTTCTTTCCCTGCGGGGGTCCCGGCGTTGCCATTATAGCGAAACCTTACAGGGCGTACCTGCCTGAGTTGTTCTAGACCGACTTCTAAGTCCCGAATGTCTTCCTTGACACGGATATCAGAGGTTTCATCCCAACTCCCGCCACCCTCTGATTTATATACAGTTCCATGAACTTGTAGAACATGTGATGAAAAATCATCTGAGTTATTACCAATCACGACGTTACCGTTGTCAGAAACCATTAATCGTACTTGGAGGCCATTTTGCCAAAGACCAATTGTTCCATTATCAGGTGAATTAATCCTTACATTCCCATTAGTGTCCTGCTCAAATCCAAAATCATTTTGATTGGAAAAATCTTGGTGGGCTAGGACTGCATTAAATACATTTGGGCTAGGACCACTGCCACAAACCATAGCTCCGAAACGCGCTCTTCCTATCGCTTGGTTGTTCGGAACTGCGTCGGCGACATCTAACAAAAAATTAGGTGTTACATCGTCGCTAAATAAGGTTCCAATACCAACACTTCCTTGATTATAGATTACTGAATTGGAATCTCCAACAGGTCGAAAAACGCCACCGCTACCACTTGCGAGATTCCCCCAATTAGTGCCATTATGAAATTGGAGCTGGTCAGTTTCATAATTATATCGCAGCCCACCTCGAACATTATGGCTACTACTTCCCAGCACGAATTCGGATATAGAAATATTTCCTTCGTTGTCTCTACTTATACTATCCTCAGAAAAGTTTGGGAAGCTATCTATTAAATTAGCAAAATCTTGCCCAGAGGGCCTTTCACCATCATCAAATTGCACCTTTAAATTTTGTCGGCTTTCCTGTACCATTTTTGACCTCCATACATTGAATAATTGAGAATACTTCAAACAGGTTTCATAACTCAATAAAATTAAACGTCTTTCTTTAAATCTTGATTTTTTTTGTGCATTTCTCCTAGACAACAACTTTGAAATCGAGAGCTATAGTCATATATCCAATTCCAAGCTTCTTTACACCAGAACACCGGTCTTCGCCAACATTAATTGGAGTAATTCGATGCTCAATATGGGAAACTAGAATGGCATGGGATTCTGTAGCTGCAGCCACTTCAACCCCTCGACCCACAACAAAGGTGTCGCCAATAACCATGCCCAGTTCTGTTGGCGAAATTGTGGGTTGAGGATCGGGACGGATGATGAAGTCTAGACCAATAGTCATGTCGCGCTAATCCCACCTCGCTGAGGCCCCTCGTGATTGTGGTAAAGATTGAAGTCCGTAATGTAGTCTACATAATGGCGACCCTCCATAAAGGCTAAAATCTCTGATTTGTAGATCTGGGCTCCAAAAACAATGTCCTGACCTTCCTCATAGGCCCAGGGAGAAAGAAATCGCTGTAATTCTTCATTTAATTGACCAGCGTAATATCCTGCATCCAAATCAGGCCCAAAGGCGACCCTAGCATCGACCCAGATCCGTTCATAGACAGGATGAATAACATGAGCCTTGGCAAAGAGAGTGGACAATCCTGTGCTGATATAGTCTTCAATGCGGCTCATTAACACAGCACTGGAACGGGGCTCGAGAAGATTACTACTTTCGATTTTGCGCAAATCGGGCACGATCACCAGGGCCACTTCACCCGCTTTATCGTGACCATCGGCATCACTGTGGGGTAAACATTTGGCCTTGAAAACCTCTGGAAATGCCTCAAGCACTAACCGTTCAAAGTCCCAAATGGTAACGGCTCGATTTCGATGTCGTAGCCGTTCACTACATCGTCTAAAGAAATCTCGATCAGTTTCACTGGCCCGTCCCCCAAAGGATAAATAGGGTTGGCGGACAGACTTAATGGCTGCAGATCGTTGCTTCAAACGGCTAATGGTCTCGGCGGCTAGCCCTGCTTGTAGATGGTCTTTGTAGTTCGAAAGTTCACCAGAGCTGGCCAAAAATGTGGCACGAGCTGCCTGAGTTTGTAGATCGAGGGTTCGTGCTGCACTTTCAGGGTCTTGGCGCACCAGCGCCCGTAGCCATACCATCCCGGTGGGCATGGTGGTATGGTAGATAGACGCATCGTTACCAACCGATAACACTACTAATCCCGGTTCTTGAAAACCATAGGTGCTGTCGTTGAGTAACGCTGCCCTAGGTAGGTTTTTCCAGGACGTACCGCTTAAGTAACTCCATTCAGTGGCGCCTTTACCAAGTATTTCTGCTATACCAGCGGTTCCTTTATCGATTTGAAAGAGCAGAGAAACATTGGCGGGCGGCGTCAGCCCGGCTAAGCCGATATAAAGGGCGCCCAAGGCAAATTCTTGGCCTTCTTCAATGGTAGTCTTCCCCCCTATGTCAGGGACGAGTCTGGCAGAAATGTTTCCTGAAGCTGCAGTATAACCAAAAGGTGCTAACTGGAAAAAAGTTTCTTCACTGTGGGTAGCCCCCGGCGCCATATCCACTGATGCGCTATAGTCCAGACTGAGGCTGGTCAGTGTTGGGGTTATAGGTTCGTTGGGTAGCTGAGGTTCTGGAGGAGGATCATCTTCCCATCGGCTTAGGGCGATGGCCTGCGTTGCATATCGTTTTGCAAACATTTGGTGACCGAAGGCTTCGAAGAGACTGGGACTCTCAACTGCCAACGGATATAACGTATCAAATATCTCTTTAATATCATCTCTAGAAGGTCCTTGCAGTAGCAGACGAATGAAACCATATTTGGTATCAACTGTGTAAGAACTAAGCTCGAGGAGCTGTGGTTGTGGAGTATAGTTCACATCTTCAAGAGCAGATTGAAATGCCGTGGGGTCAGCCTGTATTGGCCTAATCCGAGTAAATAACGGCTGATTAAAGAGAAACCTTTCCCAATTTTTGCCATATAGCAAGTCAATATCAACTTCAAAATAGCTCGAAAAACTGGCAGGTAATGCATCATTATCACGAATGAAATCAAAATAGTCGTGATAATATTCCGACAAATCTTCCGGCAAATCTTGCCATTCTAAATTCAGCGTTAAGCTAGTAAGTTTTTTACTGAAGACTTCAGCACTGCCAATATAAAATGGAGATCCCAGTCTTGGCTGAGTACCAAACAGGGGTATCGGTTGGTCAGTAGTTAATAATCCCTGACTGTTCTGAACCACCAGGTTTTTTACTCCCCTGACCCTAACCTCTAAGGTGGCGCTTTCCATCGTCAGACCATTTAGGGTTTCGTAATATCCCGACGCGCTGTTGAGACGGCAGCGTAGAATTGGCCATGAGGCAATCGGTCCTTCACCATGAAACTTGGGATCGAAAGCCACAACTGCCGGCGCAGTTTCAGCCAAGGTCAAGGTCATCTCCAGAGTTAAAGACTGCCCAGAACCGTTATTGATTAAACTAGCCTCGAAGGTATCAGGCAACAACCACCCTTCGGACCCAGTTAGATCCACTATAAAGGCGGAGTTGAGTCTTTGACTAGTAAGAAGTTTTGCCTGACTAGAACCTAGTGCAGCCACAATCTTTAACTCCCGGCTGCCTTCAGCCATCAGCAGGATGGGGGAGGCGATCGCAAACCCAATTTGAGCTTCGGTCATAAACTGCTGGCTGGGGTCTAAATCCAGTTGTTTCCGCCCAAAAGTGTACCAACTTTCCCCTTCCAGCTCAGAAATGCTTTCAGCCACAAAAAACTGTCTAAATCCTCGTCGATCGGTTTCTCCTACCAGTCGTCGGACTTCGCTTACCTTGGCTGCGCTAACCACCAGTTCGGATTGGGTGGCATAGTAGCGGGGGCGACCTTCACTGTCTTTACCCGCGTCTAAGAGGGTTTGAACCGGTATTAAAGTCGGAGCCGCGTTACGGGCTAATTCAAAAATGATATGGACATCATCAGCCACCGCCTCACGTCGCAAGAGATTCAGTTCATTTTCGTAATAGTGGCGCAGGTGACGTTGGGGCAGCTCGTTCAGGTCGGTTTGCAGATACTTAAACAACTTCAGAAACACCATAAACAGTGCCAGATGGGGCGGCCAGTCGCTACGGCCATTTAGGGTAGTTTCTAAAGTAGTTGCATCATATATACCATCGGTTGAGGGATTCACTAGGACATCCAGAAAAGAAAGCCAGTCACCAGTGGATTGACCAGTGAGGTTATAAAAGCGGATTTGTGCGGCCAACTTGCGAGCGTACTCTAGCAGATCGCTCAGCGAGCGTTCATCAGGCAGAATATACCCTGACTCCAGAGCAGGCGAGAGGCGCTGCAACTGGTTGGTTCCGTCGAATTTCAGTAGATTGCCGTAACGTTGAAAACGGTCCATAGCTATACAAGATTGGCCTCATCCAGATAGAAGGGATAAACAAAGTTACTACGGGTATTGGTGGCGCGAACAGTATAGTCCAGACGGATCTCGATTAGTCCTTCACGATTTGCAGAGATTTCAAATGTGACTTTATTGAGTTCAATTCGCGTTTCAAAAAATAAGATTGCGGTTTCAATATCCCGTTTCAGATAGGAGGCAAATGAGGTAGATAGCGGTTCGAACAACAACGCATCGCGCTTCCAACCAAAAGTGGGACGCATCACTCGCTCGTTTAATTCTGTAGAAAGTAAGATATTCAAACTTTGACGAATATCTTCTTCTGCCTCCACCATTTTGACACTGCGCCCCTGGTTTTCAAATACCAGAGGAAATGCCCACCCCTTGCCGAGAAATTGTTTGTCCATAGCGATATTACCCCCCAATCATGACGGTGGAACAGCCGACCACAATACTGCCTCCATGGGCAGTGCTATCTCCCAATCGGGCGGCTGGCATACCGCCGATCAGCACAGTGGCACTACCCAGAATGACGGTATCTGGGGGGCCGCTGCAGGTTAGCATATCGCCCAGGCGCAAAGCGGGCAGGCCGCCGATCAGCACAGTCGGTTCTCCCGGAGGCAGGGCGGGACCGCCGACATGAGGTACAGTGCCGGTGACCATGGGGCAGACATGCATATCGCTGACGCGGGCGGCTGGAGGCATAATTGAATACTCCTTTTTAAAATCAACTTTAAAATCAACCAGAAAATGACAGTCAATGGCAGATCGGCTCATAACAAGAAAGGTTAGTTAATTTGCACCAGCGCACCTTTGACCGTCATGGTGCCGCTGCTGGTTACTTCCGCTGAGGCCGTTCCCTCAGCTTTCAGCCCAGTGGACGCTTTCAATTCGGTGTTGACCCCCTCACCAGTTAGATCAGTTGTTGCCACTAACTTCAGAGCTTGGGCACTAGAAATCTCAATGCCGTCACTGTTCATAGTTAGTTTGTTACCGTTTTGATCTTCCAGAACAATTCCACTGTCTGCATCTGATAGGGTCAGGGTGTTACCCTCGGGGGTTGTCAATGACAACACGGCCTGCTCATCATCGAAGAGTACCGTAATGCCGCTGCGGGAGACATAGGTTTTTTGGTGGTTGTCTTCTGTGGCCTCCAGCGGGGGGGCTTTGGCACTGCTGTGCAACATGCCGAGCACCACCGGTTGGGCGGGGTCGCTATGGAAAAATCCCAGCACCACTTCGTCGTCAACTTCAGGGCGAAAAAAGGTGCCGCGCCCATCTCCCGCATCTAGAGTCGCCACCCGCGCCCAAACACCTTGTTCGTCCAGGCCCGCAATCGGCACTTTCACCCGAATGCGATGCTCCTCTGCAGGATCGTCGGCCAGTTGAGTCACCACGCCTACTTGCAAACCTCTGACAGCAGGTGACAGGCCCGCCGCTGGCAGGTGGTTAACCGCACATGGATCGGTCTGCATCTGACGCGATAGGCCAAATTCGGCATCGGTCGTCCAGTCGTTATCGCTGAATTCGTGCCGTACACCGGTTATATAAACGTTGCCGTTGAAGCGTTCGCTGATGCTCGAAAGCGACAGCACGCTGCCTAGTTGAACAACGGGCAACCCTTGAAATCGAGCTCTGCCTCGAGAGGCGGCCAGACGCGCCCTGAGTATCGTACCATCGGCCCAGGCTTGCAGGGCGTCAGCGGCCAGATTTCCCCCGTGCCAGAGTATGTCTTCTTCCCGCTCGGTAGCACCGATCATGTCAGCGGCTGTCAGGTTGCCATTGCCGGCCCAATTAGGGTCAGTGGCTTCGGCTTCTTGGAGCTCCTGATTTGTAGGATCCCAGGCGACCGCCCGAATTGTACCGCTTTGAGAGCGAGCGTCCAACTGGGCATCAAGTTCTAGCAGGGTGGCTCCGTAGAGAATCGTGGCGTCTGGTTCTTCATCCAGCGTCGGTACGACACTCCGCACGGTGCCACTGTCGATCGCAATCAATTGGCCGTTGCCCTCCAACCGGTTGAGCATAAAATCCCAATCGGTCGCTTGGTATTGCAGCAGTTGGGGATGGGTAACCTCGGTTGCGGTAATATCGGCCTCCAGTCCATACTCCAACAGCAGGGTTTCGGCGACATCGCTATCTGTAACCTCTTCGAAGTAGCGGTTGCGACGACTTAAGGTCATTTTAAAAGCTGGGTCGCGACACTCTACTTCTAACCACGATCGATGACGGCGTACCGCTACCCGCTGAGAGAGGACAATGCCCGAAAACACCGGCTCTGTCTCCCCATGATAGCCAGCGTGAATGGTTAATTCATTGCCAGGCACGAAATACTCTCCTGTGCTTTGAGTAAAGTCTCCTACTGCTGGATCCCCGTCAGCAATTCGCAGCCGTGCGTAGGGAATGCGATTGACCTGCCGAACCACTTCCACCCCAACAATGGCGACACTGCGGGGCAATTCATTCCCATTAACCTCAATCGTTAGACTGACGACATCGGTGCTTCGTTCGAGCGGTAAGAGCCGACTCATTTTTTCACCTCCTTATCTACTGGTGGAAAGGCCAGTTGCGAACCAGCCTGCAGGCGACGAAAATTTACTAGTTTATTCACCCGTGCTACTTCCATGTAAAGCTCGCTTTTGCCATAAATGCGGTAGCTCATCAGCGGCAGCGTATCGCCTTCACGCAGATCCCGCAGGTGAGTTAAATCAGGCGAGGTTGCATTTTCTTGTCGTTCGAGTTCTGCCTCGGAGAACGATTCACTAAAGCTACAGGTGGCAACTGCTCGCAAGGGGGTGCCGTCTGGTTTGAACAATGTGAAGCGGTAGTTAACTGAGGTCAAGACACATGAAAATGTCAACGTGCCCCAAATCATTAGCAGCCTGCGAGGTCGATGACTTTCACCGCTGTAGTCATACAGCACCTGATTGAATTTTTCAATTTCAGTTTTGACGTCAAATTTATCATCGCTAGAAACCAAAGATTCAATTGCACCCAGTAGGGGAATATCTCCTACTTCTGGCGGGGGCGGAACTACCCCAGTGCCATCGAAAAGCAACTCAAACTGCAAGGTTCTAGGCGCGCTCCTACAATATCTGGGCTCACCGCCAGATCGTCCCTGACCCTGCTGATAGTTATACTGAAGCAGTTGATTCAAGGTTTGATTGTTAGGGTTAACTTGCACGACATAAGAGACCTGCTCATTCACCTGGGGTGCCTCATCAAAGCTACTCGGAGACAACAGCTCCAGAAAGGTCATTTTTTCCAGTTTTCCTTGGTCAAATAGCATGGTTTAACGCTCCCGCTTGTCTTCAAGAATTCGCAGAACCTCCTGAACGCAGGTGCGAATCAGGTCGGCGCGATCGCTACCGCTGGCCGGATTAGCGATCGGACTAGTGGCCGAACCAGAAGAATCTCTTTGATGGTTTGAACTGCGTTCGCTCGAGCAGCCATCACTCGGATCGACCTGGGCTCGGATTACCAATTCACGAATTTCAATGGGCATAGGTTTACCTAGAAACTAATACTGGCGCTAACTGACAAACCAGCTGCTGCATCCAGTGCAATACTGGCAGGGTCATAATATTTGAAGTACTGATAATTCAGAGTCAGGGTTTCGACCACAATTTCATTATTCATGGCATTAAAATTACTGATTTGTAAGCTCTTGGGAATTGCATTGACCACGTACCAGTTGTACAACGGTAGATGTTTGTCGTTAAGCAAGGAAATCATCAAGTTTGTCGGCTTATATTCAAAACCTTCGATGGCCTGACGCGCCCAGTGCAGAACCCCTGAGCCAAGAAATTTACCTCGCTTGAGCACTAGATCGCCATACTGCAGTTTCTTTGGTAGCTGATGGGAGAATCGATTTTCTCCCCCTTCTAGCCAGGGTTCAAATTCGGTGCTGACTGTTAAACCACTGACTTCCTGAAACTGAATATCGTTCGGAAACTGTGGGAATAGCTCAAAAACAACTGAGAAATGAAACCCGGGTTGGGGACAGTCGAATGCCATAGTTCTTAACCGTTCTCTATTGTTAATCCTTCATGAGCCAGGACTAAAGTTTCTACCGCCACATCTGTTCCGGTGGAATTCAAATCAGTGGAGGTTACTTTGGTTGGCCAGGCATTTTTGACTTTCCATACCACTACAGGTTCGTGACTTTCGTTTAACAAGCTAATAGTGATATCCCGCCTTACAATGGTGTTGAGGGCGACTGTATTCCACCAGTCGTAGAACTCATTATCTCCCTGAAAAACCCCCCGTTTTAAGGTTAGGTCTCCATAGGTTTGCATTCCTGGAAAGTTGGTTTTGTTGTATTCGGGGCTAGCACCACCCCGATATTCCAGCTTTTCAGTTGTTACTTCTAAACCAGTTACTTCCGTAAAGCTGATGTTGGTGCCACCCCATTCCACTTGAAAATGAAATTTCGGTAATGGATATTCAGGCATAATCTAACCTCACTTGTAATTAATTAATAGGCTCAAGTCTGATACTTATGAAACTTGCATTTTGTGGGCAAACTTCAAAATAATGAATTCGGCTGGGCGTACCACCGCCATACCAATTTCAACAATCATGCGACCTTCGAGGATGTCCTGGGCAGTCATGGTTTCTCCCAGACCGACTTTGACATAAAAAGCCTGTTCTGTTTTGGCACCTGATAATGCCCCTGTCCGCCACTGCAGGGTGAGGAAGTTCTCAATCATGGCTCGCACTCGCACCCAGGTGTTGGCATCATTGGGTTCAAATACAAAGGGCTCAGTAGCTTTTTTAATTGATTCCTCTGCCATATTAAAGAATCGCCTAACCGGGATATACCGCCATTCGTTGTCATTTCCAGCCAGGGTACGAGCCCCCCACACCAGAGTGCCTTTGCCAGTAAAGGCGCGAATGGCATTGATACTCTTGCCAGTGGTATGCACGTTCAGGTCTGCCTGTTCGGCATCGTTAATTTTGAACGCTGGTCCCACCACATCAGCAACCGAGACATTGGCTGGAGCTTTCCACACGCCTCGGGTGCGATCGACCGCTGCGCAAATCCCAGCCATTGCGCCGCTGCTAGGTAATACACTCATGGTTCGTTGGATTTGCGCCACCGCCGCCTTCATAATCGGGTGGTTGGTCAATAACTGCTTTTCAGCTTCACTGGCCAGAAAGTCCACCACGTCGAACAAGGACAACATAGCCGTCGACAGCTCGTTAAACAGTTCCTGCAAGCGACTGGCGGCGTTCAGCGCGTGCTCGCGAACAGTGGTTCCGAGCGCAGCCGTACTCGCAGCAATGTTTACCACAGTCGCATTGCTGCCTATCCAAGGTGTCCCATTAAGATCGCTGTAGTCTGCATGCACGTCATCCACCACGCGAGTGGTCGATACGGCACCCATGACATCGGCGTGCTTCTCCAAGGCAACCAGATCGACAATCGCCGTGATTAAGTCAGCGTCTGACTGGTAGTTTTGAATGGCCTGTTGTAACTCATTGGGCAAAGTGGTCGCTGGTAGAGTAGCAGCTGTATCAATTATTTGAAAGGCCAGCGCAATGGCCCTGGGGAGTAATAAGAGATTTAAAAACTGCTGGCGCACGCCACTTATAGGCGTCGCGGGCGTTTGCCTGAGTGACTCTAGTAAGTTAGCGAAGTGCACCGAAAGCTCGTCAAAATTGTCTCGGCTGAGGGTTAGCGCACTCGAATTGGCCGTGCTGCTGACCGCTGTCACCACCGTTTCTACAGCAGCGTCAGCCTGAAGGGTGGTGGTGACGAGATTGTTAAAACGCGTGTCCTCTTCAGAAGGGGTTGTGCCTCCCAGCAAAGTCTCTAAATTAGTGATGAGGCTATTGCTATTAGAAGGGTCAATAAATTGAAGGCGGCGGAAATGAACTGGGGGCCGGTAAATCGTTTGCAGCCAGGGGTAGTAGGCTGCGCCGTATTTGAGATAGCGGGTGCCAATCGCATCGCGAAAGAGCGCTACCGGATCGAGGCTAATGGAAGCTGCGATATTGCCCTGGTGCAGATCCATCAGGACAAAGCGATCTTGCAGGGTCTCGCATTGGGCTAGTGCCTGTACCTGCAAACCACCCAGAGCGGTGGCATCTGCCAGCGAAACGCCATCGGGAAAGAGGAGCAAGGTCGGCTCGTCAAAGCGTTCTAGGGCAGACAATCCCGGCGACAGGCCGAGCGTCGTAGTGCTGCCTATTGCTGGGGCATCGTCATAGTCCCCAACAGAAACGATATAGCAAGGGCCGCCTCCATTGGCATAAAAGTGACGCAAACAGCCGTAGAGATAGTAGCGGCGAAATTCAGCGCTCGGATCGGTCGGGTTCGGGGTACTAGTAACAACCCTAGGAATCACTGCTCCGACGGCATAACCCTCGCTCGAATCGAGTTCGACGACATAAGACTCAGGCTGATAATCGCCGCCAAAATAGGTTTCAAAATCCAGCAAGGAGGCGATCCGAGTAGGCGCCATCTCCAAGCTGTTATTGTCAGCATCGAGGGCCTTTTTAGTGTAGCCAATAAAAGCGGGAATGGCCGTTTTCTACCGGGACGACCGAAGGAGGAAATGTGCTGATTTCCTTAATGTAAACACCAGGAGTTTTGTATACCATCGATTAAGCCTCTTGCATCTTGTGAGAGAATTTCAGAATAATAAATTCAGCAGGGCGCACTACTGCCATGCCAATTTCCACGTTCATGCGGCCTTCCAGAATGTCTTGGGCAGTCATGGTGGTGCCCAAACCCACCCGCACGTAAAACGCATCTTCGGGTTTGGCCCCGGCCAATGCCCCCGCGCGCCATTGCAGGATTAAAAAGTTCTCAATCATGGCCTTCACCTTCACCCAGGTGTTGGCATCGTTGGGCTCAAACACGAAGGGCTCGGTGGCTTTTTTAATCGATTCTTCGGCCATATTGAAAAATCGCCGCACGGACACGTAGCGCCATTCATTGTCGTTGCCCGCTAAGGTGCGCGCACCCCACACTAAAAAGCCTTTGCCGGTAAAGAACCGCAGCGCGTTGATGGATTTACCCGTGAAGTGAACGTTCATGCCGTCGTTGAGCGCGTTGTCAATGTTTACCGTCAGGGCGCGCACGGAAGCCAGACTTTCATTCGCGGGCGATTTCCAGACCCCCCGGGTTCTGTCTACGGTGGCATAAATGCCAGCAACGGTAGCGGCGGGCGGCAGTACTACGCTGTAGCGATCCAGTTCTCTGCGCACGTTGGCATAAATGGTGGTGTTGACGGTGGCGTTGTCGGCTTCATTGGTTTGCAATTGGGCCAGGGTTGCGCCGTTGTGAGGACTCGGGCCGGTATCGCCAGGGCGGGGGAGTTGGGAAATCGTAATTGTCTCTTCATCCCAGCGCCAGGGCAGGGTTGTTTTTATAAAGGGGTGGTAGACGGCTCCGTATCTGAGGTTGCGGGTGCCAATGCCGTCGCGAAAATCGTCAATGCCGTCACTGCCAGCTTCGTCTCCATCCCACAGGTCGCAGATTAAGAAGCGATCGCCCAAAGCAGCACATTGATTCAACGCCTGTACCAACACGCTGTGGTACTCGCTCGGTACCGCGCCACCCGTGCCAGCTGGCATGCCGCTGAGATCGGGAAAAACAATTAAGGTAGGCTCGTCTTCTTTCGCTAAGGCAGAGAGCCCGCCCGTGTGGGCAGTCACCATATCGGTCGCGCTGCCGCTGGCGGTGTAATCGTCAATGCTGATGATGTAACATTTACCCCCGCCGTTATCGTAAAAGTGGCGCAGGGCATAGGCCATCCGAAATCGGGCCAACGCGCCCTCATTGGGGTCGCTAATGCCGCTAATGACCTCGCCGTCGGCATCGACCGAAACAACAAAACTGCCAATCAAAGGGGCTTCCCCAAAAATTTGCTCGAACTCCAGGAAGGAATCGATCTCGAGCGGGTGGTTGGTAAGCGTCTCTCCTTGGTAGCTGGAATTTGCGGTATAGCCAATGAACGCCGGAATTGCCGTCTCTACCGGCACAACCGAAGGCGGGAACTTGGCAATCTCTTTTATGTAAACTCCGGGGGTTTTGTAGTCAGTAACCATGACATTTCCTAAAGTGGGAGGTTAGCTAGATGAATTTCGGAATACCATTGGGCATTTTGTCGCCGAATCCGGCGGTTCTCCGGCTCCGGCAACAGCACTTCTTCGGACACGGTGGGGGTGGTAGCGTCGTCAGACTGTAACCGAATACCGGTGCCAAAACGGGTTAACGGGCGGGGCTGGGCCGTGACGAGAATGCGGTTGTTGCTAGAGTCTTCGGGGGCAACGTCGGCCCCTGGCCCTACGGTTTGATCGGCGGGGAAAAGATAGCGCCAGCGGGTGGCGCGATTGAGAAATCGCAAGGTGTAGCGGGGGGCAAGCAGATTGCCGCTGCCATCTAACAGGGCCAGGTCTCCACTGGCCAGGCCGATTTCGATAACGCCAAACCAGCGATCGCGCACAGCCGTCGCATCCAGATAGAACTCAAACCCCAACGCGGGCACAACAGCAAGCGATCCATCGAGTACCTCCAATCCGGTACGAGCCGGGGACCAGCCCTGTGAGCACCAATTGAGCGGTTTCGAGATTGCCGCTCTCGGCCTCATATTGCTTTTCCCAGGCGACGACCGTTTCGCCTGAGCGAAAGAGGCGTAAGGTAGCCGCCGATAGGGATGCGCTGCGCAGATCCACGTTGAACAGCGTCGGTTTGAGGGTGACGCTGTCGGCTGAGGTCACATATTGATTGGCCAGAGTGCCAATCTGTTCCCACTGAGCAGGGTTGTTGAGGTCACTGCCAGCGCCAACATTTGTGACAGCCCGATACAGTCGGTTGCCCGCTAGCGCGATCGCGTTCTGGGCATAGGCGGTACTCACCTCAAAGGTGTCAACGGGAATACGCTCCCAGTCTCCACCCACTGGGGTACCAGCAGGGCCTGTATCGCGCAAGGCTCGAAACAGATTGGAGGTGGTTCCTGACGTTTCGCTATATACCTCATCGGCTTCATAAGCCCGGCTGGAATCGAAGGCGGGCACTGGGGCTGAAAGAAACCGCTTCCCAGCAGCTTCATTGCCCGGGTCATTACTAAAAAAGTAGAATCCAGGGGCATTTGCGCTCAGCATTGTGTAGTTAAAAAGTAAGCATCGTTGACCTGTAGCGCAAATGCTAACTTAAAATCTGAAGATAGCGGGATGGCTGGTTGCGCTATCGACGATGATGGATTGAGCTTGACAGCGACTAAAAAACCAGTCGCTGTAGACTTGAACAGCATTTGCTGACCTGCCAATACGCGCTCTGTTTTTAGCGTTGGTGTAATGTTAAGAAAACCAGCAGTGGAGTATTGAGCCATTACCTGGACTTGTTGCTCGGGGCTGAGCGCCTCCTGCACAATATCCCCATGATTTAAGCTGTAATCGTGCAGCACCTCCACCTCGAATAAGACGGCGTATTGAGTCATAGCGTTACATCCCGACCAGCAACTTCGACCTCGCGGATAAGCCCACCACTGTCTAGTAATCGATGGTTTTTCAACGTAATTAAGAACTCTGCCAAATCTGTCTTTACACTAAACCCTCGCTGGTGGAAAAAATTAAGGCTACTGAACAGCCTCCAGCAACTGACCTTGCTGATAAAAAACCCGCAACAATTGTGGCGCGTCATCAAGGAGATAATGACAGTTGTACTTGTATCCTCCTCTGCTCCTATTGCAAACTCATCATGGGTGACATCCGAGTCATATCCACTCTTCAAGCACCCAGAAGGAGAAGCAAGGTTCCAATGGTAGCAATGAGCAATGATCAAGTCATTTCGAAGCGGCCACATATTCCATGCCGTGTCTGCCAACTTCTTAACCAATGCAGCAATGAACCGCCATCCAATCCATAGAATAACCATGTGTGCTCTATCAACCACAATCAGAATAGAGCATGTCTCACTGTGATTGCTTCCCTTCCAAGGTGCGGCGGGAAGCCATTGCCTGACGGACGGCCGGATGACGGAGGATGGTTGTCCGCAAACTCCGAAGCTCCACCTTTTTCCGCTGAGAAGGAAGGAGACCGACCCACTGCTTCTCCATCTGCTTGAGGATCAGCTTGCGCAACTTGTCCATCGTATGATCTGGCCTTCGACCCACACCATCGTAGCGCAGCCACTCAATCTCCAAGCTGAGATCCGAGTCCACCACACCGAAGATCTTGACAATGAGGGTGAAGTAAGGCATCGAGCTGACACCAACTCCACTGGGAAGGAGAATTGCAATCAACTGATGGCGGGCCTGGCTTGAATTAACGTAGGTAGCCTTGGTCTGAAGAGACCAGTGATTTTTGGACAGGACAGCTTTCGTGACAATCTCGTTTCCGACAGAACAGCACCAGCACCGGGCATGCGAGCAACACTTGGAGCACCGGGCATGCGGGCAACACTCGGAGAGCCAAGCAAACTGAGGAGGAGCCACAAGGAAGGAACATACCACTAGCTTGATAGACTTGGCCTCCGGAACGTAGCTTGTTTCTTGGCGAGTCGCATGAGGGAGTACTTCCACGCACGGACCCATCATTCAATAGCAACAACTGTCTGTCCTCAAAACTACTATCGTTGGAATCCTTGCTGCCCAGGGTTTCTCCGTCCTCGTCGTCTGTGAAGAAAGAAGGCGTGACGAGAGAACGTTGAAGTGAGAGGAGAAGGTTGAAGTGGCAAAGGCAAGTCAAGAACCCTCGTCGATAGATATCGATCGATGGTGCACATGGGCTTCGACAACGCCAACCTAACTGTTACACTTGCACTCCTACACACTGAGTGTCGACGCACCTTGTCTGCGCACATTGAGGCCGCGGTTGAGCCTTCAGGCGTCGCAATCCCGAATGCAAAAGACTCGCTTCTTGAACGCCTTCAAACACTGGATAGGTCTGGCCTTGACCATGGCTGGAGGCATTGCGCTGGTGACCTTGCCTTTGAGCATCAGTTTCTTGAGTAACTTGCGTTCTTTGGAGTTGGATTCCAGCCCTCTTTCCACTGATGGAGGTGGAACTGCGACGACCATTGTGGCGGGCCATTCTTAAATGATTGAATGATGTTGTAGGAGGGGTCGAGTTGTAACTGAGCGAACATTTTGTGAGCGGTGATGATGACGTGGTAACAACAACAAAAACTCGACACTTGATGCGGCTCTTCACATTGCAAAATTTGCAATGTAGCAAAGCCGGCAAAGAAGCAACAGAGTTCACTTGTAAAGAACAAACAAAGCACGACAGATAGAGCACCAAAGGGAACTCCTCCTCAATTTGAACCAGGCCAAAGCAACGGCTATTGCCTGCTGCCACTGATTCCGCCTCCAACGCTCGCGGGTCATTGTAACAAAAACAACAGAAATTCCACTTAAAAATGACCACATTAGGCGAGGCAACCAGAGGGGACACGAATTCACGAAAAGAGAGGAAATTGGTCGGCTTGTATCTCCATTGCCAAGTGCTTTTCAGTCAAAACTTAAGCAGCAAAAGTGGAGGAAACAACTTGACCAACAAGATAGACCGTTGCGTCTCCACGATGCGACGGACACAGCACTCGCAAAATACACTGGAGAGGACGCGAATTCCCCTGAAACTGGAGAATTCCCCTACTTGTACGGCCGTGTACTCAATGGGAAAAGGAGGAGCCATCATGGTCGTAAAATACAAAGTGCTACATCAAGAAGAGTAGTAGCGTGTTGAATGGTCTGTTTGGAAGCGCTAATGAAGAGCTGGTGGTAGCTTTTTCGCCTTTCTTGCAAGTCGAAGAATCGAACAAACCTACCATCTCTGTTTGTGCACAAGAAAGAGTACTCTTCCGAACTTGTTTGCCTTAGTAGCACACATAAGTAATTGTCTAAGTGTTTGATACTATTGGCTTTTGAAATTACTTGAGAGCCGATTCACACACGTACGAAATACGAATCTTGTAATGCGAACGCGGAAGCACGAGTAAAAAGGAATCAGTAGAAAGCTGTATGAATCGTACCAGATAGCCAAAATACGAATCCCTTTGCAACTCTGCTCAACGCATACCTT
>CALNXU010000007.1:0-23371 GCA_942490695.1 Merismopediaceae cyanobacterium | reverse complement strand
GGTCCGGGTCGAGCCGTTGCCTGCCGACCGTGATGTCGCCCTGTTTAGTTTGATCGTGTCGTTGCCGGCCCCGCCGTTCGAGCACGTCGTTGCCCGACCCGCCGTCCATCGTGTCGTTGCCGGTGCCGCCGATGAGCGTGTCGTTGCCGCCTTCACCGAACAGCTGGTCGTTGTTGCCCTTGACCCAGGATAACGTCGTTGCCATTCCCACCCTCGGCCACATCGTTCCCTTTGCGCCCGATGATCAGATCGTTGCCAGACGTGTTGTCGAGCGGCGCGCCGGTGTAAAGCTCGGTGTACTGGCCCGTGCCCGGCTGGTCGTTGCCGTTAGTGCCGACGATGATCGTGCTGATCCCGGCGATGTCGAGATTCACAGTCTCGAAGTTCATCGCCTTGTTGCCGATGCTCTGATCGAGGTCGAGCACCTCGTCGCCCGGGGTCGGCATCGAGCACGTAGTCGATGAGTCCTCGAAGTTCCCCACCCGCATCGACGGCGATGATGTCGTCTATTGTCAGGTCGAGATTGAGCGTATCGTTTCCGCTCTCGCCGTCGGCATCGTCACCCGCTCCCGCGTTCACCGTGTCATTGCCGCCGCCGGTCTTGATGATGTCGGCGCCACCGTTGCCGGTGACGACGTTGTCCCTGTTGCCGGTGATGGTGATCGTGTCGGCGAAGTCGGAGCCGTTGACGTTCTCGAAGCGGCTGAGGGTGTCATTGCCCTGACCTGTCGCCGTGCCGTTGCCGCCGTTGTCGAGCGTCACGGTCACGGCTCCGCCGCCGAGGAAGTCGGCAGTGTCGGTGCCGTTGTTGCCGTCGAGATTGTCGTTGCCCGATCCACCGTTGATGGTGTCGTCGGAGTTGGTGCCGGTCACATTGTCGGTGCCCTGACCGGCAAAGACCGCGACGCCCTCGCTGATCGACGCACCGCTGCCGTCAACGCCCGTCAAGCCCGAAAGGTCGATGGTCCGGGTCGAGCCGTTGCCACCCTCGCCGTTGATCACAAAGCCTTGGGTGAAGATGCGCTCGACACCGTTGGGGTCGAAGTTGCCGACGGTGATGTCGGCGTCGAGCTGGATCGTGTCGGTCTGGCCACCGCCCTCGACCGTCGTGCCGACCTCATTGCCATCGAGGATGATGGTGTCGTTGCCGGTACCGCCATTGTAGGTGTCGGCGCCGGTGCCGCCGTCGAGCGTGTCGTTGCCCGAAGCGTGTCGTTGCCCGACCCGCCGTTCAGCGTGTCGTTGCCGCCCTCGCCGTTGAGTTCGTCGTGGCCGCTCTCGCCGTTCAGCATGTCGTTCTGGTTCGGTGCCCCAGACCGTGTCCTGTCCCTGCCCGGCGTTCACGATCACGTCCGAATCGTGTTGCCGCTGCATTCCGAGGTCAGCCCGCGCAGGTCGATCTCGCGGTTCGAACCGTTGCCGCCATCGCCGATGATCGCGAAGCCGCCCGTGTCGATCTGCTCGACACCATTGGGGTCGAAGTTACCGACAGTGATGTCGCCCTGCAGTTCGATCTTGTCGGTCTGGCCGCCGCCTTCGATGGAGACGCCCACCTCGTCGCCATCGAGCCGGATCGTGTCGTCGCCCGAGCCGCCATCGTAGGTGTCGGTGCCGGTGCCGCCGTCGAGCACGTCGTTGCCCGAGCCGCCGTTCAGGACGTCGTTGCCCGACCCGCCGTTCAGCGCGTCGTCGCCGCCCTCGCCGTTGAGTTCGTCATGGCCGTCCTCGCCGTTCAGCGTGTCGTTCTGATTGGTGCCGAACACGATGTCAGTGCCCTGACCGGCATTGACCGTCACGCCCGTCGCGATCGTGTTGCCGCTGCCGTCGACGAGGTCAGTCCGCGCAGGTCGATGGTCCGGGTCGAGCCGTTGCCACCCTCGCCGTTGATCACAAAGCCTTGGGTGAAGATGCGCTCGACACCGTTGGGGTCGAAGTTGCCGACCGTGATGTCGCCCTGGAGCTGGATCGTGTCGGTCTGGCCACCGCCTTCGACGGTCGTGCCGACCTCGTCGCCCTCGAGGATCAGGTCGTTGCCCGAGCCGCCATTGTAGGTGTCGGCGCCGGTGCCACCGAGGCCAAAGATGAGATCGTCACTGTTGTTGACGTTACCCTGACCATTGACATTCGATGGAATTGTATCGGCGTTCTTCGTGCCAATGACGAGATTTTTAGCAAGGCAGTCTGGATCGAGTTCGATGCCATCAACGATTAGTGAAGCATTCCTTTTTTTATCGAAGTTTTTTTTACGCGGTGTAGTCGAGTGCGTATGTAGGATTGAGTATCTTGCCGGTTGCATCCTCGACATAGGGGCACTGGTTCCGTATGATGGAAGCTGTATAACCCTCTGTATAGGGGATTGGGACTCTTTGTCTTAGGGGAAAATTTACAGTCTCTGAACGAAAAATCAAGGCCTCTAACCACTTATCGCTAATCTGTAAGACTTACTAGTAATCTCTGGATCTCCCATCAGAAGAGACTTTTGGGATCACATTAAACGGAACCAGTGCCGACATAGGCTTGTAGTGTTAATTGTTCCCCATCATCAAAATGTCCTGAAGTTCGGTGATACTGAGGTTGAGGGTGATGGTGTCACCACTGCTGCCGTTATCGCCGCCATCATAGGCGGTTTTCTCGTAGAAAGTCGGATTAGAACCGCCGGTTTTTTGGGGTAGATCCGTGTGGCTCCACTTTGGCCGTTGTTACCACGTCGTCGCCGCCCAGTAGATTGATAAAGGGTAGGTTCTTCACCTCGGTGCCGCTCAGGTCAAACACATTGATGACAGTGGATCCATTCAGCCTCAGACACACCGTTAATAAATTTGCCCTTGCCCTCGATCACCTCAATGCCAACGACATTCCCCAGACCTTCGCCGGAGTTGATATTTTCGACCTGAAGGCTTGGCTGGTAGAGTAACCGTTCCAGAGCGTGTACTTGCCGTTGCCGCCTTCCAGATCGTATCGTCGAGCAGATCATCACCCCGCGCAATAATCGTGTCGTTACCTTTCTCCGGCATCGACGCAATTTGTGGCGTCACCGTAAACAACCACGACATCGTCACCACCGGCAGCTTCGATCGTATTTGTGTCCCCCGTCCGTTCCACCAAGCTGGATCCTGTCTGCCAGAGTTGCTATCTTCGAACGGTCCAGCGCCACACCACCGCTATTGGCTTCCAGAATGCCACTGGGTTGCGGATCATCGATGCCGGTGACCGTTGCATTGGTTAGATTGAGGACGTCCGTACCGTTCCCCATGTTAATCCGGCGGATGTTGTCGATCACCATTCCTGCCAGATCAAAGATGTTGTCACCATCTGCACCACCGCCAGCGTCCGCCCACCTTTGGTAGCGCTTCGTCGCTTCACCACCTGGATTTTTTCAACATCCGCGACGGTGTAATTGCTGCTCCCTTCGTTAATGTTAGCCAGTATGAGGTTTTGGCTTGTACCATTGCTCTCGACCGTATCCGTACCGCCTTTGCCATCGAATGTATTGTCGAGAGCGTTGCTGCCGTTAACCAGAAACGTGTCGTTGTCGTCGGTTCCTGTGATGGGGCGAGTAGGAACAGTTCCAGCATCAAAAGTAGCCATGATTCTTAGCCTCCAATCAACGCGTTTCCAGCCAGTTGAGATGTATCAGGGTGCTCAGACATGTGGTCAGCCACTGGTTCTTCATAGCTGCCGCCAGCGTTGCCCGGGACAGCGCCAAGAGTAACGCTCACGGTAGTTGCGGTGATGCTTTCGCCAGCGCCCGCAAAAGTAACCATACCTAGGTGGCCTCCATTACTGAGATTTACGAATATTTAATTTTTAAATAAGTAGGTAGGCTGGATAAAAAAGAGGATTGATTAGCGAAGCGTAACCTCTGCGGCGTAAACGTTTTGAGCATCATGAAGAGACGAAGGCATTTTACATTTAATGGCTCCCCCGTATTTACTTAATTTCGCTAACTTCAATCTGCTCATTTTTGATTTTCCCCTCTATTTTTGTATTAACACATAGGTATAAATACATGTATGGTTTGTTGATTTTTATTCATATTAAGTCAGTCAATGAAAGGCACTGGCTCTCTGGAGGGTAATAGCGAAAATAGCTGGAGTACTGGAGCTTTAGCCGATGAAATGCCCCACTGTGAGAGTGAACGCACCGCGAGAAATGGAACCGCCTTGCCCAAGAACCATCCACCTCGGCAGCAATACTTACGTCGTGAGTGCGGCAAGCGGTTTAATCAACCAAACACTGCCATGGCGGAGCTAAGAACCCCCTCATCAGTGGTGGTGACAGTACTAAGTGCGGGCATAGTTCAAGAATCGGGGGGTTAGGTAACACTTTAGAAAAGTGTCAATCACCACAAATCCTTATGTAGCAGGCCCTTTGGGCTTTGTGTCCCTAAACCAAAAAAGACACCTTAGTTTGAACCATACTCCAACCCTCGTTAACTGCGTTTACATGTATACTGGCATTTCATTACTTGCTGGACAGAGTAACCTCACTGAGCTTCGTCCTGAGATGACACTAAGGGCTCGAGAGTCGGAGCGATTTCAACTTTTAACGCTTGTTTTAGGGCAGAGGCAAACTCAGATAATGTAAAAAACCGAGTTGTAGCTTTTTTCATAACTGTACAGATACCCTGCTAACGGCGAATTAGTAATCACTCAATTAAAACTTAAAATTCTGTGATGATTTATTGGTCTAGCATGGCAATACATAAAAAGTCGAGAGGAGATTAACTTCCCCGTCGAAAAAGAATTGAGTGAGGAAATCTAACGGCTATTTGCCCACGATATTTTACTGATCGTTAAATTAAGTTCGATTTAGGCATCAATCGCTTGATCCCCATAATGCTGTTGCCGCCGCCAAATTTTAAAATATTCCTCCCCTGAGTATCATGAATTCTGAATTCTCCCCGCCTCCATTACCGGCTCCCTGTATTGTTGAGCAGGGCATTGTTGTGAACAAAGACGATATGCAACGTATCCTCTCTGATCTCGGGCAGGTAGGCTATCACTATCAGTTGGAAGGAAAATGGGAATCCAAAGGGCAAGGTTGGATTCTTGAGGTCTTTCGAGATAGTCAGCAGTCTACGATTGTCACCAATCAATCACTCTACCTAAATGTCAATAGCTTTGATTACTTACAATTGGGTTTGGACAGTCGTGGTGAAGCGACAATCGATTTATTTCAAGAAAATCGTCAACTCCGCCTAATTCCCATCAATAATCAGCTTTCATTGACTGATTCTTGTGCACTGCTCCTAGAAACTGACCTGGAGGCAGTCGTTTCCGGGGCGATCGCCGCCCAATGGGACATGCAGCAAGACCAAAATTTGGGAGGGTAATATCAGGACAAAATTGGCAAGCATTTCTCCGGGGTCGAGATTATCATAGAAATATTGTGGATCAAGGTTTCCCAAAAATGTAACAAAAGTTTGCAGGTGGGCGGACTTTTTTTGCTATAAAGCCAACGCTTAATATTACTTATTAAATAAACGAAATGGCAAACTCCATTGTTCCCACCAAATCTAACCTCAATAAATCTCTCCACTCCGTTTACGAAGCGCCCCAGCAAGTCCAATACCTCTACCTGCAAGCAGAAATCGATGTTTTATTGTGCCAATTAGAGGCGTGCAAATCTAGCCAAAACTAGATTGAAACGAGCCTTCTTCTCCGCGACAAATGTTTCTACGGCCACACTGATATTTTTCTCCTCACCTGTTCAGTGACTGAGCCACACCTTTAAAAAAATTATGCCTGACACTGCCCCTTTACCGGAAAACCTGGCGAAAATTGTGGCGCGCTTTCAACGTCACACTGATCCGAAAAAGGGCTACGAACAGATACTTGATGGCGAAAAAATTAGATCCTATGCTGGAAGACGCCAGACCCCAGAAAAATAGAGTACAGAGCTGTGTTTCCTAGGTTTTCATTAACACTGATTTAAAAGACGGCAAAAAAGTCTGATATCAAGGTGATTCTGACGTCCAACTGGTCAAGGGTCTGAAGGCTCTATGAATTCAGGGAATTAATGGCTTGAGTCCCGACGAAATTGCTGACCTTTCCCCCAGTTTTATTGACGCAACGGGATTGCAAGTGAGTTTGACCCCATCCCGTGCCAACGGATTCTACAATATTTTCAAAATGATGAAGACCAAGGCTGTTGGTTTTCAGCTGGGTAAAACCCTGACCCCAGAATCATGAATGCCGTCGATGCCCCAGTATTTATCGGGATCGATTTTGGGACATCCGGCGCACGCATTACCGCCGTTGACGAGGCAAAAACATTACTCTGGCAAACAGCAACAAGCAATCATGCGACTTGTGTTGGCCCCAACGCCACAGATTGGAAAACCCAACTCTTTGAGTTAATTGCAGCCATTCCGGCAGTCCTTAAACCCCGGTTAGGGGCGATCGCCATCAATGGCACCTCATCAACCGTTTTGCTACTCGACCAGGCGGGACAGGTTCTAGATTCTCCCCTCCGCTACGATGACGACCGGGGTAGGGTGATGCGGTTACAACTCCAGACCCTCGCTCCCCCCCAGCATTTGGTGCAGAGCGCCACCTCCAGTTTGGCGAAATTACTGTGGTGGACTCAGCAGCCAGTATTTACCGATGCCTATTACTTTTGTCATCAGGCTGACTGGCTAGCCGCGTTACTCCATGGTCAATGGGGCATTAGCGATTACCATAATGCCCTCAAACTCGGCTTTGACCCCCAAGCATTAACCTATCCGGCTTGGTTAACTAAAGCGCCGTGGTTTCCCTTGTTGCCGGAAGTCGTTGCCCCTGGAACGGCGATCGCGCCGTTGAAACCAGAACTCGCTACACAATGGAATTTACCCAAAGATTGCTGGATTTGTGCGGGAACAACAGACAGTATTGCCGCGTTTATCGCCAGCGGAGCTTCGGTGCCCGGGGATGCCGTGACTTCGTTGGGCTCAACGTTGGTTCTTAAACTCCTTAGTGCTCACCCTGTCAGTGACCTAAACAGTGGGGTTTATAGTCATCGCTTTGGCAATTTATGGTTAGCTGGGGGAGCCTCGAATGCCGGGGGAGCTGTCCTCCAACAGTTTTTTTCACCAGCAGACTTAAACCGCATCAGTCAGGCAATTGATCCTTACGTGCCCTGTGAATTGGATTACTATCCGTTGCTGCAGCCCGGTGAACGGTTTCCCATTAATGATCCCGACTATCCCCCCCGTTTGTCCCCCCGACCTGAAGACGACACACTTTTTTTACATGGACTTTTGCAAGGGCTGACCCGGATTGAAAAATGGGGCTATGAAAGGCTCGAACAACTGGGAGCCTCTTCTTTAAAACAAGTGTTTACAGCGGGTGGAGGTAGTCACAATCCGGTCTGGCAAGCCCTGCGAAAACAGGCATTGGGTGTGACCGTTAGCATCGCATCCCATACTGAAGCAGCCTATGGTTCAGCTTGTCTGGCTGCGGACGGATATCGTAACCTGAAGCAATAATATGACGTGAATTCGACAAAAAAAGCGAGAATTTAACTCCAAAGTTTAGAAAAAAGAGTCAGCATTGAGATTTGATAGCCAGGCGAAAAATCTGCCTACACTAAACATATAGATTATGACAGGAAGAAAGTTCCCTGCGTCTCTGAGTCCCTTTTCCCAGCGGTATGATTAAACTCCCGACCCAAAACCCAAAACAGACCGTTAGCACCGATGCGTCGGTTTCCCCCTCTCCGGATCCCCCCGCGACCGTGACCCTAGATGTATCGGGGATGAAATGTGCGGGCTGTGTGGGGGCAGTGGAGCGGCAATTGGGGCAAATGACTGGCGTGGTAGATAGCTGTGTCAATTTAATTACCGGTATCGCGGTTGTGCAATATGACCCCCAACAGATAGACCCCCGTCAATTGGCGGATCATCTCAGTGGGCGGGGCTTTCCGAGCCGGATGCGCTCTGGTCAACCCGCCACCGCTTTAACGTCCTTAGCCGATGACAACCCAGAATTAGGACAAGGAACCCGACGGGATCTCTGGATTGCCTTAGTGCTACTGCTACTGTCCGGCATTGGTCATTTGAGTCATTTTGGCGGTCCGATGATACCGCTGATGCATCAGCCCATCTTCCATTGGGCATTAGCGACATTGGCGATCGCCATACCGGGGCGGGAAACATTTGTTGATGGCTGGCGGGGATTACGGTTTGGCCATGCCAACATGAATACGCTGGTGGCCTTGGGAACGGGCAGTGCCTATTTGACCAGTTGTATTGCTTGGTTAGTACCGGGGTTGGGATGGGAATGTTTTTTTGATGAACCGGTGATGCTGCTGGGGGTATTGTTGCTGGGACGAACCCTAGAAAGCCAGGCACGGCAACGGGCCATGCGTTCCCTCTCGGCTTTGATGGCACTCCAACCGGTTATGGCACGCTTGGTGGGCAAAACAACCGGGGAAACGGATCGGGGCATCGAAATTCCAGTGGAGCAAGTCCGGGTGGGGGAATGGTTACGGGTGCTGCCGGGGGAAAAATTTCCGGTGGATGGAACACTGGTGGCAGGGAAAACCAACGTCGATGAATCGCTACTCACCGGGGAATCTCAACCCATCGCTAAAAATGCGGGCGACCGGGTTATGACGGGGAGTTGGAACCAATCGGGGGCGGTTACCCTGATTGCCACTGAGGTGGGGCAGAACACAACCTTAGCCCAAATTATTCAGCGGGTGGAAGCGGCCCAAACGGCAAAGGCCCCCCTCCAACGCTTGGCGGACCGGGTAGCAGGTTGGTTTGCTTATGGTGTCATGGCGATCGCCGCAGTGACTTTATTGTTTTGGCTCACGGTGGGTCAGCGATGGTTTTCCGCCGATATCGCAGCAACATCCGGTCTATCCCCGACCTTGACCGCCCTCAAATTGAGTGTTTCAGTGCTGGTGGTTGCCTGTCCCTGTGCATTGGGGCTAGCCACGCCGACCGCAATTTTAGTCGGCACCAGTTTAGGGGCAGAGCGGGGCATTTTGATTAAAGGGGGGGAGGTACTCGAAGCCCTACAGCGGGTCACCACCATTGCGTTTGATAAAACCGGCACACTAACCCAAGGAGCGCTAACCGTCGTTGCTAGTCAGCCGACAACAGACTTATCTGAGTCGATGTTGTTACAATTAGCGGCTTCGCTGGAACAAGGCACACGCCATCCGCTGGCATCCGCCCTCTTAGCTGCCGCAACTGACCAGAATCTCTCCCTTCTCGCTGTAGAGGAGACCCAGACAGAACCCGGATTTGGGATTATGGGAACCCTCAATGGCGATCGCCTGCTGGCGGGCAATGCCGCTTGGTTAGAGCAGCATCAGGTGTCAATTTCCGTTGACAGCCTGCCTTGGATCCACCAATGGCAACAGCAGGGAAAAACGGTTATTTATGTCGCCCGTAACCAGGACTTTTTGGGGACCATCGCCCTCCAGGATCAGCTCCGACCTGATGCGAAAGCCACCATTGCCCGACTACAAGATCAAGGTATTACCCCCGTATTGTTGACCGGTGACCATCCCCTCATTGCCCAGGCGATCGCCACTGAAGTGGGAATTACCCAAGTCCATGCCCAAATGACCCCGGATGACAAAATCCATTGGATTCAGCAGCATCAAATTCAGTCCCCCGGCACGGTGGCCATGGTGGGGGATGGCATCAATGATGCCCCCGCTCTGGCCCAAGCAGATGTGGGTATTTCCCTCTCTGATGCCACTGCGGTAGCCATGGAAACTGCGGCCATTGTGTTGATGCGTTCCCAGTTGTCCGAGTTACTGACCGCGTTTATCCTCAGTCAGTGCACGGTTCGTAAAATTCATCAAAATCTGGCCTGGGCACTAGGCTACAATTGTTTGGCAATCCCTCTGGCTGCGGGGGTCTTCTTACCGACCTTTTCTGTCTCATTAACCCCGGCGATCGCCGCTGCCATGATGGCTAGTAGTTCTATTGTGGTGGTGCTCAACGCGCTAAGTTTACGTCTCAACCATGCCTTTACCCGCTAAACCGCTCCACGAACATATTTTGATTGTCCATGATGATGCGGGTCGTCGTGAAATTTTACTCACTGAACCGGTCTACACCATTGGGCGATCGCGGTCTGCTGACATCCGGGTGCGTTCACAATTTGTCTCCCGTATTCATGCCTTTCTGAAGCAGGTATCCTCATCCTCTGACGTCAACTCGTTTACCTATCAGATCTGCGATGGCGACGACCAAGGCAATCCCAGCGTCAATGGTCTATTGATCAACCAAATAAAGAGATCTGAACACTTGCTTCAACCTGGCGATGAAGTCATTTTGGGTCATCAGGCCTCCCTCATCTATCAGTATCGCCGTCGCGACCAGTTTGCGACCCTACCCAATGATCAGTTTGATATCACCCTAATTGATCCCAGTATGTTAAACGATGATGATGATGATAATGTTTCCACCAACCTTAATATACCCAACGAAGATTGCCCTTAATTCCATCATGCTCTGGGTTTCAACAGTCAAGACTTCTACTCCAAGGATAAGAATTACGCTTAACTGCCGCTACCGCTAGTGCCCATTGGCAATAAACACGATTTTCCTGCTCTTAAGGCGATCGCCAGGTTACCAATAAGCGACAGAAAGGAGAAAAATCGTGGAATTCAACAGCCTGTGTCAAAATTGTGGCGGAATCAATAAGATATAAACAAAGCGTTAACCCAAGGTTTTATCGATGGAATTACTCTATCAATTGGCCTGGCTAATTCCCGTTCTGCCTTTATTTGGGGCAACGGTAGTTGGTGTCGGCCTAATTTCATTTAATCAAGCAACGAATAAGCTACGGCAGCTTAACGCCGTGTTTATCATGACCTGTCTCGGGGCTGCCCTGGTGATGTCCGGGGCAATCCTCTGGGATCAAATCCAGGGCCACGCCAGCTATTCCAGTATGTTCGAATGGGCAGCGGCGGGGACTTTCCACCTAGAGATGGGGTATGTGGTAGATCACCTGAGTGCGCTGATGCTGGTGATTGTGACCACCGTCGCGCTATTGGTGATGATTTACACCGATGGTTACATGGCCCACGATCCGGGTTATGTCCGGTTCTATGCCTACCTCAGCTTATTTGCCTCTTCCATGTTGGGTTTGGTGATTAGTCCCAATCTGGTGCAGGTGTATATTTTCTGGGAATTGGTGGGAATGTGCTCCTATCTATTGATCGGTTTTTGGTATGACCGCAAAGCGGCCGCCGATGCCTGTCAAAAAGCCTTTGTCACCAACCGCGTCGGTGACTTTGGGTTACTCCTCGGTATTCTTGGACTCTATTGGGCGACCAGCAGTTTTGACTTCGGGGTCATCGGTGAACGCCTAGAAGAATTGGTTGCCTCCGGTGCCCTCAGTGGGGCGATCGCCGCTATTTTGGCTATTTTGATCTTTCTCGGCCCCGTGGCAAAATCGGCCCAATTTCCCTTGCATGTCTGGTTACCGGACGCGATGGAAGGTCCCACCCCCATTTCAGCCCTGATCCACGCTGCCACAATGGTAGCCGCCGGCGTATTTCTCGTCGCTCGCATGTATCCCGTGTTTGAGCCGATTCCGGTGGTAATGAACACCATTGCGTTTACCGGGTGCTTCACCGCCTTTTTAGGGGCCACGATCGCCTTAACCCAGAACGATATTAAAAAGGGGTTAGCCTATTCCACTATTTCCCAATTGGGCTATATGGTCATGGCAATGGGCATTGGGGCATACTCAGCCGGGTTATTTCACCTGATGACCCACGCCTATTTCAAAGCCATGCTGTTCCTCTGCTCAGGTTCCGTCATTCACGGCATGGAAGGGGTTGTGGGTCATGACCCCATCGTGGCTCAGGATATGCGAGTCATGGGGGGATTACGGAAATATATGCCCATCACCGCCACTTGTTTTTTCATTGGAACCCTCGCCATTTGTGGAATTCCTCCCTTTGCTGGTTTTTGGTCAAAGGATGAAATTCTTGGCCTTGCCTTTGCCGCCAATCCCCTGCTCTGGTTTGTGGGTTGGGCAACCGCAGGCTTAACTGCGTTTTATATGTTCCGTATGTATTTCATGACCTTTGAGGGCGGCTTCCGGGGCAATGACCAGGCCGCCAAAGAAGGGGTTTTACGCTTTTATGGGTTACTGCCCAACTTTGGCCCCGGCGCAATGGACGTGAAGGAATTGGATGCCGCTGAAGTGGGTCATGATGACCACGGCCATGCCAGTGAACCCCATGAGTCACCCTTGACGATGACATTCCCCCTGATGGCGTTGGCGGTTCCCTCGGTACTAATCGGTTTATTCGGTCGTCCCTGGGCAAACCAGTTTGAAGCCTTTATCCATGCCCCCGGTGAAGTGCTGGAACATGCTGCCGAGTTTGATTGGACAGAGTTTTATATCATGGCAGGTGGCTCCATTGGCATTGCTCTAATTGGTATTACCGTTGCCTCATTGATGTACTGGCAGCATAAACTCGACCCCAAAGTGTTGTCCGATAAATTCCCGGCATTGTATCAACTGTCCTTGAACAAATGGTACTTTGATGACTTCTATGATCAAGTTTTTGTCAAAGGCTCCCGCCGACTGGCACGGCAGATCATGGAGGTGGATTACAAAGTGATCGATGGTGCGGTGAATCTCACCGGATTAGTGACCCTAGTGAGTGGGGAAGGGTTGAAATATCTAGAAAATGGTCGTGCCCAATTCTATGCCCTCATTGTTTTCGGAGCAGTGTTGGGATTTGTGATTGTGTTTAGCGTAACCTAATCGGTTATCGTCACAATCAATCTGACTGGTAGGGACGCAACTGTTGTGTCCCTATATTTTTTGGTGAGGCATGGGTTAGTTATTGTGGGCAGTGCCCCCCTATGCCTGAAAGAAAAGCCGCGCATTGCTAACCATTGTATGAATAGCTATTTCCGCTTGAATGAGGCGATCGCCATGATAATCAGGCCAATGAGACCAAATGCCAGATTGCGGAGATTAAAATACAACATACCAAGGCCGTTAGGGGGGCTTCGCCTCCGTGTTGAATCAAATCGTCTAATCGCTCAAATTCACCCAGGCATGATAAAGATTTCTGGCGGGGACGGAGGTTTTCAATTTTCCGGAGTCCATTGCTCCACGGTTGTGGAATAAGCGGCGCGATGATACGGCAAAATGGGTGCTCACGATTATGGCAGCATTCGCCTCTACTGAGTTGTTTGGCTTGAAAAAGTGATGTTGGGTTTAATTCTTCGACCCAACCTACAGCTGCGGGGCTTGGCATTGCGCCCTAACCACCGCTTGGAGCCGAGAAGGGCATTAATTAATTATTAATTACTAGGGGTTCCGGCGAGCTGTTGACGCTGGATTCACTCGGATGGATTTACTGTTTTGTGAAGATTGGTTAGGAGTTGAACCAGGATAGAAAAACAGAGCTAGATTTATACCAACATCGTCCATTAATTCAGTTGTAAATTCGATAATCCTATGAATATTAAAGCGGTTATTCATCCAGCAGAAGAAGGAGGTTACTGGGCGGAAGTGCCTGCACTTCCTGGTTGCATTACTGAAGGAGATACAATAGATGAGGTGATGGCTAATTTAAAGGATGCTATTGAAGGTTGGCTTAATGTTGCTAATGAGCGCCAGATGGCTCAATCAACTGATCAAACAGTCGAAATTGCTGTATGAAATCCATTTCTGGCAAACGGCTTTGTACAGTTATAGAGCGAAAAGGCTGGGTTTTGAAAAGAGTCACAGGCAGTCATTACATTTATGAAAAAACTGGCGTGGAACAAATTTTGTCGATCCCAGTGCATCGTGACCAAGATTTAAAGGTTGGCACTTTGAAAGCCTTAATGAAAATTGCTCAGTTATCCGAAGAGGATTTACGTTGATTGGCCATTGTGCTAGTGGGATCTGCACGGATCTCAGCACTTCGTCAAACCTGAGGTTAACCTCTGGGAAGCTGCTCATGGTTGTTCACGCCGTATATCTCTATAATCTACATGCTATACGACACCTCGGCTTACTTAACGAAACTTAATCCAAATAATTTGACCTAGCGGTTCTTTTCAGGTATTTTCCAAAGATGTAGAAGGTTGAGTATGGGTTTTTATGCTGTTTATCCTTACAAGTTAAGTGATAAATGTGAATCAAGAGTTCATATTGCAGTTTAATTACTGGTTGCACTGACCATGTCTCAAACTAAAAGAAGCTGGGTTGACTATCGCTTTCGCGCATTTCAGGGAGAAATGTACGAGCTCAATGAAGTATCCGATCTGATTGAAAAGAATATCCAGAGGGGCTTCGATGACTTTGGCAGAGGAATCCCTGAAGATGACATTCAGGACTTCATCGATTGTCACTACGATGAGCTTGTCTTGCACAGGAACACTTACCCGACTTTCTTGCGTGGTTCCCTTTTGGTAACTACCTGTTCTCTGGTAGAAAAAGAGCTCAACTCGTTTGCAGAAGCGCTATTGAAGCAGAGTGAGAGTGGCTTGAAGCTCAAGGACTTTGCTGGACAAGGCATCCAGCGAGCAAAGCTCTGTATTGAAAAAGCCTGTGGAAGACCATTCCCCTCCAACACTTTGGCATGGCAGAGGATAATCAATGTCCACGATATGCGAAGCGTAGTCCTACATTCAGGGTGGGAAATCGAGAGCGCAAAGAACCCTGAAAAAACCAAGAGGAGGGTTGAAAATATTGTTGGTATTGACTTGTCAGTTGATGGCTTTGTCTCAATATCGTCCGAGTTCTACCCCGCGCACAAGGAGCATCTCCTGTCGTTCTTCAGGGAACTGTTCGTGAAGGATGCAGAGGCGTGAATGTCAGCAGTACAACCAGCCGTTGCAGACAGAACTCCGTTTCGCTTCGCTACACTTCGGCCGCTGAACGGCAATCCCGTTAGGCACGTATCAAATTATGGAGGTTTGTCAGCATGTTGATAAACTTTGATTTGCTTCCCGTAGGGACGACAGTTTTTGAACAGTTCCCTGGTCTGCAGTTCCCAGGCACGCCACACATCGTTCAACCGTCAATGGGCTCAGGCTCAGGCGTACAGGCTCTCTCCAATGCGCAACCAGGAGAAGAGTTCAACAACCAACCCCTAGTCATTGAATTCTCCGCGCCTCAGAGCTTTGTTCGGCTGCTAGCGGGGCTTGATAGATCCTCGTCTGATCCTATCCAGGCAACGCTTCGGGCCTTTGATTCCGACGGCAACGTCGTTGTTCAAGATGGTCCGATACCAATTGGACCTGGCCCGACGGTTATTCGCACATTAATGAGGGTGGAGGTGGCAACCCCCAGTATCCTGCGTGTCGAATTGGAGTACTCTGGAGCCTTTGCTGAGGTCATCGACGACCTTGAATTTGAAGTTGTTGGCCCTGTGGGGCTACCCGATACGGAAGCGCCAACGGTTACCATCATCCAGCCAGCTGATGGCACAGACCTAACCGGCGATATGTTTATCTTGGAGGCCGAGATCCAGGAAGACCGGAAATTACGCTTGGTCAGCATTTCTATCGAGAACGACGAGGGCACTCAATTGTTTGAGCTGTCGTTCAGTGGGGTTGGTCCTGTCTATCGCGCTGGAGGCTTTACTGGATTCTTGGCCGACGGGATGAATACGATTGTGCTAAATGCAGAGGATTTTGGCGGGAATGTCGGAACAACCTCAATCTCCGTCCGTCGAGTCCCAATTGAGGGTCGCTTAATTCTTCCAGAGGAACCGATCGAAATTCCACGAATCCCGCGAAATGCAGTCGTTCCGGTCGAATTACAAGAGACCTTTCCTGGTAGCTTAAATGGTCGCGGGGAAATCACGATTCGGGTTGTAGAGTCCTGAAGACATAAGAGGATTTGATCGGATCAGAGATTTTCTGACGCAACCTGTTCCGCGTCTCGACTTTGAGGTATTTGCAGGACCTCGCTCCCGCCTGGGACCGGCGAGTGTCGCTGTACAAGCTATTGAGGTGGCGAGCGGGCGCATCCTCGATACAGCCGCCTTTCCGGCCAGCATCATACCTGGGAGGCCCATTGCGTGCGGGACAAGCATTCCGGTATGTACGGCCGTCGATTTGGAAGATTTGACGACGGAAATTAATGCGAGAGTCGACATTGCACTGGCTGAGCGGGATGACAGAGAAAAACTCAACAATATGACGGTTCTGTATGGGAATGGCCGGCTAAAGGTGAGTCAACGATACCGGGCAGAAAAATTTGGTATTTCAGCAAACATCAATTTCTACGCCGAATTGACACTTACACCTGCTCCTCCGAACATTGACGTTGAATATGCGCTCTACCACGTGAATGCCGATCCGGACATCCCAGTAGTTGATCCCATTATAACTCCTAGCGCTTACGTGGCCGCCCAACAACTATTCCAAGATGGGTTTACCGATGCTTTTCGGGAGAGATTCCGTATTGATCTAGGAAATGGGTTAATTGAGAGAATTCGAGCCGTGGATGTCCGCCTCCCATCGCTACTTAGGGATATCTTCATCAACTCCAAAGAGTTTGGATTGTGCTTTTGTGTTCCCAGCTCTGTACTGGAAGATTTCGTACCGTTACTTTCAGATGACTTCAGCGACGACCCTCTGTCCGATTCCGAGTTCGAGGTAGTGGATGATCCTCAAGCCGATTTTAGTGCACCGTCTAGCTGGTCGTATAACGCTGCAGAGCAACGGGTCGAACAGACTTCCAATATCCATGGGCCTGCAGACCACCTGAACACTAACCCTGAGAAGCCGGGCACCTACTTGGTCGGACTGGCGAAAGTTGAAGACGAAGAGACAGGTAGAGAGGTAGAGAGACCTTGGCCTGAGGTGCGTGATATGGTGCTGGTCTGTCACCTGAACTCCGGGGACAATGATGGCATCGGCGTGGTGTTCCGCTATCAAGACGTGAATAACTTCTACTTCTTTCTGATGGATGCCCAGCGCAATTACCGGCGACTAGGAAAAAAGGTGGGAGGGGTGTTCCAGGAATTGGAGGTTCCCGCTGTGGATACAACAGAAGGTTATAATCTCAATCACGACTATGAATTGACCATTATCGTTGGACGCTCCAGCCCTTATATAGGAGAGGTCTTCAAAGTCTTCCTCGATGGCGTGGAGATCCTCAGTGGTCGCGATCGTTCGTTGGTAGAGCCGGGGCGCGTCGGCTTTTATTCCTGGGGCAATACCTCGGCACGATTCCTTGATCTGACTGTACATCCGGGAGATCTCAGTTTTAATCCAACTACCTTCTAACTCCCTCTCTCCTATGAGTGTATGAAAGTGCGATGGAAATGCATTTAAGGAAGGGTATCAGGCCTTGAATGTTGAATTTTATTGCCTAACAAGGCAAATGCAGCCGACCTCCTTCGTCGGCGGCTGATTTGCAACGTTACGCCTCTTAGATCCTGGTGAGGACGCACCTAAAAATCCATTGGTTGGAAGTTGGCATTACAATAATGTAAGCCTTAAATAGCGGGTAGCGGTTTCGCAGGCGAATCTAAATTATGGTTATGAGACCTGATGCACATTGGGACTTGTCAGTTGATAATCGTAGCGGTCAACTGACTCTTGTCGTTGAGGTCAAGCGCAAAACCAATGTATCGCCGGAGTGGGCAGCAAAGCTACGTCGAAATATCCTTGCACACGGAACTTTTCCAAAAGCTCCGTATTTTTTGATGGTTTTTCCAGATAAATTTTACCTATGGTCTAATAGTCAAGCTCATCAGGATCAGAGCGAACCTACCTACACTATTGATGCATTCCCAATTCTTCAACCCTACTTTGAGAGGGCAGGAGTAGTTGCTGATCAAATCAGTGGAGCTAGTTTAGAACTCATCGTTGCCTCTTGGCTTGGAGAAATAATTCATTCAAATCAATTGCCTGAGAACATTGATGCTTCTCAACAATGGTTAATGGAGTCAGGGCTTTATGCTGCCTTAGTGGGAGGAAAGCTTGAGCATGAGGCGGCTGCGTGAATATTTATGTTGAGACAAACTTTGTTTTAGAGCTAACCTTTGAGCAAGAGCAGTGTTCAAGCTGTGAACAGATTTTGCAACTGTGTGAAGCAGGAAAAGCAAAGCTCATCGTTCCAGCTTATAGCCTTGCTGAACCTCATGAAAAACTGAGCCGCCAAGCACGAAGTCGTCGAGAACTGCAACAGTCGCTAGATGCTGAGTTACGGCAGCTTTTACGTACAGCCCCTTATGCAAGTCGTATCAAGAGCATTCAGGATATTGCTAGCTTGATGATTCAGAGTAACGAGGAAGAAAGGCATCGTTTTGTTCAATGTCGCGATCAACTCCTTAAAGTTGGAGAAATTGTTGCGCTCAATGCCAATATATTGAGCGAAGCAGCCTCTTATGAAACTACTTACGACTTAACACCGCAAGATGCCTTTGTATACGCATCAGTTATTACTCATTTACGACAAGATTTACCAGAACAGGCTTGCTTCTTAAATCGAAACTCCAAAGACTTTGATAGTCCTGACATCATTGATGAACTTAGACAGCTCAACTGTAGAATGATTCCACGGTTTGATTGTGGACACAGCTTTATTCAGTCACAGTTGCCATCTGAGCAGTCAGAGGCATAACCAGTCACTGCACCGGAACGCCACAAACTGGTCGGCTAAGTTACAAAGATTGCTTGCGTCCGGTGAGCTTGGGCGTTAGACAGATTAGCGTACTGTAAAAAATACTAGGAGATCAGTCTTTCAGTGCTGACAGACGATGTTGCTATAAATTTAGCTCTAGCTTTCTATCCCGGTTCAACTTCTAATCAATATTCACAAGATGGTAATTCCATCCGAGTGAATCCAGCGTCAGGCGCACCGCGTAGCAGATCTCTGCGAGCTCACCGTTAATTTCTGCCGTGGTTCTCGACCCTCGAAAAGAATATGTTGAGTCGTGCATTATTTGCCCTAGAACTAGAGCTATCTCACATTTTTCTGTCGCATCAGCGAAGCCGCTATAGTGAAACAAGAAACGCCCCTTGGAGGCTGGGATGGAATGGCAGCAATTGTTATCGCGTAAACGCCTGGGTAAAGCCCAACTAGAGGCCCATCAGTTTGAACGCACATCCTTCTTAAAAGATTATGACCGCATTGTTTATTCGGCACCGTTTCGCCGTCTAAAAGACAAAACGCAAGTTTTTCCTTTATCCAAAAATGCTGATGTCCGTACCCGCTTGATTCACAGCTTAGAAGTGGCTTGTGTCGGCCGTTCCTTGGGGCGAATAGTCGGCGATCAGATTATTAAACGCCATCAACTCCAGGGGGTCGAAGCCGCAGACTTTGGGGATATTCTTTCTGCTGCTTGCCTGGCCCATGACATTGGCAATCCCCCTTTCGGTCATTCCGGGGAGGATGCAATCCAAAGCGCCTTTGATAAATGGTGCCGTAAAAAAAATTGCAAAAACATTATTCTCTCTCCGTCAGAGAGATCTGATCTGGATCAATTTGAAGGTAACGCCCAGGGGTTGAGGATTTTGACCCGCTTGGGCTTACCCCATCGTCCGGGGGGACTACAACTAACCTGCGCGACACTAGCGACCTTTGCTAAATATCCTCGGGAATCGTTTCTCCCGGATAAAGCCCGCCAAGGATATGAAGGCTGCAGCATCAAAAAATATGGTTTTTTTCAAGCTGAAAAAGAACTCTTTCGAGAAATTGCGACAACAGTGGGACTGATTCAACGCTCCTCGACCCATGCCTGGTGGTGCCGCCATCCCCTTACATTTTTAATGGAGGCAGCGGATGATATTTGTTACTCCATTGTGGACTTAGAAGACGGTTACCATATGGGTTATTTACCCTTTCAGGAAGTGAAGGAAAGATTACAAAGCATCGCAAATATTGATCTCAACCTTTATGAAAGCAGTGAACCCGAAACGATCCGGCGGCTGCGGGCCAAAGCGATTAATCGTTTAGTCAGTCATATTGCCCGACTCTTTTTAGACCACGAACGTGAAATTTTAGCGGGACGGTTCGATCAAAATTTACTTACCTGCTCTAATTATTTTCCCCAATTAAAAATCATTGAGCAAATCACCACAGATTCCGTGTTTCATCACCCCAATGTCATTCGGGTTAAGATTGCGGGCTTTGAGGTACTGGGGGGGCTGCTGAAAGGTTTTTTAAGTGCGGTGCTGGAAATGAACCACCGTCCCAAAGGCAAGTTAATGGGGTATATGCTACCCGATGAATTCAAGCTCGGCTCCTACGATACCCCCTACGACAAAATGCTCAAGGTTACGGATTATATTTCTGGCATGACAGACGGACAAGCAATGTTGTTATTTCAACAGTTACATGGAATTGCTTTGTAGATGGCGGTTACTGTAGAGTTTCAACAGGATTGGGCATTATGGATCGAGAGATTCACCCACTTTACTGAAATGAGGATAACTCCAGTTGTCGTCCCTATCTCTATCCTTTCCCCGCTGCCCTCTTTAGTTTTTACTTGAGCATCCATGAGAACTTTATATTTTCTACTCCCTGGCCTTGGGGGGAAATATGCTTGTGGTGGTCTGTGGGCCGAACTCAAGACCGTTAAATTAATTCAATCCATCTGCCCCGCCGAGGTGGTGACTTATAAACAACGAGAACCTAATACACTTTTTCTAACAGATATTTTGGGGCGATCGCCATTGGAGGATCATATTTTTGTGATCAATTGGGGGTTTGATATTCCCATGCTCTTAAAAAAACTGGTGAATCAAAACGTTATTTACCATGCCCACAGTGCGGGATATGGATTTCAACTCCCCAGCTCAGTTCCCATGATTACCGTCAGTCGCAATACCTTGGGCTATTGGGGACAGAATGCGCCCCAGTCCTTGATTTACTACTTACCGAACCATATTTCTGAATCTTTTACCAATTTGAACCAAGAGCGGGATATTGACGTTTTAGTTCAGGCAAGAAAGTCTTCCGAGTATTTACTCGGTCGGCTTATTCCAGAATTACAAACCCAATGTCAAGTCAAAATCATCAACCATTTTGTCGATGATCTCAATAGTTTATTTAATCGCACCAAAGTTTATCTCTATGATTCCGCTGAATATTGGGCGCTACAAAATGTGAGTGAGGGATTTGGCTTGCAGCCGATGGAAGCATTGGCCTGTGGTTGTTATGTTTTTTCTAGCCTTAATGGGGGATTATCCGACTATCTTGATCCGGGTTTTAACTGTGAAAAAATATCTGGCTATGCCTTGGAGTTTGACCGTTGGCGTATCTTGAATGTCGTCCGGGGTAAAACTCCGTGGAAATCTATTGCGTCCGATACCTTGGCGGAGTATCGTCAGGAAAATATTCAACAACGAGCGGCACAGATACTCAAAGAAATCAACCTGTTCTTTGATCAGAAATCCCATTTGCAAACTCCCATTTTGACCCTGTCCTGGCATCGGATGTTGCAACTTAGATGGCGTAACCTGATGCAAAAATTAAGTAAGAAAGTATTTCGTCCACAGAAAGGAGATAGGTAAAAATAGATTGAGAAAAATCACGATAACCCGCCTTCCGTATAGATGTCTGTATAGACCATTGACCCGACCGATTGAATTTGTCTACTGACTAGCATCGTTAACTCGGGGCGACCACGACACTGCCTGTAAGCGTCTCTTTGTAGAAGTGGAGGGGAAATAGACTTGACGATCTATTTTTTTGACCTTTACTATGGATGATCCAGAATTGGGGAAGAAAAATCTGTTCTGTAAAGATTCATCCTACTGGCACACTCGCGGGAAACATTTTTGGGTTCTGGCCTTATCTTGAAAGAAAGGGGCATTTATCCTAATTAGGTTATTGCCTTCATCGGTTTATGAGGAGTGATCAATGAAATCCACTTGCTGGACACCAGACCAAGAAGCCGAATTAAAAGCCCTCTGGGCGATCGCCAGGGAAATTGAAATCTATGTCCAGTCACAATCTGCTAAACCCGTTTCATCAACCATGGGTCAAGCGGATCCCCACTGGTCAGACGACTTAATAAAAGATCCCCAATATAGCGTTGTTTGTGTTTCCTAGCCTCCGACCTTTTTTTGCACTGATAACACTGCCCCATTTGACAAATGAGAGAGGGAGTTTCTGTATCTTTAATTTTTTGCATGAAAAGCAGATGAAGCTAGAAAAAAACAACTGCAGTTAATCGACCTTTCCCCACTGAGTTCTAGAAAAATCATCATGGCAGCACAGCGTTTAAACGATGCCGAAATTCAACAGACCCTTGATAATCTTCCGGGCTGGAGTTTACAAGGAACCAAACTCTATCGCCAATTTAAGTTTCATGACTTTAACCAAGCGTTTGGCTTTATGACCCGTTTAGCACTGGTCGCTGAAACCATGGGACATCATCCCGAATGGTCTAATGTCTACAACCGCGTCACCATTGAGTTAATTACCCACGATTCCGGTGGCATCACAGAACTGGATATTAATTTTGCGAAGCAGGCCAATCAATTTGCTGAGGCAGCATAGCTTAGTCTTCCGGTTCTAACCTTGTCGAAAACCGCTGTTTAAAATCCGTCACCCCATCGGTAATCCGGGCATAAAAATTCTCCTCACCGAATTGCTGAACGAGCTGTGCCAATGCCATACGACGATGAATGGGATCCAGGAGACGAGCCCACGCCAGGACAATGCCTTTTCGGGCTAATTCAGCTTGCAGCTTACTGAGCATTTCCAATGAGGTAGAGTCAATGAGATTAATGGTCTCTGCATCAATCAGTACCATTTTTACGGAGACAGTCGCCGCCTGGACGGCCTCTTTTAGGGAATGCTTAAAATAATTGGCATTGGGAAAAATGATGCTGTTATTAAAACGGAAAATTAATAGCCCTGGAATGGTCTTTGCCTCGGGATGCAAGGCCATATTGCGATACATTTCCGAATGAGGTATTTGTCCCAACACAGCGGTTCCCGGATGGCTGGCGCGATAAATTAACAACATAATGGCGGCAATCACCCCGACACCAATGCCAGAGAGTACGCTTAAAAATAGGACACAGACAAAGGCCAGTAACGAAACATAAAACTCTGTAGGGTTAATGTGTTTAAGTTGTTGAAAATAACTGACGTTGGCCAAACCAATCATTGCTTCGATCACGATCGCCGCGAGGGTTGCATGGGGCAGGTTTTGAAACAGGGGCATCAAGAAGATCAGGGTCAGAATGACTAATGTGCCATGGATAAGAGAAGAAACTTGGGTTTTGGCACCAGCGGCGATCGCCACTGAGGTTTTAGATAAACTGCCGACGACCAAGAAGCCTGAACTTAAGCCAGTCAGCACATTAGCAGGCCCCCAGACTCACCAATTCCTGATTAGCGTCAATTTCATCTTGGGTTTTTTCTGCTGCGGCACTGGCGGCACCGAGGGATTCAGCATATCCCAACAGGACAATAGCCAACGC
>CALNXU010000006.1:0-167103 GCA_942490695.1 Merismopediaceae cyanobacterium | reverse complement strand
AATTGTATCTTTTTCTTATTCTGTTTTTCGCATCATAGTATTTTGGCGGCAATCCTAAATCTTGGAGTTATCCTTAGGCTTTTGTGTCTTGGTCAGTGGTCTGCTGTTTGCCTTGATAACTATTACAATCGGGAACTCCAACCCCTTTGATTTGTGTATGGATTTCATAAATTTCAATGCGTTCTCGTAAGCTGCCTGCATCTGTTCCTATGGATGCATTGGTGGATTTTCAGCCGGGTGATATGCAGGCCAAGGTCATTGCAGGGACGACCGGCACTTCGTATTCTCGCTGTACTGCCCCGGCACATTTTAGTACTGCGCTCAGTCTCGCCGCCGGGCAGTGCCTGAGACCTTACTGGCATTATATAGTCGTCCAGTGTTGCCGTATGAAATCGCTGCAATCTATATATCTGGATAAGTCTTTGTAAATGGCTCTTTGTCTTGTGCAGAGAGTTCCTTTGTTTTCTGACCCAGCTCGTCACTCTGTTCAGCATGCTCCATTACACAGCGATAAAACGGGCGCTTTTGCCTGATGATTTTCTGATGGATAATAGCTCCTCCATTTCAAATCCAAACGCAGGCGATGCCATTGCCGATATCAGCTCCTTGTACGCCGCCTGTTGTCTATCACAGTCATGTACAGGTCAATTGTCTGACTTAATTTCTACTTTCGTAAAATATTCACTGAGCACCACGGGTAATGCCCATCTCGCTCCAGCACACGGCGCACCTTTATGGCGACAGTCTTAAATGATTTTGAAGATACATATGTCGGAATATTTCTCGTGGCGCATTTTCTCCGGTTTGCTGTCCCAAATGTCTTGCCCCATAAATTCCGCGTATTTTTGTGTCGCCAGTGCAAATTCGCCTTCTCGCTCCACAGATGAGTCCATATTCGTCACGCTCTGTATATTTTCTCGTCGATAACTACTCGTTCTATGTCAGTAAATATCACAATCATTCTTTATCGGGGCTTTTTGCCCCTCGCATACAGCCTTTTGTCTTGGTTATAGTCCACCTGCCCCAGCCTCTTGCTACATCACCGTATCAAAACACCACGATTTATGCCTGTCTATAATGGCAGGTGCAGAACAAATTTTGGTTCAGGTTTATCAGTCTGTTTATTGCGCCCTCAGTCGCTTGGCTCTTCGCCTGCTATCCAGAAATAAAATCGAAATCTGCCTGACGAAATGCGGCTATAGGCTCTAGCTTCGCTCGCCCATCTCACAAAAAGATTATTATTGGACACACATTTTTTTCTATTACGCAGTCCTGTGAGTTTGTTGGTGTCCTGATATTCATCCACAAATGTATAGTCGAATTTTTAGCTTTTCAAGACGTCTGCCATGTTCAGCTGCCTTTTCAGTGCACCCAATGCATAGTCAATGCAGGTCTGCGAAGTCCAGCTGGCGGCGGCGTCTTTTTTATTTTTTTATACTCTATATCAAATTCTATAATAACATCCCGAAGAGCACTGAGCGGCAGGAAACATTCTTCGGTGTCTGTCTGCCATATCAAGTCTGCAGGCAAAGTATTAATTGCGAGAGACCCTGCATTTTTTTGTTCATATCCTTGGTGCTTTCCCTAAACGATTTCACAGCATCCACAAGTAGTTTTCGTCGTCACTGTCTCTCTTTCACTTGTGACATCATAAAGCTGTGGGATAGTATCAAATTTTTTACTTTTTTCAAAATCATCTTCCTCAGGCTCTCGGGACGTTGCTCATTATAGTACCTGATGTCGTCATCCAGATGCTTCTACGTAGGATAAAAGGCCGCCCTCCATCTGGCATAATTCCTAAGCCTGTCGGCACATGAGGGTTATCATATCCTGAATTATCCTTGAACACATTTTCAAAAAATACTGCTCCACTCGCTTATTAGTGCTATCTCTTTTCATCTAGGCTGAAGTTATATGTCCACGTGGTTTATCTGGCCTGGACACGTCCGGCTGTGCTCTGGCGAATTCGTAAAGCCCAGCCGCAATGTCCTGTATATTTTTGCCCGCCTCTTCCGCCCAATATGTCGCAAAGCTGTAGGAAGCCTCGTTCTTGCTTTCCAATTTTTTCATCCAGCACTTATGTTATGGCTCTCATCGTGATGAGTTGGCGTCCTCGTCCAACTCGTGAAGTCGGGGTCTAGCATCTGCACTCATGGTGCAGTGGTGTTTCACAGTAGAGATATGCAGTATGCATGCACAGTTGATATCGTGCTTTCCGTTCAGGCTCTCAACTGGCGTCTGAGCCTTACTGCAGAGACCGTCAGCCTTTATTCAATCTCTTTCAGCAAAGCACTGCTCCACTTGCCGCAGCATCTCCGCCAAGAGCTTGACTTCTGTGAAGGTAATCATTAAAATCCGTGATAAATCCACGTTTTCGTTCACCAATTATATCATGGTCTCCGTTGCGATAACATACGGCGGTTTTGCCTGAGCCTGCAGCAGGCCGAGACCAGCAAATTGTCTCCTCGTGCCTTTATGGCCTGCATTCCTGCTCTCACTAGTCCACTTCATCGCCAAATGTCTCCTCGAAGCTCTTTTTATATGCATCCACTTTTTCAGCATTTGGCTTTTGATTCTGGCTGTATATCAGTACGCCAAACCTGCATATATTCTGATATTCACGAGTAGGCGCATGCAGACGTGCTATCATTCAGTAGGGTTTACTTCCATTTTCGCACTTGTCCATCTTGGTGCATAGGCATTGGGCTGTGTTCCTTGGGCGCTATCGTGTTGCGGTGTCAAAATATGCCGGCGTTTTTGTTGCATCGCTTTTTTTCTAGGCGTTTTGTCATTACTAGAATTCAGGTTCACTATTTCAGATTTTTCACACGCATCAATGGATGCATCCAGTGCAAGTCCAGAACATTTGAATTATCCACAAACACACCGTTCATTTTCTCCACATCACTTTTGTCTTTTTCTTCATCTGTGTAGTCATTTCGCAGAGGGAAATAAAAAACCCCTGCCATATTTCCTCCGGTGTTTTCGTGCAGTGCATTTGCGTAAACAAAAGTTTGCAAATCTTCACCCGTCATCAGCCCGGTTAAGTCTGCACGCTCTTTCTACCAGTTTTAATCGACCCTTGCGCTACTTGTCGCATCTCCTGCGGAGTATCTACATCCACTCTGTCTATTTTGACTCCGCAAAAACACTTTCCTGCCGACTTGGCGGGTCTATTCATTTTAGTGGGCACGAATTCACTTCTATCATCAAATGTCATCTCGTGAGCTATTGGCAGGAAGGCGCTGTTACTTTACCCCTTGTGCATACACCAGTAGAGCTTCTAATGGCTAAATCAGTCGACTGCTAAAAACTGATTTTTTGCATCTATGCTGAATATGCCGTCTTCAAATACAGCTGCTATATGCTTGGCCTTTTTTCTGCATCATTATGCCTATTATCATCAGACAGCTTGTGGATGTCCTTATCCATCAGCTCCTTGTGAGTCCTCCATCACTTTGTGCGGAATGCACCCATTTTGCTGACATCTTGCACTTCGGCCTGAGGATTATCCTCGGGCTTGATCTCGTATGTTTATCATATATGCAAACAGGCACTTGGCATACTTGCTCCAGCTGGCTGACGCTTGCAACCAGATTGCCGTCTACAGTCTGCATTATCTCACCGTGCTGATCGCACTTCTCTTTCGCGAGTGCTCATCTTGCTTATTTCATCCTTGTGCTTCTCATCCGCCATCAGTTACAGACATTTTCTGTGTGCCGTCCCCATATCGTCTGCTGTCGCCTACTGCACCCAATGCCTGGCAGGAGCGCCGAAACCGCTGCTGCCGGGCATATCATCGGGTCTATGTGTGCACTCTCTACCACCAAATCCGGTATAAGAGCCATTATCTTCTCCGCCACCATTGCACCTTTGCTGCCGTTGGAGCAATCAAAGCTGATGCATAGCCTATCGCTTGGGGATATAACGGCACTGTAGAGATTGCTGTCGCTCTTTCTGAATTGTCCGCCGCGCCCTGCAGGCCTCACCCTCTGCGCAAATATCTCCAGCTCATTGTCTGCAAATATTGCACCCTCCGATATGGGCATTGGCAACTGCCCTTCGTTTTGGCACCCAAGTAAATGTGCACTTTATGTCAGATGTTTTAGACCTGCCCACATCGCCCACTGTCACTTTATTTATGCCCGTTGACAGCACGCCTATCTGCACATTGGAAAAGCATTCTTCCAGCAAAGATATTGTGTCTTCCAAATCCAGCAGGTCATCTGATGATATTGTGTGAAGCTGCTCAATATCTTTATTATCACGTTCCAGCTCTGCACAGATTCCGCAGCCTCGTCCAGCCTGCCCATGCTCTCCAGCCTTGCTTTTTCTCTGTTTATATACGAAGGTATCTGTGCATTTTCAAGCAATGCATATATATCTCTTGCCCATTTTGCAGCAGATTTTTGCCCCGTGTCAAATCCTGATATTTGGTTTATTATTTCTTTTCTTTTTCCATTTAGTTTTTTCAGGTCATATTTTTTGCTGCCCCGCCTGAAATCCCTGAAAAACATATCGCCCTGAATAGAGCTGGCAATACAGTAGTCTTCAAATTCCTCTATTTCGTCCTGCTGCAGGGGAGCATAGAGTGTCTTTATCATATCCAGCAGATATTCTCGCAGATGCGTGCCTGCAAACTGCATGGCACAAAGCAGCCACACCACCACAGGTGGGATGTCACTGTGCGGCGTTCATCCAGAAAATATGGTATTTCATACTGCTTGAAAATTCTTGATATATAGGATGAGTACTTTTCCATGCTGGCACACAGCACGTTTATTTCGCGCCATTTATATTTTTCTCGGCAGCTAGTTTCAGTATGCTGGCTGCTGCATATTCCACCTCTTCATTTTTCCCCAGTGCCTTAGTCAGATGTATGTTTGTTTTTCCCTCATATTCGCCATAGGGTATGAATGCAGATGCCGCTTCAGGTGAAGGATGCCGCCGTCTGTGTCTCCTGCATCATCTTCTGTATATTCATATTCAACGCCTATACCCATTGCCTCTGCCATATTTTCCTATGTTTGTAATAGTATCTGCACCTGCGGCATACAAATCCCCTGATTTGTTTTCATCCGCAGTCACAGCTGCTGCCACGCCATCTGCATGGAGAAGAATGGAGAACATCAGCTGAATATTCTTTTGCAGGGATGTAATCAAATGAATCGAAAAACACGCTGGTATTTTGAAAAAACCTTTTCAGCTCCTCAGATGCCTCGTCTAATATGCCACACAGCACATCTATGCTGTCGTCAGCATCAATGGTGTTCATTTTTTTGTTTGCTGCATCATAATAGTCTATTATTTTTATATCCGCAGCTTTTTTGTATACAGCGGATTCACTGTCTGCATCGTCTGCTGCATTTAGCAAATCATCACCTGTGACATTAAACTTTTTCAAGTCCCCTATAAAGTCGCAAACTGAGGACGAAAAACCCCTGTGCTGCCGCCGCCCTATCAAATATCAAAAGCTCTGCACTGTGCTTTCTGAGGATGGACTTTATCAGCACGTTTTGCCTGTCTCGTCCAGTATCTGCTCTTTTGGTTTTTTCACACTAGAAAAAATCCAATTCATCAGCCTTTTTATGCTCATAACTTGGATTTCTATCATGCCTTTGGTTTCACTTCTGGCGTTCATCAGCCTTTTTTCAGCTTCCAGTGTATACTGCTCCGGCACCAATATTATTGTTTTTTGTTTTGCTCTGCCCTCTGCCGGGCTCTGCTATAAAGGTAGTCGCTGTTTTTCTCGGGGGACACCCCGTATACTATCTCCAGTTTCATCTGCCGCTTCCCCTTTATATTGTCTGTATATTATTTGTTTTTAAATTCTGTCAATGCTCGTGCCAGCTGATCTGGGCAGGATGTTTTACTGCTGCCGCATGTGATGCCCTCCAGCCTCTTTATGGCCTCATCCACTTCCATTCCCTCCAGCAGTATTGCCAGCCCTTTCAGGTTGCCGTCACATCCGTTTATAAATTCCACATTGCGTATTTTGTTGTCGCCGTCTACCGTGTAGTTCACCTGCCTTGCGCAGGTTCCTTCCATTTTGTATGTTTCCATGTATCCTGTCCTTTATATATTTTTATTTATATTTTCTGCGTTATCTTCATTATAACATCAGCGTATATTTTGTTTGCATTCTCTTCAAATGTTTTGCACAGCTTCTCAGCTTCATCCCTAGTGGCTGCCACCACCCTTAGAACCAGTGCTTCGTGATTGTTATCTTTCAGCTTCAAAACCACAGGAAATTCGCTGGATGAGTCCTGCGAGAAATTGACGTGGATTTCCATCTTGCGGCGAATATTTGCCTTGTTTTTTTGTGCGTCTGCATCTATTTGCTCTCTTATGGAAAAGGGTATTTCCTTTTTAAAGCTGTCCAGCACAAATATGCCTTTGTGCTTATCCTGCGCATATCATCAATGTCCTCTAAATACCCGTCTTCCGCCATTGTTATCAGCTGGTTTTTCAAATCAAAATAATTCATCCAGTCTTTATCCAAAAGGTATTCCTCTATCATCTTGTCAGATAGGGGCATGCCCATTTTGTGGTATAAAAACAGAATTATCAGCCTGTTCTCTTCCTGTCTGTTTTTATCATGAAGCTGCATAATGTTTCCTTTCGGCATGTTTTCGCTTCCTATTCTTCCACAATAAATTTCTGTATTTTGCTCTCTAAATCTCCTGCGTAAATATCCACTGTTAAAACATTTTTAAATCCAGTGACAATATCCCCAGTATGGTTGGCATCCACCACGTATCTATCGCATCTAATATCCACATCGCCCTGATTCAGTGATGCCAGCGCCACAAACTCATTTACGTCCTCTACGCTCTTCAATCTAATCTGTACACTTCTAAAATCGCTCATTACCTTTATCTCCTAAAAACATAATGTGCACCTACTGTATGCATATATTATTATAATGCATTAACGCCCATTAACACAACTGTTTTACACATTTTTTAACATCTGTTCTTTGCCTGCTCCGCAATAAATACGAATAATTTTGTAAACTTTAAAATTATCGTTCGCTTTTTATTTTTTATGCTATAATACTTACGAATAAACTAGGAGGCATATTTTTCAATGAGTGTTACAAAGCGCATTTATGTAGAAAAAAAGGACGATTTCGCAGTTGAGGCACACAATTTATTCCATGATTTAAAAGAACATCTTCATTTAGAAAACCTTCCAGAATGTAAGAATAATCAACAGGTATGATGCGCAGGGGCTGGACGATGCGCGAGTTTTCATTGATGCTGTCTCTCCAGGTTTTTCAGAGCCTGCTGTGGACAATGCATTTGAAGATATAAATTTTGATAAAAGCAAGGCTTTTGCAGTGGAGTATCTACCCGGCCAATTTGACCAAAGGGCAGACTCTGCAGTGCAGTGCATACAGCTGATAGCCGAGGGTGCTCTCCCGCAGATACGCTGCGGCAAGGTATACGTGGTGGACGGAGAGATGACCCCTGATGAAATAAATAAAATTAAAGAATACATAATAAACCCCGTGGATTCACATGAGGTGACACTGGAAAAATACGACACACTGGACATGGAGCTGGAAGTGCCTGATGACATTGAAATACTATCAGGATTCTGCCAAATGACAGACAGCGAATGCGAGAAATTCAAGGCAGATTTCGGCCTAGCAATGAGTATAGATGACGTGAAATTTGTGCGCTATTATTTTGCCGGCATATCAAGAGACCCATACATCACGGAAATCCGTGTACTAGACACCTATTGGTCCGACCACTGCAGGCATACTACATTTTCAGCCATTATAGAGGATATAGAAATAGAAGACAGTGCATTTTTGCAGAATGCAAAAGAGAGCCTGAAAAAATATCGCATGGCAAAGCAGCAAGTATACGGCGAAAGAATAGACAGCAAAAAGAGTGCCTGATGGACGTAGCCACAATGGGCGTGAAGCTGCTGAGCAAAAAAGGACTGCTGGATGATTTGGATGTATCGGAGGAGATAAACGCCTGCTCCATAAAAATAGATGTGGACATCGATGGCAAGGCTGAGCCATGGCTTTTGATGTTTAAGAACGAAACACACAACCACCCCACAGAGATAGAGCCATTCGGCGGAGCGGCCACATGCCTCGGCGGCGCAATACGTGACCCGCTGTCCGGCAGAAGCTATGTATACCAGGCCATGCGCGTTACAGGCAGCGCAGACCCCAGAGGCGACGTATCCGACCATCTGCCCGGCAAGCTGCCACAGCGGCTGATAACCACAGGTGCAGCACACGGATATTCATCCTACGGCAACCAAATAGGGCTGGCAACTGGTCAAGTGGTGGAAATATACGACGAAAGCTATGTGGCAAAACGCATGGAAATAGGCGCTGTTATTGCTGCTGCACCATCAGAAAATGTGGTGCGTGAGCGCCCCACAGCAGGAGATGTGGTGGTGTTGCTGGGTGGAGCCACAGGCAGAGACGGCTGCGGCGGAGCCACAGGCTCATCCAAGGCCCATGATGTGGAATCCATAGACACATGCGGCGCAGAGGTGCAGAAACGCACCCACAGAGCGAAGCTGCCAAAGGCTTTTCAGAAACCCTGCTGCATCCACTTTGATAAAGCGGTGCAACGACTTTGGTGCAGGCGGAGTGTGCGTGGCCATAGGCGAGCTGGCAGAAAGCCTATTGATAGATCTGGATAAAGTGCCGAAAAAATACGATGGCTTAGACGGCACAGAGCTGGCCATCTCTGAGTCTCAGGAGAGAATGGCAGTAGTTTTAGACAAAGAAAATGTAGATAAATTTATAGGCCTTGCAAAGGATGAAAACCTAGAGGCTGTAGTGGTGGCTGACATCACCAATAACGGCAAGCTGATAATGAAATGGCGAGGCAAAAGAATGCCTGAACATCGACAGGAGCTTTCTGGACACAAACGGTGCGCCACAGTATGCAAAATAAAGATTGCCTCACCTGATGAAAAGCTTAGCCCATTCAAAAAGATAGCTGTAAATGATATAAAGGAAAAATGGATGGACACCATATCCACTTTGAACACATGCATACAAAGGGGACTTTCAGAGCGTTTTGATTCCACTATAGGTGCAGGCACAGTAACAATGCCATTCGGCGGGAAATATCAGCTGACGCCCACACAGTCTATGGTGGCCAAGATACCTGTGCTTCGTGGCGAAACCAGCACAGTTTCCATTATGACATACGGCTTCAGCCCGGAAATATACCGTTTCTCCCCATATCACGGCGCAGTATATGCCGTGATGGAATCTCTGCTGAAAGTTTCCGCAACAGGCGGAGACATGACAAAAGCCCGGCTGACATTTCAGGAATATTTCGAGAGGCTTCGCAGTGAGCCCACAAGATGGGGCAAGCCGCTGGCTGCCCTGCTGGGTGCATTTGATGCGCAGGAGGCACTAGGGATTCCGGCAATTGGCGGCAAGGACAGCATGTCCGGCTCATTTGTGGATATAGACGTTGTGCCCACTTTGGTGTCATTCGCCGTAGCCACAGGCAAAGCAGGCAAAATAGCAACACCGGAATTCAAAGAGACGAATTCTACAATTGCATTGCTGGAGATGCCGATAGATGATAAATGCCTGCCAAGCTATGATAAATTCAAAGAGATATGCGCATTCTGTAAGCCGAGAATATAGCAAATAAACAGATAATTTCTGCCCACACAGTTTCCACAGGCGGCATAGCCGAAGCTATCACCAAAATGGCTGTGGGCAATCAGATTGGCGCAGAAATAAATCTACCGGCTGATGAAATATTCCAGAAAGTATCTTTCCGTATTAGTGGAGATACCGAAGAAAGTGGATGCAGAATTTTTGCTGAGCTCTGTAGGCGGCAAGATAATCGGCACAACCACAGAGGAAAACTGCATCAATGCGGCGACACAGTAATATCACTAAAGGATGCAACAAAAGCCATAACCGGCGTGCTGGAAGGCATATTCCCAGTGAATGTGGACAAAGCATATAAAGTGGCTAAAAACGAATCTTATACTTCAACTGCTAGCAACAAAACTAAAATATCCGTTGCTAAACCAAAGGTATTAATCCCCCGTATTCCGGGAACAAACTGCGAATACGACAGTAAAAGGGCATTCGACAGAGCAGGAGCAGATGCTGAAATATTTATATTTAAAAATTATTCTCCATCTGCCATCCAAGAGAGCATAGTGCAGATGTCACGGCTGATAGACAACAGCCAGATTGTAATGCTTCCCGGCGGCTTTTCGCTGGGTGATGAGCCGGAAGGCTCCGGCAAATATATAGCGAATGTGCTCTCCAGCCCACGCATAGCAGAGAGCATAATGAACCTGCTGAAAAAACGCGATGGACTGATGCTGGGCATATGCAACGGCTTCCAGGCACTGATTAAAGTGGGCCTTGTGCCCTATGGCGACATCCGCCCAATGCGAGACGACAGCCCGACACTGACATTCAACGATATCGGCAGGCATCAATCCAGGATAGTGCACACACGCATAGCATCCAATCTGTCCCCGTGGATGCACAAGGTGAATGTGGGCGATGTAATCAGCGTGGCCATATCCCACGGAGAGGGCAAATTTGTGTGCAGCAAAGATGAAATGCAGGCTTTATGTGCAAGCGGACAGATAGCCACACAATATGTCAATCTGGCAGGTGATGCCACATACGATATCAATTTCAATCCCAATGGGTCATACAATGCCGTGGAGGGCATAACATCACCGGACGGCAGAGTGCTGGGCAAGATGGGGCACAATGAAAGGCACACAGCAAACACATTCATAAATGTGCCCGGCAATTTCGACAGCAAAATCTTCGAATCAGGCGTTGAGTATTTCAAGTAGACTGTGGACATAAATAAATATTAGATTTATAATAGGACTGTTGCTGCAGTCCTTTTTTGTTAATCCGTAAAAAAAAAAACTGCGTATAAACAATATAGTATAATTACATTTAAGAAGAAAAAGAAGGAGAGAAACGTGAAGTACATAATATCACTTGATCAGGGCACGACATCATCAAGAGCTATTATCTTTGATGAAAACTCTGAAAAAATAGCATCAAGCCAAAAGGAATTCCCCCCAGTATTATCCACAGTCCGGCTGGGTAGAGCACTGACCCTATGGAGATACTCCATTTCCCAGACAGAAGTTCTAAAAACGGTGGTCAAAAAATCCAAAATTAATTTGGACGACATTGCGGCAATAGGAATAACTAACCAAAGAGAGACCACGATAGTGTGGGAACAGAGACAGGCAAACCAATATTCAACGCCATTGTGTGGCAGTGCAGGCGTACAGCAGCAATATGCGACTCCATAAAGACAAGGTAGACTCCATGATACAGGAAAATACAGGGCTGGTACTGGACGCATATTTTTCTGCCTCGCTGAAGTGGATACTGGACAATGTGGAAGGCGCACGCGAGCTGGCTGACCAAAGAGCAGGGCAGCTTTTCGGCACAGTGGGACACATGACATTTGGAACCTGACAAAAGAAAAAACTCACATGACCGATTACTCCAATGCCGCCCGCACAATGATGTACAACATATACGATCTCTGAAATGGGACGATGAAATACTAGCACTCCTCTGGATATTCCCTCAAGTATCCTGCCCTCTGTAATAGACAGCTCAGATTTCTATGGAACGTTACGAGAGGGATATACTCGGCAAAGAGATGCCTATACTGGGCGTAGCTATAGGGCGACTAGCAGGCGGCATTGTTCGGACAGGCATGCTATCAGACGGGCATGGTGAAAAACACATACGGCACAGGCCATTTGCTTTGTAGTGATGAACACAGGGGAGAAACCAGTTAAATCCAAAAACAACCTACTTACAACCATTGCCTGGGGATTGGACGGCAAATGACATATGCACTGGAGGGCTCTATATTCATGGGTGGAGCAACACTACAATGGCTCAGGGATGAGCTGAAAATAATTAAGTCTGCTCCGGAGTCTGAAGCACTTGCAAGCCAGGTAGAAAGCAGCGACGGAGTATATTTGGTTCCTGCATTTACAGGGCTCGAGCGCACCTTGGTGGGATATGTACGCAAGAGGCACAATACTCGGCATGAGCAGGGGCACCGGAAGATGCCCATATAGCGCGCCTGCAAGACTGGAGGCCATAGCATACCAGAGCAGGGACGTGATGGACGCTATGAGCCAAGACGCAGGCATTCCGAAATATCCGCTATAAAGGTGGACGGCGGCGCAAGCGCCAATAATCTGCTGATGCAATTTCAGGGACATAACAGGTGCTCAGGTAATCCGCCCTGCCTGTGTGGAGACAACGGCTCTTGGAGCAGCATACCTCGCTGGGCTAAAAGTGGAATATTTTGGAAACACTTGATTCTATAAATTGCAAAGCTGACAAAACATTCATTCCGCAAATATGAACGAAGATACCATGAAACAAAAAGCACACTAAATGGACAAAGGCCGTAAAATGCGCTCAATCATTCAGCGAAAAAGAATAATGCCATAAATGTTCATAATCTGTACACAAATATTTAAATATAATTCATAATATCGTCTTGATTTCTATAAAAGAATGTGGTAATATCGTATCATGTAGTATTAATAACTACATAGTACGATTAACTTTACATTCAATTAGGAAGGCGATTAGAAAATGAGCAAACAAAAAATTGCAATGGTCACTGACACCACTTGTGATCTCTCAGATGAGGTACTGAAGCTAAACAATATTTATATGGTTCCTATGCAGATAGTTTACGAAACAAGAAGCTATCGCGACAGAATGGAAATAACAGCAGACAAAGTATACGGACTGCTAGACAAGAAGTGCCGAAGTCATCTCTGCCCAAACTACATCGGATTATTGGGATCAATTGCTTGTCACCAATACCTGCAACTGCTCTTCATCGAAAATTGGTGAGAAATTTACGCCTCCATTTGTAGTTTCCAGATACCCCCTGAGGCAGTTCCGACCATAAAATACATTCTTATCACCCGGCTCCACAGCTATTGCTGTAACTCTTCCACTCATCCCGGCAGGACCAATGCTTCGGGCTTTAAGATCGTTTAAAAGTTCAGCATCCAGAACCTGTGTAAATCCTGAGGTATGGATCAATAGAAAGGCAAGGAAAGTAAAAAATAAACGTTTCATTGGGATTCAGTTAATTGTTGAATCCATGAAAGTACAAAAAACTACATTTATGACATAAAGAAGTTGAAAAGAGTCTTAAAGTTTACATATCAACCGGGATATCCCCGGATTTGTATTTCTCCTCTTTGTAGTAGATAAGTCGCTGAGTAAGTGCTTCGGCAGTCTTATAACCAGGTTCGACCTCGATATGCCGCAATTCCTCATCCAGGTATACAAGTGTAGGATATGACAGACGACCTTTTGTTAATATAGCGGCTACTTCGTGGTATCCCCTTCTTCCATTGTCAACAAAATAATAGGTCCTGTCACCGAGTCGAAGGGAATCCTTCATTTCAGCATTAAATTTAACAGCATAGAAGTTGTCATTAATATAACTGGCGATTTTCTGGTCAGCAAAAGTAGTTGCATCCATCCTTTTACACCATCCGCACCAATCCGTATATACATCAACTATAAACTTTCGAGGTCAACTCCTGAGACTGAACGCGCAAAGATTGGAGCCAGAGCTTCGCAGCAGTACTACTAATCCCAGACGACATCACCGCTAACGAATCCCAAAACGCTGACTGAACCTGAGCTTTCGTTTCACTATCATCTTCATTTTCTGAATTGTTTGTCACCATATCAGTGATGGGTTTTAACCATGACTGGAGATCATCACCATCAAGGGCGATTAATGAATGTTGCTGCTCCAAGTAAGCGCTGATGTGACAGACACAGTCGAGAAACGGCCAAGCCCAACTATTACACCCCAACAGCCAAAACCGGGATTTGTCTTGCACCACCTGGTCTTGTAACAATTCAATGCCATCCCAGCCGTGAATATGACGTAAAAAATATTGAGTGATACAGGGAACGACCACCACTGTTTGCCGCACTTTGAGGGCGTCTGACAACAAATCTTCACTTGAATGTTCTAGGTTAGCGGGTGCATGGGGCAACTTCTCGATCTCGGCTTGTAACTGCGGGACAATTTCAGCAATCTGAATCGGTCGTTTGGCTCCTGGCAAAAGTGTCACTGTTTGTAGCCCTTGCCATTCTTCACTCAGCCAACTTTCCGTTAGGATTTTGGCGATCGGCTCTGCCGGACTCGCGACAACCACGAGACTATTGGGAGCATTAAAATCTTGTTGCCACTGCTCGATGGCTGACGTTGCGGTATCTCGAATAGTGGTGCGAAAAGTTGTGGAGATACACTGCTGTTGTATTGCTCGATTGAGCTGGTCAATAATGTCTGAAGGAGGTGCAACTAGCGTTTCATCTGAATTGGCAGATTTTGCCTGAGAGAACCAAGATTGAACCTGATTAATGAATGACCGGATTTCAGAATTGACCACGATATTAGGCGACCAGAACTGTAATGAGAAAACTTAAATTGAGTTATGCCGAGGTAAATTAAAAATAGATTGAAATCAAGAATGCTCTGGATAAATCGGCATTATAAATTCTTTTTTAGTTCGGGTATGGCTTGCTCCATATAGTGGTAGCCGGCTCTGATAATGGCGTCAGCTTGATGAAAATCAAAAATGCCATAGTCGGTTAAGTCAGGCTCAATCAAGAGATCCGGCGGGTCTCTCTCTAATTGGCTCCGTGTGACCCGCTGTTCCATAACATTGAGAGAAGTGCCAATCACATCAAAAATGTTGGGGCCGATTGGTTGATCTGGCAACCAGTTGTCAATTTTTTTTTGTACAGCATCTTGGAGCGTTTTGCCGCCATCTTGCAAACGCCCTAAAAACGTTTGTTTTTGTTCTGTCGCCGCTTCATTCGGTTGGGTTGCAGAAACATCACCTGCTTCTCTGTTTTCTGACAGTTCTACCTCCGCCAGAGACATCGGATTTCCTGTCCCAATAGCACCGGTGAAAGGGTTTCGGTTGACATTGACTGCAACCACTAAATCTGCACCCATCCCGCGCACAAGATCCACCGGAACAGGATTCACGATACCACCATCGCCTAAGTAGCGATTATTTTTTATAAACGGAGTAAAAATGCCGGGAATGGAGATACTGGCCCTCACCGCATCGACCATCAACCCAGACTTTAAATGTAATTCTTTTCCCTGTATTAAATCTGTGGCGACACAACAGAAGGAAATCTCTGAATCTTCAATCTGCATATTTTGCATATGTTCTGATAAAAGTTCGTAAATTTTATTCCCATCTAACAAGCCACTGTGTGGGAAGACTAAATCAAAATAAGAAATGAGATCTTTCCAACTTAAGTCCCGGATAAATGCTTCTAGCTCACTAAGCTCGCCTGCACAGTAGATAGCGCCAACAAGAGCACCTACACTCGCTCCAGCAATGTAGTTAATTTTAATATCGGCTGCTTCAAGCGCACGAATCGCGCCAATATGGGCCCATCCACGAGCACCACCACTCCCCAATGCAAGTCCAACTGTCTTCACCCCAACAAACTCCTTACACAGCGAACTACGAGTAACCTTACTTTATTTGTTTTAGCAGTTTTTGGTCTAACAATGTCTGGCAAAAGCCTCTTTGTATGTACATTACGGTGAACGACAAGATACCTAAACCGTCGAAATCTTTTAATATTTTTTACTTCTCGTGGCTTTGATGTTCCTACACCTTGAGTAGATAACCCCATCATATCTAGGAGACCACAGAGGATGGGTTCCGTCGCAGTAATTGACGACAACATGGGCAACTTGCATTCTGTGTGCAACGATTTGGAAAAAAGGGGGCAATCCGTTCATTCTTCTTAATTGTTGCATCCGTAAGTGAATCGGAACCTCTGTTGCATCTCCACAATATTCCGTTTTGATAGGGACTTTTCTTTGTCGAACTCGCATTGACCTACTGTAAACGTCCCGCTTGTAACAGTAGTATTCCCCCAGCCAATAGTCCTAGGGCATTGGGAAACCAGGCGGCGGCAAACGGGGAAATAACGCCCCAAATACCCATCGATTCACTGATAAAAGATAATAGATAGTAGAAAAAGATTAAGCCCACACAAATCCCAAAACTGGTGGCCTTATTGGTGTTTTGGGGTCTGACGCCGATCGCCGCGCCAATGAGTCCAAAGACAAGGCAGACAAATGGCAAAGAATATTTTCGTTGAATGCCCACTTCCAACTTACGGATTTTTTTTTCGTCGCCCCCAATTTTTAAATATTCTAAATACTCTTTCGCTTGGGCAATGGTCATTTCTTCATCTTTCCGTTCTCGACTCACCAAGTCGAGGGGGGCTTTGGGTAACGCCAGCTTCTGATGCTTAAAGCGGACAATATTGCGAAAAGAGCCATCGGGAGCAATCAAATAGACTGTTCCATCGTAAAAATCCCAAATATTTTCGGCAATATTCCAACTAGCGCGTTCCGAGGTTAACACCTGGTTGACGCCTTGTTGGGTGCGATCCAGAATCGTCAAGCCCTTCATCTCTTCACCATTAAACTCTTCAGCATAGAAGAGACGGCTCAGAATGGTCTGTTCGCCACCATCCTCAGTGGGAATCTTGCTATATTCCGGGTAAATAATATTGGTCTCTATCCGTGGAGGTCGGCCTTTAGCCACAGCCCGTTCAAGGGTGACAATTGCCTCATAGCTGGCGGCGGGGGTAATCCGGTCATTAAATATAAAGGTGATGCCCGTTACCACCAGGCTAAACAAAATGGCCGGGATGACTAAACGATAAATACTAATCCCCAGGCTGCGCAATGCAATTAATTCACTATCGCTCGATAGACGACTGTAGGCCATCAAGCTAGCCAGGAGCATCGACATCGGGAACGCGAGGACGATAAATTCTGGCATCTTTAGAATCAGAATTTTTACCGCAATCATGAACGGTAATCCTGACTCTGTGACCCGCCGGACTAAGTCAAACAGTGTGCCAATGGATAAGGCCAGGGACGTAAAAAGCCCCATGCCAAACAAAAAAGGCAATAGCAACTCCAGCGCTAAGTAACGATCCATCACCGATAGTCGGGGCAGAAAACGTTTAATGGCAGGCGCACTCAGGTTGCTGACACGGGTCATGGACAAAAATAATGAGAGGGGGAATAGTTAGTGTATCAAGCCGGTTGTATGGACATTAGAGGCTCTCATGCTTGTCATCGGATCTATGCAAGGGAAGGATAGGTTCCCCAAAAATTTTGATGTGCCTTCAGAATTGCCAGAAAAGCAGGGCATAGGTCGGTGGGTTAACTTTGTAATTCCAATGCCTCCTGTTCCCCAATGCCATGTACCGTTTTGATCCACTTCAGTCGCTTGGGACGTAGCGCTAACCGGGCTGTCACGGCGGGCATGACCACCAGCCAGTGGAACATATAAAGGGTTCCCACTAGGGCGTTTTTAACTAACAACAAACTCCATTGGAACCGAGATTGATGGGGCGCAATGGGGGTTAAGCGGCGTAGCCCGTGGAACATTCCCCAACAGGAAAAGCCCACTGCAACATAGGTTAACGGGGTTAGCATGGGCAAACGTTGTTGCCATACTGACATCATCAGATCGGGCACGGCTGCGGTGGGTAACAAATATTGCATCAACATGAACGACAGTAGATCAACTTTTTTACGCCAGCCCATTGGTTGACTTAAAATCCAGCGCCAGTAGTCTAAATAGCGTTGATAGCCCCCTTCTGCCCATCGGTTACGCTGGTGCCAGAGAGCGATCGCCGTTGTGACCCCTTCTTCGTTTACTGGAGGGGTGGCCAGGATGCCAACTTTCCAATTATTTAAATGGAGGCGGATGGTCAAATCCAGGTCATCGGTAATGGTTTGTTCATTCCATCCCCCTACATTGGCCAGAGCTTGGCGGGAAACAAATTGACCGTTGCCCCGCAACTCCCCGATTCCCCTTGTGACAATGCGCTGCTGCTGAAAGTAGGTATCCAAAGCCATTTCGGCGGCTTGCCCCTGTGTCCAAAAATTTGTGTCAGCGTTGGCGATCGCCTTGCGGACTTGTAGAGCACCGAAGCCATCCGCTTCAAAATAGGGCACGACCCGACGCAGAAGATCGGTGGGGACATCGGCATCGGCATCAAACACCCCAATAATTTCTCCGTCTGCCTGCTGCAAAACTTCATTCAGTGCCCCGGACTTACCGCCACCAGATCCGGCAGGACGATGGATAACATGGAGTTGGGAATGATGGGCGGCCAATTGATCCAAGATTACCGGCGTGCGGTCTGTGCTGTGATCATCTACCACCCAAACGTCGTACTGGGTCGCCGGATAATCCAAATTACAAAGCTCGGTGACCAAGCGACCAATGACGACTTCTTCATTTTTTGCAGCCACCAATAGCGAAACCTTTTTATAGCGTCCGGACAAAGCCGCCTCCGGGAGTATCTCTGGTGGAGTTTCTGGGGTTGCCAGCATCAAACGGAGGGCTTGCAACGAGAGAACAGCCATTGTGCCCCACACCAGGTAATAGCTCCAGCTCCAATAGTGCAGGCTAATGACCAACGTCCAGATAACCGTGAGGGCGATCGCCGCTTTTAACCGTCGTCCTTCGAGTCCTCGAAAAAATTCGCTCCGAAATTCAGCCTCTTCTGCTTCTGGATCTTCAAATTCGGCAAACAGCGCTTCAATGGGGTCCAACGGGGCATCAGAATCTTTCCAGGGGAAGGGCATAACTTTTTCTAAGAAAACAAATGGGGGCAGGGGCAGCCAACAGAAAACGGGTCAGTTCGCTGTCGCCGGGTTTACGACCAGTCTGGCGGATGAACTGGGCGGAGGTTATCAACGGTGGACAGTTGCTGTCTATTGCTCTAGCCGGACAGAGCATCATCCTGTCATGTTTTTCGGGACAGAAACCGTTAACATCAAATTTAACAAAACTTTATCAGCAATCTTCCTCCAGTAGTCTTCATGAGCATAACGGCATGGCTATGGCCAACCTTCGTGGCATTCGCGTCCCTCCTGTGGGCGGAACTTGTCAGGGATGCGTACCATGCCCTGGCCCATTTCTGGCAACCCCTTTACCGCCTTCATGCCTGGCACCATCGGGTATTCCGCCCCGATTTGTCCGTGGTGAGCACAGAAATTTACCAAAGGGCCCATTGGTATAACGATGTGCCGGAGGCGCTAGTGATGCTGGTCATGGGACTCTGGTTACCCCTCGGAATTTGGTTATGGCAGGGGGACAGTTGGTTAAGTGGGGCCAGTAGTTTGGGCTGCTTTTATACCTTATTTTTTCTTCTGGCGGCGATCGCCAGGGGATTGGGTATCCAATCCATTGAAGAGTTGACGGATCTGACCCACCGCCCTGGCCCATTCACGGCCCCGCCCGCCCCCTGGTTGGTGAATCGAACCTACCATTGGCGGCATCATTTTGATAGTCAGACAGCTTATTACAGTGGCACGTTAACGGTCATGGATAAATTACTGGGTACGGCGTTGGCTATTAAAGGAAAAAAAATTGCTGTCACGGGGGCTTCGGGCAGTTTAGGGAAAGCCCTGCTCCAGGAACTTCATCAGCAAGGGGCAAAAGTCACCGCCCTCACCTCCGGCGATCGCCCCATTGAAATTTTGGCCAATGGTGAATGGGTCGCGGTGCCAACTCGACAATGGGCCGTGGGACAAGAAGAAGCACTGGCTGATGTGCTCGACACCATAGATATTTTGATCATCAACCACGGCTTAAACGTCCACGAAAAGAGAGACTCAATGGCGATCGCCCAGTCCTATGAAGTCAATGCTTTTTCAGGTTGGCGACTGCTGGAAGCATTTTTGCAAACCGTCAAAACCAACAAAGACATTGCCACCAAAGAAGTGTGGGTGAATACTTCCGAAGCTGAAAGTAATCCCGCCTTTAGCCCACTGTATGAACTGAGCAAACGCACCTTGGGGGATTTAGTGACCCTCCGCCGTTTAGATGCACCTTGCGTCATTCGTAAATTAATCCTGGGACCGTTTAAAAGCAACCTCAACCCCATTGGTATTCTCAAGCCCCCATACGTCGCCAAGGAAATTGTCAACGCAGCCCGCCGCGATCGCCGAAACATCATCGTTACGATTAATCCTTTGACTTGGCTCACCTTTCCCCTCAAAGAATTTTTTGTTTCTACCTATTTCAAACTATTTACCCGTAATTGAGCTGAGAACCCCGGGCACATCATTCAGCTTTAGCTTATGCTCGTGTTCACTTTTACAGTAGGGGCCTCGCCGTTTGCCACGCCGACCAAAACTGCCCCTGCATGATTTGAGCGATCGCCTTTAATCCTTGAATTTCCTCACTATCGGGGTTGAGGGCCAAAGCCGGTTGCAGGGCTTCCGCGCCTTTTTGACCTTGCCAGTCATAGAGATAAACAAACGCTAGGTAGGCATGGGAATAGGGATTGCCCGGATCCAATTTGACTAAAGATTGTAGGGCGGCGATCGCCGTTTGGGGATTTTCCTGTAGTACCCGAGCTAACACCTGGGCATAGGTCAAAGAGAGGGGATCATCGGGGGATTGACTCAAGCGATAGGTCAAACTTTGATCCGCTTGAATCAGATAACGATGGGGGGGATCATAGAGATTGAAGCGATCAACCTGGGCAAAAATTGACGCTAATCCTTCAGGGCCTCGGCGTAGATTTTGAGCCAGGGTAACAAGTTGACTGACGTAATCCACCGGGGGCGCAGGCAGGGGAGGGTAAGCGTTGTCAAGACGGATGGTGATGGAGTTTTTGAAACTTAATGGTCGGGCGACTTGGGTTATGGGATCTAACCATTGAGCCATCAATTTGTATTCCCCTGGGGTCAGATCCGCAGCGGGAAGCATGGCGGTATTTTCTGTCACCTGCAATCCCGGTGGCGTTTCCTGCTCGACGGGCATCAATTCTCCCAAGCCAATGGCATGATCTTGGAACCAGTGCTGGGATGGATCAGCCGTATTTTGCCACGTTAATAAAACCAGTCCCCGCGTTAACTGCTGGCGATCGCCCTGCCATTGGTAGGTCACCGGGATTGGGACACCCAGGGGAGCCGCTGCCGGTAGATCAATGTGGACTAACTGGGGCAATGCGGGCGCTGTCACCATGGGGTCAACCCTTACACGGGGGCGGCGGCGATGATACAGAGTCAGTTGACTGGTGTCGGGCAATGTCCATTGTTGGTGAACCGCAAAATCAGAATCGGTGGCTAATTGGTTGGCGATCGCCAGTTGGGAGGGTTGGGCTTTCCCGTTGTCACCGGATTTAGTCAAAAACCAATCGAAGTTACGGTAGTCTTGTTGGATTTTTTGCGCATCACTGCTTAATTCCCGGCCATAAGCTCGAAATTGCTGCTGGGCACCAAAATAATTCAGGGTATTTGGGTTAACTGCGTCTGTATTGGGAATGACCCCCAAGTTAACTTGCTGATTCGGGGTAGCGGCGATCGCCGATTCAATTACTTGATCATCGGGAGCCGGTTGTACGAAAGCTGGACGAAACAAAACATCAGGACTAAACCATTGGGTGATGCGATCACTGCCTGGAATGGGGAAAAGATTCCCGACCGTGACTAAAATTGCAACCGATAACGTCACCCACCGGACCCACTGCCAGCGGCCACACCATCGCGTTAACCCAAACGCCAACAAAATGGCAAATCCAGGCAAATATGGCAAAATATAACGACTATCTTTGTTATATAGCGCAGAGCAGACCAAATAGGTTGTTCCAACATAGAATGCCAGCCACAGTAAACCGGGTCGTGCTGCTTGCCAACGGGGAACCAGTAACTTGTGCGGGAATTGGTTAAAGCAGGCTAATAAAATGCCCACAATAGGCGGGATTAACCAAACCCAAGACAGGGCGAGTGGGAGGTCTTTGCCATAATACGTCCAAGCTGCCAGGGTATTGACGGCTGGATCGCCTTCTATGCTGGCCGGAATCGCATTCGAGTTTTGCGCTGTACTAAACAAATAAATCCAGTTAGTTCGATACCAGGGATACCAAATTGGGACTGAAACCAGAAAACTCACCGCAAGTTGCCCCAACCGCTTCCATTGCCGTCGCCAGAGAAACCATCCCGTCAGCCCTAGGATTGGAAAAAATAAGTAGAAGAGAATACTCTGCTTTGTCAGTAACCCGAATCCTAAACTGATTCCAAAGGCGATCGCCCAACCCCATTGTCCCCGCCGCTTCATCTGGTCTTTCCAGAAGGTTAAGCAGGTGAAGCTCAATAGGGTAAAGGCCAATAAAGGCGTATCCAGCAAATATAGCAAACGGGTATGAATGATACGCGGTGTCATCACAAGAATTGCCGCAGCCCACAATCCTACTTCCTGACTCAATAAATGCTGGCCGAGGCTGTAAACGCAACCAATGATGATGGCACTTGATATTAAGGTGCTCAATAATGCCGCGTCGTTCCCCACCCCGAACGCCCCTTGAAACGGCACACTTAACAGATAGGTAACCGGGGGATATTTCGGGGACAACATCCAGAACGATCGCCACCAGTCCCCGCTAAAAAATTCCGGTGTTTGCAGGGCTGTCAGATACCGCAACGAATAAGATAAATGGTTTGCCTGATCCCAGGACGGAATGGATTTGTCTAAGGCTAACCATAGGCGATCGCCAAGGTTACTGATGAACCAAATGAATCCAAGCACAACATAGGCTGAACCGGGAAATCGACGAAGCCGAGTCAACATGAAGATAGCAATCCCCCCAAAACCATAGTCAGCCTAGCTTGCGATTGACACTTTTGTGGGAAAAGAAAACCAGGTGCTAGGTTGCATCCTCCCTGATCCCCATTTCAAAAATGAAAAAAATGGTTTTCCTGTTGTCTGGTGTCACCAGTTGATCCGTCTGTTCAAAATTTGTCTAGTCTAGGCAGATTCTGGCTTTGGTAACGAAGACGGATGGAGTAAGAGTTCCGCCGTAGAACGTTTTTCCACCATTTCGCGGGTAATCAGACAATGGGTCAAATCTTCCCGTGAAGGCAGTTCATACATCACATCTAACATCAATTCTTCCACAATGCCCCGCAGCGCTCTTGCCCCTGTTTTTCGGCGATGGGCTTCAATGGCGATCGCCCGCACCGCATCGGGTTTAAAGTCAAGTTGGACATGATCCATATCCAATAAAGCTTGATACTGCTTAACAATGGCATTACGGGGCTGGGTCAGAATGGCGATTAAGGTATCTTCATCCAGCGGATTGAGGTAAGCCATGACAGGAATACGGCCAACAAACTCAGGGATCATGCCGAATTTCACTAGATCATCAGGTTCTGCCTGCTTGAGAACATCTGCTGTGCGCTCTTCTTTGCTCTGGGAATTCTCCCCCGGCCGGATAAAGCCCATCGCCTTTTTCCCAAACCGCTTTTCAATTACTTTATCTAGCCCGACAAACGCGCCCCCACAGATAAATAAAATGTTGCTGGTATCAATTTGAATACAATCTTGATAAGGATGTTTGCGTCCACCCTGGGGGGGCACATTGGCCACAGTCCCCTCCAACATTTTTAGTAACGCCTGCTGTACCCCTTCACCGGATACATCACGGGTAATCGAGGGATTCTCGCTCTTGCGAGCGATTTTGTCAATTTCATCAATGTAAATAATGCCCCGTTGCGCTTCTTCCACGTCTAAATCTGCCACTTGCAGCAAACGCAAAAGAATATTTTCGACATCCTCCCCCACATATCCCGCCTCCGTTAAAGTCGTTGCATCCGCTACGGCAAACGGAACATCCAGAATTTTGGCCAAGGTCTGGGCTAATAAGGTTTTTCCTGAGCCAGTGGGGCCTACCAGTAGAATATTGGACTTTTGTAGCTCGACCGTTTCCGCCGGGGAAGACTCTTTATTCTTGGACTGCTCCAACTGCTCCATCAAACTGAGTCGTTTGTAGTGGTTATACACCGCAACTGAGAGAACCTTCTTGGCTTCATCTTGACCGATGACATATTCATCTAGATACTCCTTGATTTGCAATGGCTTGGGCAGTTCTTCTAACGCAATCGGCTTCCGAGGTTTTTTGGGATTTTTTTGTTGCGCCTTTGCCCCCGAATCTCCTCCTACCGAAACCGCTGCAGGGGGATCAAGTAATTCCTCATCCAAAATATCGTTGCACAGTTCTACACATTCATCACAGATATAAACCCCGGGGCCTGCAATGAGTTTTCTGACTTGTTCCTGGGACTTACCACAAAAGGAACATTTGAGATGGGAATCGTATTTAGGCATAAATCTAACCGAGGGAAGTTACGGGAGTGGTGGGATCGGCTAAGTTTTCGCGGGCAATAACTTGATCGATTAATCCATATTCCTGGGCTTCAGCGGCAGACATAAAGAAATCCCGTTCCGTATCTTCGGCGATGCGATCAAATGGTTGTCCCGTATTTTCAGCCAGCATGGTATTAAGTCGCTCTTTGATATACAGAATTTCTTTAGCTTGAATTTCGATTTCCACCGCTTGTCCCTGTGCTCCCCCTAAGGGCTGGTGAATCATAATACGGGAGCTCGGGAGCGCCATACGCTTACCTTGACAACCACTCGATAGTAAAAAAGCACCCATACTTGCGGCCAAGCCAAAGCAGATGGTTGCAACATCGGGACGAATTTGTTGCATGGTGTCATAGATGGCCAAGCCAGCATAGACCGACCCCCCCGGCGAATTAATATAGAGCTGGACATCTTTTTCCGGGTCTTCGGCATCTAGGTATAGCAGTTGCGCCACAATCGAATCAGCGACTTGGTCATCCACTGGAGTTCCCAAAAAAACAATCCGCTCCCGTAACAGACGTGAGTAGATATCAAAAGCCCGTTCCCCCATCCCGGACTGTTCCACCACCATCGGCATCACGTTGTCAATCGTTGGCTGGTGGGTGCTCTTTAGTAGACGGTAGGGTGAGGAAGAATCAACCATAATTTTGGAAAACAAGCAGTTGTTGTTTAAAGCAGAAGGGGTGTTGTTTTGATGAATTTACCACAACGACTCAGGGGTCAATCTTAAATGAGTCGGGTGTGGCAAGCAAGTCAGCGTCAGAAATGGAAAATTGAGCCGAAGAACTTGCAAGGACTTCATCAATTATGGCGCAAATCGCTATGAACGCTGAAGTCAACTAGCCATTCGCTGAATTTTGTCGAGGCGATCGCCATGGGTTTCCCCAACAAAATTTGGCAAAATTTGGCAAATTTAATCTGTCTCCTCTACTTCCGCTGTAACGGAAGAGATAGATTCATTTTCCTCCCCTTCCTCATTATTTTCTTCGCTTGCTTCCTCTTCCTGCTGGGATAGCGTTCCTTCCGGCACTAGTTCAATTGTTGCAATTTCTTGTAGCCAATCTAAGACTTTTCCCTCTTTAAGAGTCACTTTGACGTAATTTAATAATTGCTCATCATCAATTTTCTGACCGGCAAACTCTTTTTTCAGTTTTTGAACTTCGGTTTCAATTTCCTCATCAGTTGACTCAATGGATTCTTTCTCAGCAATTTCGCTCATCATGAGCTGGGTTTTTAATTCAGCGATTGCTTCAGGGCGAGCATTTTGCTTGAGCATGGTCATCATATCGTCTCCGCCTTGGAACATCTGATTCACATTCAGCCCCATTTGTTCTAAATCTAAAATGGTTTTGCGGACAAGGCGTTCACATTCCTGCTCAATCATGGTGACGGGCATAGCCGTTGTGGAAATTTCAGCTAACCCCTTTTTAATTGCCTCATGAATATTTTTCTTGGTGCGCTCTTGGGTCTGTTCTTGGAAAACAGTCTCTAGGTGTTGGCGGAGTTCGGCTAAAGTTTCAAATTCGCTGGCTTCTTCAGCAAAATCATCGTCTAAATCCGGTAACTCCTTCGCTTTAATTTCCTTGACCGTAATATCAAACGTAACTGATTTACCGGCAACTGTTTCGAGGGGATAGTCTTCCGGAAAGGTGACAGGGATGGCTTTTGTTTCTTCAATTTTCATGCCTACTATACCTTCGACTAGCCCTTCAACTAAACGCCCCTCCTCCATCTGTACTTCAAAATCTTTGCCAGTGACTTCGGCGATCGCCGCCCCCTGAGAACCATCCTCTTCAATTTCATAGGCTTGATAATCAACAATCACCTGATCCCCCATAGCGGCAGGGCGGTCTTCAACTGGAACTAAGGTTGCCCGTTTGTTCCGCTCTTCCTCCAACCATTTATCAACACTGTCGGGACTAAACTTTATTTCTTCGGCCTGTACAGTGATCGTTTTGTAGCTATCCGGCTCGTATTCAGCTTCGGGATAAACATCGGCGGCAACACTCACAGTGACTGATTGGTCGGGAGTGAAGACGCTGATCAACTGCTCCATATCGGACCGGAGACTCAGGTTCCCCAAAACTGGAATGTCTTCCTGCTGAATAGCGGTTTTAATACTGCTATCAATTAATTCCTCCAGCGCGGTTGCCTTGATATAGGATTCCCCCAGTCGCTGGATAACAATTTTACGAGGAACCTTCCCCCGACGAAAGCCGGGAATGTTGACACTTTTAGTCAATTTTTTGACAACATTTTCATAAACTTTTTTTGACGCTTCAGCAGGAATTTCAATTTCAATTCCGATTTGACTATCTGGCAGTTTTTCCTGAGTAACTTTCATTGATGGGGAGTCTCGACAGTGTTAAATAAACAACGGTGATAAACCGGAAAATCCAGTATCAACCAAAATATATTTGCCTAGAGGACAAGCATGGTTCTTAAGTTTGTTTTCACAAGCCATGCTATGCTTTAATCACTTTTGGCGAAAAAACGAGTTGACAGAAACAATTTCTGTGAAGGGGTAGATACATCCCTTCGCGCTGTTCCGTCAGCCTCACTGATAATAATATATGATGGCGATTCTTAAGCAGTCATCTTAAATATAACGACACAACACTTCCCCATCAGACAGAAGGAGATTGACGCGTTGCCCACCCCTATCCGTATTGCCATATTGGGCGCTACTGGCGCAGTTGGAACCGAACTGCTAGAGCTGTTAGAACAACGACAGTTTCCCCTATCCCAACTTAAACTTTTGGCCTCTCCTCGGTCGGCTGGAAAGACGCTGGAATTTGCGGGGGACACATTGACTGTTGAAGCGGTTTCAGAAACCGCATTTCAAGATTGTGATCTGGTGCTAGCCTCGGCAGGTGGATCGACATCTAGGGCCTGGGCAGACGCAGTTAAAGCCGCCGGTGCAGTGATGGTCGATAACTCCAGCGCTTTTCGAATGAACGACGAAGTGCCATTAGTTGTGCCGGAAATTAATCCCTACGCAGCAGCGCAACATCAGGGAATTATTGCCAACCCCAACTGCACCACGATTCTGATGGGTCTAGCAATCTATCCCCTACATCAAATTCAACCAATTCGACGTGTGGTGGTTTCCACTTATCAATCAGCTAGTGGAGCTGGGGCTTTGGCGATGGCAGAACTGAAGGAACAAAGTCAAGCTATTTTAGATGGCAAACTGCCGACCCCTAAAGTTCTGCCCTATCCCCTCGCCTTTAACCTCTTCCCCCACAATTCCCCCATACAAGACAATCACTATTGTGAGGAAGAACTAAAGATGGTTTATGAAACCCGTAAAATCTTCTCTAAACCAGACTTACGGGTGACAGCGACTTGCGTGCGGGTTCCCGTGTTCCGGGCCCACTCAGAGGCGATTAACTTGGAGTTCTTCCATCCGTTTCCCCTTGATAAAGCGAAAACAGCCTTAAGCTCGGCACCAGGTGTTAAGCTAGTTGAAGATTGGCAAAGTAACTATTTCCCCATGCCAATGGATGCAACCTATCAGGATGATGTCCTTGTCGGGCGGATTCGCCAAGATATATCTCACGAAAATGCTCTAGATTTATGGCTTTGTGGTGATCAAATTAGAAAAGGTGCAGCTCTCAATGCGGTTCAAGTTGCAGAATTGTTGCTTGAAAAAGCCTGGCTCTGAGTATAGATTTATAGGAACAAACGCCTTTGGTGACTGAAATACTTCTCTGATGGCAGCAAACATTAATTTTAGAAATATTAGACATTCCTTTTTCCATCGGATTTTTCATACTGACTCCATCTGTTTGCAATAGCCAACAACATGACGTTTTTAAAAATGCCCTAGATGAAAAATTTCTGTCCTTTTGGCTCCGTCCTGACTGCAATGATTACCCCCTTTTCGGCTGATGGGGAGGTTGATTATGCCGTGGCCGAAAAACTTGCTGTCCACTTGATTGACCATGGTAGTGATGGTCTTGTCGTCTGCGGGACAACAGGGGAGTCACCCACCCTATCTTGGGAAGAAGAACATGAATTGTTTCGGGTGCTCAAACAAGCCGTTGGAAGTCGCGGCTGCATTATTGCGGGAACAGGGTCGAATTGCACCAGAGAGGCGATTGAAGCAACTCAAATAGCAGCTAAATTAGGGGTAGATGGAACTTTACAAGTGGTTCCTTACTACAATAAGCCTCCTCAAGAGGGGTTATTTCAACATTTCCAGGCGATCGCCGCTAGTTGTCCCGATTTACCCGTAATGCTTTATAACATCCCCGGTCGAACGGGGCAGGCATTAACCCCTGAGACGGTGGGGCGCTTAGCTGAAATCAACAATATTGTGGCGATCAAAGAGGCAACAGGGAGTTTAGACCAGGCTTCTCAAATTCGTATGCATACACCATCAAGTTTTGCCATTTATGCCGGAGATGACGTTTTAACATTACCAATATTGGCGATTGGGGGCTGTGGAGTCGTGAGTGTGGCTAGTCACCTTGTTGGCGATCGCCTACAGACAATGGTGCAGGCATTTATGGGCGGCTTTCCAGAAAAAGCCCAAGAAATTCATCTCCAGTTAATGCCCCTGTTTAAAATTCTATTTTGCTCAACGAATCCTATTCCCATCAAAACAGCACTCCGGTTACAAAAATGGCCTATCGGTACCCTTCGTCCCCCATTATCTGAGCTTTCCCCCACTCACTTAGAACAACTCAAATCAGTTCTAACTCACTTTAATCTCTTAACTTAAATCATTGATTGATATTAAATATTACAATTCAGCATAGTGTTAACTAAATAGGTTCAATTTTTGTAACATAAATCGCCTTGTAATCCTTACCCAGCTTAAATCTATCTTCAATGTAATTATGCCTACCTACTTAGTGGTTTATTTGTTATTGATGGATGTTCGCATTCAAAGCTTTTAACTTACAATTTGTCTTACTTGACTCGCCTACTAGATCATAAGCAATAAAAATCGGTCACATTTAAGCTTAATCAATTAATTTAATTATCTTAATCGCGAGTAGATTTAGAAAGCTTATTTGAATTTTTATAAAGTTAAACACTTATTTTTACAATCTGCTAGTCTTTTAGATTAACGCTGATTAAACGCAAAGCATTTTAATCTTCAATCCCATTGAGACTCTTTATTAAAAGAAGCATTTGAGTTCATCACCATTAACCTAATCAATTTTGTTTTTGATAACTCAAAGTGTAATAGTCAAATTAGTCATTTTCTTAAAAATGCAGGGTTCCATTTTTCATAAGCCACATTTTCAAAACAAATGACGAGTTTGTGTCGCTATTGCAAGTGAACATCCTGATAGTTTTCAATCATTATCTATCTTTTTACCAAGCAGGCCAGAACTTTAATTTCATTAAACCCTTAGCTAATCAAGGAATAATTAAAATGATAGACAAACCGCCCAAAAACTAAGCTTGATTTTGGCATTTTGCCTGATGTTGTGCTATATTGATTTAAACAAAGAGATTTATTGAATTCAGAATGGATTTACATTAACCCTCTTTCTATAAGCAATTGCAAGATCACACACATAAATATCTGCAATTTCCGAGTTTAAGTTTAATGTTTATGTCAGTTTATTGGATTTCCTCGAAACTACTTTAATACTCTAAGCAAAAAGAGCAAGACCATGTCTTTCTTGATACCATTGGATCTATTTTCAAAATAATCCCTTGTACATTTGAATATCTGTGCAGTCTTTAGATTTTTTTCCACCTCATTACATAAAAAATTCAGACTTTCACTTTGAACAGCCTTCTAGAACCATTTCATGGTTCTGAAATCCAGAATAGTTGCCCCGGCAACGCAATACATATCCATTCTCACTATCTACTAACTTAATTCCTTAGGAGGCAAATGCCTAAAACTACTCAACAACCAACCCTCAAAATCTTACCCTTAGGTGGTCTTCACGAAATTGGCAAAAACACTTGTGTTTTTGAATTTGATGATGAAATTATCCTTCTGGATGCAGGCATCGCATTTCCTTCAGATGATATGCATGGGGTGAATGTTGTCCTGCCAGACATGACCTATTTACGGGAGAATCGTCACAAAATCAAGGGCATGATTGTCACCCATGGTCATGAAGACCACATCGGGGGGATTGCTTATCACCTGAAGCAGTTTGATATTCCCATTATCTATGGTCCTCGTTTAGCGATGGCACTATTACGGGATAAATTAGACGAAGCTGGGATGCTAGAACGAACGAACCTACAGACGGTTTCCCCCCGTGAAATGGTGCGGTTAGGCAAATCTTTTGTTGTGGAATTTATTCGCAATACCCACTCGATCGCCGATAGTTTCTGTGTTGCAATCCATACCCCCATTGGTGTAGTCATGCACAGCGGAGACTTTAAAATTGACCATACACCGGTGGATGGGGAATACTTTGATTTACAAAAAGTCGCGGAATACGGTGAAAAAGGTGTTCTTTGTCTGTTGAGTGATTCGACCAACGCAGAAGTACCCGGCATTACGCCTTCGGAAGCATCCGTTAAACCCAATCTTGATCGTGTCTTTGCCCAAGCCGCTGGGCGCTTGATGGTCACGACGTTCGCCTCTTCCGTTCATCGGGTCAACATCATTCTTGCTCTGGCGCAAAAGCATAACCGAAAAGTAGCTGTCGTCGGACGCTCTATGCTTAATGTCATTGCCCATGCGCGGAAGTTGGGTTATGTAAAATGTCCCGATAACTTATTTATTCCGTTAAAAGCTTCACGAAATTTAGCGGATGAACAACTACTGATCCTGACCACTGGCTCCCAGGGGGAACCCCTAGCGGCCATGACTCGAATTTCAAAAGGTGAACATCCCCACATAAAAATACGCCAAGGCGACACCGTCGTCTTCTCGGCTAACCCCATCCCGGGTAACACTATCGCAGTCGTGAATACTATCGACCGTCTGATGATGCAGGGGGCGAACGTTATTTACGGCAAACACCAAGGTATTCATGTGTCGGGTCATGCTTCCCAGGAAGAGCACAAAATGATGCTATCCCTCACCCGTCCAAAATTCTTTGTTCCCGTCCACGGAGAGCACCGGATGTTGGTCAAACATTCCCAAATGGCCCAGGCAATGGGAATTCCGGTAGAAAACATGGTCATTGTTGACAATGGCGATCTAATTGAACTTACAGCGGATCGAATTCGGGTCGCCGAAAAAGTTCAATCGGGTATTGAACTCGTGGATCAAGCCGGTGTCGTCCACGAAAGCACGATGTTGGAACGTCAACAGATGGCGGAAGATGGCCTAGTGACCATTGCAGCGGCATTAAGTAAATCGGGCAAATTATTGGCTCAGCCCGAAGTTCACTGCCGGGGTGTAGTCATGACCATCGACGCTAAGTTATTGGATGATTTGATTGTTCGCACCACTGAACGGTTTGTCGCAGAACGGTGGTCTGAATTTACCCACGGTTCCAATGGCTCTACCAAAGTCAGTTGGCAAGCGTTGCAAAAGGAATTGGAAGGCAGTCTCCAACGCTTAGTGAAGCGTGAACTCCAAAGTAGTCCTATGGTATTACTGATGCTTCAAACAGATTCTCCTGTTGAGGCTGATCAGGTTCCTGCCAGTGCTCAAGAATTAATGGCTACGGCTCCAACAAATGTTAATAAGCCAGCGCCTACACGTACTCGCGCTGCAAAAACAACATCCCCAGATAATAACCATAAAGCGAATACGACTAAAACTTATCGCCGCAGTCGTAAGCGCTCCACTGCTACTACTTAGGACTGAAATGTCGCTGTAGACATCACCGCAGTATACCTATAATCATTCGATGTCTTTGTTTCTCTGCCACCAGTGGAGAGTAAAGATATCGAATGATTTATCTATTGAAGTCCAGGAATCGAGTTCTCGTTTTGCTACTAAATTCTCTGACCGTTGCCCTCCCTAATCTCTTCTTGACAATCCCGATTGCCGCAACACTGTGGAATGAGTCGCCATAACTGACCAACGCTACTTTTAATTCTCGTCTCGTCTAATTCTTGTCTCGTTTCAAGCAACTGTCTCGCATTATCCTCCATGACTCGCACTCCGCTTTCCCTTGTCAAAACGACTCTCCCCGATTTAATTCAACAGTATCAACGCCAGGCAGATTTCATCACAATCCGAGTAGAGCAATCGGAAGGAACCCAAATTAGTCTACGGGGCTCAGAGGTGGAAACCTTAAGCCAAGGGGTAGCCATTGGGGGGCAAGTACGAGTCTGTCATCGCGGGGGGTGGGGGTTTGCGAGCTTTAACCGTTGGGAACAGTTACAGCAACGACTCGAAGAGGCGATCGCCGCAGCCAGGTTAGTGGGAGATGACGAGACCCTGTTGGCTCCAATCCCAGCTCTCCAAGAAACCTTTACCAATCCCCTGACCAGCCGTGACCCACGCCAAATTTCCCTCGCAGACAAAAAAGCACTCTGTGACCACTACAATGATCTGCTCCGACGAGTCAGTGACCAGATTACAACAACCCATGTACGCTATGCCGATAGCACCCAGACCATTGTGTTGGCCACATCAGATGGCACCTTGCTGGAGCAAAATTGGTGTGATTTAGAAATGCGATTTTCCGCAACAGCTAAAGATATGGACGGGGTTCAGGTGGGACGGGAAACCACCGGCTCACGACGAGGCTATGACGATCTTTTGGAGTTGGATAATACGGTCATTGGGGCGGCACAACGCGCCGTTAATGCATTAACCCTATCCACCGTCCGGGGCAAAAGTTACCCCGTGGTTATTGACCCCATTTTGACAGGCTTATTTGTCCATGAAGCCTTTGGCCATCTGTCCGAGGCGGATATGCTCTACGAAAATCCTGACTTTTTGGAAGTGATGAGTTTGGGACGACAGTTTGGCCCACGGGAATTACAAATTTTTGATGGGGCCGCTCCGGCAGGACATCGGGGAAGCTACGGCTTTGATGATGAAGGAGTTCCGGCCACGACAACCCAGTTAATAAAAGATGGAAAATTGGTGGGACGTCTCCATTCACGGGAAACCGCAGCCAAGCTCGACGAACAACCCACCGGTAATGCCCGTTGCCTGAACTACCACTATCCTCCCATTGTGCGCATGACTAATACCTGGATTGAACGAGGAGATACTCCCGTTGCCGACTTGACCCAAGGTATTCAGGAAGGGGTGTATGCCCGTAATTGGTTGGGGGGCATGACCAACGGAGAGATGTTTACTTTTAGTGCAGGGGAAGCCTGGATGATTCGTGGGGGTCAACTGGCGGAACCGATTAAGGATGTGACCTTGTCCGGGAATGTTTTTAAAACCCTCGGTAACATTGAGGCAATTGGCAATGACTTTTATTGGGATGAGTCAGGGGGCTGCGGCAAAGGGGGGCAAAATGGTTTAGCCGTGGGGTGCGGTGGACCGAGTTTACGGATCCGGGATGTGGTAGTGGGGGGAAATGCGGCTTAATGGGTCGAGATTTCTCAGATTGATTTGAAATGGATTCCAGAGGGTCGCTGGTCATATAGTGCGCTCACATATCGACGACTCAGTTTTGATCACGGATAAAACAACAACAACACAATCCCTGTCATCGCAACGCCGACGCCGGCGATCGCCCGAAAACTAAGCCTTTCTCCAGACCAAGCGGCAATGGGCAGAATAAAGAGGGGGCTGGTGGCTAGCAAGGCTTGGGCGATTCCTGCCGGCACATATTTTAAGGCAATCTGTTGACCGAGAATGGCCAAAAATGTACTGGCGAAGGCAGTGATCACTAAAATAAGGACCCAACGCCATTGCCAGGGGGGAAACTGCCGGGCAACAGGTGGCGATCGCCATAAAAACACTAGAACGAGGCTGGTTCCCGCTGCCACCCGAATCAACATCGTCCAAAAAGGGCTTAATTCGGAAGTCGTAAGGGCATAGCGGGACATGACTGAACCGCTGGCTTGTCCCAGTCCGGCTAACAGTCCCCAAATAATCCCCCGGTAAGGATGCGGGCCTGTAACGGGAATTTCGTTTGTCCGCTCCAAAATCACCCAGGCTACTCCCATTCCGGTTAACAGAATTCCTCCCCAAGCCAGTAAACTCAGTTTCTCCCCGAAACTCCACCAAGCCATAACAGCCGCCAAGGCAGGGGCTAAGCTCTCCAACAATAATGTCCGCCTCGGGCCGATACTTTTAAGGGCCGCTAGGTAGAAACTGTCCCCCAAACCAATGCCCACCAAGCCACTTAAAATCAACCAGACAGTCGCTTCAGGGGGAAATGTCGGCAGCGGTGATCGTTGCACCCCGATCACTATTGCGCCGACCCCCAAGGCGATCGCCCCTTTACAGGCATTCAACAACAATGGGGATAATCGCTGTCCCATGTGTCCATAAACGTTGGCCGCCAACGCCCAAATCAAAGCACTTCCTAACGCGGCACTGCCACCGATCCAAACTGCCATAAATGCGCTTTATCGTTGATTAAAATTAGACAATCTGGTGATCTGGTGGACTGATCACAGAAGCTTGTCCGATGGGTACAAAGCTGTCAACAGAATACTGATCAATCTTATCCACTAGCGAGTGAAAAGTTTTTCGGATTTTTAAAACGCCCACCGTAGGCTCCGGCCGAAACGGTCTCTAATCGAAGACTTCTGGAAAAATAGAGGAAAATCAGACCGTGTTAGGTTAAACGGTATGGTGTAGTCAGTGGAATCTATCGCAACCAGGTCAAGGATTTTGATGACCATCTGATGGTGACGGCGGCGGAATTGTGGACTTTTTTTCCTGATGGCTGCTTAACCCTTCTTTCTGGGCGGCGGGTCTTCATAAAATAAATTAAAGCCAAACTCTTTCCCCACATTTCTATTAGAACAGGGCAGGTATAAGTTCAAACGGAAAAAAGATTTTAGCGGTTTTGACCCCGACTTTTGTTTATGCAACTGTGCCCCTTTGGTTAATTTTCGTCAACTTGTAAGCTTTTACTTTATGCGTTTACCCTCTCGCCTAATTCGCTTTGTTCTGATTCTCTTTGTTACCGCACTGGTTACGATCGCCACCCCCATGATTGCTACTGCCCAAATTCCCTTTGCGGTCGGGGGAGGCTCGGGGGAGACACTGGGTAATACGCCCTGGTGGGATGTCAACAAAGCACGGCGGTGCGGTCGTTTGTGGTGTAGCGATGTTTACCTGCGGGGGAGTTTATTTCGACGGATCACCATTGCTCGGTTTCCCGATGAAGAAGAAACCGCGAAAAAAAATGCGATCGCCATTGAAGATCGAGCCCAGGAAGTTGAGTCGGTGTTCAATGAAGTTTATGGGCAGTTAGTGCGTCTGGAACCGGTCGTGGAAGACCAAATCAACGTATCCCTCCTCTGGCGGAAATTACAGAGGGACAGGGCTAAAGGACAGGGTCAAGCAGCGGCTCAACAACAGTCTTCTATCCTTAACTTAGATCCGCCTCCCCTCCCCCCTGCTGGAAAAAAGTCAACAACAGACCCCACACCAGAAGCCACTGTGGCCCCAGATCCTCCACCACTGTCATCCATCTTTACTGATCCGGAAAACAATAAGTTAGACATTCACCCCCTAACGCCAAAAGTGGTGGTGGGAATCAAAAATGGTCAAACGGTTATCTTTATGCCGGAACAAGAGGCATTAGGTATTGCCCCCCAGACCCTAGTTACGGTGAATGAAGCGGACGAAATTGCGAACGGGAAACTGGTCGAGGAGTTGGCGTTTGAATGGCGGGACTATATCCGTACTTGCTTTGATGCGGCTCTGTGGGCCAATGAATTGGATCTCCAATATCCTTGGGCACGCTACCAAGTGGCAGTACTGATGGTGATTCTGGTCTCGATTCCCATTGCTTTAATGGCTGTTGTGCGGTCCCTACTCCACAAGCAGAACCGTATCTTGCGACAACAACTCCGGCAGTTGACCAAATCTTTGACGAAAGATACGGAAGCAGAAGCCCTTAAAGGGCTCAAACAAGATATTGACGCGGCAGCAGAAAACAATGGAACTGAAAATTTTGATTCCGTCGATGATGAAAATCCCAATGTATCCACGGCTGTTGTTTCCCCGCCGGAGAATGACACCACACCAAAACTGTCAAGTTGGCATCAGCGTTTTCCCACGTTGTATCGGTTACTGTATCTTTTGCCCTTTGCCGATCGATTGTCTGCGGTCAAAGCTAGTGTGACCGAAACCCTACAGAGTATTGGTGATTTAGCCACGTTTAACCTCCGGCGGCAGTCTCTGATTCGTCAACGACAGAATGTCGTTAATCTATGCTCCATGACCTTGTTATGGCTACAAATTTCCTGCATTTTTTTGTTAGTGGCCAGCGTTGTGTTTATTTTTCCCATCATGCGTCCCTACACGGTGCTATTCTTTGGTCAGGCGATGTTCTGTCCGCTGCTCTGGATCATCATTACCATTGTGGATAAAACTGCAGGGATTGCCATCGACGGTTTTCTTAACAATTGGGCCAATGAGCAACAATTGTTCAATCCAGAATCTAACCGTTATACACTCCGGGTGGCTACTTACTCCCCCGCCATTAAAGGAGCCGTTTCCGTGCTACTCATCCTGGTGGGTTTACTGGGAACGATTTGGCTATTTGGCATTAATCCCATCGTCTTAGCTAGCTTTGGGGGGGTGGCTTTTGTGGTGGCCTTTCTGGGGCGGAATGTGGTGGAAGATATGCTCAATGGCGCTTTGATCTTAGCCACGGACCGCTACGCGATGGGGGATGTAATCAAAGTGGGGGAGATCAGTGGTTTGGTGGAAAATATGAATATTTATATCACCCAGCTACGGGGCGCGGAAGGTCGCCTGAGTACCATCCCTAACGGACAGATTTCCATTGTGGAAAATCTCACGAAGGATTGGTCTCGGGCAGAGTTTGTGGTGGAAATTGACCAAACAAATGATATCGAGGGGACGTTGCAGGTCATTAAAGAGGTATCAGAAAAAATGCGCCAAGATGACCAATGGCAAGAAAAAGTGATTGAACCCGCCATTATTCTAGGGGTAGATAATATTGCTTCCCAGGGCATTAAACTCCAGGTCTGGATCAAAACCCAACCGGGTCAACACTGGGGAGTCGGGCGCGAGTTTCGCTTACGGGTGAAAAAGGCGTTTGAACGGGAAGGAATTGGTTTGGCGGTTCCACGTCAACAGGTGGTTTACCACACTAAGACGAGCGCAACGAATGATTCACCACTGCCTGGTGCCGCCCCACTGCCAGACACGAACTGAGCGTAGTGAATTTAACTGGCGATCGCCATTATCATGGCAGCATAAAGGGCTATCTCAATCTTCCCGACGGTAACCGACGTTTTCATCGAAGAGTCAATAAGATGCCACTAGCTTCCCCTTTCCAGGTTGTTTATGGCCCAGTCAAGTCCTGGCGCTATGGCCGTTCCCTCGGCATTGACCCCATTGGTCGTGTTTCCACCTGCTCGTTTAATTGCGTCTACTGTCAGTTGGGGGAAATTGAAAACCTCAGCGGCGATCGCCAATGCTTTGTCGCGACGCAGCAAATTTTAACGGAGCTGAAACATTACGAACCGTGGGATGTGGATGTGATCACCCTGAGTGGTAGTGGAGAACCCACGTTAGCCAGTAATTTGAGTGAAATTTTAAGCGGCATTAAACAATTGACCGGCAAGCCCACGTTGGTGTTAACCAATGCCACCTGTCTCACTTCACCAGATGTGCGCCAGGCATTAAATTTAGCCGATCACGTTTCGGTCAAATTAGACGGCCTCACGCCAGAGCAATTACAACGAATTAATCGCCCGATCGCCACCCTGACCCTAGAGGAAATCTTGACGGGGATTCAATCCTTTAATGCCCAGTATCCGGGTGAACTATCGGTACAGACGATGGTATTACAACCCTGGACCACAGCCCAAATCGAGACCTATGGAGCCTTAATCCAAGCCATTGCCCCCCATGAAGTTCAACTAAATACCCCCTCTCGTCCTAAACCCCTACAGCGGGAACTCGATGGCCGGGGCAATCACACGGGTCAACCCTATGGCGATCGCCCGACGGTACAAATTAAGTGTGTCGGTCGTGACGTTTTACAGGCAATGGCGAAAACCATTGAAATTCAAACCGGCATTCCAGTTCGCTTGAAGTAGTCGTACCTTTACCTGGAGCCCCTACTTCATCACACTGCCGGCTGGGGGCTGGATCGCTTGGGCCGAGTCCGGCTTCCATTGATTGAAAAAAGATCGATCTAAATTCCGCTATGGGGTCAAGGTGCCCTTATGCGATAATGGGAGGCTGCACATTCTATTTACCCTCCTGTTCCTTAACGACTATGGCTAAGAAAGGCAAAGGAGCGAGACTCGTCATTACCCTAGAGTGTACCGAGTGTCGCACCAACGAAAACAAACGCTCTAACGGTGTTTCCCGTTACACCACCATGAAAAATCGCCGTAATACAACGGGGCGTATAGAGTTAAAAAAATTCTGTACCCACTGTAATCAGCATACGATTCATAAAGAAACAAAATAAACGGCGATCGCCGCAGAATATGAGTTCGGTATCCGCCTAGTAATCGTGATGCCTACTATCCGTTAACTTATTTGCAAAAATCCATGAACTACTACCGTAAGCGCCTTTCTCCCCTTTCCCCGAAACAGCCGATTGATTATAAAGACACTGAACTGTTGCGTAAGTTCATCACCGAACGTGGAAAAATTTTACCGCGACGGATTACGGGGTTAACGTCCAAACAACAACGGGATTTAACTACTGCCGTTAAACGGGCACGACTCGTGGCATTACTACCTTTTGTGAATAAAGAAGTCTAGAGATTTACTGAGAAGAAAACACTGAATATTTAGTGATTCTTAAACTTGGACAGCATTTCCAAACAAACTTCGACAGCCTTTACCCAGAGGCTGTTTTTTGGGCTTTGTTGCACGAATAAACCCAATATTTGTAGGGGTTTCAGCGCCTGAGTTCCAGAAAAACACTCATTTCAAGGATTTTTGAGAACCTCAAACCCTCGCGTAGCAGAGTGTGACCTAAAAATGTATTGTCCATGGGGCGGGGCTGGATGGCATTCTGGTTAAGCTAGAGTCTAGGCACCGCCAATACGATTTCCCCTCTGTGACTTGAGATGTGCCCGAACCCAGCTCGTCCAACTATCGCTTTTTGAGAGAATATGTTGTTTAGTTTGCCAATCGGTAAACCCCTGAACTTAATAGAGGTAAAAGTATGGCTAAACCAGCAGGCGAGAAAGTTCCTAAGCAGATGCAAGCTAAATTTGAGGAAATCACCAATCTTACCGATGCCTTCTGCTCCCAACATCTCAACGCCGAATATGCCCAGATATCACGCCAACTGGCCGCTGCTCTGTGCCGCAAGCGTTTCTCACCCCTAGCTAAAGGGCAAGCAAAGTCTTGGGCTTGTGGCATTGTTCATGCCTTGGGCCTGGTTAATTTCCTCTACGACCCTGCCCAAAATCCCCACATGAAAGCTAGCGAACTCTATGAGGAATTTGGCGTGGGCAAGAGTACGGGACAGGCAAAGTCAAAACAGATTCGGGACTTAATGGATATGTATCAAATGGATCCCAACTGGTCTTTACCTAGTATGGTCGAGCGCAACCCGATAGCTTGGATGATTTCAGTTGATGGCTTCATAATGGATGCCCGTCAAGCGCCCCGTGCCATTCAAGAAGAGGCATTCCGCAAAGGTTTGATTCCCCATTTGCCAGATTAGACCGAATAGAGATGACCAAAAAACTTAAACCAGCAGCGATCGCCCTATCTTCCATACCATCAATCTTGCCAACCTGCTTCCAATCGGCATTGTCGGCCTAACTGCTTTTCACGACTGGTGGATAAACCAGGACTCAATATTGAGGGAAAAATTTAACAAAACTAATGTCCGAAATCTGAGCCAAATTATTATCCTCAACAATGGCGATCGTACTAGGGTAAAGCTAATGACCTGTACCGTTGAAGGAAATCTCATCAAAAAAGCCAATTCCATTCAAGTTGTAAGTATGGGAAGTAAAACTACAGGTTCCCAAATGGATTCGGTCTAGATTAGATACAAATTTTCTTAGAAAAATATTTTTGTGGTTTCTGTCATGGGGCAGAAGCGAATATTCAACTTAATCCGTTACAGTGGATGCAGGGCTAATGTAAATTTTTCTTAAGGTGATGGTTAAGTTTTTTCAATCACCACAGTTTTTTGTAAAAAGCGGACCGCCATCACTGGTCACCCTAATCATCGTACCTCCCGTTGTTAGAAAGCGAAACGCCAATGACTTCATCCCCTCTGCTCGACACCCCGGATACCACAACTGACAAGCATGAGCCTGAATTACGCTTATCTCCTCCTCCTCGCCCAGAGCGTCCTCGCTGGCTTTTATGGTTAGTGGGAGGGGTGCTATTACTGGGATCAGTGGGATACGCTGGTTGGCGTTTCTTCCCCAGCGGTGGTCAGCAGCCCGGAATGGCGATGAAAATGCCTCCTCCAGCGGTTAAGTGGCAAGTGGTGACTCCCGATGTTGTCGAAGAAGCCAGTGCCTTAATGGGGACATTGGAAGCTCCAAAAGGAACGGCGATCGCCCCGGAAATTGACGGACGGGTAGAAGCAATTTTGGTCGCGGAGGGTGAACGGGTAACACCGGGACAAGCATTGTTTCGCTTGGATAATGATGTTTTGCAGAGTCAGCGGCTTACTGCCCAGGCAGCTTTAGCCCAGGCCCAGGCCCGTCTTGCAGAATTACAGGCGGGAAGTCGTCAAGAGGATATTGCGGCGGCCCAGGCAGAGTTAACCCAGGCCCAAGCCCGTTTAACTGATGCCAAGGCCGGAGCCTCACCGGAAGAAATTGCCCAAGCCCAGGCCCAACTCGATTCGGCTCAAGCATCGGCTGAGTTAGCAAATGAGCGGGTTAAACGATTTTCTGATTTACAGCAGGAAGGAGTCATCGCCCTGGATACCTATGATGAACAACTTAAGGAGCAACGCCAGGCGATCGCCGAAGTCCAGGCTGCACAGCGCCGATTAGCCCAGTTGAAAAAGGGACGGCAGGCGGAAGTTGACCGCTTAACAGCGGCAGTGGAAGCAGAGCGACAGAACGTAAGACGATTACAGAATGGGGAACGACCAGAAAATATTGCCCAGGCTAAGGCCCAAGTAGCGGAAGCGATGGCCTCATTAAAAACTGTTGAAACCCGTTTGGAAAAAACCATTGTCAAAGCACCGTTCGGGGGGGTTGTTGGTTACATTCCCATCAAACCCGGTGAATATATTCAGGCTGGCGATCGCCTCACAAACCTGACGGAAAATAACCAACTGACGCTGAACCTATCAGTGCCGATTGCCCAAGCCTCTAAGCTCAGAAAGGGACTAACAGTGGAAGTGTTAGATCCCCAAGAAAATGTACTCGCGGCCGGTAAGATTAGCTTCATTTCTCCCGATGTGGAAGGCAATGGTCAGAGTGTTTTGGCGAGGGCAACCCTCAATAACTCAGATCAACAGTTGTTAAATCGGCAGTTAGTGGAAACACGGGTAATCTGGCAACGTTCCCAGGGATTAACGGTTCCGACGGCTGCCGTTAGTCGGATTGGGGGGGCAACCTTTGTCTATGTAGCGGACTCGGAAACCAATGATGAGACGGGTAAACCCCAGTTAACAGCTGAGCAACGAACGGTAACGCTGGGCAGCCTCCAAGGAAGTCGCTATGAAATTACGTCGGGGTTAAAACCCGGTGAGAAAGTGATTACTGCTGGTCTATTAAAAATTCAAGACGGTGCTGCTATTCGTCCTCAACAACCTGAAACAAAAGAGAATTCAGGGGCGATGAGGTAGATGTACGGAGGACAATGAAAATCCTGTCTAGTCTGTTTGTCATGATTAAAGATTGATTTTCAAAGAATCTGATGGAGATCATTCATTGATCTAACGGTCTTGTAAAACAGGGGACTCGGCCTCATTCTCGTTGTTAATTCAACTGAAAGCTGGCACAGCACCTGAAATCACGACAAAGATGTCGTGCGCTCCAATTGTATTAAGGCTCGACGTAACAGATCTAGGGCTTGACAAGCACTCAAATAGCGGATCAATTCTCGTCCCCGTCGATCGCCAAAGTTGAACCGTTGATGGCAAGTAACGTTTTTCCCGGCAATTCCCACAAAGACTGTCCCGACCGGTTTATCCTCACTACCACCGCCCGGCCCTGCAACACCAGTGATACTAATTCCCCAATCTGTCCCCAATTTTTCTCGAACCCCCTGGGCCATGGCTTCTGCCACCCCACTGCTCACAGCCCCCGCTTTGGCGAGTAGCAGAGAATCGACCCCGAGTAATTGACTTTTAACGCGGTTATCATAGGCAATTACCCCGCCCATAAAGTAGGCCGAACTCCCTGCCACTTCCGTCAACAGTGCCCCCAAGCCCCCGCCAGTGCAAGACTCCGCTACACTCACCGTCTCATGACGTTGTTGTAATAACTGTCCGACCACCAGGGCCAATGTTTCTTGATCCTGCCCAAAATAATCTTCTCCGGCGATCGCCTGGATTTGGTCAACAACCGGTTGGATAATCGCGTCTGCGGTGGTCGGAGAATCTGCTCGATAGGAAACCCGTAAGCGCACTTCCCCTCTGCTGGCATAGGGAGCAACCGTCGGATTTGCCAAAGATAGTAAGTCAGCCACCTTTTCAGCCAGAGCGGATTCACCAATACCCCGAAAGCGGAGAACACGACTGTAGACCGGGGTTTGACCCCACCCCTGTTGTTTCAAAAAAGGGACAGCGGTAGTTTGCCACATAGCCTGCATTTCTGAGGGTACACCGGGAAACGTCAGGATCCATAATGGTGGGCGGGGTTGCCAGATCATGCCTGGTGCAGTGCCTTTGGCATTGGGTAATAGGGCAGCCCCCTCCGGTAATAAGGCTTGCTTGCGGTTACTAGGAGTCATCTGCCGTCCCGTTTGAGCAAACTTGGCTTCAATGTCAGCGATAACGGTCGCCTGTTCCGCCAAAGGAGTGGAAAAAAAATCAGCGAGGGTTTCTGTGGTCAGATCGTCTGGGGTCGGCCCCAATCCCCCCGTAAAAATGAGGATGTCAGCCCGTTCCACCGCAATGGCGATCACCTGTTGTAACCGCGCCGGATTGTCACCCACGACAGTTTGAAAATAGTGGGGAATGCCGAGGTCTGCCAATTGTTGCGCCAAAAATTGACTATTGCTGTTGAGGATTTCCCCCAGTAGCAACTCTGTACCGACACAAATAATTTCTGCACCCATGGGCTATTCGTCCGCGTAAATCCCTAACGTTGTCCTTCAAATTGTGACATCAAATCAGGATTTGACAGAATAACTGACTCAGCCTCACAATGGAAGATCGCGTGTCTACTATCCTGCTCGGATCAGGTAACGACGGCAAAAAGCGGCAAATTAGCTCAGCATTGGACGTCAGCAGTTGCGACTAAGCTTAGTTGGTTTTGCCCCTACCTGTACGGCAATTTATTAAAGCAAGAAATTTATGAGTTATGCCATTATTGAAGCCGGGGGAACCCAACTCCGGGTTGAACCCGGTCGCTACTATGAGTTGAACCATTTGGATGGTCAACCCGAAGACCAGTATGTCATCGACAAGGTGCTGCTCGTTAAGGATGGGGAGGCTGTCTCTGTGGGCCAACCCTATGTGGAAGGGGCAACGGTGGAAGGTGAAATTCTTTCCCACCGTCGGGGGCGCAAAGTCATTGTCTACAAAATGCAGCCTAAAAAGAAAACACGGAAAAAACGGGGTCACCGTCAGGAATTAACCCGGTTATTGGTTAAATCCATTTCCGTTAACGGGCCAGGCGATCGCCGCCATGGAAGAGTCCACCCGCGATATCCCCGTCCCCATTCCGCCAGGGGATGCGGAATAATTGAATCATTAATTTTAGTTGTAACTTTTTTCTCTAATTTTTTCAGGAGTTTTTACACATGGCTCATAAGAAAGGTACCGGTAGTACTCGTAACGGTCGCGACTCCAACGCTAAGCGCTTGGGGGTTAAGCGTTATGGAGGCCAGTCTGTGACCGCTGGCAGCATTCTGGTTCGCCAACGGGGCACCAAATTTCATCCGGGAAACAATGTCGGCCGGGGCAATGATGATACCCTCTTCGCGCTAGTAGATGGCGTGGTGAAATTTGAGCACAAAACAAAAAGTCGTCATAAAGTCAGTGTTTACCCTGATGAGGCTTAATCAATACCTTAGGTAATATTAGCTTCTAACATAAGAATGACTATCTCGCCTGCGCTAGGTTTGGGAAAGTCAGTCAGATGATGTTGCTAAGTGCTAATTATTTGTTCCTTTCTGATGAGTTCGTCGGAAAGGAATTTTTATTCTGCAGACTCACCCTGTGGCATGTTGGTCAGAGAAACCTTTATGGAGTCATGGCTATGCTTGCTTTCAATCTAAGATAATGCAGATGCTCCAGCCCAAAGGCGATCACCGTTCAACCCGGAGCCAGATAGGTTGAGCCGTTATCAGAATAAAGTTGGTCTAGAAGGCTTGTCAGGGTAATAACTTCTTGCTAAGCTTGTGGGGCACAAAAAAAGCCGGGATAGCTCAGTTGGTAGAGCAGTGGACTGAAAATCCTCGTGTCGGCGGTTCAAGTCCGCCTCCTGGCATTTAATTTAAAAACCAATATGGTGTTCTAGAACTGCATCGCCTTGCGGCTGATAGTTGAAAACAGTCAAGAAGATTTTTCAGCGAGCAAAGCCCCCCCCCCCAACAACTTTTACCTCCCCCCACTTTCATCAATCATCCTCCCTTCCCCCACTACTCCCACCCCCCTCCCCTCACCCTCTCTTTCACTCCACCCCACTCACCAATACATCCCTTCTACCCTCCCATTTTCCTTCCCACCAACATCCCTCCCTCCCAAAAACTCCTCCTTTTACTACACACCTACTCCTTTCCCCCATTTTCACCCCGAATTCACCCAATTATCAGGAGAATCCCTGGAAATATAGGCTTCGAGGCAATCAGGGACTGTGCCTAAAACTCCCTTGTCCATTAGCGCTGGTGTCGGCGATAATGGGATTGGGTTAGTTGTCATGGCCGTTATCTAACGCATCTACCCTGGTACTAACCTTTAAATAGAGACAATTCCCACTCTTTTTAATCTACTGACAATGGTTGATTACGTCATCTACGACAGCAACTGCAACCTCTGTGCCACCTTCGTCCAACTGTTATGGCAATTCGATCAGGGAGAACGCTTTAACTATCTCCCCATGCAAGATACAGCGGTCTCTGAGCAGTTTGGTATTACGCCCTCCGATTGTGAATTGGGAATGTACTTGATCAATGGTGATCGCCATAAAGAACGGTGGCAAGGAAGTGCTGCCGCTGAAGAAATTGCCCGGCGGTTACCGCTTGGAGATAGCCTGATCCAAGCCTATCGAGCGTTACCGGGAATGAAAAATTTGGGGGACAAGGTATACGAGCAGGTGCGAGATAATCGCTATGATTGGTTTGGCAAGCGCGATACCCCCTATCATGTTCCACCCGATAAAGCTGGGTAGCTCCCCACGACTTTAATTACCCCCTCAAACTAAACTCATGGTTGGGGGCATTACAAATTTTTTCCCAGAGCGTTTTTTTGATCATCTGCTTTTTCGGCTTGTAATATAGGGGAATCAACATGGCTCAACAAGGAAAAAAGTTAATGTTTCAGACCCTCTGGCAAAAGTTTCGTGATTTTTGGCTTACGGATGTTCCTCCTGAAATTGCAGCCTGTGAGTTTGACTGCCGGGAGATAGACTGCCCCACTCAAGATATACAAACCTGTCCGGGTCGACAACAAAAGGAATTAGGGATCAAAAATGCGGCAGGTAGTTTTTTAATCGAAAATTCATCAGAAAAAAATAATTGCAACTGATCTTTAAAACTTTATAGGGCGATAGGCTTGACTGGCACTGGTTCCGTATGATGGGGAGCTGTACCCTCTGTTGGGGATTGGGACTTGTCTTAGGGGAAAATTTACAGTCTCTGAACGAAAAATCATTGCCTAACCACTTATCGCTAATCTGTAAGACTCACTGTAATCTCTGGATCTCCCATCAGAAGTGGATCTTAAACGGAACCAGTGCCGCTTGACTTGACTAGCTAAATATTTTCATTGCAAAAGAAAAACCGCCCAAAATATCAAGAAACATGGCTGGAAAATTGGATTTTTTTGGTTTTTAGCCCACATCCCGCAGGTTCGGTCTCGATGTAGCGCATTACAAAACTCAATACACCGCAGGTAGTGCATCGTTATTTATGTTTACACTACCAGTGGAGGTTGAACATTAATTACCCACGCTACCCATAGAGGTGCGGAATGTAAATTTAGGAGACCAATATTGTGAAGATCGTGCTCAGTGCCTGTTGATGACATTTCTGGCGATCGCCAGAGTTATAAGAGGTGGCTTAACTTCTCTTGAAAAAAGGCTTCCAGAAGGTTAAATCTCTTGCTCATCAAAGCTTTCAAGACTTTTAAAAAAAGCTTTGACAACAACTTCTCAATAATCGCTGGTGGCTGAGTCCATAGGAAATTATTCAGGTAGACTGACTAACCTGGCCTCACCATACTATGAAACCAATGATGCAAGAGATCTAGTGGTCAGCACCACGCCCATTGGCTTATTTATTGCTGGGAATGCAACCCCGGCGTCCTTTCTCGTGGGTAGACTGCTCTAAGAACCGATGAAAATGTTTGACATAGGGATGGGAAGCCGTTTGTTTGAGTTCATCCAGCGCCTGTTGAAAAGGGGTTTCGGAGCGGTAGACCAGCCGATAGGCTGCCTTGAGAGCTTTTAAATCCTCCGTTGACATCCCTGATCGTTTTAATCCGATAAGGTTAAGGGCCCGTACCCGCGACGGATTACCTTCCACAATGGTAAAGGGGGGAACATCCCGTTCAATCCGACTCATGCCTCCCACCATGGCTAGGCGACCAATGTAAACAAATTGATGAACCCCTAAAACGCCACTGATTCTGGCTTGGGATTCAATATAGATATGGCCGGCTAATGCAACCGAATTGGCAATAATGACTTCATTTTCAATCACACAATTATGGGCAACATGGGTGTAGGCCATCAATAAATTATGATTACCGATGCGGGTCACCCCTTGCTCTTCCGTCGCCCGATTGATGGTGACAAATTCCCGAATTTGATTATGGTCACCAATCTTGACCCAGGTTTCTTCCCCTTTAAACTTTAGATCCTGTGGATCAGAACCGATAATCGCCCCCGAAAAAATTCGATTCCCTGCGCCAATTTCCGCAGGCCCCTGAATAACAACATGGGCACCAATGGTCGTTTCAGCCCCGATGCTAACTTGAGGACCAATGACAGAATAAGCTCCCACTGTTACCGAGGGATGGAGGGTGGCTTGGGGATCAATAATCGCCGTCGGATGAATAGATGGGGACAAAGTCGCCTCTCCCAAGCGTTGGTCAGTCAGCATTGCACAGTGGGGAACGGGGAATGGGCACCGAAAATATTAAGAATTTTGATCAGAATACCAAGCATTGTAGCAGCGGCAGGAAGCAAGACCGCACCTCCCCCCCTTCCCTTGGCGCTACCTATCTGCCTCAACAGGATGGACAGCCAGCCACCGCACAGTCGTAGAAAAGCGACAACGAAGAAGAGAGTACTTGATCTTGTTTACAAGTCTGTTTACAATCCAATTGGCTTTAACAATGACACTTTAATATTGTCTGGGCATCTACTGTATGTTTTCTTCCCTGCTACGTCGTCCCGCATTAGCCTCTGTTTCAGCGGCTTTAGTGACGACTCAATTCATCACGCTTGCCCCCATTGCCCAAGCGGCTGGAGACTGGAATCAGTTTGACGTTTGTGTGACCGAATTGTTGGCAAATGGGGTAGACCCCGATGCCGCAGCCGCAGGCTGTTCTGAGGCGATCATTCCCAAAGAAATGTCCGGCTGTGTCAGTATGATCCGCAACAATACCAACATTGACGGTAATGTGGCGCTACGGGCTTGTTTTCAGGTCCGTCGCCCCATCGACCTCGGTAATTGTGTCGTTGATATTGATAAGGGAGTTTTACAGGGCTATCGTGCCCCGAGTGAAAAAACAGAATCTGCCGAGGCTGGCACTGAGGGAGCAGAGACGACAATGGTGGCGCAGGCTCAGCAAGAATCCTATACTCCCTTTGCCTTGGTGTCCGACGACGACGATCTAGAACTGGCTGCCTTGCAAACCTGCCGCCAGAGTTTATTACCTGGTCGTCATTCTGAATGTGTCATTGCGTTAAGCCGCGATGTGGACGACTTCACCCCGGCAAAGGCAATGAATACCTGTCTTGCGGCGGAAGATTTCCCCCGGGATCTCTTTCCGGCTTACACCGAAAACGAATCTTAAATTCCATTCTTCCTCTTCATTATCTTGTCCGTTGATTCGCGCCGGCAGTGTTCCCCTAGGGGTCATTGCCGTTTTTCATGATTGCCCTGTCAGGCTGATGGGTGAACGTTATGCCCCAACTCCAATCTCCGCAAACCGCCAATAATGACCGCACTGAAAGTCTGGCAACAGAGGGATTCGGAGCCTTTGGTGGCGTTTTCACCCCCTCAATTTTGACCATTCTGGGCGTCATTATGTACCTCCGCTTTGGTTGGGTGGTGGGTCAAGTGGGGCTATGGCAGACGCTGCTAATTGTGACCTTGTCGAATGTGATCACATTTTTAACGGGATTGTCCATTGCGGCGATCGCCACGGATCAGGTGGTTAAAGCGGGGGGAGCCTATTACATGATTAGCCGCTCCCTGGGCATCGAAACCGGTGGCGCCGTGGGCATTCCTCTCTACTTTGCCCAAGCATTTTCTGTGGCGCTGTATACCCTGGGTTTTGCCGAAAGTGTGGTGCGGGTTATGCCAGGCTGGAATTTAACGTTGGTGGCGCTAATAACCACCATTGCTGTCACCCTGTTGGCACTAAAGTCGGCCTCCATTGCCATCCGTGCCCAGTATTTCATCATGGCGGCGATCGCCCTATCGCTCGTCTGTTTAATGTTTGGACACTCGGCTCCAGTCTATGAGGGAGACATTGATGTAATTCCAGGGTCAGAAAATTTCTGGGCAGTGTTGGCCGTATTTTTTCCGGCGGTAACGGGCATCATGGCCGGGGTGAATATGTCGGGGGATTTGCGTGACCCCCAACAGGCCATTCCCTGGGGAACTTTAGCAGCGATCGCCGCAGGCTACGGCGTCTATTTAATTATTCCCATTGTGCTCTACTACCGCGCTGACGCCACAACCCTGGTCAACGATCCATTGGTGATGCGTCGGATTGCCTTGTGGGGAGACAGCATTTTGCTGGGGGTCTGGGGGGCAACCCTTTCCAGTGCGATCGGTAGCATTATGGGAGCCCCCCGAATCTTGCAAGCATTGGCACGGGATAATGTGCTCCCCTCCCCCCTCAGTTGGTTGGGAAAAGGGGAAGGGCAAGCCGATGAACCCCGCCTAGGAACCCTATTTACCCTGGGTATTGCCCTCGCGGCAGTGGCGATCGGGGACTTGAACCTCCTTGCCCCCATTTTGACCATGTTTTTCTTGACAACTTACATGGTGCTTAATATTGCGGCAGGCGTTGAAGGATTTCTCCAGAGTCCCTCGTTTCGTCCTAGTTTTAAAGTGCATTGGGTCTTTTCCCTCCTCGGGGCCGGGGGCTGCATTGCGGTGATGTTTTTAATTAACGTCACGGCTACCATTGTGGCGGCAGCCATTGTGTTGGGGGTTTATCTGTGGCTAGAGCGACAGGAATTAGCCTGTACCTGGGGAGATGTGCGCCAGGGAATTTGGATGACCTTGGTGCGCAGTGGTTTGATGAATATCGACAAAACCCCCGATCCAAAAAATTGGCGGCCCCACCTGCTGGTCTTTGCCGGAAATCCCCAAAGGCGCTGGTATTTAGTGGAATTAGCTGCCGCCCTGACCCATAATCGTGGTCTGGTGTCCATCTTCCAAATTCTCCCCCCCGATGTCACCAATCCCCGACGTCAAGACAAACTGACGGCGATCGCCCAAGCTCAACTGGATAAGGCAAACATCCCGGCTTTTTTCCGCGTCAAAACCGCCCCCGATCTTTATCAGGGGATGGGCGAGTTGGTGGAATCCTACGGTATCGGGCCGTTAGTGCCCAATACGATCCTGTTGGGCCACCCTGACGAAACCATGAACTTGGACACATTTTGCCAATTTCTCGCCCATTGTCACCACAGTCAACGCAATATTGTGGTGTTGCGGGGCCAGCCAGACATCAAGACCCTAGTCACCCCATCCCAGGCTAAAACCACTGCCCGCTGGACTGTTAAACGGATTGATATTTGGTGGGGAGGCTTACAGTCCAATGGCGGACTGATGTTAATTCTGGCTTATCTCCTACGTAATAGTTGGCAATGGCACGATGCTGACATTCGTCTGAAGCTGATGGTATCCGATGACAATGCTGTGAAATCAGCAGAAGAAAACTTAGAAGCACTGGTGCAGCGGCTGCGTATAAATGCCACCCCCCAGGTTATTAATGCCCATCAACGTAATTTTCATGACGTTCTGCCGGAATCTTCCCGTGATGCGGATTTAGTGTTTCTCGGTTTACCCGACCCAGATGATGCCCGATTTACAAACCCGGGTGCTTCCTTCACAGACTATTATCAGAATCTACAAAACCATCTACAGTCATTGCCCCCCACTATTCTCGTTTTAGCCTCCGAGGAGTTAGACTTTGCCAAGTTGCTAGAGAGTTCGTAAGGTTAGTCCTGTGAAAACGTCAGCCCTGATCACCTGGATAGGACTCGGTTTGATAACGGCGATCGCCATTATGTGGATCGGAGGGGGAAATTTGCTGAGTAATTTCCGTTTAGCGACCGCCCTTAATCGTCCGGCGCCGCTTCCTCAGGATGCGTTAATTCAGGTTTACTTTAACGGCAACCAGGCTAAAGGGGCCGACTTTTCCGACCCGGATCGAAACTTCATGCGGCCGGGGGATGACCTTGAAGCAATGATTTTAAAGCACCTTAACCAAGCTGAGTCCCGGATTGATCTCGCGATACAAGAACTGCGATCGCCTCGTATTGCCCAAGCGTTAGTGACAAAACAACAAGCCGGTATTGCGGTCAGGTTAGTGCTAGAAAATACTTACGACAACACGATTCGAGATGCGGTTACCCAGGATCAGACGCTGGATGGCGATCGCCTAGCGAGTTACGTTGCTTATCAAGACCAGAACAGAGATGGACAAATTAGCGACGAAGAAAGTGCCACCAGGGATGCTATTGCCATTGTGCGGCGGGGGCAAGTGCCCACCGTTAACGATACCGCTGACGGCAGCAAAGGCTCGGGCTTAATGCACCACAAGTTTGCGGTCATTGATAACAAGATTGTCCTGGTTAGTTCGGCAAACTTTACCCCCAGTGGACTCTATGGAGATTTTACGGCCCCCGAAACGCGGGGCAATGCCAATAATTTAGTGGTCATCACTTCCCCCCGGTTGGCCCAATGGTTTACCGAAGAATTTCAATTGCTTTGGGGAGATGGCCCCGGTGGTGCAGCTAACAGTCTATTTGGTGTTCATAAGCCCCGGCGATCGCCCCAAACGCTAACCATTGGAGACACTGTTGTGACCGTTAAATTTTCCCCGGACTCTAGAGCAACGCCTCTGCAAAACACGAGCAATGGTCTGATTGCCCAAACGCTGGCCCAAGCGCAGCAGAAAGTCAACTTGGCCCTGTTTGTTTTTTCTGAGCAGTCCCTGGCTGATGTCTTAGAGCAACGGTTTCAAGCGGGCATTACCGTCAAGGTTCTCATTGACCGTAACTTCGCATTTCGTCCCTATAGTGAAGGGTTAGATTTATTGGGGGTTGCCCGTCTCAATCAATGTAAACCGGAGGCGGGGAATCGGCCGTGGGCATTGCCGACAAAATTTGTGGGAGTTCCCACCTTACCGGACGGGGATAAGCTCCACCATAAAATGGCTGTCATTGATGAACAGGTGGTGATTACGGGTTCCCATAATTGGTCTATTAGCGCCAATGTCAACAATGATGAAACCCTGCTGATCCTCAAGAACCCGGCGATCGCCGCCCATTACCAACGGGAATTTGAGCGTCTTGCGAGCATGGGTGATTATGGCTTACCAACTCCTGTCGCAATGCTCATTAATCGAGAAGTGCGTGATTGTGCCACAGCGACTCCTGCCCCTAAACCTCTCACGACAGCAACTCCCAGCGTCTTGGTCAATCTCAATACCGCCACCCCTGACGAATTAACCACGCTCCCCGGCATTGGTCCCAAATTAGCCCAAAAAATTATCGAGGGCCGCCCCTATCGTTCACTACAAGATATAGACGACGTTCCTGGGATCGGCCCTGTAAAGCTAGATAAATTACGTGGCAGGATTACTTGGTGATGATTGATTGCTTACCGGATGCGTTAATCAAAGTAAAACAAAGTAACGAGTTTTCGTTGATCTTCCGCTTCTTCACAAGTCTGCATTAGGGTATGACTTTCGTGAAACGCGAAGCAAATGAGTTGCTGGCAACGGTTGACAATCTCACGGTTACAGATCGCACTGGCTTCTCCTAATGACAGGGAATCATGTTCACTGTTTTCGACTAAATGAATCACCTGCTGAAGCTGGTCACGGGACTCTCGGGGCTGGCGATCAAGACTCTGGGGGAGAATGACCGTCAAAAGATTGGGGTCAGCTCGCATTGCTCCTTTGATGACGGCAGAATTTGTTCCCGTGGCACCGGAGGTCACCAGATGATTACCACCCAGAACAAGGGCATAACTCATCATTTCAATCAATTGTTGATGAGTAATGGGAACATGACGAGACCCTAGCAGGGCAATTCGCTTAGAACCTGTTTGCTGAATAGCAGCAAGTTCTTGCGCTAAGGTATCAAGAGTAGGGATATTAACGGCTTGACTCAAAGACGCTCTCTTCACAGGGTGTGTTGGCCGCTGTCATTGTAACAAACCCCTTGCCATAAGGCGATGCTCTCCCCAGAGATTTTTGCAACCTTCTCCGCTGCAGTGCCATGAATTGGTCGTCTATTTGGCAATCTGGACTCACTTGGCTGAAATCCCGCCACTACGGGCGCACCTCCATCGATAGTCGTTATGCGATCGCCGAAGCTTGTGTGATCGGATTTATTTCGGCGTTGGCGGCGTTAATGATTAAACAGGCGGTGAACTGGTTGGGAACCAACCGCTTGCAACTGGCCAATGAATATGGCGTTTGGTGGGTATTACCGTTATTCGGACTCGTGCTCGGAAGCCTTGCCGGAGCTCTGATTGAACAGTTTTCTCGACCCGCAGGGGGCGGGGGAATCCCCCAGGTTAAAGCCGCCCTAGCCCGCTATCCCATCCCCCTGTCCTGGCAGGTGGCCCTGGTTAAAATGGTTGGCACTGTCCTAGTGCTGGGGAGTGGTATTCCCCTGGGACGTCGTGCTCCCACGGTTCATATTGGCGCAGCCCTTGCCGCTCAGTTAAGCCGCTGGCTGCCGACTTCCCCAGAACATCGCCGACAGATGATTGCCGCCGGGGCAGCCGCTGGACTAGCGGCCGGATTCACAACCCCGATCGCCGGGGTTTTATTTGTCGTAGAAGAATTAATGCGGGATGTGTCCAGCTTGACCCTGGAAACGGCGATTGTCGCTTCCTTTGTGGGGGCAGTGACATCCCTATTGCTCCAGGCCGATGCCCTGAGCTTGGCGGAAGCATTAGGGAGCGACTTTTCCATTCAATTTACTGCCGGGGAAATTCCCTGGTATCTGCTCGTCGGCATTGGCGCAGGTATTTTAGGCGTCATTTTGAATTGGGGGATTGTGACGGCCCAGCGTTGGCAACGTCGTCTGAATTTACCTTTGGCCGTCAATATTGGCTGTGTGGGCTTACTGTGTGGTGTGGTGTTTTCTCTACTCCCCCCCTATTTTCACGATAATGCAGGACTACGGGAAGTACTGCTTTTAGGAGAATTGAGCAACCAGACAATTGTGCTAGTTTTAGTTGCCCACTTCTGTTTAACGCTTTTGGCCTATAGCACCGGAGCACCGGGGGGATTATTTGCCCCTGCCCTCTTAATGGGAGCAGCCTTGGGGCATTTAGTGGCGGATGTGGGACACTGGTGGCAACCCCAATTGAGCGAAACAACGTTTGCCCTAGCGGGGATGGGGGCTTTTTTTACCAGCGTGGTGCGGGTTCCGGTTACGGCAATTATTATCGTGTTTGAGCTGACCGGTAATTTTAATGTGGTGCTGCCGTTAATGCTGACCTGTGCCACCGCCTATTTGGTGTCAGAAAGTCTATATCCCCGTTCTTTGTATGATCATTTGTTGGAAGCACGGGGAATTTTTCTTTCAGAAGAAAAGGCGGATCAAGATTTTTTGTCGGATATTAAAGCGGGCCAGGTGATGCAGACGGCCGTGGAAAGCTTAGGGGCTGACTTAACGATTCAGGAAGTATTGTCCATTATGTCCGCCTCTCACCATCGGGGATTTCCGGTGGTGGAAAGGGGACGCTTGGTGGGGGTATTTACCCAGACTGACTTAACCAATGCGGCCCAGCGGGATAACTCAGTGTTGTTGGGGGAAGTGATGACCCCGAATCCGATTACGGTGCAGCCCGATGCCCCATTGAGTGATGTTTTATATTTACTCAATCGCTATCAACTATCCCGGCTTCCCGTGGTTCAAGGCGGGCAAAAACTAGTCGGCATTATTACTCGGACTGATATTATTCGCGAGGAAGTGAGTCAGTTGGGGGGGCAATTGGTTCACCCGCCCCATCCTGCTTACAGTATTTATCAAACACGGCCGCCGTCGGTGGGAGATGGGCGTATTTTGCTCCCGTTGAGTTTAACCAGTAATGCGTCGGCTCTATTTACGATTGCAGCGGCGATCGCCCAAGAGAAGAACTACGAAGTTGAGTGTTTATTAATTATCAAAGTCTCTAAATCCCAGGCTCCATCCGAACAAATTATCTCTAGTCAGCGGGAACGTAAACTGCTGCAGCGGCTAGAACGGCAAGCTCGTCATCAGGACATCTGGCTCCACACTGAAATTAAACTCGCTCACAGTATTACGGACACCATCCTGGATACCATTCAGAGTCATCATATCGATTTATTGTTATTGGAATGGCAAGGGGAAACCCCCACTGGCAGTCAAATCTATGGCAAAATCACTGACCGTCTCATCGACCAAGCATCATGTGAGTTGCTCATGGTTAAACCCGGTTATCATTCCTTTGCTTATCCCGCAGCATTTCCTGATCAAAGTACTTGGCTAATGCCAGTGGCTGGTGGGCCCAACATCAATTTGGTTTTAACCTACTTACCTGGACTCTTCGCCCTTTATCCCCAATCCAATAATCCCGAACTCCTCATTGCCAAAGTTTACTTGCCCCAACATCGTACCCATACGATCCCTTTTGATGACCTCAAAGTTTTGGCAGAAAGCTTTCAAGAGCGACTTAAACGTCCTATTACTCCAATTCCATTATGCTCATCCGATGTGGCGACTGCGTTGAACGATTTAGCTGATATGCGTCAATGTGCGGCGATCGTCTTGGGTGCAAGCCGGGAAGGCCTACTCAAAACGGTTCTCCAAGGTACATTGCCTACCCAAATTGCCAGTCAGACTCAGGCAACGGTCTTTATCTTCCGGGGGGCTCTCAAGAAAAAAGAGACGTTCTTTTGAACATCCCTTAAACCATTGTAATAACGATGAAATATTTAATTGAGTAAGTTGGACTGAACATATTTTGTCAACCAACAATAACGTTACTAGCAATACAAGATTAAATTTGATCTTTGAAATTCCCGATATTCTTCCTTTTTCAGGATCATGGGAACGCTTAATCTTTGAAAATTATTCAATGTACTGCTATTTCGTTACCCAATATTTGATATTTGACAAAGAAATTCAATTTAAGTGCGGGGTTTTGCTTTATTTACCCGTAAGTTACGCCCCATCCACTGAGCCCCATCCAGGGTTTCAATGGCGGTTGATTCCTCACCTTCGGAGGCAAGATCAACAAAACCAAAGCCCCGAATCCGTCCCGTTTCGCGGTCGGTGGGAAGGGACACCCGTTTTACTGTCCCATATTCATTAAATACTTCACGTAAATCGTCTTGGGTGACGTCATAAAAAAGATTACCAACGTAAATTGTCATTGTGTCGAACTCCAAAATTCGGAACTAAAACGAGAGATAAAAGAACAATTTCGGAGACGCACAAGCAAAATACGGCAGGAAGGCCCCTGTAATATTCATAATCAAAGCGAAAACCGATACCGAAACTCTCTAAACAACCCTAATATCCTAGCATGATTACGTTGTCTTCCGTCTCCAAAGTGCCTCAAAAGTAGTATGTTTCAACCTTGTTTAAGGGTTATACTCGGCTGGACTCGGGGGAAAATAGTATAAATTCAGGAAACATGCTAGGTAATAAACTTCAGTTTTTAAAGGAAATTTGTAAGGGGAAAAATATTAGCATTATTGAATATTTACATCTCCTGTTCCTTGAAACATCGCCCAGGATAGTAAAAAATTACTAACAAAAATGGCCAGTAATGAAGTTACCACTGCTGTCGTTGTGGATTGACCGACACCTTTAGCACCGCCGGTGGTGGTTAGCCCCCAGTTACATCCAATAATGGCGATAATGATGCCAAAAATCAGGGACTTGAAGAGAGACGCAAAAATATCCCACAATTCTGTAAAATTTTGGACTGAAGTGAGAAAAATACTGGGATTGACCCGATATAAAAAATTGGCAACGAGGAGTCCTCCGGCCATGCCGACTAACAAGGACAGCCCGTTCAGGACTGGCAGCATGATGCTGCAGGCAATTACCCTAGGAACGACCAGATAATCAATTGGATCTGTTTTGAGCATATACAGAGCATCAATTTGTTCTGTAACCCGCATAGTGCCGATTTCTGCAGCGAAAGCAGAGCCGACCCGCCCTGCGATGACGACCGCTGTGAGGACGGGTGCTAATTCCCGTGTTAATGAGAGGGATAAGATACCCCCAATCGTTGTGGTGGCACCATAGTAAATGAACTCTCGGGCAATCTGGATGGTAAAAACCATACTCACAAAACTGGCGGTAATTAGGGCGATTGTAATCGACTCTGGCCCGACCATATTCATCTGCTCGACTGTATTTCGGCGGTGGATACGCCCTTGTAAAATATGTAAGAAGACCTGACCGCTAAGAAATGCCGCTGCAATGAGGCGTTCAAACCATAGGGCCAAGGAGCGGGATTGAAGAGGGCGCATTAATAAAGTAGATAAGTAGACCGGCAAAAATGTTCAGGCTGAAAGTCGATAAAACCCTTTTCTTGTCTGAATTATTTCATTGCTCTACTCAACTTATGGTTTAGCATTACTGTCAACACGGAATCGTTCTACTGAGGTTAATAAATCTTGGGAGATAGACACTAAGGTTTGGAGCGAGCCAGCAACCCGTTGAGATTCTTGGGATGTTTCTTGCGCGGTTAACTCAATGGATTGCATCACCTGGGAAACTGCCCCAGAATTTTCTTGTTGCTTAACCGTATCTGCCGTAATTGAGCGCACCAAGGTGTTAATTCGATTGGAGACTTCAATGATATCTTCTAAGGCTCGTTTGGATTGCTCCGATTTATCCGTTACATCAATTACCTGTTGAATCCCTTCTTCCATCGCCGCCATCACCGAGCCCGTTTCACTTTGAATTTGTAGAACGATTTGCTCAATTTCTTTCAAGGATTTCGCTGAACGGTCAGCTAACTGCCGCACTTCATCCGCTACGACAGCAAAACCCCGACCGGCTTCCCCGGCACGTGCTGCTTGTATAGAGGCATTCAAAGCCAGAAGATTTGTTCGGGAGGCAATTTGAGAAATCACCGCGACAATTTTGGAGATTTCCTGAGAAGCTTCTGCTAAGCGTTTTACTTTCCGAGCGGTTTCTGAGACAGTTTCTCGAATTTGCAGAATTCCGCCGACGGTTCTTTCCACCGCCTCGCCCCCCTTGAGCGCGGTTAATGAGGAAGTATGGGCAACTTCTTCAGCTTCCCTGGCATTCTCTGCAACCCGTTCAATAGATTCGGTCATCAGGTGTACGGAATCCAGGGTTGTGACCAATTCTTCTGCCATCCGGAGAGCATCACTGGAATTATTCCGGGCAAATGATTCACTATCAGTACAATTTTTGTTGACTTGCTTGGCTGCATTTTTTACTTGTAAAACGATTTCCCGCAAGTTTTGAATGGTTAAGTTAAACGAGTCTGCTACTGCACCCAATTCATCCGCAGTGACTTCAGCTTGAACGGTTAAGTCTCCCCGCGAAGCCCCTTCCACATCATCAAGTAGCCGTATAACTTGACGTTGTAATTTTTTACGAACTTTCTCGGTTGCGGTCGCCCGCTCCTGGGCTTCACTGGTGGCGGATAAAATAACCTGAGATATGTAGTTAAAGCGTTGTGCTAATGTTCCGAGTTCATCTTCCGAACGAACTTTTGCACGGACATTAAAGTTCCCCTTATAGATGGATTCAAATTGATTCTGGAGGTCGTCAATTGTCGTTTTGACTTGTTGTATAAACAAACGATTAATCAAGAAAACGGCGATCGCCATAGTCAAGCTAGTGAGTAACGCCAAGCCCAGTAAGGATGGTTGATCAACATTAGAGCTAGGCTTCTCAGCAGGAGTGGTGGTGGTTTCCTGCTCTGATGACTGTGGAAGATTATTCGGAGAAGTACTCGGTGACGTTGACCCGAACCCGATTATGGTACCCAAAATTAACACCGCGACTCCCGAAAAAGTGCCAGAAATAATCGCTAAAAAAAGCTGTTTTCGAAATAAAGAAGCATTGGTAAACCATCCCAGCCAACCGGGATCAACATCACTACTAGGTGGCTCATTAAAAGGAGAAAACGTACTAGAAAAATCTTCTGCAGTAGCCCCATCAGGGCGTAACCAAGTCGATAGACCGGGTGGGGTAGCCGCCACAACAGCCGGAATAGAACCTCCCGCTGAGATATTTTCCTCCCTATCCTTACCCGCTGAGTTGAAATTAGTATTTTGCCAAAGCATTTCAGACTCAGGACGTTCTAAGTCGATATCAGTTAAGTCAAAGTCTGGTAAATCATCAATGTTGTCGTCATCAAATGTTTCAAATTGTGGGCCAGTATCAGTCTGTTCAGGAATTTGGGCAGAGGAAATCTCATCAGACGTGGTTGAGGACTCACTTCCTGCATTGATTTCACTACTATTCTGCCAGCGTGGGTTTTCTGAACTAGTTACCGTTGAATTAGATGGAGAATCTGCGTGGATATCTGGAGTTAGGTCAGCCGAATCCAGGAAAGCCTCTCTGGGATCCGATGCAACAACAAACGTAGATTCTGCCGAGTCTGGCATTATAGTGTGTTCATCATCAGAATCACCGAAGTCCGTAAAAGTATCAAAACTCCAATCAGCCTCTTCAATATCTACTGGAGTAGCAGGATTTTCCGTCTGCTCTCCTCCGATAGCGGGCTCATGTTCAAGAAAATCAGAGTTTTTGTTTAGAACTTCAAGGCCAGAAGAGTCTGATGACGAAACTGAAGCCCCAGCATTTGAGTTTGGCGGCGGCTCTTGACCGATGGTCGGTTCACCAAAATTTTCGTCCGTAAAAACAGCACTATCCCAATCTAATCCTTCATGATCCTGTTGCCAAGACTGATCAGATGATTTTTCCCAATCGCGTTCGGCGTCATCCAGAGAATTTGAATCGATTAAATCCTCCACATTGGAGTCGTCTGTAAATGTAGATTCTTCCCATTGTTGATTTGTCGCCTCGTGACCATCTGAATCCAGCCTACCGCTAGAAGAAGTACAAGAAGTACCATTTTCTCTAAATGATGAATCAGCCCCGTTACCATCAACTGGCAGATTTTCTAAGGCTTGACGGGCGTTTTCCACTAATTCCGGACGGTCTGTCAGTTGGAGCACGGCTTCGTAGTTTTGCTTGGCCTGGTCGTAACGTTCCAACCCTGTCAATACATGACCCTGTAGCAATAAAACATTGGGATCATAAGGGCACTTGGTTGCCAACAGCTCAATATGGGTATGGGCTTCTTGGTAGTCCCCTTGTCCGTAAGCCACATAGGCTAGATTGTAAAGCTGAGAAAAGTTAGGTTCAAATGACATTGTGCCGATTTCCTTCTACAGGATTCATGGAAGAGGTCAAACAAGGGCCTGGGAGTTGAACACCAGCGTTAATCAAAGAATAACGCCGACGAGTTAAATATTACAGGACAAGATTAAGTGGCCCAGCGGGCGGATCGCAATAAAGCAACATGATCTAGCAGACGAAGCGGATGGAGAACATCATTATGATCTTTGGCATCTTTTGGGGATGAAGTTTGTTGTTTCCTTGGCATATTAGACGTAGTGTAATTCGACATATCTGTTTTTGTTTGCAAGTTATCTATGTCGAGCCATTCCATATTATTGGAAGACACCATCCGAGTTGGCAGTTGCCATTCCCCCTTTACATAGGGTGCAATAGGGTCTGGGACATTCATAGTCACTTGTAGCTCATTTGTGTCCAACCATTCCATATTACTGAGAGACTCGATCGCCAATCCTAAAATTGTTTCTTGATCTTCGACCGCGATGACAGGAATTTCAGCTCGGTCTGTATTGAGGTTAGTATTGCTTCCCAGGAATCTACCCAAGTCAGCCACCCACACCACTTGTCCCCGCAAATTGATCGTTCCTAGCAGTAAGGGCGAAGTATTGGGAATGGGCGTGATTCGATCTGGAGCCTGTTGCATCACTTCCCGAATGGCAGTCGCCGGTAGAGCAAATTCTTCCTGAGACGGAAGATAGAAACGGAGGTGCAGATCCCCCTCTCGTACTCCCATTGTTTGGAAGGGAGACTCGATACCGTGGCTCGTCTCACCATCAATATCCGCAGAATTAAAATTGACCATGACTTAACTGTTTCATCGGGACTAATTTATCTTAAATAGGCTGAACTTGATGGCAAAAAGATAGTTACCGGCGAAATAACTGCTTAACTTTTCCCACTAGTTCCGTCGGTTGAAATGGCTTCGTAATATAGTCATCAGCCCCTTGCCGCATTCCCCAATCGTGGTCATAATCTTCCCCCTTAGAAGAGCACATAATCACCGGGACATCCTTAGTTTTAGGATCAGATTTAATCCGCCGACAGACTTCGTAACCGTTCATCCGAGGCATCACAATATCGAGTAACACCAAGTCAGGATTAAATTTCTTTAATAGCTCTAGTGCCTCTACTCCATCACAGGCAATCTTAACGTCCCAACCATTTTTAGTTAAGATACCCGAAATCATTTCGCGTTGACTGGAACTATCCTCGACAAGCAATATCGCCTTCATAGAGATCCCTGCGGCTTGGTCTGGGCTACACCATTGGTCATGAGCATCACAGTGACCCTTGCATTTAAATCATCTTCCATCATAGGCATACATTGATCGGGAGGCAGTGAGAAAGTCGAAAGACGATGGGTGATGAGGTTAAATAGCATAATAATCAGACTATCTAAGGCAAGCATGGAAAATAACAAACTGACTGCCTATAGCAAGACAAGACTCAAATTAGATATGTTTGCCGATTAAGCTGCCCTAGAGTATTGACGGTGAAACAAGCGCTTCTTACCAAAAGGGAGTTTGTATTCATCTTAAACTGGAATTCTACTCTCCTATCAAGAATTTTGCGGATTTTTGCAAAACTCAGTGATGCCATTGGTTTAGTTCCCGATTGCCGGTGACTGAAATTAATGCCGATACCTAATCTTGTTGTACTTTGAAGTTTTTCTCACTTAGGGTCTGTGAAGGCGTTTGTACTATTTTGCTAGGGCAGGCTAGCGTTTGTCAAGTAGGGATTGAAGCGGTTATCCATTGAGAAAAACAAAAATGGGGCAAGATTAATTTCTCAAGTTGTCAAATGTTCGTAGGCGTGGCAATACCAAATCCAGGCTTGATTTTGAGCCATTTTTACTCCAGGCAAAGATCTAAGAAAATAGACTGGCGCCTTTTTTGTTCAAACCGCGTTGAAAGACCGTGCTGAGGAAATTAATGATCCCCTGGAAGCTGTGCTAGAAATGGCGATCGCCAGTTATTTGGATACGGAAGCGATCAGTTTTGCGGACTGTCAACCCGGACGAGGTCAGTCATAATAGAAAGCTGTCCAGCTAAGTGAAACCCCCATGCCTGTTCCCGTCGAAACCCTCATCAATGCCGACATTAATAAACCCGCCCGCTACCTCGGTAATGAATTGGGGGCAGTGCATAAGGATTGGGACAGTGCCACCGTGCGGTGGGTGTTGACCTACCCGGAAGTTTATGAAGTAGGGGCCTCCAACCTTGGGCATATCCTGCTCTACAACATTATTAATGCCCAACCCCGGCAACTGTGCGATCGCACCTATTTACCGGCGGCGGATCTGATTGCCAAACTGCAGCAGACCGATACACCTCTGTTTGCGTTGGAATCACAGCGGTTATTGCCCGAGTTCGACATTCTAGGATTTAGTCTCAGTTACGAATTGGGGGCCACCAACATTTTAGAAATGTTGACCCTGGCCCAAATCCCCCTCACTTGGCAAGAGCGGGAACAGGGAGATTATCCGTTAATTTTTGCGGGAGGGCAGACTGCCACGTCTAACCCGGAACCCTACGCCGACTTTTTTGACTTTATTGCCCTCGGAGACGGGGAAGAATTACTGCCAGAAATTGGGCTGGTGATGGAAGAAGGAAAAGAGCAGAGGTTAAGTAAAGAGGCATTATTGCTGGATTTAGCCCAGGTGCCGGGGGTCTATGTGCCCCGTTTCTATGACATGGTCGCAGATGGTTCGGTGCATCCCAATCGGGGCGATGTGCCGCAACGTATTTTGCGACGGGTGGCCACCCCTATTCCGGCCTACTCCATTGGGCTAGTGCCGTTTATCGAAACGGTACATGACCGCCTGACGGTGGAAATTCGGCGGGGATGCACCCGGGGGTGTCGTTTTTGCCAACCGGGAATGTTAACCCGACCCGCACGGGATGTGGAACCCGATACGGTAATTGAAGCCATTGAATCGGGCATCCGGCAAACCGGCTATAACGAGTTTTCCCTGTTGTCCCTCAGTTGTTCCGACTATCTGGCCTTACCAGCGGTGGGTTTAGAAGTGCGTAATCGCCTCAAACATGACAATATTTCTCTTTCCTTGCCCAGCCAACGGGTAGACCGCTTTGATGAAAACATTGCCAACATCGTCGGTGGGACTCGGACATCGGGGTTAACGTTTGCGCCGGAAGCTGGAACCCAACGGATGCGCGATGTGATTAATAAAGGGCTGACCAATGAAGAACTATTGCGGGGCATTAAAACAGCGGCAGAGCAGGGTTGGAACCGGGTCAAGCTCTATTTCATGATTGGCCTGCCAGGGGAAACTGATGTGGACTTGTTGGGCATTGTGGAAACGGTGCAATGGCTGCGCCAGGAATGCCGACGGCATCAACGTCGCCCGCTGGAATTTAACCTCACCATTTCTAATTTCACCCCCAAACCCCATACCCCCTTCCAATGGCATTCGGTCTCCACGTCTGAGTTTCGCCGCAAGCAGAAATTATTACGGGAAGCGTTTAAAGGAATGCGTGGCGTCAAGATTAACTATACCGATGTGCGGATTTCAGCGATGGAAGATTTTGTCGGCCGGGGCGATCGCCGTTTAGTGCCAGTGGTGCGTCGTGCCTGGGAATTAGGGGCTGGGATGGATGCTTGGTGGGAAAATCAAGATAAGGCCTATGGTGCTTGGGCCCAGGCGATCGAAGAAGCGGGCTTAACTTGGAAATATCGCCAAGTGGAGAACGGAGAATGGAATATTTTTGAGGGGGATACTGCGGATGAAGGGTTATATGATGCACCGCTGCCGTGGGATCATCTAGACACTGGTATTGATAAAACTTGGCTCAAAAACGATCTGTTTAACGCCCTAGAAGCAGCCACTGTTCCAGACTGTTCGTTTGATGGGTGTTCCCATTGCGGTATTTGTGGGGTAGATTTTGGCCATAACATTGTCGCCCCGGTTCCCCCTATTCCCGACTTTGATGGCACATTTAAACCCAACACAGAGCGGGTACAAAGGTTGCGGGTCTGGTTTGGCAAGCAAGGGGCCATGTCCCTCGTTAGTCATCTGGATTTAGTGCGACTTTTTGATCGAGCAGTGCGCCGCGCCGCGTTACCCATTGCCTATACGGGCGGCTTCCATCCGGGACCCCGCATTTCTATTGCCAATGCCCTTCCTTTAGGGTCGAGTAGTAATGGAGAAATTGTTGATTTTGATCTAACTGAAACCTTAGCCCCCGCCGTCTTTCGGGAACGTTTGAGTGCCGTACTCCCGGCTGACATTCCCTTATATCGGGTGGTGGAAGTCGATCCCAAATCCCCCGCTGCAACCCAGTTATTAATCCAAGCCAGTTACCAAGTCAGCTTATGCAGCAACGCCCTCGTCATGTTGGAGCAGTGGCAAGCTTGGGCAGCGCAAATTTTGGCGAAGGCAGAAATTCTGTGGACAAAAACCACCAAGCGTGGCAAAAAAGTCACCTTCAATCTGCGGGAGCAGTTAATTAATCTCGATATCATTGAGGCGATCGCCGCTGACGTGAAAGTAGACTACACCGGAACCTGTCGTAACGACGGCACTCAATTGCAACCCCGCAATCTAGTCTATTTATTTGAGCAAGTGAGTGGATTAGAATTGCAGCTTGGACACATTCATCGCCAGGGGCTGGTTTTGAATAATGCACATCATGTTGAGCACAATAAAAAGTCAAACTAAAACGAGGCTTTCACCATGAGAATTACTTGCAATGTATGACCGCTCCCAAAAAAAGGGAATTAAAGCCGATAGAATAAGGAACGATGTTTTTTTAAGAATTTTGAGGTCAGTCGTTTATGACACCATCTTTAGCAAATTTTTTGTGGAGCTTGGCATTGGGGGCATTCGTCATTGTTCTCCCCGCCACGATTGCACTCCTCTTTATTAGCCAGAAAGATAAAATCAGCCGCTCTTAGGCCGATGCAATATCTGCAAAAGCAAAAACAGAATTCCCCTTAGCGTCAGTACCGTTAGGGGGGCATTTTTTTAAGGCCAGATTAATTTGACCCTAAAATGACAGGCTCCCCAAGACTGTACTGAGTGATAAACCGGGGGAGAAAGGCGATAACAGTTTTATCGATCTTATCGATGTTTTTTTCAGGTTGCAATTGCCCGGAAGCCTGCTGCTAGGACAAAAGCCTAATCCAAGAAACCCATTAAGGCGGCGGGGTCATCAATTTCATTGGATGCCACCGGACGATTACCCATTACGGAGTAGGTGTCGCTAATTTTAAGATGACTGAGGGCGATGGGGCGATTCCCAGATATGGTCAGGGTTCCGCTGATTTCAATACCGCTAGAAACTACAGGACGAGTGCCTCCGCCTGTGTTATAGGTGCTAACCACATGCAGTTTACTGGCTTCGACGGGGCGGTTATTGGGCAGACCTTGGCGAGCAGGAGCCAAGTTGAGGCTAGAATCAGCTTTATTCTTGACCGACAATGCTGAAGACTCTTTACCTATGGTTGATTTTGTGGGGCGTCGTCCGCGTGATGTCGTTGTTTTTCCCGTCGTACTGGTCGCTGGGGCTTCCTTGGCGTTAGGGGAAGTACCGGTGCCCTGTTTTTCCTCAGTCATTGCGTAGGTCTCCTATGATTTAAACGGTTTAACACCACAATTTTTTTAATCATTCAGATTCAAGGCGATCCCTAGAACCCAATGAATATGGCATGAATGGACAAAAATACAGTATTGTATCTCCACCATACACCCCCAACAGAAAGGACTAAATAGTAATCTCTAATAGGCTTTATTATCCCAGACTATTGCCGCTTTACGGTGTTGAGCCTGACCAAATGTTCTATACCCCAGTGATCAATAAGCGATGGTTTTCCGCTAATATGCCCTCAGGGGAAAAGTTATGGAAAGTTGATTTTAACCCCTGTCTGTGTCGGGTTCCACTAAATCAAAACCATCAGTTTTTCACTGCGCATCACACCAAACCTGACTGACTTCTCGTCATTAGCCCATCTGTTTGCTTGTCCGGTATTGGGATTTTTTGATTAGAATTTCCCCTGGCATAGGCGCTGTTCACCTCATCTTTCCCCATAGAAATCGGTAACTTGGGCTAGAGTAGACCGAATTTTAGGTTCCTTTCCTCACATTATGCATAAACACTTACAAGACAACTTGCAAAAGCGTTTTAAGGCCATCAAGCTACCAGGGGAGGAGGTCGAATCGGCAGAGCAAACGGATCGAATCTCTCCCCCCCCTGAGCCATCGTCCTCCGACTCAGCTAATCCCAGCATTCATGATGAGAGTGTCTCGTCTCCAGATGGACAAAACAGCTCGTCCCTTGCTGTTCCGGACGAGACCGATGCAAAGACAAAGGCAGATCGACACAAGTCCTTGTCTTTACCGAGTTTACTAACAACGTCCCTTCCCCCTTCCCCTGACACGGCAGACAGTGACCCAGCAGAGGCTTCCCCTGTCAGCACCAATGAATTAATTCCCCAAGAATCGGACAAGTCCGGGGAGGTAAACAATGCTCCTGCCTGGCAAACAACCGCCACGGCCCATCACCACTTCGATAAAAAGCCGCGAAAGTGGCTATTTGTGGGGCTGGCAGCCTTGTTAATCGGAGGTGGTTTGTTATCTTTACCGAAACTCATAGAAGTGGGAACCAAGTGGCAACAACAAGCTCAGATTGATGCTTATGAAAAACAGCAATATGAAGACTCTAAAGTTTTAAAACTGGCATTAGTCCCCCCTGCAGACCGCAAAGAACAACTCCAGACGATCGCCGCAGGCTCTAGTACTGCTTTAGACCGAAATCGGGCCCGTTACCTACTAGCGCAGGATTTATTGGCGGCATATGAAGGCGGCCCTGCGGTACAGATTTTGGAAAATTTAGAAGTGGATTACCCAGTGATGGGTTCCTACATTCTGCTGAGTCGGGGGCGGGGATACCAGTTAGCGAATGATAATGAACAAGCAGAAGCGGTCTGGCAACAAATTCTAACGGATTATCCCGATTCCCCCACCGTCGTCAAGGCCCTGGCTAAGCTCGGTACCATCGACCAACAGTATTGGCAGCAGGCGATCGCCGACTATCCGAAGCATCCACAGACTTTGGAAATTTTGCACCAGCAGCTAGATGTTGAGCCAGATTCGTTGGTCATTCAACAGCAAATCCTACAGAATCATCCCACCGATGGCAGAACGGCCAAAATCATTGATGCTCTGCTGGAAAATCATACCGATCAATTAACCCCCGAAGACTGGCAAGCCATTGGCGATAATAATTGGTATCGGCGTCAATTTAAACAGGCCGTTACGCCTTACTCAAAAGCCCCCCGATCGCCTCAGAATTTGTATCGTCTGGCCCGTGCTCAACAGTTAAGCGACCAAAAAGCGGCGGCCCAAAAAAATTATCAACAACTAATTCAGACCTATCCTGATGCAACCGAAACCGCCACAGCATTAAAGCGTCTTGCTTCTCTGGTTCCCCCTGCTGAAGGGGTGGAATATGCGAAACGCTTGGCCAAAGATTTTCCAGACCAAGCGGCTATAGCCATTAACCAACAGGCTGAATTGCTGGCTAAATTTGATGCGGCGGCGGCCCAACAGGCATGGCAGACGCTGTTGAAAGCGCATTCCAACTCCGATGAGGCGGCTAACTACCGCTGGCGACAAGCAAAAGAGTTTGCAAAAAATGGGCAGTATTCTGATGCTTGGCAATGGGCGCGGGATATCGCCAGTCAAAATCCGGACAGTGGGGTGGCACCGAAGGCTGTTTTTTGGATTGGAAAATGGGCTCAAAAACTAGGGCGCAAGAATGATGCCAACGCGGCATTTGAAAATGTCCTTGCTCGTTATCCCCAGTCCTATTACGCCTGGCGATCTGCCGTCTTGCTAGGGTGGCAGGTCGGAGACTTCAACAGTGTCCGTTTCCTCAATCCCCCAGTGACGTTGCCGACAGAACGACCCATTCCGCCCGCGGGCAGTAATACGTTTAAGGAGCTATATCGCCTTGGAGAAGATACGGCAGCTATCGAGTTATTCACAGCGGAAACCCAAAGCAGCACCGACAGCGGAGAAAGGACTGAACTCACCGTCAACGAAGGCTTTACTCAAGGACTGCTGAAATTAGCGCAAAGAGAATATTTGCAGGGGATTAATCAGGTGTTGAATCTCCGCAATCTTGACACCCCAGAGGCAAAGCAGGAATGGCAAGCATTGCGGCAACGGCCCGACTATTGGCAAGCGCTATTTCCCTTTCCTTACCAGGAGAAGATTTTTAGCTGGTCTCAAAAACGCCAACTCAACCCTTTTTTAGTGACGGCATTAATTCGTCAAGAATCTCGCTTTGAAAAAAATATTAAATCCTCCGCCGGTGCTACAGGGTTAATGCAGGTGATGCCCAGTACCGCCGAATGGATTGCCCCTCAAATTGATTTAACAGACTATGCCTTGACCGACCCTGAAGACAATATCAATATGGGAACCTGGTACTTTGACCATACCCACCAGACCTATAACAACAATTCGGCTTTAGCGGTAGCTAGCTACAATGCTGGGCCCGGAAATGTATCGAAGTGGCTGGAAACGTTTGATAATGATGATCCAGATGAGTTTGTTGAACAAATTCCTTTCCGGGAAACCAAAGGTTATGTGGAAACCGTGTTTGGTAACTATTGGAACTATATGCGTATCTATGACCCGGATGTGCAACAACTGATGTCACGCTTACCCAAGTCCAATTAATCTCGATGCTCAGTGGGGCGCAACCCGCGTTCATCTTCCCTCGCTCTTCTTATGTAAAGGGGGGAACCGTAGTGATTTTTTGGTTCAGTTCCCAAACCGAAGGATTGCGGCAATGCTGCTGCTGCTAGCAAGCTTCTACTGAAGGACTACGGAGAAAAACGGTGGGAGTGATCTTGAATGCTATGGCTATTCGTCTGCGAGGAACTGTGGTTGTGCCATTGTCCATCAGTACAAAGAAAACACACTGCCATCGAGAAAAATTCGGGTAATGCCTTTGGCTTTCAGTGCCCCGATGGTCTTATAAAAAATGTTGGAGTCAGGAACCTTGATGACTCGCTGGTTGCGGTGGGAAAACCGCTTGGCTACCCGATGATTATCAAAAATCGGTAGGGTTTTTTCCTGAACTTCTGTTTCGGGTATGGTATCGGACGGGGCAAATGCCTTGAGTGGCAATACAATCAACTCCGCCATCTTATCAATAACCAGATAACAGTTTTTAGGGAGTTCTGCTTCGGCAAAGGGTCGAACTTGCAGTACGAAGGAAGGGATTGCTTCTTCTATCTCTTCGGTGTCATCTTCGTCGTCTTCGTCCTCATCCTCATCATCGATATCTTCATCTTCGTCTTCATCATCTAGCAAGTCCAAGTCATCATCCAAGTCCTTGACAATTTCATCCAGATCACTGGGGTAGAGGGCCATCGTTACAGCCGCCTCAATCTCATCATTCTGAGTAACCGAGGAAGTTGTTGAACGCTCATCAATCTCTGCTGCCTCTTCTGCTGAAACCGAAAGAAGTTCAGTTTGGGATGGGGCTGTATCTATATGAGAATCTGCTTCTGTATCCGGTTCATTGAGACTTTCATCCACCACTGGGGATGGCGCATCCCTTTTGGATGGATCCTTTTTGAGATCCTGGGATTTACTCTCATCGGAGCCGGTTGTTCTTGTGCGACTGCGTTTACGGGTGCGGGAGGAAGATGCGGCTGGTTCGGAGTCAGTCTCTGTGATTAATTCAGTACTGTTAGGATTTTTTGGTGTATCGATCGCCGAATTTTTCGACTTGAGAATAGGAGGGGCGATCGCCGTATTAGGAGAAGCATCGGGGAGGGGTAACGCTAACTGGCTATCACCGTCCTTGGGTCGTTTTCCCCGTTTTTGTTGCACTAGCCCGTCATATTCCGCTTTGGGCATCGCGGCTTTTAACAGTCGGCTAATGGTGGAGCTACTGACCCCGAATTTTTCTGCCAAAGTAGATGTTGTTGCCGGGGTCTGACGATAGAGATCCACCAGGGTTTGTTTTTCAGTAACGCTCAGCTTGGCGGGACACATGGGCAGTAACCATCAGGACAACTTGACAAAACGGAAATGGAGGGCTGGGGCTAATCTGTTAAGATTCTGTGAATGCTGCCCGATAACACGGAAACAAGGCAACACTGTCGTAAGAAGTCACAAATCTTCCTCAACGCCAGCGAACAGCGCTAGACTTTCTCTTTATCACCAAGGGATAACCCCAGCAATATTCCTATTATTTCAGCTAATCTGCAATATATCACTATGCCTATTGCGACAGCGAAACCCGCCCTTTTGGTACTGGCCGATGGCACTGCATTCTGTGGATGGTCTTTTGGTGCGACCGGTACAACCACAGGGGAAGTGGTCTTTAACACTGGCATGACGGGCTATCAGGAAGTAATGACTGACCCCAGTTACTGTGGACAAATTGTTACTTTCACCTACCCAGAGTTGGGTAACACGGGGGTCAACCCTGAGGATGAAGAATCGGTAAATCCCCATGTGAAAGGGGTTGTCGCCCGCAACATTACATTACGTCCCAGCAATTGGCGGTCAACCCAATCCCTTCCGGATTATCTTATTGAGCACAATATTATTGGAATTTATGGCGTAGATACCCGTGCCCTAACCCGTAAATTGCGCTCCGTGGGGGCGATGAATGGGGGGATTTCGACGGAAATCCTTGATCCGGAAAAGCTGCTGAATTATATTAAAGCTGCCCCCAGCATGGCGGGATTAAACTTAGTTAAAGAAGTTAGCACCAGCCAAGTTTATGAGTGGACAGAAACCACTCCAGAACATTGGCAATTTGGCCCAGTGGATGCCCAGGCGGAACAACCCCCATTGACCGTTGTGGCGATCGATTTTGGCGTGAAGCGAAATATTTTACGGCGGTTAGCTAGTTATGGCTGTAAGGTGATTGTGGTTCCGGCAAATACCTCCCCTGAAACTATTTTGGGATATGAACCCGACGGTATTTTTCTGTCCAATGGCCCAGGCGATCCTTCTGCCGTACAGGAAGGGATTGTGGTCACCAAAGCTTTGCTAGAAGCCCAAAAACCCATGTTTGGTATTTGTATGGGGCATCAAATTTTGGGACTCTCGTTAGGAGCGGAAACCTTTAAGCTCAAGTTCGGGCATCGCGGCTTAAATCAACCCTGTGGATTACGGCAACAGGTGGAAATTACCAGCCAAAATCATGGATTTGCAGTTACCGAAGGGTCATTAGCAAAGGATGTGGAGATTACTCATTTCAACCTCAATGACAAAACGGTGGCGGGCCTACGTCATAAAAACTTGCCATTTTTCTCGGTACAATATCATCCTGAAGCGAGTCCTGGTCCCCACGATGCCGATTACTTGTTTGAACAATTTGTTCAGTCAATGCGGGCCAACAAGTCATAGACTCAGTTGGGTCTCTCTGGAAAGCTAACATTCATTTCATCAAGGAACTCACGCCATTATGGTTAATCGTCGTCAATTGTTTAAATGGTCATTCGTCTCCGGGGCGATCGCCATTGTGACTGGTTGCTTTGGAGGTGAATCTGGGACTGCCCAAGGAGGGCGCATCCAAATCGGGAAATTATCGGATTTAAAGAAGGCCGGTTCCTTGAGCAAAAAGACTAAAGCCGGCCCCGTAGTATTAGTGGCGACGGAAACAGGTGTCAGTGCTGTTAATCCCACCTGTACCCACAGTGGTTGCACAGTGAAATGGCAGAAAGGGCAAAGTCAGTTTGTTTGTCCCTGCCATGGTGCTAAATATGCAAGCTCCGGGAAAAAGCTCAGTGGCCCGGCTCCCCGCAGTTTGGGCACCTATCCGACTCAGGTAGAAGGAGACACGATTTTTATTTCGGGTTAATTAGTTGTGAAACCGTGGAGATAATGTCTGATCTGGCTGTCAAGGGAGTTGGTGAAAATAGATTGCAATTAAAGTGGCTTTGGGCGAAATCACCCCGTCCTTTATGTTTCCAGAATGTTTGAGATTTCGACCTGGAGGATAGCGGCCTGCGTCAAAAACTCTGGGCTTTTCATGATGGATGTAGTTTGTGCGACTATAATATCCTTCCCATCGCCCGCTAAGGTTCTTGCCGCTCAGCACTAACTATCCCAATTAACCATGCCAGAAGCCACTAATTCGATTCCTGATTTATTTCAACAATTACAAACCAGTGAAACGGGCTTAAGCCAAGGGGACGTACAAACGCGGCTGACACAATCCGGTTACAACGAATTAGCGGAAAAAAAAGTTAGCTCACTGCAAAAATTTCTGTCCTATTTTTGGGGCCCCATTCCCTGGATGATTGAGGCGGCAGTGATTTTGTCGGCGTTGGTAAAGGATTGGAAAGATTTTGGCATTATCCTGTTTTTGTTAGTGGGAAATAGTTTGATTGGCTATTTTGAAGAGAAGTCAGCAGGAGATGCCGTTGCCGCCCTTAAAGCTCAGCTGGCCCTTAATGCCACTGCCAAACGGGATGGACAATGGCAGTCGGTTCCGGCAAGGGAATTGGTTCCGGGGGATATTATCCGCCTAAAAATTGGAGATGTCCTCCCGGCTGATGCCGTAATGTTAGATTGCGAAGCGATCAAGATCGACCAGGCGGCCCTAACCGGGGAATCCCTGCCGGTGTCCCATCAAAAAGGAGACCAAGTTTATTCCGGTTCCATCCTCAAACAAGGGCAAGGGGAAGCCTTGGTGAATGCCACGGGAGCTAATACTTTTTTTGGGAAAACAGCCAAATTAGTCGCAGAAACAGAAAGCACTAGCCACTTCCAGAAAGCAGTGCTTAAAATTGGGGATTTTCTCATTGTGGCGGCGATCGCCTTGGTGTGTGTCATTTTAGTGGTGCGCTTACACGGTGGTGATAGTTTCCTGGATTTACTGAAGTTCTGTTTAGTGTTAACCGTGGCCTCAGTTCCAGTGGCAATGCCCACCATTCTGTCCATTAGCATGGCGGTGGGGGCACAGAAGTTAGCCACAAAGGATGCCGTGGTTACCCGTTTGTCCTCCATTGAAGAACTGGCGGGCTTGGATATGCTCTGTTCTGATAAAACCGGGACGTTGACCCAAAATAAACTTTCCTTAGGAGACCCCTATACCCTAGACGGCATTGATGCGGACGAGATGACGTTGGCTGCCGCCTTAGCGTCCCAAGCCGACACGGAAGACCCCATTGATGTAACGGTGGTTCATGGCTTAAACGATGCCAGCCAACTCGAACGCTACACGGTGACCCATTTTACGCCGTTTAATCCTGTTGATAAACGTACCGAAGCCACTGTTTCCGGTTCCCAGGGTCAATCCTTCAAGGTGTCGAAAGGAGCCCCCCAAGTCATCTTGGATCTGGCAAACAATCAAGCACAAATTAAAGCCACCGTGAATGAGGCGATCGCCAACTATGCCAAGCGGGGGTACCGTGCCTTGGGGGTCGCCAAAACCGATGCCCAGGGAGATTGGCAGTTCATGGGCATTGTTTCCTTGTTTGACCCGCCCCGTGTTGATTCCAAAAGCACCATCGAAGAAGCGGCAAAATTGGGCGTCCCGGTCAAAATGGTCACTGGGGATCAGGTATTGATTGCCCGGGAAACCTGTCGTCAGTTGGGCCTGGGTCGTGATATTGTCGATGCGGCGGAATTACGCAGTGTCCCCGCAAGTCAGTTGTCCCATTTAGATGAAGAAATTCTTCAGGCGGATGGCTTTGGGCAAGTTTTTCCTGAAGACAAATATCATATTGTCGATGTGTTTGAAAAACATGGCCATCTGGTCGGGATGACCGGAGATGGGGTGAATGATGCACCGGCGTTGAAGAAGGCGGATGTGGGGATTGCGGTGTCGGGAGCGACGGATGCGGCCCGAGCGGCAGCGGATATTGTGCTACTGTCTCCAGGTCTTTCCGTGATTATTGATGCTATTCGCCTGAGTCGTCAAATTTTTGCACGCATGAGCAGTTACGTCATCTATCGGGTCATCGAAACGATTCGGGTCTTGGTATTCACCACCCTGGCAATCCTATTTTTTAACTCCTATCCCCTAACCGCCGTCATGATTGTGGTGTTGGCACTGTTAAACGATGGTGCATTAATCAGTATTGCGTTTGACCGCACCAAAACGGCCCAGGAACCGCAAAACTGGAATATGTTCCGCACCCTAGGCGTGGCTTCTGGTTTGGGGTTAATCTGCGTTTTGGAAACCTTCTTGCTATACGTTTACGCGAGTCAATACGCCCAGTGGAATCAAGACACCATTCAAACCCTGGTGTATCTCAACCTGGCGATCGGCGGTATGTTGACCATCTATGCGACACGGGTGGAAGGGCCGTTCTGGTCTATGAAGCCGGGAAAACTCCTGATGATTGCGACGGGTTCGGCTGCCCTTTTCTCCACCGTCATGGCCCTGGGTGGTATCTTTATCGAAAAAATCGATTTCAATTTGGCGATCGCCAGTTGGGTTTATGCCATTGCCTGGTTCCTCATTATTGATGCGGCCAAATTAGGGTTATACAAAATCTTTGACGCGAAAACGCCCGTTTTTGGTCGTCACTTCCTACGCCATTGGCACAGCTTAAGCCAGCCCTAATGGTTTGTGGAGTTTATTTAGATTAGCCGCCCAGTCATCTCGGTATGATGCAGCCTCCTTTGTCAAAAATGTCGGCGCATCCCACCAAAGATTCATGGCTGCCTATGGCCAATACCCCCAATCTCCAAATCCTTAGGGGCTTGTCTCAGGGCAGAAAAAACGGTTGTAGGAAGCTCAATGGAGATGGTTTTTATGGTTGATAAAGTTTCTGGTTATGAAAATTTGACAGTTTCACTTAAAAAAGGACAAGCATTGCCCGCCCTTAAATCCTAACGTTTTATACCGATTGGTTTAGTTATATGGTGAAGTTTCTGGTGTAATAAATAGAATTATTCCCTAAAATCTTTAATCGCTTTTTCTAAATCTGGTAGATATTTTTTGACAACCTCCCAAACTGTTTCCAAATTAATGCCATCAAGATAATCATGAACTAAAATGTTTCTAAAACCAGAAATATTACGCCAATCAATTCCAGTCATTTGTGCTTTAATCGTAACCATTCATTCCCCCCCCTGTTGAGAAAAACTATGTAGCCTAGGTCAAAGGCATTGAGGGAGCAGGTAAACCTTTGCGTCTTTGCCGAATAACTTCAGCCATGAATGTCCAAGGCTTCAGGTCACGCAAGCGGCAAGTCTCAATGACACTCAGTAGAGCGGCATAAGCCTTAGACCCTTCACGAGAGCGGGTGCCATGAGAAATACGTCGGGTAATCACTGCATGGCGCAACGCCCGTTCAGCCTCATTATTAGTGACGGGAAGGTGGGGATTAAAGACAAAGGCAACCACCGCATCCCAATCATTCAGGAGCTCCCGAGCCAAAGCTTTGAGTCTAGGATGTTCACTGCCCGCCCCAATGAGGGCAAGTAGATGCAAGCGCCAGGTAATCGGCTCTTCTGGGTCATCTTGATGGGTGGTGGCGATGGTATGAATCAATTCACGCATTTCGTCCAACAACCATTGCCCTAACTGTTGCGCTTCAGCATCCACCGCCTGGGCTAAGACTAATGCCTTGCGAATCAAATGAGCCAAACAGCGTTGCCGCTGGGGATGGCTACGATAAGCTCTATAACCATCACTAATGAGCCAACCCACAAATGCACTGCTGACAAGTTGTAGAAACGCTTCTTTAGTACGCTGTCCAATCATGAAAACTACACTGGTAGAACTCAGAAGAACCCATAACCAGCAGAAGTGACCAGATTCATACCACGGAGTTTCATCTATATGCAGAATATCTGCTTTTTGCAGTTCTTCTAATAAGGTCTCTACTACGGGAGCGCAGGCAAATCCCGCTTCTCGGATACTGCGGTCAATGGTGCCAATGCCTAAATCCAGACCACACCAATCCCATAAAAATTCCTGAATTTTGACGCGGGAAAGGCGGTAACGAACCGATAAACTCGCAATGAAGGTCGCCAACTGGGGTCCCACCAAGACTTGCTCTTGCAATCGGAGTTGAGTTTTGCGAGTATTCACTTCTGAAATCTCCCCCTGACCTGGTTTTGCCTGGGTATGATGCCCACAATCACAGGTTGCTCCATAGTAATGGTGCATCTGGCACTCAATCTTTAATTCTCCTTCCCCCATCAATAGCTCGAACTGATAGTACCCTAGATATGGCTTTCGGTCGGGGAGCCATTTTTTTCCATTACAGGCGGCACACTGCTCTGGATAATGAGTGATGGTTCGCTCTGCCTTCAGCGGCTTGCTTCTCCATTTCCCTTTGGCCCCTGGTTGCTTTCCTGCTTTTCGCTTTTCAGAGCCTTTGCCTGCGGTAGACGATTTTTCCGGATTTTCTGAAGTCTGCTCTGTGGCTTCCTCTACTTCTACACTCTTTTTCACTTCAGTTTCCTCTGATGGGACAATTCCCTCTGGCTTCCCTTTTTCATAAGGGCTATCTGAAGAAGGGGGTCTTGAACTTGTTCTTGAGGTCTCATCTAATTTCTCGAATTGCTCCACTGCCAACTCATAAAGATTCTTCGCTACTTCCACTAATGCCTTTTTATCCAGGCTACAAAAGTAGTCTTCTCCCATTTGTTCTAAATCAGCTTTGCTTAGACGAGACATTTTCTTGCCTGACTCTTTGCTTCGTTAACTTAACTCATTAGGGACGCAACAAATCTCAAAATTTATTGAGAATTGTTAGTGTTTGTTGCTACTTCAAACCACTCAGCAAGAGGGGGGAAGTGAACCTTTACAACTAAGGTTGTATTAGAGGCAGTGATGGCTTCTACTAGCTTAATGGTGGCTAATGCCCCTGCTCAAGCTGCTTTAATCGGTGATACTGTCGGAGGACAGCTTGAAATTACTCCTAGTGGGACGTTTGTCACGCCAGTAGCCATTAAAGTTTGCGAGACTATAAGAGTAGAGCTCAATACCCTGTATCAGGGTAAGGGAGATGACACGCCGGCAAAAAGCGCCGCTACGTCCCTTGATGGAGCAAGAACGTCAAATTTTGGAACAATTGAGTAGAGCGAGACGAGAACCCGCTATCCATGTCATACGAGCCCAACTATTGCTAGCGGTGGCTGATGGTTACAGTTATACTGATGCGGCCCATTCCGTTGGGAGACGTTCGGGGGATGCAGTGTCTAAGTTGGTAAGTCGATTTAATGAAGAAGGCATAGCAGCTCTTGAGCCTCGTCATGGAGGCGGTCAGCAAGTGGTGTATGACTGTTCGAAAAGGGAAGCCATCCTGGCTACGGTCAAGCAGCCTCCAGAGCGGGAAAAAGACGGGGCTGTGGTGTGGTCATTGAGCTTACTACAGCGCCATCTACGAAAACAGCCAGAGTTTGCGAAGATAAGCACCTACACGATTTGGCGAGTATTGCATGAATCGGATTGGAGTTGGTAGGCTAATCGCAGTTGGTGTCATACGGGACAGGTCCTGCGCCGACGTAAAAGCGGTATCGTCGAAGTTACAGACCCCGATACTGAAGCAAAGAAGAGTTGATTGAGCGCGCCTACCGCTGGGGAGAGCAAATGGGGTTATCGGTTTGGGCTGAAGATGAAGCGGGACCCTATTCGACACAGCCCTATCCAACGTCGGATTGGCAACCTCAAGGTGAGCCGTTGAAACATCCTCACGAATTTATCCCGAACGGGACAGCCAAGATTCTGACGCTGTTTCATCCTGTGGATGGACAAGTTTATGTCAAGGGGGTCAAAGCCTGCCCTAACCACGTCTTACACCCTTGGCTAAAGGAATGTCTGAGCAAGATACTGCAAGTGTTACCGGTTCAGACCAACTCGTTGTCAAGGGAAGCGACCCTGGCACTCTGGGAAAGCTGGCGTCAGGGATTAACGGTCAAATTTACCCTGCCCGAACAGTTGCCACCTTTGCGAATGCTGCTGGTCAGCGACAATCTAGCAGGCCACAAAACAGCTGAGTTCGTCTTGTGGCTGTGTGAACAGGGAATTCTGCCGTTGTATACCCCGCTCGGCGGCAGTTGGCTAAATATGGCTGAATCGATTCAGAAAATCCTGAAGCAACGGGCGCTAGGCGGACAATATCCAAGGTCTCCTCAGCAAATCATCGACTGGGTTGAAGCGGTTGCCGACGCTTGGAATCAGAACCCAACGCCCTTTGAATGGGGTGGTAAGCGGGCTCAGCGCCGATGGCGGGCTCGCTTACGAAAACGCTATCACCTAGGTGGCTCAGGTGCTTGCACTCGATTTCCCCTTCGCAGACACGTTACTCTCTTGGAATAATGGCAATGCTCGAAGCAAATGGCCCACTAGTGGTCTGTCAATTGTATTTTGATGAATAACAAGGCTCTAAAATTATTGCCAAGCAAAAGCTTTGAAGAAAATTTATCCATCATTTCATGGCTGACAAAACACTAGGTTAAAATTTATTTTTGTTGAAAAGTATGAATTTATTTTGCGAAAATCAATATTTTTTTTGTGAGGTACTTTTATGTGACATACTAGCGTGAATCCACTGACGGACAGTTAAGTGCTCACTGACGGACACATTTTTTAGCTCATTTAAAAGGACAAAAGGCTGAAACACTTATCCAGTAAAGTTTTTAGTCTAATCCGCTTATTGAGAGCCTGGCTCTCTACCGATTATCGGAAGTCAGTGGTGAAGGTATTTCTAGGTGGATTTTCTCATCAAGACAATTACTTTAGCCTTATTCTTGGAATCCAGTCTTAGAGTATGTTTGAAAAGTTTTGCTGAATCCCTTATTTGATGGGGGATAGAGCCTGTTTTTAGCAAAAGTGCTCAAATCCTTGCCCAGCCTGAGTTTCGATGGACTTTTCAAACACGTTCTAAGAAAAGTTAGGTAAAAATAGGAAGATAATTTGCTTAAGATTTTTTTTATGCGTTGGCCACCAGAAACGACGGTTTAGGGTTTGAGGACTTTTTGCATTGCAGCCAGTAATAGCAACACACTTTCAGGACGACTGTTATAGCCCATTAAGCCAATGCGCCAAACTTTCCCCGCCAGTTCCCCTAGCCCTAATCCTATTTCGATGTTGTATTCCACTCGTAATTTTGTGGCGATCGCCTTGGCATCGATGCCATCGGGCACTCGAACTGTGGTCAGGGAGGCCAAACGGTAGGCTTCAGGGACATGGAGTGTTAACCCTAGATTCACCAACCCCTGCCAGAGCATTTCTGCATTCTCTTGATGGCGTTGCCAACGGGCTTCTAATCCTTCTTCTGCCACCAACTTTAATGCTTCCCGTAAACCATAGTTCATATTAATGGGTGCAGTGTGGTGGTAAGTCCGTTCATCCCCCCAGTATTGGCTCAATAGAGAAACATCTAAATACCAGTTGGGAACTTTCCCCTGACGGGACTGCATTTTTGCCACCGCCCGGTCACTCAGGGTTAACGGGGATGCACCCGGCGCGCAACCCAAGCCTTTTTGCGAGCAGCTGTAGGCCATATCCACTTGCCATTCATCGAGCAATACAGGAATCGCCCCCAAGCTCGTCACCGTATCAGCCAGCAGGAGGCAATCATATTGATGACAAAGTTCTCCCACACCTTCCAGCGGCTGCCGTGCCCCGGTGGAGGTTTCCGCTTGAACCAGGGCAAAAATCTTGGGGTGATGGGTTTCTAGGGCAGATTTTAATTCTTCCAAGGAAAAAATTTCTCCCCAAGGCTTACTGATTTGATGCACTTCCGCCCGATAACGTTCTGCCATGTCCACTAATCGATGACCGAAGTAGCCATTGACCCCCACCAGCACCCTATCCCCCGGTTCGATGGTATTAGCTAAGGTTGCTTCCATGGCAGCGCTCCCCGTTCCACTGATGGGAATGGTAAAGCGGTTTTCAGTTTGCCAGGCATAACGCAGTAGCTGTTGGGATTCATCCATTAAGGCCAGAAAATCAGGGTCGAGATGACCAATCAAGGGTAAGCTCATGGCGGCCAGTACGCGGGGATGAGCGTTACACGGACCAGGGCCAAATAGCCAACGGGTCGGGATATCAACGCTTTTTTCGGGATAGCGGTAACGTTCGTTTACGGGGGGAGAGGCGGTCATGGATACTGCTTGTAGTCTATGGTGAGATCAAGGAATACAAGGACAATACCCTTTTGTGATGACGAAGGCATACCCGCAGAAACGAAAATTTATTATCGAGGCGATCGCCATCTCGACGAGTATGCTCAATCTAAATTCAGTGGTCATCCAGTCCAACGACCCAGGGATGAATATTTTTCAGTCAGTCAAAGGTTTTCCCAATGCCTGTCCAATCAACTCACACAAACGGAATCGGGATCCGTCACCTCTTCCTGTTTACTAAACATCAACTGATTCTCCACACAATCAATCAAAATCGTATCCTCTGCAACGAAGGTATTTTCTAAAATTTTGGTCGCAATGGGATTTTCCAACTCCCGCTGAATTGCCCGCTTTAAGGGACGTGCTCCATAGGTGGGGTCATAACCCGCTGTCACAATATGATCGAGTGCCATATCAGTCAGTTGCAAGGATAGTTTTTGTTCCGCTAATAGTTGCTCCAAGCGTTTGAGTTGGAGGCGAACAATCTGTCCCAATTCCTCGCGGTTTAAGGTGTGGAAAATAATCAAATCATCAATTCGGTTGAGAAACTCTGGGCGAAACTGCTTGTGTAGCGCTTTTAACACCCGTTCCCGCATTTTTTCATAATTAGCATCATCCCCCGACATCCCCAATATATGGTCGCTGCCAATATTACTCGTCATCACAATAATCGTGTTGCGAAAATCAACGATCCGCCCTTGGGAATCAGTGATACGTCCATCATCCAGCACCTGCAACAGAATATTAAACACGTCCATGTGGGCTTTTTCCACTTCATCCAGCAAGACCACGGAGTAGGGGCGACGCCGAACCGCTTCTGATAACTGTCCCCCTTCTTCATAACCGATATAACCCGGAGGAGCACCAATTAATCGGGAAACAGCATGTTTTTCCATGTACTCCGACATATCGATTCGGATCATGGCTTCTTGACTGTCGAAAAGAAATTGCGCTAGGGCGCGGGCTAATTCCGTTTTACCCACCCCCGTGGGACCCATAAATAAGAATGACCCAATGGGACGACTGGGGTCTTTCATTCCCGCACGGGCACGGCGAATCGCAGCAGCAACGATGGCGACGGCTTCCTGTTGACCGATGACCTGTTGATGTAAATGTCCTTCTAGTTGTAAAAGTTTCTGTCGTTCCGTTTCCAGTAAGCGATTGATGGGAATGCCAGTCCAACCGGCCACAATTTCCGCGATGTCAGACTCTTCCACCTGTTCCCGTAGGAGAGTAATCCCCTGGGCTTGAATTTCTAGAAGTTTACTTTCTTTTTCTTCAATGTCATGTTGTAGGACTTCCAGCTTGCCGTATTTCAGCTGGGCCGCTTTGTTTAGGTCATAATCCCGTTCTGCCTGCTCGACTTGGCGACGAATTTGTTCCTCTTCTTCCTTTAGGGCATTAATTTCATCCAACATCTGCTTTTCGGATTGCCATTGGCCCGATAGTCCTTGTTGTTGAGTTTCCAGTTCAATGATTTCCTGCTGAATTTTTTCAAGTCGCTCTTTGGAGGATTTATCAGTACCCAGGCTAGGACGTTTTTCTTCCCCTTCTAGGGATAATTGCTCCATTTGCAATTGCATTAGTCGGCGGTCAATGTCTTCTAACTCCACTGGTTTAGACGTGATTTCCATTTTTAGTCGGGCAGCGGCTTCGTCCACCAGATCGATCGCCTTGTCTGGAAGAAAACGGTCTTGGATATAGCGTTGGGAGAGGGTAGCCGCTGCCACCAGGGCAGAGTCGGTAATCTTAACGCCGTGGTGAACTTCGTAGCGTTCCTTTAGCCCCCGCAGAATGGAAATGGTGTCTTCCACGCTGGGTTGCTTCACATAAACCTGCTGAAAACGTCGTTCGAGGGCCGGATCTTTTTCTATGTGTTTGCGGTACTCATCCAACGTGGTTGCCCCGATGCAACGTAATTCTCCCCGAGCCAGCATCGGTTTCAATAAATTCCCGGCATCCATGGAACCCGCGCCTTCTCGACCTCCTGCCCCGACCACCGTATGGACTTCATCAATGAATAAGATAATTTGTCCATCGGAGCCGGTCACTTCTTTCATCACAGACCGTAACCGTTCTTCAAATTCTCCCCGATATTTGGCCCCCGCAATGAGGCTACCCATATCCAAAGAAATGAGCTGTCGATTTTTCAACGATTCCGGCACATCGCCATTAATAATCCGTTGCGCCAATCCTTCGGCGATCGCCGTTTTACCCACCCCCGGCTCTCCGATTAATACCGGATTATTTTTAGACCGTCGAGAGAGGACTTGAATAAGCCGACGAATTTCTTCATCCCGACCAATCACCGGATCTAGCTTGCCCTGCTCCGCCTGCTCTGTTAAATCGCGTCCATACTTATCCAATGCCTCATAACGTTCCTCTTGGTTTGGTTCTGTTACCTTTTGAGTGCCCCGAATCGCGCGGATGGCTTTTTCCAAGTCCTGGGGATCAAGGTTAAAGCTCCGAAGAACCTTGCGACCAATGCGGTCATCACTAGCAAACCCCAGAAGCATATGTTCTGCCGTGATGTATTTATCGTCCCAACTTTCCCGCACCGCTTCGGCTTCATCCAGCATTAAATCTAAGCTGCGGCCTAAGTAGAGCTGCTCGACATAGGGCTGCCGGGGCTGCCGATTAGCAAACGTCTCCAGTTGTTGCTGCAATGCCAGAGGGTCAATATCCGCTTTTTCACAAATTCTGAGGGTTAACCCTTTTTCCTGTTCCAACAGGGCCACCACGAGGTGTTCCACTTCGAGATTGCTATTTTTGAAACGGCGGGCGACTTCTTGGGATTTGACAATGCCGTCCCAGGCTTGCTCGGTGAACTGATTCGGGTCGGTGGGTTGCATTCGCTAAGTTGACTCGGTCTGACGCTAATTAAATAAAGGATCACCTTATTCAGGAGTTTAGACTAATTGGCATAAAAAATCGACTCGGCCTGATTTTAAAGACTGCCCTGGCAATAAAATCAGCTATTTTGAACGTTCCGTTCCCGGCGATGGCATTTCCCGTCTGCAAGAAAAAGGTTTTATCGATTTTGATCGCCCACTGACGTCAGGTGGAATCTCTGCGAGTCAAATCCGATCGCCAGATCCTACGGGATAAATTTGCAGTGTTTATCCCTTTTGTTATGGGTCAAAAGAACAAGGGTTGTTCCCAGTTGGTCAGCCTTAAGGAAGGTGGGACTGGGGAATTGCGTAAAAGTCCTTTGTCCGGCCGATGGCGAAATTCAATGACCGCCCCACCGTGGGGTTTGAGCGGGTACAAAACAAAACAAAAGCCGCTAGGGCCAGACCGCCTGTCAACCAAAATACCTGTCGATGCCCCAGCCAATAGTTTAAATACCCCATGATGGGAGCAGCTAATGCAATGCCCACATCAAATCCCCCCATACAAACTGAAAAAACACGGCCCCGCTCCTGCTGACGGGAACGGTCGGAAACCAGGGCAATGCTCATGGGAATCAAGACGCCGCTCCCTGCCCCCTCTAAAGCGGCGGCGGTTAGTAACTCCACTGGATTGCTGGCATGGGTTAAACAAACCATCGCAGATAAATAAAACAGTAGACTACTGGCAATGAAAACTCCCCGACCATATTTGTCCGCAAGGGGCCCCAGCAAAATGCGAGGAAAAAAGCTGGCGATCGCCGCTGTGCTGTAGAACAAACCCGCATATTTTTCGAGCCCGATGTCCCGTGTAAACAGGGGTAAAAAGGTGGCTAAGTTGCCAAAGAGTAATCCAATGAATAAAAGCACCAATGCGGGAACCAGAAGAGATTGGTGAGACATTAATTCCCAGAACGTGCGAGGGGGAACAGGGGTCTCAGGGGAGGCGATCGGTTCAGCGTCAATTCCCTTATCTTTTTTTAAGCCTTGGGAGTGTAATGCCAGTTGGGGGCAAGGTTCTGGCACTAATACCGCCAGAAATAAGGAACTAAATCCTAAAACAGCAGAAATACAAAACAATATTTGATAACCAAAAGCTTGGGCCACATAAGCCCCCCCCGCCGGGCCAAATCCCATGCCCAGAGGAATTGCTAAACTCATATAGCCCAACAATTCTCCCCGCTGTCGTGGCGGCGATAAGTCCACGACTAGAGCGTTATAGCCCGTGGTGTAGGCGGCAATGCAAATGCCATGGAAAGCCCGCATTCCCATCAGCGGTAAAACGGGTGATGTCACCAAATACCCTAAAGGGGCAAGGGCCACCACGAATGCCCCAATTAATATGGCAATTTTACGACCCCGGCGATCAACTAAATTCCCGATCCAAACCCGTGACCCCAGTAAGCCCACGGCAAAGCTTCCCATGATCCAGCCCACTTCCTGAGTTGTTGCGCCCAAATCTTGGGCATACATGGGTAATGTTGGTAACAAACTCGTTAAGCTCAACCAAAAAAGTAACACCGACCCAAATAACAAGCCGAAGGTGCGACGCGTTGTGGGGTTTAATTGGCGGAGGGTCGCAAAAGTGGTCAAGGTCAAATAGTAAGAAGTGTAACGTTTCGTTACAACCCACCCTAGCTCGAAATTCTCTTACTTGTCATTGGGAGTATTCAAACGGAGGAAAACGCCATGGGAAAATGATCTAAACGCTATCGCTCCGTTGGCAAAGATTCCGGCTTTACTAAGCAGATGGAACGCTTTAAGAATATCTATCTGCCGATAACGTTTCTCTCCTCTTGTCCGCAAGAGTCTTTGAGTCTCTCTTTCTCCTAAAAGCTGGATAATCATGTTGGGGCTCTCTGTTTTTTATGCATCACTACAATGCCCAGTTGGCTTGACTTTTACCCTTATCACTACATTCGGGCCACTACCGAAACGGCACGAGAAATTACTACTCCCTATTGCTCCGGTTGGTATTCACCTTCCAAGTCGTGTGTTCACACCTTACAAATTTTTCAAACTTTCAAACAACGGTAAACCATCCACTGTCTGTAATGCTGAATCTGCGGCCCGTTCCGGGTGGGGCATCATTCCCAGCACATTTCCCTGTTGATTGGTGATGCCGGCAATGTGGTGCAAGGAGCCATTGGGATTCGTTGAGTCATTGGATTGTCCTTGCCGATCGCCATAACGGAAAAGAATTTGCTGGTTATCTTCTAGCTGCTTTAACGTCTCAGCATCGGCATAATAACGTCCTTCCCCGTGGGCAATGGGTAGGGTGAGCACTTGCCCCGCTTGATAGTGCCTAGTCCAAATACTTTGGTTCTGTGCCACACAGATGGGCACTTGGTCACAAATAAAATGTAAATCTCGGTTACGAATTAATGCCCCCGGCAGTAGTCCCACCTCCGTCAGAATCTGAAAACCATTACAGATGCCAATGACCCATTTCCCCGCCTCAACATGGTCTTTAATGGCCTGCATCACAGGGGAAAATCGGGCGATCGCCCCGCAGCGGAGATAGTCTCCATAACTAAATCCCCCCGGTATCATCACCACATCAACTTCCTGTAAATCCCTGTCTTGATGCCAGATTAGGTGGGTCGGTTGTCCCAAAATTCCTTTCGTGACCGTCACAATATCCCGGTCACAGTTTGACCCCGGAAAAACAATCACACCAAATTACGTCATGGGGTGATCGCTCCTAGGGCAGGGGACAGTTCAAAACGGTAGTTTTCGATGACTGTATTAGCCAAAAGTTGGTCGCACATGGCATCGAGTTGCTGACGGGCATTCTGTTCACTGTCAGCGGTCAAATTAAGCTCAATATATTTACCAATCCGGACTTGATCAATCGCTTCATAGCCCAATTGTTGGAGCCCGGACTGCACCGCTGTCCCGGCTGGGTCAAGAACCGAGGGTCGTAACGTGACATAAATTCGACATTGAAAGGATTGGGGCATAGAACCTTCCGCAGAGTATCGATCACTGTTTATCGTGCCTTAGATGGTTACGACGGGCAAGAATTTACGGGGATTCCTCGAAAAAATTCATCTTGTTGAATTTTAGCCGCCATACTTTAAGCCGGATTATTTCCTGTGCGTTGATTCACCCAGGCGGCGATCGCCTGCTGCTGAATCTGTTGCCAAGGCTGCTGCGTTTTTTCGGCCAGGGCGACACAATCCCTAAATTCAGGCTGGGTATTGAGGATTTTACGTCGTCCTTCAATTTCCACAAAACCCAATTTGATGCGCACTGTTTCTCCCCATACTTCAACCGTTTGCCATTCCCGCTGGAGGGCATAACGGGTTTGGGGCTGTACCCGAATGCCGAGGGTGGTGGTTTCTCGAAAAAGAAGGTTTTGGCACTGGGCTTGATGTCCAGGAAAACACAGGACAGTGAGTAAAATGCCGGGACGATTTTTTTTCATCCCAATCGCAGTGGTGAACACTTCAATTGCCCCCTGGTGGTAAAGCTGGTCAAACAGATAGCCAATGGCCTGGGGTTGAATGTCATCCAGTTGGGTTTGTAAAGCCACGATGGTTTCCTGTTCTCCCCACAACGTTGGTGACGATGGGGCTGTTGCGATTACCGCTTCTCCAATCCAAAGCCTTAACAAATTGGCGGTGCTGAACTCCTTATTACCCGCCCCCAAGCCAACTTTTTGTACTGTCATGGCTGGCCGCTGTCCAAAATTTTCTGCTAACGTGACGGCGATCGCCGCACCAGTGGGAGTGACCAGTTCCCCTTCAATGCCATTGTCATAAACCGGCACTGTGCGAGATTGCCAAAGTTTTAACACCGCTGGGACGGGAACCGGCATCCGGCCGTGGGCTGCCCACACAGTCCCACTCCCGGTCGGCAGCGCTGAGCAATAGCAACTTTCAATGCCCAAATAGTCCAACCCCAAACAAGTCCCCACAATATCCACAATGGCGTCCGTCGCGCCTACTTCATGAAAATGCACTTTTTCGGGGGCAATGCCATGTACCGCTCCTTCGGCGATCGCCAGTTGTCGAAATATCGCTAAACTCCATTGAGTCACTCGGACCGGTAGCTCTGCTTGCTGAATGAGTTGTTCGATGTCTAGCAAATGGCGATGGGGCGCATGATGACTGGGGCCAGCGGTATGCTCAGGGGTTAAGTCCACATGCACTTTCGTTCCAGCCTGACCCTGCTTTTGAACTAACTCTGCCCAGAGTTTGTATTCCTTCCCTAAACCCAAGCCCGCTAATTTTGATGCCAAATAGTCTAAGGGAACGCCTGCATCCACCAAGGCTCCTAGGCACATATCCCCCGCGATGCCGGTTGGACAATCAAAGTAGGCAATTGAACTCATCTATATCAGTCGGATTTAATGACAGATTTTATCTTGACACTGAATTTGCAGTACGAGAAAGCTACATGGTCTCCAATATATCAAGACCATAGCCAGTGTGAATTAAGATGAGACTCCCTATCACTTAACCGAAATAGCGTCCTAATACAATCGACGTTTTCTCAATGGTCGTAAAGCCCCGCCAGCCCAACAAAATTCGCCACCACTGTCCCTATTGCACTAACCCCGATGTCCACCCTCACACCAGCTATCAAACTCAAAATCATGGAACCCATACAATTCACCGTTGTCGGCGTTGCGATAGCGACTTCAGTGATAGGTTATGCCATCTAAGCAAATCGGGGTAAGCCCTTGTCCCATGCAGTGTAACCAGGATAGACATATACAGATGAAGGACTCTAAAAATTGGAGGTGAAATTATATCCTGTGACCCAATCTAGGTATCGAACTTGATAGTTTGGGAATATCCAATTAATTTAATGAGTAATGAAGATAGAAAAATATAGCCTGTCGTTTACATCTGCAACTCTCTTGCATCGAGAGTCGGTTTTGGTCGCTGAACTATATCTTCAGATGAAGAATTGGAATGAGATCCGCTATAGGGTTATTGCTGAGAATCTCCTACAGTCTAGGACACTGAATACATCCAAGCGGATATATAGAGAAGTCAGTTCTAGATTGAAAACCTCCTCTTTGGAGGAGTTAGAATTCTTGGTTAACGGCACGTTCGAGGAACAGGGACAATCACTTTGGATAGCTATTTGTCGTCGTTATAAATTCATTGGTGATTTTTCTATTGAGGTTCTCAGAGAACGGTGCCTTAGCCTGAAATATATGCTAACCTACGATGACTTTGATGCCTTTTTCAATCGAAAGGCAGAATGGCATGACGAGCTAGAAAAATCCAGCCTTCTACAAAGAAGAAGCTCCGTCAGTTCCTTTTTAAAATGCTACGGAGGCTGATTCTAACAATAGACTTTCATCCAGTTTTTATATTGAGCCCTAAACTATTTCTTCTCTTGTTCTTTCTTCCCTTTCTTTTTCCTTCCCTCCTCTTTGGAGGAGTTAGAATTCTTGGTTAACGGCACGTTCGAGGAACAGGGACAATCACTTTGGATAGCTATTTGTCGTCGTTATAAATTCATTGGTGATTTTTCTATTGAGGTTCTCAGAGAACGGTGCCTTAGCCTGAAATATATGCTAACCTACGATGACTTTGATGCCTTTTTCAATCGAAAGGCAGAATGGCATGACGAGCTAGAAAAAATCCAGCCTTCTACAAAGAAGAAGCTCCGTCAGTTCCTTTTTAAAATGCTACGGGAGGCTGTATTCTTAACAGATGAGACCACTATTCATCCAGTTTTTATATTGAGCCCTAAACTATTTAAGCTTCTGGCAAAGAGCAACTATGGAGATATACGTTTTTTCCCAACATTAGATACTCATTTAATTTATCCAAAATGATCATGGCTTCAGGATATTTATGATAGTGAATCAGTCGAGAGGATCTATACAATAACGTTTTCAGTAGCTGCATACTGCTATGTCTAGCCGGCGCTTTCTTCAGAAGCAGGGCCTAGGCAATGAGGTTCCTTTCTTCATCTGTCCTTTTAATCCTGAAGATGCTGTTGCTATGGAGCAGATGCAGCGTCAACTCATCAACTGACCTTGTCCCGAAAAAGTCATTGAAAAAATCATCAAAATCCAGTTCCGGCGGCATATTAGAATTTACATCTGACAACACATCAGGATCTAACTCTGACGTCACGTAGAATAACAATAATTCAAGCTAAATACTTTATTATCAGAGCTTTTACTCCCATATTCCTGGGTTATTGTCAAATCGTGAAATATTATTTTTAACGCCCACTTTGTTTAAATTGAAGAGGTAAGATAGAAGGAGTTTTTTATTGAAAAATTTAATCGTTATGACCCTAGACGAAGCCGCAAAAAAAACTCTCCTGCGTAAAATTCCCCATGGCCTCTACGTGTGTGGGGTTAAGTCTGGAGATGAATCTAATGGTTTCACGGCCAGTTGGGTAATGCAAGCCTCTTTCGAGCCACCATTAGTGACCAACTGTGTTCGCTCGGATTCCAGTTCCCACGAGCTACTAAAAGCGAGTGGCACGTTTACCCTGAGTATTTTATCCGCAGAACAGAAAGAAGTGGCCGCACACTTTTTTAAACCCAGACGAAAAGTTGAAAATAAGTTTGATGCAATAGAAGCCATAGATGCCCTCGCAACAGGTTGTCCTGTTCTCAAAGATTCTTTGGGGTATATCGAATGTCGAGTAGTCGGAGAAGTTGCCCACGGCGACCATACTGTATTTGTGGGGGAGGTGATTGGGGCAACCTTATTTAAAGACGAAGATCCCTTAATTCTGGAAAATACGGGCTGGAACTATGGTGGGTAGTCGTCAAAGCGAGACTCCGCTTCCTGCGTTGTTACTCTAATCCCTGTCTTTAGAAGGGGATGAATTATACATTCACGTAGGTGAGAACCTTCCCCCCCCCCCCTCACAAGCCAAGAATGGACAATTAATTTCCTAGAAAGGATTAGCTGCTGCGATTAATTGAGATGCCATCAAGGAGTCGCAAAATCTCGTAGTGCAAGGGAAATCATGGAATTTTGAGCACAAGCATGCAATCAGAATAGTCTCTGCACTAGAACAAAGTCGAGTGATCGGTGAGTGGTAGAGGATATTTGTGTCCTGAGATTGGGGTCGCTAGACATCTTGTGGTAAGCAGAAACGAGGCAAGTATGAATATTTTCCATTCTTGATCGCTGGGTCCACTGATAATATGCCGTGGATTCCAAGATTTTTCGATGAAGTGAGCATTATCCAGATTTGCCCCAGCGACTTTTTTAGCCAGCCTGATTTAACGCTAGGATCGTGGTGGAAACCCCGATGAATAATCGTTTTAGGGAATTTTAAAATTGTTCTCTGCTTTTCAGCTGACGTTGCGTATGGCCTCTCCCACTTCACGGCAACTGTTGCCCCTAATTGGAGGGATTTGTCTTTTCGCAGCGGTCATGCCAAGGAGACTGATTGCCCAACCCCCGGCTAATCCCATCGATAAAATTGATTTTTCTCTGGGGGAAATTGATGCTGAAGGTCTCATGGGTTCTGGTTCTGGGAAGCGCTCCCGAGCCTATGAATTTTGTATTCCTGCCCCTAAAAAAGCCGTTGTTGAAAACATTGACCCTTCCGTGCGATTTTCTAACAGCCCTGGGCGAATCAAGTGCAGCGCTGAGGAGCTCCTTTGCATCGGAGAAACCCATCAACCCCGCTGGCAAGCCAAACTTTTTAGCCTAGCTCGTTTACCCTATGTCAAACGGATTGCGCCCCATTGGGGAGAATAACGACCACTTGGTTGGCGTTGAACGAAGAGGCAGTTGACGCTTCACCCTCCACTGATGGGTCATTGATCTGCCCCGTTGTTCCTTCCGCATCACTCGGATGAGGTGGTTTACAATATCGAGTAATCCTGCTGATGCCCGATTGTTTACCAAAACCATGAGTCAGACCCTAACCCCGCCCAAAATTGAAACATTCCTGGCCCCAGCAACTCAACCCACCGAAACCAGTGTGTTGGGAGAATTTGTCCAGGAAACGACCGCCCTGACCAAGCGCCTATTCATCCAGTTACAACGCCGCCCCTCGACATTGGTTGCAGGCATTGTCCAGCCGTTTATGTGGCTCGTTTTATTTGGTGCATTATTTTTGAATGCTCCCCAAGGATTGTTTGGGAGTGACATGAACTATGCTCAATTCTTAGCCCCTGGCATTATTGTCTTCACTGCATTTTCTGGAGCATTAAATGCCGGTCTACCCGTCATGTTTGACCGGGAATTCGGGTTTCTCAATCGCCTACTAGTTGCCCCCCTGGCTTCTCGATACTCCATTGTGGCTGCCTCGACGCTATACATCATCAGTCTCAGCTTGTTGCAAGCCGGGGTGATTGTGATTGCCAGTGCTTTTCTGGGTGCAGGTTTCCCCAATATCGCTGGGCTGGGCATGATTGGCATTATTGTTTTATTGATTGTACTAGGGGTGACGGCACTGAGCTTGGGATTAGCCTTTGCCTTGCCGGGACATATTGAATTAATTGCAGTCATTTTTGTTACCAATCTACCGTTACTCTTTGCCAGCACTGCTTTGGCTCCGCTATCGTTTATGGCGGGCTGGTTACAAGTGATAGCCAGCTTGAATCCCTTGACCTATGCGATCGAGCCGATTCGTTACTTGTATCTCCATAGTCAATGGGACTGGTCGAGTACCATACTCCATGCGCCTTGGTTTGCGTTAAATTTAACTCAGGTCTTAGCGTTGCTGCTGGCATTTGACGGAGTGGTGCTGCTATTAATTCAGCCTCTGTTAAAACGTCGCTTTTTGTAATTTTGAGGAGTTGTTTCAATGAATACACGATTATTACCCGCGTTACTGGCGTGTTCTCTTGTCAGTATCGGCCTGTTGACCGGTATCCCGGAAGTCGCTCAGGCGCAGTACAAAGCCCCTGGTAGTGACGATCCCTTTCCCAGCAATGAGCAGGACTCATTAACTGGAGGAGCTGGGGGATTTGATCCCATGACCCTAATTCATAACGCCAACCTGAGTCGCAGCCGTAGTGGAGGGGAATTTGCCGAAGATACCCAGCGGAGTTTAGGGGATGCGGCGGAACAGTTCAAGTTATTGCAACAACAACAACTCCAGGAAGTGAATCAAGATGCTTTTGCTACGCCTGATCCAGGTGTTGCGCCCGCCCCAGACCAACCCGTTGTTGAATAATCTTCTTTTTCCCTAGACTTTAATGGTTTTAAAACTGCCCCGTATGACTTGGGGTCTGTTGAGTTTGGCGACTTTACTGGTCGGGATGGTGGTCGCGGTGGAGTTAAGGCGATCGCCATCTGAACCGGAGTCCGCCATGACCAACGGGGCTAAAAACCGTCACTTTGGGTTTACGGCGGATCAAGTCCAGGCAATCACCATCCAGCAGGGCAACGAAATTCTGAAGCTCTACCGCTCCTCGGTGGAACCTCCCGGTTGGCAAATGGATATCCCCCAACCCACCCCGGTCAGTGTGCCGGCGGTGGATTTCTTATTAAGCACGTTGGTGAATAGCCAGAGTGAGCGGGATTTTGAAGTCTCGACAGAACAGTTGTCAGAGTATGGATTAGTTGAACCTGCCGTCATCCTGACAGTCCAACTCATCGACGGTAAGACCCAGCAGGTACATTTGGGTGATCCAGATTTTCAGGGAGAGTCCTTGTATGCGTTGATTGATCCGGCCGACCCTCCGGTCGCCATCCGTCAAATTTATTTAGTACCCCGTACCCTCAGCGAGCTTACCCGGCGATCGCCCCAAGAGTGGCAAAAACCCGTGTTAGAGCCATCCCCAGTGGATTCAGATCAAGAAGCTGATGAAGCGCAATAATACTAATGACAGGATTGACTCTACCCATCGTATGGAGTTGCGTCGCATCAAGGTCTAGCGTGAGGTATTAACCCTAAATCCTGAAAATAATTGAGGAAAACGGGTGCTGGATTATCTCTGATTTTGACCTGCCTTCAGTGATATTTACCCTTAAAATAGCTGCCAGGTGATCAGGAATTACGATATGTTGTGGTGGAATGTTACAAGATATTTTCTGAGAGAACCTGCGACCCATGTTTCAAGAAAAACTGACCCAACTCTTGACCCCCATCGCCGAACAATTCAAGGGTCTGGGGGTCCCTGGAGTGATCACCCACTGGGGACATCCGGTGATGATGGGCACTGTGATTTTTATGATGGGCAGCTTTGTGGCCTACTCTGGTTGGCAAGGTCGTCTCAATTCTGATCCAGCCGCGGCAACAAAAGGTCGTGAAGACCATCGCAAGCTTGCCCCCTGGATGTTCCTGTTCCTGGCGTTGGGCTATTCCGGCGGCTTGTTATCCCTAATCATGCAAGACCAACCCATTTTAGAAAGTCCCCACTTCCTCACTGGCACCATTGCCTTAGGGCTACTGGCGCTTACCGCGTCCATTTCGTTGTTTGGTTTTGGTGGCGAACAGAAGGTAGGACGCACCATCCATGCTTATCTAGGGGTAGGCATCATGGCGTTGCTGGTTGTTCACACGGCTTTTGGCGTCAATCTTGGTCTATCGCTTTAACGTTGGAAAATTTAGGTAGGTCTTGTCTTCTAAAACAATCTTTAGGATTGTGTGGCAGGAACTCTGTTACGGCAACTTGATAATTAATTACTAAATTGCAAATTAGTACAACGCCATATTCTCCAGCTGTCCGTCATAATATAGCTGGAGGGTGATTAACCTGCATATTAAAGAAGGCTAATGAGCTGAAAAACGCTGCAAGCCGACTCCATCGCTTAGTCATAGGAAGAATAATTCAATGGTTACTAATCTCGAAGCGTTCAAAGATGGTCTCACGGGGGTTCCGGCCGCTAAATCCAGAGTTAGCTACGTTGACGGCCATGCCGGAATTCTAGAGTATCGTGGCATTCGCATCGATGAGTTGGCTAAGTCCAGTAATTTTATTGAAGTCGCCTACCTCTTAATTTGGGGAAAGCTCCCGACTGAGCAGGAACTACAGGACTTTACGGAAGATATTCAGACTCACCGTCGTGTTAAGTACCATATCCGGGACATGATGAAATGCTTTCCCGAAACAGGCCACCCGATGGATGCCCTGCAAACCTCGGCCGCTGCGTTGGGTCTTTTTTATGCTCGACGCGCGTTAGATGACCCTAAATATATTCGGGCAGCCGTTGTCCGGCTATTGGCTAAAATTCCGACGATGGTGGCGGCATTCCACATGATTCGTGAGGGGAATGACCCCGTTCAGCCCAACGACGATCTGGATTATGCCTCCAACTTTTTGTACATGTTGACGGAGAAAAAACCTGACCCGGTGGCAGCCCGCGTTTTTGATGTGTGTTTAACCCTCCACGCAGAACATACGATGAATGCTTCGACGTTTTCGGCTCGGGTGACGGCTTCGACGTTAACCGATCCCTATGCCGTCATTGCGTCGGCGGTGGGTACTTTGGCCGGACCTCTACACGGCGGGGCCAATGAGGAGGTGCTGAATATGCTGGAAGAAATTGGCTCAGTGGAAAACGTGCGTCCTTACGTGGAAAAATGCCTGGCGAACAAACAGCGAATTATGGGCTTTGGTCACCGGGTATATAAAGTAAAAGACCCCCGCGCCATCATTTTGCAGGAACTTGCGGAAAAGTTGTTCGAGAAAATGGGCCATGACGAATACTACGATGTGGCAGTGGAACTGGAGCGCGTGGTGGAGGAATATGTGGGACGGGAAAAAGGCATTTACCCGAATGTCGATTTTTATTCCGGCCTGGTTTACCGCAAACTCGGCATCCCATCTGACTTGTTTACGCCCTTGTTTGCGATCGCCAGGGTTGCGGGTTGGCTAGCCCATTGGAAAGAGCAGCTATCGGTGAATAAAATTTATCGTCCCACCCAGCTTTACATTGGCGATCATCAGCTATCTTACGTTCCCATAACAGAACGGGTCGTTTCCATTGCGCGGAATGAAGACCCGGATGCCATTATTTAAGTTAGGGCTAACATCCCGGTTTGTGATTTCTTACGGTTCATTCTCAACCCGAATCTTGTCAGTCTATTAGCCCAAGGTGGCGGAGTCAGGCAGGCCCAATAGAATTGGCCCTTTTTACTACAAGCCATCCCAGACCAGCCCTGTTGTTGAATTTCCTGTTTGTTGTAATCTCCAGGTTTTTTTGTGATGCAATTGACCCAACGTGTTAATCAAGTCGTTCCCTCTCTGACATTGGAGATTACGGCAAAAGCCAAGGAAATGCGGGCTGAGGGAATTAATGTATTGAGCTTTACGGCCGGAGAACCAGATTTTGCGACCCCCTCCCACATTGTGGCGGCGTGTAAGACAGCTTTGGATGAAGGCAAAACCCGCTATGGGCCAGCGGCCGGGGAACCCGAATTGCGAAAGGCGATCGCCACCAAATTAAATCAATATAATCACCTGCCTTACCAAGCAGAAAACATCATTGTGACCAACGGAGGCAAACACTCCCTGTTTAACTTGATGTTGGCGTTGATTGAACCCGGGGATGAAGTGATTATTCCCGCCCCCTATTGGGTCAGTTATCCGGAGATGGTGCGGTTAGCGGGAGGCACCCCTGTGATCGTCGAAACAACTGCCGCCGCTGATTATAAAATTACCCCGGAACAGTTAACGGCCGTCATTACCCCGCAGAGCAAGCTGTTTGTTTTAAATTCCCCTTCTAATCCCACGGGGATGGTCTACCATCCTGATGAAATCAAGGCGCTAGCGGCGGTGATTCTAACCCATAAAAACCTCTATGTTGTGTCCGACGAAATCTATGAAAGGATTCTCTACGACGGCATGGAGCACCTGAGTATTGGAGCCGTGAATGAAGACATTTTTCAGCGGACATTTATCAGTAATGGCTTCGCCAAAAGTTATTCTATGACCGGGTGGCGGGTGGGCTACCTCGCTGCGCCAGTGGAATTCATTAAGGCCTGTAGCAAAATTCAAGGTCATAGTACCTCCAATGTTTGTACTTTTGCCCAATACGGGGCGATCGCCGCGTTAACGTCCCCCCAAACCTGTGTCGAAAAGATGGTGGAAGCGTTTACGGAACGGCGGCAGGTCATGGTGCAGGGCATTAACCAAATCCCCCATCTGAGTTGCCCCACACCAATGGGGGCATTCTATGTGTTTGTCGATATTGCTCCCACTGGCTTAGATTCCCTAACCTTCAGCGAAAAGTTGTTAACCGAGCAGCAGGTGGCAGTCATTCCAGGGGTAGCTTTCGGGGCAGACCAATGCATTCGTCTTTCCTATGCAACCGACATGGAAACCATCCAGGAAGGACTGAGTCGCATAGAGCACTTTGTCAAAGGTCTTTAGATTTTTAAGTCCGGGTTGGATTTTCGCGGTGAGTAGCTGGCCCAACCCGTGGAAATTCTGGGATTGCCCTGGCTGATTCTACGGTGAGGGTTTTGGTATGATTGGGAGGCTTTTCATATTTCTTTACAGATCCCAATTTAGCCATGTACTATTTGCCCCAACCGCCCTACGTTTTGATTGCAGTGGGTTTATTTATCGGAATAACCTGCGGCTTAGCGTTTGAGGCAACCTTAAAACAGAAAGTAAAAGTATGGCTAAAGACCCCCCAAAGTACCCTGGCGGAATTGGATTTACAGCTTCCGTTTTTCGGAATTTGTGTGGGGATTTGTGTGTTTTTGGCATCAGGGGTAGAAGTATTTCTCGGTAGTCCCTGGATTTCCTACATCATCGCGGTTCCCATCACGATTTTTATTGCCGCTTTAGTTTGGCGACAACTAGACAGCCTGCTCAAACAGCTTAAAGAAGGAGGCTCTAAGGCGATCGACTTAGATGCTTTTTACTAAACTCGGTTGACCATTTCCCCCAAAGACCACGTTACCGTCGTTTAAAAATGAAGGGTAAACCGTGTCTACCTTGAAATTCTGAGTTTTGAGGATCGGGGTGAAAAACATCGTTGATGAGTCTGTTCTATTGCCCTAAATGCTGGATTGAGTATTAGCCTACCCTTGGGTTCAACAAGGAAAAGACCCCACTGTTATGGCAGATTTAAAACTCATTCAATCGGTTGACTTACCTTCCCCTGACGCTACGCTGCAATGGGGCCAAACATTCGCCCCGCAACTGACCCCAGGCACGATTTTGTTACTCCGGGGAGATTTGGGGGCAGGCAAAACCAGCTTGGTCAAAGGAATTGGCCTGGGTTTGGGCATTACAGATACGATTGTGAGTCCCACCTTTACCCTCGTGAATGAATATCATGCGGGTTCCTTTCCCCTCTACCACCTAGACCTGTACCGTTTAACGCCGGCGGAAGTTAAGGCCATGTACCTTGAGCAGTATTGGCAAGATGAGGCGTCTCCGTTGGGCATTGTGGCGATCGAATGGCCGGAACGGATGGTGTCTTTACCCCAACAGTATCTGGAAATTCAGTTGGAGTTTTGTGCTGAGGGTCGGCGATTATCTGTATGGAGCGAGGGACTTTAGTGTTTCTGGTTCATCTAATCTGCAATAAGCAGCCTTTATTGAAGATGGGAACGGGGTTTCAAGCTTTCAGTGTGGTTAAAGTTCTGCGGAATTTGACTCCCCAAAAAATAACAAGAGGAGTCAAGTTGAGGGAGCAGGTTTCAGAAAAATCAAATTTACCTGTCGTAATTAATGAAATAATTGGGGGATTGCTGCTGCGTTCAACTGTCTTGTTATGTCCCAAGTCCCCAAAATCATTGTGATTGATGACGATCCCACCGGATCGCAGACGGTTCACAGTTGCTTGCTGTTGATGCAATGGGACGTGGAAACCCTGCGGCAGGGGTTACGCGATGGGGCTGCAATATTTTTTATCCTGAGTAATACGCGGGCATTGACACCGGAGAGCGCACAAGTTGTGATTACTGAAATTTGTCGCAACCTTAAACAGGCGATCGCCGCTGAGAACATTGAAAATTATGTGGTGGTGAGTCGGTCTGATTCCACCCTCAGGGGGCATTATCCCCTGGAAACTGATGTTATCAATCGAGAATTGGGGGAATTTGATGCCCATTTGCTCATACCAGCTTTTTTTGAAGGGGGCCGCATCACCCAAGACAGTGTTCACTATTTGGTGGTGGATGGTCAGCCGATTCCGGTGTCTGAAACTGAGTTTGCAAAAGACTCTGTCTTTGGTTATCAAAATAGCTACTTACCGGATTACGTCGCCGAAAAAACCCAGGGAGCGATTCCTGCTGAGCGGGTAGAACGGATTACCCTAACCGATTTACGTCCTCCTGGTTCCAAAACCATCCAAAGCCTTGGCGATCGCCTATCGCAATGGCAGCATAATCAATGTGCGGTGGTGGACGGCGAAAACCAGACAGACTTTGATGTCCTTGCCCAAGCGTTACTACAGACGAGTCGTAACCATGGCAAACATTTTTTGTTACGCAGCGCGGCCAGCATTCTCACTTCGTTGGCGACTCTGGGACCCCAGCCAGTTCCTGCAGAGGCAATGGCTACGACTAAAGCGAGTCAAAAACCTGGTGTGGTTCTCGTTGGCTCCCATGTCCAGAAATCCAGTGAACAGTTAGCAGTATTGCTCCAGCAGCCTAAAGTCATCGGAGTCGAAGTATCGGTAAAGACTTTACGGGATTCCCCCGCTCAAAAAGCGCCACTTATCGAATCGACATTGGCGGCGGTGAACCGCATCCGGGCCCAAAATAAAACCCCTGTGATTTACACCAGCCGACAGGAGTTAACCTTTCCTTCCATTCAGGCCCGCTTAGATTTTGGCGGGGAACTTTCCCACCTATTAATGGCGGTCGTTCAGCAATTACCCCAGGATATTGGTTTTTTGATTAGTAAAGGGGGAATTACCTCCAATGATGTGTTGAGTGTCGGCCTTGCCCTGAATTCAGTCCGTCTGCTGGGGCAAATCCTTCCCGGCGTGTCCTTGGTGCGTACCCAGGATGATCATCCCCGTTTTGCCCACTTACCAGTTGTGCTTTTTCCCGGCAATGTGGGGGATAAGGACGGATTAGTGACTGTGTGGCAGCGCCTTTCTGGGGAAGGAAGCTGACCGTGTAGGATAGATAGAGTTCATGTGCTGCCGATTCAAAGGGTTCTATGACTGTATTAGTAACTTCGATTCAAGACCTGGATAATCAACTGTCGAACCGGTATATCGAGCTTGATCCGGGGGGCTATTGGTTGGTAAAAGTCGATGCCGACCAAGGGCAATTAGTGATTGAGCACTACAGCAATGGGATTAATGAACAAGGGTTGGCAGTTGACCCGGACAGCGGTGAAGTGATTGCTTGTCGAGGGGGCAATAAACGCCTACCGACTCGGATTATTCGGGGACATAGCGCCAAAGAAGTCTGTGTCAAATTGTTTGAAGAAAGTTCAGATTGTCCCATGACGATGTTGAACCATGCAGCTTACCTAGGGCGGGAACTGATGAGGGCAGAAATTGCTCTCACCGAAGGAAAGACTTATATTCAGGATTAAGCAAAGCGCAGTTTATTATTTGCTTCTTTGGCTTCAATTGAGAACATGATCTTCGAGACCTCAACACTATGGATATTCTACCGGCGATCGATTTGCTAGGCGGTCAATGTGTCCGGCTGTTTCAAGGGGATTACCAACAATCCCAGGTTTATCACAAGAACCCGGTGATTGTGGCACAAAAATGGCAGGCTCAGGGAGCAAGCTGCCTTCATTTGGTGGATCTCGATGGGGCCAAAGCGGGAGAACCCGTTAATCTTGCGGCGATCGCCGCGATTGTGGAAGCCCTATCCATTCCGGTGCAGGTCGGGGGCGGTCTCCGGAACCGTGACCGAGTAAAACAGTTATTAGATCTGGGGGTACAACGCATCATTTTAGGGACAGTGGCAGTCGAAAATCCTGAGCTAGTGGGTCAGCTTTGTGCGGAATTTCCCGGCAAAATTGTAGTGGGCATTGACGCCCGCAATGGTAAGGTGGCGACTCGGGGATGGTTAGAGACCTCAGAAATAGAGGCGATTGCCTTGGCGCAGGATATGGAAAAACAAGGGGCCGCTGCCATTATTTATACCGATATTTATCGCGATGGAACCCTGACAGGCCTCCAAACTTGGAGGCCCTCAAAGCCCTTGCTAGTCAATTGACCATTCCCGTCATTGCCTCAGGGGGGGTCAGTCAACTCCGGGATTTATTAAACCTACTGGGCCTCGAAAGTTTAGGCGTTAACGGGGTTATTATCGGAAAAGCATTGTATACCGGTGCTGTAAAGCTCCCAGAAGCTATTCAGGCAGTGGGCAATGGTCGTTGGCAAGATGTTCCCCCTACCGATTTTCCACGCTTAGCTTAGGCATAATCTTGGGTAACCGACACCAACCTAAACCATTTGGATAAAGGCTCACTTAAAAGCGTTATTTGCACCGTGCAGCTAGTGTTAGTGGCATTGGAGTTAACGGCTGTCTGTGGTTTGATCTCAATTTGGCCAGCCATTTTCGATAAAACAGATTGAGCCAGAGAATAGCGTATCGGGGGAGAAAAGTCGAAAAACTCAGGCTGGGTCGGGAGTAGATCTGGAAAAATCTTGGTTGCCAGCATTCTCTCAGTCTCGTTTTCTTCCAATTGCCAGACCTCGCCTGGGCAGGGTAGGGTCAGGTTAAACGCTACCCCCACCGCATCAGAAGCTGGTTGTTCAACCGCAATGAACACTTCACCGGTGGTTACCGTCGTTGCCATCAACGCACCATCTATTAGATTACGAAAAGCCCACAGCAGCTTTTGGCGATCGCCGTGAATTTCAATTGCCGTGCCAGGGTCACGAATCGTCAAGCGAAAATTTTTATTTTGAATGGGTAATGCCGCCAAAGCGTGCAGTTCTTGGAATAAGTCTTGAATTTCTAACGCTTCAATTTTTACTGTCAGAGAACCATAGCTAAGCTTTGCCACCATCCCTACAATCTCCAACATCGCTAATAGTTGCTGAGACGCCTGATAACTATCCGCTATAAATGTCTTTTCTTCCGCAGGGGAGTCACATAGATCATTCAAGATTAATTGCTGCAAGCTCATCACGCTACTCAATGGCGATCGAAGCTCGTGGGCAACGCGAGCTAAAAAACACCGCTGGCTCGCATTGATTTCCTGCTGTACCTTAAGTGCTAGCGCCAAGCGCTGATTTTTTTCAATAAGTTGGGATAATTTTTCCATGGCAATGACTAATTAATGGGACTTTAGCTCATTTCAAGCCCAAATATAACTAAAACTGTCTTTATACCGGGCAAGTCACGGCTGAGTTCCATTCTGTCGCGAAGACGTTCAGCACGGTCAAAGAGATTGCCTTTGTCGAGATGGTTGAGGACTCATTTAAATTCGTCGTCGCTGAGTTGAGTATTATGGTGTTTTTCGAGTGGGGTTTTTAGGTTGGCATGCAATGCTTCGGCGTTACGGATAGTAACGGATTTATAGCCTAAACCAGTCAGGTGTCGGATCAGATTTTGTTCTAGTTCCTGTTCGGGTCATGATTTTTCATGAATTAGTTGTTTAATGCCATCTAGAAAAATGTGAAAGCTGCGAGATTTGTTTTCAGTTAGGGATAAATGAGGGGCGATCGCCTTGGAGTGGGTTCCGGCATAGTATTCGTATTTGTATTCGTCAACAAGCTTTATGAGTTCTTGTTTAGCGGAGTTGAGTCCATCTGGGTCGCGATACTTCTTTTGGTTTTGTCTTTTGCTGAGGCTTTCGGATGGGAGTTGATAGGCTTTTTCGACAGCGGCAAGATCACCAAGAAACCAAGATTCTAGTTCACGGCAAATAATCCGAATTAATATGTCTGGCTTTCCTGCCCTCTGACAAATTTGAGATAATTCAACTTTTAGTTGTTTACACTCATGGGAATCTTGATCATGGACAATCACAAATTTTGTGGCAGGGCTGAAACGGAAGGCTTTGATTTTATTGGGGATAGATTTAGCGAGATCTTGTTTGCCTTGGTGGGGAATGCATTTATAGCTAAGTCCAGCCGGAATCACTTTTGGTAAAAGCTCAACTAAAACATTCTTAATGGAAGGTTCTTCTAGTAAAAAAATTAGGTCATAACTCATTCGGGGGCAACTCCTTCAAACCAGCCTTGATTCCAGAGATAACCAGGGAGATCGCCTGCATCGACTAAGTTTCTGAGGGTTTCGCTATCGGTGGCTTTTTGTATTTTGGTAATGCCTTGTTCTTTCATTAACCAAAAGATACTGTCTAGGGGAACAGCATTTAAAAAGTCAGGAGAGTGAGTCGAAACAAAGACTTGTCCTCCGCGATGGGCATAGCTATCAAATTCTTCGGCAAGATCTCTTAAAAGGCTGGGATAGAGTTGGTTTTCGGGTTCTTCGACACACAATAGGGGATGGGGTTTGGGGTCGAAAAGTAGGATTAGATAGGCAAACATTTTCATTGTGCCGTCAGATACATAGCGATCAATGAACGGATCTTTAAAGGCTTGGTCTTGAAATTTTAGAATTAGTCTGCCGTCTTCGGTATTTTTGGCTTCGACTTTTGATATGCCGGGAACCCGTGCTTGCATTCGCTGTAAGATTTGCTCGAATATGTCGGAATATTCCTGGTAGATATATTGAGCAACAATCGCTATGTTGTCCCCTGTGGGGGAAAGGTGTTCGGCATAAAGTGCATCTTTGCTGCCTCTGGCATCACTGATATGGAAATCGGAAACGTGCCAGTTTTCTATTAATAAACGGAAGGCATTAGCGGCTTTAAAACGTTGGAATTGTCCTAGGCCTTTAATGGCTAAAATATCGGCAGATTCAAGTTCTTGCTCCTCTCGCTCTAGTTCTTCATCACTCTTAAAATCTTCTTCGTTTTTGATGGCATAGCCTTTCCCTTCTTGAAAATCTAGGAAGTGATAGGGGGAACCATATTCGCCACGTTTGTAGCGTAAAATCTCTCGCTTTACGATTGGTCTTCTTTTGTCTTGCCCGACAATCAACACATAGGTCACTAAGCGTTCTGTGCCAAGGATTTCCATGCGAAATTTGAGTTCAATTTCAATGTTTTCTTGTTCTTTCCCTCGGGTGACAACTTCATTAAATCCACCACGAATTTGCAAGGCTTGGCGAATGTTATTTTTTAAGGCATCGCGAAGAAAGCCAAAAATGTCAAATAAAGTTGATTTTCCGGTGCCGTTGGCTCCGATGATGACACAGAAGGCTGGAATATTCTTGATTTCTATATTTTCAAAGACACGATAATTTTTAATCTTGATAGAAACGATTTTCATTTTTGGGGAATGGGTAATGGGGGATAGCCTAAACCAGTCAGGTAACGACCCGTCATGCCCAGAGCTGACTGATATACCAAGTGTCAGCCAGCAATATTATGGAGCTATCACAGCGTCTTGAGTAAATTGTAGGAGAGTTATGCCCAGCCTTTAGCCCGGAGGCCGGCTTCAGGTGGTTTGTTCTGTTGATTTGGGGCATCCTTCTCAATACCCAATCAGCAGCGGTGACCAGTGACAGCTATGGGGCAGCGAAAAAGAAACTTATCAAAGGAATAGAGCACAGACAGCATGAGGGATAAATAATCCTGGTTCTACATTAGTTTGTGTGCGGTAATTTAGTGAGCGGTCTCCTGCCATTGAGGGATGATGCGATGAGGAAATTGCGCATCCAATCATCGTGATAGCGAAACCCATTGAGTTGTTCAAAGGGACATAGACAGCCCTCTTTTTGCGTTTTGGTTTTACGACAAATACGACAAAAAGGATGAAAATTCCACAAGAGTGCCATCGCCCGCACTTCCTGCTGTGCCGACTGCCAAGTGCCGTGAAAACCCTGCAGGGCATAGAGGATACAGTCCAGATAGTTCATGGGCCGGTCCACTTGATTGCTGGTGCGATAGGCTCCAGGGAAGTCATAGGCCCGCTGGAAGCAGTTCGACTTGTTTCGTAGCCGTAGGAGCCGTTGTTTGACCGCCTGAGGCAGGTCTCGCAGCGTCACCCATTCCAGGAACCGACGCATTGGAACACCCCATAGGCCGCTTTCAACCCCTCATTGCCAGCACTGAGGCTCAGATGGTTGCCTCTGGCGGCGGTCACCGCCAGATAAATCCGCTGTTTGAGCCAACGTGTGTGTTTTTCACTGCATGGCTCCTGAATAGATAAATCCGACGGGTCTCCAATTGTTGGCGCAGCGAGCGCACTAGCCCATGGAAGCGATAGCCTTGCTGGATGTCTACGGGAAAGAGTTCTGGGTGCTGCTCAATCTGCTCATCCAAATACTGGCGATAGGCTCTACGGTCGGCCACTAAGGCGGCGTAGTCCATACAATGGCTGTGATTCTTTCAAATCGAAGCTTTTAGCTATCCATCACTCTTTTAGAAACTAGTCCCGGGGATTGACCGGAAAAAAGAATTCTACACCCTGATCCACTAGGGCTTGATTATTGGCTAATATTTCTCGTTTAAAATTCCAGGCGAGGACATAATAAATATCCGGCAGGCTAGTTAGCTCATTTTCAATAACCAGTGGAATATGCATGCCAGGGGAAATTAAGCCCCGTCGTAATTCGTTTTTTTCCACTAGGTAATCCAAATATTGGGTTCCAATCCCAAAATAATTCAACAAGGTATTGCCTTTAACGGGTGCTCCAAAGCCCCAAACCGTCTTTCCGGCTTGTTTCGCTGCGGCTAGGTAAGCTAAATTTTCTGCCTTCATCTGCTCAATGCGTTGGGCAAAGTCCAGGTACGTGGCGTAGTCATTGGCTTTTTCTATGTCTTCTGCTTGGCACATGGCTTTTAAACGGGACGAGAACGGTCGTTTGCCCTGATGGGTGACAAACCCAATAATTGACCCACCATGAATAGGGGAAAGATAAGCATCGAACAGAGTGAGTCCGTGGCGCTGTAACAGGGTTTCAACCGTTTTTAGGTTGTAGTACAACAAGTGCTCATGATAAATCTGATCAAATGCTAAATTTTCCATGATGCGTTTCATGTACAGAAACTGCACCACAAACACGCCGTCGGGGGCTAGGGCCTGTTTAATCCCGGCCGTGACGGAATGGAGTTCTTCGAGGTGAAAAAAAACTCCAGCAGCATTGATAACTGAAAACTGTCGATTAAGTTGTTCCGCAACGGTTAAGTTGAAAAATTCATTAACGGTGGGAATGCCTGCCTCGTTGGCAATCTGGGCGGTGGTTTTGGACGATTCGACGCCTAAAACGTCATAGCCCAAGGCCTTAAAATGCTTCAATTGGGTGCCATCGTTGGAGCCAATGTCCAACACGGATTTTTGGGTTTGGGTGGCCAAAAAACGCTGATCCACTTTCTGGGCGACCTGTTCAAAGTGGGCACTCAAAGAGCGGGTGATACCCGATAGATAGGTATGGTCCCCAAACATGATTTCTTTTTTGACGGTGTAATCCAATTGCGCAGTACTACAATCGTGGCAATACATCACCCGCAGCGGGTAGTAAGGTTCCTGGTTGACTTCTTCCGGTTTGAGGAAATGATTGCACCAGGGTTGTAGCCCCAAATCCACCGCTAGCGCTAGGCGGGAAGAATCACACACACGACATTGCACAGTAACGACATCTCCTAGGGGAAATTAAATATGGCGGTTTTATTTTCCCACGGCGATTATTTTAGCGGGACAAGAAAGGGTAAACGGGCATAAATGCCTTGGGGGTCAGTAAACTCATCAAGTAGCTGCCATTCATTCCCCAATTGTTGCCAGGCGGCTTCTAGGGGCTTGGGTAATGGGGAATCTTGGGCAAGCCCAGTGTGCAAGCTGTTATTGAGACTCTCCAGAAGCAGGGATTCTAGGTTTTTACGGGCAGGATAGGTGTCCACTTGCCAGGTGTCGCCTAACTCGGCCGAGGCGGCGGCTTCGGTGATCGCCATTTCCAGCCCCCCTAACTGATCCACTAATCCCACTTGTTTGGCCGCTTTACCACTCCAGACCCGGCCTTGGGCGACCTGTTCTACCTGGGGTTTAGACAAGTCCCGTGAGATTGCCACTTTATCGAGGAAGGTGTCATACACTTGATTGGCGGCCCGCTGAAAGACCGCTAGCTCCAAGGGCGTTTTGGGGGTAACCGTTGACCCCAGCGTTGCTAGTTCAGCCGTTTCGACCTCATCCCAGGCTAACCCCAGGCGATCGCCTAGGGTTTCAATATTAAACAGCACACTAAACACACCAATGGAGCCGGTGATGGTGTTGGGCTGGGCAAGGATTTTTTCCGCCCCGGTGGCAATCCAATACCCGCCAGAAGCCGCCACGTTCCCCATGGACACAATGACGGGCTTTTGTTGTTGTAATAATTCCACTTCCCGCCAAATAATGTCGGCTGCACTAGCACTCCCGCCGGGGCTATTGATGCGTAATACCACCGCTTTAATGTCGTCTTCAGCTTGTAGCTTACGGATAAAGGCCGCATACCGCTCGCTCCCGACCGTATTTAAGGTACCTTTGCCATTCACAATGGCTCCATCCAGATAGAGCACCGCAATTGTCGGGGCGTTTTCATCTACTTCTTGGTCTGCCTCCAGGGCCGCGTGATAATTTTTGATGCTGACCTGACGAAACGCTTTGCCGTCCTCTTTGTCTTCATCCATATCCGCCGGCAGCACCATAAACACCCCAGCCACTTTAAATGCGTCTAAGACTTCGTCCCAATACTGCACCTCGTCCACCAAGCCAGCGGTTTTGGCCGCATCGGCCATAATTAATCCCTGGTTATCGGCGATCGCCTGGATATCCGTCGGAGTGACATTGCGCTTCTGGGCCACCGTTTCGCGGTAATTCTGCCACAGTTCATCCAGTAACGCCTGTTGTTGTTGACGGTTTTCGGGGCTAAGATCTTGACGGGTAAAAGGTTCGATGGCCCCTTTGAAGCTGCCTACCCGGACGGTTTGAACCCCAATGCCATATTTCTCAAACGCCCCCGCATAAAACATTGGCTGGGTTCCCAAACCATTGAGTTCAATACCCCCCATTGGATTGATTAAAACCTTGTCAGCGATCGAGGCGAGATAATAACCCGTCTCACTCCAATTCACCCCATAGGCAATGATGGATTTCCCCGATGCTTTAAAAGTCTGCAGCGCCTGCCGTATTTCACTCAGGTTGCTATAGCCACTGACACGATTGCCTCGGCGGCCATCAATAAATAGGGTGGTGATACGGTCGTCTTCAGCGGCGGCCTCAATGGCGGTGACCACCTCCCGTAATGGTAATATCTCTTCTTCTGAACGCGCCAAAGCTGCCCGGAGATTAAGGGGGGGATTCGTGTCACGAATTGGCGTTCCCAGGTCTAGCACTAACGCCGTTTTGGATTCGACAACCGGGTCATTGTCCACAGAGAGCAGCAACAATAACAAGATTCCCCCCGCAGTACTGAGGCTAACTAATAATCCGATCGCCGCAATAGTACCAACAAAGCTCGCGACCGCCTGTTTAAAAAAATCTTTCATATATCTCTTGAAGAAAAAACCCCATTAAGCCGCCTGATCTTGTTGTAAGGCCCGGAGAGCTGGAGCATTAACGCGAATCTCAACCCCATTTTGCTCCCTGGTTCCCAATGTCCGTCGTGCTTCGCCAAGATATAATGGTTTAGTCACGCCTGCTTCAGGATGAATCAGTGTTCGTGCTCTGACCACCATGTCTTCACGACCATCGGTGGAAATACGACCTAAAGAAAAGTAGGTTTTGGAGGCTTGCTGTAGGGTCGCTTCGAGTTCTGGCTGGTTAATGCTGGTGGGCACAATAATGACAATTTGGTTTGCCCCATTGTCATACACACGGCTAAAGCGGACTGCACCTTCCACCGCCGAGTGGTCAAATAGTCCCAAACCCAAGCCAAAGATGCCGATGCTCAGCACTGTCATGAAGCTGGTGATCCCCACCATGCGGAAGCGGAATCCCCATTTAAAAATAAATGCCAGCACCATCACCCCGAAAGCGGCAAGTGTGGCATAAATTGACCATTGCAAATAGGGCAGAGTATCCATAGCAGTAGCAACTGTGCAGAGTTTGAGTAAACGCTAAAAGTCCAAACTGCATTGTAAAGCAATCTGCTAGGGTCTGGAGTTAACCATTGCAACCTTAGGCTAGGGCTGTCGTTGTTACAAAAAGCCGACTAATCGAACTTACTTAGAGTAGCGGCGGAGATACCCCCTATTCCTGAGAGCTGCCAAATCTAATTATTCATTACTTTTTACGTCTTAATTTGAGGAAGTCATCATGACTGATCGTCGTCAAGAGTCCTATGCGGTGAGGGTAGAAGCCGCTGAATTAGCCCGGAGTCGCCAGCATCCTGACCATCAAGCAAATGGGGATGAGCAGCGGTATGCGGGTGACTCGTATTTCATGTCATTTACCAAGGGATTACCCCATAATCCACATACCGGTTTGCTACACGATCCCCTCGATTTTGTTGAATTCCGGCGGGCGATCGATGATGCTTTTATCGATCCGTTTTCTGACCGGGTTCGCCACGGGGCAAAGTACAACGTGGTACTAAGCGGTAGCACATACGAAATAGAGGAAGTGCCTTTAGACGATATTCCCTCGAACTTTCGGCAATGGGAAGCGCCCACGGCAGGGGTCGTGTTTGAGCTACAGGGGCCAGATGCCCAAGCGGTCACGATGCCTCCTGCTCCGCCGTTGATGGTGGGGGAAGCCCCTAACCCTGAATTGGTGCTGGAAATGGCAGCGGTTTATGAATTGGCAGTGCTCCGAGACCAGCCATTCAATGCGCTGGAATTATTGGCAAGCAATCCCACCATTGATGCCTCGATCGCCCGATTGAATGCCCTTCCTTACATCACCAATCAGACCGGACGTTCCCGCAAAGTGAACGACAGTGGTGTATTGAATGCCCAGACAGTTTTTCGCGGGTCTTCCCCTGGCGTTGAAGTGGGGCCCTATCTGTCCCAATTTTTGCTCATTGGGAACGGGGACTTCAATGGCTCAGGCAGTGTTGCGGATGGCAAGATTGCCTATGGTGCGCTTCAGGTTTCCCAAAAAGTCCCCATTGCAACGGATACAGACTTCATGCTCACCATGTCTGATTACGTGGCGGTACAACGGGGGCTACGGCCACCGCGTGAAATTTATGAACCCGGAGCGGGTTTAGTGCCCAACCGCCGTTTTATTTCAACGCCCCGTGATTTGGCTACCTATGTCCACTATGATGCGCTGTACGAGGCCTATCTCAATGCCTGCCTGATTCTGCTGGGAATGGAAACCCCGTTTGATCCCAGCTTTGATCATCTGTCTGGCGTAGGGGTAGCAGCGGGTAAAGGCTCAACCCGACGGAATGCGGGGGGATTTGCCTTATATGGTGGTCCTCATATTTTAAACTTGGTCACCGAAGTTTCAACCCGTGCGCTGAAAGCCGTCCGCTTCCAAAAATTTAATAACCATATCCGTCTCCGCCCTGAAGCCCTGGCGGCCCGGATTCATCTAATGAAAGATTTTGAGAACCTGGATGACCCGGCAAAAAACACTGTCTCGCCCACGTTGAAGCAGGATATGGACTTGTTTGCGGCTGAATTGGATAGCAATGGCACTCTGAACGCAATCAAAACTCATAATGCAACCAAAACGGGGTCTAGCTTAAATAGTTATTTTCTTCCCATGGCTTTCCCAGAAGGTTCCCCCATGCACCCCGCCTATGGTGCTGGTCATGCCACGGTGGCAGGGGCTTGCGTCACCATTTTAAAAGCCTTTTTTGATACAGCAAGTGTTTTGGCACAAGACAGCGATGGAAACATCCGATTCAAACGCTATGCCGAGGGTGATGAGGCTGTAATTTACCGCGCACCGGCGATTGTTCCTGATCCCGATCCAGATGCTGTGCTGAATGAAACGATTGGCGGGGAAGACTTTCTAACCCTAGAAGGAGAACTTAACAAGTTGGCGGCCAATATCTCCATTGGTCGTAATATGGCTGGGGTTCACTTCTTCACCGATTATTACGACAGTCTGCGGATGGGAGAAGCCATTGCCATTGGGATTTTGGAAGAACAAGCCTTAACTTACTCTACCGATCCGTTTGTCTTGTCTGTTCCCACCTTCGATGGTGATGTTGTAAGGATTGGCCGCCGATGATTAACCGTTTACCTCGTCGAGCGGCGACTCCCCGATCGCCACGGCAGCAGCCTGACCCCTTGATTATTATTCGGCGATCGCCGCCGCGTACTGTCACCAAGATCAAAGTCATCCATCCTCCGACCAAGAAACACGAGACATATAAAGCTAAATATCTTTGGCTCAAGCTCTTAATTTTCTTGCTTTTTTTCTGCTGGTTGATTAGTGCGATATTGCCAGGATAAATAAAGTTCTTGGCGTGAAATCGGAACTGTCAGCCGGAAAGGAAAGGATCTCACTATCTCAGATGGGTAACGTAGATTCTTGCTGTGTTTGAATCGCCCGATTTAATTGATTAATGCCGTCTGCAACCGATTCAATCCGTGACAGTTGTTCCCGCAACGCCGCTGCCCCCGTAAAGTCTTTGCAGTACCACGCCAGATGTTTACGGGATTGATACAGCCCCCGTTGCCCTTTATAGTCCCACAGCCCTTGGAGATGTTCCTTGGCGCAGGTCAATCTTTCTACCACCGTTGCTGGCGATCGCCGTTGCCCAGTTTTTAAATAATGTTCGATTTCCCCGACCAAAAAGGGATATCCCAAACTGCCTCGGGAACACATCACCCCATCCGCCCCCGTTTGCTCTAAACAGGCGATCGCCGCTGCCACCGAAAAAATGTCTCCATTGGCAATAACAGGAATGGACAATGCTTGTTTGACTTTGGCGATCCATTCCCAGCGAGCATTTCCGTTATAACCCTGGGCACGAGTCCGGGCATGGAGAGTCAAAAGCTGTGCCCCTGCATCCTGTAAACGTCGGGCAAAATCCACAATGGCGATGTCGGTATCATCCCACCCAAGGCGAGTTTTTACGGTGACGGGAACGGAAACGGCCGCCACAACGGTTTTGACAATGGCTTCAGCCACTCGGGGCTGTCGTAATAGGGAAGAACCACCACCTTTTTTCGTAATCTTATTGACGGGACATCCCATGTTGATATCGATGGTTTGTGCGCCTTGGGCAACCGCTTTTTGGGCCGCCTCTGCCATAAAATCGGGACGACAATCAAACAGTTGAATGCTAATAGGTTCTTCCCCTGGGGCAATGTCCATCACCCGGGGAAGCTGGCGGAGGTGATGCAGCTCACTAGCACTGACCATTTCGGTGTAGAGCATGGACTGGGGAGCATAGCGCCGGACTAATTGTCGAAATACCCGGTCTGTTACCCCTGATAGCGGCGATTGCAACACACGACTTTGTAGGGTCAAATTCCCCACTTGTAGTGGACTAGACCACGGGGTAGTGGCAGTAGGAGGGGCAGGAACCATGAATGACAGTTATCGCAATTGGGTTTAGTCAACCAGGAAGATTTGAATCTAAGCTTCTGGGCGGATATTTTTGCCGCGTTGATCGGTGCGATAAGTCCACGTTTTTTTGCCGTCACTCACCACCACTTGCCAACCCGGTGTCATCACTTGGGCGCATAGTTGGTCGGGGCGGGATAACCCTAAGCAACTATCCGGCCACGTTTTTTCTGTCGCAGACTGGATAGTGAAGTCGGCAACAGATCGCGCTGTTTTTTCAGCAAGATCAGCAAGGACAGCATTGGCGATCGCCTCAGGTAGCATAGTGTTGGTGGAAGCTTTATGGGTTAGCAGCGGAATAGTCTGAACAACGGCGGGATAAATTAGAGCGGGTGTAGTCGGTGACGGTAGGGCGCGGCTATCAGCGGGAACAGCCCCCCAAACTAAACCCACAATCCCGAAGCCTAACCAAAAAGCGTTTTTAAGAATCATCATTTGTTTGGTTGCAAGTGGGGAATATGCCGATGGCAGTCAATATTAGACGGCAATGGGTCAAATAAAATCAGTTGTTTAGCAAAAAAATGTAGTCAAAAAAGTTGCCCCCTGTCTTTTACCTAAATTATTTATCTAAGTTTGTTGCATCAACCGACTGATTTGGAGTGGATGTTAGGTTGCTATTTCCCCATGCTAGCCCAAGCCCGTAGATGGTAAATTTCCCAAGTTACTGCCCCCAACTCGAAATTACTCTTAAAGCCGTCTTTTCTCCCACTCCCTGCGTCGCTTAAGATAAACCAACAAACCACTTCTCTTTTCCTGTGTTCCCCGCATGGCTTTGCAAGTTTAAAAACCAGACATTCCTTCCTATGCTTGGCAGCGCCCCCTGGGTAAAGGATGGGAAGCCCCTTACACTGTGCGCTATGAGAGTAATTTAAATGATGGGCCTTGGCACGGGATGCCGCTGGGGGGATTTGGGGCAGGCTGTATCGGGCGATGTTCCTGTTACTTCCAATCTGGTGGCTTTCCTGTTTCATACAGTTCTCCATTGGGTTGACGAGCGGTATCAGCGGGCTCGAACTCAACGAGGAACACGCAAGGGCTTTTTTTAGGATCTCCTGAGTCTGACAAAGTATTTATTGTTTGAAAGCTGGCAGCACCTGTTGGACTTTATTCTCGACGACTCAGCCCCTCTTCAAGCTCCTAATGCTCCTAATACCTCTTGATCTCCACAAGGAAAGCAGTATTTGTATAATAAGCTACCGTTTGAATTTGGAACTGCTGGTCTTTGCCCAGAGTGGACTTTTTGCCTAACTTGCCACCCATCGCTATGGGACATATCGATGCGATGCATTAAGAGTCACCGATATACCCTTATATTTTTAAATAGCCACTGACCTTTTCTTGTAATGCAATTTAGCCAGATTGTCGCGTCTTTACGTTCCCAAGTAATCACCCATAGCCTGGAAAAAGATTCCCATCAGGATAGGGAAATTCTGGGCGTTGCAGGACTATCAGAGGCTCAGGTGCAGCAATTAAGTTATGTGGAAAATGCAAAATATTTGGCACCATTGGCCACCACCCAGGCCGGGGCATTAATCATTCCGGATAATGGGGCAATGCAAGCCGCCGCGAGAGCTAACGGCATAGCTTGGTTGAGCACCGCCAACCCACGACTTTTATTTGCCGAAGCGATTCGGCTTTTCTATCAGCCTTTTCGCCCTGCTCCGGGGGTTCATGCCACCGCTGTCATTGATCCCTCTGTAAAATTAGGCCAGGATGTGTCCGTTGGTCCCCATGTGGTGATTTACCCTGACTGCAAAATTGGGGATCGTGTCTGTATTATGGCGAATGCTGTTATCTATCCCCGAGTCAGTCTGGGGGAGGACAGTTTATTACATGCCAATTGCACCGTTCATGAACGCTCTCAGATTGGGGCCTATTGTGTTATTCATTCTGGGGCAGTGATCGGTGCAGAGGGATTTGGTTTCGTTCCGACGGCAGCTGGTTGGTACAAAATTGAACAATCTGGGTATGTCGTTCTAGAAGACGGGGTAGAAGTGGGCTGTAATAGCGCCATTGATCGCCCGACGGTCGGGGTCACTAAAATTGGCAAAAATACCAAACTCGACAATCTAGTTCACATTGCCCATAACGCTCAAGTGGGGGAAGCCTGTGCCATGGCTGCCCAAGTAGGGATTGCGGGTAGTGTGACGGTGGGTAATCGCGTGATTCTTGCCGGACAAGTCGGGGTCGCCAACCAAGCCAAGATTGGTGATGGGGCGATCGCCTCCGCCCAGACGGGTATTCATGGTGAAGTTGGCGCAGGAGAAATCGTTTCAGGGAGTCCAGCGGTACCTAATAAGCTATATCTCAAAGTGTCAGCCATTTATAAAAAATTGCCAGAAATCTACCAAGCATTTAAAAAACTACAGAAAATGCAATCTCATCACCCGCAGTAAGTGACCGCGTCGATACAATGCAAGGGGAAGCTGGCGATCGCCAGCTATTCACCAAAAACACCGAACGTTCATCATTTCCCTAGTCCCCACCCATCTGTTCTTGATATCTGACCCTCCATGCCTCCTGTCACTAAAACCCTGCAACTTCCCACCCCAGAAAGTGCGATCGCCCTGGCAGGAACGGGGGAAGACAATCTTATTTATTTAGCCCAACATACCGGAGCCAAGCTAATTCTGCGGGGTCAGGAATTGATGGTGATGGGGGAGGCAAAACCCGTATCGCGGGTGATGGCAGTCCTAGAGTCATTAGCCCCCTATTGGCAAGAAGCAAAAGCCATTGCCCGTCCTGACTTAATTACGGCGTTTCAGGCGCAGGATACTAATCGGGGCCAGGAATATCAATCCCTCCAAAAAACGGTGCTAGCTAAAACTCGCCGGGGAGAGACCATTCGAGCCAAAACATTCCGGCAGCGACAATATGTCAAAGCCATCCAAAAACATGATGTGACTTTTTGCATCGGTCCTGCCGGGACAGGAAAAACTTTTTTAGCCGCAGTTTTAGCGGTGCAAGCGTTGCTAAATAATGACTGTGACCGCCTCATACTGACCCGTCCCGCCGTTGAGGCGGGGGAAAAGTTAGGATTTTTGCCGGGAGACCTACAGCAAAAAGTTAACCCCTTTCTCCGTCCGCTCTATGATGCCCTGTATGAATTTATTGAGCCAGAAAAGATTCCGGACTTGATGGAGCGGGGCAAAATCGAAGTAGCACCCCTGGCATATATGCGGGGACGAACGTTGAGTAATGCTTTTGTCATTGTCGATGAAGCCCAAAACACTACCCCAGCCCAATTAAAGATGGTATTAACGCGCCTCGGTTTCGGTTCCAAAATGATTGTGACGGGGGACATTACCCAAACGGACTTGCCGGGTCATCAGCCATCAGGGCTAGAGTTTGCCCAATCTTTATTGCGCCATGTAGAAGGAATTGCATTCTGCCATTTCACCCAGGCTGACGTAGTCCGACATCCTTTGGTTCAAAAAATTGTTGAAGCCTATGAACGCCACGAGTCTCGCCACGGCAACCGCTCCCAATCGACTTAAGGGAATTCAGTACAGCTTCTGTCAGTTAAGCGTTGAAATCCGCCCACAAGTCCGATGGATGCATTGCTTAAAGGGCCTAATTGACAAAGGCTAGATACAATTTGCCTACCGTGATTAACCAAAATTGACAGAAGCGGTCTTCTGAGCCAACCGTTCCCCACGACCGATATTTTGCGTGCTTTGGTCGCTATTTTTTAAAATAAACATTAACATCGCGGTATTCCTCTGTCTGAGCACTTCATCCACGCGCCACTTTTTTGATTCGCCATGATTCCTTTTTCTTCTGTTTCCTCTTCCCTAGATCAACACCCTGATCTGGATACCACCGAACTCGCCCAAAGCTTGGCCGCACGCTTGGCGATCGCGCCGGCTGACTGGCACCGATTGAAAGGCGATCGTAAAGCCCAAGCAGGACAAGCAATAGCAGCGGCGCTTGTCTATTTACTGAAAGACCAACCAGAAGAAGCCTTAATTCAACTACAACAGGCAGAAGGTTGGCTCGACAGAACCCTGAAAGCGCCTCCCTGCCCTACCCATGGCAATCGTTAATAGGACATTGAAACGACGGGCTTGTCTCAGCGTGTTGCCGGGTCTTCCCATGCCAAGCTTGATGGCAAATTTATCGCAATCGAGTCAGGTATGTGTCGCAGTGGAGACCTGATTTTCCGAAAATAATTGCGTGCCTGATCGCAAATCCATTGTTTGAAATGACAAAACAGCGTTACAAGCTATTGACCTTAAAATTGCCAAACATCAGTCTGTAACCATCACAAGCAGCCTTGGTATTAACCCGACCGCATAGGGGGTTGTCCTGCGGCTTTTTTCCTGAATTTCCGTTCCGTTAACAAAATTATTATGTGTCGATTGTTAGGGTATTTGGGGAGTCCGGTACAGTTAGAGCAACTTATTTACAAACCGGAGCATTCTCTAATCGTGCAAAGCTACCAACCTCAGCAAATGACTGCGGGGTTATTGAATGCTGATGGATTTGGCATTGGTTGGTTTGATGAAGCCTCGGAAAGCCTGCCCTATCTCTACAAAAATACGCTACCCATTTGGAGCGATATTAACCTCTCCCATCTCAGTCGTTACATTCATGCTGCTTGCTTTTTGGGTTATGTCCGCAGTGCCACACCACCGATTGTGGTGGACTTGACCAATTGCCAGCCCTTTACCCAAGAAAAACTATTATTTATCCACAATGGGTTTATTGATCAATTTCGCACGACCCTGTATCGTCCCCTCCGGAATGCCTTAAGTGATGAGAGTTATCAGATGATCCATGGCACCACGGACTCTGAACATATCTTTGCGCTAATTTTGGATATCCTGCGGCGATCGCCAGAAAAAACCTTGGCGGCGGCCCTGACCCAAAGCTTAATGACCTTGGCCGAATTAGCCCAACAACACCACACCTTTTTTTCCGCCAATATTTTGTTAGCCGATGGTCAACAATTAGTGGCCTGTCGCTATGCCACTCGTCCCCCGGAACCGTCATTGTATTGGCTAGCCAATTCCCCTAGTTATCCCGACGGAGTCATTATTTCGTCCGAGCCGCTGTTCCATGCCGAATGGCAACAGTGTCCAGAACAAAGTGTATTGGAGATACAAGCCGGAGGAGAGGTCAAAATCACCTCCCTACCCCAACACCTCACGCCTAAGCAGCTAATTTAATCTCGCTCAAGCTCTGCCGGTCTTCCGGGGACAATTCCCACCCCAACGTCCCAGCATTTTGTTCCGCTTGGCGAGCATCCTTAGCCCCAGGAATTGGAATCACTGCCGTTTGACCAATGAGCCAATTCAGGGACACCTGGGCAAGGGTTTTGTCGTACTTTTCCCCCAAGATCCGCAACTGCTTGAGTAGCGGCATAATTTTGGTCAGACCCCGGACGCTAAAGCGGGGATTCGGTGCGCCGTGCCCCCTGGAGGCTCACAGCTAGCTGTCGGGGAGTATATTTTCCGGTGAGCAAGTCCTTGGGCAAGGGGACTATAGGCCAAAAATGGTAACGCCTAGGTCTTGAGCGGTCGCTAAAGTGCCATTTTCTTCAAGTTTTCGATTGAGGAGGGAGTAGTTGACTTGGTTAACAGCCAGCGGGATACCTTTACTGCTCAGAATTTCATGGGCCTGACGCATTTGTTGGGCTGAGTAGTTACTGACGCCGACGGCTTGAATTCTGCCCTGTTTGACTTCCGCCGCCAACACCTCCATAAAATCTTGGGTTTTTAGCCAAAATTCCAAAGGCCAATGGATTTGGTAGAGGGCAATCTGCGACATTTGTAATCGTTCCAGACTCGCCGTTAGGGCGGCGGCGATCGCCGACCGTTGCCATCGCCAGGGCAAAGGAAAATACTTCGTCGCAATGACGACCGCTGCGGTGGTTTGATGGCAGAGCCTTCCTAAAATCCGTTCCGATTCCCCCAACCCGTAAACTTCTGCCGTATCAAATAACGTGATGCCGTGATCAACTGCTGACTGAAAAGCCGCCGCCACATCCGTCTCACCGTAACTGTTGCCATAGGCCCAAAAAAGGGTGTCTCCCCAAGACCAGGTACCAATGCCCAACGCGGGAACGTGAATGTCGGTCGCGCCCAAAGATTTGATTTGCATGGTGATTAAAAATAAATAAACCGGATGTTTTTTTTCGGATGCATGACTTTACAAATTTTAACAATTCACTGGAAGGTCTTATCCCATCCGGTTCAACCGGATGAAAAGTAAGGCGGAGCGTAACATTCCATTGCAGAGGATTAAGGGGGAATGGATCGTCGTGATAGGTTAAAAACTACGCATTCAGGGTACTTAAGGGATCAGCCTTAAGTGGAAACGGGGAAAGCTTGGTGCAAGGCCAGCACTGTCCCGCAACTGTGAAAGAAAGCGTGCCCTTTAGGTGGTGCTGCGATTTCTTAAGTCAGGATGCCCGCCCACTGAATTAATGCGGAAGTTGCTCAATCTGCGAGGTACAGATGTCAGTTTTAACCCATTCTCTATGGCAGCGGACCCAACGCATTACGCTGTCAGTTCCGGTTCAAATCATGTTGTTGATGGCGTTAGGGGCGTTGATTGTTTGGACGCTCTATTTTAGTGTTTATCCCCCCGTCCATGATGCCCTCCATGCCACCCGTCACCACACCCTGGGGGTCGCGTGCCACTAATGACGGCCGTATTTGTTAAAAGGTCTAACGTTGGTCAACTATCTCTAAAATTTGAACGAGGATATATTCAATGATGCGCTTTTTGCGATACGGCGGACTGGCGATCGCCGCTAGTTGTGTTTGTCTGCTTTTATGGCTAACCAACTCCCCGAGCCAGGCCCAACAACCCACCCTTGAGGTTCACACCACCCCTCCTTTAGCGCAGGTGGTTCCCGACGACACCCTCACCACGGTTCGGTTGCAAGCCGCTACCGCCGCCGGCGATCCCATTAAAAACGCCAATTACCTCATTAAGCTGACCGCTCCAGTGCCACAATTCTGGACAACCTCCGACTTTCCCCTTGTGGAAGGAACAGAACTGCTGACAGTGGAAGGCACAACGCAGAATGGGGTGATGGAATTCCAGCAACAATTTCCCATCCGGGGACAGTATCAGTTGCAAGTCCGGGTCACGCCGCTAGGGGAGGAGGGCATTGCCGCCTTCAGCCAGACTATCCCCGTTATCGTGCCTGAAAACCCGGTCAAGTATCGTAACACCGCCATTTTGATTGTTCTGCTGGTGGGAATTGGGTTACTCGGGGGTTGGATTATTGGTGGTGAACAAACGATTCCAGAAGGAGAATGGGTTCCCCGGTCGGTGCGCCTGTTATTAAGCGGTTTAACCGGGGTGGCGATCGTGGCCCTCCTGTGGGTCAACATCCGAGCAGAAATAGTTTACGCGACAGTCCCCGACCTGATGCCGCTCAATGAAACTTCCGTCGCTACCCAGCTTGACTCGACGGAACTGCAACTTATGGGAGATTCAGCCGCCATTGTCGGCCTGCCGAGTCGGCGTTCTCTCCAACTCTTGGATGCGACAACCGGCGCTCCATTGGAGAATTATCCGGTGAACATTACCGTCAAGGCCCTAGAGTCCGGTGATACCGTATTGGCGTTTGCCGGTCAAACCAATGAACAGGGGTCACTCCCATGGCGGGAGCAGTTTTTTGATGGTGCGCCCCATGAAGTGGCTGCGTCTACCACATTGACCAATGGTAAAACCATCCGTGCGACCCACGAAATCGAGGTACAGGGTATTCAACCCCCGCTTCGTCGTCGTTTTATCACCCTGAGCTACTACATGGGAATTTTTCTGACCAGTATTCTGGTCGGATTTGGAGGGCATCGTCGCCAGTCCAGACGGTCTCTGACATCGACTTAATTTACAAAAGCAACGCCCCATTACTTGGGTCATCCATCTAGGGATGAACGCGGAGGGGAGAACCCCACCCAAAGGGAATCGGCTGGGGGTGATAAGATGGGTGTCGATCTTAGGGAGACGAAGAAAACAGTTCTCCGCTCTTTGATAACTCCCTAATCCGCCGTTGTTTCGTCTGCCCAATGTGATTGATTCGTCCCTTGTGTTAACCGATTCTATGTCTGATGCTGCAGCGGTCGTGCCAGATTCCGCTCCAATTCTCAGCCTATTACCCGATTACCCCCTGTCTAGCCAACGTTGTTCTAACCATGTGCAACAGCAGATAGATTTAATGCTATTGGTCATTGAAGCGCTGCAGGTAGGGGCGGCGGATAAAATGCTGGACACGGCCGAGCAGTTGGGACTCCAGAGGGTTGTGCCCAATGCTCTGATCCTGTGGCGACTCCGGTGTACGAATCCTTGGCGACGTTCCTATCATCGCACTCCCCTCAGCCTGGAACAGGCTAAAGCGCTGGTGGCGATCGCCCATTACCAAGCCAAGCCGCTGACGGTGGACATTAGAAAACTGCTGTTAGCAGAGCAGCAGATGCGGGCGAAGCAACCCCGGCACCAACCAATTATGTTCTGTCCTGTTATTTGGACCAATTCCGCTCCCATTTTTCCAGCCGCATGAATCCCCGCCGAGCTAAGGTCGCCCGTTATCTTGCATCGGAAGAGGAATTAAATGAATTGGCCTTATCATTACTGAATCAATTGCTATTTTGTACGGGCACGATGGGAATGCAGCGCTTCTGGATTAGTTTATTTGATGGTTTGGTCGCATGAATATTCAACGACAGTATCCCCTCCCGAATTGCACCCTGACGTTAGATGGCATGGGGGACGGCACCGACCCTTCGCCGACAGCGCCCCTCAGTATTATTCTCAATGCCCGTTGCCAATTTGTGGGTAGTCCCCAAACCTTAGAGGGGGGAAGAGCATTTTTGGAAGCGTTAGCCAAAGCCGCTAATGTCTATGCCCAGCAGTGTCTGAGTGGTTTGCCCCATCCGATGGAAGCCAGAGGGGAAGAGGGGGAGTGGGTTGAAATTACGCCTTTATCTGGACAAGCACTCCATCGCTTAATCTGGCATCCGCCGACCGGGGAGTCATCAGAGCCCGTTAGCGTTGATTTGACCGCAGTTCAATTGTTTGACTTGGTTGAGGCCGTGGATCAATTCATTGGCGATCGCCAAACGTTACCTGATTTTGCGGTTACCCTTGAACCCCTTGCCCGTCGTTACCGTCAACCCGAAGAGCCCTTGGTACAGCGTGCGGTGCCGCCAGCCCTAGGGATGATTAGTTTAGGGATTTTTGCCGCCGTACTCTATGTGCTACCTATTCCCGAAGTCCGCAAGCCAGAACCGAGACCGCCGTCCCCGCCCAGCTTAGTTGAACCTTCTACTGATGGCACCACCCCGCCCCCCTCTCCCTAAGGATGCGCCTGACACATTGATTGCGGCCTATGCCACCGGAGACACAGCTGCCCCGGCGGCATCTGACCTAATTGACTCACTGTTGGCGCTGGAAAAACAGGCACGCCATACGCCCCCCGCTGATCACTTCAGTCAATTGGTGGGAACCTGGCGCTTAAAATTTGTCACTGGGACTAAAAAAGCCCGCAAACAGGCGGGGAAGGTACTAGGGGCAGGACAATATCTTCCGGGTCTGCTGCGTATTAGCCTCCGTTATGAAGCGACCCCAGAACAGGGTGAGCAAACCGGCATGATGATTAACCAGGTTCAAGTCGCTGGCTTCCAAATCGTGGTGTCTGGCCCCTGTCGCTGGCAAATGCCCCGCAATTTGCTGGCCTTTGATTTCACCCGGCTACAGATTCACCTCGGCCCAATTCAGCTATACCAGGGTTTTCTATGAAACGGTCAAGCGCGGGAAGCCGATTTTTTCTCCACTGTCATTGGCAAACAACCGTTTTTCGTCTTTTTCTGGCTCCATGAGCAGGCGATCGCCGCTAGGGGAAGGGGTGGGGGCTTGGCGTTATGGGTTAGGGACGAAGCTTCATGAGAGAGATGGCACGTCAATCATGACTGGGCAATCGTTGCAGGCGATCGCTTCCCCTTGGGGATCAATATTGTGATGATCGCCAATTGCCAACAAAAAAAGGACAACCTTTTTAAAGTCATCCTTGAAAAACTCGTCGTTAAATTTTTGCTTAGTTTTTCTGCTTGCGTTTAAACGCGGCTCCAAAGGCGATCGCAGTACCGGTACCCAGAAGTGCGTGGGGTCTGCAAGAGGAACAGATGAACTTCCAGCAAGCCAGCAAGATTACTAAATTGCTCTGCATATTTCATTGATCGACTGATTCTGGTTCTTCCCACTCCTGCGAAACCCTAGGGACTGGCTGGTTCATCCCCAGTGGCGAGTTGCCCATACCCACCGCATAACCCGGAGCATTCCAGCGCTGTGCTAGGGCTAAGACCGTCCGCCGTCCGATCGCCGTTTCAAAGACGGTTGAAAAAATTGCCTGAATCGGATGTTGGGTTAACCAATGGTCAAGTTTGCGGGGGTTCCCCATAATGGCGGCTTTCAGGATATAAAATCCCCCCCAACCCCGGTCATACCAAGCCTGTAATTGCTTGAGGCTACACACGGCTTCATCTAAGGCGATCGCCGTTGTAAACTGCTGACTGAGTTCTTTTAATTCGTTCACCTGGTGGGGCGGGAGGGGCTGTTCTAAAAATTCAATCTGGCATTGATTAATAGGCTCTGCATTCAGGCGATCAAGCCGGGTTAACCACGCCACCGCTTGCCCAAACGTCAACCCACCATTGGCATCCAATCGCACCCGTGTCCCGGGGGGAAGGGTTGTTAACCGTTGCACTAACTGAGCCTGTTCTTGTGCTGGCGATTGTACTGCAATTTTCCATTTCACAGTACAGCCAGTGGTTAAACTCTGGGGGATTGGGGTCAACGTCTTTTCCACGGTGGGTAACAAGTGGCAATACCGCAGAGGAGCGGGGATTCAGCGGTGAACGATGGGGCAAAATTGGCGACCGCACTGCCGAATCCAAACTGACAGCAGGGGAGGCGATCAGGGATGGCATCGATAGCTGCCAGGCTAATTTGGCCCTGAAAATTTTCACAAAAACTTCGAGCTGCGGCTAACGTTTCTGTCCCAAACCAGGGTAACGGGGCGATTTCTCCCATCTGGCAGCGTCCCTGGGCATCCGTCAGCCGTAGGATCAGACTTTCGCGGGTGTGCCAAACGCCGTGGGCTGTGACAAGGGGAGGGGTGAAGGGAAAAGCGGCGGCAGTGAGGGTGATTTGATAGGACGACATGTCGTGGGCTGGGCTAAGCCACTAATTGTCCAGCCATGAGCTGAATTTGACGTTGGGAAAACTGCTCCAGATACTCCGGCGTATGGTTCACCATGAGAATCGTGGTGCCTTGGGTCTGATTCAGTTGAATTAATTGCTCGATCACCCTATTGGCCGTTACCGGATCCAAAGATGCCGTCGGTTCATCTAATAACAACACAGGCGATCGCACCAATGCCCCCCGGGCCAACGTGACCAGTTGACGTTGACCCACCGAGAGTTGTAACTCATTGCGATCCAACCAATCCGTCGGAATTTGCCAACGCTCACAAGCAGTTTCTACCCGTTTCTGAATGGCGGGAGTGGTTAGTTTTTGGAGCACCAATGGATAGCGCAGACTATCGCTCACTGTCATCCCTAATAATTTAGGTTCCTGGGGAATCAGCATAATTTCTTGCCGGAGTTGCGGCGGCGGAAAAGTAGTCAGGGGTTTGCCTTGATATAGAATTTCTCCCCGGGTGATGGAGTGTAGGCCATTAAGCACCCGCAGTAACGTACTTTTGCCCGCGCCGGATTTTCCGGTAATCCCCAATCGTTCCCCTGGCTGAATCGTAAGGTCGATGGCGGCTAACAGCGTGTCAAAACCCGACTCATCTGTAACGGTCACCTGGTTCAAAATCAGTAAGGGCGAAACAGTCATAACCGGGGACGATAAAAGAAAAACTATTGAGATGGTTGGGCTGACTCAGCCCCCGAGTTATCCTGTCGCCGGATCAGTCGCTGGACTTGGGACAGGGCCGGGTTGACTTCGTAATTATGCACCGACGGCTGGGCTGAAAACGCCTGTTGCTCCTGGGCAATCATCCGCATGTCTTGGTCAATTAAGCCATTGAGTAGGGGTCTGGCTACGCCCGACAATCGATGTTTTAAAAATCGGCGGAATGCCACTGGTAGTTTATGTAAATTGGGAAAGGCTTCCAGGGAAGTGAAGTGGAGGAGATAGGCTTTGGTTTTCGTGGGGGACACGGGGCAGAAGAGGCAATAAATCTTGAAGTCTTGGCCCAACGTTGAAACCCAATGGGGATAGCAATAACTGACCCGTAACGTTTCGGGATGGAGTTGCCGCAGGCGCGGGAAAAACAACTGGGAAACGGACCAAATACGATCAATTTTGTAATAGCTCTGGGCATCGTATTCCACGTCCAGGCGATCGCCTAGAGGGGAAATATTCCGGAGTGAGGCGGACGCCCAGGCCTGGAGCTGATCATGGAGATGCCCATGGTACATATCCATTAAATTTTCGATCAGATAGGAAAAATGTCCCGGACAGTTGAAAGGGGCAACACTGCCAATGTGGTTTAAATGCGTCCATTCAGGGATGGACATCGGCTCCGGTTGTGCTCGGGCTAGCACTGTTAGATCACCAGGATACAGCCAAATGAAACCATCCTGCTCCCGTGCCGGAAAGACTCGCAACTGACAGGGGGGATATTTTTGACCCGCTTTTAAATAGGGAATGTTGACACATTTCCCTTCCCCATTGAACTGCCAGCCATGATACGCACACTCTAAATTCCCCCTGGATACGGCCCCCTCGCTCAACCGCACCTGTCGATGGGGACACCGGTCCTCGATCGCCCGGATAGTCCCTGTTTCATCCCGATAAATGGCGATCGCCTGTTGCCACACTGTCACCGCTAAAGGCGCTGTACCCACTTCTCCTGATTGAGCAACAACATACCAATAATTCAGATTAGGAGCACAGCAGCGAATCGAAGTCTGGGTAGTGAAAGAAGGGGCAAGGGTCATCAGTAGCGAAAGCACAATTCATCAAAAGGCTGCTCTTAAGGGTAGCAAGTCTCCGTAACAGTGGGTAAACACATCAGCATTAGCCCCAATAAATCCTGTTAAAATGGGGCACTAACTTTCGCCTCCGATTTTTGTCAGTTTCCTTCCTATGCCTTCCAACTCCAATAGTGCAGCCTTTTCCCTTGATGACTTTGCCCAAGCATTAGATCAACATGACTACGTCGCCCAAAAAGGTCAAACGATTCACGGAAAAATTTGCCAACACACCAACGAAGGCGTTTATGTCGATTTCGGCGGTAAATCTCCCGGGTTTGTTCCTTTGCGGGAACTTGTTGTCCCCCCCAATTCTGACTTGGAGACCAGTTTTCCCCTAGATAGTGAGTGGGACTTTCTGGTGTCCAGTGAGCAAAATGCAGAAGGACAGGTCAACCTCTCACGGCGACAGCTACAGTTACAGCAAGCATGGGACAATCTGGCCGAATACGAAGCATCGGAAAAAATCATTGAAGTTTATATCTCTGGCAACAACCGTGGCGGGGTCACTGGAGATGTGGAAGGAGTCCGGGGCTTTATCCCCCGCTCGCACCTCGCCCAGAAAGATGACCTCGATGCTTTGGTGGGTAAAACGTTAAAAGCTCAGGTATTGGAAGCCAATCCAGACACCAACAAATTAGTCCTGAGTCAACGACGGATTCAACAAGCGGAAGCCATGGCTAAGATTGCCCAAGGGATTATTTGTGGGGGGAAAGTGGTCAAAATTCAACCCTATGGTGTCTTTGTGGATATGGACGGGGTGACCGGGTTACTGCATGTCAGTCAGGTCAGCGCCATTCGCGTCGATGACCTCAATACGCTATTTTCCTATGGCCAAGAAATTCAGGTTTACATCCAAGAAATTGACGAATACAAAAATCGGATTTCCTTGTCCACCCGCATTCTAGAAGCCTATCCAGGGGAATTAGTGGAAAAATATGATGAGATGATGGCGGATGCCCCCAATCGTTTATCCCTGGTTCAAGCAAAATTAGACCCCGATACAGCGAAGAAGTCCTCCCCCTCAACCGCAGAATCCCCTGAAACGGCTCAGCCTGGGTCTGAACCCGCCACATTATCGACGGAATCCCAGTCTGCCTAATTGCCCCTATGCCAGACTATCCCCTCGGTTCCATTACCCAAGGTTCCCTGAGCCAAGGGCTAGAAGTACGGCTGCATCCCGATGTTTCTGTGGAAGAAATGCGGGTCGGTAAGTTTTTAGTTATTCAAGGGCGGCGATCAAAGTTTTTTTGTCTGCTGACAGATGTTTCCTTGGGGACAGCTAACCCACGCATCTTGGCGAATCCCCCCCGACCGGAGGACGATTTTATGCAAGCAGTGCTGGCAGGGAGTGGAACCTACGGCACGTTGGAGCTAGCGCCTATGCTGATGTTTACCCCATTGGAAGCAGAGGATATGCTCCATCGTGATCAGGGCAAACCTAAGGTTAATGGCAATGGTGCTGCCTCCTACGAAGCTAATAGCAATGCCGAGGTGGAGTTGTTGCCGGTTAAAACCATCCCGGCCCATTTCAGCCAAGTGTATGAAGCCAGTGAACGGGATTTTCGGATGGTGTTTGGTTGGGAAGATGATCCCTTCCGCCGCAATTTTGCCATCGGCCAGCCCTTAGACATGGAAGTGCCAGTTTGCTTGGATCTAGACCGTTTTGTCGAACGAAGCAATGGTGTATTTGGCAAATCGGGAACGGGGAAATCGTTTCTCACCCGTCTGTTGATTTCTGGCATTATCCGTAAACAGGCGGCGGTGAATCTGATGTTTGATATGCACTCTGAATATGGGTGGGAAGCGATGCGGGAAGGAAAAACCGTTTCGACGGTGAAGGGGCTACGGCAACTGTTTCCGGGGGAAGTGGAAATTTTCACCCTAGATGCGGAGTCTACCCAGCGTCGGGGGGTTAGGGATGCCCAAGAGTTGTATTTAAGTTATGACCAGATTGAGATTGAAGATATTCGGTTAGTGGGGTTTGAACTGGGTTTATCGGAAGCAGCATTGGACAATGCCAATATTCTCTCTTCCGAGTTTGGCCGTAGTTGGATTCCCCAACTCCTGAATATGAGTAATGAGGATATTAAGATTTTTTGTGAAGAAAAGCAGGGCCATGCGGGATCGATTATGTCGTTGCAGCGGAAACTCAAGCGCTTAGAAAGTTTGAAGTACCTTAAATCCGCCAGTGCCCACAACTATATTGATCAGCTGTTGCAGTGTTTAGAGGCGGGAAAACATGTGGTGATCGAGTTTGGCTCCCAGTCTAATCTGCTGTCCTATATGTTAGCCACTAATATGCTGACGCGGCGTATCCACAGTATTTACGTCAAAAAATCCGAAAAGTTTTTACAAACGAAGAATCCGGGCGATCGCCCCCGGCAGTTAGTCATTACCATCGAAGAAGCCCACCGTTTTTTAGATTCCAGCATTGTGCATCAAACCATTTTTGGCACGATCGCCAGGGAAATGCGGAAGTATTTTGTCACCCTGCTAGTGGTGGATCAACGACCGTCGGGCATTGACAATGAAGTGATGTCCCAGGTGGGGACACGCATCACCTGTTTACTGAACGATGACAAGGATATTGATGCTATTTTTACGGGGGTGTCGGGGGGGCAAAACCTCCGGTCTGTGCTGGCAAAGCTAGATTCCAAACAACAGGCGCTGATTTTAGGTCATGCGGTTCCCATGCCGGTGGTGGTCAGAACCCGTGCCTATGACCAACAGTTTTATAGCGAAATTGGATGTACCGATTGGCAAGAAACCCCCGATAAAATCCTGGCCGCGGAAGCGGCGATCGCCAGAGAGGATTTAGGGTTTTAGTCAGGTGATTTCAGAGCACGAAAAAACCCGCTGGAGCGGGTCTCTAATACAATCAGCTAATAGATATTAACCAAATCCGCCTTAGTAACGGCCTTGGTTTTGGTTGGGCTTATGAACAATAAAGCTCACCGTTTGGCACTGCTTGATGTTGTCAAAGCCAATCACCCGGATATAGGCACTGGGGTTTTCTGAACGGCATTCCCGGACTTCGGACAAAATTTGTTGGGCAGAAGCACCGCCAAAGAAGGGCAGCTTCCACATGGTCCAGAAGTGGGTATCCGGTTGGGGGTCATCTTCAAATTCCACACCGGGAATAAATCCTTGATCCAACAAGAAGTCAATTTGTTTGGCAATTTGTTGATCGGTTAACGGGGGAAGATAGGACAGGGTTTCGTAGCGACGCTCTTTGGGTAACGTTTTCATGAATGGTGTATTCCTGATGGGATAACAGTGGATGATTTAAAAACAAGCACGCTAGTCTTGTTGAGGCTCAGAGACACTTGACTCTGAGGTCGGTAAACTTATTTCTGGTTCCGCTCCCGTCTGGGTAAGGCGCTCCAGCAGTTGCCGCCGCTGTTCAATGTTTGCCTGATGAATACCGCTCAGGGTCATTTCGGGCAAAAACTCTAGCACTGACTCGGCGATCGCCGCTCTCACGGTCAAAATCCTGAGCACTAACGCTTTATCTTCTTGTAAGAGTTCACCTAAAAAGGCTTCCCCATTTTGAAGATTGTGGCTAGCCGCAAACTGGTTTAACCAAATTGCCTGGCTCGGGTTGGTCTCGCGGAGTTCTCCTTGAATTTTGAGCACCGCTTGATAGGTGAGATAGCTTTGCAACATTTTTGATGCTGCTTTAGCAACCTGCTGAATTTGCATGGACGGATCTCCTCAGTAGTCGGCTATCAGTTACCAGGTAACAGATCCATCGTGGGTTAACTGTTCCCCAATAACTGAACGCTTAATTTAGAGGGTATCCATTGCCTCGAACTCAAACGTGATTTCTTTCCAGAGTTCACAAGCCGCTGCCAATTCGGGAGACCAACGGCAGGCTTCCCGGATAACGTCGTTACCTTCACGGGCCAGGTCGCGACCTTCGTTACGGGCTTGAATACAAGCTTCCAATGCCACACGGTTGGCGGTTGCACCGGGTGCATTCCCCCAGGGGTGACCCAGAGTCCCACCACCAAACTGTAAGCAGGAATCGTCTCCAAAGATTTCCACCAGAGCAGGCATGTGCCAAACGTGAATCCCACCAGAGGCAACGGGCATAGTGCCGCCCATGGAAGCGTAATCTTGGGTGAAGAAAATACCGCGAGACCGGTCTTCTTCAACAAAGTCTTCCCGCATCAGGTCAACGAAGCCCATGGTGATGCCCCGTTCCCCTTCCAGTTTTCCGACCACTGTACCGGAGTGGAGGTGATCCCCTCCAGACAGACGCAGACATTTTGCTAGAACACGGAAGTGAATCCCGTGGGCTTTTTGACGGTCAATTACCGCGTGCATTGCCCGGTGAATGTGGAGTAACAACCCGTTGTCCCGGCAATATTTCGATAACGTGGTGTTGGCGGTGAAACCCCCCGTTATAAAGTCATGCATGATGATGGGGGTGCCAATTTCTTTGGCAAACTCCGCCCGTTTCATCATTTCTTCACAGGTACCAGCGGTGACGTTCAGGTAGTGACCTTTCACTTCGTTGGTTTCAGCCTGAGACTTTTCGATCGCTTCTTGGACAAAGAGGAAACGATCCCGCCAGCGCATGAAGGGCTGGGAGTTGATGTTTTCATCATCTTTGGTGAAATCTAACCCACCGCGCAGACATTCATAGACCGCACGACCGTAGTTTTTCGCCGACAGACCCAGTTTGGGTTTGATGGTACAACCCAGCAGGGGACGACCATACTTGTTTAATTTGTCTCGTTCTACGGTGATCCCGTGGGGGGGCCCGGGGAAGGTTTTGATCAACGCAACGGGGAAGCGGATATCTTCTAAACGCAGTGCTCGCAGTGCTTTAAACCCGAAAACGTTACCCACCAAAGAGGTTAGAACGTTGGTGACAGATCCTTCTTCAAAGAGATCCAAAGGATAGGCAATAAAACAAAAATATTGATTATCTTCATTGGGAACAGGCTCGATGTCGTAACAACGACCTTTGTAACGATCAAGATCGGTTAAATTATCCGTCCATACCGTTGTCCAGGTTCCGGTGGAAGATTCCGCCGCGACAGCCGCACCAGCCTCTTCAGGGGGTACACCCGGTTGGGGGGTCATCCGGAAACAAGCAAGTAAGTCTGTATCCTTGGGGGTGTAATCAGGGGTGTAGTAAGTCAGGCGATAATCCTTTACACCTGCCTCAAACCCTTTTGATTTGGCTTGTACCATCTAGGTCAGTCCTCCATAAACATTGATAGCCTAGCGTTCCTGCAGTCGAACAAATGGACAAATAGAAACCACCGTCGCTGCTAAGACAGTTTGAAAAATAGTTATTTGGTTTCGGCAAAAAAAAGTTCCGTCAACCCAGCAACTAGCTGTTTTCTGAAGGTAATCTTATCACGCAGCGGTTATCGTTATTTTTATCTATGGCAACCATTTTCTGTTTTTTAAATTACAATTTGTGGAGTTTTTGATTAGTTTTGTTAATCTAACTGCGCCTGAGTGATTGTCTTTCCTTGTGCAAGCATCACAAATTAGGACTCTTACTAGGGTCAGCTATAGTGAATCAGCTTGTGTCAATATGTAAAGAAACGTAACTCAAACAAGTCTATTTGTTTGAGTTTGTTGGCGATAGACGATGGGGAGAATAGGGCGCATCGTCAGCGAGATAAAAGTTTTGCGGGGGAGTGAGAAAGTGAATAATTTAGGTATTAAAAGACAGATAGAGTAGTACAAGAAGTGATTTGAGAGTGATCTAAATTTTGTGTAAAGAGAGAACTTAGAGAGTAAAACGTTCGGGAAAAAGAATAGCAAAATGCGATGCAGCGGCAGTGATTTTAAAAACTGGGGCATCCCGTGATGACAAGCCATGAACTGAATCGCGACTAATTTTATGTTCGACGATGGCCGCTCTTTCTGCTTGTTGCTGGTGATCTGTAACAGCTCTCAACTCAGAACTCCCCCTTGACAGCTAGTGATTTTTGGGAATCAAAAAAGTGTGTTCAGTCTGGGCAGAATCATAGGCACTGGTTCCGTAGGATGGGGCAGTCAGAATCCATGTCATATGCGGATTTGAGCAATAATGGGTAGTCCTCTAAAATCAGTCTCCCCATGGATCTCTTTGCTTATCCTTGTCCCTGCTGTGCCAGTAATGCCGTCCATGTCCATACCCATTATTCAACGCAGGTGAATGGTTCAAGGCGTTTGCTCCATTGTCGTCAATGCGACGTTTACTTTAGTGAGACCTTTGCGACCCCAATTGCAGGACTGAGAACCCCTCTGAGCCGGATTATCACGCTCCTTAAAGCCAGGAGTGAGGGGATGAGTCTAAATGCCACGGCCCGCACCCATAACGTTTCGAAGAAAAGCATTATCGATTGGGAGCAACGTTTAGCCGGCATCAAGCCAACCCTGATGCTGTATGCCTTACTCCATCAGTTTATTCACCAGGAAATGGAAGGAGATGAACTGTACACCAAGGTTGGTAAAAACAAACCGCCCTGTGATTCTCAAGGCTGGACTATTGTTCTGATGGAGCGAGGGAGTCGATTTCTATGGGAATTGCACTGTGGGCACAAAAATAAGCAACTGTTTAAGACGGCTTTAGCTTGCTTGGCGGAGGTGATTGAGCAAACGGATAGTTTGAGCCTATTCACTGATGGAGAACGACGCTATGGCAACTTGTTGTTTGAAATTTGCCACGAAGTCCTTCGCAATGGAAAACCAGGACGTCCCCTAAAACGGCTGCCGAAAGGAGTCAGAGTTCGCCTTAAAAACAAAGGCTCCAAAAAGCGACCGGGTCGTCGACGTCAAAAGTATCAGGCTCCTGTGCCTGAACATCCGAAAACAACTCATGATGTGGCACACAAAGATATCCATGCCAATCATCTTGAAGCGTTTAATGCCTCCATGAGGCGACGAAATTCGACCTTTCGGCGTAAAACCAACACCTATGCTAAATCCAGAAAGGAGCTACAAAGAACGCTCGATGTGTTTTGGGTGGTCCACAATTTCGTTCGAGTTCATTTCACCACTAAAGTTGTCCCTGCTGTAAAGCTAGGAATTTTGGAGACTGGGATATCTTGGTCGCAACTTCTGACGATGCGATATGCAATCTAACTCGCTGTAGACAATGCTTCCAGCTTCCCCAGACAACGGAACCAGTGCCCCCTCACCCCATGTTGCCTATAGCCTCAACGCCCTCGCCGACATTGCCCACCACACCCAATACTTCGACCTTGCCCTCAGCCACTGCCGCCGCCCTGACCCTCTCCCAACAGCTCCGGCATTCCCTTGGTCAAAGACTGCGAAGAGCTGTTAGCTAAAATTCAGGAGAGTCTAGAGAAATCTCGGTAAGATTATTGCCCATTGCATTCAACCAAACATAATCATGAAAATTAAAGCGATTATTCACCCAGCAGAAGGGCTTTGTTACATAAAAGATCGTATACCCTGCAAGGGGTTTGGGGTTTTCAAGAAGAAGTCTGGATTACCAACTCTGGGCATGATCAGGCTGAGTAACTCCGCCCCGACTAAAATTGGAATAGTTACTTTGATTGAAAAAAACTCGCTGCTATGTCTGAATCCGTCACCCTTGAGGATATTTACAAGCTGTTTGAACGAACTGAAGCCCAATTTGCTGCCTTTCAACAGGAAGCCGATCGCCGGAGCGCCGAGGCCGATCGCCGGCAGGCAGAAGCCGATCGCCGGAGCGCCGAAGCTGATCGCCGAAAGGCAGAAGCGGATCACTCCATGGCGGAGTTAAAGAATCAAGTGCGGGAAACCACGAAAGCGGTTAACAACTTAACCACCCGTTGGGGTCGTTTTGTGGAGGAATTGGTAGAACCGGGCGTAGTGAGACTCTTCCGAGAACGGGGAATTGATGTCACCCAGACCATGAGCCGCTTAAAAAGTCAGCGTCCAGGAGCGGCGATAGAAATTGATGTGGTAGCGGTTAATGGAAGTGAGTTGGTGGCGGTGGAGTGCAAATCGAGATTATCGAAGGATGATGTGGATCAGTTTGTGATGCGTTTGGGGCGCTTTAAGGCGGCATTTCCCCAGTTCTCATCGTTTACGGTTTATGGCGCAGTGGCGGGGATTGAAATCGATCACGGCGTTGATGCTTATGCTTATCGGCAGGGCTTATTTGTGATCAAGCAGTCGGGGGAAACCATCGCAATTGTTAATGATGCTCAGTTTCAGCCAGAAAGTTTTGCATAAGCCAAGTTCTCCTTCTGGGAGGGGCTAGGGATGGGTAACTCTCAAAAACGTGAACAGAACTAAAATAAGGTAATGTTTGCTGACCCAGATTGACTATGCCAAAACACAGCTATGGAGCAAAGGTAGAGGAGCGAGTAAAACGTTTACTAGAAGCGTTGTTGGATTATGTCGTGCGCTGTGAGTATGAAGATATTGTCATAACTCATTAGGGCGTTATGAAGATTTGAAGAAAAGCTTAGTCCGAGCAGAAAAACGATTAAAACGAGGTCATTAATGCTTACTCAAGATAAAACTCACAGCGAATTGAATCAGACCTTATCTCATTTATTAAGGTAATTGGGCGAAGAATGTCGCACCGTTTTAACCTTACTTAATCAACTCCAACTTGCTAATTTAAGTGTTGAACAAAAAGGCGATATCCTAGCACAACTCAGTAGTTCGATTACACATCTTCATGTTCATACAGAAGACTTACCCGCCCTAATTGGTGACGAATTATTTCAGTTACCTGACGAAGACTAAAACCCTTAGTCTTTTCTCCCTAATCGCCGCCCAGCAAACCCAGGACTTTGATCTTCTCGCCCTCCGCCACTGCCAAGAAGTCGTCCTCTCCGTCTCCCAACAACTCGGCATTCCCCTAACCAAAGACTGCGAAGAATTGTTAGCTAAAATCCAAGAAAGTACGGGGAATGAAACATCCTAAACGGTGGAAGAGGACTGAAACCCACATTTTACCGTTGGTCATCAAAAACTGTCCGGAGTCCGGAGTGTTGTCAAATTAAAAGACAACAACACCCAGAACCTAAATAACAGATCGCCATTCACCTCACTTCAATCATGTTTAGAGCTGCAAATCTATGATTTGCTTATCTCCCATGTTTACTAGTTTGAATTTAGACTGCTTTCGGTTTGGGTGTTGCTTACGGTCAACGAGACAGATTTAAGTTTAAACAGCGCTATTTAACCTCTCTTGGTAAACTAAAGAACAGTTTTAAAATCGAGAATTTGGCTGCTTTTGTATCTGCCTATGAAGCTTTAAACTTCATAGATTTATATTTACAGAAACCCCTACTAAATGACAAGGGGTCGTATTATTTTTTTATTTTAAATGAGTGTTCACTCTGTTTATATTGCGAAAGTTTAAATGAATGACATTCTAGAATTCGCATCACTCGCAACGATACATCTGCTCATGATCTCTATGCATCACTCCCACTGAACGATGCGTTACGATAACCCCCGATTTACACCACATCAAAATCAGGTCATACGCCACAAGTAAATCGTCTAGTATCTCGTTAGTTATGACGACCGACCTTGACACACTGCTGGCACTATAAACAATGGGCCTACTTGGGCAAGCGAGCTTTACAGCCCCGATTCATAAAGCCGTCCCATCCCCAGGCAGAACATTCTAAAGAATAAGTGCGGTTAGGCTCGGCGACTGTTGTGTAGTCACAGGAGACATAACCATTGCCATCGGTATCCATCGACTGACATCTGGCACCGTTCAGTTCTTGCTTCATGACGGCATTAACGTAGCTGCGTAATTCACCTTCGGCAAAGCTCCGACCAAAGAAAAATTGTCCGATGGTCTGGACCGACAGTCATCAAAAAAATTGCGACACCGAGGAGAACTACCGCAGTTCCGCCTGCCAATAGATACCATTTCATGTGTTTCATCGTGGCTGTTGCTCCGCGTATTTACAACTAAAATATTGACGACTTAAACCTCTGTCCGGCGAATGAGCCAACGCGGAGAGTCAAGCGCTAGCCGCAGCAGGGACAAACGAGGGGACTGGTTCGTTTATTGATTTGCCCATTGGATCTTACCCTGGCGATCGCCCCCATTTAAATCCATTAAATCGATACTTTTTTCGCTTTGGCTTTTTTTTGTGCTTTTTTTTCTGCTTCCTTTTGAGCCTGCTTAGCCCGCTTTGCTGCCCGTTTTTCTTCTTCCACTGCCGCTGCTAAACGTCGTTTTTCTGTAGCTTGTTCTGCCTTGATCTTATTCAAATAATAATGATAATCCCCGGCATAGGTGACGAGTTCGCTATCACGGATTTCTACAATTTTAGTCGCTACTTTAGAAATGAAATAACGATCATGGGAAACCAAAACGACTGTGCCTTCATACTCTTGTAGCGCTTCTTCCAGCATTTCTTTAGCCGGAATATCGAGATGGTTGGTCGGCTCATCCAAAATCAAAAAATTCGCTGGCGTCAGCAACATTTTAGCTAGAGCCAAACGGGCTTTTTCACCCCCGCTTAGGGCTGCCACTTTTTTAAACACCATTTCCCCGGTAAACAGAAAGCGACCGAGCAGAGTCCGCACTTCTTCATTTTTCCAATCCGGGACTTCATTATGGATGGTTTCCATCACGGTTTTATTTAAATCCAGCGCTTCCGCTTGATTCTGTTCAAAATAACCGGGAATAATATTGTGGTCGCCCATTTTTACCCGTCCATCTTCTGGTGACTCGCTCCCTGTGATCATCCGCAGTAGGGTCGATTTGCCACAGCCGTTGGGACCGAGGAAAGCAATACGATCGCCCCGTTCAATTTCTAGCGTTGCCCCCAAGAAAAGAACCTTATCGTTATAGGTATGGGACAAATCTTCCACCACCGCGACTTGTCGGCCACTGCGGGGGGCTGGGGGAAAATGAAATTTAAGGGTTTTGACATTGCCGATTGGCGCTTCAATGCGGTCAATTTTTTCTAATTGTTTTTCCCGACTTTTGGCTTGGGTGCTACGGGTGGCGCTGGCACGAAATTTATCAACAAACATCTGTTGCTTCGCCAGTTCTTTCTGCTGATGTTCAAACGCACTGGCTTGGGCTAATTTAGTTTCGGCTTTTTGGGCTAAGTAGTTGGAATAGTTACCCAAATAGGTGGTGGAGACCCCCCGCTCAGTTTCCACAATCTTCGTACAAAGCCGGTCTAAGAATTCCCGGTCATGGGAAATAATCACCATCGGCGTCTTCAGCCCCTTCAAATAGGTTTCGAGCCACTCAATGGTCTCCAAATCCAAATGGTTGGTCGGCTCATCCAGTAACAATAGATCGGGTTCTTGCAGCAAGATCTTGGCCAAACTAATGCGCATTTGCCAGCCGCCACTAAATGAACTCACCAGGCGATCGCCATCTTCTGGCTCAAAACCAACTTCCGGTAAAATGCGTTCAATTTGGGATTCCAGGCGATAACCATCCAGGGCTTCAAATCGACGGTGCAATTTATCCAGTTTGTGGATCAAATCTTCTAGCGCTTCGGGATCAGCCTCTTCCATTGCTTGCTGTACTTCATGGGTTGCTTCCTGTACTGCGTTAGCTTCCGTAAAAACTGTCCATAATTCTTCCCGTAGAGTGCGGGTAGGAACTACGTCAAACTCTTGAGTTAAATGGGCAATTTTCAGCGCTGCCGGACGAATAACTTCCCCTGCGGTGGCCTCAATTTCCCCCATAATGATGCGTAACTGGGTCGATTTTCCTGCGCCATTAACCCCCACAAGTCCCACCCGTTCCTCTGGCTTCACCTCCCAGGTGACATCTTTGAGCACTTCGCCAGTGGGATAGATTTTACGAATATGTTCGAGTCGGAGCATGGGCGCTGTCCTGAGAGTAAGCTGCCGTTCCAGTCTATAACAATTTGTAAAGTAGCTTGTAAAAAGTCTCTCCACCCCAAAGATTTTTGGGTATGGTCATGGCCGATAGTGTTCGGTATAGCGCAGAGAATTTGGCAGAACTTTGGATCTTTGCAATGCCCTCAGGCAATTCATTGGGTCTACCTCAATCGCAAGGTTCAGATTTCCAATGTGATGACCAAACGCTTGAAAATACTGAGGTTTCTCGGCTCGCCTTGCCAAAAATATTATCTGATTTGCTAATCAACCTGCGGAATGTGCACCATGAAATCCGGTCTCTGGCTGATTGGTGGTACAGGAGAAAGTGCGGCGTTAGTTTCGGTGTTACTCCAACAAGGATTTACCCTCACCGTCACGGTCACCACGCCAGAAGCTCAGTGCCTATATCCCGCCAATCCCAACTTAACGGCGATCGTGACCCAGTTTACCCTTGGACAACTGAGAGAATTTTTAGTCACCCAGGGAATTCGCGCCATTGTGGATGCGTCCCATCCCTTTGCCCAACAGATTACCAAAACCGCTGTTGATGTTGCCCAACAATTAAATTTGCCCTATCTCCGTTTTGAGCGCCCCTCCCTCGCCCTACCGGAAAATGGAGTGGAATTTGCCGATATCGAGAGCTTATTAACCAGTCACTGCCTCCACCACAAACGTGTATTACTCACCATTGGAGCCAAGTGGTTGCCGCAGTTTCATCTTTGGCATGACCACGCCATGTTTTTTGCGCGCATCCTCCCCCGATTAGAGTCTCTGAAAATCGCAGTGACAGCAGGCTTCTCCCCTGACCGCATTATTGCCCTCCGTCCTCCCGTTTCTGCTGCCCTGGAAAAAGCCCTCTGGCAACAATGGCAAATCCACGTTGTGGTCACAAAAGCTTCCGGCGATCGGGGGGGAGAATTAATGAAACAACAGGTTGCGCAGTCCACCGGCGTTCAGTTCATTCGGATTGCCCGTCCGGGTTGTCCGACCGAACCGGCGACGGATTCTCTGGAAACTGTGATTACTTTTTGTCAAAAACACTGTGACTGTTGATTTTTATTAAGGTTTGCAACGGGAAATCCTTGTGCCCGGAATTGCCCCGTAATATTAATCTCTTGAAGGCGGCTAACAGCAGCATTTAAGACCGTTAGTGGCCGACAACTATCAATAACATTTGCTTGAGGAAAAATTCATGAATACGGTATTACTGGCAATGGCAGCCCCCGCCACCCTTACCTGGAGCCCTAAAGTGGGCGCAGTGATGATTGCTTGCAATATTTTGGCGATCGCCTTTGGAAAATTGACCATTAGTCAGCAGAGCAAAGGGATGCAGATGCCTGCTTCAAACTTTTTTGGTGGCTTTGGTGTAGGTGCTGTGCTGGGAACGACCAGTTTTGGTCATATTTTGGGTGTTGGTGTCATCCTGGGCTTAGCCAACATGGGCGTTTTATAAAAATCACGATTAGAAGTTACCGACATTCACTCCTAGCGCCGCGTGGAACAGAATAGCCGTCATAAAATTCTTGTGACGGCAACTCCATATTTTTTGCCACCAAAGAAGATTGTCATGGATGCCCGAGGCAATCATGGTGGTGCTCCGGAGGTAAGGATAGCTAAAACTCCGTCACTCTCAACCATCAGCTAGTGTTCCTCAAGCGAGCGGCGATCGCCCTCCTTGCCCGCCACCGTAACCGTACCGTTTTCTCTGTATCGCTATCGCTCAGGCAAAACCGCCGCCAGACTATCCCTTGACCCCACTACTGGCTTCAGAAGGGATGATATATCGTTGCACAAATGTAAAAAGCACAATCACGGGGGCGATCGCCACGATTGATCCCGCGGCAATCAAGCGCCAATCAAAGTCGAGGGAGCTTGCCAGTTTCGCCACGCCCAGTGGCAGGGTGTAGTAATCCGGTTGGTCGAGGATGATGAGCGGCCACAAAAAATCGCTCCAAGCACCGATGAATACAAAAATAGCGAGGGTGACCAATGCTGGCCGCACGGCTGGAAGCATGATGTGCCACCAAATCCCCAATTCGCTACAGCCATCAATTCGAGACGCTTCTTCTAATTCTTTCGGCACTCCCTGAAATGCCTGCCGTAGTAAAAAAATGCCAAACGCCGAAGCAAGGGTGGGGAAAATAATGCCGATGTAACTATTTCTGAGTCCGACATTAACCGCCAAAATGTACAGCGGGATCATGATGATCTGAAAGGGAATCATCAACGTGGCAATGATCCCTGCTAAGAGGGTATCCCGGCCCCAAAATGATAACCGGGCTAGGGGGTAGGCCGCTAGCGAGCAGAAGATCAGATTAAAACCAACGGTGAAACTGGCGACCAAGACGCTATTGAAGAGATAGCGACCAAAGGGATAATCCCGCCAAACCTGGACAAAGTTTTGTCCCGTCGGACGACGCGGCAGCAATTGGAACACACTGCCAAAAACGTCCTCTTCCGGCGGCTTTAGGGCAGTGCTCAATAGCCACAGGAGGGGCAGCAGCAGGGCGATCGCCAACAGGGTCAGGAAGAGATAGGATTGCCAGTGTTTCACCAGGGCGACTTGATACTTACTCAAAATCCAGTGCTCGTTTGCGTTTTTTACCAGCCATACTGTTGCCAAACCGGATGTTTATAAATCGATTCAGCCACTCGAACCCCCCGCAGTTGGTTCAACAGGGGTAAGTGCCCCGCCGGTGCTGATACATCCCAAATAAACCCGGATGGCCAGCGAGTCCAGATATTGCCGGTCTTCCAGCCAATCTTGGGCCAGAGTTTCGGAAAATCATTGCCGACCGCCGCCAGTAATTTTCGCTGTACCGAAAAACCAAACTTGCCATTGGAATGCAACCACCAGAGTGCATTGATGGTATGTAGATCGAGGCTGGGAATTTTTTCCACCTCGGTAAAATACAACCATTGCCGTTGCATGGCTCCGCTGCCGGCCAACTCACACAATTTTTCACGGGTTAAATCATCCGCTGCTTCAAAGGCCTGTTGTGCTAGGGCTGATTGCAGAGGGGTATAATCAATCCCGGTCGCCGACTCCAACGGAAAAATGCCCGTGGGATAAGCTTGGGCTAATTCCTGGGTCACCGCTTCAACGCCGCTGTTCCGTAGTGCTTGATAGGCTGCCCCCACCCCCAATAGGGGTCGTGTCAACGGTGTTTGGTGGTCGAGATAGTCGAATAAAATCCGCCAGCCAGCGTCTTCCCCTGCGACGAGTTCGGCGATCGCCGACAATTGCTTTTTTTCAGACCCTTCATGCAGTTGTTTGATGAGGGGGTTGAGGTCGGTGACAGTATCAGACATGAAAACTATAGAGTGGGTCGGCCTTGCTTATTATCTGATATTGAAGGAATGAACGCTGCCCATCAGCGCGAATTCTTGGGGGAAATTTTTCCCTCAGATGGCTACAAAACGCCTTTAGAGCTGGGAATAGTATCAGCCCGGCGGGGATCGATTTCGATCGCCTGACGCATGGCTCGGGCAAAGGCTTTAAAAGTGGCTTCAATAATGTGGTGGGAATTAATACCATCCAGTTGGCGGATATGTAGCGTCATTTGGCAGTGGTTAACAATAGCCACAAAAAATTCCCGCACCAGTTGCGTATCATAGGTTCCGACCCGCTCGGTGGGAATTTGCAGGCCATAACTGAGATGGGGACGACCAGAAAAATCCAGCGTAACCTGCACCAATGCTTCATCCAAGGGTGCCACAAAGTGACCAAACCGATTAATCCCCTTGCGATCGCCAAGGGCCTGGGCTAGGGCTTGACCGAGGGTAATGCCCACATCTTCATTAGTGTGGTGGTCATCAATTTCCACATCGCCGGTGGCACTAATTTCTAGATCCAATAAGCCGTGGGATGCAATCTGGTGCAACATGTGATCCAGAAAAGGAATTCCGGTGGCTACGTGGCAGTGCCCTTGGCCGATCAGGTTGACGTGCACCCGCACATCGGTTTCTTTGGTGGCACGATGAACCACGGCGGTCCGTGGCGCAACAGTCGGAATTAAGGGGGCTTCAGTGAGGGTATTTGGCATGGGAACAACGGTGGGGCTTGCAGCAGCGGTCATCAACGATCTTATCAAAGTCCTACCTACCGGAACTGCTTACTGTATCGGGATGGTCTTAGTGGTCATGATGACGGGACGTCAGCGCTATCGAGAGGGACAGGAAGATCAGCTCAATGGGTCTAGTCACCAATGCCGTCATCCTCTGGAATACCTTATGGCCATCACGGGGGCTCGTTGGCGACTTGACCGGGCTGGGACAGTCCTCAGGATTAGAGCGCTCAGGGCCAGTGGTGATTTCGATGAGTATTGGGAGTTTCACAAACTGTAGGAATTCAAACGCAATCCTGTCAGTCAGTTTCACGATCCTGAAGGATTTCCCAAATCTTTCAGTCCCGATGGGGGTTAGCAGAATTTTTGTAATGCATGAAGTACACCATTATGCTCAACATCTTCCGTAACCCAGTCGGCGATTGATTGCAGAGATTTAGGTGCATTTCCCATTGCTATACCAACGCCAGCATATTTGAGCATTTCTAAATCGTTAAAATTATCCCCGATCGCCATTACATGATCGGATTGCAGTCCCAGTAGATCCTCTGCTAAATGCCTAACAGCGAAACCCTTCGTTGCCTGGGGATGGGTAGCTTCAAAATAAATTTCAGTCGATTGAGTTAAATGTACTTCCTTGGGATCGAACCGTTCCTTTAAGTCTTGAATAATATGGTTAATTAAATCAGTGTCAGCACTAATCGCCAGTAATTTAACGACGGTTTTCTCGATGATGGTGTGTAAATCGGGAATTGTTTGGGGTTTGACACCAGAACGCACAATGTAGCGTTGGGTTTCGGAGGTGATTTCTCGCACATACAACTGGTCATTGTGATAGCAATGAACTTCTATGCTTTGCCGAAAGTCGGGCTGTTCAAAATAGTCTAATAAATCGTGGGCGATCGCCTGGGGTAGGGTCAACTCTCGGAGCGTTTTCTGGGTGTGGGGATGTTTAGTTAGGGCTCCGTTGTAACTAATCAACGGCAATTGGGATTGAATTTGTTCATGAAATCGCAGCGCAGAACAAAACATTCTTCCGGTTGCCAATGTAACGGCAATACCACGGGATTGTACAGCGGCGATCGCCTCTTTAACCTTTTCACTGACCTGATTCTGTTGACCGGCAATTGTGCCATCAATATCTAAAACAACTAATTTTATCGACACGAATTCAGCTCTTTCCTGGCTTTTGCCCCTTGATTATGACATGTAACTCTATCTTCAATTGCTACGCCGCTGTGTAGTAGGGCGAAGGCGTTGGATAAACCTGGAAGATATGCCGAAATACTTCTTCAGCTTTTTCCTCAACGTCATTTTCGGTGTAGCTGTCTACGGGAAGGCCAGTGTCATCGCTCCATAGAAAATCGTGGATTTCAACTTTTACGGCGTCTCGGGTTGATTCTTTATCACGCCAGTGGTCTCTCTTGAGTTTTTCGGCTTTGAGTCGAGCTAGGAGTTTTACGGCGATCGCCTTGATGCGTTTAATCTCAGCCGTATTCATATCCGGCTTCTTGAGTAAGTCGTAGATGGCGAGGGTCTCTGGATCTAGGCCCTCTCGCACAGCACGTTTGTCTTCTTCATCCAGGTCTTGATAGAACTTCAGCAGGTCTTCAAAGGTCGCCTCGATTGTGGCGCGATCTTTTTCCCGGTTGTATTCAGCTACGACCTTTTCATAGTGGCGTTGAAAATCGGTCCGGGTTGGGTTCTGCGCCATCATCCTTTGGAGCTTCTTGTCGATGGCTTGTTTGAGGGTTTGAACATTGGTTCGCTTCGTTTTGCTGCGTTCAAACTCAGCTCTGAGTCGTTCAAAATCGATGCGGCTAATGTCGTAAATTCCGATACTTTCAGCGGCACGGGTGGAATTAATCCCTATCGCCTTATCGACGATGGTGTGAAGCTGCCGGATAACATCACTAATATCCGCCTGTTCCCGGTCTTGCTGGAGGGACTTGTAGATGATATTGATGGCGTCATAGTCCTTACGGTACGCATTGACGCCATTCTTTTGCGTGAGACAGGCCTTGAATTTTTTAAAGACCTCCCGGCACATGATTTCAAAGCGTTTTCGGGTTTCGTCATTCTCGTTGGCGGCTTCCTTGGCAGCGGCGATCGCCGCTATACGGTCAAAGCCGGTACTTTCGATAATGGTTGCCAGCGCCACACTTTGATCGCTGAGAAAGCGTCTTACATAGGCAATCGCTTCAGCTAAATCAGACAGGAGTTCTGCTTGGGGTTTGGTGGGGTCAGTCGGATCATCTCCATCTATGCCTCCATTCCCCTCATCGGCCTGACCCGCAAAGGTAGCTAGTGCCTTGCGTAAGTTCTTGAGGATGCCGCTGTAATCGATGATAAGACCGTTATTCTTGCCTTCAAAGACCCGGTTAGCCCTGGCGATCGCCTGCATCAGGGTGTGGGCTTTGAGCGGTTTATCAAGGTAGAGGTTAGCCAAGCTTGGCACATCAAAGCCAGTGAGCCACATGACGCAGACAATAGCGATGCGGAACGGATGCTCCTGCTTTTTGAACGCGGATTCTAAGTCGATGCGCTTACCGTCTTCTAGCTCAAAGCCCTCTTTAATCAACCGTCGGTGTGGTTCAATGTCGAGGTCCCATTGACGAAATTTATCGACCTCTCCCTGCTCTTCGCTCACCATGACGGCAGCAAGGGTTTCTTTCATCCAGGCGACCTGCCTCCGGCGATAGATTTCATCCTGTTCATCGGTGGCAGAGGGTAGATCAGCTTCTAGCTCTCGGATGCGTTCTTGCCAGTGCCGGAGGATTAGGGTGTGCATCTTGACGCAGGTGAGTTTGTCGATGCAAACAAACATGGCCTTCCCCGTTTCCCAGGCGGTGGAGTAGTGCTCGACAAAGTCTTTGGCAACCTGCTTTAGGCGCTTGTCAGCGGTGATGATGTGGTAGTCGCGCTTAAGTTCTCGTTCTAGGCGCTGCTGTAAGTCTACGTTGTCAGTTTCAAGTTCTGCGAGTTTCTCGGCGATGCGTTCGTTGACATCGTCGATCGCCACCCCGAGTTTTTCGCCCCGGGCATCATAGTAGAGTGGCACCGTGGCTTTATCTTCTACGGCCCGCTGGAAGTCATAGGTGGAAATGTAATTTCCGAAGACGCGACGGGTGATTTGGTCATCCTTGAACAGCGGGGTTCCGGTAAAACCGATGTAGCTGGCGTTGGGTAGCGCGTTTCGCATGTTGAGCGAAAGGCGACCGTACTGGGTGCGGTGGGCTTCGTCGGTGATGACGATGATGTCATCACGGGGGTTGTAGGGATCGGTTGGGTCTACGTCCTGATTGAATTTTTGAATCAGGGTGAAAATGTAGGCTTTGTGTTCATCGAGCAGTTTTTTCAAATGATCGCCGCTGCTGGCACGGCATGGATCATGGTCGTTATCGACTAAGTTACAACCGGCGAAGGTCTTGTAAATTTGGGTGTCGAGGTCATCGCGGTCGGTACAGATAAGGAAGGTGAAGTTGCCGCCAAGTTTTCGGTGTACCTTGCGGGTGAAAAACACCATTGAATAGCTTTTCCCTGACCCCTGGGTATGCCAGAAAACGCCGAGTTTGCCGTCTCGTGCCTTGCGATTTTCTACCGCTTTTATTGCTCGGTTAACGCCCAGGTATTGGTGGTTTCGGGCGATGATCTTGGCGGTGCTACCGGAGGAGTTATCAAAGAGAATAAAGTTCTCGAAGAGGTCCATGAAGGTGTGCTTATTACAGACCCCCATCAGCAGGGTTTCCATATCCACCTGGCCCTTTTCATCTTCAGCGAGGCGTTTCCACTCATGAAAATATTCAAACCGGGTTTGGGGGGATGAGCCAATCAGAGCATCAATGCCGTTTGCCAGGATGATAAAGGCGTTGTGATGAAACAGGTGGGGGACAGTATCGCGGTAGTCGGAGAGGTTGCGATCATAGGCGGCCCGGATTTCTTTATTGACGTTTTTTAGCTCCATAAAACAGGAGCGGAATCCCGTTTACAAAGCCCATGATGTCGGCACGACGACGGTAGAGAACGCCTCGAACCCAAAATTCTCGCACAGCAAGGAAGTGGTTATTGGTGGGTTCGTCGAAGTCAAAGACGCGCAGTCGTTTCTTGATCAGTTCACCTTTGTCATTGCGAAAGGAGACTTGAACGCCATTTTTGATCAGGGTGTATTTCTCCTGATTAGTGGCAAGGATGGTCTGGCTGCTGCTGTATTCGGTGATCTGGCGGATGGCCTCGCGGTAGGCTTCGTCGGGTAGACCAGGGTTAAACGCTTCGAGCTTGGGGCGGAGATCGCGGCTGAGGACAACTTCACGATCGCTCCCCCGCCCTAACAGTCCTTTTTCACCGAAGGTTTCATTGTTGTAGGCGTAGACGACTTCCCAGCCGAGGTTATCCCGTAGGTAGTCGGCGGTGGTGGCTTGGACGAGGGTGTCTTCGGTGTAGGGGTTCATAGCAGTTACCTTGCCTCTGCTAGGTCATAACTGACTTAAGAGTTGGTTGATCTGGGGTTTGAGAGCTGGAATACTGACAGAAACAGCCGTCCAGACGATATCTAAATCGATGTCAAAGTAGGTATGGGCGAGGACGTTACGCATCCCAATGATTTGTTTCCAGGGAATGTTAGGGGCGAGATCGCGGGTGCTTTGGGATAAGCTATGGGAGGCTTCACCAATGATTTGCAGGTTTTGAACAAACCAGGTTTGCACCAATTCATCCTGTTCAAAGCGTTCCCGTTCGAAGGCAACATATCGCTCGATTCGATCGCCGGCTTCCAAGATATCCAATAGCTTTTCCCGATCGCTCCTCATAGCTCGATCGCCTCCTGCAAAACCTGATCGCGGATGCGGGGTTTGAGTCCTTTTGCGGTGACGACATCCACGGGGCACCCCAGCAGGTCTTGTAGATCCATCACCAGGCCACCTAAATCGAGCAAGCTACGGTTGGGTTCTAGGTCTACGAGCAGATCAAGATCACTGGCATTGTCATCTTCGCCCCGCGCAACGGAGCCAAAGATGCGCAGGTTGCTGGCACCGTAGGTTTGGGCAATGGCTAGGATGGCTTGCCGCTGGGTTTGGAGTTTTTGGACTACGGGAGAGGAAAGAGAACTCATACGGCAATTTCTCCGTTCATCAGGCGAGGAAGAAGGAGGTCACGGGCTTGTGCCAGTTTGGTATTTTGAGAAATTAGAGTATTAATTTGCTGAAAGCTTTTTTCTGCGAAGCCCGAAAGTTCTAAGACAAAAGACTTAGGTGGTACTAATACTGGAATATCTGAAATTGAAGCTCTTGAAAGCTCTGTCTGATTAGTAGCGCCTCTCCCCATCTCGGAGATCTGGGCTTCCATGCTGGTTAACAAAAGACCTAGGTAAAAAATGTCTTCCCTTTCTTTGGGACGCACGATTGTGACATGAGAATCTACTGTACAGTTTTCAATATCTTCAAGAACTTGAGCGACACGCCCCAAAGTACCCTTGCCCGTTGAATTGATTAGAACATCACCAACTCGAACTAGTTTTTTTTCAGGAACATCCTTTTTTTGATGCCTTGCTAAATCAAGATTTAGCAGACGATTTCTAATGCACTTTTGATTAATAACGATTCCCGGCGCTTCGTTTTCATACTTTGGCGTAATTCCTCGACTAAGGAATGAAGAAAGATCTCCAATAGTTTTCTTTTTCCACCCCTCCGGCACCCCATCCACGATCGCCACATGCTCATGGCCGGGAAATCTGAGGTGGACAAACCACTCCTTGTAAAGTAGGCGAGCAGATTCTTCGAGTAGCTGAATACGGCGGCGGTTGTTTTCAATGAGGCGATCGTAGGCGGAGAGGATGTCAGCTATGCGTTTTTGAGTATCGATCCTTGGAAAAGGTATTTCGCAACAATATATTCGCTCAGGAGCAGTATGTTTAACGGTAGTCCCAGTCGCCGAACCTCTAATCTGAGCACGATAAGCTTGAGTGTTTAATGCATAGTATAAATATTTCCTGCAAAGAGACGCCTCATCTTTGATAGAGACCAAACCTAGCCTTTGGTTATGAAGGAAGACATCATCAACAAGGATAAGAAATGCCCCCCCCTAGTATCGGAGCATTCTGAACAAGATCTGTCATCACAATCAACAGATCATTTTGTTGTAGGATAAATTCCCCCTGGATCTCGCCGGTATAGTACTTCTCCTTGTCACCTTTGAGTTTAAGTCCTCCCTTTTCATAACAGTTTCCTGGTGTTAGTAGGATATATTTTCCAGATTCGGAGAAGTACTTGCTCTTAAATGCATATCCATGCTTAACCGAGATCAAATTCCCCAGAGGTACAACTGACTGTTTCATATCCCCAACTCCCTGAAGTTCTGAGCAATCTTCGCCGCTAATTCCACCGCCTCCTGATTTAACCCCTCCAACTCCACATGGATGTCCCGCAGGGTTTCCTCAAAATCAAAATCTTCATCTACCTCTTCCGGCGCAACCCCCACATACCTTCCAGGAGTAAGGCTCCAGTCGTTTTTTTCGATGGTCTCCCGGTCTACCAGCGCCACTAGCCCCTCCACATCCCGCAGCGTTCCATCCGGGAACCGTTCCGTGAGCCAGACCGCCTGCTTATGGAAATAACGCACCTGCTTCAACTGTTCCACGGCAACTTGCCTTGCGGCATCCGCGTCTTTCCTGGCTTTGGTCATCTCTCGATTAACCCATAGATCACTTTCCTTGGCCTCTAGCTCTTGCTCACAGTGATCAACCAAACGGGTCGCGAGCTTATAGGCCAGGTCAGCTTGCTTCACCAGATCCCGACTGGTGGTAGCCAGCGGTGTTAGTCGTTCTGTCGCTGCGTTAAGGTCTGCGTTTGTAATGGCCGGTTCCTTCTCCCAGGTCTTCTGCTCATGCTCTATCCGCTGGTGAAATGCCTTGATATCGGCATCCAGGCTGGCAGCAGCACCTCGAAACTCAGTAAATACTTCTGTGTCTGAAACGCCAGCAGCCAAGCTCTTGATGAACGGACGGGTCGTCTCCTGAATTTTGAGCAACGAGGTGGTGTAATCCGCCAACGGTTGAGTGGCTTCATCCGGCCGGGTCAGCGAGAAGCACTCTTGACCTGCCGCCAACGTCTGGGCTAGATAGCCTTTCACCAGTTCCAAAAAACGATCTCCCTCCCCTCGATAAAGCCACACGATGGACAGCAGATTTTGGAGCTGCTCCAGGAACCGCGCACCTTGGACGAACATGCCACCAGAGCCACAGGCCGGATCAAGGACGATACCGCGTTCCGGCTCTAACACATTGGCAATCAGCGACACCGGCGTAAAAAATTCCCCGTTATCATGGGCTCCCACATCGGCAAACTGGGTGAGAAAATACTCATAAATACGGCCGAAGATATCACCTGAAGCCTTTTGGAGTTCCTTCGGGTTAAGCGTTCGCAACAAAACCCCCAAAACCTGGTTATCTAGCTCTTGGTATTCAGCCTTCGGCAGAGAGCCGCTTAGGGATTCGTAATCGGCCTCAATCGACTCCATCGCATCGATGATCTTTTGGGCGCGATCGTCACTGTCGGTCAGCGATACCAAATAGTCGAACTGAGCCTCTGGTCGCAGGAAAATAGCGCTTTTCTGAGAGAAATCCTCCTTGGTCAGCTCACGAGTTTTACCCCCCCGTGACGGTAATTTTATCGTCTCCTTCACTGCCAGGAAGCGGCTGTAGGCATGGCGCAAAAAGATCAGGCCCATGACCGGCATAAAATATTCATTGCTCGCATAGCTGGAGTTAGAGCGTAGTGTATCGGCAGCGCTCCATAACCGCCTCTCGATCGCCTCGATATTTTCTAACTGGGTCATCTCAGTCTCAACGGGTCTAGGGCAACAGGTCACGTTTTATGCTAATCGACCCAGCTAAACAAGGAAAAGATCAGTCCATCGTTTGAACGTTCTTAATTCCTAATTCCATCGAAAACAATCAGGCTTGAGGGCAAAATTTTGCAACTTCTGTTGGATCAAAATCTAGGCGGGAAGCTAGCCCACTGTTGGGTGGAAATTAAATTTCATCCCAACCCGATAACCCCGAAGACATGACATAACTGGTGACAGTTGCCTCAAAAAAGTTGGCTTTTGTATGGGCTTCTTTTTTCGTATCTGAAAAGCGCTCTAAGTGGGTATAGGGACTTTTGTTGTATTTAGGATCTGTGTAAAGCGGCTCTAGCCCGACGGCCCGCAAGCGACTGTTGGCTAAATATTTGGTGTACTGTTCAGTGCTAGCTTCAGTAATCCCCAGAATGTTGTTACCCACAATATGATTAGTCCAACGGCATTCGTATTCCACCGCTTTGTCAAACATTTCTAAGACTTGATCGGTGGAATGGGGGAAGACCGCCATCGCTTCGGGGATTAATTTTTGATAGAGACGAACGTGACTCAGTTCATCCCGATTAATCATTTTAAAAATATCTGCTGACCCCGGCATCAACATACGGGAAGCCAGATTGTAGAAGAAAATAAAGCCGTTGTAAAAATACAATCCTTCCAGCAAATAATCTGCCATCAACGCAACGAAATAATTTTCCTGGGTGGGATTGTCCACATAGTTTTGATACAGGGTGGCGATATATTCACAGCGTTCCCTCAAAATAGTGTCTGTCCGCCAAAAGTCATAAACCGCATCCCGCTTTTCCGTCGGGATAATGGTTTCAATCATGTATTGATAACTCTGGTTGTGCATTCCCTCCTGGGAAATTTGTTCCGCCATGCACAAACTGATTTCCGGTGCAGTCACAGAACTTTTGAGATGGGGAATATTACACGTCTGTACAGAATCGAGAAACGTTAGGTAAGACAGAATGCCATCAAACGCAAATCGTTCTTCATCGGTCAAATTCCAGTAATCCGTCACATCCTGGGTAATGTCTAAACGCTGGGGAATCCAAAAATTTTCCCGCATTTGTTGATAGAGTCCCACCGCCCAGTTGTAGCGCACATCATTGAGCTGCATGAGGTTCGTGGTGTTGCCAAACCAAATACTCCGGCTTTCGACTGAGTCATTCCCCGTGGGATTAAAAATCGGGGTAATGGGCATTGAAGCGGCGGGGTTAATTGTGCTGGCAACCATGAAGCAAAGGGAATGTTAAGGAGAACAATTACTGCTCATGCTAACGCAACTGTCCGGGAAGAAACAAGAAAACTTATCCAGTCAGGCGCTAGATATGGGGACTACTTTGCCAAATAACACCTATCCCTAGTGCTAAGTGGGTTTGTCCACACATGTTGTTGCGTTGCAAAAACTTTGCGGTCATGACTTTTCACCGCTAGCCATTTCCCCCTAAACTTAAAAAATCTATGAAATTAGGGGTAAATCGCGATGAGTCAGGATTTTGATTACGACTTAGTCATTATTGGCGCTGGCGTTGGTGGCCATGGCGCAGCACTACACGCTGTCAAAGTGTGGTCTCAAAACTGCCATTGTTGAAGCCAAAGACATGGGAGGCACCTGTGTCAATCGTGGTTGTATTCCTTCGAAAGCCTTGTTGGCCGCCTCTGGCCGGGTCAGAGAACTCAACGACACGGAACATTTGCAAGATTTAGGGATTCAAGCTGCTCCCGTCACGTTTAATCGAGAGGCGATCGCCACCCATGCGAATGATTTGGTCAGTAAAATCCAGGGAGATTTAACGAATAGTCTGTCCCGTTTAAAGGTGGATATTATTCGGGGTTGGGGGAAAGTCACTGGTATCCAGGAAGTGAGTGTGATTGGGGATAACGAAACCCGCACCATCCGGGCCAAAGACATTATGCTCTGCCCTGGCTCGATTCCCTTCGTGCCCCCTGGTATCGAAATTGATCACAAAACCGTGTTTACCAGTGATGAAGCCGTCAAGCTGGAAACGCTACCGCAATGGATTGCCATCATTGGTAGTGGCTACATTGGCTTAGAGTTTTCCGATGTTTACACCGCGCTGGGGTCTGAAATCACCATGATCGAAGCCCTGCCAGAATTAATGCCGGGCTTTGACCCTGACATCGCCAAGATTGCCGAACGGGTTTTATTAAAGGGACGGGATATTGAAACCTATACAGGGGTGTTTGCCACTAAAGTTAAACCCGGCTCTCCGGTTGAAATTGAGTTAACCGATGCGGAGAGTAAGGAAGTGGTGGAAACCCTGGAAGTAGATGCCTGCTTGGTGGCAACGGGTCGCATTCCCGCCACAAAAAACCTCGGACTGGAAGCCGTGGGGGTTGAACTAGACCGCCGGGGATTTATTCCGGTCAATGGGGGCATGGCCGTTCTCAAAGAAGGATCTCCCATTCCCCATCTGTGGGCTGTCGGCGATGCGACGGGCAAAATGATGCTGGCCCATGCCGCCTCTGGTCAAGGCATTGTGGCGGTTGAAAATATTTGTGGCCGGGAAAAAACAGTGGATTATCGCGCCATTCCGGCGGCGGCTTTCACCCATCCGGAAATTAGCTACGTGGGCTTAACGGAAGCCCAGGCGAAGGAGTTGGGGGAAAAAGAAAGTTTCACCGTCGGTACAGCCAAAACCTATTTCAAAGGTAATTCCAAAGCATTGGCTGAAAAAGAAACCGATGGCATCGCCAAGGTCATCTACAACAAGGATTCGGGCGAACTGCTAGGGGCCCATATCATCGGAATTCATGCCTCGGATTTAATCCAGGAAGCGGCCAATGCGATCGCCGAGCGAAAATCAGTCCGGGAGTTGGCGTTTAATGTCCATGCCCATCCCACGTTGTCGGAAGTTTTGGATGAAGCCTATAAACGCGCTGGATAGAGCGTTAGCGGTCTAAATTTGATCAAGATAATGGATCCAATAATCAAATAACTGTTCTGGATATCGTGTCAGGAGTAAACCATTGGCCCAGTTTTCACCAAAGCGGGGTGTGATTGCAGCGGGTCATGCTCAAACGGCTGAAGCGGGTCGTTTAATTTTAGAAGCTGGGGGAAATGCCTTTGATGCGGCGATCGCCGCCGTGTTGGCGGCCTGTGTGGTGGAGTCTTCCCTCACTTCTTTAGGGGGAGGCGGCTTTTTATTGGGGAAATCGGGGCAGCAGCCAGCCACTCTATTTGATTTCTTCTGCCAAACCCCCCGCCAGTGTCCTCCCCTAGACCGGGTAGATTTTTATCCCGTTACCCTTAACTTCGGCGGGGCACGACAAACCTTTCACATCGGCCAGGGGGCGATCGCCGTACCGGGCATGGTGGCAGGGCTATATGCCGTCCATCAAGCATTCGGCACGTTACCCTTCCACACCCTTATTGAACCCGCCGTCAGTTACGCACAGCAGGGTTTTCAGGTGAATGAATTTAATGCCTTCACCTACCGTCTATTAGCGCCGATTCTACAACGGTTTCCCGAAGCTGCTGACCATTATGCCCCTGGGGGAAAACGGTTGGAAACGGGGGACACGGCCTATTTACCCCAATTTGCCGATTTTTTACAGCAACTGGCCCGGTACGGCCCCCATTGGTTTTACCGGGGGGAATTTGCCCATTACGCCCTGGAGAGCTTGGCGGATGGCAGCATTTTATCCGAGCAGGATTGGTCAGCCTATCAAGTCATTCGGCGATCGCCCCTGACGGTGGACTACCGACAATTTCAACTGTTGACCAATCCTCCCCCCAGCTCTGGCGGCATCTTGATTGGGTTTGCCTTACAGTTGCTCCAGGAATGGGATCTTTCCCACTATCCCCTCGGTAGTGCTGAGCAAATTCAACTATTTAGTGAGGTGATGGCCGTCACCAGCCAAGCTCGTAAAACTGATCTGGATGGGGCGTTATATGAAGCGGGGATTTGCCAGAAATTTCTGGAGGGGGATTCCCTAAACAAGCACCAACGCTTGCTGCAGGACTTAATCCAACAGGAGGCAAACTCCGGCCCCTGTAATAAGTTGGGGAGCACCACCCATATCAGTGTGTTGGATGAAGAGGAGAACGCAGTCAGTTTTACCAGTTCCAACGGGGAAGGTTCTTCTCATGTCATCCCGGGGACCGGAATCATGCTTAACAACATGTTGGGGGAAGCCGATCTCAATCCCCGTGGTTTTTACCAGTGGCCGACGAATCAACGCCTTGCCTCCATGATGTCCCCCAGCTTAATTCTTCACAAGGGTCAAACCCGTCTGGTCTTAGGCTCCGGTGGTTCAAATCGTATCCGTAGCGCGATTTTGCAAGTTATTTGCCATTGTCTGGATTACCAACTCCCCCTAACCCAGGCGATCGCCCAGCCTCGTCTACATTGGGAGGATCAACAACTGGATTTGGAACCCCAGCCCTTTGATCCCGCTGAGCTCCACTTTAGCGATAACACCCAAGTCACCCTCTGGACTGATCAAAATATGTTTTTTGGGGGAGTCCATGCTGTGGGTCTAACGCCAGATGGCAGCCTACAAGGGGTCGGCGATGCCCGTCGTGCCGGGGTCATGGCGCTGAGTGGCACGTAGGCTCAAATTTGATTCACTCAATGAATGATGGTTCCGGTGGGACTCAACTCGGTTCCCATCCCAGAAGCTGAACGTTAAACCGGCTCAAGACTTTTCTGCCGCGAGATAACGTTCAATCAGTAAAATCGCCACAATATCGTCCACGGGTCTGGGGGGGGTTCTTAACCCCGCAGGAATGAGTTTGGTTAATCCCTGGGGAGGATACATAAGCCAATAGCGTTCCTTGGCTTCTGCGGTACTGTTACGCTCATTCACCAAGGCGATCGCCATTTGATAGTCCAAGCAGTGTTGTAATTTTTGCTGCCATTGCTTCGCTGTCGTTTGGTTCCCCATCACCACTTGGGTTACCCCATATTGCTGAACCAGTCGGGGTAATTGCGCTTCAACCTGTTCAGAGGCTAAAACCTCGTAGTACATTACCTGGCGATCGCCATCGGGTTGGACGCGGGTAATGGCCACACCACACTTATCCCGGCCGGGATCAAATCCGAGAATATAACGGGGGATTAGCAGCGGGGAAGCAGGAGGGGGTGACAAGTCGCTAATAAGCTAAATTGGCTAGTCGGTTGGTACAGTCAATGGACATTGTAAGCCAGACAAGAAGCAAGCTTCACGGCGATTCTTATTACCTACTGGCTTGATTGATATTCGCCTCGACTGGCAAAGTCAGTCAGGGAATTGGGCCCACCAGTATTTATCCTATCGGTAGAATCATCAAAGCCCCAGGCGATCCAGATCATAATCTGCCGCTACCTGGGCTAAATAGTGGGTGCTCTGACGCTGCTCAGGGGATAAAAAAGGCGTAATTCCCAGCAACGGTAATCCCGTAAATGCTTCTAGTAACGCCACATTTGCCCAATTATCCACCTGTTCCCTTGAGACGGGGTTCACACAATTCAGCACAAACCCTTTCAGCTTGACTTGTTTCTCCTTGGCTAGTGCAACTTGGGCGATCGCCTGGCCTAAGGCTCCCAGTTTAACTGGAATCACTAGCACTGTATTGAGTCGCCATTGTCCGGCAATGTCCGCAACCGTTAAATCGTGGGTAACCGGTGAGCCTAATCCCCCCAATGCTTCCACTAGGACAAAAGTATGCTGATGTTGCAGTTGCTCCAACCTTTGACGAATCGGCAATAGATCAATGGTGACCCCGACCTGATCGGCGGCGATCGGCGGGGCAAGGGGCAAGGGTAATTTTAAGGGTGTCACAATGTCCCAATGCTTTTGCGGAGCAAACAGTGCCTGATATTGTTCGTCATCCCCCACTCCTGTTTGCATCACCTTCATCAGTCCCAGAGACCGTGCCGGGTATTGCGCCTGCCAATGGGCTGCTAACGCTGATGTCACCACGGTTTTTCCCACATCCGTATCACAACCACTGATGAATAAAGTTTTTGAATTGAGGCTCATACACTAAGATTTTTGACACTCCGTAATCAGCAGATTTGGGTGGTAATTAACTGGGGTCAATATTCTTGATGTACCTTGGCTTCACCCCAGAAAAATTCAGCACCCCAGGCGAAAAACACCTGCCTGAGATCAATGCTCCTGCTCAGGAAGTGGAAGCCCTCGTTAATTCACCACAGGAGTCCGTGGTGCGGCATCAGAGCCAGTGGGACTTCTGCCTTCAAAGGCTGACTCCACAAACCCCAGTTCATAAAGCTGTTGATAGGACTTCAGACCCAACCCGGATGTGGGGTTTTGGGAGCGGATAATTTGTACCAGGAGCGGAACCGCTAGCTCAGCCTCATTTTTAGCCCGGTGTACTAGCGCCAAGCGATAGGTTGATTCATCCCGTAGTTCCCCCGCCTCCAGCGCGGCTAAACGTTGTTCTTCAAAAATAACTGTGTTGATACCAGAAAAGCTATTCGCCAGTTGCAAATGGAAATTGGACAGTTGGTTAAACACTTGACGGGCTTGTTTTAGCTTATCCAGGGCGAGGTCATACTGCTCTTCGTTCACGGCGGCGGCGGCTCTTTCATCAACTTTTTCCTCCGACAATACTCAACACACTATTGTCTTGGTTGAGGGGACGCACCTGATTGTCTTCACTCGCCTCTAGGTCTATCTCTTCCACCGTGGTTTGATCTATTTCAATAATTTCTTCTTCTATAATGTTTTGAGCCAATATTTTGACCGGGTAAGCAGCGGAGCACAACGTGAGCAGAGCGCCTAATGTCAAAGGAATTGCGGGGTGACGGCACTGAATCATAAAAGAACAAGGGGAGTCCAGAATACAGACAGAATAACATTGTTAAGAATCTGCAACGTCATATTACCATTGACGGATTCTTTCATTGCCTCCCGATCGCCACCCAAGTATTCACCCCAGGCACACCACACTGATACTCTGGGATACTGAGCGCCAACCGCGCCATCTCAAAAAAAATGGGGAGTCGCCATCGCCCGAAATAATGCTGCAATCACCCCATGGGTCTTCGACGCATCCAGCCCATCTATCTGAGTCAATAGCCCCTCCCCATGGAAAATATTTCTGTCTCACGCAAAATCAAACCGGACTAGGCAGGTGGCATCGGTTCCGTTAAATGGGGAAACTGGAATGCCTGCCACATTTGTCCTACTATGCTGATTCTTCTGAGGGGAGCAGGGTGTCAGGTTCAGGTCGGGGAGCCAAGTCTAAAAAGGCATCAAAATCCGCTACAGCTTCTTTGAACTGCAATTGAGTCCGGGAAACACTCCGGTCTTTGGCTGCCGCATCCAGTTGTTCTAAGTGGCCAAAAACTTCCCTGGCTAGCTTGTCCGCCGTATCTTGATCCTTCGGTAACAAAGAGCGGGATAGCCCCAACATGTCCTGGCGGAGTTGACCCAACGGTCCGTGAATATAGGTTTGTGTATCGACCCAGTTCTGCTCCGCAATCAATTCTTGGAGGGTATCCATCCGTTCGCGGGCGATCGTTATCGGTTTGACATAGACTTGGAGCTGTGCGATTTTTTCTGGACTGTACGTGGTGGGGATCTCCACTTGGGGACCACTACAACTCACGAGTACCGTAGCGACTAAAGCTAGTAGGACAGAAAATAAGGTGCGTAAACGGGACATAGGTGTTTTAAAAAGTCTAGAAAACAACGATCAACGATGGGTTGGCTGAAAGCTAGTCTCAATCATACGTGCTTTTCCGCTCCCCACTCCAGATTTGTTACCCTCTGCAAAGTTTGCCGCCTAGCTCCCAAGGTCGTGGGTTAAAAATATAAGGCACAAGCGCTCAAAACATTGGGGGTATGAGCGTAAATTCAAAGGGACAAGGCTTGCTAGCAAGTCAGGTTCAATGACCCAACAGGCGATCGCGCCGATGCTGAATGCGGTCACGATATTTTGCTGCGGCTTCAAATTCTTGCTTTGCGGCTGCGTCTTGCATGTTGGCTTCTAGCTGCTGAATCAAATCAGGGATTTTTTCTAGCGGTAACTCCTCTGCCTGCTCATACACCTCTTCTAGTTGCTGGGCATTGAGTCGGCGGGAAATGTCTAAAAATTGCAAAATGGCATTATTTGCCCGTTTATTGATGGGTTTAGGGGTAATGCCGTGTTTTTCGTTATGGGCCTGTTGAATTTTACGACGACGTTCCGTTTCGGCGATCGCCCTTTCCATGCTTTTGGTCAGGTTATCGGCATAGAGCACCGCTTGACCCCGGACATGACGCGCAGCACGACCAATGGTTTGAATTAAGGAACGTTCGGCCCGTAAAAACCCTTCTTTATCGGCATCCATAATAGCGACGAGGGACACTTCTGGTAAATCCAGCCCTTCCCGCAGGAGGTTGACCCCAATCAACACATCAAATTCTCCTTCTCGTAAGGACTGTAGGATTTCGATGCGCTGGATAGATTGAATTTCAGAATGGAGATATTGTACTTTGACCCCCCGTTCGAGGAAATATTCTGTTAAATCTTCCGCCATGCGTTTAGTCAGGGTGGTAATTAAAACCCGCTCCTGTCGCTGTACTCGTTCCTGAATTTCTCCATATAAATCATCCACCTGCCCGGTGGTGGGACGAACAAAAATTTCTGGGTCTAGCACCCCTGTGGGACGAATAATCTGTTCTGCCACTTGCTCTGCGGACTGTTCCAACTCCCAGGTACCAGGGGTGGCGGACACAAACACACATTGCTTCACTTTTCCCCAAAACTCTTCAGCTTTTAATGGGCGATTATCAGCGATGATCGCCGTTATCCGATGACTTTGGAAACGGTCAGAGAAGCGTTAGCTTACAGTCGCTGGGTTTTCTTTTTGCTGCTCAGTGGGGGGAGTTTATGTCTGTGGAGTTGGATGGTCTAACCGTTCAATGCTCAGATGTCTCTGTCAGTAAGGGTCACTATTCCCGTGTGACAGGCGTGGGGCGATTGGATGAGAGGATTGATTGACAATCTAAACTGTTGATACTTACCCGCCAACAAGCAGGGACAGATTACCCCCTCAATGGTGCAGCGTGACCTCCCTCGAATTATTCGCCAGATTGGCACTTCTGCAAATACGGTCAAACCCCGAAGTAAATCCCCAGGACGTCCATTTGGTCAAACCTTACCCCCACGGCCCCGACGACCCATCATCAAACGGGGCCGAGCTGGACGCAAAAAGACTCAAAAAGCCGCTTAATTTCTCTCCGTTTCCACTTCTTTTTCTTCTGTCACAGCCTCTGCCCTTAGTAGGGGTAAATCCCCCTGCGCACCTATTTTGTCTAAAGTCCAATTCGGATGTATGTTATCTCAAATGCCTTACAGGTTCTGAACTGCTGGAGGCGATTAGCAAACGTAAAGGCGCCATTCATTTCGTAACGCTGAAAAATATCTAAGCCCCTATCGAGAAGAATCTTCCATCCATGGTCAGTTACGATATGGCGAGCATGAATGGTTCCCGTCTGATCAAATTCCCAGCTAAACTTGATGCCTATGGGATTACAGGCGGTCTTGATTTGCTCTAAATTATCAACTTGCTGAGAGTTTGAAAAATCATCCACCGTTGTAATGAGATGAACAGCAATCTCCTCCTCCGTTGCCTTGTACTTAGCAACGGTCTCCAGGAACTCCATAAGGTTTCTTACTTGGAAGAATAAACGGATATAAGGGTCCGTAATTGTGATCTGATGGGCTCCCTTTATATAGGGTCCGAATAGCTGATCAAACGAGACACCCTTCTGATTTTCTTGTACTGTCACATGTTGTTCAAGCGGTTCTAGATCGGAAGTCTTTTCCTTTGCTGGTGCAGTCGGATTCTCTGACTGTTGTGATTCAGGCGCAAGCTCTGCTTCTAACTCCCCTTCTTCAACGACCCGGTTATAGTACCGAGGGTATTCTTCTTCCTCTAAGGTTTTGACCGCTTTCGTTTTCCCCCGTGCATCTTCATAGGAGAAATTAACCGCTGAATAGGTGGAATCGATTCGGAAGAGCTGGTCTTTAACTCGCTTTCTGCCTTCGATCGCAAATCTCAGCAGATCTTCCTTCTCCTCTGGAGCAGCCTCTCCGTCCGGGTATAGGATTTTCATCAATCCAGAGAATGTCTTATTGATACCATCCCTATCCCGAGTTGAAATATCTGAGGACAGCGAGAATAAATCAGTGTAGCGATTAGAGTAGTCATGACTTCTCATGGCTCGTAGTATTTCAGCGAGATAATCTACGACGAATCCATACCCATTAGAGAACATCTCCCCACGGATAATATCGACTTCCCAACCAGGGATGTAGAAATGAATCCGGTCCAAAAAGGCAGAGTCATAGAATTTGGGTGGCAGCTCATCAAACAGATCAGAGTGCTTTAGCATGTAAGGAACCGTGTGCTGGGTATTCCCAACGAAGACCATGGAGGCTTCCGCTCCCAGTGTCTCCACCCCACGGGAGAAGGACTTGTTAGCCATGTAGTTCTTCATGATGTCTACCAGGGCCTTATCAACGCGCTTCTGCTTTCCTGCGAACTCATCAAACGCGACAGCATCCCAATAGCCAACGAGGCCAACCTTACCGGTTGAGTTATTAACAAATAGTTTTGGAACCGTTATTTCACCGCCAGAAATCAGAATTCCGTGGGGCGAAAATTCGGAATAAATGTGAGACTTTCCGGTTCCTTTTGGGCCAAGCTCGATGAGATTGTAGTTACGCTCACAGAATGGAATGAGACGAATCAGCTGTGTGAGTTTGCTCCGCTTTCCTAGGAGCTCTGGGTTAAATCCAATACTTTGAATCAGCAGGTCAATCCACTCGTCCGTGGTGAATTGTTTTCGTGCGTTAACGTAACTGTCAAAGTCAAACTGAGAGAGTTGGATCGGTTTTAGAGTTGATAGAATCCAGGGGCTCGCATCTTTATCCTCACTGAACTCATACTCGATATCGGCAATGCACCACACCCCACTGACCAGCAGCTTTGGGTGCGCCTTGACTGTACCGGAATCTACTAGAACTTTGCTAATACCCAGGTTCGCAAAGGTGGCTTCATAGACATCGGCCTTGTCGTTGAGAGCAACGCTGACCTTATCAATGACCTTATAGCGTCCTTTTTCCTTGATGTTGGAGCGGATCAATCCCGCTTCATTTCTATGAACATAGTGTCTGCGAAGTATTTCTTTGACGGTTTCAATGCCAGTCTGAATTGAGGCTTCATCACTCGTGGCGCAATATTGCCCAAGCAGGTATTCCAGCACATATGAGGGCACAATCGCATTGCCCTTAACGGCCTTCACCAGATCCTTGCGGACAACCAGACCAGGAAAATGTTCGTTGATTTTTTCGTCCAGGCTATTCATGGCGTGTCAACCTCATACTAAAAATCAAAATCACTGGTAAACGATCGCCGCATCATATGGCGCATGGACTTATATTCACGATAATGGGAGGTACCGCTGAGCTTTTCATCTAAGCGTAAAATCACCTCCTGGCCATTCGCGTTATCAGCCTTACTGGTAAGGACGAAACGCACTGGCAATTCTCGCTCTCGCGGATTTTCAGAGGTTAGGTCAAACATCAGTTCGTGGGAATCAGAGATAAGCTCCCCTTCCTGAGTAAAGATACCCGCTCGCAGTACCCGAGCTTGGACCTTATCGGTAGCCGGTTCGGCCTGATAAAAGGCCACAGCGACCTGACCCGAGGTGATCGTTGAACTGGCACCGCGCAAAATATCAACGTCAACCTCAGAGATATCGCTCTGGCGCTTTTTGTTGATCTTGACGACCGGAATGACGACCTCCTGGAGGGATGCTCCACCATGAACGAAGCGGCTGCCAGATCCTTTCAACCTCAGACGGTTAATCGACTTCGGAATCTGTACTTCAGCGTCTCCGGCTAGTCCTAATTCAGTAACAGTGAACGTACGAAGTCCTGATTGTTCTTTGAGCCCTCGGCCTAGCACAAACCGCCGATCGCGATACAGGATTTCGTCACCTTTTGGCTCGCAGGCTGCAAAGTCACTCTCTTCGATTGGGCGATTCTGGTAAATGAAGCCGTGATCGGAGGTCACCAGCAAATTGCTGGCATTGGCCCCGGTGAGCTTCTTTACTAAGAGGATCAACTCCTGGCAAGTTTCCTCGGCTGCTTCAAAAACACGGTCCTCGGAGTCGCGAGTATCCCCCACCTTATCAATCCGGTTGTGGTAGACATACACGACATCGTGATCGCGAAATAGCGCGCGGCTATCGTCCCTATTCAGCTTCAACAGCTCTTCGGCTTGAATCGCTTTGGCTCGATCAGGGATAGTCCGATCCAGGATCTTGGAGCGGTTAACCGTTCCCTGAGAGCTAAACCCATCGACGCTGACGGTGCCTTTGTCCTTCTCTTCCTTTGCTAATGCCAGCTCTTTATGGGGCAGCAGCGCTGCCATGCCGAGCTGGGTATAACTTGGCAGCATCGACAGAGCTGACTCTAGCTTTGCCTCATAGCGGTCTTCATGGCGAATCAAGCTGGCGAGTTCATCACCGACTTCATACCGCAGCGCATCCGAGATGATGACGCAGACCTTCTTGTCTTTTTTGAGAAATGGCCTCACCCACCGCTCAAAGAAGCGGCTCTGGAGGGGAATCGGGGCAGCCTCCCAGCGGTTTGTCGCGTCAACCTGGGCCTGCCACTGGTCACCGAGCTTAAGAAGGTAGCTATTGGAGTACAGATTCTCAATCTGCTCGGTCAGGTCACCCATCAGAGATGACTGGCCTGACTTGCGGACATGGAACGTGAACTTCCGATATAGCTGATCAACGAGGTACCAGGTCTGGCAATAGCGCTGGATACCATCGACCATCGATTCCATGGTCAGGACGGCTTCATCTAATGTATGGATGAACTGAGAGGCGTGATCAACCGCTTCATAGAGATGTGTAAATTCAGAATACCAGTGACTCTGCCGCCGCTGCCGCACCCACAGCGTGACATCCCCGCAGGAGACGGTACGAGACACCACAGCCCGTACCAGGTCGCTGATGATTTTCTGATCGATTAGGCGGAAGAAGTCGAGTTCTAAAATGTTTTGGAAGTCGCGTTTGCCTAGATCCTGTTCGATATTGAGAATGCCTGCACACGCCTTCGAGAGGGCTTCAAAGGATGTCTCAAATTGACGGCTATCCTTCCAGCGCTTGAGAAAGACCAGGGCATCTCCAGTCAGGCGCACCTCACCATCGGTTTCCATGGCGTAGCAGGACTTAAAGAGCTCGATCACAAAGTCCTGGATGCCTGGGGCTTCAGAACGATAGCCATAGATGCGCTCCATCTGCTTCCAAAGAAAGCCATCCAGGCTGCATCGGCTGATCAGCCGATACTTCTCGTCCCGCTTTTCAGCGAGCTCTGCCAGCAGGTTTTCCAGAATTGAGTCCAGGCGCGGCTCTGCACCAGCGCAGACTGCAATCATTTTTAAGCGGATGGAACCTGGGGTATCGTCTGGCTTCAGTCTACGTTTCAGGGCATCTTTGCGCTTGATCGCCTGGTAGAACTCAGCGTGGTCTTGTACGACATCCGCGAATTCCAGCCCTAACTCCAGCTCAGAGAGCCACAGCCCGACCTGGTCAGTACGGAACTCACCGTGGGCTAACTGAATGTCTAGCAGCCAATTATCGAGATCCGCTGGCTGTTGCCCCTCTCGATAGAGCAGGAACTTCTGCTCTGGCTCCTCGCGTAGGATGCGGTACTTGAGGCCAAACTCGTTATTCTTGATTTCTAGCTTTTCAATGCTGTCTAGCTGAAGAGCCTCGAAGTCTTCGCGCAGTTCCTGCTTGGCGTCGTACCAGAAAACAATCCGGTGACGATCGAATAGCTTATTGAGCGCTTGAGTAATCCGATCTTCCATTAGCTCACCTCGCTCAGTTTTCTAAAAACCTGTTTGAGCTGAATAGGAGGTAGCAGATACTTGCGACTCACGATCTGGTGCATCGCTTTTTCGATGGTGATTGCCTTTTCATATTCGCCTGCCATGGTCAGACCTCTACCTTGATGACTGTGTGCTTCAAATCCAATATTCCCTGAATAAGTAGCGAATCGTTGTCCAGAATTCATTGAATCTGCCGGTGTTTGATGGCCTTAGATAGCCTGTAACAAACGACTGCAATTCTTCCAGGGACAAGTCGTCATCCAGGAAAGAGTCAAGCGCACTTTTGCGTAAAGCCCTCAGTTTTGGGATATCTAACCCTAATTTTTCGATAGTCGTTACAGCGGACAGATCAGCTTTTTCCGCAGGCTGGATGTAGCCATCACCAGTAAAGGCAAAGCGAGTTTCGCAAGTGCGATCAAGAGGGGAAACCAAAAGATCTAAATCAAACCAGTCGCCCTTGAGGTTTCCACAATGTAGGGGCTCTTCTTTTTTCAGGCGGTTCTGGCAAGAGCAGATCATGTTGGCAAAATCCAGGGGATCAACGGTTGGATCGCTCTGGGGTCTAAAATGCTCAATGTGTGAGTCTTCATCAGCTAGGCGACGTTCGCAATAGCAGCAGAGGACACCCTGCTCGGCCATCAAGGCTGTTTTTACATCCTTTTTGACTGAACCACTCAGAGTTTCATAAGTAGGTTGCCAGTCGTCATTGGCCAAGTTTTTCCAATCTGTAAACGTCTGGGGTTCAGGCTTCTTTTCGATATACTTCATTTCCCGATCAGCTCCTTTCGTCTGATCAGTACTTCGGCCCTGACTAAGTCTGGATCGTCGCCGATTTCTCGACGAATGGTTTCAATTTGTCGTCGAGCTTCTTCCAGGCTATTGCTATCGATCATTTCATAAATTCTATGCAGATCTGTACTGACTTGATCGGGTCGAGTGGTTTCTAAGCCCATTAAGTCCTCTAAAATACGGTCTACATTTTTGCCATAGGATTCTGATGGTTTTTGTGCAGTTATGTTGCCATCAGCCCATTTCAAGAGAACTATATTTTCGGGTTGGATGTGGGTGAGTACATGGGGGGAATGGGTTGAGATAATAAATTGGCAATTGGGAAAGACTGACAGTAAATTGGGCACAATCATTCGCTGCCATTTGGGATGCAAATGCAGGTCAATTTCGTCAATCAGGATGATCCCTTCTCCTTCCAAAGGATTGCCCGCCGGGTTAGCAATGGCCATTCTACGGGCTAAGTCACTAATCATAGCGATCAGGCACTTTTCCCCATCAGAAAGTTGGCTCACCGTCAAAAGCTGCCCTTCTTTCTCAACTTCCATCCTGAGGGGGCTGCGCCGAACCGTAAGGTTTTGAAATTCCGGTAGGCACCGATTGAAGGCGTTTCGCACTGCCTCAAGCTGAGGGTCTGGATATTCAAGAGTCGGTTCGATTTCCAAGGAAGGATCGGTTTCAAGTAGGGGGAGATGTTGTTGCTCTTGATCTTGACGAACTTTAATTTCGTTTTCTAGATCTTCTCTTTCCCGGAACCATTCAAAAAATGTTCGAAAATTGGCTCCCGTCGTGAGTGCATCATCATAAGCAGTCATCAGATCAAATGTATTTTTTCCTCGGATTCGCAGGGGAATATCGAGTACGGCCCGGTTAACTGGGTAATAGATAAATAAGGGGATGTTGACGTGGTGTTCATCGGCTGCAATCTGTGCTTGAATTTTCTTGGTGTAGTCGCTGAGCTGAGTCAGGTCACTGGACTTTTCGGGAACGCCATGGCCCTGACGACTTTTAGCCAAGCGCCATGAGATCGTCTGATCATTATCGACACAGATAAGCTCGATTGAGGCAGATGAACGACGATTGGTAATGTCATCTTCAGAGATAGGACGCCCTGAAGTTCCTGCCTGTCGAATACGATTGACCGCCCAGGACAGCATGATGGCTACTGCATCCAGTACAGTCGATTTGCCAGTGCCATTAACGCCCACAAATACGTTCAACCTTTTGTGTAGGTTGAGGGATAAGGACTGTGCCCCACGGTAGTTCGTTAAAGTGAGCGTCTGGATATGCATGACTCTGATTTTTTTGATTAGCTACGATTCTACCTGTGGTGTGCCCAGCTAATGACCAAAATCAATTCGCCAGATACCCGCCGCTATGTTAGCCAACGCCTTTTGCCTAGCTTCGATTTTGGTTTCATCCCAGATTTCATAGCGCTGTGCGACCGTGTTAGTGATCTGAAAATCGCTTTGCTCGTATACAGCACGTTTAGTCGGATAGTCGGTATTGCTCAAATCTCGATTTCGATTGGTTTCAAGAGGGGTCATATTGCCCAGGCGATAAATCAGACGGTTCTGCTTCGCTTCCTCAATGTACGCCCAGGTCTCCGAAGGGTTCTCGGGCAGAATGTGCTCCAGGTTGTAGGTTGCACTTTCAAAGTCAAAGTCCTGGCTAGACCGCTGTCGTTCTAGTTCAAACAGAATAAAACGAACCACCTTCTTATTTCGGCTACTAGTAGTACGTAACTCCTTTTCTGAAAAGGCTCCTTTGAACTGTTGATCGTCTGGGTAGACTCTCTGCAGAGCATCTTCCACCTGACGGTATCTCTCATAGGTACCGTCAGAGACCTTCCAAGCTATTTCGTTGTAGAGCGTCTCTTGTTCGTGGGTCGGTAGGTTGCAAATGACGTTATAGCGTAGTGAGATAACGGCTATAGCCCGTAAGATGCGAGTAAAGGATTGGCGATCGCCATCAAAAAAACGCTGATAGCAAGCCAATAGCATGGCCAGGGGTTGACGCACGCCAAACATCATGAGCTGTTTTAGCGCTTTGCTCTCCTCAGACTGCCATCTTGCATCTTGAGGATCTCGCAGGCTAGAATAAATATCTGCGAAGTAGTCTAGATCTCTGACCAGGGTGAACGCGCCTTCGCGAGTCGTGATGTTGCGACGAATTGCCTTGAATAGGTCAGTTTTGCGAACTAACTTGTTGCGGCTGTTCCAGAATACTCGCAGGAACTCCGGAAAACTTTCGCTACCGAGCAACCCGACAATGCGCTCCCACAAATCTTCGAGGGACTGTACTTGAGACTCATGGGTCTCTCCAGTACTAATCAAAGAGAATAGGTAGTTCTTCAATAAATCAGTGGCAGAGAGGCGTACGCCTCTGGCATTAAGAGTTTCAAAAACTTTGAAAGCGTTTAACTCATCCGTAACAGTGATCACGGTAAAAAACAATTTATCGACTAGGGAGTCGATAAAGGCGGCAAAGTTCTGCCCGCTTTCCAGTTGCATTCCTAAGCGGGATTTGATGCGATCTTTGAACCATCCAAATGCTTTACGGAGCTGATGCTCTGAAGCGTTCAGTCCCCGTCGAGGAATCCGCTCTAAGGGCACCAGATAGGTTTGATAAAACCGGTTGTTATGGCGGTTTAGTGCCAATTTAGAGCGGGGGACTAAGCTAACTGGATCGACATAGCCGATATAGCTGTTCTGAAGTTGGTCTTTGCGGCGAGTGTTGTTGTCCGCATCTAATTTGGCAGCAGCCAGATCGTCCAGGTAAGACAGCCCCGCTAAAATCATGATGCTAAGAGTCGTCATGCGCTGTTGCCGGCACTGGTCTGTTAAGGAGGGAGTTCTAAGTAACTACGTGAATGGAGCATTTCATAAATGCTTATGGGTCGTGAAGCAAAACCCATGGCCATGGCAGGAGTGACGTTTTTATCAAGACTGAAATGGGGACGGCACCAGTTATGAACAAGACGCTGTACGTCAATGCTCCTTTGTAGCCCTTGCTGTTTTTTAGCATAGTGATTTTGACGACGTCGGTAGGCACTACATCGCCGTCGAATGGCCGCGTTATGCGCTTCATTGTGATTGGCATGAACTTCCGAAGGGGAACTAATTGCTGTAAAGGGATGTTCTACCTTGACCCACTCCCTTCTCGGTTTACCCTGAGAGCCTTTAATTTTCATGGCGACTTCAATTCCTTCTCGCCAGACTTTGCACCATGGGTATCCAGAAATTCTTTCTTTTTGGGTCAAATAGACGCTGGCTAATTGCCATAGATATTTGCCATAACGCCTTTCTCCGTCTGTAAAGCATCGTAGAGCCCCTGAGGCTTGTCCCCATTCCCATAACTGTTTCACGGCTTTTTTGAATAACTCATCATCCTTGACTCCCGCCACACTACATATCCAGTAGCGACTATCCCTTTCTAGAACATTAATTGTCCATCCTTGAGATTGTGAGGGGGGAAGGTTCTCGCCTACGCGAGTGTATAGCTCATCTCCTTCTACTGTCGTCTCGACTCCTTCTGATACTGATGGTGACCATTCCTCCTTCTTTTCGGCTAGTCGTTGTTCCCATCGGATTATTGTTGAGTGAGATGTTTTGTATATTCTCGCTGTTGCTCTTAGGCCTGTTCCTTCAGTCCGATTATTTATGGCATACTCCACAATCTCGGGTGATGTTCTCAGACGATACATCGGCGTTCCTGTGCGCTCGTTGAAATTTCGATAGCATTGGCGGCAGCTATAATTTTGAACCTTCGTCCCATTTTTCAAACTGCGTTTTCCATTTTTTCTCGTTTTCGGACTTCCACATCGTGGGCATTTCATCTAACAAATCCGTACTTTTTTATATACTACTCCTTTTACAGACCAGTCCC
>CALNXU010000005.1:0-48823 GCA_942490695.1 Merismopediaceae cyanobacterium | reverse complement strand
TGATCGATCAAGAACTTGATGAACAGGGGTACGTTGTGCCGGGGCGGGAGATGCTGGCGATCAACTCGCTGGGACTTGGTGCTTGGCGTATTCTTTATTCAGTATTTTTAGCTATCTATCTCGGAGTTAATGAATGAGTCAACGTGATAATTTTGCAGGTGGTTTTTTGTTAGGCACGATTGTTGGCAGCGTCGTCGGTGGAGTCTTGGGAACGGTTTTGGCAAACCGTTCTAACCGATCCCGATACGTCCACTGAATCGCTGTAATCGCGGAGGGGCGCGTTCTGGAAAATATTGAGTCTGCCCGTCGCCGTTTAGAAGATAAAATTGCCCAACTGAATCTGATATCGATGGTCGCGCGCCAATTAGGCAACGTCAATGGTATCCGAAAGGCCCAGGAAGAAGAAGGATCGGGATAGGGATGCTTCAAGTCAGGCAATCGCGTCTTAACTGATTGTCAAAGGGAAAGCGATCGCCTCTATTGAGTTCGCCAACGAATCCCGCCCTTGATACAAGGCTTGAGGAGAAACATTACCCGTCGTCAACGTTTTCCAGTAGTATATGAACCGTTATGGAAGTCCTTAAAAACGATTAACTGGTGATGCTGCCGAGATCAATCTGCTTCTGGTCTGGCGGCATAGAGGTCTCTCTTTCAGTTCGTCTTTGTTGAAATTCATGGTTATTCGTAGGCAAAAATATTTTCGGGATAGGGGTGATGTTGTGAATGTTCTCGCCCTAAAGGCTGCACAATCGCCAAATCAGGTTCTGGTTCGGAGTCATTCAGCAATGTGATTGGGTGTGCATCACGAATTTTCGCGCGATCACTAACCACGACGCAATAATCACTGATCTCGCTATTGTAATAAACATGGAGCTCCGCATCTGTGACGTAACAACCAAATTTCCCCGTAATAGTTCAACTGCTTCATCCGCAAATAGAACCTGCATCAATCGCTTGATGATAGTTTTCCACCGTCCATTTGTAGGTTGCCAGAGTCATGGTGCTTTACTCTCTGTGTTCTGCTTCGATTGTAGTTTATTGCTTAAAGTCAGTACAGCGAATGTCTGGGGCGACGCTCTTAACGGAAACTGTAACTACATTGAGCACAGAATGAGTTTCCGGTGGTGGAAACAGAGAGGTATGGGATTGGTAATCTACTTTTGTCGTTCCATTGTGAGTTTACTTATGCCACGTCCATTATGTGGTGTCGGAGGCACACGAACGCGGTGCGCCAACGAGACAATAGCGATATAGATGTCCTAACTGGCCGACATTACAGGCACATGACACAGCAATTTCGTTTCAACGTGTTGTAAGATGCAAAATAGCAAACAACAAAATTAGTATTTTTGCATTGCTTCAAAAGTGAAGAAAGTTAGGCAAGACGAAATTTTCCTTTGATTTTTAACCATTGCGAACCTGCGTATTACCCCAGGTGTCGTAAAAACCCAACGAAAATATGACGGAAATATTGAGTCTGACAAGTCTAAAAGCCTTGTATAGAGGAGCCCTTGGTTTTGTTGTATGGCAAGCTACATTTGAATTTGGAATTGCTGCTGATACGCTCTACTATGTCGCCAAATCAACGAGGTTCATGCAATCCTTCAATCCCCAGCACCGAAGGAAGCAGTTTGCGAGGCATCGCTCGCATTGGCAAATTGAGCCTATGGCACGGTGGTTAGTCTGGTGTAGGGCAATCGCATCATGTCAATAATTTACGATGTTCACAATAATATTGAGAGTCAGAAAGTCAATAGAAGGCACTTTTTTGTATCGACGTTCTTAAAAAAATCTTCAAAAGTAGGATTTTTGAGGTTATCCGATCGCCTAGGTGTGCATCGCATTGTTGGATCAGTAAGTCAAATCGAGAAGTGCCTATCAGCAATTCCAAATTCAACACTCACACATCGACCTGGTTTCATCGGAATATGGCATGGTTCGTTCGAGTGCTTGAATCCCAGTCATTTCATCGACACTACGTGTTAATTCTCCATGGCTGACTCGTTCAGTAATGCTCGTAGACTTCACAGATACCTTCGACTTTAGCCTTGAACTCCTGGGTGGGGGGATGTAGTAGCGACTCTGCGTTTGAAATGACTGGCTAGCAAGCGCCCCACATGGCGAGGTAATGCTGTCGACAATATTTTGTTTAACCAGTTCATCCGCCAGTTCGCGCGGACTCCAATGACTGATAGGACGACCATATTGTTCTGGAGGCTCTCTACAGGCTGAGCGTACAACCAGTGATTTGCTCTGTTGTGAGAGGTCGGTGGGGTGCCTGGGCGAGGGGCATCTTTCAAACGGTCGATGACTGGTATTTTTTTAGCACTGAAATCTAACCAGCGCTGACGCCATAAGCAGCTCATTTCCTTGCTCACACCCAATCCACGAGAAATCTCTCCATGGCCTGCTCCTTGACCAGCACGCATGATAATTTTTGCCCGCAGCACAAGTTGTTGAGCTAGGCTGGGACAGCGCACAACGTGTTCGAGTTCTGCCTGTTCTGAGTCCGTTAAATAGACCGCAGGAGCGGCTAGTCGAGGAGTAGCTGTGAAACCTCGCTAATAACTCAACTTAATGGTACGGCCATTTAAGCCAATCGGTACTAGAGTCTGAACTAATCGGCTTGCCCTAAAATTAAGCGAGGTGTTAGAAACATATTTATCAAATTGCCTCCACGCTAGATTAAGATAAGTTGACGAAAAAGGTTACGGTAAATACCTTGCCTGTCAGCTAGGAAGCCCCATTTAGTTTTGTGGTGTTCAGGATTGGCTGTGAGTCCTACTCAGGCCCTGCCGAATCTCGATCTTGAGTTACTATGCCTATTGGTTCAAAAACGGCTGAAAAGCATCGAAAAAGCGTTTGATAAGTCCTACTGTCAGGCGATCAATGGTGTCATCAATCTGATTTGTGAGCGTTTTCAAGCCGGCAATAAAATTCTTATTTGTGGCAATGGGGGCTCTGCCGCCGACGCACAACATTTAGCCGCTGAGTTTGTCGGACGTTTTTTCCTCTTCCGTCAAGCATTACTGGCGATCGCCATGTCAACGCCTGACTTAATTTTGACCTCTGTCAGTAATGACTATGCATACGTTTGACTATGTTTTTCCCGGCAAGTGGAAGCTTTGGGAGCAGCAGGGGGATATTCTCTGGGGATTGTCCACATCGGGTAGTCGTCTAACGTTCTATACATAAAAATGTGCTAAAAGAGAAAGGAGAAACAATGTGATTGGCGTAACATTAATGATGGCTGTAGGTTCCGCAGATTGCCGATTACCTATTTATTGGTGAGCAAAATACCCCATTTATTCAAGAAATTCATTTGATGACCTATCACCATATTGTGAACAAGTGGAAGCCCGCTTAGCGATGAAACAAAGCAATGAACGCAGTTGTTTGAATGATGGCATCGTCCTCAATTCAAATGGGAATGACTGAAAGCGCGCAAAATCAAGGAAAAATGTCATTCTCCACTTTATAAGCTAAATATCAGTTTCTGCTTTGATGTCCAGAGTGAATCAAGCAGGCTCATGATCATTGAAGCCATAGGCGGATTGGGCCTATTCTGTTGGGCATGGTTGTCATGACCTAAGGTCTGCGAGGCATTACTGGGGATATGATGCGTGCCACACTCATGCGCTTCACCATTACCTCTCCGTCGGGTGTTCTCACGGGTCGTCTTTACGACGGCTATCTTGCAATCTTCAAGCGCAACAATGGTAGCGCTGTTGTAGGATTTGTGAGTGCTGACTTGATCAGCTTTCCTGCCGCTTTAGGTATTGTCTTTGGCGCAAATCTGGGAACAACTGTTACGGGGTGGTTGGTCGCAATTTTTGGTTTTAAATTCAAACTCGGTAGCATTGCACTGCCGTTGATTTCTATTGGTGCTAGCCTCAAATTATTACTGAAAAAACGCTATGCCAACTTGGGTTATCTGATCGTCGGTTTTGGTCTGATATTTGTGGTGATACCACCATGCAGGGGGGCATGGTGGTTTTAGCAATATTATCTCTCCCTGAGCGGTTGCCGACGAATACGTTCATTGGTCGACTGCAATTGGTGGCATTGGGGGTAATTGCAACATTAATTACTCAATCGTCCAGTGCTGGTGTTGCGGTAACCTTGACGCTTTTATACACCGGGGTAACCGTTAGTTTTGTGCAAGCCGCCGCACTCGTTATTGGGATGGACGTTGGGACAACCGTGACGGCAATTCTGGCAACCATTGGGGCCTCAATCGATGCACGTCGAACCGGTCTAGCCCATGTTGTCATATTTAACTTGTTTACGGCGACCCTGGCCTAACACTGGATTACTCCCTACACCTGGTTATGGTCAGTTGATTGCCCCCTGGCAACTGTTAGAAAATGCCGAAATTGCCCTAGTTCTATTTCATACCAGCTTTAACTTACTCGGGGTTAGCATCATGCTGCCCGACTCCACACAATTTGCTCGGCTTATCCAAAAGCTTATCCCTAGCCGGGGTTACAGCTACACAGAGAAGTTGACGATGAAAGTTTACTTAGTACAGCCTGAACTGGCGTTACGTGATGCCCAGCAATCAACTCAAGCAGAGCTATTGACGCTATTGGGACATGTTCGTGCTGTTTTGGGCGATGCCAGAGTTCCATTCAGCTGACCTAACTGAGTTACGCAAGGCAATTAATTCAACGCAAGACTATGTAGACCGCATCCAACTAAAGGCCACTCCCGACCATTATCATTTAAAACAACTGATCAATCTCGTACACTCACTAGATCATATGCAGCGTCTTTATGAACGTTGTGAAGAAGTGGGACTCAAACGATTGAATCCATACCAGCACTAGTCAACGAACGCGATTTTTTTCTAACCTGTAGCCAAGAGATTATCGAGAATATTCAACAAAATCGTTGATTAGACGCCTCAAATAATGCCAAAACTTCTATCTATTCATATTCACCAACAGATGCAACCTGATCGAAAAGCCACCATCAATCAAATTGCCAGTAAGCAGATGGATTTACAGTCTGGCACTATCCAGTTGGAAGCACTACGTTGGTTAAAGCGCGTCAGTAAACATATTCGTCGCATCACGTACTATTTAAGTCAAACATCCCTTGCCGCTGGCAAGTGACATTCATGAGTAAAACGGCAAAATGATCGAGAGCAAGCTCTATGTTCTGGGAAAATAATCTTCAAAACACTGCTTGGTATGATTGTCCTTCAAAGATTAGCTTGGTTACCATTTTGTCTAGGCACTCCACTAGTTACTAGCCACGAATGACAGTCTCAAACGTAAAAAGTTACAAAACATCACATTGCTAACAAATGTTGATGCTTGACTTTGGTTGACAACCGAAAAAATTCTTTTTAGACCTAAATAACTACTGTGTCAGTGTTAATCCCCGCTGGCGATCATTGGGTTGATGAATTCCTGTCGGCCCTAATATTTAGCGGATAGAACAAGCAGAGACATCGCGGGTTTTTCCCGGTTTTGCGTGCTGCCCAATTTAATCCAGTCTGGCAGTGGGGTGACGCAACAATGCAGCTATTCATAACACAAAAAATTAAACAAAATTTAGGTTAATGCTATGGGTAAACCCACTGGTTTTTTGGAATATTCTCGCGAAATCGCGCCCGAACTACCCCTGGCGATCGCCTTGAAAATTGGGATAGTTCCATTTAGCCTTACCGGAAGAGCGCCTTAAAAACCAGGGAGCACGGTGCATGGACTGTGGCACACCCTTTTGTCACACCGGAAGCATAATCAGCGGTATGGCCAGTGGTTGCCCGATCAACAATTTAATTCCTGAATTTAATGACCTTGTTTACCGAGGATTGTGGCAAGAAGCCTTAGACCGACTCCATAAAACTAATAATTTTCCTGAATTCACAGGACGGGTCTGTCCTGCTCCCTGTGAAGGTTCCTGTGTAGTAGGGATTAATAATCCCCCGTCACGATTAAAAACATTGAATATTCCATCATCGAAAAAGGGTGGCAAGAGGGTTGGGTCACGCCGGAACCCCCGTAAACGCACCGGCAAAAAAGTGGCGATCGTGGGCTCCGGCCCCGGCAGGGTTACTCTGCAGCAGCCCAGTTAAATAAAGCGGGTCACTGGGTGACTGTCTATGAACGAGGAGGACCGTCCAGGGGGATTGTTAATGTATGGAATCCCCAACATGAAGCTAGAAAAAGAAACAGTGGTGATGCGGCGCTTACAGATGCTGGAAGCTGAAGGCGTAACGTTTATTTGCAACACTGAAATTGGCAAAGATATTACACCAGAACAATTGCGCCAGGACTACGATGCAGTGATCCTTTGCACTAGCTCGACCCGCCCCCGCGATCTTCCCATTGAAGGACGTGACCTGAAAGGGGTCTATTTTGGCAATGGAGTTCTTGACGGCTAATACCAAAGCGTTACTGAATAAGCAGGCGGGGGATGATTTTATTAGTGCCCAGGGCAAAGATGTCATCATCATCGGTGGTGGTGACACCGGAACCGATTGCGTTGGTACCTCCCTGCGCCATGGGTGCAATAGTGTAACCCAGTTGGAAATTGTGCCTAAACCCCGACGGAACGGGCGGCGTAATAATCCCTGACCCGACTGGCCCCAAAGTTTACAAACTGGACTACGGCCATGGTACAAGCGGAAGCAGTCTGTGCATCGCATGACCCCCGGCAATACCTCACCACGGCAACACGTTTTGAAGGGGATAACGACGGTCATATCAAGGCGGTGCATACCGTCGATGTATACTGGTACGAAGATGAAACGAGTGGTCGCTTTACTTTCAAGCCAGTGGCGGGAACCGAAGCGGTGCGTCCAGCCCAACTAGTCTTAGTTACCATGGGCTTCTTATGGTACCAGAGACGGGGCTGCTGGATACGCTGCAATTGGAAAAAGATCAACGGGGTAATGTAAAAGCAGCTTACGGTAACTGTGAAACCAATCTTCCCGGTGTCTTTGCCGCGGGTGATTGTCGTCGGGGTCAGAGTTTAGTCGTTCAGGGCCTTTAACAGAAGGACGAGGGGCAGCAAAAGCCTGTGACCTCTATTTGATGGGAGAAATCTGATTTACCGTGTAGCCAAGATTGTTCAGCAGATCATGGGGGGAATCCGTCAGCCATTCTTTCCCCCTGAGATATCCCTAGGTTCGCCCCTGGGCAGATGGCTGCTAAGCTTTTATCGGCCATTGTTTTTTGTAATTTTTTTACACTGTTTTGCTGACGCTGCCAGTGAAAGGTTTGGGAGTCTGTTGCAGGGCCAAAGGTTGTTCGGGAGTGGGAAATAAGTGACGACCGGTGAATAATATTCCCCCTTGTCCTTTCCAGTAATAGCAGCAGCTACCGGGGGAATGACCAGGAGTCCAAATTGCCGTTAAGTCCGCGGTAACGTTTAAGGCTTCGCGAAAACTGACAAACGTTGAGGTGAGGGAGTAAATAAGCCTCCTGTTCTTGCACAATGATTTGACACCTCAACTGCGCTTGAATGGCCTTGAGTTCGGGGCTGTGTCCTCCGCGATGGGTCAAACATAACCAACGGATTGTGCCTTGGGTCGCTAACCATCCTTGAATTGAATCATTCCAAGGCGGGCAATCAATCAGTACCGAATCTCCTTGCTTTAGGGTGAGTAGATAGGCCGTTCCCCCTAAAGTATACGGTTAGGCGGAAAGCGGTAAAGTCCAGAAGTCAGTTGGTGGGGAGGCTTGGTCTTCATAAAACGTTGACTTAAAATCAATAACCTGTACTGACTGAGTTGAGGACGTAAGGAAACCGTAGTCAGAACAAGGGAATGACCTAAACTGTAGGGTAGCACCTTGTCTAAATACCCGATTTCTGGACATTCAGAGCGCATGACATGTGGCCCGATTAATGCCTTAGCACAATTCACTGCCAGCAGTTCAAAACGTACGCAAGCTGGGAAGGCGCTTAAATCCAATCTTTTCGATGCCGGGGTTTCAATATCTTGGACTTTTTGTTTGTAATATTTTTGTTTTTCAACCATATGGCAGTTTCTTCTGCTTATTCTGGCGGTCATTACTTACTATGTCGTCAAACAAAGTGCGACACCGATTACTAAAACCCCAATTTGGCTATTGTGGTTGGTGTTAATGCTGCCAGCGACCATCTGGACACTTTGGGAGTTGGTTTATGGGCAAGATGTAGACTTGCCGATCGCCTTGATTTCAGCCCATTCATCCTTTGTCCGATTTTATACTGGTGGTTGGTACAAAAAGGACGTATTCAGCCCGAACCGTCTTCTGGTGGTGGTGGTCGCCTCTCAGAAAATGCAGAAGCGTCAGAAAAGTCAGACCTCGAAAAAAAACGCCCCATCAATGCCACTGAAGAAAAATCGTTGAGGGATTGCTTTCCGTGGGGCGTGTACTATCTCCAACAATTAGATTATCGTCCCCAGGCAATTCTCTGCCGCGGCAAGCTCCAGGTTGCACCAGAAATGGCCTACGAGCGTGTAAAAGATAATGTTGAAGAAGTTTTTGGGAACCGCTTTTTGGTGTTATTCCAGGAAAGTTTACAGGGTCAACCCTTTTTTGCCCTGATTCCCAATCCAACACCGGAGCCATCGGTAGCTCTACCAGAAAAGGCTATCAAGAAGCCTGGGTTGGCACTCATGCTGCTCCTGTTAACCGGATTTACCACGACGTTTATTGGCGCAGGAATGGCGGGGGTCACGCAAGAAGCGCTCCAAGAAAGCCTTGACCCGGTCTGGGTCGGACTTCCTTATAGTTTGGCCATTATGGGAATTTTAGGCTGTCATGAAATGGGACATTACATCGCGGCGGTTACCTATAAAATTCGTACAACCTTGCCTTACTTTATCCCCGCGCCCTTTTTTCTGGGGACATTTGGGGCCTTTATTCAGATGAAGTCGCCTGTTCCAAACCGTAAGGCGTTATTTGATGTGGCGATCGCTAGCTCTTGGCGGGATTAGTGGTGGCCCTGCCGATTCTGTGGTGGGGGTTAACCCAATCAATCGTTATTCCTATTCCAGAGACGACCAGCCTCTTACAGTTTGATGCCCTTGATCCCCGATTTTCTGTCTTGATGTCCCTCATAACAAAAGCGACATTGGGAGATGAGTTTACAACCAGTACCGTGCTGGATCTCCATCCTCTGGCGATCGCCGGGTATATCGGCTTACTGTTGACCGCATTGAATTTGATGCCCTTTGGCCAACTGGATGGTGGACACATCATTCACGCCATGCTGGGACAGCGGGCTGCCATTATTGCCGGGCAATTAACCCGTATTTGTATTGTTATCTTGGCTTTTGTCCGGAGTGATTTCTTTTTATGGGCCATCATTTTGCTGCTGATGCCTGTGGGAGATCAGCCAGCCCTTAATGATGTCACTGAATTGGACGACCGCCGTGACTTTTTAGGTATTATGGCGATCGCCATTTTGCTCATCATTTTGCTCCCTGTTCCGCCCCAAGTTGCACAATGGCTAAAAATTTAATTTAGTCCTGTTGGAAGAATCAAGGTTGCAAAATTTTCTCTGTGACTTTCTCAGTTCAGTATTCTTTAATGTAAATTCAGTATTCTTTAAACATATAGAGCGTTATCGCAAACGACTGATTCGCATGGGATTAGAGTGAAACAGTTAGAGACTGCTTGTAAACAAAAATCACCCAGCCTTTCATTTTCGCTTGCGCCGATTATCGGTTAGTCGATGTAACATCAAGCTCAGACAAATCATGGCAACATAGATGACTCCTTCATGGTTTTCGGGCACTGCTTCGTCATCCCGACAGAGACATCTGATATTTTCTGTTGAAGAAACATACGTGCTATTACCCCACCGAACCTAGTGCCTGAGTGCCATATTAGCTAGCGGCAGAACCAATCCTTAACCACCGATGCCCAGCTTAACTGCCAGGTTGGCATTAAAGGGTAATAGCGTCAGTAACATAAATAATAATGCGATTAAACCCAGCCCAGCCCTGGTATCATCCGGTTCAGTCAATTCATTTAAGCTCGGTCGCTCTAATTGTCGCTGCAAGAACAACACCACAATGGCCCAGTAAAGCGGGATCGGGTTTGCCGGATTGAATAAAGCAACCCCCCCCAGAATCACGAGGGTGGCAATGGTGGTGCGGCGAGCAGTTTTCCGGCCATAAATTGCTTGAATAATACGTCCCCCATCCAACTGTCCTGCGGGCAGGAGATTCAGGGCATTAATCACGAGTCCTAACCAGCCTAGGATGGTTAACGGATGCAGTGCGACTAAATTGCCCTGGAGGCTGTCCCCTAAAATGAGTTTGGCAATAGTTCCCACCAACAAAGAGCCTTGGAGAAATTGACTAGGCAATTGGAATAGGCTCTCACTGCTGGATAAACTCAGCCCCATCACCAAAAAGAGAAATGAGATTAACGTCCCCGCCGCCGGTCCGGCGATCGCCACATCAAAGAGAACATTGCGATTGGGTAATAGGGATTCAAAGCGGGTAATAGCCCCAAAGGAACCAATCTGCCAACTGGGTAAGAAAAAAGGCCAACTCAGCCGAATTTGGTGCTTTCGAGCTTGCCAGATATGGCCCAGTTCATGGGCAACGAGAATAATGACTAAGCCCAGGCTCAGGGTAATGCCTCTGAAGTCCGCTGCAATTCCTCGACTCAGGTCAAAGCCGAGCAATGCCCCGGCGGCTTCAAGACTGGTGACACATGGTGGCCACCATCAATACCACCGCTAGATTTTTGACCAAGGTACCGGGCTGGGGATCATTACTGCTAGGCAAGACCACCACCACTGGGCGGTCTTCACTGCCTTCCACCAAAAACAAACGATACTTATCCCCCATTAGCCCGTTCAGTTTTTGGGACAGTTGGGCAAACGCATCCTCCGCCTCGGTTCTTAAATTACCTTTGAAAATCGCCCCTTCTTGATAGGCGATCGCTTCAGTGGCAAAAACTATCAATTGAAAAAATGCCCCGAATCGTTTCCAAATCCTCTGACGGAATAGGCATTTGATCGGACTCTGCCCCCACTGAACGGTCATGGGTTATATCCACTGACTGGCCCGAGTTGACATTATCTGCTTGCAAACTCTGTAACCGCTGGGCGCTTTTTGTCTGATTAATTCTTCCTGCCCCGCCGCCCGTAACTGTCGCCCTAAATAAATATAGGCACCAGCCGAAATCAGCAGGAGGAGCAATACGGCGGGTAGGCTGAGGGACAATCCCAAACTAAACAGGACAAAATACAGCAACCAGGGAGCCATTAACGCCACTGATTGATACCATGCTAGTTTTCCGAGCTTACCGAATGGCTGGGCGCGGCGGTATCCCCAAATTAATACCCCCGATCGCCAGGGCAAAAATGACAAAGACGATAGGGGCTACTAAGTGGTTGGGGTTAATGGGCATAGGAGTGAATGAAAAAAATAAACTGATGACCTACCTTAAGTGTTCTATGAAGTTGATCATTTTATAGAATCAAATTTTTCTGAGTAACCAGAATTGATAGAAGAACTATTAAATCATTTTCGACTGAACTTGTTGTTTCCCCCCTCTATTGCGGTGTAACAGCAGCAGGTTCAGTGTCCAATGCCAGAGCCCAATTCCGAATTAAGCGGGCGATCGCCTTTTGTAATAATCCTTCGGCAATTTGTTGCCCCATCTGACGGGATGTGGGATTGACCAATACCTTACTCAAAACCGGGACAAATTTTAGCGGATCAAAGCCGGGGGTTTCTTTGAGAATTTGCCACAGGGTTTGGAGATGCTCCCATGTTTCTGGTTCCGAGATGATCGTTGGTTGATTTACCATAACAGCGGTTGTACCATCATGGTAATTCCCCCCGCGGCCATTCACCCGGTTGAAGCCCTGACGGAGAGTATCGGTGACCTGGAGCCAAGTCGTCCGCCCCATTTCATCAATCCCGGTAATTAACTCTGACACCAGGCGATCGCGAATAAATTGCCCCCGTTCCGACAGGATAAAGTTGGTCGCCTCATCCAGCACAAAGTCAAAGTTAAAGCCGGGGGAATCTTTAGCATTGCGGAGCAGATTTTCCAAGCGATTCCAGCGAAAGCTTCCTTCCTTAAAGAGCAATTCCCTCAGGGATGTCCGCAGTTCCTCGGAGGGGTCAGTCAACAACCGCTGGGCAATATAGGGATAGGCTTTGCTTAACACTTTAAAGTGGGGGTCAATGCCAATGGCAATCCCTTCTAAAGTCACCATCGACCGGATAATTAACGCATAGTAGGCGGGCACCCGAAACGGGAACTCATACATCATCGCCGACATTTGGTCGGTAATGCTTTTAAAGTTCAACTCGGCCACACTAGCCCCCATGGCGTTGCCAAACACATTACCCAAGGCCGGAATAATGGGATTTAAATTCGTGTCAGGCTTGAGAAATTCCAGCTTGACGTAATCATGAGCCAATGCATCAAAGTCCCGGTTAACCAAATGCACGACCGCTTCAATGAGGCCATAACGTTGGTAGGGCTTAATATTGCTCATCATGCCGAAGTCCAAATAGGCTAGACGCCCATCTTCCATGGCCAGTAAATTACCGGGATGGGGGTCGGCGTGAAAAAAGCCATGTTCCAGTAATTGCCGCAGAGAGCACTGAACTCCCACCTCCACTAAGTGTGTGGCATCGATGCCTTGGGCTTGGATAGCCCGGATATTGGTGAGCTTCGTTCCTTGCACCCACTCCATGGTCAACACCCGCCGTCCGGTGTAGGCCCAATAAATTTTCGGTACGTAAATTTCCGGTAAGTGTCCGTACAGTTCTTTGAATTTCTCTGCATTGACCGCCTCTTGGAAATAGTTCATTTCCTCAAAAATTCGGCTAGCCAATTCGTCTGTGATGGCGACAAGATCCGACCGCAAGCGCTTAACCGACCGTTTGACCCACAGGGAGAGGGACCGCATGATGTAGATGTCGAGGGTAATGCGACGCACCAAGTCAGGGCGTTGCACCTTGACGGCCACTTTTTCTCCCGTTTTTAACCGCCCTTCATACACCTGCCCCAGCGATGCCGCGGCGATCGGCTCCGGCGAAAGCTCAGCGAAAATTTCCGACGGGGGCGCGTCTAACTCTTCTTCGATGAAACGATAGGCAACCTCATTGGGAAAGGAGGGTAACTGATCCTGGAGGGTGGTGAGTTCATCTAAGTAAAGGGGGGGCACCAAATCCGGACGTGTTGACAACGCCTGTCCAATCTTGATGTAGGCTGGTCCCAGCTTGGTGAGGAGTTTTCTCAAATAAATAGCCTTATCTTGGGATTGGGTCGGGTCATGACCTTGAAATTTTGACCACCAAACACTCAAGGCAAAGCTGAGCAATGGAAAAATAATGTTAAAGAGGCGTCCTAAGACTTGAAAAGGCCGTTTCCGGTAAAAAGCTGCAATCAAGTCGGGATGGTATTCCCAACTTTCCGGAAACATATCACTAACGGGGCCGAGGTCTTCTATGTGCTGTTTCGGCAGTCTGGGAGGCTGAAACTCTTCAGCGTGACCTATCCCAGCGTGATCTGGAATGGTCTCAATCACAACGACATCTTCAGACAATGTGGTGCTAGACGGTACGAGGACGGGGACGGGGGCATGAAAAAAGTCGGTGATGCGGTGGGCTTGGATGTTAACGATTGTAACAAGAATGGTTAGGGCATTTTCAATGGAACCGATAGTTAGGACCCTTCTGTTCGCTATTTGACGGATAAAGCGGCTATTTTCTGGCTTGTAATCCCTTAGGCACTGGTTCCGTAGGATGGGGCAGTCAGAATCCATGTCATATGCGGATTTGAGCAATAATGGGTAGTCCTCTAAAATCAGTCTCCCCATGGATCTCTTTGCTTATCCTTGTCCCTGCTGTGCCAGTAATGCCGTCCATGTCCATACCCATTATTCAACGCAGGTGAATGGTTCAAGGCGTTTGCTCCATTGTCGTCAATGCGACGTTTACTTTAGTGAGACCTTTGCGACCCCAATTGCAGGACTGAGAACCCCTCTGAGCCGGATTATCACGATCCTTAAAGCCAGGAGTGAGGGGATGAGTCTAAATGCCACGCCTGCACCCATAACGTTTCGAAGAAAAGCATTATCGATTGGGAGCAACGTTTAGCCGGCATCAAGCCAACCCTGATGCTGTATGCCTTACTCCATCAGTTTATTCACCAGGAAATGGAAGGAGATGAACTGTACACCAAGGTTGGTAAAAACAAACCGCCCTGTGATTCTCAAGGCTGGACTATTGTTCTGATGGAGCGAGGAGTCGATTTCTATGGGAATTGCACTGTGGGCACAAAAATAAGCAACTGTTTAAGACGGCTTTAGCTTGCTTGGCGGAGGTGATTGAGCAAACGGATAGTTTGAGCCTATTCACTGATGGAGAACGACGCTATGGCAACTTGTTGTTTGAAATTTGCTACGAAGTCCTTCGCAATGGAAAACCAGGACGTCCCCTAAAACGGCTGCCGAAAGGAGTCAGAGTTCGCCTTAAAAACAAAGGCTCCAAAAGCGACCGGGTCGTCGACGTCAAAAGTATCAGGCTCCTGTGCCTGAACATCCGAAAACAACTCATGATGTGGCACACAAAGATATCCATGCCAATCATCTTGAAGCGTTTAATGCCTCCATGAGGCGACGAAATTCGACCTTTCGGCGTAAAACCAACACCTATGCTAAATCCAGAAAGGAGCTACAAAGAACGCTCGATGTGTTTTGGGTGATCCACAATTTCGTTCGAGTTCATTTCACCACTAAAGTTGTCCCTGCTGTAAAGCTAGGAATTTTGGAGACTGGGATATCTTGGTCGCAACTTCTGACGATGCGATATGCAATCTAACTCGCTGTAGACAATGCTTCCAGCTTCCCCAGACAACGGAACCAGTGCCATGATGTAGCAATCCAGATAAATCTGTGGGATGTAGAATTACGGCGCCATCACCAACAGGCTAAGCTTAAGGGAAAACACGTCGTCTAGCGGGTGTTCGGGTATGGAGCAAGGGCATAAATTCAATAAATTCAGTGTTGACCCAACAAACCCTCGCGGCTTCATTAGCCCCAACCCAGCACTGGAACCGAATTTAGGGCAGATTGGTCAGCTAACTATCTCCATAGGAAGCCCAGAGATCGTTAATAATTCAGTCATTACAGCAAACCGGACTCGCGCCTATGGTCTATATCAAGCGCATCGAACTTGCCCATTTCAAATCCTTCGGCGGTAGCACATCGATTCCCTTTATGCCAGGGTTTACGGTGGTGTCTGGCCCCAACGGCTCGGGGAAGTCGAACATTTTGGATGCGCTGTTATTTTGCCTGGGACTGGCGACCTCAAAGGGGATGCGGGCAGAGCGGTTACCGGATTTGGTCAACAATAATGCCAAAGGCAATCGAGGCAGTTCAGAAGCCATCGTATCGGTAACGTTTGACCTTAGTGCAGTGTCGGGGTCATTGCCAGAGGGAGAGACAAAAAATGACACAGTGGCGAATCAAGGCAATAGTCAATTGACGCTGGATACTAACAATGTCGCGTTGGCGGCGTTACAGGAAAGCCTGCAAAAGCAGCGGGAGTGGACAGTGACCCGTCGGCTCAAGGTGACCAAAGGCGGTAATTATTCCTCTAGTTATTACATCAATGGGGAATCGGCGACGGTGGCGGATCTCCATGCCCAACTGAATGAGTTACGCATTTATCCCGAAGGCTACAACGTGGTGTTGCAGGGGGATGTGACCCGCATTATCACCATGAATGCCAAAGAGCGTCGGGAAATTATTGATGAGTTAGCCGGGGTAGCAGAGTTTGACCGTAAGATTGCCAAAACAAAGGAGACGTTAGAAGAAGTGCGGGAACGGGAAGAACGGTGTCAAATTATTGAAACGGAATTGACCCGGACATTGGAGCGGTTGGCCGCGGATCGCCTAAAAGCAGAAAAATATCAAAAGTTACGGCAGACCATCCAGGAAAAACAACAGTGGGAGAAGGTGATTGAATTTAAAGCGGCGGAGCAAAAACGGGCGGAGTTACACCAGCAAATAGAACAGGGAAAACAACAAATGGCCATGCTACAACAGCAATTAGCGGATCGCCAGCGGCAAATGACCACCCAGCAATCCCAGTTGGAGCAACTGAATACCCAGGTAAAGGCCCTAGGGGAAGATGAACAGTTGGCCGTTGCGTCCCAACTGGCCACCCAAAAAGCGCAACGGGAGCAGTTACAACAACGCTATAACCAAGGCGATCGCCAGTTAAGGGAGCATCACCAACAGGTCGCCACCATTCAGGCAGAAATTAGCCAGTGTCAACAGCAGTTTTTGCAAACCCAACAGGAACAAACAACGGTTACCAGCCAGACCATTCCGGCCTTAACCCAGGTTGTCCAAACAGCGGCAGCGCAATTAGAACAATTGCGGCAACAATCCCAGGCGATCGCCTCTGCATCGGAAGCATGGGTACAGGAACAAACCCAACTCAGTCGTACCGTGAGTCAGCTACAAACCGAATTGACCCCCCAACGGAGTGAACTGGCCCAATTACAGGAACGGCAACAACAGCTAGACCAGAGCTTGACCACCCTCGGCCCCCGTTATCAAGCCGTGGAAACGGAACTACAACAAAAAGAATCCAGTGCAGCCGCCCTCACCATCGAAGTCAGCCAGCTCACCCAACAAATTCAGACCCTGGCCAGTCACCTCGCCCAAGCTGAACAGGAACAGGCCTTACTACAAGAAACACAAAATCGCCTGTTAAAAGAGCAGCAAGAAAAACAACGGCAACTGGATAAATTGGAAGCCACCAATCAAGCCCAGCAAGAAGTCCAAGGAACCTATGCCACTAAATTAATTCTGCAATCCGATTTACCGGGGGTCTGTGGACTGGTGGCACAACTGGGACAGGTGGAACCCCAGTTCCAATTAGCCTTAGAAATTGCGGCTGGCGCGAGGTTGGGCTATGTGGTGGTGGAAGATGACGGGGTGGCCGCTGCGGGCATTCAAATCCTGAAACAAGCCAAAGCTGGACGGGCGACGTTTCTACCCTTGACCAAAATTCGTCCGCCCCGCTTCAATGCCCCTAACCTTGCCTATGCCAATGGCTACATCGATTTAGCCGTCAATTTGGTGGACTGTGATCCGCGCTATGAGACCATTTTCGCCTTTGTGTTTGGCAACACCCTCGTGTTTGAATCGCTGAATACGGCCCGAAACCATCTGGGCAAAAACCGGATTGTCACCCTAGAAGGGGATGTGTTGGAAACCAGTGGTGCGATGTCGGGGGGGAGTCGTCCGAAGCGGTCGGGCTTTCGATTCGGCACCATGGCTCATGAGGATTCAGGCGAAATGCGACAGTTACGGCAACGGCTAGCAGACATTGCTCAAATACAGGCCCGTAATGAAGAATATTTACTAGAGCGCACCGTCAATATTAAAAGCCTGACTCAACAGTTGACCCAGGCGCGTCAGCAAGAACGGGAAGCTCAGTTGCATTTACAACAACAAGAACGGGACATTACCCGCCTAAGCCAACAGAAGGCGGATTTAGCCCATGAGCAGCGTCAACAGCAACAACGGTTAACAGATTTACAACAGCGGCTGGGGGAATTACAACAATCGTTACCGCAACGGGAAGCGGAGCTACAAGCGGCTCAGGCCAAGTTAACCCGACTGGAAACCTCCCAAACCCATCAGGAATGGCAGCAAATTCAAGCTCAGATCCAAACGGCAGATCAGGCATTACGCACAAAGGAAGAGGCTCTCCGGCAAGGGCAAGATCATTTAAAAGATCTGCACAATCAAAGTCAACGGTTGGAGGAAAAAATCATCACGGGTCAACAAAAAATCACTGATCACCAAAGCCAACATCAAGCGCTTCAGCAGTCCCAAGCCCAACTCCTCCAAGAAACTGAAACCCTTACCCAGGCGATCGCCACCACCGAATCAGCATTGGCCAAGCTGTCTGAACGTTTAGGTAGTGCCAAGCAAGACCGAGACCGCACTGAGCAGTTGTTAGGTCAGCTCAGGACTCAGCAACAGGAGCAACAATGGCAGCTAGAAAAATGTCAAACCAGCCAGCGGGAACGGCAAGCCCAAGCAGTCCACTTCGATAGTCAACTCGAAACCTTAGCCACTGGGCTACCCGATCCGGAACCCGCTATCCCACTGCTCGAAGACCGTGACCCTGCCACATTGGACTTTGCCCAAGTTCTAGAAGAATTGCAACGCTCGATTCGTAACGGGCAAAAACGCTTAGAAGCGATGGAACCCGTCAATATGTTGGCGTTGGAAGAACATGAAAAAACCCAAGCCCGCCTAACGGAGTTAACCAATAAACTGCAAACGATTGAAGCGGAACGGACTGAACTGCTGCTCCGCATTGAAAACTTTACGACCCTCCGACGGCGATCGTTCCAGAATGCCTTTGATGCAGTGAATATCAACTTCCAGTCTATTTTTGCTGAACTCTCCGATGGCGATGGCTACTTACAGCTCGATGACCCCGAAGATCCCTTTAACGGCGGCTTAAACCTCGTTGCCCATCCTAAAGGGAAACCCGTTCGTCGTCTTAGTTCCATGTCTGGGGGTGAAAAGTCCTTAACCGCCCTCAGTTTTATATTTGCCCTCCAACGCTACCGTCCTTCTCCCTTTTACGGTTTTGATGAAGTGGATATGTTTTTGGATGGGGCTAATGTGGAAAAGCTCTCTAAAATGGTACGCAAGCAGGCACAACAAGCCCAATTTATTGTGGTGAGCCTCCGCCGTCCCATGATTGAAGCCTCAGAACGTACTATTGGCGTGACTCAAGCACGGGGAGCCCATACCCAGGTGCTGGGGATTAAGTTGTAGTGCCCAGCTTTACAAGCTTCGGGGCTTTGTTGTATGGAGGTAGAATAATGAGCAATTTCCCAGAATCTCAAAGCCCTTGGTGTCGAGCGTCAGCCGTTGAAAAATGCGGTCAACGTCAAAAATGCCATAGCATCGACGTTTAAGCACCTTCACCCACTTGTTGAATCCTTCAACGAACCCACTATTGAGCCATTCAAGAAAGTAGTTGGTAATCGGGTCAAGCTAGGTTTCAATCGTTCCCAGGAAGCTATCAAACGCGTTTAAGCCGCTCTTGCGCACCCGTTTACACCAAGCCCGAATTGCACACTTAGCCCCTGGTTTGGTGTAATCGCACTCGAATATTTGGGTCAACGATCCGCGCAAATCATAGGCTTGTTTCAGCTGGGACGAATGAATGGTCTTATCAAGGGCTGCTTGCTCTTTGGCGGCATTTCGTGCCCTTCAACGTCCTCTCAATCTCGATTAGCCACGCCCCTAGACTTGCCTTTTTCGTTGACAAGACCTTCACATCTAGTAAATCGATGGGTATCTCTATCGAATCGTTAGCCATTCGTTTTAATTACGTTACCGGAGTGCATATTCTCTCACCGCGCTCTCGGTTTGCGGCATTACACCAGATGTAGCAGGCCTCCATGCGAATTCCCGAAGAGCCTAATTTTTATCAAATCGAATTTTCATTGCATGATTTTCCCGCAAAGTTCAACTATTTAAATATTTTTCATATCTTGTTCCAGATAAACTGTGCTGTAATTCTTCATAATTTTCAACTAAATCTTGAATGCTATCAGCAGAAAGCTTTCTATGTTTACTTTGATACTGAAAGTCTTTGACCTTTAAAAAATCAAATATTTCACTGATGTACTTTTTTTGTGATGCTTCTGAAGCGAAAAGAGATTCATAAGATACACTGAATACATTATCCTTTGGTAGACTGTTCATTAGAGCATATCTTTCTTCTAACATTTCTTCTCCACGCTTTAATGTTTTTAAAATATTATCAATGCTCAAAGTGATTTTTCGCGAACGGTATTCTCTGATCGTTGATTGATCACTACCGTCTACATTCGCCACAACGGACAGTGTGGATAATCGCTGTAGAGATATATGTTTTTTTAAAATATTAGTTCGATAAAGGTGAATGACTTTAATTTGTTTGTTATTTAACACAAAATCTCTTAGATCACGATTTTCATTAAAGTGGTAGTGAAATTCTTTTATGCCGAGTGTTTTAACATTTTTAAGATATTTAAAATTGGGTTTCTGTCTTCTTTTGATACGTTCTATGGTTGAGTATAGTTGCGCAGTATAGAAAAAGCTTTTACCTTCATATATAAAGTTCAGGTAGCCTAAAGATATCTTTTCATCTCTCCGAAAAATCTGATAAAGTTTTCGCGGGACTGTCCATTGCCCAACTACTTCTCCATAATTAACAATGTTGGGATGTTGATTAAGTATATTAACTAAAAAATTACTACCACTCCGAGATCCTGTATAAATTAAATGTTGATTGGGCATAAAAATTACTAATGGGTAAATATTTTTGGATCTAAGTCAATTTGGATAATTAATTCCCATAGTGGATGCTACTAGGTTTATAGGTGAAAATCAAGATTTTCGCTGACTAGTACTTGAAGGCTTATAATAAGACCTCCATTTAAGCCGTAAGTGGTTTACCCTTATAGATCCACTTGAATGGCTTGGCCATGGTGCAGTTGAAGTACTTGGCGTTCGCGTAATAAATTCGCGAAATCACCCCGGGCTACAAAAAACATGAGACTCCTTTCATACAAGGGTTTCCAGGGAAAGAGCGGGGAATCATGCGCTGTCTCTGACCCCAAAATTCATCCCTCATATCTGTAATTGAGTTGGCGATCACACCAATCAAAAAAATGTCGCATTGAAATCGTAGGTGTTGCAATCGTTTGTGGGTGATGATTACAGCCTTTTTTGAGGGCAAACCTTTTGCATTTGGATAACGCGAACGCCAAGGTTGATCTTTGGGATTGATCCATTGACTCAGTTGAGTATAGAGTTGACGATAGAGAAGAGGGGTTGACATGAGATTGCTTTGAGTTGAGCAACTTCGGAACTCAGGTCGGCTAGGTTTATTACTTCGGTGATGGCTTGGCTCATCTGAGACCTGTGGCTAGTGTTGGTTTGTTGGACATTGAATAAGTTTTCCGCCGCTTGACCCTATGGCCCTTTCTCCCCATACCCAGGCATATTTGCGCGTTACCCTACTATCTTGGCAAGAGGGTTTGATGCAGGGTGACGTCAGAGCCAGTGACTATCAATGGGAGTTTCAGTGGCATTTCCGTCAGGGCAAACTGAAGGTTCATCCCTCCCTAGGGCGATCATTGATTTTTGAACCCCTGGGGCGATTTTTAGAGCGTAGCGACTACCAATTAGAACCGGGGGGAGACTATGAATTTACCCTGCGCAGCCGTTTGTAATGGACTTTAGATTGAAAACAATAAAAAAATGAGTCATGCCAAATCTATATTTAGAAGCTTATCTATAGCGGTTTTCATAGATGTGAGGTTACCCTGGAATATCCAAAACCTTGATTTTATTGAAATTCAACGTACCTCAGTTGTACGCAAGCTGCTATAATTGCTTGAGTCTCAAGATAAATTTTTGTGCATGGTTTTTCGATTGCAAAAAGGCATGAAATTCATGGCAAGTATGACCGACAAAAATCGATGACAATCTTCCCGAAATTAAGTTGAAAACATTGATGAAATAAGTCTAATTGTTGATCTCGGCAGCAGCGGAGAGCCTTAGCTATTTCCATCCAGATTTTTAATCATCTATAATACTTGGTGATATCTGCTACAGCAAAATCTTCAATTATATTGTACGTTGAAGGGCTAAACTTAAATTAACCCAAAAATACTAGGCTATTTGTCGATCAAATTTATCATTTCCAAGAGAAATTGCAATTATTTATTGGCTCCTCCTAGTCGGTGCAACCCCAATTCTCCATCCCTTGGTAATGATGCGACTCCTCTCCACCTCAATTAAAAATCCTACGAGGAATCCCTCTGTTTTTACTTATGACGAATCCTTTTGGAAGACGGAAGTTTTTGCTGTATGGCTCAGCAACTCTAGCCACTAGCATTCTGCTTAAAGCCTGTGGTGGCACACCAGAAGAGCAGACAGATCCAACATCTGATGCAACCCCGGAAGCCGCTGCTCCGAGTGGTGACACTATCAAGGTCGGCATTTTGCATTCTCTCAGCGGGACGATGGCCATCAGTGAAACAACGGTGGTAGAAGCCGAAGAGTTGGCGATCGAAGAAATTAATGCGTCTGGTGGTGTACTCGGAAAACAAATTGAAGCTATCAAAGAAGATGGGGCTTCTGACTGGCCGACCTTCGCAGAAAAAGCGGCTAAACTTATTGATCAAGATAACGTCGTAACCATTTTCGGTTGTTGGACTTCTGCAAGCCGAAAAGCTGTACTGCCTGTCTTTGAAGCTAAAAACCATATGCTCTGGTATCCAGTGCAATATGAAGGCCAAGAATGCTCTAAGAACATTTTCTACACTGGCGCAGCACCCAACCAGCAAATTGAACCAGCGGTGGAATGGTTGCTGGAAAATAAAGGGAAACAGTTTTTCTTAGTCGGCTCTGACTACGTTTTCCCTAGAACTGCCAATAACGTCATCAAAGAGCAACTTAAAGCAAAAGGGGGTGAAACTGTTGGAGAAGATTATCTTCCCTTGGGTAACACTGAAGTTACTCCTATTATCACCAAAATCAAGCAAGCATTGCCAGATGGGGGCATAATTTTTAACACCCTGAACGGGGATAGTAATGTTGCTTTCTTCAAGCAAATCCAGTCCGCTGGTCTCACTCCTGATAAATACCCCGTCATGTCGGTCAGTATTGCAGAAGAAGAAGTCCGTCAAATCGGCCCAGAGTACTTGCTTGGACAATATGCTTCTTGGAACTATTTCCAAACAGTAGATACGCCGGCGAATACCAAGTTTGTCGAAGCCTTTAAAGCTAAATATGGAGAAGATCGGGTTACCAACGATCCCATGGAAGCAGCCTACATTGGGGTCTATTTGTGGAAAGCGGCAGTAGAAGCTGCTGGCACAGCCGATGATCTCGAAAAAGTCCGGATGTCGGCGGTGGGTCAGACCTTTGAGGCTCCTGAAGGTTCCGTTGAAATGTTTGGCAACCACCATATTTCTAAAACAGTCCGCATCGGGGAAGTACAGGACAATGGCATGTTTAACATTGTTTGGTCTTCAGATGGCCCGGTTGATCCTGTTCCCTGGAACCAATTTGTGCCGGATACGAAAGGGTTTACCTGTGATTGGACACGAACTGATGTAGAGAATCCAGGGAAATTTAAAGAGGCCTAAAGCTTAGTTTTTCACCTAAATCGCTTAAGTAGCTGTCTTGGAGAGTAATTCTACTCTCCTTTTTTATTAAGGATTCATATCTCGCCGGTTGAATAAAGGAGGGGAAACAGTCGGGAATGTCTCAACGTGCTCCGGTCTCAATACTCAACCACTGGCGAAAATGAAAATGGGACAATCCTAAAAATTGCCATCAAACATCCAGATAATCTGAGATTCGTCGTAGGAATTGTTGATGAATTAAGAAGCGAAAATATCATCAGTGTAAAGATAAAGTTGACTCAACTGAGAATGATTCACTCCAAAAGCGTTTACCCGGAACTAACCCCGACCCCCATGCATAATTAAAATACTTAACATCAACCACAGTCGAAGCAGGAGAGTAAACTTTTCCATGTTGCAAGCCTATCGTCAACACGTCGCAGACCGTGCCAAGCTTGGCATCCCCCCCCTTCCCCTTACCGCCGATCAAACCACGGAACTCTGTGAACTGCTCAAAAATCCTCCCAACGCCGAAAAAGAAGAATTGCTAATGTTGCTGCGGGATCGGGTTCCCCCTGGTGTGGATGAAGCCGCCTATGTGAAAGCAGGATTCCTGACGGCGATCGCCAAAGGAGAAGTGACCTGTCCCCTAATCAGCCCCCAAGGTGCAGTGGATCTTCTGGGAACCATGATCGGTGGCTATAACGTGCAATCCCTGGTGGAGTTGCTAAAATCCCCAGACAATAATATCGCCAGTGCAACGGCGATCGCCTTGAGCAAAACCCTGTTGGTGTTTGATGCGTTTAACGATGTACTGCATTTGAGCGAGACGAACCCCTACGCGAAACAAGTAATTGACGCTTGGGCCGGAGGGGCCTGGTTTATCAATAAACCCAAAGTCCCCGAAGCCATCACCGTCACAGTTTTTAAAGTGCCTGGGGAAACGAACACCGATGACCTATCCCCCGCCCCCCACGCCACGACTCGCCCCGATATTCCTCTCCATGCATTGGCCATGTTGGAATCCAAAATGCCGGAAGGGTTAGCCACCATTGCTGAACTGAAGCAAAAAGGTCATCCTGTCGCCTATGTTGGGGACGTGGTGGGAACTGGATCGTCTCGCAAATCTGCTATTAACTCCGTGTTGTGGCACCTGGGTGACGATATTCCCTTTGTGCCCAACAAGCGAGCTGGGGGCTATATTTTGGGGGGTAAAATAGCACCTATTTTCTTCAACACTGCCGAAGATTCTGGTGCGTTACCCATTGAATGTGACGTTACACAACTCAACACGGGCGATGTAATCACCATCCACCCCTATGAAGGAAAAATCACCAATGAAGCAGGAGAAACCGTTTCCACTTTTGCGCTAAAACCGGAAACAATTCTAAATGAAGTCCGGGCTGGGGGACGTATTCCCCTGTTAATTGGGCGGGCGCTTACGGATAAAACCCGTGACGCACTGGGATTATCGCCCTCAACCCTATTTGTTCGTCCCACGCCGCCGGAAGATACGGGCAAAGGCTTCACCTTGGCGCAAAAAATGGTGGGTAAGGCCTGTGGCGTTGAAGGGATTCGTCCCGGCACTTCCTGCGAACCCATGATGACTACGGTGGGTTCCCAAGACACCACTGGCCCCATGACCCGCGATGAACTCAAGGAATTGGCTTGTTTGGGTTTTAATGCTGATTTAACCCTACAAACCTTTTGCCATACAGCCGCCTATCCCAAACCGGTTGATATTAAAACCCACAAAGAGCTGCCCGACTTTTTTGCTACCCGTGGCGGTGTCGCCCTCCAACCCGGTGATGGCATTATCCACTCCTGGCTTAACCGGATGTTGTTACCCGATACCGTCGGCACTGGTGGTGATTCCCATACCCGTTTCCCATTAGGCATTTCCTTCCCAGCCGGCTCTGGTTTGGTGGCCTTTGCTGCCGCGTTGGGAGTAATGCCATTGGATATGCCGGAATCGGTGCTAGTGAAATTTAGTGGCGAGCTTCAGCCAGGAGTGACCTTACGAGACATTGTTAATGCCATTCCCTGGGTCGCGATGCAAGAAGGGAAACTCACTGTCGGCAAAGAAAACAAAATCAATGCATTCAACGGCCGCATCATGGAGATGGAAGGGCTCCCCGATTTAAAAGTGGAGCAAGCCTTCGAACTGACCGATGCTACCGCTGAACGTTCTTGTTCCGGTTCCACCATCAAGCTAAGCGAAGAAACTGTTGCGGAATATCTGCGTTCCAACGTTGCACTGATGAAAAACATGATTGCGCGGGGTTACCAAGATGCCCGTACCCTACTACGTCGTATTGCCAAAATGGAAGATTGGCTCGCTAATCCCAGTTTGATGAGTGCTGATCCCGATGCAGAATATGCGGATGTCATTGAGGTGAACCTTTCGGAAATTAAAGAACCCATCGTGGCAGCCCCCAATGATCCCGATAACGTCAAGCTGATGTCGGAATGTGCCGGGGATACTATTCATGAAGTGTTTATTGGTTCCTGTATGACCAACATTGGTCATTACCGAGCGGCAGCTAAAATCCTGGAAGGGGCTGGTGTGGTGAAAGGTCGTCTCTGGATTTGTCCCCCCACCCGTATGGATGAGCAACAGTTACGGGATGAGGGTATGTATGGCATTTTTGCCGCCGCAGGGGCACGGACAGAAATGCCCGGTTGTTCCCTCTGTATGGGGAATCAAGCCCGTGTGGAGGATGGCGTCACTGTTTTTTCCACATCTACCCGGAACTTCAATAACCGCATGGGTAAAGGCGCTCAAGTCTACCTCGGTTCCGCTGAGTTGGCGGCAGTTTGTGCGTTGTTAGGAAAAATTCCCACGGTTGAAGAATACCTGGCGATCGTGGCCGAAAAAGTTGATCCCTTTAAAGCTGATCTGTACCGTTACCTCAACTTCAATGAAATTGAAAACTTTGAGGATTTCGGCCGAGTGATTCCGGTAGAGCAAATGCCCAAAATTGAGGACATTTTAGGGATGCCGATTGGAGCCAAGTAAGGGTTGACATTAAGGGTGGGTCTGGATGGCTCACCTTTAACTCAAAAAGGGAGGAGAATGGCCGCTAAAGATCGCCACCATAATGCTGTCAAAAATGCTTTATAGCGGTTTGCGCACAACCGAGGTACGGTGAATTCCAATGAAATCAGGGTTTTGGATATTCCAGGGTGACCTCACATCTATGAAAACCGCTATAATCAAGGAGGGTTGGACAATTGCCTTTGACCCTTACCCTATCAAATATCAGGAAGTAAAATTACTTGCTGACTTAGCTGGAGAAAAAACAATTTCAGCCACAAAAGAAGAGAAACAAATCGTTAAAGAATTGAACCTTTATTCGTTTAAAGTCGTCAATAAAACAGTAAAGTGATGGACAAAATTCTAACTGTCCCTTACTCTGTCTCCGGTAAGTCCTCATGCTACAGTTTCAAATTCAGAGCGATAGTGATATTCCCGCTTCTAAGCAATTATTCGATCAACTCCGGTTTGCCATTGCGTCCCGGCAGTACAAACCAGGTCATCGGCTGCCCAGCACACGTCAGTTGGCGAGTCGCACCGGGTTACACCGCAACACCATTAGTAAGGTTTATCAAAACCTCGAAGAGTCAGGGCTGGTGGAATCCATCGCCGGGTCAGGAATTTACGTAAAAGCGCCAAGTAATGAAGATGGTATTTTGCTGGATGGCCCCATTTTTCGAGAATATCCTGAAGCCAGTCAACTGATTCAAAAAACCATTGATGAGTTATTGAATCAAGGGCTGAATTTATCCCAGGTCAAGGAACTCTTTTCTGCAACCATCGATTGGCGATTGCAAAGCACAGCCAGGGTGCTGGTGACAGTGCCCCAGCGGGACATTGGTGCCGGACAACTCATTTTGAATGAATTAGAACAGGCATTGGTCATTCCCGTGCAATTAGTTCCCCTAGAGACCTTGGCGCAAACGTTGTCAGAAGTTTCATCAGGAACCGTTGTCACGAGCCGTTACTTTTTGGCAGAAGCTGAAAAAGTTGCCAATCCCCACGATGTGCGGGTCATTCCCGTCGATATTTATGATTACGCTAAAGAACTAGAGATTGTCAAAAAGTTACCAGCAGACTCTTGCTTGGGCATTGTCAGCCTCAGTCCGGGGATTATTAGTATTGCCGAAATCTTGATTTACAGCCTCCGGGGAGAATCGCTCTTCCTGAAAACTGCCTTGGTGGGAAACATGGGTAAATTAAAAGCCTTAGTCCGCACTGCCAGAACCATCATTACAGATCCGGCCAGCTTCCCCATTGTCAAACAAGTAATCCAGTCGGAACGTCATGATTTGATTCGGATGCCAGAGATTATTTGCACTGAACACTATATTGGTGAGCAATCTATTCTGACCCTAAAACGGGAACTGGGTCTGGGGGATGAGGATGAATCTTTAACCGATGGTTAACGGCGGGAAAAACCGTTACGCCATGACAATATCCCGCTGACGGGTGAGTCAAAATCCCCCTTCTTTTCGAGAGGATGGAGTCTGGACGGCGGAAGAGAGGTAACGGAATGTGACAAAATGCCGCAAACCCCGGAAATTCGTTGGCAAAACTGATCCATCTTTTCCACTTTGTGCATAGAATGAGTCTGTAAAACAGGCAGTATATGGACATTTCAGCCCATAAACCCCTGAATTTTATCTTCGGTTTAGTACAAAGGATTTTGGCCCCTGGTTGCCAGTCAGGAGAAAAATTCCCAAAAATCCGTCTAAGCCAACAAAACTCATCTACTAAGGAGATTTTTTCATGAATAAAGGCGAATTAGTGAGCGCCATTTCCGACAAGGCCAAACAGGAAATAGATACCATCACCAAAAAAGAGGTGGACGCAGTTCTGAATGCGGCGATCGACTGCATCATGGAAGCGGTATCAGAAGGGGAAAAAGTAACCCTGGTGGGCTTTGGTTCCTTTGAATCACGGGATCGTAAAGAGCGAGACGGTCGTAACCCCAAAACGGGGGAAAAAATGACCATTGCTGCCACCAAAGTTCCTGTATTTTCGGCGGGAAAACTTTTTAAAGCGAAAGTGGCACCCAAGTAACGAACGATCCTTTACCGTTGTTTGAACAACCGCAACATGGTGGAAATCTAGCTTGGGCAGCAGATGTGGCTGGCTGTCCAGCTTTTTCGCTATTGGATTTTTCAGCGAGTATTAATCCCTACGGGCCTCCTGCTGCTGTATTAGCTGCCATCAAAAATAGCTTTGACTCGCTTCATCATTACCCCGATCCCCGATACTTGCGTCTACGTCAGGCGATCGCCATGCACCATCAGCTTGACCCGGACTGGGTTATTCCTGGTAATGGCGCAGCGGCATTACTAACTTTGGCGGGGCGTACCTTTAGTTCATTACCCACGACCTATCTCATTTCCCCTGCATTTGGCGATTATTACCGGAGCTGGCAGGGAGCTGGAGCCAAAATAACCGTCTTACCCTGGTCGATAGAAGAGCCGTTTCCTTGGCAGTCCTTAACCGCATCGTTCGCAAACGCAACGAAGACAGGAAGCAAACCAGGGCTCATTCTCAATAATCCCCATAATCCCACGGGGGCGCTACTCTCCCGTGACGCAATCCTGGCGGTATTGCCGCAATGCCGATGGGTATTGTTGGATGAAGCGTTTATGGACTTTTTGCCCCCAGCAGATCAACAGAGCTTGATTGCCGATCTTCCAGATTGCCCTAATCTGATCATTCTCCGCTCTCTGACCAAGTTTTACCGTTTACCCGGATTACGCATCGGCTATGGGTTAGCCCACCCTGATGTGGTTCGACAATGGCAGCGCTGGTGTGATCCCTGGCCGGTCAATGCGCTAGCAGAAACAGCGGCGATCGCCTGTTTGAATGCCCAGGAATTTCGACAACAAACGTGGCAGTGGTTACCCAACGCAAGGGCGCAACTCAGGGAGCAATTGGCTAATCTCCCTGGTTTTAAACCCCTACCCAGTACCACTAACTTTGTCTTAGTTCAGACCCCATTTCCGGTGAGCCAATTACAGCGTCAATTATTACAACGTGCCAAAATTTTGATTCGAGATTGCCTCAGTTTTCCTGAGTTGGGAGAATCTTATTTTCGAGTGGCAGTGCGCACTCCCCCGGAGAATGAACGGTTGGTGACCGCCATTGCCTCACTTGTGTAAATTGGAAATCATGGGTGCTATTTTGATCGATTGCCAAGAAATTTAGGGGCTAGGGACCGCTCATGACGCTTGATGTCCTGGCTGAATCCCTCTGGATGATTCTCGAAAGCCCTGATTTTAATTACCTTATTCCGAAAATCAACCAGGCTAGATCGGGCTTCTCCCAATAAAATTCGTATTTTTCGAAATGTCCTTTATTTGCATCGGAGGCGTTAATTTCATTTAAGATTTTCCCAATAGCAAACGGAGTTTTTCCAAAATCCTTTATGCCAATACCTCACCCTACTACTGATGAATGTATTTTGGGCTTTGCCTTGCTGACCATCAGCGATACTCGCACTGCTGAGTCGGATAAAAGTGGTCAATTTTTACACGAAACCCTATCCCATCTCAAACATAAAGTCGTCTACTACAAAATTATTCCTGACGAACCGGATGTAGTTAGGGCCGAAGTTACGGCCCTTGGCGACCGCTCCGATTGTCACGCAATTTTGCTCAGTGGTGGTACGGGATTCGCCAAACGGGACTGTACTTGCGAAGTTTTAGAACAGTTGATTGACAAGAAAATGCCCGGCTTTGGGGAGTTATTTCGTTACCTGAGTTATCAAGAAGTCGCCTCCAGGGCAATCGCTTCCCGGAGTTTAGGGGGAACATACCGGAACAAGTTAGTGTTCGCATTACCTGGAGCATTGGATGCGGTGAAGCTGGCTATGGGAAAACTCATCCTCCCAGAATTATCCCATTTGGCTTCTCAATTAGATTTATCGTAGTTTTCGGTCTGCCAGAGTCCTGTAGAACATTTGTCTAACAAATATTTATCTGGAGAGCGAGAAAGTCGGTCGGGGAAATCGATAAGGACGAAAAAAATTTTCAGACCTTGTTAATCAAAGCAAAGAACATTCGAGTTGTCGATGTTCTCGGATTTACAATAAAATCATTCACTAAAGTGTCCCTATGAAATGGCATCAAGACAGCAAAATTCTTCTTCAAGGGGTACACCATCCCGCCAGTTTGACCTACATACAACGAATGCAGCGCTGTGGGACACAATTGGTGGCAGGTGTCAGTGCTGGACACGGGGAGGAGAATATTGATGAGATTCCGATTTTTGATTTAGTGGAACAAGCGGTTGAATCTGTCGGCATGGTGGATATTAGCTTGATTCTTAATCCCCCCTTTCAGGTTTTGGACGCAGCCCTAGAGGCGATCGCCGCCGGCATTCGACAACTGGTCGTTGCATCGGTGGGCGTTCCGCCGTTGGACATGATTCAACTGCTGCGCAAAGCACAAGAAACCCATACCCTGGTGCTGGGGTCAGGCAGTCAAGGCATTCTGGTGCCAGAAAAGTTTGAGGTCGGCACCTTTGACCCCGATTGCTACACGACTGGTGACATTGGCATTATTAGCCATTGTGACCGCCTGACCGATGACATCGCCCAAGTGTTGACCCAGGCTGAATTAGGACAATCGCTGGTGGTGAGCCTGGGAATAGACGGACTCAATGGTTCTAACTTTGAAGAATGGCTCCAGGTTTTAGAAGAGGATGAACAAACTAAAGCCATTTTGCTGTTGGGGCAACCGAATCGGAATGGAGAGTTACGGGCTGCAAACTACGTGGCGTCGGCGATCGAAAAACCAGTCGTAGCCTATTTGGCGGGACGGTCTGCCACTTCCGGGCAACAGTTCGATGATTCCCTCACCATTGTGGCCAACAAGCTTTCCCACAAACGCCCCGTCCTTACCACCGTTGAGCAGACGGTTCAAGCATTTAAAACAGCCCATATTCCAGTGGTGGAAGAGCCCTGGGAATTGCCGGAACGCTTGCGACAAGCTATGGCAATGCCTACGGTAGATCCATCTGCCTAAGCATCGGTTTTGCGTCACTCAGTTAATTAACTTATGGGGAAAACCAACAAAATCAAACCTTGGCTAGTTAATGGTTTACTACTAATCATCAGTTTTTCGGTGGCGATCGCCGTTTTAGAAATTGCGTTGAGACTCTTAGGCATCGGCTACCCCAGTTTTTACGACGTGGATAAAAAGCGGGGTCATGCATTAATTCCCAATATGTCCGCCCGTTGGAACCATGAAGGAAATGGCTGGGTGAGCATCAACGCCGATGGCTTGCGGGATCGCGCTTATGACAAGCCTAAACCAGAGAACCATTACCGCATTGTGGTGTTGGGGGATTCATTTTCCGAAGCGATCCAGGTGGATGCGGCAGCCGCTTATTGGAATGTGCTGGAACAACAGTTATCTGGATGTCCCTCCCTAGCCGAAAAAACCGTAGAAGTCATTAACTTTGGGGTAGGGGACTATGGTACAGCCCAGCAATATCTCACCCTCCAGGAAAAGGCCCTCGCCTATCAACCCGATTTAGTCCTGCTGCAAATTTTCACTGGCAACGACCTCGTTAATAACTCCCGTGCTCTCTCCCCTGGCGATCGCCTTTCTCCCTTTTGGGAACAGGTGAATGGCCAATGGCAAATGAACTTTGACTTTAACCAAACTGCCACCTTCCAGCGGCGTGACAGTTGGCAGCGTCGCACCCTATTTTGGTTTATCAATCGTTCGCGGTTACTCCAGGTGCTGAATGAAACCAAACGTTTATTGGTTACCCGACGGGGCCTCACCCATCAACCACCCAGTGATGGCGACGTGATTCCGATCCTAGATTTTGATGTCAATCTGTACCAGCCCCCTACCAATGAAGTCTGGCAACAGGCCTGGGCAGCGACGGAATCCTTGCTCACTCAAATCCAACAGACCAGTGTAAAAAACAACGCTGATTTTGTGGCTGTCACCCTCAGCAATCCTCCTCAGGTTTACCCTGACCCGGAAGTGCGTGCCCGTCTTCAAGCTATGGGGGCACAAGATCTGTTTTATCCGGATCAGCGCTTAGCCCAGTTTGGTGAGCGCCAAAGTATCGATGTGATTACCCTGGCTCCCCAATTGCAACAGCAAGCCGATGCGACCCAGACCTACTGGCATGGCTTTGACAATACTCTTCCTGGAGTGGGGCACTGGAACCAACAGGGACATCAATTTGCTGCGGAACTGATTAGCAAAAAGCTGTGCCAACGTCTTGAAAACCCTTAAAGTTGGTGGGTAAAAATTCCCCATGAATCAAGGTAACTATCGCTGCCCCTGCCTATCCGGATTATTAATGTAATACCAATTCTGCGGGGTACGGCTACAGATTAATTTTTTTAAATCCTGGAATGGCAAGATCGACAAGGCTGTTTTGTCGTCATCAGAAATAGATCGGGTCACTCATGGCACCTCTCGACCAAAGGCTGAATGACCGATAATGCACCGTCTGCCGCTTTTCCGATAGGGTTAAACCTAGAACATCTCTTTGTACTTTCGACTCCGTGGTAATGAAGCAATTCGTCCTCGCCTTGCGACAAAACGACACACTAATATATTTGGGCAAGCGCCTGTTGCAAGGGATGATCACGTTGTTGTTTGCTTCCCTGTTATGTTTTCTGATTATCCAGTTAGCCCCCGGTAGTTACCTTGATACCCTGAGACAAGACCCTAATATTTCGCCGGAAACCCTAGAGGAACTCCGGATAAGATTTGGGCTAGACCAACCCTGGTATGTGCAATATGGTCAGTGGTTACGGCAGGTTTTAACTCGGCTTGATTTTGGCGCAAGCTTGGTCTATAACCGTTCCGTTACCTCCTTGTTAATAGAACGGATACCGGCGACACTGCTACTCGCCCTAACCTCCATTTTTTTAACCTGGGCGATCGCCATTCCCTTGGGGATCTTCAGTGCGATGCGACAGAATAGTCTTTGGGACAAAGGTTTAAGAATTTTAAGTTATTTGGGACAAGGATTTCCAAGCTTTATTGTTGCCTTATTGCTATTGTTTATTGCCCAAGAACTCTCTCCATTACTCCCAGTGGGGAATATGACCAGCATCAATTTTGCTGAATTTTCCCTACCCCACAAAGTGCTGGATATTGCCTGGCACATGATTCTTCCCACGATCGCCTTGAGCATTACCAGTTTTGCCGGATTACAACGGTTAATGCGGGGACAGCTATTAGATGTCTTGCGGCAGGATTATATTCAAACGGCCCGGGCAAAGGGGTTACCTGAAAATCGAGTGGTCTATGTCCATGCACTCCGTAACGCGATTAATCCCCTGATTACCCTGCTCGGCTTTGAGTTTGCCAACCTACTCAGTGGTGCGTTTATAGCTGAATTTTTCTTCAATTGGCCGGGCTTAGGGCGCTTAATTTTACAAGCAGTGACAGCCCAAGACCTCTATCTGGTGATGGGGAGTTTGATGATGGGGGCAACTCTGTTGATTGTGGGTAATTTGTTGGCCGATATCCTCTTGAAATTCGCCGATCCCCGGATTCAATTATCTAATCTAGAGTAGCTAATCTCCGGCATTTTCAACTTTCACAAAGACCATCTGCTCCACTTATTTGTCTAGTCCGCAAAGTCACTAAAACGAAAAGTCTTTTCCCTCCCCAAGAGTCTGCCCACAAACTGATTCCTGCTGATGACAGCCGCCGTCTCTAAGCGATATTGCTAAGCGCCTGTAAATTTCGAGAGGCATTCAACGGACTGAGCAACCCAATCCGATCCGCTAAGGCTTTCCCTTTTTCTACCGCGTCCCTAATCTCATTGGCGATCGGGTTAGGCAACGTCGCCCCATTTAACCGTGCCCCAGTCAAATTGGCATGGTTCAGCGTCGCACCTTCCAGGTTGGCATAGGTTAAATTAGCGGAGCTAAGATTCGCCTGAGTTAGGTCGACCCCACGAAGATCAGCACCCCACAGACAGGCATGGGATAAATTACTCCCCCGCAAAGAACTCCCCGTCAAATCAGCCCTCGTCATGGTAAGCCCGGCAAGGGAACGATAACTCAAGTTCATCTCGCGCATTTTTGCCCGTTGTAAGTTCGTTTCAAATAACGTGGCCCCCGCCACATTGGCTAATGTTAGCCGTGCATTCTGTAGATTTGCCCAAGACAAGTTACAGTCTTTTAAATTCGCGTGGCGAAAGTTAGCCCCCACTGCATTGACCCCAGAGAGGTTCGCTTTTTCTAAATTACTGCTCCGTAGATTAATGTGATTTAGCCTTGCTCCGCTGAGCCGGGCACCATGAAAATTTGCTTGAACAGCAAAAGCCCCTGTTAAGTTCGCCTTGGTCAGGTCAGCATGACTGAAATTACATTGATTTAGCTTGGCGTAGGTCAAATCTGACCAATTAAGTTGACAATGCTCTAAAGAAGATTTTGTAAAAAAGGTACGCTGAAAACTTGACCCAATAAAGTTGGAACGCTGGAAGCTGACCGAGATAAAGGTCATTCGAGCCAAGTCTACATTTGGGATGTTTTGGTCGGGAAACGAGCGGACTCCTGCCTCATAAGCACGCAGTAATGAATTAATCTTCATAAGCAGGCAGACTCCTGACGAGGGAGAGAAAAAAGACATGGAAGCGGGGACGGTTAATAGGAAAACTCGTCTTTATCGTCTTTTTTTCTCTTGATTGAAGTATAGTCAATTATTTCTCGCAATGGGGATATTTATCTGTAGCAGATTTTACCTATTCTAATGAATTCTAGTTCCGTGATTACAGGGAGTTGTTATAAATCTTAATTATTTATTAAAAGTAAAAAAAATCAAAAAATGGTGCTTTATGATAATTTTCCGCCGGTCGTTTCCTCGGTAGTGAAACAGAGAAGTGTGGGATTGGTAATCTACTCTTGTTGTTCTATGGTGAGTATCAGTACTCCGCAATTAGGAACAATCTGTTCAAAACTTTTGAGCTGAGCGTCACAACGGTTCGCAACCCCAGCCTTTCATCGATAACCTTGGCGATCCGACGCAGTAGTGTATGTAGACGGAGGCGGAATTTGCTGATGCCTCCTCTACCTTGCGCACGTAGTGCAATGCCAAGGTCACTCGCCGATTTTTACAAATTACATAGGTCGTCGCAAACACATGAAAGTAGGTGGTTCCTTTCTCAGCCTTACCCCGGCGCACTTCGTTGGGGTCACGGGCGGGTTGACCATAGTAGGGAACCTTGACTAAATCGACGGCCACCGTTTGCGCCTGTTTCCAGTAACGGCGGTCAAGGTAATGCCACAACGCTTCATTGACCTCGGCTTCAGCAGTCTGTACCTCGAACGAGTCCGCAATCACGCCGCGAATGGTGTTGGCACTGGCTGCACCAGTATGCTGCTTGCATTCAGCGTCTATGCTAGAGGTATGGGTCGCTACCGCTAGCAGGATATCCCAGACCATTTGAGCTGATGATTGGCTACTTTTGCTATTGAGCTGCAGGTGTTTCTCGAGGCTCGCAAGAGCCATCCGATGCACCTGCTTTTCGTCAATCTGGTTAACTTTAGGAGCAGAGCGTTTCATGATGAGCCTCCTCGAAAGTAGAGCTACCTCTGCTCTAGCTCAATCCTCAACAAACCTGTTTCTTGCACGTACCCATCAATTTAAACCATGAACCCTGTCCCACTTCCCCCTTGGCCGCTTGTGGATCCGCTACTGCGGCAATGGTTAGCCGAAGATATTGGCCGAGGAGATTGGACAACCCAGAGTCTTGGACTAACGCAATCGGGAAGCGGGTACTGGCTCGCGAAGCAAGATGGCGTCATTGCGGGACTTCCTTTTGCCGCTAGGATTTTTCAATGTCTAGACTCCCAATGTCAATTTCAGCCCCTCGTTTCAGAAGGAGATTCAGTAGCGGCAGGAACGTCGATCGCCCAGTTAAGGGGCCCCGTGGCGGCACTATTAACCGGAGAGCGGGTCGCGCTCAATGTAGCGATGCGTCTGAGTGGTATTGCATCCCTGACTCGAACCTACGCCCAGATAATCGCCGACTGCCCCGTACAGTTAGTGGATACGCGAAAAACAACGCCAGGCTTGAGGTTACTAGAAAAATATGCCAGTCGAGTGGGGGGGGCATTAAATCATCGTCTGGGTTTAGACGACGCGGTTATGCTCAAAGATAACCACATTCAGGCAGCAGGAGGTATTGAGCAAGCCGTGGCTCAGGTGCGCCATAACATTCCCTATCCTCTTTCCGTTGAAGTGGAAACTTCTAATTTAGATGAAGTCAAAATGGTGATCGCCACTGGAGTCGATATCATTATGCTGGATAATATGGCGATCTCAACGATGACCGAAGCGGTTAGCCTCATCCGTCAAGCTCAGCCAAAAATTGCTATCGAGGCTTCCGGTAATGTCACGATGGATAATCTGGTGGCGATCGCCGCTACGGGGGTGGACTACGTTTCCACCAGCGCTACAATCACCCGAGCTCCTTGGCTTGATCTGAGTATGCGATTGGCAAACAGTTAATAATTATTTGTGATAAACATTGGATTCAGGACTTAAATAGTATTCAAATCCCGGGAGACATATAGCTGAGATAACTAGGCAGCGAATTATTCAGTCAATCAAAGTGACTGTTCTGAACGGCAGCCAGTTTGCTAGAATACCGTTGCGTGGATGAATATTTTTGTTTATCCGCCCCAATCTTGGACATTATTCCGGAAGTGGGTTAGACCCGCTTTTTTTATGCCTATTTATAATGACTCATCCCCTGATACCCAACATTCTTGACCTAGCTTTCCCCATAGCGGAGAAACTTGGTTTAGAGGTTGTTGATGCAGTATTCCAAACGAATAAGCGTCCCCCCGTTTTGCGACTCGACATACGAAATCCTCAGGGCGATACGGGCTTGGATGATTGTGAAAAGCTGAGCCGGGAATTAGAAACTGAGTTGGAACAGCAACCTATCATTCCCGGTGCTTATGTTTTGGAAGTCTCAAGCCCTGGCATTTCTCCGGAGCTGGTGTCAGAGAGGGATTTTATTGCCTTTAAAGGGTTTGAAGTCCAGGTATCCAGTGAGCAACCCTACAAAGGTCAGCAACAATGGCAAGGGCGACTACAGGGGCGGGATACAGAAAGCGTTTACTTGATGATCAAAGGTCGTAAAGTTCCTCTTCCCTTGCACTTAGGGCTAGCTGTACGACTGCCATAAACCTGCTTAGCACCAGTCTTTTTTCGGAAAACCTGGTCAGAACGAATTTAACACCCGATTAAAAATTTTTGTACTAAATCCATTGGGAGGACTTTATGTCATTGCTGAGTTTACCAGGGCTACCCGCCATGATTGAAGAGATTAGCCAGCGGAATAACTTGCCCCGCTCTGCTGTCGAAGATGCTTTACGAGAGGCCCTCTTAAAAGGGTATGAAAAATATCGCCGTACCCAAATGTTGGGTCATCAATTTCCCGAAGAGTACTTTGATAATTTTGATGTCGAACTGGATACCGAAGATGAAGGCTTTCGGGTACTTTCCACGAAACGTATTGTGGAATCGGTCGAAAATGAAGATCAACAGATTTCATTAAAAGCTGTACTGGAGGTTGCCACAGAAGCCCAACTAGGAGATGAAGTGGTGCTTGATGTGACCCCAGAACAAAAAGATTTTGGCCGCATGGCAGCCATCCAAACCAAGCAAGTCTTGCAACAAAAATTACGGGATCAGCAACGTAAAATTATTCAGGAAGAATTTCAAGATTTAGAAGGAAATGTTCTCAACGCCAGGGCGTTAAGATTCGAGCGTCAATCGGTGATTGTGGCGGTTCAGAGTAGTTATGGACAGCCGGAAGTGGAAGCGGAATTACCCAAACGAGAACAACTCCCCAATGATAACTACCGAGCCAATTCCACTTTTCGTGTTTATTTAAAAAAAGTCAGGGAAGGTTCTCACCGCGGCCCCCAGTTAATTGTTTCACGGGCTGCGGCAGGGCTTGTGGTGGATTTGTTTAATGTGGAAGTTCCGGAAATCGAAGAGGAAATTGTCCGCATTGTGGCGGTTTCCCGCGAAGCAAATCCCCCGTCCCGTTCGGTGGGCCCCCGGACTAAGATCGCTGTCGATACGTTAGAACGTGATGTTGATCCGGTGGGGGCTTGTATTGGCGCAAGGGGGTCTCGGATTCATGGGGTTGTGAATGAGCTAAGGGGGGAGAAAATTGATGTGATTCGCTGGTCTCCCGACCCCGCCACCTATATCGCCCAGGCGTTAAGCCCAGCAAGGGTAGACCAGGTCTTTTTGATTCATGCTGAAGAGCGTCATGCGTTAGTGATTGTTGCCGAAGACCAGTTGAGTTTAGCCATCGGAAAGGAAGGGCAAAACGTCCGTTTGGCAGCGCGTTTAACGGGGTGGAAAATTGATATTAAAGATCCCAATACCTATGCCAATAATAAGGAAGAGATCGAACAGGCGATTTTGGAGCGGGCCGCTGCGTCGGCTCTAGTACGGGCAGAACGGGAAGCGGCAGAACTACTAGCAGCCCAAGAAGCTCAGGCACAACTGGACGTAGAAATGGCAGCGACGCCCGAGGACAAGGTTGATCCTGAAGCGGAAATTGAGCCAGAATTAGCTATCGCTGAACCCCCTGAAGCCGAGACCAGTCCAGCTGAACAGGAACGAAGTCATCTTGATACTACTCCTGCATCTGGAATGTCCCATGAACCGGAACACGTTCATGCAGAAGAAACGCTGACAGATACAGATAGCGATAGGAGCAGCTCGAATTTACCCAAGATTAATTTTGGGTTGCCGTTTCTGTTTTGTTACCATGTTGCCAGGTTACCGTCGTTGTGTCAGTTGCCGTCGTGTTGCCCCTCGACAAGAATTCTGGCGAATTGTGCGGGTCTATCCATCCCGAACGGTACAATTAGACAAAGGAGCAGGGAGGTCTGCTTATCTTTGCCCTAATACCCAGTGTTTGAGCAAAGCCTGCAAAAAAAATTTACTGGGGCGTGCCCTCCGCACAACTATCCCCAACGAAATTTTGGAGCAACTTGCCACCCGCCTGCTGCGGTAACGCTTGTTTATTTAGCACTCATCCTTCCTATTTCCTGGTGTCCCTCATGTCCAAGCGTATTATTTCTGACTCAAGCATTGTTTTTTGACTCACATTCTCTGTATTACCGTTAGCATAGGAGCAGCGCTAATTTTTAACGTCTACTCGTTTTATTGTCCGATTATTTTATTCGTTAACGCTCTGGATGATCTCTATCTGCTGGCGATCGCCACTAAGGCGCGTTAGTGCCCATAAATTAGGCCATGCCTAAGCTACCTACTCACCTTTTTACCAAAAACATCCTTATGAATCATTAGTCAGGGGGACAGTGGATGAACAACACCAAAATCAGAATTTATGACTTATCAAAAGAATTAAATCTGAAGAATCAGGATATTTTAGACATCTGCGAGCAATTAAATATTGCCGTGAAAAGTCATAGTAGTACTATTAGCGAAGCCGATGCAGAGCGTATCAAAGCAACGGCACCCACAATTGCTAAAAAACCAAAGTCGCAAAAGCAAAAACCCGTTCAATCAGCGGAGCAAAAGCAACAAATTTTGGCAGTTCGCCATAAACAAAATCAACCGACTCCCCCTAGCAGCCCCCCTCGCCCAGCCCCGCAGAACCGACCCGATGCCCCAAGTATCAGGGCTAACCCTCCAGTACCGGTGGTTGCCAAAACTTCTGTAGCGCCTGCACCTAAACGGCCCACACCAGCAAGACCCGTTTCTGCTCCACAAACAGCTTCACCAGCACCCAACTTAAAAGAGCCCCCTAGTCGGCAAGAAAAACAAGAGTCAACGCTAAAATCCCAAACCAAACCAGAGTCAGCGGAAATAGCTGCCGTTGAAACACCCCCTCAACCCTTACCTCCATTAGCAACGCCTCCCCGGTTAACCTCCCCGCCGAACAAACCCGTTTCTCCAGTAGCATCGGCGAAGTCAACAAAACCGAACAAGCCCAACATTAAGGCATCAGCTAAACCATCGGAACAACCTCCAAAACCGAAGGTTAATCGCCCTGAAGTGGTCAGTCTTAAGGATAGTCGGGGTAAAGCGAAATCAGCGAATGAACAGGCGGCTTCTGCTGCTCCCGAACCGCCCAAACCCAAAATTGAATTACGTCGTCCCAAACCACCTCAGCCCGAAGAAGATAGCAATCTCCCCGAGCTTCTGGAATTTCCGCCTTTGCGGGGCAAAGGTGCCATGCTTGAAGGCTCTGATGACGGTGATGATACCCTCAGCAGTGATAAGCCCAAGCCTAAACTAAAGCGACCGACTCCACCACGAATTGGCAAACAGGAACAATGGGAAGATGAAGAAGAAGGGAAGACGAATAAAGCGAAAAGTGGCAACAAAGGAAAACGTCGTCATCGCGTCGAAGAGGATGATGATGAGCTAGATATGGCTGCCAGTGATGCTGCCACCCCGGCTCTAGTCAGTTTGTCTATTGCCCGTCCCCCGAAACCGAAGTCTATGACAAAACCGTCAACGGCCGGGGGAATCAAGGTTAAAAAACCGACGCTCAAAGCCGATATCAGTAGTGGTGGTAGTAGTCGTAACCGGAGTGATCGCCGCCAGCAACGAGAAGTGATCCAACGACCTGAGATGATTCCTTTATCCAGTAGTTTGACCGTGCGGGATTTAGCCGAGTTACTCAAAGTCTCTGAAATGGAGATTATCAAACAGCTGTTCTTGAAAGGAATTGCTGTGCAAATCACCCAAACACTGGATGAAGAAACGGCGCGCATGGTGGCTGAGTCTTTCGATGTCTTAGTTGAGACCCCTGAAGAACAGGCCGCAGCCACTAAGACCACTGAAATGTTGGATGTTGAAGACCTTGACTATCTCACCCGCCGTCCGCCGGTTGTGACTATCATGGGGCACGTGGATCATGGTAAAACCACTCTGCTTGACTCCATTCGGGAAACAAAAGTCGCCCAAGGAGAAGCTGGGGGGATTACCCAACATATTGGTGCTTACCACGTAGATGTGGAACATAATGGTGAACCCCAACAAATCGTCTTTCTGGATACTCCTGGACACGAAGCCTTTACCGCTATGCGAGCGCGGGGAGCCAGGGTTACCGATATTGCGATTTTGGTGGTGGCGGCAGACGATGGGGTTCAGCCCCAAACCCGTGAAGCAATCAGCCATGCTCAAGCAGCGGGCGTTCCACTGATTGTCGCCATCAATAAAATTGATAAGCCAGAAGCCAATCAAGACCGTATTAAGCAAGAGCTTTCTGAAATTGGACTCCTGTCTGAAGAATGGGGGGGGGACACCATCATGGTTCCGGTAAGCGCTCTCAAAGGAGAAAACCTGGATACTTTACTGGAGATGATCCTGCTAGTGACAGAGGTTGAAGAACTCGTCGCCAACCCAGCCCGCTTTGCCAAAGGAACCGTCGTTGAAGCCCACTTAGACAGAACCAGGGGTCCCGTAGCTACCCTATTAATTCAAAATGGAACTTTACATGTGGGCGATGTAATTTCAGTTGGGGCTGTTTATGGCAAAATTCGGGCCATGATTGATGACCGGGGGCAAAAGGTTGAAGCCGCTCTGCCTTCCTTTGCCGTAGAAATTCTTGGTTTAGGAGAGGTTCCGGAAGCTGGTGAAGAATTTGAGGTCTTTGCTAATGAAAAAGCAGCCCGTCTCCAAGCTGAAGAACAGGCCAGCACAAATCGCCAAAACCGCCTGCAGCAGCAAATGGCATCCCGCCGTGTAACTCTGAGTAGTTTGTCTGCCCAGGCCCAAGAAGGAGAATTAAAGGAACTAAACTTGATTCTCAAAGCCGATGTTCAAGGCTCGGTGGAAGCGATTTTGGGATCACTGCAACAATTACCTCAAAACGAAGTCCAATTAAGAGTTCTTCTCTCTGCTCCAGGAGAAGTCACTGAAACAGATGTAGATCTGGCTGCTGCTGATGGCGCAGTCATCATCGGATTTAATACCACCCTGGCTAGCGGTGCTCGGCAAGCAGCGGATCGTGAAGGGGTTGATGTTCGTGAATACGACATCATCTATAAACTGTTGGATGACATCCAAGGGGCAATGGAAGGTTTATTGGATCCTGAAGAAGTGGAAACCACGCTGGGGCAAGCTGAAGTTCGTGAGGTCTTCCCGGTTGGTCAGGGCTTTATTGCCGGATGTTATGTTCAGTCAGGCAAAATTATCCGGAACCGCAACCTCCGTGTGCGACGGGGTGATGAAACTGTCTTTGAGGGCATTATCGATTCCTTGAAACGGATGAAAGAAGATGCTCGTGAAGTTAACTCCGGTTACGAGTGTGGTATTGGCTCGGCAAAATTCACGGACTGGAAAGAAGGAGACATTATTGAGGTCTATGAAATGACCATGAAACGCCGGACACTGACCATATAGTTTCTGTCAAGCGGCGATGTTGTGGTGTTGATAGTAGTCTTAATGCATTATTACTGATGCCACAGCATCTACTTAAATACCCTGGAGGGCATGATGACTTATCGTAAAATCCTAGTTGCCTTAGATCACTCAAACTTTTCTAATGAGGTATTTGAGCAGGCATTAGATTTAGCCCAAAGAGATCAGACCAAACTCATGTTGTTTCACTGTATCCCCTTAGAAAATCAGACGTTTTCTACGTATCCTAGTTTTTATGGCGAGGATGTAACCGGGTTTTCCCAGGCTATTCAAGCCCATTTGCAGAAGGAACAGACGGAGACCCAAGAATGGCTAACACATTTTGCCAATCAAGCCAAATCTGCCAATATTAACTGTGAATGGGACTGGAAGGTGGGAGATGCGGGCCGTTGGATTCGGGATGAGGCAAAAAACTGGGGAGCAGATTTGGTCGTGATCGGTCGTCGGGGCTTACAGGGGGTTGCAGAATTCTTTCTGGGCAGCGTCAGTAATTATGTGGTTCATCACGTTTCTTGTTCAGTTTTGATTGTTCAACATCCTTCTCCTTAAGCCCCCATGGCTACTCCTGATTCGTCATCTTCGTCCTCCAAAGATACTGACCATGATCGTGCTATTTTTTTAGAGGCGATCGCCGGACGTAAGCCGACCATGGCAGATCTAATTGGCCAAGCTGGTGGAAATTTCCTCAAAGGAGAATCACCAGTGCCACGGTTGGTGCAGCAAAAAGCCGAAATTAAGCGCTATCTCAATGATCACTTTAACGATCCGGAAGGGGCTCTGCTTTATGTGCTGCAAAATTGCGTAGAAGAAGCTGATAGGCTGATTAGCCGCTATGGGCAAGAAACGCCTTTGCTAGCCCTGCAAAATTTAGTAGAAAGTTTCTTGGGTAATACCAGTTTGTTGGCAGAGATTGTACGCCAAGCCGATTTTCGGTGGGGACAAATCTATGATGAGCGTCCTCTCTTTAATCGACCGGGGCAAGCCGACGACCCGGATGATCCTTATACACTCCAGTCAGTTCAACAACAGTTAAAGGATTTATTGCTTAAAATTCAGGTGACCATCTAGGCTTATCCCAATATGGCCCTCATGGTAAGACAAACGTATTTTTCCTGCTAAGACCTTAAGCAAGTAGTCATTTAATTATTAGATTAATAACTTTGTCAGTAATAGCCTCTTGAATCCAGTCTACTTATGGAAAACAGTAATAAACCTATTGTTTTAAGTTTTTTTTCCGGCGCAATGGGAATAGATTTAGGGCTAGAAAAAGCTGGATTTCAAATAAGTCTTGCCTCCAATGACTGATAGGACGACCATATTGTTCGGGAGACTCACAGGCCAAGGCGTACAGCTTAGAGTATGTTTGAAAAGTTTTAGACAAGCCTTCGAACCATGAGATTAACCATAGCTACATAATGGTCTGTCAATTATATTTTGATGGATAACGAGGCTCTAGAATTATCGCTACACAAAAGCTTTGAAGAAAATCCATCCATCATTTCATGGCTGACGAAACAATAAAGCATTGTCTCACTAGTGGTGGGTAAATATTCATAATCTTTACTCAAACGACGATAGCGACCAAACCAAGCAAAGGTGCGTTCAACAACCCAACGTCGAGGCAAAACCTCAAACCCTTTTTTCCCCTCTTTTTTCCTAACGACTTCAAGTGTCCAGCCAAAGGTCTGTTCAATCCAGGCAATAAAATTCCTGCCACCAAAAGTGTTGTCAGTCCATATCAACTGCAGGCACGGCTTTGTTGCATAAAGAATCGTATACTGCGCAAGGGCTTTAGGTTTTCAAGAATCCTTAAAATGAGTGTTTCTCTGGAAATCAAGCGCTGAAACCCTTACAAATACCGGATTTATTCGTGCAACAAAACCGCTCTTTTCTAACTTTTGTCTTCATGTTTAGTAGAGACTGCCAAACGTTCCCGGAAGTCAGTGATGGTCATAGCTAACCCTTCATCCAATGGAATCGTCGGTTGCCAATTCAACCGTTGCTGGGCAACTTTAATATCGGGTTGTCTTTGTTTAGGATCATCAATGGGTAAGTCTTCATAGCGTAATTGATTGTCTGGATTAATAGCCGTCTGAATTTTTCGCGCCAACTCTAAAATAGAATACTCTTCTGGATTACCAAGATTGACGGGGCCAATATAATCACCATTCATCAAGCGGATTAGTCCTTCCACTAAGTCCGAAACATAACAAAAGCTCCGGGTTTGGGAACCATCCCCAAAGATGGTAATCGGCTCCTGTCGGAGTGCTTGACTAATGAAATTACTCACAACCCGACCGTCATGTTCCAGCATACGAGGACCATAGGTATTAAAAATTCGCGCAACACGAATATCGAGGTTGTGCTCACGATGATATTCAAAGGCTAATGTTTCTGCGACCCGCTTACCTTCGTCGTAACAGGCTCTGGGCCCAATGCAGTTAACGTTGCCTCGATAGGTTTCTGGTTGGGGATGAACATCCGGGTCACCATAAACTTCAGAGGTCGAAGCAAGTAAGAATCGGGCTTTCACCCGTTTCGCTAAGCCCAACATGTATAGGGTCCCGATAACATTTGTTTTGATGGTTTTCACCGGATTGAACTGATAATGTACCGGAGAAGCGGGACAGGCAAGATGATAAACTTGATCGACTTCCAGGCGAATCGGTTCTGTCACATCGTGGCGAATCAGTTCGAAACGGGGATGATTGAGCCATTGAAAAATATTATGTTTAGAGCCGGTATAAAAATTATCTAAACAAAGAACTTCATGGGCCTTCTGCCATCAGTCGGTCAATTAGATGGGAACCAATAAAGCCAGAGCCGCCCGTGACTAAAATACGCACAAATACAAAAATCCTTTTGGAGCTAATTAAAAACTGTTGGTGATTCTATTATTGGGCATTTGACGGACAATCACCATCCCATCTTGAGTTAGATCATTGAAACTCTGGGAATGGGGTTAAGACTTTGTGGCTTTTTCGGGTTTGGGGCGGGTAAATTTAGACGCTGATGGAAAATATTCCACCGGTTTATCCTTAACAGCTTGGGACATAAAGGTCCGCCACACAGGAGCTGCCTGTCCCCCACCAGTCACCCCTTTTCCAAGGGGACGGTTGGCATCATCCCCAATCCACACCGCCGTAGCTAATTGGGGAACATAGCCCACGAACCAAACATTACGTTCATTATCTGTTGTTCCTGTTTTTCCGGCTGTTGGGCTGCCTAAATAAGCTGCTCGCCCGGTTCCCCCCTGCACAACGGAAGCTAACACCGCAGAAGTACTGGCTGCGGCCCAGGGGTCAAAAACTAGTTGAGGTTTAGGCGTATTGTCCAGTAGAACATTCCCTTGAAAGTCAGTGACCCGGAAAATTGCTGTGGGTTCAGAGTACCAACCGTTACTAGCCAAGGTCGCATAGCCCGCCGCCATGTCCAGGGGCGTGACATCAACCGAACCCAATGGCAAAGACATTACCGCCTGAGAGGGCTTTTGATCCCCATGCGACGGCACACATCTACTACCTTATTAATGCCAATACGATTACCGATAAGAACCGCCGGGACATTCGCTGAGGTGACCACCGCATTGCGGATAGACATTGTTCCAGAGTAGCCTCCCCCATAGTTCTTCGGAGTATAAAATTTGCTACCATCCCTCAACCGGATGGGTTTGTCCTCGATCATGGAATTGGGCGTATACTTGCCGGACGCAAATGCAGTGTAATAAACAAATGGTTTGAAAGCAGAACCCGGTTGCCGCCGGGAAATTAGTGCCCGGTTGAACTGGCTCTTGTTGTAGTCAACCCCCCCAGCCATAGCTTTAATAAAATGGGTTTCCGGTTCAACGGCAATCAGGGCTAGCTGCAAATCCTTAGCCTTGGCATACAATTGATTCCCGTAGTTGTTATGGGCATCTCGTACTGTATTTTCCGCTAATATTTGGGTGTTATAGTCCACCGTACTTTGAACCCTGAGACCGCCGGTGGCGACCGTTTCTTCTCCAAACTTTTGCTTTAATTCCGCAATCACCGCATCGGTAACATAGGGCAACTTACTCCCTGCCAAGCGGTGGGTTTACCTAATTTGTCCTTGAGGGGTTCTTTTTTCGCCGCTTCTGCCCTCTTGGGAGGTAATCCAGCCCATGGCAGCCATACGGTCTAAAACCACTTCTTGCCGTTCCTTAGCTTCGTCAAAGTTACGGAAGGGACTGTAGGCTTCTGGGGCTTGGATCATCCCCGCCAACATGGCGGATTCCCCGAGGGTTAAATCCGAAGCGGGTTTTTTGAAATAACTTTCAGCGGCGGTTTGGATGCCGTAATTATTATGACCCCAATAAATATAGTTGAGGTACATATCCAGAGATTTGATCTTTGTCAAAAACCTGCTCTACCCGCACCGCCAGCACCGCTTCGGCTAATTTACGGGTAAAAACCCGTTGCTTGCTCAGATAGAGATTTTTTCACCAACTGCATACTCAGGGTGGAGGCTCCTTCGCTGACCCCACCACTTTTAACGTTGACCAACAGGGCACGACCAATACTATTGGGATTAATACCTTTATGTTTAGTAAAAATTGCTATCCTCGATCGCCAGCACAGCCCGTTTGAGGTTAGGGGAAATGTCGTCAAGGGGTACCACTTTGCGATGTTCTTCCCCATGGAGGCTGAGGAGTTCTCGCCCTTTGCATCGTAAATATAGCTGGTTTGGGCTGGCGCAGAAGGTTTTCAACCCCCGCACATCCGGTAAATTACGGAAGCTGATGGCCAGGCCAGCTGTTGCCCCTGCCACCACTGCACTCGACAATAGCGCCACCCCCAGAATTGTTCCCCCGGTTACATCAACAATGTTACGAAAGAAGCCCGGTCTTTGTTCTTGGTTTTTTTTGGATTTTGGGGGAGCTGGTCGTAGGGTAGTAGTTGAAGACACAGTGCAGTAAATTCCTCACGCCGTAAGATTAACAATTCCAGACCTAATGGCGAATTCAGTTCAATTCAGGAACAATGCTAGCCCAAATTTTATCTAAGTGTAACTTACTCCTGGGGGCATCTAAAGACGAAGCTACAACCTGGTGATTATATTCTTGCTTCATTCTGACCATTTCGACAGTTCAATCGTTTACTTTTCGTTGCTTTCACGAACTTCTTGGTTACGGACTTCTTGGTTATCTTGGTTATTTATATCCTATGGCGGTTTATCGGATTCAGCATCAAACTCGGTATCAATTCAATCAACACGTCTATCTCCGTCCCCACTTATCTCCTGAAGCAGCGTCCCCGTAGCAATGGCTGGCAGCAGTTCTTAGATTAACAATGTTCAGTCCTATGCCCACCGGATGTTCAGATCTTAGGAACTGAATGGCAACGCGTAGCCAAAAGCTTTGGTTTACCCAACCAACGGATGTTCTATCTATAACGGTTCAAGCCAAAGTCAGACTTTCTTGATGGCTAACTCCTTTTGATTTCCCTATTAGAACCCTGGGCGTTCATGCTTCCCCTTTGATTATCCCTATTCTTTGGCCCAACAACTGTCTCCCTATTTGCGCCCATATGAAAACCGTTTAGACCCCGTTGCGGTTACCTTGGCTCAAGAGATTGACCATGAATGTGGTCGGAATCCCCTCATATTTTGCAAACGCTGGTTCAGCGGCTCTATAAGGAATGTAGCTATACAATGCGTGAAGAAGGAATGCCTTGGGAAGCGGGGGTTACTTGGCGGCGTAAACAGGGCTCTTGTCGGGATCTCACTGTACTTTTTATGGAAGTTTGTCGAGCGATGGGACTGGCCGCTAGATTTGTGAGCGGATATGAAGTCGGAGACGAAGAAACGTCTCAATGGGAACTCCACGCTTGGGCAGAGGTTTATCTCCCAGGGGCAGGATGGCGTGGCTATGATCCGACCCATGGTTTAGCCGTTGGCGATCGCCACATTGCCCTTGCCGCAAACCCTTTACCGCAATATTGTGCCCCGGTGAAAGGGGCGGTGAGCCTGGTTAAATCCTGACTGAAACGGGTCTTCCTCAGTAAAATCCGATCTTAGTACCAACCTGATGATTAGAGAGGATTAAGACTTCATAGGGACTGGAAAGATCTTGAGCCCGGTTTTCTTCACATGGTATAAAACCGGGAGGACAACTAAGCTCCGTTACAATACACGAAAATACAAGGGTTTTTACCGCCCCTTAACGGGTTCGTCATGACATCGTATGCTGCGGACTTTTACGGAAA
>CALNXU010000004.1:0-247325 GCA_942490695.1 Merismopediaceae cyanobacterium | reverse complement strand
CGGGAATGGACGCTAGCACCACCGCACTTTCTCCCAGCTTTTGCTGTAGGCGTTCCGCTGCTGTTTTTAAGGATTCGGCATCTACTGTCCCCAAGTCCGCCACCAGTAATTTATAGTCGCCAACCGTTGCCGCCTGAGACAGCAATTGCTCGGATTTACTCAGGGCTAATTCCTGTTTGACCGCATCAAGCTCCTTTTGGGTGGTTTTGAGTTCCTGTTGCAGGCTAGTGATCCGGGCTGGAATGTCTTCGGGTTTGGCTTTGAGGCGATCGCCCAGTTCTTTGACGACGGCTTCCCGGACATTGAGATAGGCCAACACGACAGGCTAGCCACCGCTTCAATCCGTCGCACCCCCGACGCAATGCCTGTTTCGAGACAATTTTAAACAGACCAATTTCTGCAGTATTCCGGACATGGGTGCCGCCACAAAGCTCCATTGAGACACCCGGGACATCGATCACCCGAACCTCTGCGCCATACTTTTCGCCAAACATGGCTGGCCCCTTTCGCTTTGGCGTCGGCGTGATCGGCATTACGGCGATCTGGGTGTCGTGGGCTTCAACAATCCACGTATTAATTAAGTCCTCAATTTGCTGTAACTCCTCCACAGTGACAGCGCGGGGGCAATTGAAGTCAAAGCGTAGACGGTTAAAGTCCACTAAGGAACCGGCTTGGGAAATCTCGTCGGAGACGACTTTTTTCAAGGCCGCTTGGAGTAAATGGGTGGCGGTATGGTTGGCTTGGGCACGCCGACGGCAGGCCCGGTCAATGGTGGCAGTAACGGTCGCTCCCCCTCGCACTGTTCCCCGTTCAATGCGACCAAAATGAATAAAAATATTGGATTCCTTTTTGACATCATCAATGCGAATCAGGAGGTTATCTCCACTGAGAAACCCTTTATCGCCAATTTGTCCCCCCGATTCAGCATAAAACGGTGTTTTATCCAACACAATTTGCACCGTATTACCCGCTTCCGCTTGCTCGGTGACTTGCCCGTCCACAAGAACAGCCTGAATCGTGGCTGTACTTTGGGGCTTGGTATAGCCTAAAAATTCCGTGGGATGGACATGCTCGGCTAGTTTGTCGAGGCTACCCTGGACGGTTAAATCGATCGTTTCATGGGCGGCTTTGGAGCGTTCCTGTTGGGTCTTCATTGCCGCCCTCAAAGCCGGTGACATCGACTGTAATGCCCTGCTCTTCGGCAATTTCCTGGGTTAGCTCTAGCGGAAATCCGTAGGTGTCATAGAGGGTAAACGCATCTTCCCCTGTAATTTCCTGGGTATCGACCAGCCATTCTGCTAATAATTTTTCCCCCCGTTCTAAGGTTTTCAAAAAGGCCGCTTCTTCCCGATTTAATTCCTGATCAATTAATCCTTGCCGCTCTAGGACATTGGGATAAACGTCTTGGGAGAGTTGAATCGCAGTCGCGGCAACCTTCGTGGTAAATTCCCCCTTAATGCCCAACAAACGTCCATGCCGAACGACTCGTCGAATTAGGCGTCGCAGTACATAACCCCGCCCCAGATTGGACGCACTAATGCCATCAGCAATCATGTGGACAACAGCCCGCACATGATCGCCAATGACCTTGAGGGACGTTTTTGTTTTTTCATCGGCTATTGCATAGTCAATCCCCGCCAATTTTGCTGCGGTTTCGATGATGGGAAAGATTAAGTCCGTTTCATAGTTATTCGGTACTTTTTGTAAAATTTGCGCCATCCGCTCCAAGCCCATGCCCGTGTCAATATTTTTCTTCTCTAATGGGGATAGGTTCCCTGCTGCATCGCGGTTGTACTGCATAAATACCAAGTTGTAAAACTCGATAAAGCGGCTATCATCTTCGAGGTCTAGGTTGTCATCACCGCGCTCGGGGTGAAAGTCGTAATAAATTTCTGAACAAGGTCCACAGGGGCCAGTGGGCCCGGATACCCAGAAGTTATCCTCTGCTCCCATGCGTTGAATCCGGTCGGCAGGTATGCCAATATCATCCCGCCAGAGGGCAAACGCTTCGTCATCTTCTTCAAAGACACTCACCACGAGTCGCTCTGGGGACAAGTGAAACACATTGGTGGACAGTTCCCAGGCCCAGGCGATCGCCTGTTGCTTAAAGTAGTCCCCAAAGCTGAAATTCCCCAACATCTCGAAGAAGGTATGGTGCCGTGCTGTCCGTCCGACATTCTCGATGTCATTGGTGCGGATACATTTTTGTGACGTGGTGGCCCGAGGAAAATCCGCTGGCTTTTGCCCCAAAAAAATGGGTTTAAAGGGTAACATCCCCGCAATGGTTAACAGCACCGTCGGATCCTCTGGCACTAACGAGGCACTGGGTAACGGTTGATGTTGGCGATCGGCAAAGAAATTTAGAAACGTTTGGCGGATTTCTGCGCCGCCAAGCACGGGGGGAGTGGTCATAGTCTGGTGGGATGAATAATGCGCTGCGATGTGTTTTCCATTTTCGCATTTTGGGAAAAATTGCTAATTCACATCCGGCAGATACCTAACATTAAGGGGCAATAAGGAGCGATCGCCAGTGAATTCACCTGCTCGCAAACCAGTCATGTTTTTATCAATGGGTAGGGGAGGTGGGCAAAATAAATCGGGGTAAAAATCCCTGAAACCTGTTATTGCAGGTATTACGGCGCTGAAATATTGAGTTGACCGACTTAAGCCCCTAGAATGATGGCAAAATTGAAGCTTATGATCTTTATCGACAAGCTCATAGGTATTGTTTTTTGTTCTAAATTATTCTAGTTAAAACCACCATGAGCCAGACGACCAAACCCCGTCAACTCCTCAAGATATTAATCGGCGCTGCCTGGATAGATGGCATCATGCAATCAGAGGAACGAGATTACCTGAAGCAACTGGCAGAAGCCTACCATCTTAAAACTGACGGTGAAATTGCGCCCCTACTATCAGGACTAAAGCCCGTTTCAGCCGCTGAATGCTATGCCTGGGTCAGTGATTATCTGGGGGACTATCCCAGTGACCAAGATTACAGCGATTTACTCGAAGCCATGGCTGGCTTGCTTTACAGTGATGGGACTATTGAGACCCAAGAAGCCCAATTGCTGGCTTCCCTCCAGGATTCTGACCCGCATCAATCCACCCCCAAGTCCTCCATGGATAAATTTTTAGCGAAAGTACAACGTCTGTATCGTCGAGCATTACAAAGCGCTTCGTAGAACTTAACCTCCCGCAGCCTTTTTTTCGTGATTGTCCCCGGAAGACTGTCCCACCTTCCTGAATAATAGGAATATTGTCTACTCATGCGGGCAATGTTGTTACTGAAAAAACTGAAGCCATATTGGGGGGGTTCTTGGAATGACATGGATGACCATTCTCGTACTAATCGCAGGTTTAGTCTTGCTGGTGGTTGGGGCCGAGTTTCTGGTCAAAGGGGCATCACGCATTGCCCTAATGTTGGGAATCTCGCCGTTAATTATCGGTTTGACCATTGTTGCCTATGGCACCAGCGCCCCGGAGTTAATGGTCAGTTTACAGTCGATTTTTAGTGGGCAAGGGGATATTGCTATCGGTAACGTCATTGGTAGCAACATTTTTAACGTCCTACTCATTTTGGGGGTGTCGTCCATTGTGACGCCTTTAGTCGTGGCGCAACAGCTTATCCGCTTGGATGTACCGATCTTGATTGGGGTCTCAGGGCTATTGATGATGTTTGCCTTGGATGGCCAAATTAGCCGAGTCGATGGCACAATTTTTGCAACGGGGGCGGTTGTCTATACGGTGTTTTTGATTTTCCAGAGCCGCAAGGAGAAGAATCCGGACGTAGAAGCAGAGTATCTCCAGGAATTTGGGGGGGCAGTGCCCAAAACCCGCAAACAAATTTTATTTCAGCTCAGTTATATCGTGGTCGGGTCAATATTGTTGATTTTAGGGTCACAGTGGCTCGTGAAAAGCTCCGTAGAAATTGCGCGAGCCTTTGGTATTAGTGAGCTGGTCATTGGTTTGACGTTAGTGTCGATGGGCACATCGCTGCCAGAATTAGCCACTTCTGTGGTGGCCAGTTATCGAGGAGAACGGGATATTGCTGTGGGGAATGTCGTTGGCAGTAACATTTTTAATATTTTGGCAGTACTCGGCTTTGCTTCCGCCTTGTCTCCTGAGGGCATTTCTGTCTCATCCGCTGTCATCCGGTTTGATCTTCCGGTCATGGTGGCTGTTGCGGTCATTTGTTTACCCGTATTTATTTCAGGACGCCTGATTTCCCGGTGGGAAGGGGGATTGTTTTTGGTTTACTACATTGCCTACGCCACGTACCTCGTGATGGATGCCACTCGGCATGAAAACTTAGAGCTTTTTAGTCGCGTTTTGTTGTACGGCGTTATCCCCGCCACGTTAGTTGCCTTGGGATTTTCCCTGATTCCGGATCTCACCCGTCGCCGTCCAGATTCCTAGCCGCCAAGTTATGATAGAAGACTGAATTCATGCATTCCTGGCGAGATTATGGCGGAAATTTATCTGTTAGACAAACTGAAATCCGTTGAGCAAACATTTCAAGAACTAACTCGATTGTTAGCCGATCCAGATGTGGCCACCAATCCGACTGAGTTACAGCGGATCACCAAGGCCCGTTCTTCTTTGGAAGAAACTGTCCTTACCTATGAGACCTGGAAAAAAAACCAGGAGGATCTAACCGATGCACAACAAATTGCCAAGGAATCAGCGAGCGATCCAGAAATGCAAGCAATGGCCAACCTGGAGGTTGAAGAACTAGAAAAAGCGCTAGATACGTTAGAACACAAACTAACGGTGCTACTCCTTCCCCGTGACCCTAACGATGATAAAAACATTATGTTGGAGGTGCGGGCTGGAACTGGGGGTGATGAAGCGAGTATTTGGGCGGGTGATTTAGTGCGTATGTATAGCCGCTATGCAGAGAGTCAGGGATGGAAAGTCAGTTTATTGAGTGAATCGTTGGCGGATATGGGCGGCTTCAAAGAAGCCATTCTAGAAGTTAAAGGAGACCAAGTTTATAGCAAGTTGAAGTATGAGGCGGGGGTTCATCGTGTGCAGCGGGTTCCTGTTACCGAAGCCGGTGGACGGGTGCACACCTCGACGGCGACGGTTGCTATTATGCCCGAGGTGGATGACGTTGAAGTACAAATTGATCCTAAGGATATTGAATTGACGACAGCTCGTTCCGGCGGCGCTGGGGGACAAAATGTTAACAAGGTGGAAACGGCAGTGGATTTAGTCCACAAACCGACAGGCATTCGTATTTTTTGCACGGAAGAGCGTTCCCAGCTACAAAACCGAGAACGGGCAATGCAGATTCTCCGGGCAAAACTTTATGACATCCAACTCCAGGAACAACGGGAGGCGGTTAGTTCGATGCGGCGATCGCAAGTGGGAACCGGGTCTCGCTCAGAGAAAATTCGTACTTACAATTACAAAGATAATCGCGTCACTGACCACCGTTTAGGGCGAAACTTTGATTTGAATTCCGCCCTAGAAGGGAACATCGACCATATTGTCGAGACCTGTATTTCCCAAGATCAGCAGGCGCAGTTAGCGGATTTAGCGGCTAGTAGCTAAACATAAATCGACTGATAATTGGTGTGTCGTGTTTGTTGGATTGCTGGAAGTGGGCGATCGCCATCGGTCTTAACGGAGCGCAGAAAGGGCTGTCATCGGCTCTGACGGAGTTAAAAATATCCAGAATTGCGATAAAAACCGGCATAACCCCGGCCAGAAAAAATTGCCCCACGAACATATATCAACGCAAACGCATCTCGATAGCTTTCTGAACTATTTGCAGCTAATAAAATAGCGGAGATGAATTGACGACCCGGCCAGAAAAAACGCCACAAGTTGTGCGTTTCCACCCGGTGCAGTTCATCCGCCGCAGAAGAATAAGCTTTTAGGCTTTCCGTGAATAGTACTCAACCACTAGCAGCTCGTTGATTTGCAACGCAATCCATTCCCTTTCAATGATGCTATTGACCTTGCCTACCAATGTATTTTTATCAAATTCCAGATGGGAAGGCAGGTTAGCCAAACCGGGAAACTCCATATTGGTTTGTACTATTTTTTTGGAGCGGTCACGGTTACGAACCCCAATGACATCACCGGAGCGGCACTGATAACTGGGGATATCCAGCACTTTGCCGTTAACCGTAATATGGCCGTGGGTCACTAATTGGCGTGCCCCCGGAATCGTGCCAGCCATTCCTAACCGGAAGACGGTGTTATCTAGCCGCATTTCCAGCAGTTCCAATAACGCTTGTCCGGTGGAACCCGTTGCACGACGGGCTTTTTTGACATACCGGACTAATTGTTTCTCCGTCACGCCGTAGTTCAAACGTAACTTTTGCTTTTCCTCCAACCGGATGGCAAACTCAGACCGCTTGCGACGGGCTTGACCATGTTGACCGGGGGGATAGGCACGGCGAGGGGTTTTCCGGCTGAGGCCGGGTAGTTCCCCAAGGCGGCGGACGATCCGCAGACGAGGTCCTCGATAACGAGACATCTTAGTGTCATCTCCTAATAATATTTTCCCAGTCCTCCATACTACCCCATTCCGGTGGCGGTCGAGCTACTCGCCTAAATAGGCTTCTAAGACCTGGGGATTCTCCTGAATTTCTGTCGGGGTTCCATCGGCTAAATTACGCCCCTCTGCCAAAACCCAAATGTGGTGGCACAGACTCATCACCACATCCATATTGTGCTCAATAATCAAAAAGCTGATGCCCTGTTGGTTCCAAGTAATAATATGTTCACAAATTTGGCCAATGAGGGTGGGATTAACGCCAGCCGCCGGTTCATCCAACAAAATTAGCTTCGGTTGACTCATCAACGCCCGGGCCATTTCTAATAATTTCCGTTGCCCCCCGGATAATGCACCCGCGTAATCATGGGCTTTGGTATCTAGTCCTACCGATTCCAGCATCGCCATGGCTTGTGCTTTATTTTCCCGTTCCTCCCGTTGCACTTGCTTCATGTTTAACAATCGGGGTAAGAATTGCTCCCCTTTTTGGGCTTGGTTCGCCAACAGCATATTTTCTAGAACGGTGAGTCGTGATAAAACTTTCGCCACCTGAAACGTTCTGACACAACCGGCTAGGGCAATTTTGTAGGAGGGGAGGTCGCTGATGGTCGCGTCCCCAAATTTCACTGTGCCTTCATCGGGACGAATAAAGTTAGACAGTAAATTAAATAGGGTGGTTTTTCCAGCACCGTTAGGGCCAATCAGGCCCGTAATACTCCCGTGTTTCACCGCAATATCGGCACGATCAACGGCCTTGAGCCCACCAAAGTTTTTACTTAGCCCCCGGGCAGTTAACAAAGGCGTTTTGGAAGGGGAACCGTTGGACATAGGGATTATTGGGAATTAAGCGACAACGATTGCTGACAGCAGCGGGCATAAAGACTAAAAACGTCCCTTATGCCTGTTCAGGCAGCAAAATGGATTAGGGGTTTTTGAATTCCCCCCTCTCTCTGGCCGTGGGGAAGGATTTCACGCTTTTAAGATAGCGAATTTTGGTGATCTTTTTGATGGAGTTTTGTAGCGGTTCGGAACAGTTAGCTGTCGGGGGTTAATACCCCATTGAGGAAAATATCGGCTAATCCTTCTGCCATCTCCTGCATTGCTTTGGGAGATGCGGCCGGGTCAATGATGGTTTGTTCAGAAAATCCAGCAACCGCAAACATGCCCAGAAAAACCTGGGCAACAATTTTAGGGTTCATCGGGCGATAAATCCCCTTGTCAATCGCTGTCTGAAAGAAGGCTTCGGCAACACCCGTCATCTTCTCGATAATTTCTTCTTGAATTTTTTCCCGCAAGTCGGGATGGTATTGCGCTTCGACAAAGCAGACCTGTAGCAAATATTTGTTTTCTCGCATATGAAACATCCGCCGTTTCATCACCTGGGCGATCGCCCGATAGCTGCCCATTTCACTCAGTTCCGTTAATAAATCTGTCAGAATTTCGACCCAGCCGGCGGTGGCAACTTCAATGAGAATGGCTTTTTTGTTAGGGAAATAACGAAAAAGGGTTCCTTCTGCGACCCCAGCGGCATTGGCGAGGTCTTTGGTTGTGGTTCCGTCGTAGCTTTGGGTGGCAAAGAGCTTGAGGGCTCCCTGTAAAATTCGTTGACGAGTGGAATCGGTCGTGCCCACGGAGGAACGACTGGCAGAAAAATCACGACGGTGACCGGTCAACATAAGCAGCGGGGGTTCATTGAAAGTTCCGGGACAGATAACGTCATTGTCAGTGAAAATCTTATTTGCCAGAAAAACTCGCCTAGAATCTTCATATAACGTTGTAAAAATCAACCCCGGAGAGAAAATTGGGATTTCTCGCCATCAGACTTTCATCCTGAAAGGGGAGAACTAACAGAAACCCCATCAATCATCGACACTCAGTGGTTATGGACTCACAGTCTGCCATTTTTCGCTTTTCTCAATGCTTGGTCAGCCGATGGCGATCGCCGGGGGTCATAAAGTCAATTTCGGGACCAATCGGCACAATTCCTGTGGGATTAATCGTTGTGTGGCTTTGGTAGTAGTGCCCCTTGATATGGGTGAAATTCACCGTCTCCGCAACCCCCGGTTGCTGATACAACTCCCGCAGATAGCTCCAGAGATTTGGATAATCAACAATGCGCCGGATATTACATTTGAAATGGCCTACGTACACCGCATCAAACCGCACCAGTGTCGTGAACAATCGCCAATCCGCTTCGGTAATTTGGTCGCCCGTCAGATAGCGACGCTCAGCTAGTCGTGCATCTAAAAAATCAAGGGTGTCAAATAAGGGATGAATCGCTTCTTCGTAGGCTGATTGGGTGGTTGCAAAGCCACATTTATAGACCCCATTGTTGACCGTATTGTAAATCCGTTCATTCAGGGTTTCAATTTCCTCGCGGAGGGCCAGGGGGTAATAGTCTCCTGGCTGAGCACCCACCGCATCAAAAGCACTGTTGAACATGCGAATAATGTCTGAGGACTCATTGTTGACCATGGTTTGAGTTTGTTTATCCCACAAAACGGGAACCGTCACCCGTCCCGTGTATTGGGGGTCAGCTCGGGTGTAGATTTCATAGAGATACTGAGCATTAAAGAGAGGATCTGCAATGACCCCCTCCCCCGGTTCAAAGGTCCAGCCCTGTTCCCGCATCAGCCAATGGACGACAGAGACTGGAATCATCTCCTCTAAACCTTTCAGGACACGAAAAATCATGGTGCGGTGGGCCCAGGGACAAGCGAGGGAAACGTAGAGGTGATAGCGTCCTGGTTCGGCCTTGAATCCCCCCATCCCCGTGGGCCCGGGGTGACCATCGGCGGTAATCCAGTTCCGAAACTGAGACGCTTTACGGACAAACCGCCCTCCCGTGCTGCTGGTGTCGTACCATTGGTCGTGCCAAACACCATCGACTAAAAGTCCCATGAAGTCACCTCCGAGTCAATAAAACTAGAAAACATTAACTGATTCTGCCGCCTGGTCTACATGAGTCTCCACGTCAGACTCTCATCCTGGAGTCTGGTGCGTATCTTTTCAAGAATCTGCTCTATTTCTGGTGAGGATGGCAAGAAAATAAAATTATTGACATAACGCATTTGATCCCTCGGTATAGGACGCTCTAGTTCTTGAGGATTTTGGAGTTCATCCTTAAACGACTCCAGTGGAAATACCTCTTGTTCGAGAATATAAAATCCTTGATAGTCGAGTTCGTCAAAAAACGTTTTCACTTGCTGCAATGCCCCCGCACAATGGCGCTCCTCCGCTTCCACCATAACGACTGGTTTTTGCTCTAAAATCAGCTTTCTACCGCCTTTTAAGACATCCATTTCATGACCTTCAACATCAATCTTGATAAAGCTAATTGGCCGGTCACATAGCGAATCCATGGTGGAAGTAGTAACCCTCAGGGTGTCGATGTCAGGATGTGCGGACAACGCAGAGCGATTAAGCGTTCCACGGGTATTTAAAGCAATTCCTTCTTGCAAAGGCACGAAGTACTCAGAAACACCCTGTTGATTCGATAGGGCATAAGGGTAAATAGACACATTGGGCAAGCATAAATTTTGAAGGCTGACAAGGCATTTAGGACTCGGCTCAAACGCATAAACCTGCCGCGAAAATAAAGACATCAGGGTGGTGTATCGCCCATGATTTGCGCCCACATCAATACTTTCTGTGGTTTTGCTCAGAAAAATGGGGACAACAATTTGCTCCAGCTCCGCCCAATTGTCTTTATACAAATATTTTTTGGCAAGGAAGCGTGGAAACAGAGTCCACCCGAGTTGTTTCAATATTTTTTCCATACTTGGCTACTTTGAATGACGACGATTCACTTTAACGTGACTTTATCCTCGTTGATTTTGTCATTCCCTGCACTTTGGTGGGAAATGGTTAGTCAGGGATTTTTATCTCGATTTATTTTTACCTACCTAAGACCCTGGTGCAGACAAGGATTCCTTTTCAAATCTGTTTTAGGGATGAAAACATTGGAAATTATTGGGGGAAATGTTGCCAAAATCAAACAAAGGCTGGGGAAGCGTGATTTCGCCGTTCAAGGGGTCAACTTATTTGATACGCTAAGCAAAACAGTTTGAGATTCGTAAACAAACGTGAACATTTCGATTGGACGGGGAAAAACAGCTCGTCGTGCTTACGGCATTGACGAAATCGCTTTAGTTCCGGGATTGCGGACGATTGACCCCAGCCTGCCTGATCCCCGCTGGACAGTGGGCGATATTGAACGAGAAATTCCGATTATTGCCAGTGCGATGGACAGCGTTGTGGACACTAAAATGGCGGTGTTACTGTCGGAATTGGGCGCGATGGGAGTCATCAATTTAGAGGGGATTCAGACGCGGTACGTTGATCCTGATCCCATCTTGGCTCGAATCGCGACAGTCGGAAAAACAGAATTTGTCCAGTTAATGCAAGAACTCTATGCCGAACCCATTAAGCCGGAGTTGATTAAGCAACGTATTAAAGAGGTCAAAAGCCAAGGGGGAATAGCCGCTGTGAGCTTAACGCCTGCAGGCGCGGGTAAATTCGGGGAAGCCGTGGCGGAAGCAGGAGCGGATGTCCTATTTATTCAAGCGACGGTGGTTTCCACCAATCACCTCGCCCCGACAGGGATGGATGCGTTAGATCTGACACAACTTTGCCAATCGATGCCGATGCCTGTGGTATTGGGAAATTGTGTGACCTATGAAGTGAGCCTAGAACTCCTGAAGGCGGGGTGCGCAGCGGTATTAGTGGGCATTGGACCGGGGGCGGCTTGTACCTCTCGCGGCGTGTTAGGGGTCGGGATTCCTCAACCAACGGCGATCGCCGATTGTGCCGCGGCCAGGGATGACTACTATGCCGAAACCGGACGATATGTCCCGGTTATTGCGGATGGTGGCATTATTACCGGTGGCGACATCTGTAAATGTATTGCCTGTGGTGCAGATGCTGTGATGATTGGTTCTCCCATCGCCCGGGCAGCAGAAGCCCCTGGTCGGGGTTTCCATTGGGGTATGGCCACACCCAGTCCAGTACTCCCCCGTGGAACACGGATTAATGTGGGCACAACTGGCACTATTCGAGACATTCTTGTCGGGCCGGCGAAGCTGGATGACGGAACCCATAACCTTTTAGGTGCGCTAAAAACCAGTATGGGCACCCTGGGCGCTAAAGATATGAAGGCAATGCAACAGGTGGACGTGGTGATTGCCCCTTCTCTCTTAACGGAAGGCAAGGTTTACCAAAAAGCGCAACAACTAGGGATGGGTAAATAATGCAAGGCGGGTGTATCGTTACAGTCAATCAGAGCCATTAAACACGCCAGTTCACCAAGACTAGAATGGGATGTCAATCGGTCGCCATCTCCTCTGACTGCATCTCAATTTTAATTACGGATCACAATCAAACCCTAGGATTGGTGATAGTCCAGCCCTGCGCCGTAGCGGATCGCTTCCAACCAACGTTTTTGTTGATAACTGTCGCTGTTCTCCCAGAGTGGTTGCATTAAAGGAAATAACGCTCGGTAGGTTCCCAACGCAGCATAATGTTTTAGCCAATCTAGTAACGCTGGAACTCCCACTTGGGGCAACAGGGGTAAGACCAATAGAGGATTCACCCTCGGTAGGGTTTGGGTCAGGCCCCCGAACTGAATGACATCTTGCAAAAAAGGTTGTAACACCCTGTCGCCTTGGGATTGCATCACTGTAAACACGGCACTCATCAAACGATTGATTTGCTGAGGGTCTACTTGGCGTTCCATCGGCACACTCATGGTTTGTTGAAAAAGCCAGGTAACGCCAATATTGGGTTGATACGGTTGTAGCAGCGCTAGGGAGGCGGCATCCAATTGTTTTTGGATTAAGGCCTCAGTCACCCCTTGGGTGAGGCGGGATAAATGGCGAACCATTGCCCCAAAACCACCGAAGCTAACGGGGGATTGTCCCCCCGCGCTATCTCCCGCCGCCAGCACCCGCCCCCACGGAAAATGCAAAGGACTATGGCGATAAGCTGGGAAAAAGCCAAACAAAAACCGTTGCCAGTGGAGTTGACCTAGGTCAACGTTTTGATATTGGGGTAACAGTTGAAAATAGTCTTGAAAAAGGGTTTCTAAATCAATACGGTCGGGCTGGGCATCCACATAGGTAAACAAATAGGTCGTCCGGCCATCGCGGGCAGGAAACGCTTCCCAAAAGTATTGGCACTGTCTGGCGATCGCCGTAAAAGTGGCAATTAAATCACCCGTTTCATTCTGTTCATAGCCTTGGGCGCAACTCCCCACCACGAGGCAAACCCCATCTGGCACCTGTCCCCGGCGGGCTTGCTGCACCAAGGGAGAGCTGTGCCCCATGGCATCAATCAAAAGCTGACCGGAAAGGGATTGGGCAGCAGCAGACTCTTCCGGCTGGTTTTTTAAAACCTGAACCTCTACCCCATCTGCAAAGATAGTCGCGTGCTGAAATGCACAATTTTCCCAAAGAATGCCCCCAGCCTGGAGAAACTTTTGCTTCAAGGTCTCCAGTAAATAAACTGGATCAACCCCAATGTTCAGGACATTTTTCACCCACAATTCGATGCCTTCATGAAACGCTATCCGGGCTGGATTATATTCCGTGGCGATCGCCATTTCCAATTCATCAGGGGTCAGCAGGTCTAGGTCGATAAATGTGTGGAGTTCCTGCCGGGAAATATTCCACTCCTGATCCCGCCCCCGTAGTTTGCCCCGTTCAATTAGCGCCACCTTAACCCCCTGGCATTGCAGACTTGCGGCCAAGAGAATGCCCAGGGTTCCCCCAGCAATCACCACATCCACATCTGTTTCCCCCAAGGAGTTATCTACTGTCGTTGCTGCCTGGGGAAAGGAGGGTGAAGCGTTGCCCACCGATTGACATAGTCCTCGCCAACGCTGATTCACTTGCTGTAGCCCCATCAAGGCGTTACCCGGAACCGTATTCAAAAAAGAAGCCACGTCAGGGGTCATAACAATCCAATTCTGTATACAACGAATTTGAAGATGCGTCGCTCAAAAAAAGGAGCACATGATTCATTGTGCCCCCTAACTTTAATCAGTGGTTGAATCTCTTCGGGTGCATTCCCCGCTGCTTGCGGCGTTAAAGTAATGGGTCATGCATCCAATCGTTGTGGGAAATGTAATGAGGTCGTGCCAAGTCCAGGGATGAACGGTTAGTCCAGCTCGTTGTGCTGCCGTGTGGAGGAATCGACTGTGCAGCCAAATCCAATTAAAGTAGCTCACGATCAATTTCGTGGTTATCTTGGTTTGACTCCATAATTTGCCAAGCTTAGTCTGTTGGCCGTGAGCAGTTTTTTAGTCTTGCAGAAAATCCGGATATGTCAATATAGGGGGCAATGTTGATCCTATTTGCCCTGAATAATTAATGCTGCGACAACGCTTTTTGCTGGTTTTCTGTGGTTTTATTGGTTTGGTAGGGATACATACCTCTGGACTGGCGATCGCCGTCAAAGCAGAAGTTTCCTCTTCCCCTTTACTGGCAGAACCCCAAACCTTGAAGGTCGGTGTGGCAGGTGCCCCTCCTTTCGTGGTCTACGGTAAAAATCGCTCTGAGAACATCAATGGTATTAGCTTAGATGTCTGGCGGGATATTGCCACAGCCCAGGGCTGGGAATCAGAATATTTTCCCCAGACATCCGTTAGTGAAGCGTTACAAGCAGTTGCAGGGGGTGAATTAGATATTTTGATTGGCTCCATCAGCATTACCCCGGATCGGGTTAAACAACGTGATATTAGTTTCACGCAGCCCTACTTCGGCAGTAGCGTCGGCGTGATGATTGAGCCCCAACAATCCACCCTTTGGCATCGCATTGCGCCTTTTTTTGGGATTACGGCCTTATCTTCTGCAGCGATATTGACGCTTTTACTATTTTTGGTCGGCAATCTAATTTGGCTGGCGGAACATCACCACAATCCGGAGCAGTTTGATCCCCGTTATCCCGAAGGATTGCAAAATGGCATGTGGTTTGCCCTGGTTACTCTCACCACAGTCGGTTATGGCGATCGCTCCCCAAAAACTAAATTTGGCCAATTAATTGCTGGTGTCTGGATGATTGTGGCGTTACTGAGTTTTTCTTCAATCACTGCTGGGTTAGCATCTGCATTTACCGTTGCCATTTCGGAAACTGAAGTAACTCCGACCCTACAAGAAGCAGATGATTTAAGGGGGAAAGCCGTCGCTGTTGTGGCAGATACCACCGCCATTGGGTGGGCGGAATTTTATCAGGCAGAGATTAATGTAGCCAAGGATTTAGAAACGGCGGTGACCCTACTGACCACGGGGCAGGTCGAGGCTGTTATGTTTGATCGTCCTGTGTTGCTGTATTACCAAAAGCAGCATCCTAAGAAGATGTTACAAGTAACCCCCATTCGTATTTCCCTAGAACCCTATGGCTTCGTGCTGCCCGTAAACAGTCCTCTTGAAAAGCAAATGAATGTGCAACTTGTAAACCTGGTTTATAGCCAAGAAATGACATTATTTATAGAACAATGGTTAGGGAAAAATTTTCTGAATAAACCTCGTTAACTGGGCAGTCAAAAGTTCATATCATGTTCAGTAGCGGTCGAACCATTCGCTGGGCACCCACTCGCCTAGCCAGTTGGGGGCGACGCTAAATCGTTGAGAGTTGCTCGCAGGGTTTCACCGACGCTTTCTAGGCGGTTCAGATTGCGGATAGCTGCTAATATCATGTCGTGGTAAATGCACACAATTAAGCTCCCTCACTAGCGATATGAGGTTAATCCCTGAATCAAGTGCTGCTGTTGTGGTAATTCCCGGCATCGGCTCTCCACTATGTCCTCAACTGCCTCAATACTGCCAAAGGCTTTGCTGGCTAAGGGCTCGTTGACTAGCATAATCGTTCGGCTGGTGTAACTCCGGAGAATAGGGGTAGCGGTAATAAGTGAATTCCTTCTGGTATCTCTAGTTTGTCGCTTCAGATGCCAACCTCGCTCGGCGAGAGGAGGATGACTCGCTTTTTTCTCGCCAATCCCAAAGTGTGTGGAAAAGTCTTGGAGTACCTTGGTGAGTGGGTGTTGACGTAGGGCAGAATCCACCAGTAAGTGTCTCCCGTTTCTGGTTGTACGAAGGCATACAGCCACGACCATTCTCTCCGTTGCAGGACTATAGCGGTGGGGGTTTCCCCCAGCTTCGACCCACACCCGGCGAGTCACGGGATGTAGACCCAGGCGATGCTCATCCTCAGCCCAAATCTCGACGGTAGCGTCGGGATATTCCCGCTGTACTTCCGACTTCGGCTGCCAGTTTTTTCTCCACTCCCTTGCACTTCCTCCTCTGCCTCTTGATGTTGAGGCCGAGGTACTCTCAGGCGAAATCCACTTCTTTGAGATACACCCATCCTTGTTGGCGGCTGACACCAATACCAAAGGCTTCTTGGACATAATCACTCACCTTGCGTCCATTCCATAGACCTCCTTCAGGAGGAGGTTCTTCTGAGAGCTTCCAGTAATTGAGCTTGTTGCACATCATTGAGAAGAGGTGCCGCACCTCGGTTTTGACGACGTAAATCTTCCTAGTACGGCTACGCCGATGCGATTGTAGCTGCGAACTAGTTCATAAATCCAAGGACGACTATAACCAGTCACAGCGGCTACTTCCTCGGTAGTACGACCTTGAGCTAATAACCAGATAATTTGATAGTGTGAACGCTCAATAGGTTCGTTTGCCTGACGGTAGCGTTGCTGCTAAGGCGTCAATGGTGAGATGGGGGATAAATGCTGATGCGTTTGGGCATAATATTAACGCGTAAAGTTGCAACCCCTTTTATCTTAAGCGCATTCTAGCCGGACATGATATAAGACATGAGTTGAGTCTGTTCTTTGTTTACCGCCTGCTTTGAGCCAGCCTTTTTCTGTAAGACGCTCCAGCAATATCTCCAGCACCTGTTCTTCCTGGCTACCATTCAGCAGACGAGTGCGAAATTCGCTCAGAACAGAAAAGTCGAAAGTCGAAGCCGGAGTCATTCAACTCCAGACCTAGCGCGTACTTCCAGTCGATCCGGTTTCTGACCGCTTCTGCGGCCTGTCGGTCTGACAGGTCTTCTGCGAACTGCATCACGGAGACTAACGCTAGCCGCCAAGGGCATTGTGCGGGTTGTCCGTGGGTTGGGAATAACGTTTTAAAGGCGTGATCGCTATAAATTGAGCCCAGTTCATCGCGTAGGTTCAGATAGCGGTTGCCTTTGGGAAAGACCTGATGCGCAATGCGAGCGGTTTCTACTGGCACTGAGCCAGCGGGGTGAACTTGTAACATGAGTCCATTCCTCCTAGCGCTTTATATATGGCAGGAATTGCTAGTTCTTTGGCACGGACATCGCGTTTTGACTTCGCCAACAGTATCATCAAGGGACGTAGCGGCGCTTTTTGCCAGCGCGTCATCTGCCTTACCCTGATACAGGATATTGAGCTCTACTTTTATAGTCTCGCCAACTTTAATGGCTATGGCTACTGGCGTGACAAATGACCCACTAGTTCGCTAAATAGGTATAGTGACGCAGACTCTGTTCGTAGTCCCTCAGTAGGCGATGGGACTCAGCTAGGGTGATTTGGTTATGTCTTAAGGCTTCTTCGGTATAACGTCGTAGGGTTTCGACTAAATCGGTAACAGAATATTGCACATAACCCAACACCTCTTTCATGGTGTCTCCCCGTACTATGGATTCAATTTGGTAATTATTTGGCGTCATCCCAATGTGGACGACATTGATATCCCCAAACAAATTGTGCAGATTGCCCATGATTTCCTGGTACGCCCCCACTAAAAAAATCCCCAAATAGTAAGGTGCATTGTCTTTATCTAAGCCATGAACCGCTAAATCAGCTTTTACCCCACTGGAGCTAATAAACCGGTCAATCTTACCATCACTGTCACAGGTCAGATCCGCTAAAACTGCGCGGTGGGTAGGTTTTTGGTTGAGGTGATGAATGGGCACAATGGGGAAGAGCTGCTTGAGTGACCACGACTCAGGTGTCGATTGAAAGACAGAAAGATTGGCATAGTAAGTACTGGTCATCGTCCTTTCCAGATTCTGGAAATCCTCTGGGACAGCGTCAAGTTGGCGCAGGATGCGACAGATTTTCTCGCAACAGGACCAATGGAGTGTTTCAGCCTGGGCACGTTCTTCGAGAGTTAAGTAACCAAAATTGAACAAACTAATGGCTTCTGCTTTTAGTTGTAGGGCATCATGATAGGCTTCCGCATAGTGTTGGGGGGAAACAGATTGATAGCATTCCCAATAGTCATGTAACAACGAATTAGCCGCAGTCTCTGGTGGGATGGGGGCGGCAGGGGCTTTTTCATTGCTTCCCAGAACATCAAAAATGAGAACCGATTGATGGGCCATCAAGGCCCGACCACTCTCACTGATTAAAATTGGCTCCGGGACGTTACTGGGCTGACAGGCATCTTGAACCGCTGCCACAATGTCGTTGGCATAATTCTGCATATTGTAATTTTTAGAGGCGGGAGTATTACTTCTCGAGCCGTCATAATCCACGGCCAAACCATCCCCGACATTGAAATATTGCAATTTCGCCCCTTCTTGTACCAACTCGACATAGACACGACTGGTTTCTCGCAATGCTTCTTTGAGCATGGCGATGTCGGAAATCTGGGTTCCCAGTTGGAACGTCAACATTCGTAAGCATCCGAGACGATCGCCATCCTGGCGGGGTTTGGTGGCTTGCAAACGCTTAACTAATTTCACTAAATCAGGAACACTCAGTCCACAACGGGGGCTAACAGCCGGTGTCCCCTTGGCTGTGGTTAATAAATCTTGGCTGGATAGGGCTAGCTGGACTCCCAATCGGGGCTTGATGACCAGCTGATCCGCGAGGGTTAATATCCGCTCCAGTTCCTGGAGTTGTTCAATGACAATGATGGTTTTCAGTCCTAGCCGACTAGCCAAAAGAGCGGTTTCGAGATAATTTTGATCCTTGTAGCCACGGCAAATAATTAGGGGCTTATAGGCTTTGTCGCTCTGGTTGATCTGCTGCGGGAGCATTGCCAACGCAATCATTAACTCTGGCAGGGAACCCACCGCAAGGCCGAATTGGGAGCGATGCCCTTGGCGCACTAAACCCGATAGTAAATGCTGTTGCTGATTACAGTTGAGTGGATAGACTCCCTGATAGCGGTTGCCATAGTTGTAGCGGGCGATCGCCTCGGCAAAACAACTATTCAGACGTTCTAGGCGATCGGTCAAAATATCTGGAAAGCGAATAAGCAGGGGCAGTTCCACCTTGCGTTGCCGGAGGGATTGCACCAATTCCCATAAGTCCAAGCTGCCCCCCCGGTCTCCGTGGGGAGAAACCGTGATGTGTCCCGCCGCATTAATGCCAAAATAGGGCGCTCCCCAAGCGTCAATGCGATACAGAGCTTCACTCTCTGTCACGCTCCAGGAGGCTGTCGCTGGCTCCTTTTTTTTGTCTGCCATGGATTATGGATTGGATTATTACAGGCCAACATTGTCCTGTGAGCATTTGCTGTTCATTATCTCGCCATTGCCTGACTGGCACTGGTTCCGTTGTCTGGAGAAGCTGGAAGCATTGTCTACAGCGAGTTAGATTGCATATCGCATCGTCAGAAGTTGCGACCAAGATATTCCAGTCTCCAAAATTCCTAGCTTTACAGCAGGGACAACTTTAGTGGTGAAATGAACTCTTCCCGAACGAAATTGTGGATCACCCAAAACACATCGAGCGTTCTTTGTAGCTCCTTTCTGGATTTAGCATAGGTGTTGGTTTTACGCCGAAAGGTCGAATTTCGTCGCCTCATGGAGGCATTAAACGCTTCAAGATGATTGGCATGGATATCTTTGTGTGCCACATCATGAGTTGTTTTCGGATGTTCAGGCACAGGAGCCTGATACTTTTGACGTCGACGACCCGGTCGCTTTTTGGAGCCTTTGTTTTTAAGGCGAACTCTGACTCCTTTCGGCAGCCGTTTTAGGGGACGTCCTGGTTTTCCATTGCGAAGGACTTCGTGGCAAATTTCAAACAACAAGTTGCCATAGCGTCGTTCTCCATCAGTGAATAGGCTCAAACTATCCGTTTGCTCAATCACCTCCGCCAAGCAAGCTAAAGCCGTCTTAAACAGTTGCTTATTTTTGTGCCCACAGTGCAATTCCCATAGAAATCGACTCCCTCGCTCCATCAGAACAATAGTCCAGCCTTGAGAATCACAGGGCGGTTTGTTTTTACCAACCTTGGTGTACAGTTCATCTCCTTCCATTTCCTGGTGAATAAACTGATGGAGTAAGGCATACAGCATCAGGGTTGGCTTGATGCTGGCTAAACGTTGCTCCCAATCGATAATGCTTTTCTTCGAAACGTTATGGGTGCGGGGCGTGGCATTTAGACTCATCCCCTCACTCCTGGCTTTAAGGATCGTGATAATCCGGCTCAGAGGGGTTCTCAGTCCTGCAATTGGGGTCGCAAAGGTCTCACTAAAGTAAACGTCGCATTGACGACAATGGAGCAAACGCCTTGAACCATTCACCTGCGTTGAATAATGGGTATGGACATGGACGGCATTACTGGCACAGCAGGGACAAGGATAAGCAAAGAGATCCATGGGGAGACTGATTTTAGAGGACTACCCATTATTGCTCAAATCCGCATATGACATGGATTCTGACTGCCCCATCCTACGGAACCAGTACGGAACCTACTATTAGCTTTGGCGCTAGAGTCTCAGTTGGGAGCATACATTATCGGAACAGTAATTGCCCCAAGCACTGAGCCCTTAATTCAATTAGGGGTGATGAAACGCCGATCGCCTTACATTGGCGAGATAAAATACAAGCCAGTCACCTGGAGATTTTGCCCCCTATGAGCTGCCCCTTTACCTCTGCTGAAATTGCCGCCGAAGGGATTAGACCCGGAGAGTATGATGACATTGTGCAGCGTCTAGGAAGACATCCCAACAAAGCAGAGTTGGGGATGTTTGGGGTGATGTGGTCGGAGCATTGTTGCTACAAAAATTCTCGTCCATTGTTAAAAAAATTTCCCACCACAGGCGATCGGGTACTCGTTGGCCCCGGAGAAAATGCTGGTGTGGTGGATCTCGGTGGAGGGTTAAGGTTGGCGTTTAAAATCGAATCCCACAATCATCCATCCGCCGTGGAGCCCTTCCAAGGTGCCGCCACCGGTGTGGGGGGGATTTTACGGGATATTTTCACCATGGGAGCCCGACCGATCGCCATTCTGAATGCGCTACGGTTTGGTAATTTAGAAGAAGCTCGTAACCGCCGAATATTTAACGGTGTGGTGGACGGCATTAGTCATTACGGCAACTGTGTGGGAGTGCCGACGGTGGGAGGGGAAGTCTACTTCGATCCGGCCTACAGTGGGAACCCCCTGGTGAACGCCATGGCGCTGGGGTTAATGGAAACAGAAGACATCGTCAGAGCTGGTGCGGCCGGGATTGGAAATCCGGTGCTGTATGTCGGCTCCACCACTGGCCGAGATGGCATGGGGGGAGCCAGTTTTGCCAGTGCCGAGTTGACCGATCAGTCCATGGATGACCGTCCGGCGGTACAGGTGGGGGATCCATTTCTGGAAAAGTCTCTCATTGAAGCTTGTTTAGAAGCATTTAAAAGTGGAGCAGTGGTGGCCGCCCAGGATATGGGGGCAGCGGGAATTACTTGCTCAACGTCGGAAATGGCCGCTAAAGGCGGGGTCGGAATTGAATTGGATTTAGATAAAATTCCGGTGCGAGAAACGGGCATGGTTCCCTATGAATATCTGTTGTCGGAATCCCAAGAGCGGATGTTATTTGTCGCCGAACCGGGACGAGAGCAGGAGTTGATCGACATCTTTCGTCGCTGGGAACTCCAGGCTGTGGTCGCCGGACAAGTAATTGCCGACCCCATTGTGCGCATCTTTTTCAAGGGGGCCATTGCCGCCGAAATTCCTGCCACCGCGCTAGCCGATGATACGCCCATTTACCAGCATCAACTCCGGGAAACGCCTCCCGATTATGCGGTGAAAGCCTGGCAATGGCAGGAGTCGCAGTTACCATCACCCAGTGCCCCAGGGATTGAAATTAGCGGGCAATTAGTGACCTGGAACCAAGTGCTACTCACCCTGTTGGATAGCCCCACGATCGCCTCTAAGCGCTGGGTATATCGCCAATATGACCACCAAGTCCAGAACAATACGGTGATGTTACCGGGAGGGGCTGATGCAGCCGTGGTCAGAGTCCGGCCCATTGAAGCAACGCCAGGAGCGTGTCAGGTCGGGGTGGCTGCAACCACCGATTGCAATGCCCGCTACGTGTATCTCAATCCGCTGGAAGGGGCCAAAGCGGCGGTGGCAGAAGCGGCCAGAAATCTAAGCTGCGTGGGGGCAGAACCATTAGCCATTACGGATAATCTCAACTTTGGGAGTCCGGAAAAACCGGATGGGTATTGGCAATTAGCCCTAGCTTGTGAGGGCATTGCCGAAGCTTGTCGGGAACTCAACACCCCCGTGACGGGCGGGAATGTCAGTTTATACAACGAAACCCTTGACGCTGAGGGTAACCCCCAGGCGATTTACCCCACCCCCGTGATTGGCATGGTGGGACGGGTGGCTGATATTGGCAAAGTGGTGGGGCAAGGTTGGCAGCAATCGGGGGATTTAATCTATCTACTGGGCAGCAATGACATTAATACGCTGGGGGGGTCGGAATATCTAGCTTTGTTGCATCAAACGGTGGCAGGCCAGCCGCCCCGAGTCGACTTCGAGCGGGAAAAAGCGGTGCAAGCAACCTGTCGTTATGGCATTGCCCAAACCTGGGTGACCAGCGCCCATGATTGTGCCGAAGGGGGATTGGCCGTGGCTTTAGCAGAAATGGCGATCGCCGGCCAGCGGGGGGCGTTATTGACCCTACCAGAGAGTACACAGCGGTTAGATAATCAACTGTTTGGAGAATCCGCTAGCCGCATTGTGGTGACGCTTAGGCCGGAGTATCAAACAGATTGGGAGGCTAAACTGAACACGTTACTAGGCGACGATTGGCATTTATTGGGAACCGTCGGGACGAAAACTGATGTGTTGGTACTTCAATCCCCCAGCCAGCAAACCGAAATTAATTTATCAGTGGTATCTCTCACAGAACCTTGGCAGACTGCCATTCCCCGCCGTTTAAACGTTTGATTTCAAGTCTGCCGACTGTCTAGGACTGTGATGAATGCCTTCACGATGAAGATAGAGCCTGTAAACTCAACTTATCAAAATCCCGCTGACGAAAAATTTCATAAATCGTAATCCCTGCTGCGACTGATGCATTGAGGCTTGGGGTTTTGCCGGACAGGGGAATCGTGATGAGATGGTCACAGTGACGTTGCGTCACCAGGCTTAAACCGTCCCCTTCTGCTCCAATCACTAAACCAATGGGTTCCCGTAGTTCCATTTTATGGAGCGGCGAATGGCGACCTGCGGCAGTGCCATAAATCCAAAAACCTGATTGTTTTAGCGTTTCCAAAGCTCGATTTAGGTTGACTACCCGTGCCACGGGGAAATGTTCCAACGCGCCAGCCGCCACTTTCATCACGGTGGAGGTAATTCCTGCAACGCGCCGTTGGGGCAACACCATGCCATGGGCACCAAAGGCTTCTGCTGTGCGGATAATGGCACCGAGATTATGGGGATCCGTAATGCTGTCAATCACCACCAGGACTGGTGCTTGGCTTTGGGCCTTGGCTTGATGAATTAAATCTTCTAGTTCCCAATAGCGGTAAGGGGCGGCTTGGGCACAAACGCCTTGGTGGGTGGCACCGTGGGTAAGTTGATTTAAGCGATAATTATCCACTTCATCCACCACCGTCCCTTTGGTTTTGGCGGTCTGTAACAAGGTTCGATAACGCACGTCATGGCGGAGATGGCTGGTAATCCAGATACGATTCAGTTGGCGATCGCCTTCTAGGGCCGCGAGGACAGCATGGTGGCCATAAATCAGATCAATGGACTCTTTTCCTTTCTCTTGCTGGTTGGATTGATCTTTATCTTTGGAGAATGACTGTTTGGGAGACGGTGGCGATGGCTTATGGCTAGGGGCACTAGCGGTGTTGGGATTGCGCCGACGAGGTTTCCCCGGCGGAGACCCCCGGCGGGCTTTCGGGGAGCGGGAGGCAGGATTACGTTTGGGCGGCTTGGGCATACAAACTGGGTAAATGATATTGAGACCATGGGACTTTCCCCGGAGCAGCAACGTTGCGATATTGGGAGCCACAACCATTACTGCTAACGGACTGGGAGTCATCAAATTGGAGATTAGGTCTTCCTTTTAGCTTATGCGGAATGCGGTCACTCCGAGAAAGACCGCCTCGAATCGGAGCAGTAATGTAGACCGAGCCCAAAAATGTCAGTCGGCAAAATTACTGCTTATGTCCATTTTCTTCTGCTGTGGATTTGCTGACACCAGCTTTAAAGCAGAGAGGACGGCATAACGGGCAATGGCTCTGTCTGAATCTGGAATTAGTCGTTCTTTTTACCCCTGCCACGTTACGGTGAGCTGACTGGGTGAACGGCGATCGCCACTGAGGGAAATACCCCGGTTATTGGCAGCGAGGTGGCGCACCAGTTTATAAACGGTTTCCAGGTCTTCCGTTGCCCCAGCTTTGGCGGCGAGATCGGTCATTGTCACCGCACCATTGGTGGTTTTCAATGCCCTCAAAACAGCTTTTTGCAAATCCAGAATCGTGGCGGCAGCCTTTTTCCCCGCTTCAACCCCTGGCTGGTGATAAGCATTGATGTTCACTAAGGATGCGTAAACACCGACTGCCCGTTCATAAAGAGCGATGAGTGCCCCGACAGTGGTGGGGGTTACCGCCGGAATGGTAACCGTAATGGAGTCCCGTTGATTTTCATAAAGGGCTTGCTGGGTTCCCTGCAAAAAACCAAACAGGTAATCCCCGGAGGTTACCCCCGGCTCCAGTTCCAGAGATTCACCTTGGCGATCGGTTAAGACCTCAATAAACGTCGCGAAAAAGTTCGGCACACCATCCCGGAGTTGTTGCACATAGGCGTGCTGATCCGTAGAGCCTTTGTTGCCATAAACGGCGATGCCTTGATGGACAATGTTGCCGTCCAAATCCACTTCTTTGCCCAATGACTCCATTACTAGCTGCTGTAGGTAGCGGCTAAACAGTAACAGACTGTCCTTGTAGGGCAAAATGACCATATCTTTTTTCCCTTGACCATCGCCGGCATAGTACCAGGCCAACGCGAGTAATGCGGCTGGATTTTCACGCACGCTGGGGATACGGGTCACATCATCCATGACTGCAGCCCCATCCAACATGGCTTGAATGTCGATGCCTTGCAACGCGGCAGGGAGTAATCCTACGGCGGACAGTTCTGAAGTCCGTCCCCCCACCCAATCTTGCATCGGAAACGTTTTAAGCCATCCCTCAGCCTCTGCTTGTTGGGATAGTTTACTCCCCAGCATGGTGACCGCGATCGCCTGGGAGGCAAAGTCTAACCCCTGGGCAACAAACGCCGCTTTCGTCTCCGCTAGGCCATTGCGGGGTTCGGGAGTCCCGCCAGATTTGCTGGTGATAATCACGAGGGTGCTACTGAGGCGATCGCCCAGACGATTTAATGTCCGGTCAATGCCAGCGGGGTCAGTGTTGTCAATAAAATGAATGTCTAGCGGCGGAGAATCGGGGGACAACGCTTGGGCCACAAATTGGGGGCCTAGGGCCGAACCGCCAATCCCGATCGCCAATAAGTCGGTGAACTGAGGAGAACGGGGGCTTGATCGACCCATCGTGAACCGCACTGGCAAACCCTTTAATCGCAGTCAAGGGTTCTGTGATTTCAGCTCGAATCGCGTCATTAGGCGCTAAATCAGGATTTCGCAACCAATAGTGACCCACCATTCGATTTTCATCAGGGTTGGCGATCGCCCCTTTTTCGAGGGCAGCAATATCTTGAAATGCCTGATTAAATTTCGGCTCCAAAGTGGTCACAAAATAATCACTAAAGCCCATGCGACTAATGTCTACGTAAAAATCGAGACTGGGCAAATAGTAAAGCCAATCTTGATAGCGTTGCCAAAGGTCTTGACGATTCATAGCGCCTTCCAGAAAGGAGAAAGTCACCGCAATTATAGGCAAAAATTGCAGGAAGGGATGCCCGGAAGGTTAGGTCTAGCGGAGATCAGCCAGTATTTTCCCCGCGATTATCAAGAGACCCCAACATCTTAGACAGGGAGTCCTTATTTGTATTTACTTTTTGTCATATTGGGTGGTGAGACATAGATTAGAAATGATAGCTCACCCCTAACATGGGCCCGTTAAACTTGATATCTAAAAAATTTCTATCTCTCCCATTTCCATTGCCATATTCAAATTCATAGAATCTATAGGCTAGTAATAGTGATGTTCTTGGGGACACCCACCAATCCATCCCCAAAATTAAATTCCAGCTTAAGTTTGTTTCACCCGCTAAACCAAAGCCGGATACATCCCCTCGTAACCAGAGGATAATAGGATCTGAAACCTGTAGGCCAAATTTTGCCCCTAGCATTGGTTCAAACCAAGTGCGTTTGTCAATAAATGATTCAATAAATTCTCCACCAAAGTCAATAACTTCTCCCTGAAAACGATAATCAATATCAGCCGTAATACCTAAATAAAAATCATTCAGCCGCGTACCGGCAATGGGTTCAAACCAAATATAAGGAAAACTGGCATTTGAGGGTTTATCAGGGATGTAAGGAACGGGTGCGTCGCCGAAACGGTAACTAATCGCAAAATCATAAGTCCTTTGGCTATAGTCTAACGACAGGTCTGCAATTAAGTCTAAATTATTATTTGGAGATTGATTATTGTTGAGGGTTTGCTTGAACGAGTTTAAATCCTGAAGAATAGCGAACGTTCTATCATAAATACCTTCAAATATTGCGGACAATCGTTGATCAAGTCTATTGAGTAAAGCGATTTCTGTTTCAATGAGTTTTTCAAAAAGCATTATTTCTAATTCTAATCCGGCTTCTATTAGTTTTGTTCTTAACACTTTCAAAGATTTAATTTCTTGTAAAACATTATCTATATCTTGCCGGATTTGTCCAATATTCATTTTAAGATTTTCCAATCTTTTAGCTTCGGCGATCATATTTATAGCGGTTTGCGCAGAAGTGAGGTATAAAGGTAGGGGATCGGCAACTCTGTTTTAAAGGGGTAAAAATGAAAGCATATTCACTAGACTTTCGGCAAAAAATCATCGAAACATACGAGGAGGAAAAATTATCTATAGCTAAACTAGCTGAGAGATTTAAGGTGGCAAAAAGCTTCATTCAAAAGCTCATTAAGCAATGGCGTGAGACAGGAGATCTAAATCCGAAAAAGCCATCAGGAGGGAAAGCTCTCAAGCTATTGCCAGCACAGATAATTCTTGTGGGAGACTGGGTAAATGAAAAAAATGATATAACCCTCAAAGAAATCAGCAGAAAATTAGAAGAACAAGAAGGTATCACGGTAAGCATATCGACTGTTTGCCGAACCTTACAGAGCTTAAATTTAACACGTAAAAAAAAACAATACAGGCAAGTGAGCGCAATACAGACAGAGTTCAGATACTAAGGTCTGAGTATTGGGAAAAGGTTAGAGATATTCCAGCAGAAGACCTTGTCTTTGTTGACGAAGCTGCCTCTAACCTAGGAATGACTCTACCTTATGCCCGGTCTGAAAAAGGAACGAGAGCATATAGTTCAGTTCCCTGTAATCGAGGTCAAAATATTTCGATGATTGCGGCTATTGCCTTGAAAGGATTGCTTACTTTAGTTCAAGTAGTAGGGGCAACAAAGGGAATTCAATTTGAGGCATTCATTGCGAATATTTTAGTGCCACTCTTGTGGACTGGTTCCTATGTAATTATGGATAATGCCAAAATTCATCAAGAAGAATATATTCGTCCATTGATAAAAGAAGCAGGTGCTGAATTAATATTTCTTCCTCCTTATTCCCCAGATTTTTCCCCTATTGAAAATTGCTGGTCTAAAATCAAACAAATTCTAAAGAAACTAGAACCTCGAAATTATTTAGAGCTAAGGGAGGCTGTTTGTTATGCAATTGAAGAGATTTCTCTAGAAGATATTCACAACTGGTTTACTCATGGTTGCGGGTGTATCCCATTTGAAGTGGTACAAGTGCCCCAAAAAAATGGTGAGAAAATGATGAGAAAATGGAGGAAATAAAAAATAGGATAGGAAAAAAATGCTACCAATTTCACCAGAAGATCAGGTCTTGCTCAATTACCACACAACCGAATTAGCTTGCTTGATGCACAAATACACAGAGCCCGATAAATTGGAAAATTTTGAGAGCACAGAAGTAGAACTCAGAAATCAGCTACAGTCATTAGTCTCTCCTACTATCGGGGAATTTTTTTTTCTGAAGGAGGAAAAAAACGCTCGGGAAATAAACGAATCATCAAAACCCTAGTGGGAGACGTGAGAATCAGCCAAAAACAAGCGAGAAAGTTGGGGGTAGCGCCCAAAACGCCTCTGAGCCCAGCCTTGGAAAAGTGTTGTCTGCGAGTAGACCTCTTTCATAATTCATGACCCAATGTGCTGTGTATTGTTTTCCCTGTCTAAAGTAGAGAGAGATAACTCATAGTTGTAGATGGCGGCAATCAAGTTGCAGCGGAGATTATAACGACGACGACGATTGCGATATCGACCCGCCAAAACCCTGAAAATCTTCAAACTACGATTGATATGCTCGATACAGATGCGTTCGCGACTCAAAGCCTGATTATATTCGCGCTCTAAGTGAGTTAGTTCGCCCTTTTTTGACTTTTTGAGCGGCACATAGCTGTTGGGATGATAAGCATTAATTCCCTGATAGCCGCTGTCTTGAATGCTTTCGGTATCTGGATGAAGATGGACTCCGGAAGTCTTAAAAAGATGGAAATCATGACGACGACCTTCCCCGAAAAACAAACAGATAATTTCCTCACTGACGGACACATCTTTTAGTTCATTTAAAAGTACAAAAGGCTGAAACACATATCTGGTAAAGTTTTGAGCCTAATCTACTTGTCGAGAGCCTCACTCCCGATCAATTCTCAGAAGTCAGTGGTGAAGGGAATTCTAAGCAAATTCTCTCATCAGGGCAAGAACTTTAGCCTTATTCTTAGAACCTAGTCGTAGCGAAGCTTTTAAGCACTTGTGTCCGCCACTGAGGATAATTTCTTTACTGTAGCGATGAGCCAATACTTGACACTTGAGTGTATGTTGTTTTTTCTTGCCAGAATAATACTGTTTTTGCCCTTTTTTGGGACGTTCAATCGGAGTTTCCGTCACGTCAATAACCACGACATCAGGATACTCACCTTCTGACAGTAACTGTTTTTTCCCCGGCAGACGAAATCGCCCCGAGCCCATCAACACTGTTTCGACACGATGAACAATACGATAAACCGTTGCCTCTGAAATTCCCCAGTCTTTGGCTATGTGGTAGTAGGTGCGGTACTCTCGCCAATATTGGAGAGCTATCAGTAGCTGGTCAGGTAGGGTCAACTTTGGGGGTCGTCCTGCATTTGAGTGACCCACATAATATTCATTCCATGCCTGGAGCATCAGATTAAAAGTTTCTTTTTGAATGCCGGTATATCGCTTAAAGTTCGACGGGCTCAGGGTCTGAGCTGTTTCATAATTCATTTAATATGCTCTCAAGAGTAGAACTTTTATCAGCCTTACCATACTGTGAAACCAATTATGAAAGAGATCTAGTATGTGCCAAGACCTCCTATCAACAAGCCCAAGAGGACATGTTGGAATTAATGGGGGTGGAGGTGGGGCACAGTAGCCTGCATCGGCTAGTACAAAGAACGGAACTGCCCCTAGCTCAGAGTGAGAACCCAGGAATAAGCGGAGTCAGTATTGATGGCGGCAAAATCTGTCTCAGAGGAGAGGAAGAAAGCGGAGGACAATGGCGAGACTACAAACTGGTGAGTAGTCACAATGATATCTGTGAAGCCTTCTTTCAAGAGCCAGAAAAATTGCAAGAGTGGAGCAATAGCTTACCCCTAGACCCTATCGTCACATTGCTGGGGGACGGGCATCCGGGAATCTGGAAGGTGGTGGGGAGCTTTGCTCCTCAACAAGAACTAATTCGACGACAGGTGTTGGATTGGTATCATCTCATGGAGAATCTTCACAAGGTAGGAGGCTCTATTAAGCGATTAAAAGCGGCTGAGAACTTTCTATGGCATGGTTTTCTCGATGCTGCCCTGCGAGAGTTCGATGGTCTTAAAGCAAGCGAGTCCAGAAGTTTCGGGACTATCTCAACAAACACCGTTGTCGTATTCCTGACTACGAGCGCTATCAGCGATTGGGAATTCCCATTGGCTCTGGGGATGTCGAATCTAGAATTAAGCAAGTGGGAGCTCGAGTCAAGCTACCAGGTGCTCGTTGGCATCGTCATAATGTTCGTCGCATTCTACGTCTTCGATGCGCCTATCTCAATCGCTCTCCCCTTCTGAGTTTAAATGTATTGTCTTAAATGGGATGCACCCCATGGTTGCTACTGTGATTCTCCTTTTGTTGAGACTGGCGAGTCTCCAGTACTAACCTCGGTGTTATGAAAATTGCTATAAAGAATCAATTAACTCACTTAAATCAATATCTAAATCTACTGAAATACCATCAACGGTGGCTTCTCCCGTGACTTTCCATGGGACAGTGTAATAGGGTTGTATTCTGACATCCCATTCACTCCCCATCTCATCAACATCTGTCACTATTCCCTCTTTATTTGTAGGGTTTTCAACAGTATTCACAACCTGGTTTTGACTAATGATATTAAAGATATTGTAATCTTTTTTTATTAATTGCAGACTATCTAAGTCTGGTTCCATAGGTTGTAAATCTTCAATGGTTCCAGAATGAAGTTCAAGTTTTTTTGTTGGTTCAGTCGGTGATGCACGACAAGAAGAAAAGGCATTTAAAAATAAAAAAAATATTGCTGTCGCTATAGTAAGTCTTGTCTGCTCAAATAGTACCAACATTATTGACCTTTATGAGATTCAAGGAAAACACTGATTTTTCACAGGGTAATTGTAGACTAACTTTGCGCTGTCACCACAAAAAGTTGAGAACAATACGAAGATTTTTTTGCTATTTTCAGGAGCTTGCAACAGAGTAAAACGAAATTCTTTTGTTGGAATAGTTGGTATTGAAAATCTTATAATTTGGGTCAGTAGATAAGCGCAACAACCCAAGTAAAAATAAGGTTTTAAGGATTTGAACTCCGACTTATTTTCGCCTATCTATTACCTACACGTTTAACAATTCCTGCGCGGTTGTCGCCACTTGCTCGGCATTATCTTTAGCTAACGTAGTTAGCACCTGTTGACAACCCGGGTGATCAAGCTGACCCATCGCTAGGGCTAGGCGGAAACGTACTTGCCAATCTGAATCTTCGACTAACGGCAACAATAGGGGTAACGCTTCAGGATTTCCCAGCTCTCCTAGGGCACTAATGGCAGCGGATCGGATCAAGCTATTGTCAGACTCTAGGGCAATTTTCAGTAGATCAAAACCCCGACTGTCGCCCATTTCCCCCAGTGTGGCCACAATACTCATTTGGAGTAACCATTCTGAGGTTGTTTCATAGACTTGTTGCAAGTCTGGATAAGCCGATGTTAGCTTCAACCCCCCAATGGCATCTGCGGCAGCTGACTGCACATCAATCTCAGGATCATTAAATAAGCGATCCCGCAGTAACGCCAATGAGGCCTCTACATCAGCTTTTCCAATGGGGTCGAGTTGACTCACCGCAGCATAGCGAATCCGGGGATTAGGGTCATTAACCAGCGGCTTCAATAACGGGAATGCCAGCACCGGCTCTAGCTCTCGCAGTTGATTCAATCCGCGAATTTTGTCACTAAAATTGTCAGAACTAAGTAAGTGTTGAATCGTTTCAGGGCTAGAAGTCATGGGAATTCTGGGAGAGCAAGAACTGAGTGGATGATTTTAGTAACTGAAAATACAATCGTCAGCTGATTTAGATGCATGATCCTATCATAGGGGCTTGCACCCTCCTGGAATAGTCGGTAGTGCGCTAGCAAAGTGTGGGATAGACGGCAAAATCATGCCAAGTCCATAGCTGCGTTCAAGGCGTTGGGTGTTCTTCTTGCCGATGGCATGGAGTATTGCAGGAGGCAGGACTCTTTCGTCTCCTCTCCAATCATCGGTATTCCAAAGGGTGCGGCTCTTTCAAAGTAAAATTTTATTACGAGGAATAGGGATTTCAATAGATTCTGGTATGTATTAGAAAGTCAGAGTATAGACTTATCCATTGTTTGAGAGATAGGTTATGACCTGGCTTGTTCCACAAACATCCTCATCAGTCATGTCCTCTACCATAGAACAAAAGACCTTTGAACAGGCCTACGAGCAGTATCAGGAGCTTATTAAGACCTTGAGTTCAGAAGATGCTCAAGACTGGGAGCATGGCGAGATAGAACGCTATATCAATGAGTATGGCACCGAACTGCTCAGACGATTATTGCAGGGACATCTAGACTTACGCTACCAGCAAGAGGAGTATCAAAGCGAGGTCTATGGAAGCGATGGGGAAAAGCGACCGCATCGTCGCAAGAGAACCCAGCGCCAGCTCGAAACTCTGTTCGGCGGAGTGGTCGTCACCCGTGTGGGCTACAGCACGCAAACGCCTAATGTGAGTGCCCTCTATCCGAGCGACGGGAAGCTCAATTTGGCCCCTGATAAGTATTCTGATGAGTTGCGACGGCGTGTGGCCGAAGAGGCCTCGAAAGTATCGTTTTCCGAAACCAGTCAAACCATCGCCAAAACCACGGGTGGACGGGTAGGCAAGCGTCAATGTGAAGAGGTGACGGTGTCAGTGGCTCAGGACTTTGAGGACTTCTATACCCAACGCAGTGGGACCGAGACTGCGGCTGCGGATGATTTATTACTACTCACCACCGATAGCAAAGGCATCGTCATGCATCCCGATGCTCTCAGGGAATCGACGGCCAAAGCAGCGCAACAATCGGCACAATCGCATCAGACTCGCTTAAGTCCCGGTCAAAAACGCAATCGCAAGCGGATGGCGATGGTGGCCTCCGTGTATCATGTGCCCCCCTATTACCGTCAACCTGAGGATATTATTGGTGACCAGAGGGAGCCGCCCAAGCGACCACCTATCAATGACAAACGGGTATGGGCCAGTGTCAGACAAGATGCCAAGAGCATGATTGCGAGTGCCTTTGATGAGGCCATCAGTAGAGACCCTGAGCATCAAAGAACTTGGGTTGTGCTGGTCGATGGTGAACTCCATCAGTTGAACACGATTAGAGCCACCGCTAAACGACACTCTGTGGCGGTGACGATTGTGCTCGATTTCATTCATGTGTTGGAATATGTTTGGAAAGCCGCTTTTTGCTTTCATGCCCCCGGCAGTGAAGAGGCAGAACGGTGGGTACAGGAGCGAGCCTTACGGATTCTCAACGGGTCAAGCCAGTGATGTGGCAGCAGGGATTCGACGCAGCGCCACCCTGCGAAATTTATCCAAAAAGAAGAGAGAGAACGCTGATAAATGTGCCGACTATTTGTTGAAGTATCGCCCCTTGCTGCGCTATGACCAATATTTAGAGCAGGGCTATCCGATTGCCTCAGGTGTGATTGAAGGGGCTTGCCGACATTTGGTCAATGACCGTATGGCCATCACGGGGGCTCGTTGGCGACTTGACCGGGCTGAGGCAGTCCTCAGGATTAGAGCGCTCAGGGCCAGTGGTGATTTCGATGAGTATTGGGAGTTTCACAAACTGCAGGAATTCAGACGCAATCATGTCAGTAAGTTTCAAGCTCCTGAAAGATTATTGGCGGCTTAATTCCTTTACTTGAAAAGAACCGCACCCAGTTGAAATCATAGTCCAAACGCTGTTGGCACATTGGTTGGTAACTAAACAGGTCATCTGGGTGGAAATCGCAGAAGAAGTCAACGGACCCTGATAAGGTAAAGTCACTGTTATTTGGCGGAAGTCTGATGAGGTTGTGATGGCAACGCCTTCCTTAAATTTATTGATTAGCAATGATGACGGCATTTTTGCGTTAGGCGTTCGTACCCTCGCCAACACCCTGGCGGCAGCCGGGCATCAAGTCACCGTGGTTTGTCCTGACCGAGAACGTTCCGCCACCGGGCATGGCCTGACCCTGCACCAACCGCTGCGGGCTGAAATTGTCGAAAACATTTTTGATGAGCAGATTACTGCTTGGTCCTGTTCTGGCACCCCCGCCGACTGTGTAAAGTTTGCGCTCCATGCCGTCATGCCCCAACGCCCCGATTTTGTTCTGTCCGGCATTAACCACGGCGGTAACCTCGGCACAGACGTGCTCTATTCAGGAACCGTTTCCGCCGCGATGGAAGGTCTAATTGAAGGGATTCCGGCGATCGCCTTTAGTCTCTTTAGTTTTACCAGCCATGACTTTCAACCCGCCGCCAACTTTGCCCGTGCCCTGATTCTTCACCTCTGGCGATCGCCCTTACCGGAACCTACATTGCTGAATGTCAATATTCCCGCCGTGCCGGAAACCGAGATTGCCGGCGTACAACTTTCCCGCCAGGGATTACAACGGTATCAAGAAACCTTTGAAGAGCGATTTGATCCGAGGGGAAAGCGTTACTACTGGTTAGCGGGAGAATTGGTCACCGAAATTACCCAACCCGATTATCTCCGCCTCAACCGCCGTATTCCCAGTGATGTCCAGGCCATCCACAATAATGTGATTACGGTGACCCCATTGCAATATAATTTAACCGACATTAACAGTGTCAACAAAGTTGAAAAATCGAGTTGGCTGGCAACGTTAAATAAAGGCTTTTCAGATGCTTAATTCCTCTTATCGACAACGTTCCTAACCGTGTTTTCTCCTGTGGTCACCTAAGTCCCCGTCACTCTGCCATTGCCCTATGTCTTCTAAAATATTTCGTCCAGAAAATGAACCGGATGAAAGTGATAGTCTTACGTTAAAAGATGACGCAGGACGAGCCTTGGAATGCTACATAGAAAGCGCGTTGGAAGAAGGTGAATTTCAATATTTATTATTAATGCCAGTCGATATTCCCGTTGTGATTATCGCTTGGGAAGGAAGAGAAGACGACATCGAAGAGGAAGAAGCAACCCTGCTAGAAGATGAACTCACCATTAAAACTGTCTTTGCGGATGCCAAGGCGGTTCTTGCAGAACTGGATTTATCCCTCAAATTAACGGCATTTACCCTAACCGCCAGTGGGGAACTTCCCCCCATTGAAGATGAAGCAATTTTGACCTTGGAAATGGAAGAAGCGGGACAGGAATTGGAGCCAGAAGAATTACAATTTCTTGCCAGTTTTTACCACGAAAAACAACGCTACAGCATCTATACCCCCCTGGCACCAATGCTATTTCTCGCCCAAGCCAATGATGAAGATGAAATCCAACTGGTTCATCCCAATAATGAAGAGTTGAAAGTCATTCTTGAAGAATTATTGTTTGAAGAGAGTGATTAACCAGCCATCAACCCTAAGCACCCTGTTTAAGCAACAAGTAGCAACAATAACCCCCAATCTCCCCTTATCGAAATACAGCAGATTTCTAAACGAAGTGGTGCGCTTCGAGTAAGAGTTGAGCAAGGATGGCAAAAAGTCCTCAGGGAATGAGGGTCTATGACTCCGACTGCTTGTATAGGGGGAGAGGCAGACGCCTCAACACAATGAGCCTTAGAGGGATTTTATCGTTACAGCGTTTACCTCAATCCCTCAATGATGAGCTTTTTGAAGCACTGATACACAACGACTTTTCGTCTCTAAACTTTGGCATGGGGCAACAAAGGATTCTATTGGACTCAAGGTAACCAGGGATATTGACTGAAGTTAGGGGAACGTTTCTCCAAAAATGCCTGCTTCCCTTCTGTTCCCTCTGCCGTCATGTAATAGAGTAATGTGGCATTTCCTGCCAATTCTTGTAGCCCGGCTTGGCCATCACAATCCGCATTAAACGCCGCTTTTAAACAGCGAATAGCAAGGGGACTTTTTTGAAGAATTTCAGTCGCCCACTGTACTCCCTCTGCTTCTAGTTTTGCCACCGGGACAATTGTGTTGACCAGTCCCATATTGAGGGCTGCTTGGGCATCATATTGTCGGCAGAGAAACCAAATTTCCCTGGCTTTTTTTTGCCCGACACACCGGGCAAGATAACTCGCTCCAAATCCTCCATCGAAGCTCCCCACCTTTGGCCCTGTTTGACCAAAAATGGCGTTATCCGCCGCAATGGTTAAGTCACAAATCAAATGCAGAACATGCCCTCCCCCGATGGCATAACCCGCCACCAAGGCAATGACCACCTTCGGCATAGAACGAATGAGGCGTTGTAAATCTAAGACATTTAGCCGGGGTGTCCCAGTTTCATCGATATAACCCCCTTCTCCCCGAACCGATTGATCTCCACCAGAACAAAATGCATATTTGCCATCAACATGAGAACCGCTCCTGTCAATAACACAACCCCAATGCGATTATCTTCGCGAGCGTTAGCAAAGGCCTCATACAACTCAAAAACGGTTTTGGGTCGAAAAGCATTGCGCTTGTGGGGGCGGTTGATGACAATTTTTGCAATGCCATCAGCCTTGAAATATTGAATGTCTTCGTATTCTTTAACGGGCTGCCAAGCAGGGGTTTGCATAGTGACACAATGAATTAAGCAAAGGCGGCTTATTGATCTTACTAGACCTTCTTTCATCATTCATGGCCTAATGTGCGGTAGAGCAGCTTCTTCTGAGTGTCTCGAAATACCCAGATTGAAGGTATGGTGAAGGCAAACGCAGTAGAAAATCATCTCGCTGAGAAATCGGTGTCGCTGGTAGGAAATACCCATTACTCAAGCATTGCAGACACTTCTGGATTAATATTGAACAATTGCTATTGCCCTGGAGAGATTAAGCAGATTCCAGTCCGCAGCCCCATGATTGCTGTTTGCTTCTAAATCGTTGATATGGCATTCAATCTTCTTCTTCTCCATCGCACTATCCGAGCACATCTTTCTCGACAAATTCTATTTTGGGTCATCCTGAGTCTCATCGCAGTAAAGGCGATTATTTCGATTCCCTCCATTTACCGTCGAGAAAAAGAACTACTCCATCATCAGCATGAATTGTATCGAGTACAGTTAACAACATTAATTACAACAACGTCTGACCTCCAGCAATTAGGCCAACGCTTTGTTCAGTGGGGGAAACAGCCTGAATTGAACCTTGTTGGTGGCAAACTCTTGAATTCACAGGCACAGCCCCTATCTTCTTTTGGACAAACTATCCCTGAAGAGAGTGTATTGCGGCTTCCATTTGCGCAAAATTCTACAGAGCCAACCAATGTAGCACCATGGATTTACCGAGACCCCCAAGCCCGTCAAATTGAATATGTCTATCGGTTATCGCATCCTCAAGAAAAATTAATTGTTGTCATTAAGCAATCCGATAAAGTTCTCCGATCACAACTTTGGCAGTATAAGTTAGGGGGTTTAGGGTTACTGATATTAAATATCACCCTTGTTGCGTTTATAGCGGTTTTCATAGATGTGAGGTTACCTCGGAGGCTCAGAACCTTCGATTTAAAAGGGACTTACCGTACCCCAGTTGAGTGCAAGCCGCTATATTTTATCTCTCATTTTAGATCGGTCTATCATACATCGCTTGGTAAGGGTAAAATATGCTATCAAACAACTCGATCAAGCGATAGAATCTAGAGAATTTTCTGCCCTTAATGAATCTTTTTTTCAGGATAAAACGCTTATTAAAGACGAATTAGACTGTTTGCAAAAAAAATTGGCAGGTATGGCAAAACAGATAGAAAAATATCATCATCAAAATCAATCACTCACCCATAAGCTAAAAAACAAAAATAAGCGGCTAGCCAAATTAAATTATCAACTTTCTGAGCAAGTGACCAACCGGAATGCAGAGATAGAACAACAATTTTTCTATGATCGTCTGACCCGCTTACCCAATCGTAACTTTTTTCTTTAATGCCTACAACAACGATTACAGCCCTCTTTATTCACATCTTTTTCTGTACTCTATTTGAACTGTGACAATTTTTTATTAGTTAACAACACGTTTGGTTACGAATTAGGAGATCAGTTATTATGCCAAGTTGCAGACCGGATTCGAGCGCTACAAGTTGCTGAAAGCGTCCTTGCTCGACTGGGCGCTGATGAATTTTGTCTCCTGATTAATCAACCACCAACACCAGAAAGCCTGCAAATATTAGCTGCTGCTATTCATGAATGTTTAGCCGCTTCTTTCGAAATCAAGCCCTACACAATTTATTTAAGTTTTTCCATTGGTATTGTGCCAGTGGATGAATCTTATTGTTTAGGCAACCCAGAAGATGTGTTAAGGGATGCAGAAACTGCGATGAAGCTCTCCCAAAAAAATTGCTTAGGTAGCTATCAAGTTTTTAACCCTCAAATGCATCAAGCTACCCGTGAACGCTTGATGCTAGAGATGGAGCTCCGCCAAGCCTTAAACCAAGATGAATTATTTACGTACTATCAACCAATTGTTAATCTTAGAACCTTAAAAATCGTTGGTTTTGAAGCATTAATTAGATGGGATCATCCTCAACGGGGTATGATCCGACCGGATCTTTTTATTCCCTGCACGGAAGAAACTGGATTGATTATTCCATTAGGCATAAAGATCTTGAGGCAGGCATGTGAACAGCTACAGCGTTGGACACAAGACGGATTCAATCATTTAGAAATGAGCGTTAATATTTCCCCTGCTCAGTTTGCTTATCCTCGAATACTGGAGCAAATTGACACGGTTTTAGCAGACACGGGTTTATCTCCTCACCAGTTGAAACTGGAAATTACAGAGGGGGTGATTTTTGATCATCCCCAAACTGGGATTGAATTAATCAGAGCACTACGACAACGTAATATCCGTATTTGTATTGATGATTTTGGGACAGGTTATTCTTCTCTCAGCTACTTGACGCAATTTCCAGCCAATACGCTTAAAATTGACCGGGCGTTTATTACCAAAATGAAGAGTAGCCATCGTGATGAGGCGGTGGTCTCAGTGACGGACACAAGTAGCAAAAAGGCTTGTATGGCAAGGAACGCAGAGATGAGGTAAAAGGGGGAAACACAGGAAAATAATTGGGAGGCTAAAAATGACCCAGAAAAAAATCTACAAGGAAGTTCAGGAATATCTCAAACAAGGGAGCAAATTCGTAGACCAGAGGCATATGGTGACTCTGGCATGGATGGTGGCAGCGCTGCTAGGAAGCCAAACAATCAATCAAGCAGAATGGGGAAGTTACGTTCAAAGTCGAGCCAAAAAGGAAGATAGCAACCAAAAAAGATGGCGGCGCTTTTTCAAAAATGAGCGCATAAAGGTAGAAGACATCTATGTGCCGCTAATTCTCAAGGCAATATCAGGGCTAGTGGAGAAAAGACTCTACGTGGCATTGGATACAACCCTGTTGTGGAACCAATATTGCTTTGTCTATCTGTCGATTATTGTAGGAGGCAGAGGGCTGCCGCTATTGTGGCTAGGACTGGAACATTCAAGTGCGAGTGTAGCCTGGGAAAAATACGCTCCATTGTTGGAGAAAGCCCAGAAATATTTGTCTTCTTTTTCCGATGTTATGCTGCTCGCCGATAGGGGGTTTGCAAATCAAAATTTAATGAAATGGTTAAACGCCAGCCATTGGAATTGGGCGATACGCCTTCCCGCCGATACCCTCATTTATGGGGTACGACGTCGCGGATTTGGTTATGAGGTTCGCGAATTATACCCTCCCCGACAACAGGCACTTTTTTATCACAATATTCAGGTCTGGGAGGATGCTCGCTTTCAGGCTAATCTGGCTTTGGCCTCTGTCCCTAGTGCCAAGGATAAGTGGGCAATTCTCACCAATGAACCCCCCTCTCGAAACTTTCTGGCAATATGGCTTACGCTTTCGTATCGAACATCTTTTTCTCGATAGCAAGTCTGGAGCTTTTCAGTGGCAATTGTCTCGGGTTCGCTCCGTTGAATGCCTAGAGCGTCTTTACTTCGTCATTGCTGTCGCCACTTTATTTTCAACTTTAGTTGGCTCGGCTGTTGTGTTCGATGGCTCCCGTTCCTGCGTTGATGCCCATTATCGACGAGGTCTGAGCTTTTTGAAGATTGGTCTGCGTTGGCTCACCTCTGTCGTTCACAAGGCTTACTCATTTTTCCGTTTTGACTATCTGCCTGTTTTGCCTTCTGCCCCTTGTTTTCCCTCTCTCAAAGCCCGTGACCGTTACTATCGACAAATTACCTTCTCTCTTATCCGCGAATATAATTGTGTTTCATGAATGTCCTATTAAACGTACTATGAAATGTGTCCGTCAGTGAGCTAAGTGGGTATTGGGTATACAAAAATGAACCTCTTTCATAATTCATGACCCAATGTGTTGTGTATTGTTTTCCCTGTCTAAAGTAGAGAGAGATAACTGAGATCCGCTACGCAGTGCGCCTGACGCTGGATTCACTCGGATGGAGTTACAGTTTTGTGAAGATTGGTTAGGAAGAGCTAAATTTATAGCAACATCGTCTATCAGCACTGAAAGACCAACTTTTTAGTATTTTTTACAGTACACCAATCTGTTTAACATGCTTTTAGGAGTGATGTGAAGAAATTTTCTTGCGATCACCCCTAAATAGGTTGGTATACCGAGGGTTTGTTCATATTGTTACTATGGAGTGTGTTATGCGGAAACTTTCCGTATATTCAGTAATTAGACACCAGAGCCAATTGATTAGCAAGGAGAAAAACTGATGTCTCATGGTTCTCCATTAGCATTAACATACGAGAAGTTAGAGTCTCTGGTAACGACAAAAAAGTGGAAAGAGGCAGATCTAGAAACGAATAATTTGTTACAAAAAATTGAAACGGTTGAAAATAGAAAGCGTGATCGAGAACCCAAGTTTGTCGCCTTGGAAGATATTAAAATTATTGACAGGTTATGGATTCAAGCATCCAACGGTCATTTTGGCTTTAGTGTTCGGGCAGAGATATACCAGAGTTGGGGAGGTGATGCTGACTTTAGTAAAACTGACAAAGCTGTGTGGGTAGATTTTTGCAAAGAACTGGGATGGTTTGATCAAGAATCAACGTCGATATTTGGCCGCAGCAACAGAAAATTCAATACTGCTCTGGACGATCACCAGTTTAACTATAGCCTTCCGGCTCCACGAGGCCACATACCTAGCTTTACGAGAAAGTCAAGCAATTGGAATTTAAATGAAATTCTAGAACGCTTACTAGACCTCTTTCATAATTCATGACCCAATGTGCTGTGTATTGTTTTCCCTGTCTAAAGTAGAGAGAGATAACTCATAGTTGTAGATGGCGGCAATCAAGTTGCAGCGGAGATTATAACGGCGACGACGATTGCGATATCGACCCGCCAAAACCCTGAAAATCTTCAAACTACGATTGATATGCTCGATACAGATGCGTTCGCGACTCAAAGCCTGATTATATTCGCGCTCTAAGTGAGTTAGTTCGCCCTTTTTTGAATTTTTGAGCGGCACATAACCCCTAAAAATATTAGCTATTTCCCATACTATAAAATAATCACAAAAATCGTACCTCAACACAAGTTCACCAAAAAAAAAATTATCCCTTTTGTTTTCTCTACATGCAAGGATACCAACCCCAAGAAGACCACTTGACAAAAAAAAAAACACTTTCAACAATTTTTTTTTTTTTTTTTCTCTCTTCTCCTTCCTCCCCTCCCCCCTCTTCCCCCCCCTCTCCTTTCCTTCTTTCCTTTTCCTTCCCCCTCCCCCCCCCCCTTTTCCCAACTTAGTGTTTCCCCCCCTTTCCCCCCTCCCCCCCTTTCCCTAGCCAGAGATGCGCTTTACCTTTCAGGCTACCCCCTGTTCCGCCCCCCCCCCCCCCCCCCCCCCCCCCCCCCCCCCCCCCCCCCCCCCCCCCCCCCCCCCCCACCCCTTTTTCCGGTTTCCCCCCCCCCCCTCGGTGGCCCCCCCCCCCCCCCCCCCCCCCCCCCCCCCCCCCCCCCCCCCCCCCCCCCCCATGTTCTCAAACTCGTTTGGGATGGCGCTCCATCATCGAGCTCGGCATTGTTCAGGACGGCGCAGGTTCTCAACATCAGGCCTCCTTGGCCGCTAGCCTCGGATTTAGCCGGGGACATTCGGCATTGGGTGCGAGGGATGTTACTTACACACCTGTTACAACCGTAAGGCTGACTTAATTGCTCAAGCGAATTTCACTCCACAATCTGCACCATTCCCTTCTATCCTTATGGGTTCATCTCACCTCAAGCCCGAGAGGACTCCGGGTTTCATCCTAACGTGGTTTAGCTGTTGGGATGATAAGCATTAATTCCCTGATAGCCGCTGTCTTGAATGCTTTCGGTATCTGGATGAAGATGGACTCCAGAAGTCTTAAAAAGATGGAAATCATGACGACGACCTTCCCCGAAAAACAAACAGATAATTTCTTTACTGTAGCGATGAGCCAATACTTGACACTTGAGTGTATGTTGTTTTTTCTTGCCAGAATAATACTGTTTTTGCCCTTTTTTGGGACGTTCAATCGGAGTTTCCGTCACGTCAATAACCACGACATCAGGATACTCACCTTCTGACAGTAACTGTTTTGTCCCCGGCAGACGAAATCGCCTCGAGCCCATCAACACTGTTTCGACACGATGAACAATACGATAAACCGTTGCTTCTGAAATTCCCCAAGTCTTTGGCTATGTGGTAGTAGGTGCGGTACTCTCGCCAATATTGGAGGGCTATCAGTAGCTGGTCAGGCGGGGTCAACTTTGGGGGTCGTCCTGCATTCGAGTGACCCACATAATATTCATCCCATGCCTGGAGCATCAGATTAAAAGTTTCTTTTTGAATGCCGGTATATCGCTTAAAGTTCGATGGGCTCAGGGTCTGAGCTGTTTCATAATTCATTTAATATGCTCTCAAGAGTAGAACTTTTATCAGCCTTACCATACTGTGAAACCAATTATGAAAGAGATCTACTGGTTGGTTGGAATTTTTGATACTAAAGAGTTATTTTATAGTTGTTGGAAAATGATTGTTTTTGGAGGGCTATTTGAGAAAAAAAGGTGATCGTTTTGTTAGGATAGTGTAGTCAGGAAATGATCGTCTAGTTGTTAGGAAGAACTGGCTATGAATTATAGAAACTACATCACAATTGAACCAAACAAACGTGGTGGCAAGCCGTGTATTCGTGGCTTGCGAATTACTGTTTATGAGGTACTTGAGTATCTAGCTTCTGAGATGACTGAAGCAGAAATTCTTGATGATTTTCCCGACCTAACTCAAGAAGACTTAAAAGCTTGTATTGCTTATGCCGCTGACCGTGAACGTCGGTTGATGATTATCCCATTACCAGCATGAAGTTACTATTTGATGAAAATCTATCACCTAAGTTGCCGAGTCGTTTGAGCGATCTTTTACCAGGCTCACTTCACGTTCGAGATGTAGGAATAAAAGCAACAATCGACCCAATAGTTTGGGATTATGCAAAAGATAACAATTTGATGATTGTCTCGAAAGATTCTGATATGCACGATTTGAGTTTAGTATTTGGGAGTCCACCAAAAGTCATTTGGCTTCGCCTTGGAAACTGTTCGACATCACAAGTTGATAATTTGTTGCGTCGGAAGTTTGATGCGATCAAATTATTTTATGAAGATCAAAATTTATCCTTGCTCGCCATCTCTTATTGGTAAACTGTAGCTAATTGAGAGCAGCATTTGTCCTCAACCATCTTGGGTCGGGGTCTTGTTTTCATGGCTTTTGGTCACTTACTAATACGCAGCTGCAGCGGATACGTAGGCTCATACGTCGGGTATTTCACCGAAAGTCTAGTCAGTCTGCACCGCTCATCTCGCGCCCCGTTAGGCAGCATTCTAGAAGACTAAATTCGTTTCTGGCTTATGCAAAATCTTCCTGAAGATATAGTTCTCAAAAAAAGCTTGTATCGGGATCACCTTATTGAAGTTTTGGAAGGTGATGGGGACTACTGGTTCCGATGTCGCTCTGTTCATGGGGGAGAGGAAGAGACTGATCAAGCTGGTTATGCTAGCTCTGGAGCGGCTGAAAGAGCTGGGAAAGCATTTACTGATAGAAAAATAGAAAGTGATAATGAAGTACTAAATCTTGAAATCAAGTGGCCGTGGACTATGCTGCCTCTGTCGGTAGCCGATGAATACATCAAATATCTTCAGGAGCGAATTGCTCCAGAACATCCTCTCTATTGCAAAAAGGTTTTCCCATCTTGCATAAGAGAAGATAGCCAGGATCTCATTGTTCAATTTGATCTTGATGACGACAACTCCTATGCCATTGTTTTCTTCGGCGAGAAGCAGCTATTTGGCAATAAAAAAATGCCAAAAGTAGAAATCATAGCCTCGGTTTCCGATCTTCAGAAACGCTTTGACCAAGATCATAGTAATGTGAAGGAGAGCATTGATGATTAAAACAAACCTCTGCTTGCCTAACTTCGCGTTGGAGCGGCTGTGAATGCGAAAGCGTCGGGCTTCGTTATAAAATCATTTCACATCGCTCAACTTTACCGTTGGGCGATCGCCATTTTCATGAATGACATCACCAAGGCCTGATCGCAAAAAAATTTCATCGGTTAGAGTCGAGAATTACAGCAGAAATTGCTAGGGGTTCTGGCGATCGCGCAGAGAGCCGCTACGCGGTGTGTCTAACGCTGGCTTGACTTGGATGGAGTTATAGTGACGCAAAGATTGATTAAGGATTGAACCCGGATAGAAAATTTGGGCTAAGTTTATAGCAACCTCTTCTGCTAGCACTGAAAGACTGATTTTTTAGTGCTTTTTACAGTACGTCGATCTGTCTGAGAACGTGTTTGAAAAGTCCATCGAAACCCAGGCTGGGCAAGGATTTGAGCACTTTTGCTAAAAACAGGCTCTATCCCCCATCAAATAAGGGATTCAGCAAAACTTTTCAAACACACTCTAACAATGCCCCTGCGGAATGAAGAATAGATAGAACAAACTTGGTCGTTCTCGTGAATGATGACAAAGTCATGATTTAGTATCAGGCTTGCTCCTGGGTATCAGGTAACTCAGTGAGCAATAGAGGATTCTTTAGTTCTTGCCGAGATGCAATAAATATTGCTCGTTTGAGATGGGTCGAATCATCAAGGCTACTATCTGTCCAATCAGTCGGAAATTCAGGATGGCTAGGTTGGGTTTTAGGGATATATACATAATCAAAATAACGCTTTAGTGTTTCCAGTAGCCAAGGACGGGTTGGGCGACAGCCCGTGCCTGAATAGCTTTGGGTCGGGTTTTCTTGTACTTCTTCACAAAGGTTGATGGCTTTGTCCTGACCTGGAGAAACACAAGTTTCTAGTAACAACATCTTTGTGCAATGTTTTGCCATAAACTCAATGGCTTCAGTCGGATTTTTTAGATGGTATAGTAAGCCATAGCAGTAAACAATATCAAACAATTCGGTGTTATTTTGCCAAGGATTTTCTAAGTCTAACTGCTCAACCCGAATATAAGGAAATCTTTGCCTAAGAAAAATAAGATTCTCTTCCCTTGCCTCTGTGGTGACTAATTCACAGCCCCGGTCTAAAAAAAACGTTGTGTGGTCACCAATTCCTGCACCAAGCTCAAGAATTTTTTTTCTATAAATAGGAAGGTTTAAGGTTGCTAAATGCTCTTGCCGACGTTGATTGTGTCGTAAATAGAAGTCACCTTGGAAGTTAGCAATGGGATCGTTGCTTAAATCTTGTTTAGACTCCGTTTCAAAGCTGAAACTAGATGGATTTTGAGTATGAATTAATAGCTTATCTAATTTGTCTTGAATGAGACGATGGTCATCAATCAAATAATCTAGTTTACTTAAGACTAAATTTTTAATACGAAAAATCTTTTTGAAAAACATAAACAATCATGGTCAATGATAGGTAAAATCTGAGTTGATCGCCTAAGCTAATTGGAATAATTCAAGCATTGCAAGGAATTTTGAGTGAATCAAAAAAGAGTAGTCTTTACAAAGAGGAGGTTATCTATTTTTTAGCTAAAAAATAGACTCTCAAGCACGGATTTATGATTAATTGTTGTTAGGCATTAGTATATCAAGAAAATGAAGCTAGCTTTACTAAAATTTTCATGATTCTAAGGGCTTACTTTTCCACCATTCGATCTGACTCAAGATTTCTCTGGGTAAATTAAGTCAAACCATAATGTAGTCAATACTATTGATTTCCTAAAAGGACATACGCTAAAAGTCTTTAACAGCTGATTATTAAGTATGAAATGAACTGCTACCCCGACTGCAAGGGGATAAAAAAAGGCTTGCAACAACAGCATTTAAATGATACTGCATGGGAGTTTTTTAAACTCAAAATCTAGTTTTTTTGTTTGATTCGCGTTTGACATCGCCGCAAAAATCATTCATCGATTTAACTGAAATTAGTAGAAATCTTTATCTTTGACTTGGAGATTTGGTTCTTCTGTCTGCTTGAAATTTTTACTCTACGGAAAATGGTAAAATAGGACACTGAACTGCTTGATTTTGAGTCCGCCAAATAAAAATTCTATGGCTTCATGATGAAGCACGCCGGCGACAACATCAATCCGTCCCCCGACGAAAATATTTTTAGGAACCTCAATCTTAATGGCTGATACCCCAGACCGCATTATCGCGACCGATCTCCGTAACGAAATGTCGCGCTCCTATTTGGAATACGCCATGAGCGTGATTGTGGGGCGAGCATTACCCGATGCGCGGGATGGTCTCAAACCCGTCCATCGCCGTATCCTCTATGCCATGTATGAATTAGGGTTGACGCCTGAGCGCCCCTTCCGAAAATGCGCCAGGGTAGTGGGAGAAGTCCTCGGTAAGTATCATCCCCACGGCGATACGGCGGTGTATGACGCCTTGGTGCGGATGGCACAAAATTTCTCCATGCGGGAGCCATTAATTAATGGTCATGGTAATTTCGGTTCGGTGGATAATGATCCCCCCGCCGCCATGCGGTACACCGAATCTCGGCTACACAGCTTAGCGACGAATGCTCTCCTGCGGGACATTGAAGCAGAGACAGTCGATTTTATTGACAACTTTGACGGTTCTCAACAGGAACCAGTGGTTCTTCCCGCTCGCATTCCCCAGCTGTTACTGAATGGTTCTTCTGGAATTGCCGTGGGCATGGCCACCAATATTCCTCCCCATAATCTAGGGGAAATAATTGATGGGGCGATCGCCCTAATCCATAATCCAGAGATGGATGACCGGGCACTAATGCAAATTATCCCAGGGCCAGACTTTCCCACAGGGGCACAAATTCTAGGTAGATCGGGAATTCGGGAAGCCTACCTCACGGGGCGCGGGTCTATCACCATGCGCGGCGTCGCCAATATTGAGACGATTGAGCAGCGAGGACGACCAGATCGAGATGCCATTATTGTCACGGAGTTACCTTACCAGACGAATAAAGCCAGTCTAATTGAGCGCATTGCCGATTTAGTCAACGATAAAAAACTGGAAGGCATTGCGGACATTCGGGACGAAAGTGACCGGGATGGCATGCGCATTGTTATTGAGTTAAAGCGTGATGCCTATGCGCGGGTTGTGCTCAATAATCTATTTAAGCAGACACCATTACAGAGTAACTTCGGGGCAAATTTGCTCGCTCTAGTGGAGGGGGAACCCCAGGTTCTGACTCTGAAGCGATTTCTTTCTGTCTTTTTAGAATTTCGGGTGGAAACGATTACCCGTCGTACCCGATACGAACTACGGAAGGCAGAAGAACGGGATCATCTCCTCCAAGGGCTACTAATTGCCCTCGATAATTTGGATGCAGTGATTCAATTAATCCGTGGAGCGGCAGATACGGCAACTGCCAAACAGGACTTGGTAGAACAATTTGAACTGTCTGAAGTTCAAGCGGATGCTATTTTACAAATGCAACTCCGCCGTTTAACCGCTTTAGAAGCCGATAAAATCCTAGCAGAGCATGCAGAGTTACAGACCAAAATTGCGGATTTACAAGATATTCTGGCGCGTCGCGAACGGATTAATACCATCACTGAAGAAGAACTGAACCAAATTAAGGCTCTCCACGCGACCCCACGGCTGACGGAAATTGTTCAAGAAGATGGCGAATTAATTGACACAGATCTAATCGCCAATGAACAAGCCATTATCCTCTTAACAGAACAAGGGTATATCAAGCGGATGCCAGCGAATACCTTTGGCACACAAAACCGTGCCACACGGGGAAAAGCCGCCGCCAAAATTAAGGAAGATGATGGCGTGGAACATTTCCTATCCTGTTGTGACCACGATAGGGTGCTGTTCTTTAGTGACCGGGGGGTGGTTTACAGCTTACCGGCTTATCAAATTCCCGTAGCATCCCGCAATGCCCGGGGAGTTCCCATTGTGCAGATGCTGCCCATTCCCAAGGATGAAAAAATCACGTCTCTAATTTCGGTATCCGAGTTCAGTGATGATACCTACTTCATCATGTTGACCCGGCAAGGTTTTATTAAAAAAACAGCCCTTTCTGCATTTAGTAACATCCGCGCCAATGGGTTGATTGCGATTTCCTTGGTGGAAGGCGATCAGCTGCGGTGGGTTCGTTTAGCGAAAGCAGAAGATAGTATTATGTTGGGTTCCCAAAAAGGGATGGCCATTCACTTTAAAGCAAATCAGGATGAACTGCGTTCCCTAGGACGAGCGACCCGTGGGGTTAAATCGATGAAACTCCGTGCGGGAGACAGTTTAATCGGCATGGATGTGTTACCGAGTCAGGTGGTCTCTCAAATTAGCCCGGCTCTCGAAGATGATGATACGGAAGAAGGAGCAGAGGAAGAGGTTCTAGAAGATACCGATAATCCTGGGCCCTGGTTGTTAGGAGTGACCATGAAAGGCTTTGGAAAGAGGGTTCCTGTGGGCCAGTTTCGCTTGCAGCATCGTGGCGGCATTGGGATTAAAGCAATAAAGTTTAAGTCAAAAGATGACCAGTTAATTACCCTACAGGTAGTTCATGCCGATGATGAGTTAATGTTGATTACCAATCGCGGCATTATTATTCGCCAATCGGTCAATGATATTACACCCCAGTCCCGTGCTGCCACTGGGGTAAGGGTACAACGCCTAGATACTGATGATGCGATCGCCGCTGTGGCATTAGTGCCGCCATTGGCGGAAGATGAGTTAACGGAGGATGAAGAGTAAATGACTTTGCATCGTTGACTGAACTCCCCATGTCTCTGAAATTTCACCATCAGCTTGGGTAACAACTACCCATGAGTCCCCATGGCGATCGCCGACGGCCTTGGTTGCAAGAGGTGGCAAGATAATCATTCCAGCGTTATTTCTGCCTATCAACTGGCCTAGCATTGAGATGACTTTCGTATCCCAATGACTGCATTCTGCCCCCCAAATCCAAAGCAGAAGACTAATCCCGTTTGTAACTCCCCCATTGCACCCGGCGTTGTTACTCCAGCAAAATTTAGGTCAAAGGCTGGGGTGATTAAACCGATGCAGGGAGGGATTTTTCCGCTGCGTATCGTCAGTAAACTTAAAGCTGTGGCGATCGCCCCGGATGCCCCCAAGGTATGGCCAATGGCTCCCTTACTGGTGGTGATGGGAATATCGGCAGGAAACAACGACTGGATGAGGGCGGCTTCCCGTTGATCGTTTAAAACCGTTCCTGTTCCGTGGGGGTGAATAAAATCCACTCGGGAAGTCATGAATGGGGCAGACTTCAACGCCTTGGTAACGGCAGTTTGTGCCGTATGAAGGCTGGGGTCAGGAGTACTGCGGTGGAACGCATCACAGGTAAAGCCCCAACCCGCAATTTCTCCATAAATATCAATGCCCCGCTGTTGGGCACGACTCCGTTTTTCTAACACCAACAACACCCCGCCTTCCCCTAGTGCAAGACCTTCTCGCTGCTGATCGAAGGGATAACAGCCGCTTGTAGCCAATGCTCCCATCCGTTCAAACCCTGCCAATGTTAACGGGGTAATCGGCATTTCGACGGCTCCAGCGATGACCTGCTGACATCTTCCTTGGTGTATAAGTTGGACTCCTTCGGCGATCGCCCATAACCCAGTGGCGCAGGCCGCCATTGGTGCTTTCACCAGATCTACTATGGGTAGGCATCGGGCCGTCAGGTTAGCCGCTTGGTAGGGAAAGGTTTGTAGCCAGGGAATTTTCTGCTCTGGATCGGTTAGCCATTGTTCCCAGTGCTTTTGGCACCCGCGACTAGACCCCACAACAACGCCCCAAGACAGAGTTTGTTCTCGCGTTAAGGAGTCAGCATCTGTCAACCCGGCATCCTCCAGGGCGGCAGTCACCAAGGACGGAATCACGGTTTCAAACTGTGCGAATCTGGGAGACAGTCGCGCTAAGGGCCGTGGCGGCAAGCCGATAAAAGGTTGATGATCCCTGATTCCCGTTTTACCCTGCAACAACTTGGCCCAAGTTTGCTGGCGATCGCCGAAGCAGGTCTGTAAACCGATTCCCGTCACAACCACTGGGTCTGTAACGGTTTGAGGGGGAAGATTGTTCTGGTGCAAAGGGCTTTGGTTAATTCTGCTAATAAAATGCTATGCTAAAGGGCTGCTACTAGCTCTCGACAATGGTTCATCTAGTTCATCTATGATGGTTAGCTAAATCTTTGTCATAGCTTTAAGAGAAGCTAATGAGCAACCTTCCCTTTAATTTATTTGATCGCCACTTTGTGATATGTACAACCCTTCTCTCCGCCGTGAAACCCGTTATGAACCGGCTGCTGTTTTGCAAATCACCCGCGACCAGACTCTAATTGATTGGCTTGAAAGTAATAATCGTATAATTTTTCGCGAAAAAGAAGAAACGCCTGTATCTTCGGAAGAAGAGGACATCACCGATCTGATGGATGGCGAAGATAATAACAGCTTTGAGGATGACTCCAGCAGCAGTGATCAGGAAATGTAAAGCGATTTTGATCTAAATTCAGTCCCAATGATTTGGGGGAAAGCCCAAATTATAATCGGACTTTTTTTAATACAGACCTTTGATGGTCTTTGCATAAATTTCCAAATATAGAATTATTCGCTATAGTTTCCCTAGCAAAACCGTTCACTGGGTTGCTAGGGAATCGTCGTATTGATTTGTCAATTGTCCGCGCTCATTTTGACAGTAATCTTTAACCTCCCCAGTACCAGTTGGGTTATGTAGGATGAGAGGTTTGTCTGATGTCGATTGTCCGCTCCGTCGCGATCATGATCGGTGTTGCCCTGATTTCTGGGGTAAAATGCCGACCCCTACTCGCCCATTCTGGAGATGCGGCGGCATCACTACTGGCGATCAGTTCCCATACTTACCCTACAGATTTCTCCGTTAACCCGAATTCAGATCAGTATTTTCTCCCATCCGTTACTCAACTAGCCCAAGGGCAGGTTCCCCCTTCACCTCTGCCTCCGCCACCAGCCGGAGATGATATTAAGCTCCCGTCCCAGGAGCCGCCGCTAAAAATTGATCCCGCAACGACAGAAACGACGAGTGAGCCTCCAGCGAATGCCTGTCCTCCCCTAACTGTCAGGGATGGCCGTGGAATGGATCTCCCCCAACCGTTGGTACAAGTCACGGTAGACGGTAAACCCATTGTAATTACCCTCCAGGGAATGACGGCCTTTACCCCTGCTTCCCTGCTCACTTTACCGAGCTTACAGGTTTGGCAAACGGCCCCCCCCCCAAAGTCGGCTCCCTTGGTGGTGTCAACTCCTTTAACCCCGGCAGAGTTCGAAGTCCTCTATCAAGGGATCGTCGAGGGCATCAGCCAGCGTTACATCACGGAAGGTTATATTACGTCCCAGGCGATCGCCGTCTCTTCTCCCCCTATTGATAACGGAGAAGCCCCCCCGAATCGACCCGTTCAAACGGATGAAACGAGAGCGGTTAACGAAAAAGTCGTCTCTGATTCCTCACAGCGTCTAATTGTCATTGAAGAGGGTCAGCTAGAGTTCATTTCAGTCGTGGGCAATGGTCGTCTACGTTTGTCCTATATTTGTCAACGTGTGGCGCTGGGTAGTTCAGCCCCGTTAAATATTATTCAAATCGAAGAACAACTGCGGTTGTTGCAAATTGATCCCCTGTTAAAGTCGGTGGATGCCAGCCTTTTACCAACTGGCAAAGTGGGTCTAAGTCGTTTAGCGGTGGAAGTGGCAGAAGCCTACCCTTTCGCGTTTAATTTTGGCTTTGACAACTATGCTCCCATCAGCCTAGGCACAGAACGCGGTAGTGTTTCCCTGGATTATAAGAATCCCAGCGGTCTGGGCGATCGGGTGCGGGGCAGCTACTACTTTTCCACGACTGGGGGGCTCAGTATCGGAGATATTGCCTATCAAATTCCCCTCAATCCGACTAACGGAACCTTGGAGTTTCGGGCAGTTCCAACGGAAACCCGCATTACCCAACCCCCCTTCGATGTTTTTAATATCAAAGGCTCCAACCCCCTTTACGAAATTCGTTACCGTCAACCGATTTGGCGATCGCTCCAGGATGAGTTTGCCCTGAGTATCGGTTTACGTCATCAAAATGGGGTAACCCTGGGACTCAATCGACCTGATCTTGGCGATTCTAGTCGCACCACCGTAGTGCAATTCGGGCAGGATTACTTGCGTCGTGATGCAACCGGATTATGGTTGGGGCAATCGTTAATGAACTTTGGCACCGGACTGTTGGATGCCACTGTAAATCCAGATCCGTTCCCTAGCGCTAATTTTTTCAGTTGGCTGGGTCAAATTCAACGATTACAGCAGTTGGGTAAAGACAACCTCTTAATTTTCCGAAGCGAGTTGCAGCTTTCCCCTGATCCGTTGCTTTCGGACTACCTTTTCATTATTGGTGGTGCCCAGTCATTGCGGGGTTATCGGCAAAATGCCCGGTCTGGCGACAATGGGATTCGGATCTCCATTGAAGACCGGATTACTGTTGCCCGCAATGCTCAGGACGAATCCATTTTTGAAATCGTACCGTTTGTTGATTTTGGAGCCGTATGGAACAGCAGTGGGAATCCCACCACCTTGCCTCCAAATACTGTGTTAGTCGGTCCTGGCTTGGGTCTAATTTGGCGCGAAATGCTGGGTATCCCCGGCTTAAGTATCCGATTTGACTATGGCATTCCGGTGGTGAACCTACCCGACCGCAGCAACAATTGGCAAAATGATGGACTCTACTTTCAATTCAATTACCAGCCCCCTTTTGGGCGATCAGCTACCCGTCAAAACAGCATGGAATCAAAAGCCAATCCATAGTTGAGAAACTTTTGCTGGGCTTGGTAGTGCTCTCAAGGGCAGGTTAGGAAGATGAAGATAATGAAACAAGCCCTAACTTGCATCGCCCAGTGGCATTGTAATGATGGACAAAATTCCAAATTGCTGCGATGTGATGCTCTAACTTCTTAGAGAACGACAAGCTCTTTCTGACCAGCCGAGACGCTCGCTGTCTAAGCGCACAGTTAAATCGCTCAACATAACTGGTTAAACCACTATTTTTGTCTACACTCCGATGCCGTTTCTGAGGGATGCACCCCTCGCTTTTTTCTGGGGGTATTAGTAACATCTTTTTTCTCCTCTTCATTCTGGGCACTACCAGCGTTTACAAAATGCTGCACTCACACAGTTGCCAAGAACCCCCTCCCTAACAGACCAAGTTCTTAAGCAACGTTATCCTCATCTTGGCGCTTTTTTTGCTTGACAAACTTTTTTTGCCCAAAGGCACCAAAGCCTAAAGCTGCCAATGAACTAACAACCGTGAAGGGTTCAGGAACAGGTGTCGGATCTAGTAGCGTACCTTGAAAATCACCGACGACAAGATCATTCGGCACAGATTCCGCGATTACCGATAATGTCTGGAAAGCAACCGCATCTTTAAAGCCAGCAAATCCACCGAAAGTTTCAAAGATTGGTTCTCCGGCTATAATACCGCTTGCATCCCAAAGTATTGCTGCCCTCGCCAGAAGAGGATTAAAGCTAGGGTTATCGATTGGTTCATTGACTAATGCATCAATTGGATTTTCAAAGCCATCTATCACTAATGTATCAAGCGGTTGTACTTCTTCATTTGGTTCGACAGTAAAGACAAAATTGAAGGACGTGAACCCCCCGCCAGCATCAGAGGAGTTTAAAAAATCAAGAGAATAGGCTTGGGAAGGGTCGGAAAACAATGGGAGTAAACTAAACGTAAAGAGACAAGTTGACAATGTATGAACAAGCTTCATTAGCGGTAACCCCTCACCAGAAAAACAAATTTCTTCAATACTACTTTATACAATTTTTTTATACAATTTTTAAAATCATTGTTGTCCACAAAAATGTGAGGCAAACCTAAATCCTTGCGTAAAAATAACTACTCAATATTACGGATGTAGGAAAATGATATAAAATTGCGAGGACAATATCCGAAGAGAGTGCTTGAAAAGGGTCAGACGCAATGAAAGAATGGGACTTTTAGAACTCTCATCCTAACGAAAGAATGGGGGTCGTCAAGCAAAATAATATTTAGTGAATACCAAGTGTATGTTGTTTTATTCCAGACAAACAGTATAGTATTGATGGTGATATGGTTGGTAATTTTCTCTATGAGCTTAGTGAAGAAACTAAGTTGAAATATTATCTTGTTAGACTAAGTACTAATTCAATTAAGTGATTAAAATAGTGAAAAAATTAGCACATTAGAAAGAAAAAGACTTAAATTATCTTGATTCTGAGTCTATTAATCCTGGTTCCAAGTAAGTTTGTGTGCTCTAAATATAGAGTCATAGTTACAACTTGGAGGCCAGAGGTCATGGCCAAGAGAAAGCCACGAGGGACGGCGGGAGACAAGACGATATGTCTCCCCATCTCTGAGGGTATAGACTACGCCGCCTTAGTGGCCGACCGTAGAGCCTATCGCCAGTATTTGGATGAGCAGATTGAGCAGCACCCAGAAATCTTTCCCGTAGACATCCAGCAAGGCTATCGCTTCCATGGGCTAGTGCGCTCGCTGCGCCAACAATTGGAGACCCGTCGAATTTATCTACCCAGCAGCCATGCAGCCTATCAGTTGCGCCCTGATTTCGTCACCCCGTATATGAGTGAAACCTCAGAGATGGCGGGTAAAGCGCTATATCTCAAGCAGCATGGGCTCTCGTACGAGGGCATTTCCTATGTATTGGGGCGTTCAGAGATGCATTGGGTTGGGTGAATCTGTTACAGTCGCTGGGGCGAGTTTCGCTCGTCGGTAGCACGGTGAAGTGTGAGGCCTCGCTCCCCCCCATCTAGTGGCCGATGAGAAACACACACGTTGGCTCAAACAGCGGATTTATCTAGCGGTGACCGCCGCCAAGGGCAGTTTCTCACCCTATCTTCCTGTCTAAGGACGATAAAGCCATAATGGTAAACCGCTGGTACTTAATTCAAAGTCGAGCCAGTCGAGGGAGTGATTCAGTTGGCGGCGGTTGACCCCCACTAAAGATTGATTACGGGCTAGGCGGCGCAACAGCGGTTTGGGTTCTTCAATGGTTTGACATTCTGCTTTTTCTGGGTCTAGCCCGGCTAATTCTGCCACCCATCGCCGAGCGTCTTCCTCTCCACCCAGACGATCCACAACACCGAGTTCTAGGGCTTGCTGTCCGGTAAAAATGCGACCATCGGCAAAGGTTTTCACCGTATCGACATCGATGTTACGGGCGGTGGCGACGGTTTTAACAAATTGGTCGTAACTATCATCAATTAAGCTTTGTAGAATGTTTTGTTCTTCTGGAAGCAATTCCCGGTCAAAGGACAAAATATCTTTATAGGGACCCGATTTGATGACTTTGAAGGAAACTCCGACTTTATCTAGAAGGCGCTCTAAATTATTGCCCCGTAGAATGACACCGATGCTGCCGGTAATAGTCCCCGGATTTGCCATGATGTGGGGGCAGCCCATGCTGATATAGACGCCGCCCGACGCAGAAATATTGCCAAAGCTGGCGACAATTTTGACGGTTTTACTTAGCGCTTTAAGGGCGGTATAAATTTCTTGGGAGTCGGCAACCGTGCCGCCGGGGGAATCGATTCTTAGCAATAACGCGGGATATTTTTTTTCTTTGATCGTGTCCAGCGCCTTGAGGACTTGACGACGGGTTCCACCGGCGATCGCCCCAGAGACTTCAATCCGAGCGATTTTTTTGCGCGCACCTTTCAAAGGCCAAATCATAAAGCAACATTACTAGAGAACGATGGAATCAAAATGGGTTGGAGCTCAACGCTTTAACGTTTGGTTAAAACCCAGTCCTTTATCGTACTCGATTGCTTCAAGCCGCGTTCGACAATGCGCTTTAATGGAGTCAAATTCCCGCCCCTTTTTCACCATTTTTTATGTCCACTGCCCCTCTGACCAGTCTTTTTGTCCTAGCGTTAGCCTATCTTCTCGGTTCCATTCCCACTGGCTATTTAGCAGGCAAATTACTCCAGGGCATTGATATTCGAGACCACGGCTCTGGCTCCACCGGGGCGACCAATGTGTTGCGCACACTCGGTAAACCAGCGGCGATCGCCGTTTTAGCCATTGATATTCTGAAAGGGGTGGCAGCGGTGGGACTGGTGCGGTTGATTTATCGAGAGGGATGGCTGCCGGACTTACCCATGGATTGGCAGTCTGGGTTACTCGTCGGGACGGCCACTATGGCAGTGCTGGGGCACAGTAAATCCATTTTTTTGAACTTTACCGGCGGCAAATCGGTGGCAACCAGCTTGGGGGTATTGCTAACCCTGAATCTCTGGCTGGGGCTCGGAACCCTCCTCAGTTTTGGGGTCATGATTGCCATTACCCGCATTGTTTCCCTCAGTTCCATCATGGCGGCGATCGCCGTCAATGGGATCGTGTTGGCATTACAACTGCCGTTGCCCTATCTCCTGTTCACCTTGGTGGCTGGGAGTTATGTCATTATTCGACACCGCAGTAACATTGAACGACTTTTGCAGGGGACAGAACCAAAAGTGGGACAAAAAGTGGTTGCCGTCGAAGAGTCCAACCAGGCTTAGCCTAATCCTGGACGCTAGTGCTGGCAAAAATTCCCCCTGTCCTGGCTGGCAGTTCACACACTAACCCCGCTGTTGTTAATTTCCCCTTGAGCCCTGATTTCGTTGCAAAAATCAAGGTAATGGGGTCGTTTAACTGGAATTCTGTCAATGGAACAGTTAGCTGCGCCGGTGTTTCCCCTGCGTTGACCACCCCAATTAGGGTTTCTTGCTGCCAACGACGGACAAAGCCGTAGCCCATGCCTTCGGCCACCAACCCCTGATAGGTTCCCTGTTGGAGTGACGGATAGTGCTGCCGTAGGTGAATCAAGGTTTGGTAAAACGTTAACCAATCCTGTTCCCACGCTGTCTCTGGGGGAAAAACACGGCGACAATCGGGGTCTGCGCCCCCCGCCAACCCGACTTCATTGCCGTAGTACACACAGGGGGCTCCTGGAAAGGTAAACATCAACATTAATGCCAGAGCCTGGCTGGGGCGATCGCCATTCACCAAGGTTTTTAAGCGGGCGGTGTCGTGGCTATCCAACAAATTTAATTGGGTGAGTTGAATGTCCCAAGGATGGCGGGCCAGCAGTGCTTGGATTTTTTCCCGATACTGCAAAGCATCGATTGCCGGGTACGGGTGGTAATGTTCCCCCACGAGGTGCTGTCTTTGTAGGCGATCGCCAGTGGTAAACGCCAAGGTTGCTTCGGTAAAGGGATAATTCATCACCCCATCAAATTGGGTGCCGTCCAACCAGGGTGACGCATCCGACCAAATTTCCCCCACAATGTAGGCCTCGGGGTTAATAGCTTTGACCCGCTGCCGAAACTCCTGCCAAAACCCCGGCGCAGTGACACAATTGGGCACATCCAACCGCCAACCATCAATCCCCTGGCGTAGCCAATATTCTCCGACCTGCATCAGGTATTCCCGCACGTCTGCATGGTGGTGATTGAACTGGGGCAAGGAGCGGTTATTCGCCCAACCTTCATAATTCGCCGACTTTGTGCCGTCGTAGGCCGCTAGGGGCCAATCTTCAATAATGAACCAATCCAACCAGGGGGAATAGGGGCCATTTTCTAAAATGTCGTTAAAAAAGAAAAAGCCCCGACTGGCATGGTTAAATACCCCATCCAGAACCACTTTTATCTCCCGTTGATGGGCAGCATTTAATAATGCTTGTAACGCCTCATTCCCCCCTAGTAGTGGGTCAACTTGATAGTAATCGTGGGTGTGATAGCGGTGATTACAGGCTGACTGAAAAATAGGTGTTAGGTACAGGGCGATGATACCCAGATCTTGTAAATAATCCAGTCGCTCCACAATGCCCCACAGATTTCCCCCCTTATATCCTTGCAAGGTGGGGGGAGAGTTCCAGGCTTCTAGTTGGGGGCGACGGGCCGCTGGAAGGGGGCGATGACTCCGGGCAAATCGGTCTGGGAAAATTTGGTAAAAAATTGCCCGTTTTACCCAGTCCGGGGTGGTAACCATGGTGCTTGCTTCCCCTACATAACATCGCTCAGGGTTGATCTCCCGTCTTTAGAGTAGCGCCGTTTGAATGATACGCTCGCGGCGATCGCCATCCTGGGATCACATCTATAGGAAAACAGGACTAGATTTATAGGCACTGCATTTTCCGGCGATGAAAGATAAAGATTGAGGAGTTTTTTACGGCACTGGTTCCGTTGTCTGGGGAAGCTGGAAGCATTGTCTACAGCGAGTTAGATTAGATCTCTTTCATAATTGGTTTCACAGTATGGTAAGGCTGATAAAAGTTCTACTCTTGAGAGCATATTAAATGAATTATGAAACAGCTCAGACCCTGAGCCCGTCGAACTTTAAGCGATATACCGGCATTCAAAAAGAAACTTTTAATCTGATGCTCCAGGCATGGGATGAATATTATGTGGGTCACTCAAATGCAGGACGACCGCCAAAGTTGACCTAAGCCGGGTCGGCTGTCCCACAACCCTTAACTCGCAATTGCATCGGTTAAGAACCATGAAGGCTATTAGTTGGCGATCGTCACTGGATATATCCTCTAACTATCTAAATGCCCTATTTGGGATCTTAGGCAGAATCTGTCAATTTAATTACCCTGAGAAAGGAATTTAGACGGAAACAGCCAGCCTAATGACCTCAGAATGAAATCTTAGGCGGAAACGTTCAGTCTAATCAATAGTTATGTGCCTAGCAGCCAGTTGGTTCTGCAATACATCAGCAATGGATTACATCTTTGCATTGTCTAAAACAACTACATGGGCGGTAAGGGAAAGCTATTTATGTCGATAAAGGCATAAAACCTGGAGGTAGATATTAAAGTCTAAGGGGAAGTGAAAAAGCTGCAGCAAGGAGCTAGCTAAATGACAGTGCCTAAACAGCCGAAAATCTACCACATTGTGCATGTAGACCGATTGCTGTCAATCATCGCTGATGGTTATCTATGGTGTGATGCAAAAGTTGTGAGGCGGACACCAGCGGGCACCACTATTGGCATGAATCATATAAAGCAGCGACGACTTGAAGAGCTTACCTTGACTAGCTATCCAGATCTAAGTGTTGGCGACTGCGTGCCGTTTTATTTTTGCCCACGCTCAATCATGCTTTACCTAATTTATCGTGGTAACGACCCTAGTATGACCTATCGCGGTGGGCAAGAGCTAATTGTGCACCTGCAAGCTGATTTGCATAATTGTGTTGCCTGGGCAGAGCAACATGATAAACGTTGGGCTTTTACTCTATCTAATGCAGGAGCCTATTATTTCGAGGATCGCTGCAATCTGGCACAGTTGTCTGAAATCAACTGGCAAGCAGTGCGAACTAACCGATGGAGGGGCAGCGGAATTGCATCATCGATCAAAGAAGGCAAACAGGCAGAATTCCTATTCGAATACTGCTTTCCTTGGCATCTAATCGAATGCATCGGTGTCCACTCAGAGGTAATCTATAAAAAGGTGGCTAACGTTCTGCCAGTAAATGGTCATCGGCCCCAGGTCGCAATCAAGACAGATTGGTATTACTAGTTAGGAGGCACAAAAATGATCGAGTATGAACAAGGTGACATTTTGCGTGCCGATGTCGAGGCTCTAGTAAATACCGTGAACTGTGTTGGTGTCATGGGGCGTGGTATCGCTCTTCAGTTCAAAAAAGCATTTCCACAAAACTTTAAAGCCTACGCCACTGCTTGTAAGAAAGAAGAGGTGCAGCCCGGACGGATGTTTGTATTTGAGACGGGACAACTCACCTATCCCCACTACATCATTAATTTCCCTACTAAGCGCCACTGGCGCGGTGCAAGCCGAATACAGGATATTGACTCAGGCCTTCAAGCTCTTGTAGAGGCAATAAGTCAGTACAAAATTCGGTCTATTGCTATTCCACCTTTAGGTAGTGGGTTGGGCGGACTCGACTGGTCAGAAGTGAAGTCTCGCATTGAGGCAGTATTACAACCACTTACAGATGTTCGCATTGTTATTTATGAACCGCATGGTGCACCTGCTACTGAAACGATGGTACGCAACCGCAAGGTACCAAAAATGACTGCTGGACGGGCTGCATTAGTAGAACTAATAAACCGTTACCTTAATGGACTACTGGATCCTTCTGTAACCCTGTTGGAAGTCCATAAGCTGATGTATTTTATGCAGGAAGCGGGCGAGCCGCTACGGTTGAAGTATCAGAAAGCCCATTATGGTCCGTATGCCGAAAACCTGCGCCATGTGCTCAATGCTATCGAAGGACACTTTGTTTCTGGTTATGCTGACGGTGGTGATTCACCAGAAAAGCCACTTCAATTGGTGCCAGGAGCAGTAAAAGAGGCTAGCATCTTCCTGGAAGATTGTTCAGAAACACGTGCTCGCTTTGATAAAGTAGCGTCATTAGTTGACGGATTTGAGTCCGCTTTTGGTCTGGAGCTGTTGTCCACAGTTCACTGGATTCTGAAAAATGAATCTAGTAAAACTATTGATGAAGTTGTCCGCCACACATACAAGTGGAACGACCGAAAGCGAAAATTTACCCCCCGCCAGATAGCGCTCGCGGTAGATATATTGACAAATAAACAGTGGGTAAATAGTCTTGAAACCGAAGGAATAGAATGAGGCGGACTGGCTAGATGGTAGGCTGTTCAACTACAAAAAGCTGTTTTTCATCAATAAAACTAATCTGGATCTCCTCTAGATGAAGAAAGAGAAATTTTGAGGCGGATAATATTTGGCTTATTGGAAAAGCTGAACATTCAACAAGTTGCACACAACAAGACGTTGGAGCGGCGAATAAACTATAATTAAAGTACAATTCTTCTGCATAGACTGTTTAAAACACAGTCAGCATGGGAAGAAATCTTGCAAATAATAAAATTCTCATTCCTAAGCCTTTAGAAGCACATTCACATACGACCAGGTATTTGGTCAGGGCATTAAATAAACGATCAAGCCCCGTCATTGAGGGTAGCACTCCTACAAGAGTGATGGGCAAGGATGTGATAAAGGAGTGGTTTGATTACTTGCTGTGTCTATATGTCGTTCAAGAAATCGGCAACCAAAAATTGTCCATATTACCCCAGTCATCAACAAAGCTGTGCGTTATTTTGTAAATTCTGGCTCAGCACCATCGAAGCTTCAAAATGTGATTTCGACTGCCTTGGGTATTGTAAAAGAATGTGCGCAGCAAGATGTCGATAGGGTAGCCAAGTGAGGCGGTGAGAGGAGCCAACTCCGAATCTGAATCCGGATACTAGCTCCTAGGTGATCTGGGAATATAATTACAACCAAAGACTGGCAGTCGTTTGACTGAATTTGTTATGGCATTAACATCCCAAATTGTTCATAGCGATCCCGATATCCTAGGGGGAACTCCTGTTTTTGTAGGAACTCGTGTGCCAATAAGAACCCTGCTTGATTACCTTGAAGCTGGTGATTCATTAGAGGTATTTCTAGATCATTTCCCTAGTGTCAGTCAAGAACAGGCGATCGCCGCTGTCATTCGGGCCGATTTGCTGCAAGAGTTTTTGACCTGGCAGGCTCAACAACAGTCAAAATCCTTAGCGCAGGCTTTTTCCGAATTGCGTCAGCTTTGCGCTTGAGAACACTGCACCTTTGAGTTACCGTCCCACAGCGATCGCCCCAATCCTTTTGTGGAAACATTGCAATGATGTTATGTGACACGAATATCATTAATGAATTGTGCAAACCTCAGCCTGCCAAACTAAGGTAATACTTTTGGTCGAGTGTCAGAGCCCATTCTATTAAGCGCTTGCTTAATTGCTTTAGCAGTCCTGACTCATCTAGGATTTCTTCAGGACTTTGATGCTTTTTCAATAGTGCGTCCAGGGGGAGTAAGCCCTATAGAATAAGGAAACCACGGATACCCCTTGGACTTTATTCAGTTTATTTAGCCAAATTTAGTCCAAGTCATAGGTATTCTGTTGCACCTAACTGATCGGCAGTGCTTTCCCTGAGTCAAAGCCATTTACAATTGCTGAGCGTTTGCCCCCCCCAATTTCAGCGACGTTACCTAGAAAAATTGGGTGGACTAATCGATCCCGAGGTGGAGCAACGCTCCCAATGGGGACGAGAATTTCATCAGTTAATGCAACAGTGGTCTTTAGGATTACCGGTTACCCCCTTCAAGTCAGCAACATCAAACAATAACCATCGGGATCAACAGCTGATTAATGCAGTAAACGCCCTAACGCTGATTGTTCCGGCACTGCAGTTGCCCCGACAACACCGTCACGCTGAGCACCGCCGTAGTCTGACCCACGACTCAGTGCTACTCACGGTGGTGTACGACTTGTTAGCGACAACAGCGACCACTGCCGAAATTTTAGACTGGAAAACCTATGCTCAACCGCCGAAAAAAGAACGTTTGATTAACCATTGGCAGACGCGGCTCTATCTCTATGTCTTGGCTGAAACCAGTGATTACTCCCCAGAGAATTTGTCCATGACCTACTGGTTCGTGCAGTCTCCAGAAAATCTCAGCTATCACACGATCGCCTATAACACCACTAAACATCAACAGACCCAGCAGGCGCTGGCCGCCTTGGTCACACAGCTCCATCGATGGTTGGCGGACTGGCAAACCCACCGGTCGCCATTTCCCCACACGATCCATTGTCCACAATGCCCCTACCATCAAGACTTTTTTCCCATTGAAACAGAGTCCTCCCCGGTCGTTTAAAATACGGAGATATTCCTGTCTTCTGGATTTATGAACCGACGCAACAACGAACTAGCAACATCCATTCCCCAAGCCGCACTCCGGGCTTCGGTCAATTTAAAGACCTGGGGGAATGTTAGTTTTTGGCTGCAAATTGTCGTCGGGGCCTTTGCTGTCGTGACCTTTTTGTTTGCCAGTGTCGGACTCACCGGGCAAAACCGCACGCCGGGAATAGAAGCGGGGGTGGTTTCCGCGTTCATTTCCATTGTGTTGTTAGTGGTGGCGATCTATTTTTCAACGCGCTACCGTAGTTTGGGGCGACAGCTCCAGGATTCCCGCGCTGAAACCCATCCTAAACGGGTGGATATTTTGCGGTTAATTCGATGGGGTTTAATTATTAACTTGGCAGGGATGGGAACGGCAATTATTGGGGCAGCGGCGATTAGTGGGATTGTCTTGGCTAAGTCTTTAAGTATCCCCCAAGGAACACTAACCTCAAATCCGAAACAATTTGTGCAGTCGATCGATTTACTGGCAGTTCAAGCCAATACCAATACGATTATTGCCCATTTCACTGGTTTATTATCTTCCCTCTGGCTATTGGATCGGATTAATAAATAGGGCTTTTAAAGTTTGGCAACGGGTTAACTTTCGTCCGTGCTCAAAATTTTGGGAACTCGAAAAAAGTCACCCTCTGGTTCTGGGGCTTCGTCCAGTAAGGCTTGGCGATCGCCCCAGACGGTTTGTTGATCTGCGCGGGTAATGTTGCTCAGTTCGATGGCGCGGGTGGTGGGCGGAACCCCCTCAGTGGGGAGTTCACTCAATTGCTCAAAGTAATCCAGAATCGTGCTGAGTTGTTGGGCAAATTCTTTTTCTTCTTCGGGGGTAATGTCTAGACGGGCAAGGTGGGCAATTTTGTGAACCTGACTTTGATCCAACATGGGCAAATAAGGCGAATACAATCGGTGTTATTGATTGTGGCACTTTTCCGCCTGCTTCGTTAAATCCCTAAGCTAGAATTTTCCCTCCCCTAGTCATGTTCTGGTTATTGACGATAGCGGACCTACTCGATGGTGGCGATCGCCAATTGACCCTGGGGGGAGGTGGCAAACCCTAAAAATGCTGACACTTGCGGCGTGGGAGGTTGTTTGTAAACGTAGTAAAGCTGGCGGCGGAGCGGGTAATTGGTCGCGCTGGGATCGGTATTGTCAATCGACACAACACGAACCGTTTTTTGGTTTTCCACTTGGACATAGGTGGCATAGCTGACCCCCTGTTTTCCTAATGCCTGAAGAATCGGTGTGGTCGCATCCCGTGCCATGGTCTGGAAGTTAGCCCCTTCTCCAAAATCCTTCCCCTGTAACCCTTGAAGCTGGAAAATCTGGCGCGTTCCGCTTTCGGTAGGACGATTAATGACTTGAATCGAGGCACTGGGCCCCCCGACCTGTGACCAGTTAGTGACGCTTCCCGTAAAAATATCCCGGATCTGTTGGAGGGATAATCCTTGTTTGAAGGGGTTGTCTTGGCTAACCACCACTGCAATGGCATCGTTCGCGATGGGCAGGGCCACTAAGCCTTGGTCAATTTCCTTGGTTGTCAGCGGACGAGAACTAGCCGATAAGTCCACTTTGTCCAACAACAGGGAAATAATCCCCTGGTCACTGCCTTTGGCATCGCTGATCACTTTTGTTCCCGAAAACGTGGCTTGAAATTTTTCTTTTAACGCCTCATTAATATTGACCATGCTAGTGGAGCCAGCGATCGTCACTGTCGTATCGGCAGGGACTGTTTTGGGAGCGGGAAAAGAATCGGCCCCTTGGGGATTGCCGGGAGGGGGCAGAGTTGGCTGGGAGGAATTGGCAGCAGGGGGTGAATCAATCTTTGTCGCAGTGGTTCCTCCGTTGCTATTGAAACGATTCCATAACCATCCACCGCCACCAGCAATGATCGCCCCGGTGATGATCAATGCGCCTAACAGAATGAAAGTCTCTTTTTTTTGAGACATACTAATTGCCCTCCCGCAACGTAGAATTGGTATCAGCAGTCATGCAGAGCTGTCTAAAAATCCGGTTTTAACTTCGAGAAGTCAAGGTTTTCTTTGACCAATTCTCGTTTTATTTTCTGGACGGATTAAGACATCATTTTTGGACAAACGACTCGACTCCTTTTTCATTGTAAGTTGATGTACCCTGCCTGCTGAATTGCTTGTTGTCCTTCGGCAGTCAACAACAAATCTGCATAGGCTTGGCCGGCTTGTTGTTCCCGTTGCCCATTTTCTTTAATCACCACAAAAAGCTGTCGTGTGAGGGGGTATTGTCCCGCTTGGATAGCTGTTGTGTTTAAGCGATTGCGTTGCTGTGGACAGTCACGGCTCGCAATATACGGCGGTTGGTAAGGGGGAATAAAATCCTCGCCATCCCGGGCGATCGCCAGCGGTTTGACCGTGCATTGACCGAGCACAGTAGCACTAGAAGCAAAATAAATGCCTCCAGGGTTCGCTTGAAGCCAGCGAATAGCAAGGGTGGTATTGGGCACAAATTCGACGGAATCCCCAAAGGGTTGATTTTTCAACACTTGAGCTTGAAATGCTTGTACGGTTCCGCCCGAGGTCACTTCACGGGACAACGGCTGAATCGGCAGGTTTGATTCTCCTAGGGTCTGCCAATTTTGATGCTCCCTCGATAAATTTTTGCAGATCTAGTGTTAGTCCTGGAATATCGAGGCTAGGATGCACCGCGAACACGATGATATCGAGCGCCACGGGGACTTGTTTAGCTCATTCCCCTCAGCCATCGCGGCCCGATGGTTTGTCGGCGTGAGGGGTTGGGAAGACTGTAAAAAGTCCAACTGCTCTGACAGCAACATGTCCAGACCGATAATCGATCCCGGTGGTTTTGAGGGGGGATCAGTGTAGCGCAACGCCAATGTGGGCATTGCACCCATGATGGCCGGATCGACCAACTGGCGAATCGGGGCCCAACTGGTTCCCCCTCCATACCGAAACGGGCCTTCTGGAGCCTTTTGTACGTCCGTAAAGCGAGCGGCTGGTTTTTCGGCAGACTCATTGACTGGCCGCAATGCTTCTGGGATAGGGGTTGAGATCTCCTGCTGTTCCGGAGCAGTAGCCAGACGAGGAAACCCAATCCAGTTGAGTAATAACCAAGACGTCCCTCCCAACAGCGCTAGCCCCAGAGAAACCGACAATAAGATGATGTTTTTGGCGTTGAATTTCATAGGGGATCTGGCGGATAGGTCTCACGAAAGCAAGGGTCTAGAGCAACCGATAAAAATAGGTTAAGCGCCAAATCGAGTTTTTGGGGTGGCACTGCGTTTGCCGCCGCTGCACACATAGCTCATGGACTTAACCGGAATAATGATCATTTGCTCCGGTCCGAAAAAATCATCTACAGCAAGCCGGTGTGCAGATCCTAATACCGGTAAGGGTAATTATCGGTATTAGAAACCGGGTTATGTGGTGCTGGAAAGTCGGCAAAACCCTTGCTATACATAACCTATCGGTGAGTTTGTCGGTCTCATTTTTTGAGGTCATCCTAAACCAGTTTCTATTCATTCATTTCCGCCTCAAGTTGGGTCAGTAGTTGCTCAAGGGCAATCCGAGTAACATCGGCTTTGGTTCGATTTAGTCTTTTTGCGACTTTTTTTAAGCGATTGTCCAAAGATTTCTCTAAATCCAACGTAAAACGAATTTTTTCTGATTTATTTTTGGGAATGGCTAACTGTGCAATTAAAGAATCCTCCGTTATGTCGACAGATTGGGATGGGATAGGCGCTTCAGTCGATGTGTCTGCTTCTTCATCAAACTGGTTCAGAATCTCTTTTAAAGGTTTGCGGGGCTTACCCATAGGGCATTTACCTCCTGAAATAGAGCGTTATATTCTTGGGCTGATTTGATGCCAGCTTTCCCCATATCGAAGACCGTTGAGTGTTGGCCAAAGGCATCAGCAATACATTGACGTTGATGGATCATAGTCGGGAGAAAATTAATGGCTTCCATATGGGTCAATGCCTCCTTTGTTTCCTGAGCTAGACGAGTTCGGGGAATCGCTCGATTAATAAAGGCGGCACTGCGCAGTTCTGGACGGATCTGCTGAGCTTGTTTCACTAATTTGATGACAGAACCAGAAGAAACTAAATCCAGTGCGGCGGGTTGACAGGGGATTAAAGCGACATTGGCATAGTAGAGAATCACTTTGGTTGTTGCCGCTAAACCGCCTGCACCGTCAATGACAATGGCTTCATAGTCTTGACTCCAAAGAGGAATTTGCTCAGCTAATTCATCCGGATTGACTTCAGAAATTGCAAGAAAAGGCAGTGATTTAGCCCACAAAAAGGATAGATTTTGAGCATCACTGTCAACCAACAAAACCTTATATTTTTTACGTTGTAGCCAACTGGCATAATGCACAGCCGTCGTTGTTTTGCCGACACCTCCTTTTTGATTAACAATTACAGTAATCACTTAAGTAAAAATTTGCTTAAATATGCACTTACTATTAAAAGTATAGCATTACTGCTTAAGTTACTGCTTGCATATTTTTTATCGTGAAAATGAGCCTAACTCATATTGCTGTTAAAGCATTCATGTTTTTTTGTAGCAACTTATACGAAATGCATGGTCTAATGGGAGTAGAAGCATTTAATTACGAACAGCAACGAGGGAAACCCGACTAAAACGGCTTACCTCCAAAGCTGCAACAGTGGGGGTCACTATGTCAGGAACCTTATTTGCCGATGCAAGCAAACGCCTGGAAAAAGCGCTGAAGTATGTCGCCATTTCCGATGATGCGGGAGAGCGTTTGAAATATCCGAAAACTAGCTTGAGTGTTTCTATTCCAGTGCGGATGGATGATGGTTCACTGCAAATTTTTCAAGGTTATCGAGTCCGCTATGACGATACCCGTGGCCCAGGGAAAGGAGGAGTCCGTTATCATCCCAACGTCAGTATGGACGAAGTTCAATCTTTGGCATTTTGGATGACCTTTAAGTGTGCGCTGTTGAACTTACCGTTCGGTGGAGCCAAAGGAGGGGTGACACTCAACCCGAAAGAATTAAGCCGGGCTGAATTAGAACGCTTAAGTCGGGGCTACATTGAGGCGATCGCCGATTTCATTGGGCCGGACATTGATATCTTGGCACCCGATGTTTACACCAATGCCATGATCATGGGTTGGATGATGGATCAATACAGCATTATTCGCCGCAAAATTAGCCCCGGGGTAGTAACAGGCAAGCCGGTCACCATGGGAGGCAGCCAAGGGCGCAGTACTGCCACAGGGACTGGGGGATTTTTCATTCTTCAAGCAATGTTGCCTAAATTTGACCAGCATCCTAACAATACACAAATCGCAGTGCAAGGCTTTGGTAATGCGGGAATGGTAATTGCAGATTGTTTATATCAAGCGGGATATAAAGTGGTCGCCATTAGTGATTCCCAGGGGGGGATTTATAACGAACAGGGCTTGGACATTCCCGCCATGATTGACTATAAAATGCATCACCGCAGCTTAGCCGGGATGTACTGTCAAGAAACCCTCTGCAATTGGGGGGACAATCAGCATCTAACAAACAAAGAGTTGTTAACCCTAGAAGTGGATGTCTTAATTCCGGCTGCCCTAGAAAATCAGATTACAGCGGAGATTGCCCCCGACATTAAAGCCCGCTACATTTTTGAGATTGCCAATGGGCCCACCACCTCTGACGCAGACGCCATATTGGCAGAAAAAGGAATTTATGTTTTTCCTGACATCCTAGTAAATGCGGGTGGGGTGACCGTTAGCTACTTTGAGTGGGTGCAAAACCGGAGTGGACTTTATTGGAGTCCTGCTGAAATCAACCAACGCCTCCAAACAAAAATGGTGGAAGAAGCGGAACAAGTCTGGAATATTGCCCAGGAGTTTGCCGTTTCAATTCGAACAGCGGCCTACATTCACGCCCTGAATCGTTTGGGGGAAGCAATGGACGCCAAGGGAACACGGGATTATTATCGAGACAAAAAATAACGTAATCATCCATTCTGTTTGAGCCATTCTCCCAATTTTGACTTTTTTCACCACCCTGCCTGTCATTTCTGACCTTTCGTCTATTTCAGGGCGGAGGGCTAGCAATCAGGTGAGTAATGCATCTCCTGTTATTAATGACGCTGATAGCGCATACCTGGTTGTTGTTGAACTAACCCCAGCAACTCTAGTTGTAATAGTTGAGCAGATACCGTTCCGGTGTCCAAGCCACTTTGGGCAACCAACAAGTCCATCGGTGTGGGCTCCATTTGTACTAAATTCAACAATGTGAGTAATTCTGCCGCTAAGTCCGGCGGGGGCGGGGTGAGAGTCGATGGTAGCGGGAGGGTTTCGGTCTGGCCTTGGCTGGCAAGCCGATTAGATGGAATTTCGGTATTAACGTCTAATTGAGGAATTGCGCCGAGGGTCTCTAAGAGTTGACTATCTGAGGTAATCATGGCAGCCCCACGATTGATCAAATTCAGGCAGCCGTGGGCTTCTCGGACATCGGGAGAGTTTGGGAGGGAAAAAACATCACGATTAAATTCATTGGCATAATGGGCCGTAATCAAAGCGCCTGATTGGGGAGGCGCTTCCATGACTAGGATTGCCCGACTCAGTCCTGCAATAATACGATTTCGTGCCGGAAAATTTCCCCGATCCGGTTTTGTTCCTGCCGGATACTCGCTGAGGATCAGCCCGTTTTCTTGAATTTGCTCAAAAATGGGCCGATTTTGGGATGGATAAATGATGTCGAGTCCCGTTCCTAAAACAGCGATGGTCTGTCCTCTGACCCGCAGACAGCTACGATGAGCTTCAGCATCAATCCCAGCGGCTAATCCTGAAATAATGTTGAATCCAGATTGGGCTAGCACCTGGGCAATTTTTCTTGTCCAACGGTTACCGTGTTCGGTCGGATAACGAGTGCCCACTATGCCCACACCGGGAATTTTTCCCAAGCTGGCAGCAATTTCTATTTGACCCTGATAGTACAACGTGGGGGGGGGTGAAGGAATCTCCCACAGTAAGCCAGGATAGTTGGAATCCGCCGGGGTCAGAAACTGGGGGTTGTCCACCTGATGGGAGGCCAGCAAAGATATAGGGTCTATTTGGGGTCGTTGTTGACGAATTTGATCAATAATTTTATGCCCCAACCCATTCACTTCTGCTAGGGCAATGGGGGTGGCTTTCCAGGCATTTTCTAGCAATTCGAAATGTAGCGCGATCCGTTTTAGTAAGGTCGGGCCCACACCCCGTATTTGGCTCCATGCTAGCCAATAGGCCCGTTCTATATTCACCGCTGGTGACCTCATCATTCGCTGAGAAAGTTGCCTTGAGTGTAGCTTAGAATACCGAGTCCATAACCACCAATCCCTAAGCTTAAATCAAGTTCACTCGGGTCGGGCTGGAATGTTTGGTGATATCGAGGTTTTGTTATTCCTGCTGCAATTGTCGATGAACGTGACCGATTCAGTTCTTCACCCCCGCTAAAACTGATGCCGCTGCAACTTCTCCGTAACCTGTCCACCCTTCCTGACATTACGCCCGCAAATCCACCGCTTAATTCGGTTAATTCGCCTCCTCCCATCTCTACCGAAACAGAGACCTTTCCCTCCATTTATTCCACCCTGGCCCCCCATGCCTTAACGGACTTAATTTTCCACCACTACAACATTGAAGTCCCAAAAGGTTGCCGTTTTTGGCATCGGGGTCTGAGTGATGTGTATTTAGTTGAGACCCTTGCGGAGGATTATATCCTGCGAATTTCCCATCAACATTGGCGTAACGAGAATGAAATTCGCTTTGAACTTGAATTTTTAAATTTTTTGGCCCAGCAGCAAATTCCTGTTGCTGCTCCTCTACACCATAAAGAAGGTGGCTATGCACTAGAAATTAATGCACCAGAAGGAAAACGGTACGCTAGTTTATTTCCTTTTGCACCGGGGGGAGTGGCGATCGGCGATTTAAATAAAACCCAGGCTTTTTTGTTTGGGGAATCCCTGGCCCAACTGCATCAAACGGCACAATCATTTTCCCCTTCCATCCATCGCCAACCCCTCACCCTCAACTATTTATTAGACGATTCGTTGCATATTATTGCGCCATTCCTCCATCATCGTTTAGATGAATGGCGATACTTAATTGACACTTGTATGGTGATCAAGAAGCAGTTAAAGGCAATTCCTACCATTGCACCGTTTTGGACAACTTGTTGGGGCGATCCCCACAGCGGTAATGTTCATTTCACTGACCAAGATCAGATGATGATGTTTGATTTTGATCAATGTGGCATGGGTTGGCGAGCTTTTGATATTGCCAAGTTCATTCAAGTTTCTTCACAGTCGGGTTTAAGTCGAGCGGTGCGGGATGCTTTCCTCACGGGTTATGCCTCTGTTGCGTCGTTAACGTCCATTGAAGAGGCAAGCTTGCAAGCATTGACCCAGACGGCATATATCTGGTCTTGGTCAATTCATGTACAGACTTTGAAGCTTTCCGATTACAGCCGATTGCATGCAGGCTACTTTACACGCCGATTGGGACAACTCCAGCAATTAAATTCTCAAGATTGGCAATTATTTTAGAGGGTTAGGTTATTTGTTGATCCGTAGAAGTTTTCCCTGAGTTTTGCAAGCAAGTCACAGGTTTTGAATCGGCTCAGGTACGCAATGAGAAAGCCTTCAAACGTCACTTCGTCTATCGTTAGCTTTCATTATTTAAAGCTTTTTGAGGCAATTTGCTGTAAACGCGGCCTTGTCCACATCATCAATAGTTACACTGCTTGTCCACCAGACCGGAGGCTTCAGCGGCTCAAATCACGGGTGCTAGTTACAGAAAAGAATTACCCGTAACATTGGAGCGAAAGGGCAGTAACCCGGTAGAATTGGCATGACTTTAAGGTATTTGGAGGCTGGGGGCTTGGCAACTCGCGTTATCATCGTTCGTCATGGTCAAAGCAATTACAACGCGCAAAAACGGATTCAAGGGCGGAGTAATAAGTCCGTTTTAACGGAAAAAGGACAGGCGGATGCCCGTAAGGTGGGAGAAACCCTCGGTCAGCTGCCGATCGCCAAAATTTATTGCAGCCCTCTCAATCGTGCGAAGCAAACCGCTGAAATCATCCAACAATGCTTTGGGTCTTTGCCGCCGCTGGAAGCCACCGATGGCCTGTTAGAAGTCGATTTACCCCAGTGGGAAAACATGACAAAACAGGACGTGGTGACCCAATTTCCGGAGGCTTACCGTTGTTGGCATGAACGTCCCCATGAATTTGTGATGCAACTGACCGGAGAAAAGGATCCAAAGGATCCAGTTGAACATAATCCTATTGCTGAGCTGTACGCCCAAGCCCAACGCTTTTGGCAACGGTTACTCACCGAATCTGAGGGCCAGACTGTGGCAATCATTGCCCATAACGGCATTAATCGCTGCCTGTTGATGAGTGCCATCGGCATCCCAATTTCCCACTACCATCGGCTCCAACAGTCCAACTGCAACCTAAATATCCTCAACTTTTCGGGAGGCTGGGGAGATCCAGTGCAACTAGAATCGCTGAATCAAACTGCCCATCTGGGTATTCCGCTACCGCCGCCCCGCACAAACAACAATCGTCTCCGATTTTTACTCATCCGTCATGGTGAAACGCAATGGAATCGGGAATCTCGCTTCCAGGGAGTACGAGATATTCCCCTCAATGACACGGGACGCGACCAAGCCCACCAGGCCGCCAATTTTCTGAAAGACATTGAAATTAATGTCGGGATTAGCAGCCCGATGCTCCGTCCCAAGGAGACGGCTGAAATTATTTTGCAAAATCACCCAGGCATTGCGTTAGACCTACAGCCAGAGTTGGTTGAAATTTGTCATGGACTCTGGGAAGGGAAACTCGAATCTGAAATTGAGGCAGATTATCCCGGCTTACTACAACAGTGGAAAGACCAGCCGGAAACGGTTCAAATGCCAGAGGGGGAAAATCTGCAACAGGTTTGGGACCGGGCGATCGCCTGCTGGCAGGAACGGGTCAAATTTTATAGCCAAGGAGAGGGCAAAACGGTGGGCATTGTGGTTGCCCATGATGCCATCAATAAAGTAATTCTAGCGGAACTATTAGGACTGTCTCCGGCCCATTTCTGGAACATCAAACAGGGCAATGGCGGGGTCAGTGTCATCGACTATCCAGACGGGGTCGAGGGGCCGCCGGTGATTCAAGCAATTAATCTGACGAGTCACATGGGCAGTGTGCTGGACAAAACAGCGGCAGGAGCCCTATAACACCGATGACCGGCTTTTTGAAAGTTTGAAAGTCAGCAACTTCACAAAATGTAACCATTGTCACCCAGTTTAATTCGTTGTTCCCAGAATATTTTCCTTTCCCTAGCTAGGGGAATTACTATAAACTGTCCAAGAGCAACATTAATTTTCGTGTGTTAGGAGCAAAGCACCATAATGCAAGCGATGCAACCGCTGCAAACAATTTCCCAAGCTGTCCCCAAGGAGTTTTTGCTGGCGGATGGTGGTTTTAACCCTAACGTGTGGATGTTTTTTGCCGCAATCTTGCTGATCACCTGTACTGTTTTGGGGTATTGGCAATGGGATATGCCCCACTGGCTTTGTTTTGCCTGCAGTGTGTTGGCACTACATTTATCGGGGACGATCATTCATGATGCCTCCCACAATGCGGCTCATCGCAATCGAGTGATTAACGCCGTCATGGGTCATGGCAGTGCCCTAATGTTAGGGTTTGCGTTCCCTGTTTTTACCCGTGTACACCTCCAGCACCATGCCAACGTCAACGATCCCCACAATGATCCCGATCATTTCGTTTCCACCGGTGGCCCCCTGTGGTTAATTGCTGCTCGGTTTTTCTACCATGAAATTTTCTTTTTCAAACGGAAACTCTGGCGCAAACTAGAGCTGTTGGAGTGGTTTTTGAGTCGTCTATTTCTAATCACCATTGTTTTCCTGGGGATTCACTTTGGTTTCATTGGGTTTGTCATGAACTATTGGTTTGTGCCGGCTTTGATTGTCGGCGTTACACTGGGCCTGTTTTTTGACTATTTACCCCATCGTCCTTTTCAAGAGCGCAACCGCTGGAAAAACGCACGGGTTTACCCCAGCCCCCTATTAAACTTGATGATTTTTGGGCAGAACTATCACTTGATTCATCACCTCTGGCCCTCCATTCCCTGGTATCAATACCAAGCAACCTATCAGGTCACTAAACCCCTTCTGGATGCGAAAGGGTGTGAACAATCATTGGGATTATTGGACGGTAAGAATTTTTGGAGTTTTCTGTATGATGTTTTCCTCGGTATTCGTTTTCATGGGCACGCGGCTGAGAAATCCGGCAAAAACTAATACACACACTGGCTTGCGGCCAAGGTTTATACTGTCGAGTTGAACCATCGCGGAGCGACCGCTCCCATAAAATATCGCGTTGGAACTTATTGTTAATCAAAAATTTGTTCGCTGGAGGGAAAGAGAATGTCAAAATATTTAACAATTGTTCATTAATCTAGCTCCTTAACAACCATGATTAGTCTCGACCAAGTTAAAGCACAAATACAAGCTGCCCTTCCCGATGCCCAAGTGATGGTGAACGATCTAGGGGGGGGAGATCATCTGGAAGCGGTGGTGGTCTCGACGGCGTTTGAAAATCAAAATCGGGTTAAGCAGCACCAATTAGTCTATGGCGCTCTCAAAGAGGCGATCGCCTCTGAAGCAATCCATGCATTAGCCCTTAAAACATTTACCCCACAAGCGTGGGCCGAGCTGCAACAATCAGCCTAGTTCGAGTCTATGCTCGTTGGGAATCTATGGGTTGACTGGCCCCGACCCGTCAATTTTTGAGGGTGAACCAACCATCAAACCCCGGGCACGATCTGGTTGCAATGGTAGATTGATCGCGACGTGTCTTGATCCGTGTTTCACTCAGCCCCAGGGGTCGATTACCCGCCACGACTTTTGGGTTGACTAGCCTTGAATGCCTCCCTCTAAAGAGTTTGTTAAAATTGTAAAAAAATGTAAAGCCACCTGAATACCAGGTATTAACTCTTGAAAGCTTCTTCTCCCATTGCATCGGTTGTTCCTTGGTATGAGCTTGACCTGATTTGGCAAGGTGAGGGCCAAACGATTGCGGAAGGCTTACCCCACTCCCTACTTCCACCAGCTTGGCAAATTTTACTGTTAGGGGATGGTTCTCCCACCCGGCATCTACAACTGTTAACCCGCGAAAAGACAGAGGTCGATGTCATTGATATGTCCCCCATCGGAACCCATACGGACGGAGCACCAATGCAGATTAATATGGTGCCCCAGCCTTGGCTACGGCGGCAGGTATGGCTTAGAACCTATTCCGGTCAACGGTTAGCCTATGCGGTTTCCTGGTGGGATGCGGATCATGTGGATGAATATCTTGAGAATCGCAACTTACCCATCTGGGACAGCCTATCCCGTCTGCACACGGAGCTTTATCGGGACATACAAGGAATTTACTGTGGGTATTGCCCAAAATTGGAATCTGCTTTTCAGGAGTCCGGCCCATTCTGGGGCAGACATTACCTGTTTTGGCATGACCGTAAACCATTAACTCTAATTTATGAAGTCTTTTCGCCTTATCTTTCACGCTACTTAGGCTTGCTTCCTCCCTTGGCTCGCTAGATTCTAGATCGATCAATTCCATCGTCTCTAGTCCTGCTATACGACCCGCTAATCACCGGATTAAGGCACATCTGTGGAATTTTTCGCCTCCTCTAATCGGGTCAGTAAATGTTCGGCGATCGCCAGACCGGATAAAACGGCCCCTTCCACTTTGCCCCTTCCAAAAGCATCACCGCCCAGATATATGGGGCCCGGACAATTACAGGCTAGAAAATTATCCTGGAAGTATGTCAAAGGATGGCTATAGCGCCAACGATGTAGCCGTACTGAGAGGACGCGGGAATTCAACCATGGCTCTGCTGCCATCAACATTGACGTGATAACAGTCGCATCATCATCATCAAGATGGGAATGACTAAATTGTGGGCCCGCTTGAATCGTTACCGCATGACCCCCAGGGGAGGTTCCCTTTTGTGTATTACAAGCAATCCAAACCAACGGTTCACCCCTGAGCCATAGTCCCCCCGGCGCAGGAATATTGGCTTCTTTATCCAGCAGAACCATCAAGGTTAGACAAGGAGCATACTGAATGCCTTCCAGGGTCTGTCGTAAGCTCTCTGGTAACTGCAGCGCCGAGGTATCCAATAATGTTAATGTTTGCGGAACCGGGGGGGTCATGACAAGATAATCTGCTGAATAAACCTGTCCAGAATCACAGTGTATTTGCCATTGATCATTCTCCCACTGTAAAAACGTCACTCTGGTTTGGGTTTCGGCCACCAGTGACTTGGCCAAATGCTGGGCAATACTCCGGTTACTAGGTACTCCACGATAAAGACTGATTCCTGTGCTTTTTTCTTGACCTTCCACGGAAGGCATACCCTCCGACCACAAACAGGCAACACCGGACTGAATCCAATCATTGACCCAAGAGCGGAAACGGGAATCTCGTACCTTGAAGTATTGAGTGCCAAAATCAAACGTACCGACTTGGTCTTCATAACGGATGCGACGGGATGCCATCCGCCCTCCCAAACCTTTTCCCTTATCTAGTATGGTTACGGTCAAGTCTTGACGTTGGAGCACCGTCGCCGCCATCAACCCACAGATACCCCCACCAATAATTACAACTGTGGAATGGTTCATAGATAAGTCGTCTCCGGTATCGTCTTCACAAAAATGGGATGGTCTCGCTCAAAGACTAACGAAATTGACGTAGTGAATTCAATAGTGGTGCTCAGTTTTGCCATGCCAATGGTTTTTACACTGCTTTTAACGAGCTGGACAGTGCGAAGTTTTTCTCGGGCTGTAGGTGTGCTCTAAAAAAGAACATGCCCCTACCCAAAGGAAACAAAATGTTCAAAACTGGCTGAAATAGAAACCATCAGCCAGTTCAGTTATGGAGCTATACCAACGATTAGAGCAAATCATTATCAAGTTGCGTCCAGCGTTCAGCCGCGAGGCTACCTTTGAATGGTTCGTCCTCTTGCTGTGGGGCGTTCTATTGACGACCCAGCCACCGGCTGTGACCACTTACCTCAACGCTTTAGGCCTGGGTGAAGGATAGATACTATGTCAAGCCCTGCACTGGTTTCATTCCAGTGCTTTTAGTATTGACGAACTTTGCCATCGTTGGGGTGGCTGGTTAAGCACGCATCCAAATACCCAGCGCCTGAAGGGACAACGGGTCTATGTAGGAGATGGCATCAAAGTCAGTAAAGAAGGAGAAGTTGAAGGCTCTGACACCCGAAGTCGGACGCGGTAAACGACAGATTCGAGAGCTCTCGAATCTCCAGCAGAAGGCTAACACGATTCTTAAAGCTTACCGAGTCGAAGGGTTTCTCGAATACAGCTATGAGTACCAGCCTCAGATTAAAAAGCGAAGGGCTCGCTATCAAATTACGGAAGTCATCCATCAGCAAGCTGCGCTTAAGCAAACCCAGAAAACTTTTGGTTGGCGCGTCTATGTTACAAATGCTCCTCTCAATCAGCTCTCGTTTGAGCAAGCAGCCTTGACGGTTCGGGACGCTTGGATACAAGAGAAACTTGGCGTTCGCGTTATCCAAATGCAAAAGGTTTGCCCTCAAAAAGTCTGTAATCATCACCCAAAAGCGATTGCAACACCTACAGTTTCAATGCGACATTTTTCTGATTGGTGTGATCGCCAACCCAATTACAGATATGGGGGATAAATTTTGGGGTCAGGGACAGCACATGATTCTCCGCTCTTTTCCTGGAAACCCTTGTGTGAAAGGAGTTTCATGTTTTTTGTAACCCGAGGTGATTTCGCGAATTTATTACGCGAACGCCAAGTTACAAGGGTATCCATCTTGTTCAATAGAAATTAAGCCCAGTTCTCCTCCGGCACCGTGGGGGCCTCTAAGTAACTGTCCATTAAGAAATACAGCCCCCCCCCACGCCAGTTCCAAGGGTGAGCAAAATGAAGTTAGGGTAATAACGTCCTGCTCCTAGCCAAGATTCCCCTACTGCGGCACAGTTCGCATCATTTTCCAGTGTCGTGGGCAGATGAACACTGTCCTCCAGCCAATTGGCTAAGGGAATATTTTCCCATTGGGGTAAGTTAATCGCTAATTGGGCAATGCGTCCAGTGGCGTCAGCTGGTCCGGGCATTCCCACCCCGATCGCCATGCAATTTGATGTCCGTATTTGCTTGATTCCGACTAACAGTTGCGCCAAAATCGATTGCGGTAGTGCTGGCTGGGGAGTTGGTAAAGCAATGGATTCTAAGAACGTGTTTGAAAAGTCCATCGAAACTCAGGCTGGGCAAGGATTTGAGCACTTTTGCTAAAAACAGGCTCTATCCCCCATCAAATAAGGGATTCAGCAAAACTTTTCAAACACACTCTAAGCAGCATCCTTCAGGGTTAAAACGACCAAATTTGATGGCAGTTCCGCCGATGTCTATCCCAAGAACAGTGGAATGCTGGGCTGACATAGTGTAAGTGAACCTAGAGACCACAACACTTATCCACGGTACTAAAAATCAGGCTGTAAAAATTTCTTTCCTTAAGCTTTTCATCCAAACAACTCCCTAATGGAACCGAACGACCGATTCAACGCCCCAAGGATTCTGAAAAGCAGAAACTCAACTACTCGGACAAGAATCGTCGTCAGTCTTGCGTTAAGTTGTTTAACAAGTTATCCCACATCGTGTTTTCCCTGTCCCCATGACAACCACTACGACAATTTCTTCCCGTAAAGCCTGGGCAGCCAATGTTACCCAACCGGGGCAAGAGTTTGGCCCCACGCCATTGACGGTTCTGAGCGGTCAAATTCCGGCCGAGCTGCGGGGCAGCCTTTATCGCAATGGGCCGGGGCGATTGAGCCGGGGACAAGAAACGGTCGGGCATTGGTTTGATGGGGATGGGGCTATTTTAGCGGTGCATTTTCGCGACACAGGGCCCGAGGGGCTATATCGCTACGTTCAAACGAGGGGGTATCAAGCGGAAGAACAGGCTAATCGTTATTTGTTTGGCAACTATGGCATGACGGACCCCCAGGGAGTCTTTCACTACTGGCGTAACCTGTGGCGACAGCAGGATATTTTCAAAAATGCGGCCAATACCTCGGTGATGGCACTACCGGATCGCCTATTGGCTCTGTGGGAAGGGGGGCAACCCCATGCCCTAGACCTGGAAACGTTGGCAACGTGGGGATTGGAAGACTTTGATGGGGAATTAGCTGCCGGAAAACCGTTCACCGCCCACCCGCTTCGAGACCCCCTCAGCGGTGAAATTTACAGCATCGGGATTGATCTACAGATGAATCTCAATCTTTATCGCCTCAACCAGGCGGGGAAATTAATCCAGCAGAATCAAATTAAGTTATCCGTCACCCCCTTTTGCCATAGTTTTTGTCTAGCGGGTAATTATTTGATCTTTTTCCTACCGCCCATCACCCTAGCGCAATTGCCGCTGCTGTTCGGACAAAAAGCCTATGCGGATGCGTTGGGGTGGAATCAGGACGGATCGACCCAGGTGTTGGTGGTTGACCGCGACACGTTACAGGTGGTGAGCCGGGGAGAAACAGACCCTTGGTTTCAGTGGCACTATGGCAATGGTTGCCTATTACCCGACGGCAATGTACGTCTGGATTTGGTTCATTTTCCTGACTTTATTCAAACCAATGAGTATTTACGGGAGATTCCGTCCGGCGTGACCCATACAGCCAGTCATGGCCGCCTGTGGCAAGTTATTCTCAATCCGCGAACCGCCCAAGTTTTATCTGCCACGCCGGTTTGGGAGCGCTTTTGTGAATTTCCTATCATTGATCCCCGGCTGACGGGGCAACCCTGGCAACGAACCTATGTTGTGGCACAGCGCCCCGCCAATCAACCCGGCACCGAGCTGTTCGGCGCAATTGCTTGCTTTGACTATGACACTGAAACCATTACGGAAGTAGACCTCGGCCCGAATAAATATCCCATGGAGCCGCTATTTATTCCCCATCCCCACCAGGCAGACCAAGGTTGGCTGATGACCGTAGTTTACGATGGCGATCGCCACCAGAGTGAAGTCTGGATTTGGGGCGCTGACCATCTAGATTCAGACCCCTTGTGTCGTTTGGGCTTACCGGCGGTGATTCCCTATGGTTTTCATGGGACTTGGCGAGCCGCTTAGTCGTCTAATTAAAAATTAAAAAGAAATAATCAAATATCCCCCTTGAAACTTCGCTCCTGTGACCGCTCGTCCCCGTAAGCCCCCCGGCAGATCAATGTTGCGGCGCTGGTCCCCCGCCTCAATGGTTAACTCCGGGCCGGATTGGGTCAGCTTGACTTGTTTTTTATCAAAGCCGGGTAAAAATATGGTGACCTGTTTTTGTTGGCGATCGATGGTGAGGGGTTTTGGGGAAGGGATGACCGTGGCAAAATCGGGCAATGCAGCCATTAATAACGTCCAACCTTCCGTTTCAACCAATGGTAACTGGGTGATGGGAAGCGGATCAAAGGCTGTTGCCGGAATTTCTCCCCCCGTTAATGGGGTTTGTATCACGCCTTCAACCGTTAATCCTACCTGTTGCGACCCTCCCCAATAATTCTGGGCAACCCGCTGGGCAATGGGATCACTGGTGGTGACGAGGTAGGCAACAAAGCGCTGGGGGTTGGCGATCGCCGCTTGGCCTCTATTCAGCAACGCTTGGGGCCCATCTGGGTGGTCAATAAACTGATCTGGACTCCAATTCACACTCAGGACGGCACCGGCTACCGGCTGTACGAATGGAGCAAGGGTTTGTACCACTTCGGAACCTTCCAACACTTGACGGAAACGGCGCACATACCAACTGGCAATTTCTGGAACGCCAAACATGCGTAACGTGTTCAAGTTACCCGCGCCATCATAAATAATGACGTCATAACGACCACTCTGGTCATATTCCCACAGCGCATTCAACGCCAAAATTTCGTCCATTCCTGGCACAACACCCAGTTCTTCACCATAGATATTTTTTAACGTCGGAGACCGCAGATACTGGGCTTCCACTGTTTTGAGTTTTTCCCAACCCTGCTCCAATAAATGGGTGGAACGAAGCCAGAGTCCATCAATGTTTAGCTCTACTGTCTGTGCCACATCGGATAGGGTGACATCCCATATCCAACCCAAACTCGGATCTTGACCGATAACTAACACCTTGTTTCCCGATTGGGCCAAGCGCTTGGCGGCGGCGATCGCCACGGTGGAGCGACCTGTCCCCCCCTTTCCTAGAAATGTTAAAACCCGTGCCATAGTAATTAACCGTGATGGAGAAAACCGACAAATTGATTGTTTGAAATTTTTGTAAAATTCCCTATGCTCCGAATCCCCAAGGGAATCAATAGAAATAAGGTTAGAGCAAAAACTTAAGCGGATAGGATATTACAGCGATGCTCGCCTCGCCCTTCCTTCCACTCACCTAATGGCTTGCCCTTAAAATAATGACTGGCAGACCCCCGGCGATCAGAAACAAACTTCAGTTCTTTCAGTATTTATTTCAATGGAATAATCAAACGAGTGTTTCAAAAATCAGGTTCAGGAACCAGAGAAATTTTTAAATATCCAAGCTAGGGGAGAACTTTCTGAAAACAGGCATTGCATTGTCTGAATAAACGCATCAAGATCGCGAATTATTTTTCTAATTTAGGGACACATTAAAGGCCAATCCATGACCAATACCCCTGAGCTTTAAGAACCCAAGTCTGAGTTGTCGTCATCAACAGGCTTGAATTTCATCTTCAAAAAACCAAGTAGCCGTTTTGTCGTCAAAGGCAACCACTGCACCAATACCACTCCCGTCGGTCATCTTAAATTCTTTGACAATACCGATTTTGCCAAGTTTACCGACAACATCCGCTGAGACTCGATCTCGTAACCGAAAAACCCGAACTTTTTGCCCAATTTCGATCGCCATAGGGATAAATCGCTGGTGAACCAACTCAAGAACGATAAAGATTAATCTTTAGTTTAGCGGAATCTGCCCCCCCTCTTGAATGGGTCTAGGGAACTGTTTCCCGCCTCGACAAAGGCTACACGACTCTATACAATCAACATTTAGCCCTATCTTGTTAGCATACGGCTGAACAATTTTATTAAGTTTTTATGGCGCTTACGATGCCAAGGCGGGAGCACTGGTCTCCCATCCAGCGTTATCTAGAGTTACTGCAAATCCTGGTTGAACGCAATTTAAAGGGTCGCTATCGGGGGTCATTTTTAGGGGTTTACTGGTCATTACTTAACCCCCTGATTATGACCACTATTTATGCAGCAATTTTTAGTAAAGCATTCCAGAAATATTACGATGACTCAATCTTAAATTACGTCTTGGCGGCCTTCACGGGCTTACTGGTGATTAATTTTTTCTCAGCTTCCACCAGTCAAGCTTTACCGAGTGTGGTAGCGAGCGGAAGTTTGATGAACAAAATCAAGCTCCCCATCAGCGTTTTTCCGCTGTCAATGATTGTGTCTAATGTTTTCCAATTTGTCGTTGGCCCCCTACCGTTACTTTTACTCGTTACGGTGTTTAAATCTTGGGACTCTGGTTGGTGGCTAGTGAATGCCATTGCCTTAATGTTCCCCTTTCTGGGACTTTGTCTTGTGTGCACAGGCATTGGCTACTTGGTCAGTACGCTGTATGTCTTTTTTCGCGACTTGCCCTATTTTTACGAGCTGATTACTTTTGTTCTCTGGATTAGTTCCCCCATCTTTTATCCCTCCGAAATTGTCCCGGAACATGTGCGGAGAATTCTGGTCATTAATCCACTGTTCCCCATTATTGATTGCATTCGTCAGTTGTCTTTGGGGGGCGGCGCTCCGGATCTTGGTTTAATGGTTCATAGCCTTCTTAATGGCATTATTCTCTTAGCGGTTGGTTGGTTTTGCTTCCGTTCTTGGCAAAAATATTTCATTGATCTGTTGTAATCGTCCGTTTTAATGTCAGAAGTTATTCGCCTTGATCAAGTCAGCCTTTATCGACGGACGCAGGAGGAGTTTTCCTACGACCTGAAACGGACTGTTATTTCATTTATTGAGGGAAAGTATCGTAAACCTTCTCGCAAACTGATTCTGAATGACATTAATATCACCATTAATCAGGGGGAAAAAATTGGCATTATTGGCTCTAACGGCTCCGGTAAATCCACCCTACTGAAAGTAATTTGCGGCATTCTCCCCCCCTCCATGGGAACCCTCCGAGTCAAGGGAGAAATTGCTCCTTTAATTGAACTAGGGGCAGGATTTGATCCGGATTTATCGGTGCGGGATAATATCATCCTCTACGGAGTGATGTTGGGTTTTTCCCGTCAAGAGATGCTAGAGCGAGTAGGGACTATTTTAGAGTTCGCAGAGCTAGAAAATCTGGAAGATATGCCCGTTAAATCTCTTTCTTCCGGTATGTCTGCTCGACTAGGATTTGCGATCGCCACGGATATCGAGCCGGAAATTTTAATTTTAGATGAAGTGCTTTCCGTCGGAGACGAGAGTTTTAAACATAAATGTCAGGTCAGGATGGATCGGTTGTGGGGACAACACACCACTATTCTCGTGGTATCCCATAGCCTCGACTTCATTGCCACTGCTTGTGAAACCACCATCTGGTTGGATCGGGGCAACCTCCGGTTTATGGGTGACACAGAAGAGGCGATCGCCTTGTATCTAGAAGAAGTAAAACGGCATGATGCGTTGACTATCCATTGCTGATTGTGCCTAGGGGCGTTTTTATGAAAGCCAACAGTTTGCTCAATTTAATTCGTCAAGATAAACGCCAATTTGCCGTCATCGGCTTGGGTCGATTTGGCCGGGCAGTGTGCGAAACCCTCCATGCCAATGGTTATGATGTGTTGGGTATTGATCAGGATCAAAAATTAGTGGCCGAAATCTTGGCGGATAAGGTCGTGACCAATGCCATTAGCTTAGACTCCACCGATGATACGGCATTGCGGGAAGCAGGGGTGCTGGAAATTGAAACGGTGATTGTGGCGATCGGTAATTTTTTAAAAGAAAGTATTATCACCTGTCTCAACCTAAAAGAAGCTGGAGTGAAATCAGTCGTAGCCAAGGTTTCGTCAGATACCCACGAAAAAATTCTAAAGCGTATCGGGGTCGACCTGATTGTTTTTCCCGAGCACGAAGCGGGAAAAGATTTGGCATACCGCCTAACCACCCCCAACATCGTCGATCGTTTTAAGTTAGACCCCGACAATAGCATTGTGGAAATGGTTGTTCCGGATGAATTCTGTCATAAGACTCTGGCTGAATTGCAACTTCGTAAGAACTACGGAGTCAGTGTTTTGGCAGTCGGATCGGAAGAAAAATTTCAAATTAATCCTTCTCCCCAAGCACGCCTGCAACCGGGCATGATTTTAGTCCTGATCGGCTTAAACGAAGATATTCATCGCTTAGTTTAATCCCCCGGTCGAACCAAGCAGAGCATTCGCCGCCACAGGGAAACTGTCCCCATCTTGCCGAAACGTGCATTGAATCAAAATCAATCCAGGTGAGGGGTCAGGCTAATGGCTGAGGCACTAACATGGCGGTTACGACCCAAGTGTTTCGCTTCATACAATGCCGAGTCCGCCATCTTGATTAGTTTTTCCGGAGATGAGTGGGGAGTGGGTATAATCGTGGCACTGCCCATACTGAGGGTTAAGTAGGGACTCACCGCTGAACCCTGATGGGGAATTTTAGCCGCCAAATAATTTTTCTGGAGCTGGTGAATTAACTTGTTACAGCCGGGCAAATTGGTGCGGGGCAAAATCAAGGCAAATTCCTCGCCACCATATCGCGCCACTAAATCCCGATCCCGCCGGGCGACTTGCTGTAAAAGCTTTGCCACCTGTCTAAGGCATTCATCCCCCTGCAAATGTCCATAAGTGTCATTGTATTGTTTAAAAAAATCAATATCGCACAATACCAAACTAAGGTACTGGCGCTTTTTCCCCTGTTGTTGCCATTGTTGTTGGAGCACATGATTAAAGTGACGGCGGTTGGCCAAGCCCGTTAAGCCATCTAGCGTTGCCTGTTGATGAACCTGACTAAACAACTCCGATTGTTGAATGGCGATCGCCACCTGACTACTGAGGTGTTGTAAAAACTCAACCTCCCACCCTTGCCATTGCCTAGTCCCCTGAAGATCCTGGGCAATTAATTGTCCCCAAAGACGATTTCGATGATCGGGAAGATGTTGCCAAATCGGAACTGTCAGAACTGCATCCGTCAGACAGGTCAAAAAACCTTCTAATTCTGGCGTCATAGAGAGTAAGCTATTTGCTGGTTCCGCCTTAGCCACTCGATGGGTATTCAGAAAATAGTGTAAACTCCGAATCATCGATTGCCGACGCTTCAGTTGACTTTTGCTCAATTTACCCGGGCTTTCGACTAACACCCGCCCCATTGTTTTCGAGTAGGCACGATAGATAAGCACACGATCAACTTGTAAAAATTTGCGGACTTCATCCACCGTGGTTTGTAGAATAATTGAAAGATCAAGAGATTGTCTTATCTCTTCCAAAATTCGCCCCATCAGCTGTTCTCTTTCAATCTGCTGCTGTAATTTTCGTTTGATTTTTTGTCGTTCCTGGGCGTAAATAATTGCACGGGTAATGTGGCTTTCTTCTAGCTGTCCCTTGACTAAATAATCTTCTGCTCCCTTTTGTATTGCTTCCAGACCTAAACTCAGGTCATGCCCGCTCGTGAGTACAATCACAGGAATATGGGGAACAAATCGTTTAAGTTTCTCTAGTCCGTCGATTCCCATACTGTCTGGGAGAAACAAATCCAGTAAAACAATATCAAAGAAAGCCCTTTGTATCTGCTGTAGTCCCTGAACTAAATTGGATGCCACCTGAATCTGAACTGCAAAATACGATTGGCCCTCTAAAAACAATCGCAAGAGTTCCACTTGAGGCAACTGATCTTCAATTAATAAAATATTCAACCGGGATCTATTTTTCACGACAGTTGCTTAGTACGGCGGTGATGAAAATTGAGGTAAACATCGCTGAAGCCCTTATTTTACAGGAATTATTCATCTGAATTATTGCAACAACTTACTTAGCAAGCATGATTTACCGAATCTACAAACGAGAAATATGACAGGTTGCTGAATGGACAAATTTCATAGGCACAGAAGCGATTTAATGAGCATAAAGTAGAGACCAGAATAGTGGGATTGGTCAAAAAAATATTATTAACCCATGCCGTTGAGGCTAATTAGCCCTCTCTGTTAATGGGGTTGGTTGATGGGGTTGTCAATCTTCACTTCCCCCACCTCTTGGCATAGACATAGAACCATTGCGTAATTTTATATGTCTGTCGATCAGCACACTAACCGAAATCGACAGTTTTAGGACAAGAGCAATCGTCAGCAGTATTCCTCCCAACTTACCTTCCTTCCCTTACTTTACCCACTATGGTGGTAGCAGATTACTCGTCATCGAAAATTGATCATCGATAGATGGGGTGATTGGCCAACTGAGTTGAAAAGATAAAGGTGACTCCCGTCATAAAATTTTTTGTATGCATTCTCTGTAACCGGCATGATTCATGCAGGCTTTCCCGGTTGAACGGGAAAGGTAAAATTTTTGCAATGTTCTCTCTCAAAATCTGAGGCTTCATCATAATCAGAGCATTATTTTCTTTTTCTTGAGGTTCTTTCGATGGCTGTGAGCAATGGCGTCATGATGCAATATTTTCACTGGTATTTACGGGAGGAAGATAATCTCTGGCAACAAGTAGCTCAAGAGGCTGAAAATCTTGCCGAAGCTGGCATTACAGCACTGTGGTTACCGCCGGCTTACAAAGGAATGGGGGGAGCTTATGATGTGGGTTATGCCGTCTATGATATGTATGATCTAGGAGAATTTGGCCAAAAAGGGACGGTTCGCACTAAATATGGCGATCGCCAGGAATATATTGAGGCCATTGAAGCGCTCCACAGAAACAGGGTGCAAGTCTACGCAGATGCTGTGCTGAATCATCGTATGGGCGGCGACCATAAAGAAACACTCAGGGCAACTCCCTACCGACAAAATGATCGTCTTAACCCCGCTGGCGGGTCACAGGAAATTGAAGCCTATACCCATTTCAGCTTTTCTGGACGCCAGGGTAAATATTCGGACTTTGAATGGCACTGGTGGCATTTTGATGCAACCGACTATGACGACCGCAGTAAAGATAGTAGCCAGATTTATTTATTTGAAGGCAAACAATTTGATGATTATGTCGCCCTTGAAAAGGGTAACTTATCCTACTTGATGGGATGTGATGTAGATTTCCAAAATCCCGAAGTACAACAGGAAATCAAAAACTGGGGTAAATGGACCTTAACCACAACGAACGTTGATGGCTTTCGATTAGATGCCATTAAACACATCTCGGCCTGGTATTTTCCGCTCTGGATTGATGCCTTGGAAAAATTTGCCCAGAAAGACCTCGTCATCATTGGGGAATATTGGCAAAATAATCTAAGCGCCTTGCACTGGTATCTCGATTCGGTCGGGGGGCGAATGTCGGTCTTTGATATACCGCTCCACTACAATTTTCATGCCGCAAGTCGAGCAGGCGGGAACTACGATATGCGTCGGATTTTGAACGGGACCTTGATGCAACAGCGTCCCTTCAATGCGGTTACCTTTGTTGAAAACCACGACTCTCAACCCTTACGAGCCTTAGAGTCACCGGTTGAAAGTTGGTTTAAGCCGTTAGCCTATGCCTTAATTCTGCTCCGCCAAGAAGGGTATCCCTGTATTTTCTATGCAGATTATTACGGAGCAAGCTATGAAGACTATGGCAAAGATGGCAATCAATATCCCATTTATCTAACGTCTCACCGCTGGCTCATTGACAAATTCTTACAGGTACGTCGAGATTATCTGTATGGCCCCCAGTACAACTACTTTGACCATTGGAATTGTATCGGCTGGACTTGTTTAGGAAACGCAGCACATCCAAAGGCCATGGTGGTGATTATGAGCGATGGCCCTGCTGGCTGGAAATGGATGGAGGTAGGCAAGCCCCATGCTGAGTTTAGGGACATGACAGAACACATCACTGAATCGGTGTATGCCAATGAATACGGCTGGGCGGAGCTCCGCTGTCAGGGAGGCTCAGTTTCAGTCTGGGTGCAGGTTTGATCCGGATAGGGAAGCTTCTGATATAGTGGTAGATCGGACTTTAGACCTACAGGAGAAACCCCCATGTCCCGCCGTTGCCAACTCACTGGAAAAAAAGCGAATAACGGCTTTGCCGTTTCCCACTCCCATCGACGCACGAAACGTCTACAGGAAGCCAATTTGCACTGGAAACGGGTTTGGTGGCCCGAAGGTAATCGCTTTGTTCGTCTGCGTCTTTCCACCACAGCCATCAAAACCCTAGAAAAGAAAGGTATCAGCAAAATGGCGAAGGAAGCGGGACTCAATCTCAACAAGTACTAGAACTAGACGCTTGTCGGGTTTCTCTGGCTTCAATAACTTATGGGTAGGCTCACTTCTGCGTTGATTAGCGCCGATAAGAAGAGAGCCTAAACCCAATAGGAAGCGTAAAAATATAATATGAAAATACATGTTTTTATGCTGTTATTACTTCTTCTGGTAAGACTAAATTGAGCCAGTTCTCTTTCCATTCATTACTTTCCGTTAAGGCTCTAATTTGCAGGACATTATGGGCTCCATCCTAGGGCAATCGCATGACCCTCAAAAATCCTACTTTTGAAGATTTTTCTGTATCAGGATGATACAAAAAGTGTCCTCTTATTGACTTGATTCTCAATATTATTGCGAATATCGTAAATTATTGACATGGCGCGATTGCCCTGGGCTCCATCCCGTGTCCATTGCATTTTCTGTTTTCTCTTATGTCGAGCATTAATGAGGGTATCTATATGAGATTCTGCAACTTGACTTGTGAAGGTTTTATCTGCTTTCTCACGCTCATTATAATTAACTAAATAATCCAGGTTATTCTTCAAGTAATCATACAGTCCTTTGAGCTTAGAACGTTTCTTTTCGTCTGTGATATTGTCTCGAATAAAAGCAACTGGTTCCAAGTAAGTTTGTATGTCCTAAAATAGAGTCATAGTCAGTTAGTGTCATGAATTTTTCGCCACAGGCGATGGCGCAGCCCTTTCGAAGGAAGATCGCCAATATCAGTTATCAGTCAAAATATTGTGACGGCGATTACTGCGCCTGGGGTAACAGCAATTCTGTCCGCGCCCGAAAACCCACTTCTTGTAGGGCGGTGATCGCAGCGGCATAATCATTAACCCAATAGTCCTCGCCTAAACGAATGAAATGCTTATGGGGACTTTCCGTAACGATCGCCACGACCGGGACTTTAGACTGATCTTTTTGCGGATGATGTCGTTGAAGTATCTGTTTAAGCTGGGCTTGGGCGCTGGTATTAGTAATTTGTTGGGGCAAAATATCCACCATCACTATCTTGACAGACTCGATGGGTTCCATGTCTTCCACAATCAACTGCATTTGGTCGTCTCGTTTATCCACTTTCCCCCAAACCATGTGCTGACTATCTTCCATCAGATTGTCTTGTAGGCGTTCGTAAACGGAGGGAAAAACAACGGCTTCCGCTTGTCCAGATACATCCTCTAGGGTTAAAAATGCCATCGGCTGCCCGGTTTTTTTGGTCACAATCTTTTTAACTGCGGCCAAGATCGCCACAGCACTGACTTTTTGCCGCACTTTGTATTGGTCTAGTTCACCTAAATTAATCGGGGACATGAGGCGGGCCGATTGTTGCACCGATTTTAGGGGATGCTCGGAGACATAAAAGCCAAGATGTTCTTTTTCGAGTTTCAATTTTTCCTGTAACGAAAACTCTGGTACCGCCGACGCAGATGGTTCTTGGTCAAATCCATTAGTACTGGCTTCTGCTTCAGCGGTTTTATTGGCGTCACCGACCAAATCAAAAAGATTCATTTGACCACTTTCTTTATCTTTGGCTCGCTTTTGTGCCCAGGGGATGACCAATTCCACATCATGCAGCAATTGATTCCGATTGGTCTGTACCCCATCGAACGCTCCCGCCATAATCAACGTTTCGATCGCCCGACGGTTCACCACCCGCAAATCCACTTGGCTACAAAAATCGGCTAAGGATTTAAACTTTTGATCTTCAGCCCCGTTTCGTGCCGCCAAAATTTGTTCGATCGCCCCTTCTCCAAGGTTACGCACAGCGGACAGACCAAAGAGGATTGCATTTTGGAGCGGGGTGAAATGTTTTTGGGAGCGATTAATATCCGGGGGCTCGACTTCGATGCCCAACTTTTGGCAGTTTTCCCGATATTTTTCCACCTTATCTTGGCTATCGCTACTGGCCGTCAGCAGCGCCGCCATATATTCCACCGGATAGTTCGCTTTTAAATAAGCTGTCTGGTAGGTGACATAGGCATAGGCGGTAGAGTGGGATTTATTAAAGCAATTGGCGGCGATCGCCCCGTTAGCCAGCAAAAAATTATGATCTTGGGCGAGACCAATATCAAAAACGGATTGCAGACCGAGTGAACGGCGACGCAAAATTTTAGCCATGGCTTTTTCCGTGCAACGACAGACTGGAGGTTTAATCTTAAACCTCCAGTTCATCTTTTGGAACCGTTATCTTCTTTTCATAGAGGTAGTCTTCCGTCGCCTTCGCCATGAATGCTCGCTTTTTCGGTTCCGTCAATTTTGTCGCTGCGTCCTTCAGCGTTGATTTAACCTCCTCGTCGATCTTTACGGCAACGCGCATGGAATAGCCTCATTCTTCCCTCTCATTATAATTGGCACTAGATTCACAAGCACCTCCCCAAGCTACACCCAGCAGAAATGCCCGATGAGTTCTGGTCTGAGGCTAGGACAGTCTTAGAGAGCTTAAATTGTGATACCAACCTACTGCCAATTATGACTTCTGAGTAATCATGGAGTGCGAGATCTCCTGGTTCAGATCCCTGGCTGCAGCGGAATTCCATCATTGAAGGTATAGTCCCCGGTAAGGTACTTTTTGCCGTCGGGAGTTGGATTGGCAGGCAAGCGCTCGCGCTCGACATACTGCTGGCCATCGAAAGTGTACCTAACGTATGAAGTGGGAGCTCCACCGCCGGATTCTCGCCGGATGAGGTCGTTCCAGCCATTGGTCTTCTCGTCCGTTACGATGAGTGGTGCGCGACTGATAGGAAAGTTATTAATTAGGGAGTACTCTTGCTCGGTTTCAGTGAAGAGCAAAAGATTGCAGCCGCCTGTGCCGCAGAAAATAGACCCCAAGAGGAGTACAAAGATTTCGTCTTGACCGTCACCATTCAAATCGCCTCGACTGTAAATGTATCGCGCTTCGCCGCTGCCGACTGTAACAACATCGGCGGTGTAATCGGGTGATGCCCGTAAAATGGCGGTTTCGAGCTTGGCATCGGGTTCGGTCTGGAAACTCACGTCATCATTCGGCTCCCATGTGTAGATACCGCCATCGGCAAAGAGGCTTAGGTAAAGCTTGTCATTTTTGAGAAGGTAAGAGCGAACGTACTTAGCATCAGCCACAATCTGCTCATCGAGGGTCGGCAGCGGACAGAGAGCTCGGGTGGTAGCTAAGGGACCAAACTCGAAGCGACCGCTGGCATTGTTGCTGCTGGCTTCGGAAGACCAAGTGCCGTTGGCGCGGTTGCAGTTGAGGCGCATATTGACGGTGCCATCGCTGTTGAGGCGCATAACATATAGAGCTCGATCCTTTGGGCTGACTGTATCGGTAGTGTCGTCCATTGATTGGATTTTCACCAATCGCCACTCCGTATCAGCAAGGGGACTATCTGCGGTGGTTGGAGTCATCTCTTGGGGGTCTTCCACCGTGGGCTCGACCACCGGCGAAGCACTGGTAGTCCCCTCAAGGGCGCTACAGCTCAGCAAAGTCACTCCCGACAGCAGTACTATTGCTACTGCTCTGGCTCTGATCGCGAGCAGCACCCCCCGGCTCATAATTTTTTCTCTCATTTACATTAATCAGGACTTAAAAAATACATTTTTGCGGATTAACCCCACCACAGGTAACGTTTTTTGTTGGCTATTGTACTCATCATGAAAAATAGAGAGACACCTATGGCGGTTCGCACTGTGGCGGGGTATGTAAAAGATCTCGTAAGGAGGGAGTTTCAGATCCTTTTAGATGACCTCATCTGAGAGAAAACCGCTATAAATGAGTTCACTGTAAGTTTCATCAATATTGCCACCTTGATTTAACGCTGAATTGTTATGGATTGGGTATGAATCCGATGAAATTCAGGCTATGGATCTGTTGCGAAATGTCAGAACAAATCCCTTCCTGCCATTAAGCTGTCAGCCACCGGGCCGCATCTTTGGCATGGTAAGTCAAAATTAAATCGGCCCCCGCTCGCTTAAAACTTGTTAAGGTTTCCAACGTGACTTTTTCTTCATCGATCCAACCGTTGAGGGCGGCCGCTTTGACCATCGAATATTCACCAGAGACATTGTAGGCTGCCACGGGTAACTGGGTAATTTCTTTAATCCGCCAGATGATGTCCATGTAGGATAAGGCGGGTTTGACCATCACCATATCAGCTCCTTCCAACAGATCTAATTCCACTTCCTTTAGGGCTTCTCGACTGTTGCCGGGGTCCATTTGATAGGTGCGCCGATCGCCAAATTGGGGGGAAGATTCTGCCGCATCCCGAAATGGCCCATAGTAGGCAGAGGCATACTTGGCGGCATAGGAAAGGATGGGAATATCCATAAAATCAGCCGCATCTAGGCCTTCCCGAATTGCCTGCACAAAACCGTCCATCATACCGGAGGGGGCAATAATATCGGCCCCCGCTTCGGCTTGGGCAACGGCGGTTTTTTTCAACAATTCCAATGTGGGATCATTCAACACCCGGCCAGAGAGGTCGCCGGTTTCCAAATAACCACAATGGCCATGGCTGGTATATTCACACAAGCAAGTGTCCACAATCACCACCAAGTCCGGCACCGCTTTTTTAACCGCTTCTGTTGCCTGCTGCACAATGCCACAGTCATGCCATGCCCCGGTGGCTTCCGTGTCTTTGGTGTCGGGAATACCAAACAGAATAATGGCAGGAATCCCTAAGTCGTAAACCTCTTTAGCTTCCTCCACAATTTTGTCCACCGATAGCTGATAAACCCCTGGCATGGAAACCACTTCTTTGGCGACGGCATTTCCAGGAACCGCAAAAAGGGGATAGATGAGATCATTTGCTGTCAAGGTCGTTTCACGCACCATGCGGCGGAGGGACGGAGTTTGACGGAGACGACGGGGACGGGTGATGGGGAACATGGGTGTCGGAGAATTGATTAAAAATTAAACGTAGAAATTAAAAAAATAAAAAAACGAGTAGAGATTGATATCCCTACCTCTTCCTAATCAGCGGGTGATTAGTAAACTTATGATGTTATAGGAAACAGCAGCAGTAACTGTCCCTTTTTCCCCCTGTAAAAAAGGGGGTTAATTGACCCAAAAATTTAGATTAATTTCACGGCCCGCAGTCCATACAGCAACCCCAGGGCAAGACCGGTAAAAACAGCAATATAGACCAAGAATAGTGCAACACCTGCAATCATCGTGTTAAAGCTCCCATGTAAAATAACGATTTAATCGCCCCCTATTTTACGCTGCGTCGTCCCTTCCGCAACACTCTCTGTCATGACTATCAACATTTCTGTCCCCTTACCCCAAACTCCCTATCAAGTCCACATTACCCCCGATCGCCTTGAGGCGATCGCCACGGCATTGCAGCCGTTGAAGTTAGGGAAAAAGATTATGGTGGTTTCTAACCCTGAAGTGGATGGATTTTATGGAGACAAAATCCGGGATAGTCTTGTCCAGGGGGGATACGACGTGTTTACCCATCTCATTCCGGCGGGGGAAGAACACAAAAACCTAGCCACCATTACGGGCATTTATGACACGGCGTTTGGGGCCAAGCTGGAACGGAACTCGACCCTATTGGCGCTGGGGCGGGGGGCGTGATTGGAGACATGACTGGGTTTGCGGCGGCAACCTGGCTGCGGGGGATTAATTTTGTGCAAGTGCCCACTTCTTTGCTAGCGATGGTGGATGCCTCCATCGGCGGCAAAACGGGGGTCAACCATCCCCAGGGTAAAAACTTGATCGGATCATTCTATCAACCCCGCTTGGTGTATATCGACCCTCTGGTGCTTAAAACCTTGCCGGAGCGGGAATTTCGGGCCGGGATGGCGGAAGTGATTAAGTATGGAGTGATTTGGGATCAGGCATTGTTTGACAGGCTAGAACAGGCCAACGATTTATCCGCCATGGCGGCGTTGCCGGGGGATCTCCTGACCCAAATTATTCAGCGCTCTTGCCAAGCGAAAGTGGATGTGGTGAGCCAAGACGAAAAGGAAGCCGGGTTACGGGCAATCCTCAACTATGGTCACACCATCGGTCATGCGGTCGAGAGCTTAACGGGCTATACAGAAGTTAATCATGGAGAAGCGGTGGCGATCGGGATGGTGGCGGCGGTAAACATTGCGGTGCAACTGGGGGTGTGTGATGCGTCTGTCGGGGAGCGTCAAACGGCGTTACTGCAAAAGACCCAACTCCCCACTCGAATTCCCGCTGCCCTCGTTTTATCCGACATCATCGAATCGTTGCAACATGACAAAAAGGTTAAGGCCGGTGTTGTTCGTTTTATCCTCCCCACGGCGATCGGGACAGTGACCCTTTCCGATGCAGTGACGGCAGACGTGGTTCAAGCGGCACTGGGTTAATGAAATAAATGCAATTAATTTAATTTTCGCTACCATTTCCGACTCCCCACTAAAACGTTCCGTTGGTGACGAGTAATGGCACAATAGGCCACGTTCAGGGTTAAGAGGCAGCCAAGGCGACATGGTGGAATCTTTGTGGTTCATGCAATTCCAATCACCGGGGCCCGTGATGTTCCACTGGGGTCCAGTAACCCTACGATGGTATGGATTTTTGATCGCCTCGGCGGTGATCATTGGCTTAAATTTGTCCCAGTGGTTGGCTGCTAAACGGCAGATTGACCCCGATTTATTGAATGATCTGGCGCTGTGGTTGGTGGTGGCGGCTATTCCCTGTGCGCGGCTTTACTATGTGGCGTTTGAATGGCCAAACTACGCCCAACATTGGGGTCGTATTTTTGCAATTTGGCAGGGGGGCATTGCCATTCATGGGGCACTGATTGGGGGGACGATCGCCACCCTATTGTTTGTGCGCCGACACCAGTTGTCCTTTTGGAATTTGCTAGATGTCCTTGTCCCGTCGGTGATTTTAGGCCAGGCGATCGGGCGTTGGGGCAACTTTTTTAATTCCGAAGCGTTTGGCTCCCCCACCGATTTACCGTGGAAGCTATATATCCCACCAGCAAATCGTCCCAGTAGCTTGGCGGGCTCTGACTATTTCCATCCCACGTTCCTATACGAATCTCTGTGGAATTTAGCGATTTTCGGTGTTTTAGTCACGCTTTTTTTCTACGGGTTACGCCATCCCCAACGCATCAAAACCGGGGCGATCGCCTGTTGTTACCTCATCGGCTATAGCCTGGGTCGGGTGTGGATCGAAGGCTTGCGAACAGATAGCTTGATGATTGGCCCCCTGAAAGTAGCCCAAGTCGTCAGTCTGGGTTTAATCGCCCTGGGTAGCTTCGGATTAGTTTGGCTCTATGTTTGGCAGCGTCCCCTACCGGACTGGCGACTCCGCAAAGCTTAAGAGGGAAGATAAAAATTAATGGCAACTGCTTGGCTAGTCTTGATGGGGTTCACCATCCGTCGCCAGTAAACTTTTTAAGACCAACTGTCCCGCCAATAAAACCAGCCCGATCGCCACAAAGCTAAAAATAAACGTTCCCAATGATGCCATCCCCAACACCAATGTCCGCACGGCGGCGGCGATTTTAATGACAAACATTTTGTCGGAGGTAATGGGCTTGGTCGCAAACGTCACGGCGATCGCCGTGGTCAATCCATACAATCCCCAGGCAAAAGCACCTGAAATACCAGAACCGACCAGGCAGCGCAGTGGTGTGAGGGGGGGCGGTGCCTGACGCTCCTCTGCTTCAGCTTTTTCAGTCGTTGCCTTAGGCTTTAGCAATGGGGATGGGGGGACGGAGTCGGGGGGCTCGGGGCCAGGATTCATAACAGGGGCAAACTCACGACATCTCAGTTAAAACTCCCTAGGAACTAGGAAGAAATAAACGCTTATCACATTCCTTTGGGGACTGGGGGGGAAGACGTTTTGGGTAAAGTAAAAGGAATAAACGGCGTTGATTCTCCCCCCTGACAAGCTTGAAAACGACCCATCAACATGGTGTACTCTAGTCGTCCGCCGTTAATGCGATATTCCTCACGGGGGTTAGGCAAATGACCCGGTAGTGCATCAGGGCTGTAGTCTAAGTTTTGTTTGAAAATAATCCACTCACCATTTTTACGCCAACCAACGGCATCCCCAAACTTGTCATAGGCATCTGGGGACATCAACCGACCAGGGCGGTTCCCCGTTTCCGTAAAAATATTGTATTGCGGAGAAAAGCCAAAGCGATTATTAGAATACTGCCGCCAGAGATCATCCATGATTGTTAAGTCGGCACAAGCCAACTTCGCAATCGAGTCCGTGGTCAGCCAGCCCTGTCGAGAGCGGCCCGCCGCTTCATACAGCAACCGACGAGTTGTTTCGTTGGCTTCCTGAAAATCCCCCTCCGCCAGATCTTTTTGTAGCGTCGAATAGTCGATCTGGGTGGCGGGAGAGACGAGGGAGACTCGGGGCGAAGAAATTTCCGAGGCCGGGGGAGACGGCTGGGCAATGGCAAACAGTTGCGCCCCCAGTATAAAACTGCCCCCCACAAAGAGCGATTTGGTGAATTTAAACAATAATGAGGCGGACAACATAAACTAAAACGCAGATTACCAATACCAACAGGGGATTGCACCAGGGCACCACCCGACTCATACAATAGCATGGGAATTTCCGGGTCAGTCACAACGAGGATACCCGTTTCGGAAACGTCCATTTTCCGCAACAATCATTAAGGTCATCAGATTGGGAGATGCATGGGCAATCAGAGGGAGGAACCGGTGACAGATTGGAATCGCAGACATGTCCTTGACTTGACAGATTGGTGTGTCGATGAGCTGGATATCGTATTACAAACTGCCACCAGTTTTCGGCAGGTTCTGGCGGGACGAACCAAGAAGGTGCCAGCGTTACAAGGTCAAGTGGTAACCAATTTATTTTTTGAGCCTTCTACCCGGACTCGCAGCAGTTTTGAGTTGGCGGCAAAACGTTTATCAGCAGATGTGATGAATTTTGCGCCGGGGAGTTCTTCCTTGACCAAAGGGGAAACCATTCTGGATACGGCAAAAACCTATTTGGCCATGGGGGCAGACATCATGGTGATTCGTCATCAGCATGCGGGAGTGCCCTATTTTATTGCCGATCGCCTGGATCGGCTGAATGCTGGGGTCCGGGTTTTGAATGCTGGAGATGGCCAGCATGAACATCCATCCCAAGGATTACTCGATTTACTCACCATTTGTAATCAATTTGACCCCGACACCCCCACTGTTTCCCTGCTCCGGGGAAAAAAAATTGCCATTGTGGGTGATATTCTCCACTCCCGCGTTGCTCGGTCTAACCTCTGGAGCTTGACCACCGCCGGCGCTGAGGTACATTTAGCCGGACCACCAACATTATTGCCCAAAACTTTTTCCCAACTGGCGATCGCCACTGAGGGGGGGGGGAAATTACACTGCCATTGGCAGCTAGCCCCAGCCTTAGCCGACGCCGATATCGTGATGACGCTGCGGCTCCAAAAGGAACGCATGACAGCGCACTTATTACCCAGCCTACGGGAATATCATCGCTATTACGGCATTACCCATGAACGCATCGCTACCTGCAAGCCAGAAGTCAAAGTACTTCATCCCGGCCCAGTGAACCGGGGTGTCGAGATCAGTTCTGCCCTGATGGATGATCCCGCTTTTAGTCTGATCCAAGACCAGGTGACAAGTGGCGTTGCTATCCGGATGGCCTTGCTTTATTTACTCGGCACAGCGGCCAGTGAAGAAATAGAAAACCTCTAGTGGGTCATTTGTCACCTCCCCTTCGCAGACACGTTACTCTCTTGGAACAATGGCAATGCTCGAAGCAAACGTCCCACTAGTCTTGCATGGCGGAAATAAACATGCCTTGAAGAGGTCGGTTATAACCGCTTCAATCCTATGCCCCGCCAAAGTGCCCCGCCAATCCATTTAAGTGAGTCAGAGCGAACGAAATTGGAATAGCCCAACGACCAAGATCACCGGGCGGGCGGATCAACGCGAGCGATCGTGGAAATCCCAAAACCTTACGGGAAGCGAACAATGTTGAAAACTGAGTATGTATCCCGCTCCGGTGCATCGCCTTGTTATGAATTCACTGACCACGGCTTAATGCCTGCGCACCCTGAGCAATTATCTTGAGTCCAGACTCAATAACTTGATTCCGCCACGAGACGTTGTTCGGACAGAAACACTCCAGTAGCTCTGCTTTAGCAGATTGGTAGACTGCGCTATTCTCGGAGTCGTAATGATGCGCACGATTCTCAGCTCTGATGGCTCCCAAAACTCGAATAACGTTATACGTTCCGAATTCTGCACCCACAAACCGGTATTCCCGTGATTCGAAGTGCTTCTGCATCCACTCTCCGAAAAGACCTGATACTTTATATGCAGTACCTTCTGGTGTCTCCAGAGGCTCAACACTATCGATGCCAAAGGCGTCGGTGTACCAAGAACAGTTCTCTGAGCCTGCACCCTCAGAAAGTAGTAATTTATATGTCCCGAATGAACCCAGGCCACTGTGGAAATCAATATGAACGAGCTTCTCCGACAACCCTATCCAGGAATTACAGTTTTCATAAACAATTTGGGTGGATTTGCCTGGGCCGTATCCACCGAAAAATAGGCCGCGTGGGTACTTGTACTGCCCACCAGCCACGGACTGTTTAAGGGCTTGCAGGCCGTTCTGCCAGATATTCCAAATTGCCTTTAGCTTGAACGGCTCAAAGCGGGAAGGTGGCGATTCTGGGTTCAAAAAACTGTTCAAACTGTCATAGCCATCTGGCGCTCCCTTGTAGTCACTGTCGTTTAGGAGAAAGTTACGATTTAGATCAACATTATCCTCATTGAACCGTCGGAGTCGCGAAAATCCGAATGGATTCACGCCGTGAATCAAAACATACCGGATATTGGGCGCGGTACTCGCTTGGCTCAGCCGATCGAGAAGCGCGTGTTGGACGGCTGAGCCGAAAAACCCTTCAACACCGTGGAGTCCTGATGATGTCACGACAGTCGGGGAGTTGTCCGCACCGAGGGTGGCTACATCGATCGCAAGTTCATCTTGGCATTCAGCATCGATGGGATACGAACTAACAGTTGCACCGACTGCTGCTGCTGCGTCTTTGAATCGGCGTCGCGCTTCCGCATATGTCTTAGAGAAGTGAGATTTGCTCAAGGAATTACCTTAAATTCATAACGGGGCGCGAGATAAGCGGAACCCCGACTCGGACGATGCGATCGCCCAGCAATCAAGGGGGTGAAGGATTGCTAGACCCGCGTCAATACGCTCGTATGCAAACGTTATCATCGTAGCAACATCATGGGTCAAGACAATCCGTCCCTCTTGGGCAGCCCAAGATAAAACATCCGGGTCATTGGCCCCTTTCAAACCGACATCCTGAACACGCACAATCTCAATATCTTGATTTTGCCGAAGAATGCCTCTGACAATCTGGTTATTAAAGTTTTCGTCAGCCAGAAATTTAATCATTTTGGCTATCTGGCTTGACTTCGCCTGGCAAGCAAGCGTTCACCGATTCCAACTGGGTTAAAGCGTCGTTCGGCTTTCTGTTGAATCGCATCCGCTTGACGCTGCCGTTCTGCCAAGTAAGTATCTACCTCATCCCGATGCCTAAGGTAGTAACCGATAACTAGATAAATATCTGATAGCTCTAGCGATGGATATTGCTCCCCTATTTCCTCAAATGTACACCCTTCAAGAAAAGCTGTTACGGCGGTATCTAAGGTGACACGAGTTTTAGCGATTCGTACAACTCCATGGGTGTCCGTTTCTATAGGCGCAGGTTCAAGGGCAATTGCTAGAGTCATTAGCCTAATTAAATTTGATCACTCTACGATGATAGCGAACGTTCAATTAGACTGAAGTTTTCATGTATTAAAGAGGCCATTTACTAGATTTAGTCACCTTCGTTTTTCTCTTTTTTCCAAGCAGAACGCAAAACTCCATGTAATCGTAGAGTTTCAGTAAAAATAGGTAAGAGTAGAGTTATTGCAATAATTGTCAAAATAGTTTGCCCAACCTTCCGGTACGCGCAAGGGCTAGCTAGCAATCGCCTCTTCGTATTTTTCTAAGTCATCTACAACATTGCCCAGATTGTTGTAGGCAATGGATGCCATAGCAGAGGATAGATCTATGGCGATCGCCCAACGTTCTGCTTCACTCGCCGTTAGTAAACTTTCGCCTTCAACCAACTAAATAGCAAGCAGGTTGTTATGCTGCGGTTCTACACTACGTCAAAATCAAAATACTCTCTGTTTCGCTACTTTCAAATTGAATGATGGTGTCCAAGTTATCTCTCAAGATTTGAATAATATTCGATGTTGGACAATTGCCAATCCGAAGATAAATAAACTTGGGTGGATGACCATAAAGTAAACTGCGCTGGTGAAAATCAGAATCTTTGGAAACAATCACATACCCGTTTGTCTTTGCATATTCCCAGATCACTGCATCATCTGTATTGATCAGCCCTAAGGTTTTGACATGCTCAGAATTTGGATACAGATCGATGATTCTGTGAATAATTCGGTCTGATAGGTTTTCATCCAATAGCAGTTTCACAGCGATGCAACAAATAATTTTTTCTCACGATCGGCTGCAAATGCAAGACAAGCTTTGATGTCTTCCGAATTGAGTTCAGAAAAGTCTTCCAGAATTTCCGTCTCAGTCATCCCGCCTGCTAAATATTCTAGAATGTCATACACTGTGATTCGCATTCCCCGAATACATGGCTTGCCACTACGCTTTCCAGGCTCAATTGTGATGATCTGCTGGTAGTCCATAAAGCGACATGAGAAAAAATCAATGTTCCTATTATATCGGGAACTACTGCCGCCACAGACAGGAACTACTGCTAGAGTTTATCTGCAATGTGTTGATTTGATAAAAATTGACTCCATCGAACTTACCAGAACTAGCCATGTTGCTTTGTTTTACGGCGACGTGCAGCAATACGCTTTGCTAGAGCAAGTACGCGATCATTAACAATGGCACCACCAGTGTCGATCGCCTCTTCGTATTTTTCTAAGTCAGATAAAGCGTTGCCCAGATTGTTGTAGGCAATGGATGCCATAGCAGAGGATAGATCTATGGCGATCGCCAAGTTTTGAAGACGTAGTTGGCGGGGGGGAAGAGGACGGAATCGAGGGCATAATTATGGACGGATTAGAAAGGTAATCTAAAAAACAAGATTCTGGCGATCGCCCTGCAATCAAAGAGGTGAAGGAACCGCAATCTCCGCCGTCTCCTGTCATGGCGCACCTCGACGAGATGACCCTCCCAACGGCACTAACCCAAAAATATGGGTCGTAATTTGATCCAATTGCTTCTCAGCATATCGTCTTGAGAATCCACAATTCTTGACATGACGCGATTGCCCTATCTGGTGCAGCGCATTGTTAGCTTTTTCTTTTAGTAAGTATTATCATGGGATACTGAAAATGCTTTATAAAAAAACCAGGGAAACGTTCTTCGAGATTGAACAATAAATCAAACGCAATACCACCTATTTTGTTATTTGGTATTAGCCTTTTCTGAAAATTTGAACTAAACGACCGCCAAGGCAAGACCTGTACGTGAGCAACATCGATAAATCTGATTTTCTGGCTTGCTGATGCTTGTCCTCTTTTTTTGATAAATTGTCTGCAATCCCAATTTATGCATTAGTTTGATGATCCTTTTTCGATTGACATAATGACCTTGCTCTCGCAGGTATGCTGTCATTTTTCGACTTCCATAAAAAGGGGTCTTCAAATACTACTCATCTAGGAGTCTTAATAGCACTTTTTCTTCCTCACTTGGCTCCTTTACTTGATAGTAGTAGCTTGAACGGTTTATGCCTAATAGTTGGCATTGCTCTTTAAGATTTAAGTCTGGGCTATTAGGATTTACCAAGGCTTTTCGGTCGGCAAGCCCAGCCTTACTGACCTGTCGGCTAAAAAATCCTTTTCCACCTTCAATTTTCCGATTTGTCGATACAGTTCATTGATTTCTGCATCTTTATCGTTCGATTTTTCTGGCTTAACAGCCTCCCCTTCAAAGATTTTCACACTTTCGTCTATCAGTTTTCTTTTCCATTTGTTGAGCACACTTGGGTGGATTTTGTACTCTCCTGATAGCTCCGCTATGCTTTTTACCCCTTCTACTGCCTCCAAGGCTACTTTGGCCTTGAATTGCGGGCTATATTGCTTTTTCGTTTTGCTCATAAACTTTCCTCTGTTAGGGTTTTCAGTTTAGAGCTTTCTCCTCTGTCTAGTTTTTGGGGGCCACCTCAATCCGCTGCACCCGAGTTGTTATGCCGCTCAGTTGGAAGGACATCAAAGTAGGATGCATGACTTAAGTTACCCTAGCAGAGACTACAAGAGAAAATCTAAGCACCGCCCAACATGTTCATAGTAATCCAGGTACTCCTCCTTTGTGACCCCCCAAGCAATACTTTCATCAGAACCAGGATGTGAAACACGATTTGAGTTTCTACGATCAAATAGATTTCTGATTTTTATACATACCTCATGCTGGATACCCTTTAATTGCAAAAACTTAACCACATCGTTAACATCATATTTTTTCTTGTTTTCTTTTTCCTGCTTTATACAAACGGCATGAATTTCATTGACCAAATGATTAAGTGCAACGGAATGAGATGCGCTTTTCTCACTCAAGACTCGCAACCTTATCTGTTCAATAACATCAGGCATCTCAGATAACTTTTTCATTTGCATACATGCAAGATTATAGTATCCAGGTTGATAACAATTTGACTCGCGATTAAGAAAAATATCAATAATGCTACTCATGTGAAAGTTTTGCTTCAGCTTCTCCAAGAGTTTTTGATCAGTAAAATCAGTTTGACACAAAAACTTAATAATTAAGTCGGCATCTCCTGTAGTGATAATTTTTTTATCTAAGCAAAACGTAGCTTTTCAGGGGGGAAGTAGAAAAATGGTGAAAAAAATTGGTAAGTTAGAAAAATGAGCAAGATGATTCAAGTGGGCGGATATGAGGTTCCCAAGGAGGATTGGGAGTCAACGCCAGCGAGCGTGCGGGAACTGGTGATGAAATTGGTGAAAGGAAATGAAGGGCTAAGGGGAAAAGCGCATCGGTTAGAGGAACGAGTAAACGAAATAGAAGAACGTTTAAATCAAAATTCGGGGAATTCATCCCGTCCGCCGTCAAAAGACGAGCCAGGAAAAAAAGGGAGAAAAAAAAATCAGTCAGATAGGAAGTAGGAAGCGTGGAGGCCAAAAGGGACATCAAGGAAATCAACGATATTTGTATAAACCGGAAGACTGCAAGGCAATAAAGGAGGTCAAACCGGAAACGTGCGGTCATTGTGGGAATGAATTGAGAGGGGAAGACGAAAATCCATATCGGCATCAAGTGGTGGAAATTCCGCCAGTGAAACCGGAGGTAATAGAGTACAGACTGCACAAGCTAACATGCCCGGAATGTGGGCATGGAACCCGAGCCAAGTTGCCGAATGGAGTTACCCAGAAAGGTTATGGAGAAAGATTAACCGGGTTAGTGGGTGTGTTGAGCGCTCACCATCATCAAAGTCATGGATTAGTGCAAGAGCTACTGAAGGAAGTATTTGGCGTGGTGATATCGACAGGGGGAATAAATCGTCTACGCCAGGAACTCAATGAGGCGGTAGGGACAAGTGTAGAACAGGCAAAAATTTACGTCCAGAGCCAGGAAGCGATGAATAGTGATGAAACTGGGTTCACACAACACAATGGTGATGGGAAAAATCCCAGCAAGAAGAGGGGGTGGCTATGGGGATTGGTAACCCCCCTGGTCTCATTTTTTGAGATAGTACTATCGCGTTCCCAGGATACGGCGAAAAGTCTTATCGGGACTGGGTTTAAAGGCACTGTCACTTCAGACCGGTATGGAGCATACAATTGGCTCCCCCTGGAGCAACGTCAAATTTGCTGGGCGCATCTGAAAAGGGATTTTATTGCTATTAGCGAACGGTCTGGGGTATCAGCAGAAATTGGTAATGCTTTATTAAGAAGACAACGTCGCTTATTTCGATGGTGGCACCGGGTACGAGATGGAACCATGAGTCGTGCCCTGTTTGTGGAAGCAGTTTCCCATCTTCGGCGGGGTTTTCAACAGGAATTGGAGAATGCGGCGGCATTATACGTTAGTCCAAAGGAGAAAACTCCCTTGGCTAAAACAGTGCGGACTTGTCGTCAGATTCTTAAGGTCGAACCCGCCTTATGGACTTTTGTTAACCATCCTTCACTTGTACCAACCAACAATGCCGCTGAGCAGGCTCTAAGACCCGCCGTCATTTGGCGTCGCCTTAGTTTTGGTTCTAAGTCTCAGGGTGGCAGTGACTTTGTTGCCCGTATGCTTACTGTGACCACTTCTTTACAGGCACAAAATCGCTCCGTTCTTGATTTCCTAACTCAAGCCTGTCGCGCTGCTCGATTTGGTCTTGAGCCTCCTTCTCTTCTTCCCGGTCTTCCCCTTTCTCCTTTTTTCTTTACTCCTGAATAATTACAGCAAAACTTCTTAAACTTTGTAGTTGCGGACGTATTCTAAGAGATATTAGTATTTCAAGGGGTGTACTTTAATCTAAATTAAAATCAAAATCATTAAAAATCTTCTCTATCTTCTCCTTATTCTCTGGCTTGTCAAGGATTTTCCCAACACTTTTATCAAATATTTCTTGAAGAATTTCTTCTTGCGCTGAATTGCCTCTCACAAAATAGTCTTCTACTTCTAGAGTTTTTAATCTTTTTTAACTCTTCAAATATTTCTTCTAGCTTATCTTGAGGAGTTTTAGTAGGCGGTTCAGATTCCCCCGCCTGTTCCTCGTCCTCCTCCTCTCCCTCTTGAATAGCACTAAAATATTCATCACTAGGAGATGACTTTCTGATATTTTTCAATAACTCCTCTTTTTCCTCTTCTTGAGATAGTCTATACAGCCGTGTTTTCAGATTAAGTTTAAGACCAAGCTGACTGTATAGAATCTCAGCAATTTGAGAAGCAATTGAATGAACATACAAACCCTGATCTTTTTGATCAATACAATCTTTGAATGTTATAGAAATATACATATCGTCGGTATATCTAATAATTTTATGTGAGTTAACAACATGTTTATAGTTATTCAATATATCGTCAATGAATAAATCACCAAAAACCAGATATAAATATCCAAGAAAACTTGAAATAATATTATTGTCTCCTTGAGGTATTCCAGACTTGCCATTCGAGATGAATTGGAATACGTAAAGAATTTGCTCCCTTGTAAACACGTCATAAGCCAAGTTAGCTTGAGTACTTGGCTTAATGAAACGGCTGAGGAGATTTAATAATGTTGATATCGATAACTCATTAAAATAATTTTCGATGTCAAGCTTTAATATTACCTTGCTTGCGTTGCCTATCTTAATTTCTTCTTTGATTTTTGACTTAAACTGCTCATGGAAACTACGATAATATATATTATTTGAATTGATTTGGAGCTTGTCAGATTTGTAGGTGAGATTGCCACCATAAAAAGCTTCAATACTACCAATCTTCTTATATGTTTCAATCAAAAATTCTTGCGATAGCTTAAGTAAATAAAGCCCAATGGAGTAGTATACAGCTCTCATTGGGTAGGTAAAAAACTTATAATCTCTTAACCCCAGCCCTCGTTTAGGTATGACGTAGGAAAGAACAAAAAACTCTTTCTTTAAGCCATAAAAGAGGCTGCTGGATATTTTTGTATTGAAATAATCTTGTGTGGGATGGTTGATGCAATTTATATCTAATTTTTCATAATAAAACATACTGAGAGTATTAAAGTGCCTATTTTTTGTTTTCTGCTTGATCTGAAAATTAAGAAGATGCAGTGCATCTTGCCATAGATCAAAGTTTACAAAATATCCAAGTTGTGTCGTGTCACTTTTGGTCATTGCTTAATTTCAGCAGAAGCCTTGTTTTAATCTAGAGTGCCCGTAAAATAAGCCTTGCTTTACATGCTGTTAATCTTTTGGTACTGCCCCGACCGAGAGCTAAGCGGCATAACTACTGAAGGGCACCTCTATTAATCCAGCTTTGTTGAGAATATACTCCCGTTATTGAGAATGAGCTACGAGACTATCGGGGTTTCAGCCTCTACGATCCCAGGCAAAATCAATTTTTAGAGGTGCCCTGAATATACAGAAAATTTCCGAATAACACACTCCATAGTAATGATATAGAGAAAACTTCTGTATATCACCCCATTTAGGGATGATCGCAAGAAAACTTCTGCATATCACTCCTAAAAGCGTGTTAGGCAGATTGAAGTACGACGAAAAGTACCAGCAAGCATTGTCTATCAAAACTGAAAAACAAGGTTGCTATGAGTTTAGCTCTAGTCTTCTATCCCGGTTCAACTCTCAACTAATCTTCACGACTCTGCAATTCCCTCCGAGTCAATCCAACGTCAGAGCCTGTTTGAAAAGTTTTGCTGAATCCCTGATTTGACGGGGGATAGAACCTGTTTTTGACAAAAGTGCTCAAATCCTTATCCAGACTTGGTTTTGGCCGATTTTTGAAACACGCTCTGATCTTCAATGGTCTGCAAGATATAAATATCACCCCCAATTATGGTAAATTTCACTATAATAAAACGTGTTTCTTCTTCCCGTTAAGCGTAGCGGCTTTTTCTATGGCGATCGCCCCCGTAAATTGGGATTAACCTCCCCAGATTTGAGCTTGCTCACCGATTTGTATCAACTCACCATGGCCGCCTGCTATGTCGGGGAAGGGATGGCTGATCGCCCAGCGAGTTTTGAATTATTTGTCCGGCGTTTACCCAAGCACTATGGCTATTTAATAGCGATGGGCATCCATGAAGTGGTGGCTTATTTAACCGCTATTCAGTTTACCCCCGCCCAAATCGCCCAACTGCAACAGCTATCCGTATTTTCCCAGGCCCCCACTGCTTTTTGGCAACGGCTAGAAACCTTTCAGTTCACGGGGGATGTGTGGTGCGTCTTACCGGGGACAGCGGTATTCCCGAATGAACCCCTACTCCGTATCGAAGCACCCCTCTGGCAAGCCCAATTGGTAGAAACGTGTTTGCTCAATATCGTCAACTATCAGACATTAATTGCCACTAGGGCAGCGAGGTTAAGGGATACGGCGGGGGAGAATAAAACCCTGTTGGAGTTTGGGACCCGGAGGGCGTTCAGTCCCCAAGGAGCAGTATGGGCCGCCAGGGCAGCTCTGGCGGGGGGACTCGATGGAACTTCTAATGTCTTGGCGGCGTTACAACTGGGGCTTGCTCCTCAAGGAACCATGGCCCATGCGCTGGTGATGGCCATTAAGGCGATCGCCGGGGAGGAAGATGAGGCATTTTCTGCCTTCCAACGCTATTTTCCGCAAGCACCGTTGCTAGTGGATACGTTTGATACATCGCAGACCGTCCAGCGTTTAGCCCGACAGGTCACTGCCGGTCGGCGGCAGATGACAGGGGTTCGTCTTGATTCGGGGGATTTAGTCTCCCTTTCCCAGCAAGTCCGTCAGCAACTGCCGGATGTCAACATCTTTGCCAGTGGAGATCTCGATGAATGGGCGATCGCCCGCTTAAACCAACAAGGGGCTGAGATCGATGGCTATGGTTTGGGGACAAAATTGGTGACCGGGGAGCCGGTCAACGGCGTGTATAAATTAGTCGAAATGGATGGCCGCCCCACCTGTAAACGCTCCCGTAATAAGGCGACCTACGGCGGTAAAAAACAAATCTTTCGTCGTTGCGATCCGGGGCAATGGCTCCAGGATCGATTGGGGTTAGCCGACGAGTCCCCCCACGCCCATGAAACGCCGCTGCTGCAACTGATAATGCGTCGGGGTCAAGCGTGCCTGTCTGACTTCGACCTGAATCAAATCCGTCAGCGGACGCGACAATCTGTCCTCGCTCTGCCGCCTGAAATTCGGTCAATTTCCGGACATCATCCTGATCCGGTGGTCATTTCTGAAGCGCTCCAAACCCGACAACAACAGATTGCCTAATCGCGTCTTCCGAACCTTTGTGTTGTCTAACTTCGATGTGAACTGATTGCATTTTTCTCCCCACCCCCATGAAAATTGCCCTGTTTGGCACTAGCGCCGATCCCCCCACTGCCGCCCACCAAGCTATTTGTGTTTGGCTGGCGCAACAATTTGACCGGGTCGCAGTGTGGGCGTCCAATAATCCGTTCAAGCAGCATCATAGTTCCCTTGGCGATCGCCAACGCATGTTGCAATTGCTGGTGAACCATTTAACTCCCCCCTGTGACAATGTGCAGGTCTGGTCCGACTTGAGTGATCGTCGCAGTTTGATCAGTTGGCAGCGGGCACAGAACCGTTGGGGGGATGGTCAGCAACTTATTATTTAGTGATTGGGTCAGATTTAGTGGGGCAAATTAACAAATGGTATCGCATTGAAGAATTATTAAAACAGATTATTATTTTAGTGATTCCTCGTCCTAATTATCCTATCAAATTAGCGGAACTAAGTCACTTAAAACATCAAGGAGGAAATTATGTTATAGCTGACTTAAACGGTTTACCTGTGTCTTCCACAGCCTATCGTAACCTTCAAGATGAAACTGTCATTACTGCATCGGTTTATGACTACATTCAAGATCACGAATTATATAGAATGGAGAATAAAGAATTGAGAATGGAGAATCCACGAATGTGACAAGTAGATCGAGGCTCAGAATGGAGACTAAAGAATCGGAGAATGGAGCTTAATGGGGTCAGCTTTGATGCGGCGAATGGAGAGATGTAGAGAAAAATAGGCTCGTCACAACTGTCGGTGGGCAAAACCCTAGTCTAAAAAGCCGCAATGTCTGATCTATCAACCCCCAAGTTCAACGATCAACTCTTAACTGTTTACGATCAATCAGTCAAATCTCAGATAAAGCTCGACTCCTAGCTGACTTTAAAGTTGGCGTTGATAACGTCATTTTTTCGGTTGATACCGATCAACATCGACTGTTGGTGTTACTGGTCAAAAGTCAGGAAGAACCTATGCCAAGGAAGTTGGAGCTTACCAGGTACTTTAGTCCGAAAGGTGAAACCTTAGAAGAGGCAGCCCATCGAATTTTAGCGGAAAAAATTAGTGTTAACAATCTTTACCTAGAACAACTTTACACTTTTGGAAATCCTGGACGAGACCCGAGGGAAGCCCCCGATCAATATGGGGTGCGTTATCTGTCGGTGAGTTATTTTGCCTTGATTCGCTATGGGGACGCGGCGTTAATGACAACGAACTTGAGCCATGTGGCTGGCATAACATTTTACAGATTCCGCTGTTAGCCTTTGACCACAAACAAATTCTGGATTATGGCTATCAACGTCTCCGCAACAAGCTGGAATATAGCCCGATCGCCTTTGAGGTGTTGCCGGAATTTTTTACCCTTAATGATGTATTTCAACTGTATCAAACCGTTTTAGGAGAGGACTTTTCTGACTATTCCAATTTTCGTGCCCGGTTGCTAAAACTAGGGTTTTTGGATGATACCGGCAAAAAAGTGAGCCGTGGCGCAGGCCGTCCAGCCAGCCTCTTCCATTTCAATGCCCAGGCGTTTGAACCCTTGAAAGATAAACCTTTAGTGTTTGTTTAGGTCTTTTCCGTGGGTATTTCCCCAGCCTCTGTTAACAAATAACGAAAAAAGAATGCCAGGGAGCTCAGCCGCTACCCCATTACCCCTCTATTTCCCCACCCCCCATGCTAAAAATTGCCATCGCCCAACTCAACCCCACCGTCGGGGCGATCGCCGCCAATGCGGACAGGATTTTGACCACAGCCCAACAAGCGGCCGCCCAAGGGGCCCATTTATTGCTGACCCCGGAACTGGCCCTGTGTGGTTATCCGCCGAGGGATCTGTTGCTCAATCCCCACTTTATTGCGGACATGGAGCAGCAACTCCACCGTCTGGCTCAACGTTGTCCCCCTGAACTCGCGCTCCTCGTCGGGACAGTAACCCCCAATACCACCGCCAAACAAGCAGGGGAAAAAAACCTCTGGAATAGCGTTGCTCTTTTACAACACCACCGCATCGAGCAACGATTTCATAAATGCCTGTTGCCTTCCTACGATGTGTTTGACGAAGATCGATATTTCGCTGCCGCTCACCAGAGCCATTGTCTCTCGTGGCAGGGGATGAAGATTGGCGTCACCATCTGCGAAGATCTTTGGAATGATGAAGCGTTTTGGGGACATCGTAACTATGCCGTGAATCCCCTGGCTGAATTGGTCAACCAAGGGGTGGATTGGGTGATCAATCTGTCCGCCTCCCCCTATTCCGTGGGGAAAAGCCAATTCCGGGAGTCCCTGGTGCGCCACACAGCGAAGCGGTTTACTGTCCCGCTGGTCTATGTCAATCAGTGCGGCGGCAATGACGATTTATTGTTCGATGGGGGCAGCTTTGCGGTTGATCGCCAGGGGGAGGTGGTGCTGCGGGCCCCCAGCTTTACGGAAGCACTGTGCTATTTGGAGTTTGACCCCAATCAAGGGGACTTCCTGGAAAGTATCGTTACCTCCCCTTTCCCGGTTAAAGAAGCTGAACTGTTCAACGCCTTGGTGATGGGGGTGCGGGACTATCTATACAAATGCGGCTTTTCCCAAGCTGTCCTGGGGTTGAGCGGTGGCATTGATTCGGCTCTGGTGGCGGCGATCGCCGTGGCGGCCCTGGGAGCAGACAATGTGTTGGGGATTTTAATGCCGTCCCCCTACAGTTCCGGACATTCCCTATCCGATGCCCAGGCCCTAGCGGCCAATTTAGGCATACAAACCCAGACCCTTCCCATTGGTCAGGTGATGACTGCCTATGATGACCTGCTCGCGACCCTTTTCCACGGGACTTCCTTCGGCATTGCAGAAGAAAATCTCCAGTCCCGTATCCGGGGCAACCTCCTGATGGCGATCGCCAATAAATTTGGTCATTTGCTTTTAACCACGGGTAATAAGTCGGAAATGGCCGTGGGCTACTGCACCCTCTACGGCGATATGAATGGCGGCTTAGGGGCGATCGCCGATGTGCCCAAAACCCAGGTCTTTGCGCTCTGCCGCTGGCTGAATCGGGAACAGGAAGTAATCCCCGCGAATATTCTGCACAAGCCCCCCAGCGCCGAATTAAAACCGGGACAATTGGATCAAGACTCCCTGCCCCCCTATGACGTACTAGATGACATCCTTGACCGGTTAATCCACCATCACCAAGCAGCAGCCACCATCATTGCCGTCGGCCATGACCCGGACGTGGTGCATCAGGTCTGCCGATTAGTGAAACGGTCTGAATTTAAACGTCGCCAAGCAGCCCCCGGCTTAAAGGTAACTGACCGTGCATTTGGTACCGGGTGGCGGATGCCGATCGCCGAGCAGTTTCCCCGTTAGAGTTTCCCTGGGCACAGCATCCAGAATTTTACAGCAACTCCTAGGGCTAAATTAATGACTCAAATTGCTGCCGTAACAATTGGGTATTAGCGATGCGACCCACCAGCAAACTTTGCTCTCCTAAACTAATCATCTCCTGTCGCCATTGTTCAACCAAAGACTCATGGTGTACCCAAAACTTCACCATGGCACCAATGACCATATCCCAATCCCAGTCTGGTTTTTGCGGGATTAAGTCCGTCGCATCGATCAGGCCATCCAGAGTACAGTTAAAGCTTGCTAAGTAAGCCATACTCCGTTGCGGATTGCACTCAACTTGCTGTTGGTAATTAAAGAAGGTCAACATCGGTGTAACACCGAGAATATCGAATGTGTAAGACATCATTAAATTTCGCGCGTAAGCAACAACATGTAAAAGATTGTAGAAAAATTTTTTACAATTGAGTGCAACAAATTTAACCAGACTGGGGAAGACATTGGTCTCTAGAGTCCGATAATGCCCCAAGCATTGAGGGCAACGGCGGCTAAGCCTAAACTCACTAATGCTGCCCCACCAAACAGCACCACTTTTCCCGCGAGATAAACGCCGGCAGGATAGGGTTGTTTTTGCCATTCCCAGCGATAGGTCATGGGAGCTTGATGTCGAAAATAGCCGATCGCCTCCCGTCTTTTCTCCCACTCCCTGCGTCGCTTAAGATAAACCAACAAACCACTTCTCTTTTCCTGTTTTCCCCGCATGGCTTTGCAAGTTAAAAAACCAGACGTTCCTTCCTGTGCTTGGCGGCGCCCCCTGGGTAAAGGATGGGAAGCCCCTTACACTGTGCGCTATGAGAGTAATTTAGATGATGGGCCTTGGCACGGGATGCCGCTAGGGGGATTTGGGGCAGGCTGTATCGGGCGATCGCCACGGGGAGACTTTAATCTCTGGCATTTAGATGGCGGCAATCATATTTTTCGTAACTTGCCCGCTTGTCAGTTCAGCGTGTACGAACAGGTGGAAGGGGAAGACCCCCAAGCCTATGCCATGGGCACGACCCCACCAGAGAACGGGAGTTTGAACCGCTGGCAGTGGTATCCCGCAGAAAAAGGAAACTATTCTGCGTTGTATCCCCGGAGTTGGTATGAATATCAGGACGTTTTTAACAGTGAATTGATTTGTGAGCAATTTTCCCCCATCTGGGGCGGAAACTATCAGGAAAGCAGTTACCCGATCGCCGCGTTTGATTGGACGGTGCATAACCCCACCGACAAGCCCATTACCCTGAGCATCATGCTCACTTGGCAGAATACGGTGGGCTGGTTCACCAATGCCATCAAATCCCCCACCATCGCCATGCGGGATGATGGCAGCCCAGAATATGAATACCAACCCCGTTGGGGCGACAGCACTGGCAACTTTAATCAATGGATACAAGACGGGTTTCGAGTGGGTTGTTTGTTTAATCGCATTCAACTCCACGATGCCTTGCGAGAAGGCGAAGGGCAAATGTGTATTGCCAGCGTCAGTAATCCGAGTGTGGAGGTGTTTTACCACAACCGTTGGAACCCCAGTGGAGATGGCTCGGATGTGTGGGATTGGTTTGCGAGAAATGGCTCGCTGCCCGATATTCAAGATGAAATCCCGGCGGAACCGGGTGAACAAATTGCCGGGGCGTTGTGCCTCCGATTCACCGTGCGACCGGGTAAAACAAAAAAAATCCCTTTCCTGCTCGCGTGGGATCTGCCAATTACCGAATTTGCCCCCGATGTCACCTACTTTCGTCGCTACACCGACTTTTATGGCCGCAACGGTAAAAATGTTTGGTCCATGATCCGCACTGCCCTCAAACATAGCGACACATGGCGGGGGCGAATACAAGCCTGGCAAGCTCCAGTATTAGATAACCCCACGTTGCCGGACTGGTTAAAGATGGCACTGTTTAATGAGCTGTATCTCTTGACCCAGGGAGGAGCCCTTTGGACTGCGGCCACCGAGAATGATCCGGTCGGGCAGTTTGGAGTTTGCGAGTGCATGGACTACCGCTGGTATGAAAGCTTGGATGTACGGCTCTATGGTTCCTTTGGATTGCTGATGCATTGGCCAAAACTGGAAAAAGCCGTGATGCTTGCATTCGCTCGGGCAATCCCGACGGAAGACACGAAGTTACGACTCATTGGCTATAACCGTTCCCAAGCCCCGCGTAAAGTCAAAAATGCTACACCCCATGACCTGGGAGCCCCCAATGAACATCCCTGGGAAAAGAGCAACTACACGGCCTATCAAGATTGTAATCTCTGGAAAGATTTAGGCAGTGATTTTGTGCTCCTCGTCTATCGGGATTTCCTCTTGTTACCGGACGCAGATGAGGCGTTTTTAGCGGAATGCTGGCCCAGTATTGTCGCGGCGTTAAATTATCTCAAGGCATTTGATTTGGATAATGACGGTATTCCCGAAAATTCGGGAGCGCCAGATCAAACCTTTGATGATTGGCGGTTACAGGGAATCAGTGCCTATTGTGGCGGTCTGTGGATTGCGGCCCTCGAAGCGGCGATCGCCATTGGTCACCATTTATTAGACCATCCTGCTCCCCATGCCACCCTAGACCCTCCAACCATCACCCTGGCGATCAAAGCATTCCAATCCTGGCTCAACCAAGCCCGCGAACTTTATCACCCCACTCTATGGAATGGGGAATATTACCGTCTAGATAGTGGCACTGACTCGGAAGTGGTGATGGCGGATCAGCTCTGTGGGCAATTTTATGCCCGACTATTAAATCTCCCCGATGTTGTGGAGCCTCAATACACCCAAAAAGCTCTCCGCAAAGTCTATGACACCTGCTTCCTGAAATTTGGTGAGGGGCAATTCGGTGCGGCAAACGGCTTACTTCCCGACGGCTCTCCCCAAAACCCCGGAGATACCCATCCATTGGAAGTGTGGACTGGCATTAACTTTGGCCTGGCAGCCTTTTTAATCCAGATGGGCATGAAAGACGAAGCCCTCCGACTCACCCAAACAGTGGTCAAGCAAGTGTATGAAAATGGTCTCCAGTTTCGAACCCCCGAAGCGATTACGTCCGTGGGGACTTTTCGCGCCAGTCATTATCTCCGGGCTATGGCCATTTGGGCCGTGTATGGTGAATTGGTTGGTTTCGAAAATTTGCCCATTGCGCCAGCAGTAGATGAAGTCCCAGAGGGAGAGCTTTTTTGATGAGATCAGGATCATTATTATTAACTGGCTAGCTATCCGAATGGATGGATTTTATTGCTACGGCCTGTAGTAAATCCCAGGGGCCAAGATTTTGTAATATTTTCAACTGAGTTTGATTTTTGACCAGTAGCCCCCCAGCAAACCCCAGAGCATTAACTTCAATGCTCTGATAGCTTTCTCGGCTGCGCGGAATAATGGCTAACCATTCACGGGTCATCAGCAAATTGTAAGGACAGGGATAGTGTTGCTCAGTGTTTAAGAGATGCAGTATTTGCAGTAAGTTTTGATAGTGTTGATGACAGGTTGCACCAGAGGATAAACAATCGGAGATAGGGGCGATCGCCAGTTGGAAAGGGGCAGAGGAGGCTTGTCCACAGATACTGCGCTCCAATTGATGATGATACCAATGCGCCAAGGGAAAACAATGGCTGCTTTCCGGTTTTAAAAAAGGAATCCACTGGAGATGACGGTGGGGTTGGCTTGCACCGGCGCTGGGGCCGCTATTGTAGAAAATGAGCCCGGGTATTTCCTGGAGTACTTGGAGTGCCGCCGTAAAATCCGCCACCGTTAACAAGGCGCGTTGGTCTTCGAACTGACGAGTGACAATGAGTAAATGATGGTCTACCGCATTATATTTATTGAGCAACCCCAGATGGGTGGGAGAAAAATTGCCGACAAATAAATCAGGATCGTAGGGCAAAAATGGATTAATATTTTGCAGCCGTTGACGCACTGCAGCCGCTTTTTTTCGTTGAATATTTGCCAAAACCCTCACCACAAATTGAGCTTTCTCGGTTGGGAACAGGGTCTGTTCCGTAGGAATTGGCTGTAATGCCCCCACTTGTAGTGCATAGCGGCTTTGCTCGGTCAATCGAGACCATAGTTGACCAACAACAAGGCAGGATTCTGTGGCGGACTTCTCAGTAACCATAAAAAATAGAAGGTGGGCAACAAAGAATCAAAATTATCATAAACGCTTAATGGGTGTTAAATTTGGCTTCACTGGGCAGTCATAAGTTCTTGATTAGATTTCTATTGATTAGATTTCAAGGCTCTAGGCTGCCAAGTCTAGTGGGGACGGGGATCTAGCTTAGTGACGATGAATTTAGATAAAAGTAGAGTGGGCGGACTTTTGTAAAAAAGCTCTCCAGTGTGATGTTGCAATGCGAGTTGAGTAATCTGACTTTTTACCTCAAGTGGGATGCACCCAATCGGGGGTTAATTAATTTAGTATTACAAACGGCTTTGTTGTGATAAAAATTAGGGTTAACTTTAACCCTAATTTTCTGCAATCTGAGTTTGAGGTAGTAATGTGGCAGTCGAAATTGTTTTTTCTTTGAATCGCAGCATCGCTAATCCCTTGATGGTGACCTTGAATTCGATCCTCCAAAACTGCCAGTCCCCTGAACAGATCCGGTTTAATATTGCCGTTCCTGACGGTGAAGTTGCCTATTTTGAGCAGTTGATTCAACAGCATTTTCCCCAATCAATTTTTTGCTATCGTCTTCGTGGTTTTACGCCTAAGCCTTTTTTGAAAACCTATCTAGATAAGAAATTCAAAGAAAGGCGTATAGAGCGTCGAGTGTCCCGCTATATGCAGTATGCTCGTCTGTTTATAAAAGATATTTTTCCTGACTTAAACCGAGTTATTTATTTAGATGTTGATGTTTTAGTCTTAGGAGACATTCAGACATTATTTGAACATAAAATTACGTTTGATGAGCAAACCTATTTAGCCGCTGTGCCACAAAATTTCCCCGCCATCGGCTACTTTAAACGTTTTTGGTTAATGTGGTCGGAAATCCGGCGCTTCAAACAATCATTTAACAGTGGCGTCCTGTTAACCGAGTTGAAATACTGGAGTTACGACACCTACAAAAAACTTCATTATTATTTTGAGTTAGATGCTAAATATAATCATTGTCTCTTTGAGTTAGGCGATGAAACTATTTTTAATTTGATTTTTAAAGAAAACTATTATCCTCTGCCTAAATCTTGGAACTGTTGCGGCTACGGTAATCACCCGTGGTTTACTCGCTGGATGCAACAAAATTTATCCACGATTAACATTTTGCACTGGAGCGGCGGTCATCGTAAACCATGGCAATCGCCCCAGGTAATTTTCAGTAGCCTCTGGTCAAGTTACTTACCGCCTTCCGTTTCCGCCCCTACCCTTTAATCCCACTTGACCAATTCAGTAAACCGCAAGCCTCATCAAAACGCAAGCCAGTATATCTCCGTTTTAGGAGCAGCAAATCAAGGGTTGAGTGATTCTTTCATTATCAACGATGCCGACGCTGATAATAAGGCTGGGGGAGTGGTCAGAGCTGTTAGCTAACACACCCACCCTGACACTAACCTTTGAATAGAGACAATGCCCAATCTTTTGGATCTACTGGGTCTAGATGGTTTGTGTTTACGACCAACTATAGTTCATCCAACTTGCGTCGGAGAGCATCTAGTTCTTCATCCACGGCGGCATCTACTGGAGTGGATGTTTGACTCTGACTCGATGTCGATGCGGTGGAATCAGCAGGATCGACGGTTCCGGGTAATGCCTCCGGCGGGGCATCCATGGACGCCTTGAGCATGGCTAATTCATCATCAACCCCGGAGCTGGATTCTAATTGTGCAAATTGTTGTTCGATGCCAAACCCAGCCAATTCTCCCGCAGCTTGCCCCGTTGCTTCTAGATCCAAAACTTTATTTTCCATGCGCTCAAATGCTCCCATCGCACCACTTGTATCCATGCCGCCCAGGGTTTGTTGCAATTCGGCATTCGCTTTAGCCGCTTTAGCACGAGCTTGCAGCATATTTTTCTTCGTTTTAGCTTCGGAAATTTTGCCCTCCAGTGCCACTAAATTTTTCCGCAGAGTTTCTACAGTAGCGGTTTGCTGTTCCAACTGGGTTTTATAAGCTGTTGCCGTATCCGATAGACTTTTTTTGCGCTCCAGTGCCTTTCGAGCTAATTCTTCGTCATTGTTGGTCAGCGCTAATTTGGCTCGTTGTTCCCATTTTGCGGATTCATTTAAGTCTTGGTTATATCGTTGCTCAGTCCTCTTCTGTTCTGAAATGGAGCGGGCAACTGCCTGGCGGAGCTGAACCAAGTCCTCTTGCATATCAATGACGGCTTGCTCCAGGACTTTTTCTGGATCTTCGGCTTTACTAACCAGGTCGTTGAGGTTAGCGCGTACAACCCGACTTAATCGATCAAATAATCCCATGCCTTATGTGTCCTCTCAAATTCGCGTAGGTGGAGTAAAAGGGAAGAAGACGCGGTTACGTCAACGGGTACTGAGATATGGAGTGATACCTCCGATTTTCAGTGTAAACCACACTTGCCTTGTATTGAACGAGAACAGGGTGGGCCGAGACAACCAATCAACGAGAATTTTTTTTACAATACATTATCGACAAAATAGATGTCGGCGTTAGTTGGCCAATTATTATTGGTTGTTTGATCTGTTCGCAAATTTGCCTGTCATAATCTTTGTCCAATTGATATTGACATCAATCCAATTCTGTAGTCGTAAAAACTGTAGTCGTAAAAAATGATGGGAACCTTATTCAAAATTGTATCGAAGATGGTTATCCCTAGTGCGGTCATTGCTCTTATCTTCGTGTCCGTGGGAGATGTTTTTTTGCCAGCTCCGTTGAATACCTACAGTGAAAATACAAGGCAGAAAATCAATCGAACTCTACGGGGAATGATGCCTGACCCCGACTTAAGACGCCCCAGTGAAGGCAGGGAGAAGTTATTCGACGAATTATACTAAGTTGCCTAACCTTCAAGGCTCTATAGTCGGTGGGGGATTCACTAAGGGATGACGAAAAAGCGAAAAATTTAGGTATTTAATTTTCAATTAATGACAGATTATCCGCAATTCCATGGCGTCAGCAAAAATCTGCGGAACATGCCAACAAAGTAGTCCGCCGTAAGTTTTGGCGGTAAAAATACACCCCCCTAAATCTGTCGTACTTTTGCACCACTTGATCGTCATTTCATGTTTCAAATGGGTAAACCCAACTCCTAGCATTGGGAAAACCCGCCTTACGACTCGCTAAAACCCCTGCCACAATTAAAACTGTAGTCGTCAGAGTCGTCAGGATGGGAACGATATGCAACCTAATAACCCGAATCAATTTACCGAAAAAGCATGGGAGGCGATCGCCAAGACACCGGAAATCGCGAAACAAAGCCAGCAACAACAGATAGAAACCGAGCATTTACTGAAAGCGCTGTTAGAGCGAGATGGCCTTGCCACCAGTATCCTCAACAAAGCGGGAGTAAGTGTGCCTAAGGTGCGGGAACGGGTGGATGAATTTATCCAAAAGCAACCCAAAATTAGCAACCCGAGTGAATCAATTTACCTGGGGCGGAGTCTGGATACACTATTGGATAATGCGGAAAAGGCCCGACTAGATTTTGGGGATGACTACATTTCCGTCGAACATATCATGCTGGCCTACCCCCAGGATGACCGCGTTGGTCAACGATTACTTAAGGATCTCGGGCTAACAGCGACTACATTAAAAACCATCGTCCAAGACATTAGGGGGAATCAAAAAGTGACTGATCAAAATCCTGAAAACAAATACGAAGCTCTAGAAAAATATGGGCGGGATTTAACCCAATTGGCACGGGAAGGAAAAGTCGATCCCGTGATCGGTCGGGATGAAGAAATCCGCAGGACGATCCAAATTCTCTCCCGTCGAACGAAGAATAATCCGGTTTTAATTGGGGAACCGGGGGTCGGGAAAACGGCGATCGCCGAAGGGTTAGCCCAACGCATTATTAACCGGGACGTACCGGAATCATTACGGGACCGCCAGCTCATTTCGTTAGACATGGGGGCATTAATCGCTGGGGCAAAGTACCGGGGGGAATTTGAAGAACGGCTTAAAGCAGTGCTTAAAGAAGTGACCGACAGCCAAGGACAAATTATTCTGTTTATCGACGAAATTCATACCGTTGTTGGCGCAGGGGCAACCCAGGGTGCCATGGATGCGGGTAACCTGTTAAAACCCATGTTGGCAAGGGGTGAGTTGCGTTGCATTGGGGCAACCACATTAGACGAGTACCGGAAATATATTGAAAAAGATGCAGCACTGGAACGGCGTTTTCAAGCAGTATTTGTGGATGAACCCAGTGTGGTGGATACCATTTCCATCCTGCGGGGGCTGAAGGAACGTTACGAAGTTCACCACGGCGTCAAAATTGCCGATAGTGCCCTCGTCGCGGCAGCCATGCTCTCTAATCGTTACATCACCGACCGATTTTTGCCCGACAAGGCGATCGATTTAGTGGATGAATCGGCAGCCAAACTCAAAATGGAAATTACGTCCAAACCCGAGGAGTTGGATGAAGTTGACCGCAAAATTCTTCAACTAGAAATGGAACGCTTATCCCTTCAACGGGAAAATGATGCGGCATCCAAGGAACGGCTGGAGAACCTGGAAAAAGAGTTAGCCAATTTCAAAGAAGAGCAATCTAAGTTAAACGGCCAATGGCAATCGGAAAAAACCGTGATTGATCAAATCCGTACCCTCAAGGAAAGTATTGATCAAGTCAACTTGGAAATTCAACAGGCACAACGGGACTATGATTACAACCGGGCTGCCGAATTGCAATATGGCAAACTTGCCGACCTACAGCGACAAATTGAAGCCCAAGAAGCCCAATTATCAGAACAACAAACTTCAGGCACCACCCTCCTGCGGGAAGAGGTGCTAGAGTCCGACATTGCCGAAATCATTGCTAAATGGACGGGCATTCCCATCAGTAAATTGGTGGAATCGGAAAAAGAAAAACTGCTCAATCTGGAAGGGGAATTACACGACCGCGTGATTGGTCAAGACGAAGCGGTGACAGCTGTAGCGGAAGCGATTCAGCGTTCCCGTGCTGGACTATCCGATCCCAATCGCCCTACTGCGAGCTTTATTTTCTTGGGGCCCACTGGTGTTGGTAAAACCGAGTTGGCAAAAGCATTGGCGAAAAATCTGTTCGACACAGAGGAAGCCTTAGTCCGGATTGATATGTCCGAGTACATGGAAAAACACGCCGTTTCCCGCCTAATGGGAGCCCCCCAGGATATGTGGGCTATGAAGAAGGGGGACAATTAACCGAAGCGATCCGCCGCCGTCCCTACTCCGTCATCCTTTTTGATGAAATTGAGAAAGCCCATGCTGACGTATTCAACGTCATGTTACAAATCCTGGATGATGGACGTTTAACGGATGCGCAAGGTCATGTGGTGGACTTCAAAAATACCATCATTATCATGACCAGCAACCTCGGCTCCCAATACATTTTAGATGTGGCCGGGGACGATACCCGGTATGAAGAAATGCGGGCCCGGGTGGTGGAGGTGATGCGGGAAAACTTCCGCCCAGAATTTTTAAATCGGGTGGATGAAACGATCATTTTCCATGGCTTACAAAAATCAGAACTACGCTCCATTGTTCAAATCCAGGTGCAATACCTCGCCGATCGCCTGGCGGAGCAAAAACTTGCCCTCAAGTTATCCGATTCAGCCATCGATTTCCTGGCAGAAATGGGCTTCGATCCCGTCTATGGAGCACGACCACTGAAACGGGCAGTGCAAAAATACCTGGAAACGGCGATCGCCAAGTCAATTTTGCGGAGCGATTACAAACCCGGTGACACCATCTTTGTGGACGTTGTTGATGAACGATTGAGCTTTAAGTCCCTCTCCGGGGAATTGGTGACCACTTAATTACCCCAATTTCAACCCCTTTGGGGCATAGACTTCGATCCGCTCGGAGTCTTTTTTTGTAGGGCCTGCGGGAAAAATTTATTTCAAGTCTGCCTATGATGGCGATTAGGTTAATTCCTAAATCGTTAAGTTCAGTTACGGATTTTCGGTTTTCTGGGGCTCTGATTTAAAAATTCACATTTATTGATTTAAACCAATTATTTTTCCTGGGTCAGATGGCTAGCCTGGTCATCCGATGCCATTCTCCTCTTTTCTGGAGATTAACCCAGACAACAAATTCTGAGAGCGCTCCCCTCTAAATCTTTGTATTGGGGGACTTTGCGCCCAGCCCCCGACCCTCATCCCCGTCACTCATCAAGATGGCGATCATCAGTCAATAGCAATCTCTTCTATTATTGTTTTTTGTTCAAAATTAATATAAATAAGGACACAATTTAAATTAAAAGTAGACCTACAAGGTTTATATAGGTGAGTTGGGTTTAAATCAAATTAAACAAAGTTTATTGAACTTATCGTTCATATAACGACCTTATCCACTTAACAATATTTTTCTTAACTGGCTAATAATTGCGGTTAGTCCTTCAACCTCGACTCGCTTGAGTAACTCAGGTTGTTGGCAATTAGCATTCCCCCAGAAAGGAGCGATCGACAGTGACTCTAACCCTCGCCGTATATGGAAAAGGTGGTATCGGCAAGTCCACCACCAGTTGTAATATCTCCACTGCGCTAGCAAAACGGGGCAAAAAAGTTCTACAAATTGGCTGTGATCCAAAGCATGACAGCACCTTCACCCTGACTGGCTTCTTAATTCCCACCATTATCGATACCCTGCGGGACAAAGATTTTCATTACGAAGATATCTGGGCCGATGATGTCATTTATAAAGGCTATGCAGGGGTTAGCTGTGTCGAAGCGGGAGGCCCACCCGCCGGTGCCGGTTGTGGCGGCTATGTTGTTGGTGAGACGATGAAGTTGCTGAAAGAACTGAATGCCTTTGATGAATATGATGTCATCTTATTCGATGTCTTAGGAGACGTCGTTTGTGGTGGCTTTGCCGCGCCCCTGAACTATGCTGATTATTGCTGATTGTGACCGATAACGGCTTTGATGCCTTGTTTGCGGCCAATCGGATTGCGGCTTCCGTCCGGGAAAAATCTCGAACCCACCAGTTACGCCTCGCCGGGTTAATTGGCAATCGAACCTCGAAGCGAGATTTAATCGACAAATACATAGAAGCAGTCCCCATGCCGGTATTGGAAATTTTACCCCTGATTGAAGATATTCGTGTTTCACGGGTTAAAGGAAAAACTCTATTTGAAATGGCGGAAACTGATCCTTCTCTGGATTATGTTTGTGACTTTTATCTCAATATTGCGGATCAAATCCTAGCTCGACCGGAAGGAGTTGTTCCGAAAGATGCCCAAGACCGGGAGCTGTTCAGTTTACTATCTGATTTCTATCTGAATCCTATTCAACCAGAAGGCAAAGTCGATGAATTAGATTTAATGCTGGTTTAAGTCTTGAATGTGATTGGAATCCAGTAGAGCAGCAAAGGACTGCTGAGCAAAAGATTTTTAATTATTGTCAGTAGTCCTAAAATGGTTCGTGATTCATTGCAAAAGCTCAAAATCCATGGCGCAATAGGATCACGATCAGTCGATAGACAAAAATAAATCAAGATAAATATCACTGGAACCTATTTTTAGTTTTGCTATTAATTGAATTTATTTCACTGCTCTACTGACAGCATAAACTTTGATTTTTTTAATAAATTTGAGATTGTCACAGATTTTGAATTTACTTTTAAGCTGCTCTACTAAGCTATGTCTAGCTATTAATAGCTAAAGGTTAATATCGAAACCGTTAGATAAAGTCGGTTATTGTTTTTCAAAACCAATTTTTCCCTATTTAAAAAGTAATTAAGAATTGAATGGCAAGAAATCAAAATGAAATCTCCTAAATCTTTCTGCCTATATAGGTAGTGGATTTAACGGATAGGGATCGAGCCTAATTTTTGAGAATTGATTGATTCACAACTTTTGATTGATTTTGTTAAGCTTGCAAGGCATTTTTACCCTTCATCAAGGATTACCGAATCATCAATTCAGATAACTTTATTTATTTGCAACGTATCAATTCGAGGTTTTTATATGACGACTGCCCAAGCCCCTAGCGCCCTAAATTTTGAATGTGAAACGGGTAATTACCATACCTTTTGCCCCATTAGCTGTGTATCTTGGCTCTATCAAAAAATAGAGGATAGCTTTTTCTTAGTCATTGGGACAAAGACCTGTGGTTATTTTTTGCAAAATGCCATGGGGGTCATGATTTTTGCAGAACCCCGCTATGCGATGGCTGAGCTAGAGGAAGGTGACATTTCAGCCCAACTCAAAGATTATGAAGAACTCAAGCGCCTTTGTTTACAAATTAAGCGAGATCGTAATCCCAGTGTGATTGTCTGGATCGGGACCTGCACCACAGAAATTATCAAAATGGATTTAGAGGGGTTAGCCCCCAAATTAGAATCAGAAATTGGAATTCCCATTGTGACTGCCCGAGCCAATGGTTTGGACTATGCCTTTACCCAAGGGGAAGATACGGTCTTAGCCTCAATGGTGCATAAATGTCCGACTTCCGACCAGGTAAAAGCGGAGGACAAAGAAGAACGCAATGCCATTCAAAAACTCCTGACCTTTGGTCGTAAATCGAATCAAGATGGCGATCGCCAGGAGGGAGCAACAGAGGCAGAGTATGTGGATCATCCCCCGCTCATTATGTTTGGGTCATTGCCCGACCCGGTAATCAATAATTTGACTTTGGAGCTGAAAAAGCAGGGCATCAAAGTATCGGGCTGTTTACCAGCAAAACGGTACACCGAATTACCCATCATTGATGAAGGATATTACGCCACGGGTTTAAATCCCTTTCTCAGCCGCACTGCCACCACCCTCATGCGCCGTCGTAAATGCAAGGTGATCGGAGCTCCGTTTCCCATCGGCCCAGACGGAACCCGTGCCTGGTTAGAAAAAATCTGTTCAGTATTTGGCATTGAACCGAAAGGATTGGCCGAACGGGAAGCCCGAATTTGGGAGGGTCTAGAAGATTATCGCCAACTGGTGGAAGGCAAATCGGTCTTTTTTATGGGGGATAATCTGCTCGAAATTTCCCTCGCCCGCTTTCTGATCCGTTGCGGCATGACCTGTCCTGAAATTGGTATTCCCTATATGGATAAACGTTACCAGGCGGCAGAATTGGCCCTACTGGAAAAAACCTGTACCGAGATGGGGGTTCCCCTGCCAAACATTGTGGAAAAACCAGACAACTATAATCAACTCCAGCGGATTCAAGCCCTGCAACCGGATTTAGTCATCACCGGCATGGCCCATGCCAACCCATTGGAGGCCAGGGGGATCAACACCAAGTGGTCTGTGGAATTTACCTTTGCCCAAATCCATGGTTTTACCAATGCCCGCGACATTCTAGAACTCGCAACCCGTCCGTTGCGACGCAATTCTCAATTGGGAGAATTGAGTTGGGATAAGTTAGTCACCCCCGCCTTGAACCCATAAGCTTGAACCCATAAGTTAGAGTTGGTTTAGCGGTTTGCCTTGCTTATTGCCCAGTGGTGCTCAAGGTTGGGCCCCGACTGTAAACGTTTACTTTGTCAATTCCCTTTCGTTATGTCTACCTCTGCTATCATTGCTGAAAATTTGAGTTTTCAATGGTCTGCTGATAGTCAGGGGTTGCAGCACTGTAGCCTAGCCGTGCCGCAGGGGGAATTTTGGATGTTGTTGGGGACCAATGGTAGCGGCAAATCAACTCTTCTTCGATTAATGGCTGGGTTACTTACCCCCAGCGCTGGAACGGTGAAGCTCGCCAAACCAATGGGCTTTGTGTTCCAAAACCCCGATCATCAATTAGTCATGCCAACGGTTGGGGCCGACATTGCTTTTGGGTTAGTCAAAGAGGGTTTATCCACAGCAGAGGTTCGGCAGCGGGTCGCGGAAGCGCTACAGGCGGTGAACCTCAGTGAAATGGAACGTCGTCCCATCTATGCCCTCAGTGGCGGACAAAAACAACGTATTGCCATTGCCGGGGCGATCGCCAGACATTGCGAAGTGCTATTGCTGGATGAACCGACCGCCCTGTTAGATACCGACACCCAAAAAGAATTGGTGGAGCAGGTGCAGCGATTGGTCAAAGAGCGGGGAATTACGGCCCTGTGGGTCACCCACCGCTTCGAAGAATTAAATTGTTGTGATGGTGCTTTTTTGCTTGAAGATGGTCAAATCGTCGCCCAGGGTGATCCCGCCCCCCTCCAGCAGCGATTAATGCAATCGGTCAAAGCCGATATGGAAATGCCATTAGGCGTTTAATGGCAGTTTAACGATAGACACAAAAAACATTTGAACGAGTCCCACGGTGTTGCATTCCATAGTGACCAGAAAAACTTTTCATTCAGTGATGGTTGTTACTGAATTAAGATGCCCTAACTCACTAAGTTAAAACAAGAATTAAACATTAAAAATAAGCCTTTTAACATCATGAGTTCTAGCAAATCTCCTCCAGAAGAATCGACCGTGAATGGAAAACTTGACGACAGTACGAAAGATAAGAGTGCTTCACATAAAAAGCAAAAAAAAGGCAAAAAAAAGAAACACAAGAGTAAGCTCTCAAAAAAAGGAAAAGCTTCCAACCTGCCTCTTATGTCTGAGTCGGAAGGAAGCTCCAAACTTCCCCGAAAATTTTATGAGAAAGAACTGGCGCGGTTACAACTGGAACTCGTCAAAATGCAATATTGGGTGAAACATACTGGAACCCGAATCGTGATTTTGTTTGAAGGACGGGATGCCGCTGGAAAAGGGGGAACCATTAAACGCATCACTGAACCCCTCAATCCCCGAGGCTGTCGAGTGGTCGCCCTCGGAACCCCCAGTGACCGAGAAAAGACAGAATGGTACTTCCAGCGCTATGTCCCCCACTTGCCTGCTGGTGGTGAAATTGTTTGTTTTGACCGTAGTTGGTATAACCGGGCCGGGGTGGAATGGGTAATGGATTTTTGTACCGAAGAACAATATCAAGAATTTATGCATACTTGTCCTGAGTTTGAACGAATGCTGGTGCGCTCCGGGATAATTCTGCTTAAATATTGGTTTTCTGTCAGTGATGAAGAACAAGAACGTCGCTTTCAATCCCGCACCACCGATCCCGCTCGTCGTTGGAAATTAAGCCCGATGGATTTGGAATCCCGTGACCGCTGGGTGGAATATTCCCAGGCGAAAGACAATATGTTTGCCCACACCAATATTCCAGAAGCTCCTTGGTTCACCGTAGAAGCGGATGATAAGAAGCGGGCAAGATTGAACTGTATTAGCCATATCCTCAGCAAAATTCCCTACGTCGATATGACTCCAGAACCGTTAGAATTGCCGCCACGGGTCATTGCTCCCCACAACTATTCCCGTCCCCCGATAAATGAACAATTTTTTGTCCCCCATCAGTATTAAACAAGTAGATGAGCAAAAACAGACCGAGGTGAAAATCGTTTACTTCAGTCTAGAAACCGATAAAAATGAAAATAATCAACAAAGTTAAACATTTTTTAGAGCCCTAAAAAGTATTTATAGCAATTTGCGAACAACTGAGGTACGGCGCATTCCAATGAAATTAAGGTTTTGGATATCCCAGGGTGACCTCACATCTATGAAAATCGCTATAATCTTTATCTCAAAACACTATAATTAAACCGTTTGTTCTGAGGCAATTCCACCTGTGTTGAAAAGCGGTCAAGTTGATCATTTAATTTTTCTACAGTTTTATAGCTTTGATGATTAGAAGGAATCTCTTCCGACAATTGCTGACCAAGTTGCTTAACTTCCATGATTTGCTGTCTTATTTTTTCAATGTTTTCATTAAAACACTCAGGAATATCTTGATTAAAATCTCTTTTACGAAAACGGAGGATAACTGTTAGGTTTCCATCTCCAACTTTATTTAAAGCTTTTTTCAATGCAATAGTGGGACCTGCAATTCGATGAGTGGTAATTCTTCCTGAAATTATCAACCAGCCTGCCAATATTATTTCAGAGACACCAATTATAATAATAGCCTCTGGCTCGATCACCTCCCATATTGTTAAAGAGAAAAATTTAAGATTAGCTAACAATGCCAAATTGAAAAAGAGGATAATAAGAAAAATAGGAGCTAAGATAAATCGACTCCAAAATTCTTGTGGAACAGTCAGTTTTTTACGTTTGTTTTGCATTGTTTAAAAAGTCAATTAATTCATGCTTTCGTTTTCTAAAAAAAGTATCTGAAGTCAAATTTCAGATGATTTAAGCACCAGAGGATTTTTTGTGTAGTTAACGCCCGAAAATTAAGCCAACAAATAGCATCATCCGTTGACAATGACATTGTGATAATATGAGTAAAAAACATTTAATTGCCTCCTTAGATTTACGGATAAAGATTGCAAAAATATCATTCTCTAGGTATTTATACATGGGTAGTTGGTATTGTTTTTTAGCCAATACAAGATCGAGGTACTAATCAAAATATAATTAAATAGGTTAGTCTAAGAATGTATTTGAAAAGTAGTCTAGGAGGAGAGAAAATAGCAAAAGACGTATAATTTTCACCATAAAAATGACAATATTCAGACAAGCTTACGATCTGAGTATTAGATAGTACTCAAAATCATCAAAACGCTGTAAAAAAACTTCCGCTTCTACAATGCCTTGAACACAGGTTGGTCAAACCTACCTCTGGGCACATCAAGCCAAGTTGATCTTTACAGCAATTATCCCCTATCACTTTCCTTGGAGGTGGGCCGGCTGCCAGGTGAAGGTTCCGACTCCCATGGTGAGTGACCGCAACTCAACGATAAATGTTTGCATTTCAGCTTGCGGTAGGTAAGCCGTCACTTGATCCCACGCCTTCCAATCGGTACAGGCTTCGTAACCCAGAATCTGTCCCCGGTGGCCACTGACCAATTGCAACACCTTAGATGTAAAGTCAGACGGTGCAATGACCTCGACCGTTAACATCGGTTCCAATAAAATCGGTTGAGCTTGGCTGATTCCTTCGGTCATGGCGATTCGGGCGGCTTGTTTAAACGCCTGCTCAGAGCTATCCACATTGTGATAAGAGCCATCGGTGAGGGTAACCGCCACATCCACCACCGGATAGCCCAGGGGACCCTTCTGCAAATAATCTCGTACTCCCATCTCCACGCCAGGAATATATTGTTTGGGCACAACGCCTCCCACAATGGTTTCAGCAAAGGTAAAGCCAGTTCCCCGCTCTAAGGGCTGAATTTCTAGGTAAACATCACCGAACGCTCCATGTCCCCCCGTTTGATGTTTGTAACGTCCGTGGGCTTTACTGGGAACCCGAATGGTTTCTTTGTAAGGAATATGGGGCGACTGGCTGGTCAACGGCAGTTTGTATTGCCGTTCTAAGCGGTTCAGGGCCACCTGGAGGTGGATTTCCCCTTGTCCCCACAGGATGACTTCTTGGGTTTCGGTATTATGCTCCCAGGATAGGGCTGGATCTTCCACGACCAATTTGCCCAAGGCATTACTGAGTTTGACTTCATCCTGCCGCGCTTTTGGGGCGATCGCCAGGGCATAAACCGGCGGGAGGGGCTCGACAGTGGGTAACGGGTCAACGGGGTCAATGGAGAGGGTCTGTCCCGTTACTATTGATTCCAAGCGGGCGAGGCCCACAATATCCCCCACTGTGGCGGATTGGATGCTCTTTTGTTGGCCGCCAAAGAGTCGATACAGTCCCCCCAGGCGATCGCCATTGAGGGTATCAGATTCTGTTAACGTCCCCTGCCAAATTCGTCCTAGGGATAACCGTCCTCCTTGCTGGGTGAAGTAGGTCTTCAGGATCTGCACAATCACCGGACCATCGGGATCGGGGGTCAAACCACGGCGCATCGCTGTGATATTGGGCGCTGGCGCTTCTTTGACCAACACCTCCAGCAGAGGACGCACCCCAAAATCTTGATTCGCCACACCGAGTACCACCGGGACAATTAAATCGGCCCCCAACTCCTGTTTAAAATCCCGCTCAATTTCTGCTTGGGGGGGATTAATGTCTTCGAGTAATTCTTCTAAGAGGTGGTCATCAAAATCAGCTAACGCCTCTAACATTTCCTGACGGGTTTGTTGTTCGATGGCCTCTAATTCAGGGGGGAGTGGTACCGAGTCCGCCGCACTCCCGACATGGTAGTGATAAGCCTGTTCCGTGATGAGATCAATATAGCCTTGCAGTTCTCGCTCTTGGTAAATCGGATACTGCTGGGGAATAAGGGGACGTGAAGAGACCGTTTTTAATGCTTGCAAAACTTCATTGAAAGGTTGTTTTGCCCGCTCCATTTTATTAATGAACACTAAATGGGGGATTTCCCATTGATCCAGAAAATGAAACAGGGGAGCTAGGGTCAAGACCCGATTGACGTCTGCTTCACAAACAATGATGGCACTACCCGCGCCCACCAAGGCATTGTAGGTTTCCTGGGCAAACTCAATGGAGCCAGGACAATCTAAAAAATTAAATTGTAAATCCTGATATTTTGTCCCCGCCACACTAACTTCCACACTCATACTGCGGGCTTTGGCTTCAGCACTGCTATCACTTACCGTATTACTCTCTTTTACCGTTCCCTTGCGATTAATTGCACCGCTAACGAATAAAAGACTTTCAAGGAGAGTTGTCTTCCCGCTTCCGTAGGGGCCAATGATGGCGACATTCCGCAGGGATTCTTGGACGGCGTTATTCATAGAGGAGATAATTCAAAAAGCTCATATTGCTGAGCCTAGCTCAGAATAATTTGTAAGCATCCAATTTGTAATGTCTTGTAAGAAAAGAACATTATTAAATCCGCCTCCCACACTCTGGCGACTACATTGAAAGAGGCTTTCCGCGATGAAGAAGCTCTCCGAACAAGCCGCCACGGGTTTAAAAACGACTTAACTGGTGGTGGTGGGTTCTGCGGCTACCCCTGATTTGTTAGCCCAGCGACTGGCGATCGCCGCTGTAATGACATGGGACAGTAAACCAATGGGCCCGGCAAACAGGCATAAAATCAACGAATGGACAGTCCATACGCCCGTCTCCCGTCCTTGCCAATAAATCCATCGCCCCACAAAGAGATCCATCACCAAGTAATGTACCCAGCCCACTGCCATGATTTTTTCATCGGCAAATGCTTGGGCAAGAACCCCTAATTCTGGACTAGCCAGGGCGGCCGCTGACTCCGAACTCAGGGAGGCAATGAATAGATAAACATAAACCCCGGCTAACAAGGCGATCGGAACCACTGACCGCATCACCTTCTGGGTCAATTGCCAGCCGGGAAGAATAATCATCAATGCCCAAAAGGGGAGGACAAAGAGATTACTAAGGTTGAAAATCAGTTCTGTCATGGCCGAGTCTGTAACGGTAGTTGGGAAGGTTGACTGCTTCGATTGTGTCGTGATTGTTTCCTAAAAAGCAAATAATACCGCTTCAACAAAGGAAATAGCGATGTCTGCTTCTGTGTCCAATGTCTATTTGGATTTGTACACCGCCTGGATTTCAGGAATGGTAAATAGTGCCCGAAACTGCAGCCCTGCTTGTTGGTAGAATTCCTGTCCCCCCTGTTCTCGATCCACTAGCGCCAAAATAGTATCCACCTGGTAGCCCACTGAACGGAGCCGCTCCACCGCTTGCATAGCGGATTGCCCGGTTGTGACCACATCTTCCAGCACCACCACCGGAGCACCAGCAGATAGGGGGGGACCTTCAATGTATGCCTGAGTGCCATGGCCTTTAGCTGCTTTGCGGACAATTAACGCCGTCACTGGACAATCTTCGTAGGCAGAGACCACGCTAACAGCAGACACCATCGGGTCTGCGCCTAGGGTTAAGCCCGCAACAGCAGCCGTATTGTCAGGCAGTTCGGCTAACAGCAACCGCCCGATCGCCAATGCACCATCTGCTCGCAACGTCACCAGCTTGCCATTGATGTAATAGTTGCTGGGTTGCCCCGACGACAAAATAAATTCTCCTTCCTTGTAGGCATAGTTAGCGAGTAGGGAAAGCAGGTAAGGACGTAATTCGGACAGGGGCACCGTTTTTAAAGCTGCAAGGGAGGTCATAGACAGAGAACGTTAGGACAGTAATGACAAAGCCCATCCCGCCGCAGACAGGCGAGGGCGATTGCTAGAGTTCAGTTGAAGCGTGACCAAAATGAGCATTGGGGAACTTAGCGGTGGGAGCCTCGATTCATTCCAGATAAGTAGGAATTTTTTCTTACCTGAGTAGGAGTCAACAATAGTATATTGTCCAGCATCAGGAACACTTCATCCGGAATAGAGCCTCCGATATACCGAGAGCTTCTTGAATCACAGAAGCCCATTGAATCAAGCTGAGGCTTACTTCAAAATTTTCTGAAAGCGGCAAATATTCAGAGGGCATAACGAGCTGGAAGTGTTCGAGACAATTACCACCAGCCACCCTGATAATCAAAAAAAAGCCCCGACCCTGTCGGAGCAAAGAAAAATACAGTGGGGAAGGCCCGTTCAATTTTAAAAAATTAATGATTTAAAATTCTCTAATTAACTTTGGAGCATTATTCCAGAAGCTGGGTGTAATACTACTTTTGAAATGGAGAATGAATGACTGCACTATTTTCTGGGAAGAAGACTAAATTTTTTAGTAAACGCCAGGATTGATGCGGTCATCTCCGGAGATCAACTCGATACTGGGTTCAGTAACGGTAAAGTTGTCGATATTTGCTTGTAAACGACCCATCTGCTTTTCACTCAAGCCGGGAATATCGAGTACTTCTTCGACTTCCTCATAAGGGGCATTTTCGATAATTTTGCTGGCCAAGTTGGGGTAAAAGCCACGCAGGTCGCGAAAATCACGAATATCGCTGTTATTTAAATCGATTTTTTGCCCATAGTCTGTTGTTAACTTAGCATCCACTGCGTTAAGTTTTGCAAAGAGAGGGGACGGAGTCAACGCTTGGGCAACGTCAACGCCAATAATGCCAAATAGGCTAACGATGAGGGTGCAGAGCACCACTAAACGAGACAAAAATTTCATGAATGGTTTCTCCTAAGACCACTGGAATCAATGGTGATGATATAAAAAAATAATGGCAATGCGGCAGTACTCATTAGAGAGTCTTTGCAATAGATACCCTAAATTGTATAGTTTTCGGGGTGGAGTGACTAGTGATCTCACCCCTAATCGTCATAATGAACTTCCAAATTCTGAAAATCCCTCATTTGTTCTAAAAATCAAAAACTGCATCAGAGTGAAAGTAGCTGGCCAATGATTTTTTCGCTTCAATCCCTCAATCATTTTTCATAACTGTGCCATGCTTCCATTGAATGCTTTCACCCCCATTCCCGTTGCATCTCCTGATTTTCGATCTGGTTTTGTGGCAATTATTGGTCGCCCAAATGTCGGTAAATCTACATTACTTAATCAATGGATCGGGCAAAAGATTGCCATCACCTCGCCTATTACCCAGACAACCCGTAACCGCCTACAGGGGATTGCCACTACAGCCGAGACTCAAATCATTTTGGTGGATACGCCAGGGATTCATAAACCCCACCATGAGCTGGGTCGAGTGTTGGTTCAAAATGCTAGGCGTGCTATTTACCAAGTAGATGTGGTGTTGTTTTTGGTGGATAGTTGTGTTCCCCTGGGACGGGGAGATCAATACATTGCGAATCTACTGAGTCATGATGCGCCGCCGGTTGTGTTAGGGCTCAACAAACAAGATCTGCAAATTTCGGACAAGGCACCAGAGATAGAGGCAACCTATGAAGCTTTAGCCACATCCCATCAGTGGCCTATGTTTAGCTTTTCTGCCCTAACAGAGGAGGGGTTACCTGAATTACAAGCGGCGATCGCCGCCCAATTACCGACAGGTCCCTATTACTACCCGCCAGACCTCGTCACCGATCAGCCGGAACGCTTCATTATGGCGGAATTAATTCGCGAGCAGATCTTGCTCCATACTCGTCAGGAAGTCCCCCATTCTGTGGCGATCGCCATCGAAAAACTCGAAGAAACAGACCAAAGAACTAACGTTTTTGCTGCCATCACCGTAGAACGTGCCTCCCAAAAAGGAATTTTAATCGGAAAGAAAGGATCCATGCTCAAGGCGATCGGCAGCGCTGCTCGACAACAAATCCAAAAACTAATCATGGGAGAAGTTTTTTTAAAATTGTTTGTCAAGGTTGAGCCCAAATGGCGGCAGTCTCGCCAGCAATTGCTAGAATTTGGTTACCGTCTGGAAGAGTAGTAGCCAAGGTATTGATTAATGAATAGCGATCCCAACGCCAACCCAGAATTTGAGCACTGGTTAAACGAGGCTGGAGATGAACAAACCGACCCGCTAACCGGAGATACTGGGATCGATGACCTCATTGACTTATTTGATGATAGCGAGCCCACCGAAATCGAAGTCACAGCCCCGCAAAAGGACTTTAAGCCGACTCGAATGACCTTAGATTTCGACTCCCCCGAAGCTGAACTAGAAGCCTTATTCACTGGAGAAACCGATCCTAATGAAGGACAATTATCTCCCGTTGAAACGTCAAGTTGGTTAGCAATGGACGACGAAGAGCAACCAGAACAACCAGAGCAACCTCCGAATTCTCCTTTAGAGCCCAGCGAGTTGATGGGGTTGCGAGAATTATTAGGCGTAGAATCTGACCCATCCCCCTCAGTAGAATTTTCTCCCCCCCAAGATGAGCTGACCATCAGCTCATACCCCACGCTTGGTGATTTAGATACCTGGCTAGACCAAGACCAGCAGACTATTGAACCAGCATTGATTGTCAGCGAATTAGAAGCCCTAATCGAAGCTCCACCGCCGCCGCCAGTCAGTATCGAAAGGGAATCCCTATCACACAGCGATGAAGTTGAGGCCAATGATGCTGAGCCAGAGGATGAATTCAAAGATCTAGAAATTTTGATCGAACAAGCCGAACGTTCCCTAGGGAGCGTTTCTGGTAGCAGTGCTAGACGAAGAATTCCCACGGGAAACCGCGTAACTCGCTCAAAAACATTTGAGCAAACGATGCGGGTTCCCATCAAGCAATTGGATAACCTGAGCAATTTAATCGGGGAATTAGTTGTCAAACGAAATCGTCTAGAAGAAGACCAGGAGCGCTTAAGACAGTTCTTGGATAACCTGCTCAATCAAGCCCAGGGGCCTCAGTGATGTGGGAGGGCGAATGCAGGATTTATATGAACGAACATTATTAGAAGGTGCGCTGCTGGCCAGTCGTCACTCAAAGCGCTCCAGTGCTAATCCCCAGTCGACCAAAGCAGACTGGCGAAACACAATGTCTAGTTCGACCACAGTCATTCAAGATCAAGACCTGGATGCGCTAGAGATGGATCGGTTTACGGGGTTTCATTTACTATCCCAGGAAATGATCGAGCTGATTGTCCGGGTGCGAGAATCAGCGTCCGATATTCAATACCTGGTGGATGAAACCGATCAAGTTGCCAGAACCCTGCGCCAAGTCACCACCCAACTCCAAGAAGGCATGACGAAGTCTCGCATGGTTCCCTTCACTCAGACGGCTGATCGTCTGCCTCGAGCGATTCGGGAAGTATCCATGCAGCTTCAAAAGAAAGTGAACTTGGAAGTGGAAGGGCGGGATGTATTAATTGACAAGATGATTTTAGAGCATTTGTATAATCCCATGACCCATCTGGTCAACAATGCCATTACTCATGGCATCGAGACCCCAGAAGAACGTCGCCAAGCTGGAAAACCCCCTGGTGGCCGCCTAAAAATTAGAGCTTTTTTACAGGGGAACCAGACGATTATTACTGTTTCCGATGATGGCGCTGGTATCGATCCGGAGCACGTTAAGCAAAAAGCTATCGAGAAAGGCTTAATCACCCGTGTAGAAGCTCGCACCTTATCAGAAGCAGATATTTTCGATCTCCTTTTCCAGGCTGGCTTCAGTACCAAAGACCAAGCTGATGATTTTTCGGGTCGGGGTGTTGGGTTAGACGTCGTGCGTACTATTTTAATTGACATCCGGGGGGGGATCAGCATCGATTCAGAATTGGGTAAAGGAACAACCTTTACGATCCGTTTACCCCTGACCTTGAGTATTTGTAAGGCTTTATGTTGCCTAAATAATCATGCCCGTCTTGCTTTCCCAATGGATGGGGTAGAAGATACTAAAGACTACATTCCCGATGACATCATAACCAACGAAGATGGGCAAAAATTCGTACCATGGAACACCATGCAACTCCCCCTTTACCAACTGAGTGATTTGTTGAATTACAATCGGCAACTCAGTCGAGGCAGTGTTTATGGTGGCAAACAAAAAGAAGATCTTGTGGCGGTGGTCATTCTCCGGGGCAGTGGGAATAACTTTCTCGCATTACAGGTGGATCAGGTGTTGGGAGAAGAAGAAATTGTTATCAAACAACTAGAGGGGCCGATTCCCAAGCCCCCCGGTATTGCTGGTGCGACAGTGCGGGGAGATGGCAGCATCATGCCCATTGGAGATGTCTTAGAACTCATCGAAATTGCGCTGGGTCGGATACGCAATGATAGTAGTAGTGGACTTTGGCGTAAACCCTCGACCCCTTCCCTTCGTAGTGTCCAGTTGGAGCCAACGGTACTCATTGTGGATGACTCGATTACCGTGCGGGAACTGTTATCTCTCAGCTTTAAAAAAGCCGGATTCCGGGTGGAACAAGCCCGTGATGGTCAAGAAGCCTGGGAACAACTCAAATCTGGTTTGCCCTGTGATTTGGTCTTTTGTGATATCGAAATGCCCCGGATGAATGGATTAGAGCTTCTATCCCAGCTACAGGGGGATGACGAACTATCCGATATTCCCGTGGCACTACTGACATCCCGTGGTGCTGACCGTCACCGCAATGTCGCTGCAAAATTAGGGGCAACAGGTTACTTCACAAAGCCTTATACCGAGAAGGATCTGTTGGATTCGGCCAACCGGATGCTGAATGGAGAAATTTTATTGAAGGGTAGTATCCGTCAGCCGAGCTCGGAACCATCTCGTTTCAAAAAAGCCCAAGCAGCCATTCCGCGTCAGGCTTCCGACATTAGCGAGGGTGAGAGTCAATCTCAGTCGGCTTCCAAAACGATATTAATTGTTGATGATTCGGTCATGGTACGCGAAATGCTATCCGCTACGTTTAATAAAGCTAATTACCAGACAGAGACTGCACGGGATGCACGAGAAGCGTTAGAAAAACTCCGAACGGGTCTACCGTGCGATTTGATTTTGTGTGACGTTGAAATGCCGCGGATGAATGGCTTAGAGTTTCTGGAACAACTCCAATCCCACCCCGACCTGTCTAAAATTCCCCTCGCCTTGCTGACATCACGGGGTGCTCAGAAAACGCAACGCTTGGCGGCAGAAAAGGGGGCAAAAGGCTATTTTGTGAAGCCTTATGTAGAGGAAAGGTTATTGGAAGCGAGCGAGCGGCTGATGAAAGGAGAAGTGTTACTTGATAAAGCCACATTGGGGGCAGAGGAGTAATTTTGTCGCTCCGGGGACATCAGGGTGGCGTGATTGCTATCGTTGACACCTTATGGGGGTATTACTGCTCGAAAAGTCTTATGCTTAACTTTCTCCTACAATATCGATTGACAGTCCTTTTTCTCTGCCATGATGCTTGTTAAATCCACCACTCGCCATATTCGTATTTTTTCCGCTGAAGTTAACGGCAATGAACTGGTTCCCAGTGATAATGTGCTGACCATGGATGTCGATCCTGATAACGAGTTCCTGTGGACAGATGAGGCATTACAAGCGGTTTATCGTGAATTTGACAAGTTGGTAGAATCTTATTCCGGTGAAGAGCTGAGTGAATATAATCTGCGTTTGATTGGTTCCGACCTAGAGCATTTCATTCGCGCTCTCTTACTAGCGGGGACTATCCAATACAATCTGAATACTCGCTCTCTCAACTTCAGTATGGGGTTACCAAAAACAGAGAGTCCTGAAACTGAAGGAAAATACTGGCTAGAAGCTCCCAGCGAATAGAGCGAATAGGTTTATGTCTCGGTGGACTTGCACGGGTCAGATTGGCAATTTTGAGAATTCTTGGCTCCGGTTAGTCGGAGAGCGATGGCAGGATGATGATGATCAGGCGCTAGATTATTGGCGGGTGGAAAAAGCAGATTCGCTAATTATAATTCCCCAACAAGACGATCGCCTGCTGCTACCGCAGCCAATGTTTCGTCCTGGTATTGGCAAAACAACCTGGGATTTTCCGGGAGGAAGGCTCGTTAACCCAGAGCAGCAACAGCAGACCCTTGAACAGATTTTGCAACGGGAGCTAAAACTACCGGCATCTGCGCTGGTTCAGCGAGTACCCATCAATCCTGAGGGATGGACTGTCAATAGCTCCTTTTCCAACCAACGTCTCTATGGGTTCTGGGTAACCATTGCACCTGATTTTCAGTGGAGTGCGGCGGCGGTCGCTGCTAGGTTTCAAATTCCCTCACAGTTACCCGATTTACTAGCTCGGTTAACCTGTTTGCAATGTCGGGGATTATTGCGGGAGTGGCAACACCATTGCCTTGCATCTTGACAATTCTGATTTGCTTAATTCCATCAAATAAAAAACGATGAACAGTTTTATTCCTGACCTTTCCTTGAGAAAGGGACTATTTTTGGCATTGTGGTTGAGCTTACTGGTCTTTGCCTTTGGCTTTTCCCCCCCAGCCGACCCAGGTACATTGGATTTGATTCGGAAGCTATCTACCGGAGATTGGCAAAACCTTAATCCTGTGGTGATTGCCCTATTTAATGTAATGGGAATCTGGCCGCTCATTTACGGGACGATCCTCCTGCCCGGAGGAAAGCGGTTTCAATTGCCCGCTTGGCCGTTTGTCGTGGGATCTTTTTTTCTCGGCGCTTTTGTGTTGCTTCCTTACTTTATTCTCCGCCGTCCTTCATCATCCATTAGCGCAGCAACGAACAATGCTGACCAGGTTCGACTCTATTTTTGGCTCAGAAGCGGATTATTTTTGGTGGCGATCGCCTTAGGAGGATGGGCAATATGGCAGGGAAATTGGCCGGATTACTGGCAGCAATGTCGCAACAGTCAATTCATCGCTGTGATGAGTAGCGACTTTTTATGTTTAACGTTGGCCTATCCTTTGATGCTCTGGGATAATCAGTTTTTTCGGGATTCCCCAGCCCCATCGACAATCCTGATTTCTGAATGAATCTCGACTTTCTTTCATCCCCCCTACACCCATGAATTTCACCGCCATGGCAAGGATTTAGACTACAATTTGAGATACAGTGAGGATTCGTCTGTCCATCGACTAGGGTTGCCTTAGTGCGTGTATGCTCCGCAGGACTAGACCGAGTTTTAGCACTGTGAGCCATCCACGTCATGATGGTAGACAGAAGAAATTAAGCCGCGATTTCTTCCTCACACACGAAAATCTCTCTACCGTCCTCCGGGACGGTTTTTTTCTATCAAAGCCTCTGCCTACTGGGACTTAGTTAAGTAGGTGGGTGGAATGCAACTTCTCAATCCCGGCGATGTGGCCCTATTGCTTGATCCCGGTTATCTTTCCCATGCAGGGGGAGTCTATTGGGCGGAGGGTGACATTTATCCCATGCCACTCTTGCCGGAAAATCATTATCTCCCGGTGCTGACGGATATTCATCCCCAGCGTCTTGGCAAAGGTGAAACTGATGGTGCTGAGTTATCCCCATAACCCCACAACCGCCGTTGCCCTGCTAAGCTTTTTTAAATGGTTTGGGTGTGGGGGTGGTCGTCACCGAGAACAGATTGAAAAATTTCTAACGCCAATTCATAGGAGGGTAGAGCCTCTTCATAACGCCCTAATGAGTCACACAACCGAAGTCAGCTTGGGGAAGAAAATCGTTTCCAGCGAAAAGGCATTAAGATCGGTCAACTTTCCGGCATGTTCTAGGGTAATTGCACAAATATCGCCTTGCTGATCAAGCTCGACTAGGGTATTTTCATTGAGTTCTTGGGTGGTGACGATAGGATGATCATTAAATTCTAAATAAAGGGTATCTGTATCTTGAAAGTAGGTGATTTTCATATTCATTTTTATCTGGGCTCGATCTAGTCGTTTTCTCGTCGCCTAAAAAAGTATTGAGTAAACTTCATTGAAAAGGCAAAGTGGGCTTTTAACTAACGAGTGTTTGTAGAATCGCCTATTACCAGCAGCATCATGCCACTCCATTGGGTTCTTTCTCGGACAGATCGCCGAGTTCTTCTAGGTTAGCTTTTTGAAAAGGCAATAGAGAATATTTGGACTATACGGCGATCGCCTGGGGAAGGGGGAGCGATTGACCGCGTGCGATGTAGTCTTCGATGAGCAGATCTAGGACTTCAATGGCATTTTGTAGGGCAGTCTGGTAGGTTTCGCCATGGGTATGGGCATAGGGGCCAAATTCGGGGAGATGGGCGATAAATTTTTGGTCTTCGTCTGACCATTGAATAGTGATGCTGTAGTGATGGGTCATAGGGGTTTTTCCTCGTCTAAATTTTGTAAATGTTGCAGGGCGTTTTTAACATCTCGTTCTTGATAGCGATCAGCATCTGCACCGTCTTTGCCAGATAGCGTCAAGCTGTAGGGAAGTTGAGGATGGCTCCAAACAGTATGACTACCTTTGCCAGGACGATAGCTAAATCCTGCTTTCAAGAGTGCTGATTTAAGTTCTCGTATTTTTTTAGGCATTGGCTATCTGTTGAAGTAGTTTTATTATGGCAGTGGAGTAGTTAGAAAGAATCGTAGGAATAGCGGAGGGAGTGAATTTATTCTTGGCTTTGTTGTCGGCAAATTTCATAATTCCGGCGGACGGTTTGGGTGTTGGGATGGTCGTCACCGAGGACAGATTGAAAAATTTCTAACGCCAATTGGAGGAGAAGAGGCCCCCCCCCCCCCCCCCCCCCCCCCCCCCCCCCCCCCCCCCCCCCCCCCCCCCCCCGGTAGAGCTTCCTCATAGCGCCCCATTGAGTCATACAAAAAGGCGAGGTTGTTGTAGGAGGTGGCGGTGTCGGGATGGCGATCGCCTAATTGCTCTTTTCTGATTTCCAGTGCCAATTCATAGAGGGGGAGGGCTTCTTCATCAGGCGCCCCATTGAGTGATACAATGCGGCGAGATTGTTGTAGGACGGGGCGGTGTCGGGATGGCGATCGCCTAATTGCTCTTTATAGATTTCCAATGCCAATTGATAGAGGGGAAGTGCATCTTCAGTGCGCCCCATTGAACGGTACAGTTCGGCGAGGTTGTTGTAGGACGTGGCGGTGTCGGGATGGCGATCGCCTAATTGCTCTTTTTACTGAATGTCCAGTGCCAATTGATAGAGGGGGAGGGCTTCTTCATAGCTTCATAGCGCCCCATTGAGTAATACAAAAGGGCGAGGTTGTTGTAGGACGAGGCGGTGGAGGGATGGCGCTCGCCTAATTGCTCTTTTCTGATGTCCAGTGCCAATTCATAGAGGGGGAGGGCTTCTTCATAGCGCCCCATTGAGTAATACAATTGGGCGAGTTTGTTGTAGGACGTGGCGGTGGAGGGATGGCGATCGCCTAATTGCTCTTTTCTGATTTCCAGTGCCAATTCATAGAGGGGGAGGGCTTCTTCATAGCGCCCCATTGAACGGTACAAAAGGGCGAGGTTGTTGTAGGACGTGGCGGTGGAGGGATGGCGCTCGCCTAATTGCTCTTTTCTGATGTCCAGTGCCAATTCATGGAGGGGTAATGCCTCTTCATAGCGCCCCATTGACCGGTACAGTCCGGCGAGGTTGTTGGTGGACGTGGCGGTGGAGGGATGGCGATCGCCTAATTGTGCTTTACAGAGGTCTACACTGGCTCGATACCAATTTTCTGCTTCGGTAAATAAACATTGCCCTTGATAAAGACTCGCCTGTGCCTCAAATGGCCACAGTAAATTTTTATTACCTAACCAGGGGGATAACGTCGTTGCCACGATCGCCCAGTGGGGTAACAGGGGGTCAAAGGTGGCAATATCGGACAGGGTAACCGTTTGAGGAACTTGCTGCGCCTTTTCCACCAGTAACCGACAGAAAAGCCGTTTTGCTGCTTCCGCCACTGCTGACGCTTCCAGCTTTTCCCGACAATAGGAGCGGAGGAGGGCATGGAGTTGATACTGTTGCTGACCCACATCCTGCAGCAAATTGAGATTGACCAAATGGCGTAAATCATCCCGTGTGGGGTGAACCGGTTTGGGAAGAAAGGGCTGAGAAAAGGTGGGAAACCATCGTTGCCAAACAGACGGCTCGGACAAGTCTTGCGCGAAGACGGCCAACGCCACCGCTTCGGGAATGGGGGCTTCGGCAAACAGACTCAATAACTGCCCTGCCAACTGGGACGAGGGACTCAACTCCTGCCAACTCAACGTAAAAGCAGCAGCAATGCCCCGGTCTGCGGTCATCGCCACCTCCTCCGACCGTTGTAAACCCACCGCATCCCCCATGGGCTGGGCCTGTAATTCCGCCAGCAGGGTCGCCACATCTAGCTTCATATATTGCCCATAGCGCCCCACCAGTTCAATGCCCAACGGCAAAAATCCTAACCATCGCACCAACGCAGCGGCGGTGTCGGGGTCTTGGGCACAGGCTGCCGGTAAAAAGACCGCCAACAATTGCCGCGCAGCCTCTGGCGTTAACACCTCTAAATTGAGCGCCGTAAAATTCCGGGCAATGGTCTCATTGCGGGTGGTGATAATGACCTTGAAGCGGGCATCCCCCTGGGGCGGCAACAGAGCCCTCACCTGCTCGTAGTGGCGCACATCATCAAACACCACCAACACCGGATTAACGGTGGCCTCTGCGGTCGGGGGCGCAGTATCCGAAGAACTTGCTGCGGTTGGGGGGTCATGGCGGGGCCAATGCTGCCAACACCACTGCACCCGTGCCGGCAAAGACGTTAACTGGTCTTCGGGAATCGCCAACCCCAGGTAACTGTAGGCAAACTGGGTCAGCGCCGTCCCCGGCTCCCCGTTGTCCGCCACTGCACACCAACAGACGCCCCCCTTGTAGTGTTCTTGCTGCCACTGCTGCCAGGCATACTGCAACGCCAACTCCGTTTTGCCAATGCCTCCCATGCCCGTCACCGTCGAGATGGCGACCTGCTCACCCCCCTCTAGTTGCCCATGGAGTTGGGCTAACACCGCCTCCCGTCCAATAAATTGGTTGGCTTCAACGCCCCGTGGTCTTAAATTGTGGGGATTAATCCGGCGTGGGGGCGGTGGCGGAGAACCTGAAATCGTTTGATTAATATTTTGGTTAATCTCAATCTGGGCATGATCCCCAAATTGTGCGTTTTGGATGCCAGTTTGTTGAACTGATTTATCCATCACCAATGCCCGATAACTTGGTCAACATGTGCCGCCCCTTAATCAATATCCTGACGAATTTTAATGGTCGCTTTGCCGTCCACGTTGATTCCCGTTGCCCCTGTTTGGCTAGTGTCGCCTGACCCTTGGGCGCTGGCCCGTTGCGCGACTTCTGCGTCTAACTCTCCGGCAGTGACTGATGCCAAACCCACCTGGGTCATTTGCCCCTGCTGAATTTCCGTCGCCAATGCCCGTAGCTTCTGGGCAAAAGCAGGATCTTCATCCAGCAATACGTCTAAATTTTTCCGTAACGTCTCCAGCCCCGTTTCATCCCCCTCCTCCACCTTGGCGATCGCCGCATTCACTTTTTCCGACCGACCCGTTAGCCGTGCCTTGATGGTCTGCCAGAGAATGGGAATTTTTTGGCAAGATTCAGCGGTGAACTGTTTGGCTAATTCTCCTGCCCCCGTTTTCAAAAATTCCTTGGCGGCTAAGGTGATCAGTGCCCCGGCGGTTAGCGTTACGGCTTCCATCATGCTTGTTCCCTTGTTCAGAAAAATTGCTTTTATGGTAGTTCAAACTTAGAACCTTCACTACCAACTGTCTTTTGATGGCGATACTGCAATGGCGATAGTTGAAGCTCACAGCGCAAAACAAAAATGGAATCCGGGGCATCTCGAACGTTCTGCGCTTAATATCCCAACAAGGTAAACCGCACTAGCCGATATCCGACACAGACCACCGTCAACACAATTAATACCGTTAAGCTGGTCAAAATAATGCGCAACAACACTTTTTCAAAGTGGGGCAAGGTGTCCATTAACTCAAAAAAAATGTCCCCCTCAGTCGGTCTATACAAGGATTTTGTACTGCGGCCATTTGCCTTAATTGACCCGTGTCAACAGAAAGAAAAACGGCTCCGGCATTAATTTATTGTCCATTACCCCTAGAACGTTGTCTGCATCAATTTTTCGGAAAGTATCGAGAATCGGTAAATAGTCATAAATCATCGTGGCGCTGACTTTGCCTCGATACTCCATCGGGCGCAGTCTGGCTTGACTGGCTTCTGTTTTTAACAGGGTATTGGTGAAGGTGAGTAAGGGTTTCAAGGCTTCATTTTTGACCACAGGGAGTTTTATTAACCAGTCCATTGCGGTGGGGTTGGGGGCAACTTTGATGAGGTTGCCAAAATTATCCGAAAATAATAACGGATGCACCGTCTCAGGATCAATAAATTCTTTGCCGTACCAGTTGGCTGCGGCCAAATAGCCATTCATGGGATGACCTGTTTCAATTTCTTTGCCCCGCCAACGCCCCTGCATAAATTCACAATCGACAGTGGCTAATCCGTCAAAGCATTCCCAGGCTTCCGGAACAGTTCCTTTTTTGGTTACCAAAATTGAGGGGGTATTTATGGTCGTCATGTTTGTTGTCTCTCCGATAAATACAGGGGGTTAATCGCCAGCGGGTTAAAAGTATTTGTATTGAGTTTTTTGTACCTTAACAAACCAGCCGCCCGCCATGGAGTCCTAATTAAATCCCCCCCACAAAACGACCGGGACTCAACAGGCGATGGGGGTCAAACTGTTGCTTGAGGCGTTGCATCAGGTCTAACCCATTACCTCCATAGCCCCAGGCATCAACCCCAGCTTTGAGGGTCATCGGTGCCGTCAGCAGCGTTAAATAGCCCTGATAGTTCTGGCAAATAATTCGTTGTTGGTTCACACAATCCTGCGTTAGGGCAGCAGCACGGAAAAAGCCGTTGCCAGTGCCCAACTGCAATTGGGCTAGCCCAGGAGCCTGCTGGAGAAAGTTCACAATCTGTCCAGGCAAAACACCGATTTTACATAGCCCCGCCGATTCGGTAAAAGGCGCTGTCATGGTGTGCTGTAAACGTTGCCAGAGGTCAGTTTCTGACTCATCCTCTAAGGTTTTTACCTCAATTTTCAATGGCTGCACCAGGTTCACAATTTGTGTGGCGAAATCTTGGACAACTTTGGGCTGATTTTGTAGCCGAATCAGACAAGCCAAGTGATGGTCATCGGAACTCAGGCTTAACTGCTGGGTTAATAAGGGTGAAAGGCATTCTACAGCGGTGGGGCTTAACCCCGATCGCCGGATTGCTTGGAGGGCTGGGGTTAACTGTTCTGGACTCCCGGTCAAACTCAAGGTCTGGGAAGCGGGGGGCCAGGGGTAGAGTCGAAAGGTAATCTGACTGATGTAGCCCAGGGTGCCATAGGAACCCGTAAACAATTTCATCAGGTCATAGCCCGCCACGTTTTTAACGACCCGTCCCCCGGCTTTTGCCAATTTGCCGTCCGCCCGTACAAAAGAAAATCCTAAGATCAAATCCCGCACACCGCCAAAGCGTTGTTGCCAACTGCCGGCAACCCCCGTCGCCATCACACCCCCGACGGTTGCATTTTCTTGATATAGCGGGTCGAGGGGTAAAAATTGTTGGTGTAGTTGTAATTCAGCCTGCACATCCTGGAGCTTGGCCCCAGCTTCCACGGTGAGGGTCAAATCTGCTTGGGCGTGTTCCACAATGCGATTCAGCCGACGGCTACTGACGACGGCTTGTACCGGTTCCCCCAGCCCGCCCCAGTCCAGTTTGGTTCCTTGTCCGCAGGGCAGAAGGGCCTGCTGTTTTTGGTGGGCGTCGGTAATAATGTCTTGTAAGCCTGCTACCGTCTCGGGTTCCAGCCAAGTGGTGGGTAAACTTTTAGGATTTCTCAGGGCAGCGGCGATCGCCATTTGTTGGGCTGGCGGACATTCTGCAATCGGAAATTGGGCTGTGTGAGGCGGGGCGGAGGCAGAAGAAGAAAGCTCGGACGCAGCGGACATAGGGAGAGCACTGTCAAACAACACCTAACAGCCTACCCTATAATTTTTGCAATACTGTCCAGGTCAAAAGAACATTTTGTTAAGCTTGTTGCCGCGTTTTTGGGAGTCCCTAACCGTTACCAATGGGGACAGTCTGCCCCTCTGGCTTAAGGTGGGAATTGCGGCCCTGTATTTGGGCATTGTGGTGCTCACCGCCGAGTTGCTAAACCGTTTATCCCCCAGTCCCGCCGAAGTGACCCGCAAAATTGTCCATATCGGTGCGGGACAGGTGGTTCTCTTCGCTTGGTGGCTAAATATTCCGGGCTGGATCGGGGCGATCGCCGGTGTGCTAGCGGCCATGATTGCCGTCATCTCCTACCGTTTACCAATTTTGCCCAGCCTGGAAAGCGTCGGACGGCACAGCTACGGCACTCTGTTCTATGCCATTAGCATGGGTCTCTTGGTCGGGGGATTTTTCACCCTGCAATTACCAGTATTTGCGGCGATCGGCATTTTGGTGATGGCCTGGGGCGACGGTTGTGCCGCATTGGTGGGCCGTCGTTGGGGCAAGCATCCCTATGAAGTGTTGGGGTCCACCAAAAGTTGGGAAGGCAGCGCCACCATGGCAATGATTAGCTTCGGGGTGACGTTGGGCTTGTTAAGTATTGACCAATCCTTCAATGGGGCATTCGTGGTCGTTGCCCTGCTGGTGGCCCTGCTGAGCACGGTGCTAGAAAGCTTTTCCCGTTGGGGCATCGATAACTTTACCGTCCCTGTCTTTAGCGGCATATTTGCCTTTGGCTGTGTTTCGGTTCTGGGAATTTAATAAATCCAATAATATTTCTGCAAACCCTAGACGTTGTCAGGGGCTAAAGCGGCTAAATTTGCACCCGTCCTTGGCGTAATACGATCCACCCCTGTCCATCCCATTGGGCCACGGTTGAGGGTTGACCGTTACCCATCGGTTTATCCCGTTCCGAGGAGAAATTATCTAAAATTTTAACGCTGGGAAAGCATTGATTGATTCCATTCAGGGTTCTGAGGGGGGGGTGACCCGATAGGTTGGCGCTGGTGGTGGCCAAGGGCCCCGTTTGTTGCAAAATTTCCAAGGCGATCGCCTGTCGGGGAATCCGAATGCCGATAGTACCGTCTTGGGTTGGGTTCATCGCTGGCGGGAGGAGCGTCGTTGCCGGGAGCACCACGGTTAATTCCCCTGGCCAATGGCGCTGCATCAGGATTTCCCACGGGTGACGGTCTGCCGGGGTATGGTCGACGTAATCCCAAATATCGTCAGGACTAGCAGCCATTAAGATCAAGGGCTTGTCAGGGGTGCGTTGTTTCAGGTCATAAATTAACTGGGCGTTGGCTGGCTTTACCGCTAGTGCTGGAACCGTATCCGTCGGAAAACTAACCACCTTTCCGGCGATCGCCGCAGTAATTAGGGTTGACTGGTCAACGAAGGCCATGGCTGGTGAGCGTCATTGAGTGAACTTGAAGCATCGGAGGGGCCGCTTTTCTCAATTGGCATTCAGTCAGTGGACGATTGAGTTGATGAAGCAACAAGCTGAAATTGATCAAACAACGTTATGGAAGCATCGGCCTGACGGGTATTGAAATAATAACTTTTCACAACGCCTGTGACGGTTTCTAGGACGCTAAACACCGTTATTTCATTGCTGGCGATGTAGGGTAACGGCTGTCCGTTTTCATTTTTTAAGGGCGCAAGGGTCGGAATGATGGGGGTTAGGCCATTGGGATCACCCACCGCAATATCGTTGCTCGGATCAATAAATGGAGGGAAACGTCGAGGATTGTCGTCAAGATGGGCTCCATAGCTATTGCCAACATTGGAGGTTTCGAGGAAGTGCATACCACTAGGGCTTTGAAAACGATTCCACAGATGGGAGTGGCCATAAAATACCAGTTGCACCCCGGCGTCTTCCAGTAAGGGAATTAAGTCCCGGATAATATAGTCATCCTGCTTGGGGTAATGATAGCGACGAAATCGGAGAAAACGACCGTCAGGAGAATACTCTTCGTAAGCTTGGGGGTCGGTATAAGGCGGTGTGGCATTGCCTCCCAGGCTGTGGGGCGGATGGTGAAACATAACAATCTTGTATTTTGCTTGGCGGAAGCTCTCACTGTTCAGTTCTGCCACCAACCAGTCATATTGGGAACTTCCTGGCGTGATCGCCTCAAAAATATGCTGTCCATAACCCCATCGTTCGGGATAGGGGAGATCCGCTTCACTTTCTGCATAGCGTCCCGCTCCCTCCGGATTGGCTCCAGGGGTTCGCCAGACATTGGTGACCATCAACGAAATGAGGCGAATATCGCCAAAATTGACGGCGTAATATTGTTTTTCCGGCGCGGCGGTTGGAGGCAGGGAAAAAATTTCTTGGTAAGTCTGAAAATTAAACGACTGGTCTCGAATCCATTGGGTTCTACTGCCAGGTTCTGGGATTGGATGGGGGGCAGATTGGCTGCCGTCTGGCTGGAGTTGCTGCTGTAAATACGTTTCTTCTGCAACGGAGCGGGGACGGGGATTTTTATACTGTTGATGCAGGGGAAGTGTCGGGGAACGAACGCCCATGACCTCATGGTTACCAATACAGGGAAATAGGGGGGTATTTTGCACCACAGCAGCACCTTGGTAGAGCTTGCCCCCGAGATTAACGCTGGCTTTCCCCTGTAAGACTGGAAAAAAAGAACGCCCCCGGCGGTCATCAAACCATTCCGAGCCCCGGTCAGGCACATTCACTAAATCTCCGGCATGAAAGACGGCATCAAAGTGTCCATAGGTGGCGATCGCCTGTTGAATATTGGCCGCCACCATCGGCATTAATTGATGGTCTGAGGTCAACAGCACCGTTAACGGTTGGCCGGGCTGCGGACTCCCCTGTAGCTGGAAGCTATCGCTATGGGTTTGCTGGCCCCCGCATTGACTCACCACTCGGTAAGGATAGCCCTTGCCGGGTTCTAGACCTGTGATCCGGGCTGCGTGCCGCCAGACAGGACGGGGCGTAAGCTGTTCGTAGGCCTTAAGCGTATAGGAATATTCATCTTCCTGGAGTTGGCTTAACGGTGTAGACCGGGCTAGGGTTTTCTGCGCTAGCCCCTCTCCCCACTCCACCCAATGCTGCTCACCCGGTTGTTCCGTAAACCAGACAACTTCTACGGACTCTGGAGTGGGAACTTGCAAAAAGGGGTCAGTTAACAGATTCATCATTAATAGGCTCATCAATAACAGACTCATCACCGAGCTTTTCCTCGATCACATCAGCACAATTTCAGAGGACAGAGACCCCCAAAGAGAGTCTTTACTTTCTGTCCAATCCAGTTCGTTAACCGATGTTAATCCCCATACAGCTTGGCGATCGCCAGGGCTGGATCAGGGTGTTTGACTAGGGATTCGCCCACTAAAACGGCATTGACCCCCGCCGCTTGGAGGGTCGATAGATCCTCCGGTTGATGGATGCCTGATTCCCCGACCAGCATAATTTCTCGTTGGTTAATGTCTGAACGGTGATCAGCCAGAATCGTTACGGTTGTCTGCAAATCAATGGTAAAGTCTTCCAGGTTACGGTTATTAATGCCGATTAAGTTGACCGCCTCTAATGCCAAGACCCGCTCCATTTCTTGGGGGGTATGCACTTCAACTAATGCGGTCATCCCCAGCGCCCGGATAATTTTGAGGAAATAGGTTAAATCCTTGTTGTCTAAAATGGCGGCAATCAACAAGATGGCATCTGCACCATGTTGACGAGCCAAATAAATCTGATAAGGATAGATCACAAACTCCTTACACAGTAGGGGGACGTTTACAGCCCGTCGCACGTTTTGTAAATTCTCAAAACTGCCCTGAAAAAATTTCTCGTCCGTCAGCACCGACAGACAGGCCGCGCCCCCCTGCTCGTAGGCCGTGGCGATCGCCACGGGGTCAAAGTCAGCCCGGATAATGCCTCTGCTAGGGGAAGCTTTCTTCACCTCAGCAATCAATGCTGGTTGGCGGGTACTATGACGCAAAGCCGCTAAAAAGTCCTTTGGCGGTGGACATTCTTGAATAGCCTTTTGCAATTTTTGGAGGGGCAATTTTTCGCGTCGGAAATTGATTTCCCTTTCCTTGTGCCAGACAATTTCTTCCAGAATGTGGCGGGGTTTAGCATCGGGATGTTGAATGTGATACCGTAAATATTCAACGTTAATAGCCGGATTGGGGGGACGACGACGGATTTGCATGACAGCACTTAACAACAGTGGGGATTAGCCGATCAAAAAGGTCGGTAGTTTCCCACTTTATCAGGCTTTTTTGTTTGCCTTAATTGCCATGTCACGCCCCCCCATGGAATGGCAAAGCGGCCAAAGTCATCCCAACAAGTAGGGTCTAGTCCGCCAAGGAGGGAGTTCTGGGTGACTTACATTTAATGCTTCTGTGTAACCCTTGTCGCTTCTTGGCATCGTGATTCTGGCGATGTCGATAAGCACGACGCGGCCATTATGACCGCGTTTTACCGGAACCTGAATGACGGCATGGGTAAAGCAGAAGCGCTGCGGCAGGCGAAACTGCAACTGGTGGCGGAGCATCCCTTCAATTGGTCACCGTTTCATTGGTTGTTTATTTTGATTGGCGATGGCATGGGGACGGTAGGGCAACAATCGCCAAAGTAATGTACTGGCATCATTTGCCAAAATGTCTTTGTGACAGATTTAGCTCGGAAATCGGCAACTGAATTCTGTCAAAATCTCCCCACCGAAATTTATCGGATAGAAACCCTTGAAATCGACATATTTAAACCTAAAATTAGTATGTTGGCTTTGGAGGGTCAAACAAGATTTCCAATACTGAGAATGTTAGGTATTTTGGCTAATAACGTACTTAAAAAGTAGCTAAAACCAGGAAAATGGTGAAATTAGTAAAAATTACACCCTCGTAATCAAGAGCCAAAGACAAGCTTACGATACTAACGTTAGCAATTGCCAGTGGTGATTGATAGATCCCCATCTACCAACCTCTAAAAAGAAGTAACAAAAAGGGTTTGACGTCTTGTTGAAACGCTGGGTTGTCGAGTGTACTTTTGCTTGGTTTGAACGTTATTGTCTCAGTAAAAATTACGAATATTTGCCCACCACTGGTGAGACAATGCTTGATGTCGCCATAATAAATATTATGCTCCACATTTTTGTGATGTACTACCCACCAGACAAGCCGTGCTTTTCAGTCGGATAAAAACTTTAAATATTGATGCCAGCCAATGGTGTTTACAAAAAGCCTGAGTTAACCCTATGATCCCCCTATAAAAGATAACTTCGTATCTATGGTTCGTCCTTTTCTGTTTCACTAATTACAGAACTAGTTTTTCCAAAAAGGTTAAGAAGCCGGATTGTCCTTCCTCGCACAAGTTGTCCAACGCCACCATGCTTGAAAAGCTGACTTATTTTGTCTGGTTAGTGCCTTGCTACCCCCTACTAGGCGCTGCATTAGCCATTCCCTGGTCACCCGGAATTATTCGACAAACGGGGCCACGGCCGGCCGGTTACCTCAGTATTTTGATGACGTTATTGGCCTTTGTCCACAGCCTGCTCGCGCTCTGGTTTATTTGGAACCAAGCGGCATTCGATTTGTCTATTCCTTGGTTACAGGCAGCAGATCTTAATATTACGTTTGACATCAAAGTTTCAACCGTTAATGTCGCAGCGTTGGTGCTAATTACAGGGCTAAACTTGGCAGCCCAAATTTACGCGGTGGGTTATCTGGAACGGGACTGGGGCTGGGCGCGTTTTTTCTCCCTCATGGCCTTATTTGAAGCGGGGTTATGTACGCTGGCGCTCTGTAATTCGTTATTTTTCAGTTACGTGGTGTTGGAAATTCTCACCCTCGGCACCTATTTACTCATTGGCTACTGGTTTAATCAATCGTTGGTGGTGACGGGGGCGCGGGACGCTTTTTTGACGAAACGGGTGGGGGATTTGATTTTGCTAATGGGAGTGGTGGCGCTGTTGCCAGTCGCGGGGAGTTGGAACTATGACGACCTCGCTCGATGGGCAGCAACAACTTCGTTAGATCCCACCTGGACGACCCTATTGTGCTTATCGTTAATTGCAGGTCCCCTGGCGAAATGTGCCCAATTTCCCTTACACCTATGGCTAGACGAGGCCATGGAAGGCCCCATTCCCGCCACCATTTTACGAAACACGTTGGTTGTCTCTACGGGGGCTTGGGTCTTAGTTAAGCTACAACCGGTGTTGGCCCTATCCCCCTTAGTCTCCACCGTGGTGGTGGTCATTGGTGCTACAACGGCTCTTGGAGCCTCATTAATTGCTATCGCCCAAGTGGATATAAAACGCTCATTATCCTATGTGGTCAGTGCCTATATGGGGTTAGTGTTTATGGCTGTGGGGACAGGACAAGCCGCCACTGCGTTACAGTTCATCCTTTCCTACACCCTAGCCATGGCTATTTTGGTGATGTGTGTCGGGGGAATTATTCTTAACAACATCTCCCAAGATTTGACCCAATATGGGGGCTTGTGGTCTCGACGGCCGATTTCAGGGTTGAGCTTTGGGGTGGGGATAGTTTCTTTGATCGCCTTGCCGCCTTTTGGGAGCTTTTGGGCTTGGTTAAAGTTAGCCACTGCTTGGAGCGGCGATCGCCCCTTACTGGTGGGAGTTTTATTACTGGTCAATGCCTTAATTTCGTTTAATGTCATGCGGGAATTTAGCCTCATTTTTGGAGGGGTTCCGAAGCCAATGACAGTGCGATCGCCAGAAGGTTTATGGGCACTGGTGTTACCGCTGCTGATAACGGTAGGATTTGCGTTACATTTACCGTTGATTTTGTCCCAATGGGGCTTGCTGCCGGCATGGTCCGACATTAACGTTGTGCTAGTGGTAGCCCTCACAGGTTCCAGTGTTATCGGCTTGGGCAGTTCTGCGGCCTTGTATCTCAACCCGGCGATAGCAAAACCCATTACCTTGCCGTTACCTGCCGTTCAAAACTTCTTTGCCTACGACCTCTACACCGCCAAACTGTATAAAAATACGGTAGTGGCAATGGTGGCCGCCATTTCTCAATTAATCAACTGGTTCGACACAGTGGTGGTGGATGGCGCGATTAATTTAGTCGGACTTGTGACGGTCTTTACTGGTCAAAGCCTGAAATATAACGTTTCTGGGCAAACCCAGTTCTATGTCTTGACGATTATTCTCGCACTGACAGCCATTGGGGCTTGGGCAACCTACGGCCTGTTGACTCAGGCATTCTAGCGGTAGACGAGCTTGCATATCGGGGTCATCCCCCCCATGGGATGTTTAATGTTTGACCCATCGGCCCCGTTTGTTGATCCCTATTCCCCCCGACAGGATGTCGTCCCCCCAAATCCGTGGGACTCTTGCGCTGCTAATCCCCTTAACTTCTGATGGATTTCCCCTCAACCATGCTGACCCCATTACTGTTAATTCCAAGCCTCGGAGCTTTAACCGTTGCCCTATGTCCTAGCAGTTGGAACGATAGACGGATTCGCCAGATCACCGAATTGTTTGCCCTGGTTACGTTTTTTTGGTCGTTGTGGTTATTGTCCGGTTTTGATTTACAGAATCCGGCCCCGCAGTTCCCAGAGTTTTTACCCTGGCTACCGCCTCTGGGTTTGAACTACACGCTGGGGGTGGATGGATTATCTCTACCGCTTATTGTGCTCAATACCCTACTCACGGGGATTGCCATTTATAGCATTGGCCCGGACCTGGAGCGACCCCGTTTTTACTATGCGCTCATTTTATTGAGTAACGTCGGGATTTCGGGGGCGTTAATGGCACAAAATTTATTGCTGTTTATTATTTTTTACGAGCTGGAACTAATTCCCTTCTATCTGATGATTGCCATCTGGGGCGGGGAAAAGCGGGGTTATGCCTCGATGAAGTTTTTGCTTTATACGGCTTTCTCCGGTCTATTGGTACTCGCTGCATTTTTGGGCATTGGCCTGTTAGGGGGTAACGGTTCCTTTGACTATCATCCCGGTATGACAGCTGGCTTTTCGGACTCGGCAAAACTCGTGTTGTTGACCCTGATCGTGGTGGGCTTTGGTATCAAAACCCCACTGGTTCCCCTCCACACCTGGCTCCCCGATGCCTACACGGAAGCTTCCCCGGCGATCGCCATTTTATTGGGGGGGGCCTTAGCGAAACTGGGAGCCTATGGCATGATCCGATTTGGATTACAACTGTTTCCGGATACCTGGTTAACCGTCGCTCCCATTCTGGCAATCATAGGAACCTTTACGGTGCTTTACGGGGCATTGTCGGCGATCGCCCAACAGGATATTAAGCGGATGGTAGCCTACAGTTCCATTGGTCATATGGGATACATTTTGGTGGCTGCTGCTGCCGGGACAGAGTTAAGTGTTTTGGGCGCTGTTGCCCAGATGGTGAGCCACGGGTTAATTTTGGCGCTACTGTTCCATTTAGTGGGCATCGTGGAACGAAAAGCCGGGACACGGGACTTACAGGTTCTCAACGGTTTGATGAACCCCATACGGGGGCTGCCATTAACCAGTGCGCTCCTGATTACAGCGGGGATGGCCAGTGCCGGAATTCCTGGACTGGTGGGTTTTGCCGCAGAATTTATTGTTTTCCAAGGAAGCTTCGCCACGTTCCCCATCCCCACCCTCTTGTGTATTTTGGCTTCGGGATTAACCGCTGTCTATTTCGTCATTTTGCTCAACCGCACCTGCTTCGGCAAACTCAATAATCAACTGGCCTACTACCCCAAAGTACTAGCATCAGAGAATATTCCCGCCCTGGTGCTCACTGCCATCATTTTCTTTTTGGGGATACAGCCCAACTTTTTGGTGCAATGGATTGAACCCACCACCAACGCGATGATTGCCCAATTCCCTCCGAATGAAACCACGACCCAGTTAGCCCAATCTCCGTCTGACTCGATGAATCCATTAATCATCCCCCCACTTTCTGGGGATTAAAGCATTAATCTTATTTTTTCTGCTCATTTCTCCCCATTCCCCACTTGATTGCGCCCCATCATCCCCCCATGACCACCACCGCTGTACAAACCCAACTGCCTCCTTCCCAACACCCCTACGCCGATGTGATCCACCGCCTGGAAGCAGGGGGATCGATGTTGCCGGATACGCCAGAAAACTTGATGCAAATTATCGGCATCTACAAAGCCTATGCCGTACCGATGGACTTCTACTGGCGGGATTTGCTCTACATTGCAGAACGGGTTTTCTTGAATCCCTTACCCTTCTTTAAATATTTCTTGCCCCAGGATTATCTGGATCTCCCCAACCATTACGCCGGCGAAGGTGCCGATTTACGAATTTGGCGGGGAGACGCTTCAGCCCATCCGGAATTGCAGGACTTTATGGCAAAGGGCAAAACCCGTCAGTTGCCAAAGCTGTTGCATCACCTGTGGCACGACCGCATCAATATGGAATTTGCAGAAGCCTGTATGGACGCGATGTATTGGCATGGTCGGGATATGGGACTAGGTAAATTTGATGCCTATTTGGACAGTGAAGATTACCGGGCCAATGCAGACCAGGCCATCAAAGCCTATTTCAAAAACAATCCCCCCATGCTGGGACTTTATAAACTATTTCCTGAAATGTTTTTGGAGCAAGTGCGGCGCTTGTCCTATTACTCAAATTTAGGCTTGTTTTGGGAAGTCATGGCACCCGTCTTTTTTGAAATGTCTGACATTTACGATGAAGGGGGATTTAACGGCGTTCCCGATGCGATGAACTTTTTAGTCAATGGCATTTTTGCGATCGCCGGTCGTCCTATTTATCACCATGTCTATATTGACGGAACGCGCTACGAAATTATTCCGAAATCCCAAGGCTTTACTTGGTTATACGAAGCGGCATTACCCTACGTGGAATCTGTGTTTTACCGAACCGCTCCCTTCCGGGGAACCAAATCCTATAATGCCCAAGCAGAACAGGTGCCTAAAGACCAAAAAGATTTCCACTATGGCATCCTCTACGCGGATGTTTTCCCCGTCGGCACCGCAGGCATTCCCCCGACGTTGTTGATGGATGATATGTACCATTTCTTGCCAGATTATTTACAGGATTACTATCAAGAACACTGCCGTGGAGAAGATGACACTTTGGTGCAGCTCGGAATTACGTTCCAGCGTTCCATGTATAACGTGACCTCCGCTGTTATCCAAGCCCTGCGCACCGCCCTCCTTTATCCCCTTGATGATCCCAATCTCCGGCATCGACTGCAAAACCGTCAATTTTTTGAAGCTCAGTTAGACCGCTTTTTACGCCCAGAAGCCCGGTTAAAAGATATTCAATCCGACGATTACCGCTGATTCTCTGTTATCTGTAAATTACCGTGGTTCCATACCCAATCTGCATCGGCATTGGTCTGCACGCTGTCGAAATCTATGCTTTACCCATAACTGTGAGAAGCAGGAGAAGAATGTACGGTTGTGCGTCGAAATATGGTGGGTGAGGTAAAGTTGGAGAAATCACTCGCCTAAATATTGGCCTCGAAATCCCAAAAATTGTAGGTGGCTTTGGTCTTCGCCCAATCCCCGCTCGCTTGAGGAACACTAGCTGATGGTTGAAAGGCTAGATTTTCCACAATCGTTATTAATCGCTTATTTAATCTTTTATCGGGTAAATTGGCGTATTTTAGTTCTTCTGTTGCCCAGGATGACATTTCGGGGATCCTCCTAATTTCTAGTTTGGCTAGAATACAGTTATGGCAGGCATTCCAGAACTTATGGGTAAGGCATAGATCATCAAAACGACTTGCCGCGAAGCCTTCACCTCCCCTAGGTTAAGATGGTCAGGTAAAAATTTTACGTGGAACGCACTGTGTCGAAACGTCATTGGTTAATTATTTGGGGCTTGCAACTCGGACTCGCAAATTTTACAGTACCGGTCTTATCGCAGTCGCTACTGCCCTACACGCCGAACCTGGATCAAGAGCAACTAGAGGCCCAAGGGATAGCACTCACTGAAGACGTTGTGCAATTAGTCCGTTTTCAGCAGTATGATCTTGCGTTTGCCCGTGCTCGTTTGGCAACTCAGTTAGCTCCAGAACGTTACCAAACTTGGTTTATTTTGGGAACACTTTATCTGCAGCAAGAGCAAACAAGATCTGGTATAGAGGTTCTACAAAAAGCGGAAAAGATGGCTCCGGATGAAGTCGGAATCAAGTTTACGCTGGGGAATGCCTATTTTCAGGAAGGGGAATACCAAAAAGCAATTGATGTTCTACAAGCGGGGTTAGCGAAAGAGCCCAAGATACCGGCGGCTTTGTTTGACATGGGGAATGCTTATCTCAAAATTGCTGACTTTGATCAGGCGATCGCCACTTATAAACAAGCCCTTGCAGCAGAAGAAGATTTTTGGCCCGCCTTAAACAATATCGGCTTGATTGAGTATGAACAAGGTGAAATTGACAAGGCTTTAGAACGTTGGCGTGTTGTAGTGGACATGGATAAAGAACAAGCAGAACCCCAGTTGGCGATCGCTGTGGCTTTATATAAGCAAGGGCAAACAGAAGAAGGGCTAAAGCGTGGCCAGGCCGCATTAGAACTAGATAGTCGTTATGCTGACTTGGATTTCCTGGAAAAAAATCTGTGGGGAGAAAAGCTATTACAGGATACTGCCGAATTTTTTACAACTGCCACTATGGCTAATGTCATTGAGACTCTGCCGCCACCGAGTGATGAAGAGTAAAACCAACGTGCTTTTTTTATCGGATCATCCCTTGCTGCTGAGGTTAATAGTAGAAAAGCATTCCCCAGAGAAATTTAATTCAACTGACATTTTGTCTGCCGACCTTAATGGCCTTTGATGGTTGGTGAAAGACTAAAGACTACTTAAAGGGATGGATTAGGCCGATTGAGCTCGCTCAAGTGCAATATGGATTGTTACCGGTTTTTTCCCTTTCCATCGGAGAGACCGCCAGCACTGCCATAAAATAGGAAGACTATTCCTCACTTTGCCGCCACCATGCCAGCCAAAGATGTTCAAATTTATCCTATAGCCGCAGATACTTGGGTGTTTCGTTCCCGTACCTGGGACAGGCTAAAGTTTGAAATTGAATATGGCCTCCAGCGGGGAACCACTGCCAACAGCTATTTGATTACGGCTGATAATGTCGCCTTAATTGATCCCCCCGGCGAGTCGTTCACCGAGATTTTCTTAACAGCGTTACAACAAAGGCTAGACCTCAAGACTTTGGATTACATTATCTTGGGACATGTCAACGCAAACCGGGGCGCAACCCTCAAGGCACTGTTATCCCTTGCCCCCCAAGCCACCCTAGTTTGTGCCAACCCTGCCGCGCAAAATTTAGAAAAATTGTTAGCGGATTGTCCCCACAACGTAGCCATCCAAAAAGGCAATGATTGTCTGGATTTGGGTCAGGGGCATGAACTCTACTTCACTCCCACGCCGACCCCCCGCTATCCTGGTCAACTTTGTACCTACGACGCCCAAACCCAGATTTTGTATAGCGACAAACTGTTTGGGGCCCATGTGTGCGGTGACCAAGTATTGGATGAAGGCTGGGCTATTTACCAGGAAGACCGACGTTACTATTTTGATTGCTTACTCGCTCCTGCTGCCGCTCAAATTCAATCGGCATTAACCAAGCTAGAAAGCTATGGGGCTAAAGTTTATGCGCCAAACCATGGCCCGTTGGTGCGTTACGGTCGCCAAGAACTCACACGGCAATACAAACAGTGGCTGGAGCAGCAACAGTCTCAATCTCTTGCGGTTGCTTTAATTTATGCCTCAGCCTATGGAAATACCGCAACCCTGGCCCAGGCGATCGCCAAGGGAATCACCAAGGCAGGAGTAAGGGTAATGGCCATTAACGCGGAGATGAGCCAGCCTGAAGAAATCAAAACAGCCATTACCCAAGCCGCTGGGTTCATTTTTGGCTCTCCCACCCTGGGGGGCCATGCTCCGACCCCCATTCAATCGGCATTAGGGATCACGTTAGCCAATGCCACTAAAACCCAGTTGTGTGGGGTCTTTGGCTCCTTTGGGTGGAGTGGTGAGGCCATTGACCTGTTGGAGGCAAAATTCCGGGATGGAGGATTTCAGTTTGGCTTTGACACCATCCGGGTAAAGTTTAAGCCCACAGCGGCGACGCTGCAATTGTGCGAAGAGGCAGGCATAGATTTTGCCCAAGCGTTAAAGAAAGCCAGTAAACGTCGTCAACCCAAACCCACTGCCAGTGAGTCGGAATCTGCTCGCTTGAGCCAGGCATTAGGGCGTTTGGTCGGCTCCCTGTGTGTTGTCACCATCCGCCAGGGGGAGCTGAGTAGCGCCATGTTGGCCTCTTGGGTTTCCCAAGCCACTTTTTCTCCTCCCGGTTTTACCGTCGCAGTGGCCAAGGACCGAGCGATTGAGTCCCTACTCCACCAAGGGAGTCCTTTTGTGCTAAATATTTTGCAAGAGGGAAATCATTTAGGGTTAATGAAACATTTCCTGAAACCCTTCCCCCCCGGTGGTGATCGGTTTGAGGGAGTGGCGATCGCTCCAGCGGAAAATGGTGCACCGATTTTACAAGAAGCGTTGGCGTTTTTGGAATGTCGGGTCGAGAACCGTATGGAATGTGGTGACCACTGGGTCATCTATGCAGTGACTGACCGGGGACAGTTGCAAAAAACAGGGGTTACCGCTGTTCACCACCGTAAAACAGGGGCTCATTACTAAAGGCACTTTTTGGCATACCGCTAACCGGCACGGGTTCCGCTATAGGGGGTAGCTCAAAAGCCGACAAAGTTCTACCAACGCTGTCGTTTATTTACGCGGTTGTGTCGGGTTTCTCAAAATTCGGTGGTTATAATAAGGCAAAATTCTGAATCCTACAGCTCCCAATCGCGTTCCTATGCAGAATCCAGGCTTGCAGTACCCCATTTTTGGTTCTGAAATTCAGTGCCCCCACTGTCGTCAAGCGATTCCGGCATTGACTTTGACGGACTCCTATCTGTGTAATCGTCATGGTGCGTTTGAAGTTGATATGCAGAGCCACGACTTAGTTCACCTCCAATCAGGTCGGCATTGGCGGCTGTGGGGCGGAGAATGGTATCGTCAGCACACCCATCCTGATGGCATCCGTTTTGAAATTCATGAAGCGCTAGATCGTTTATATACTGAAGGCTACCGCGCCACCAAAGTGATTATTGCTGAACGATATAAGGAGTTGGTAGGAGCTTATCTGAGACGGAATAATGCCTGGCGGGAGGGAGAGGGAAATGGTTCACCGCGTCTCTATGGACTACCTGTAGAGTTCAGCCCCAGGGACACTGAAGAGGCCTGCTGGGCCGTCATCAATTTTGACTTGGAAAAAGAGAAGGGAATTCCCAAGCGGTACCCCTATTTTCGTTTGTTTGAATAATTGTCATTGTTATCGATCAATGAATGGTGGTCAGGGAGGAGTAACGCCTTGAAATTCATTTAGGACACGTCAGGCTTCCCATTGAGGATTCCTGAATCAGAAGTATTGTTTTTCAAGGGGGTTAGCCGTAGCAAATTAGGCTATTATCTGGTTTACGTCTTTGCCATCTGGATAAATTCCTAAATTTTGTAAAGCTTACCCTTTTGTTTAACCTCTTCGTGGCTATGTGCGTGTGACTGCTCCTCCTAAATATCTGTGGCAACAAGCTCTGATTAAGTTTTCAGAACGTTTAACCCAGCCTGCATTTGAAACCTGGATTCAAACAGCATCATTGGTTTCTTGCCAAGATGGGGTAGCGGTGGTTTGCGCTGAAAATTCGTTTATTTTGAATCATTTACAAAAACGTTACGTCCCTTTGATCACAGAAGTTCTAACAGAGGTGGTGGGACAAGACGTGACCATTGAGCTAACAGCGGGAGACGGACTCAATCATAGGGTGGTGAAGGGGAACGATAAAAATCGACCCCGGCCCGCTAAAGGTCAGTCTGCAACGCCTTTAAATACGAAATATACTTTTTCTCGCTTTGTGGTCGGCCCGACGAATCGTTTGGCCCAAGCGGCTTCATTGGCGGTGGCAGAATCTCCGGGACGTGAGTTTAATCCTCTATTTTTATGCGGTGGCGTTGGACTAGGAAAAACCCATTTGATGCAGGCGATCGCCCATTACCGTCTAGAGATGTATCCCGATGCAAAAGTGTACTACGTTTCTACTGAACGGTTTACGAATGATCTGATCACGGCCATTCGTCAGGACAAAATGGAGACATTCCGCAACCATTATCGGCGTGCTGATTTTTTATTGATTGACGATATTCAATTTATTAAAGGCAAAGAATATACCCAAGAAGAATTTTTCCATACGTTTAATAGTCTCCATGAAGCGGGGAAGCAGGTGGTGGTGGCTTCTGACCGTGCTCCCAAACGGATACCCGGGTTACAGGATCGACTCATTTCTCGATTTTCGATGGGGTTAATTGCTGATATTCAAGTGCCAGACTTGGAAACCCGTATGGCCATTTTGCAAAAGAAGGCGGAATATGAAAATACACGCTTACCCAAAGAGGTCATTGAATACATTGCGGTTCACTACACCTCTAATATCCGAGAATTAGAAGGAGCCTTAATCCGGGCGATCGCCTACACTTCTTTATCCGGGGTGCCGATGACGGTCAAAAACATTACCCCAGTGCTGAACCCCCCAGCGGACAAAGTAGAAACCTCACCGAAAATTATTTTGCAAGTTGTCGCCCAGGCCTATCAGTTGGATGTTGAGGATTTATTAGGCACTTCTCGTCGACGGGAAATCAGTCTTGCGCGACAGGTCGGCATGTATCTCATGCGTCAGCATACGGATTTAAGTTTGCCCCGTATTGGGGAGGCATTTGGCGGGAAAGACCATACCACCGTGATCTATAGTTGCGACAAAATCAAAAAATCCCAACAAAAAGATTGGGAACTCAGCCAAACCCTAACAGAATTGAGTAATCGCATTAATATTGCCAGTCAGCCAGAGATTGATTCTGGAAGTGAGCATAATTAACACTATCAATAGGATAAAACTATCCAGCTTGTTTAAGCCTACATTTCGTTCGTCATAAAAATTGTCACTAACGCGCCGAAACACGAACATTTCGTTTTTTATGAATTTTATTCGATTCTTCTTCTATGCGTAAGCGGGCACTACTCATTATTAATCGCCATGCTCGACGGGGACAAATGGGCTTTAGTCAGGCGGTAGATTGTCTTGATGATTTGGGATTTGAATTAATTACGGTTCCAGCCAAGCTCCATCAATCCCTATCGGACTATATTGCCTATTACGCAGGTTCGGTGGATATGGTTATTGTGGGCGGTGGCGATGGAACGTTAAACGTCGCAGCTAATACTTTAGTTGATCATCATTTACCCCTAGGGATTTTGCCGTTGGGCACAGCGAATGATTTAGCCCGCACCCTCGACCTCCCCAATACCATTCCCAAAGCCTGTCAGGTTATTGCGGACGGTCATTGTCAGGCAATCGATTTGGGGTGTGTCAATGGACAATATTTTTTCAATGTGGCCAGTCTGGGGCTGAGTGTGGAGATGACTCGCAAATTAACCAAAGGGGCGAAACGTCGTTGGGGGGTGTTGGCATATGCGGTGAATGTGTTTCAGGCATTGAGTAAAACCCGTCTATTCCATGCCACGATCACCATTAATGGGATGTCGAAGCGCGTCAAAACCTTACAAATCGCAGTCGGTAATGGGCGTTACTATGGCGGAGGAATGGCGATCGCCAAAGATGCCACCATTGACGATAACCGTCTGGATTTATACAGCCTAGAAATGAAACACTGGTGGCAAATGTTGCATTTGCTGCTCCATCTTCCTAAGGGGGAGCAAAATCTATTGCCTTGGGTCCGCACGGTTAGTGCCGATTCGATTCAGATCACGACTACACGGCCCCGCAAAATTAATACAGATGGCGAAATTACAGTACAAACTCCCGCTCATTTTACCGTCGTGCCAAAGGCAATTTCGGTGTTTCGTCCTACCCCAATGGAATAATTTAGAGTCTACTAATGACCGTCATGATTGTATTAATTTTAAATCTTTGCCGTCGTTTGTAACGTTGCGCTAAATTTTGCTCGTTCCAATCCCTATTCAGGGCAGAACAGTAGTCTAGTTTTTATCTAGACAGACTTAAGTGTACTTTTAAGACCTTTTACTGAGCGGTTTCGTCTAATTTTAAGTCAGGTTATTGGCGCATGATAGCCTTAGAACTAGATCGCTTAACTGTTAAAACACTTTTTTGTATATTTCATGAAATTGCTTAGAAACTTAACTACCCTTGCCAGCGCAGCCTTAATTGTTGTTAGTTATAGTTCTGTGGGGCTTGCCCAGGCCTTTACTGATATCAAAGGAAATCCCTATGAAACGGAAATTGAGAAAGCGGCTGCCGAAAAAATTGTATCTGGCTTCCCCAATAAAACATTTCGACCGACCCAGAAAGTAACACGGGAACAGGCAGTTTCTATCATTATTGATGCCTTGAGTACGCTCACGACCATTGATGTTAAAGAGCAACCCACCCGTAGCGTGCGTCCTTTTTTAGACGTGGAGCCGACCCGCTGGAGTTACGACAAAATTACCTGGTTTCAGTGGAATATTATTCCCCAAGGCACATCAACCGGAAATTTCAGACCGGGCGAAGATATTACCCGTGCAGAATTGCTCGATTTTTTGCGCCGCTCTGCTGAACTTCTGCAAGTCAAAATGGGTGGATCATCCTTTTTATCTCCGACTCAAGCAGAAGTTAAATTTTCAGACGTTTCTGGTTATAATGCCCAGCTGACCCAACAAATGTCAGCTTATTGTGGCGTCGCGTCTCCCCTTAATGAGAAAGGCAATAATTTTGCCCCCACTCGTCAAGCCCAGCGGGATTACACCACTGCGGCAGTCCTCCGCACCATCGATTGCGCTCAAAAGCACGCCAATAAGAATTAGTTCAGGTTGGACATCAGACCCTACCGACAATCCCCTAACTCAAGGGGATTTTTTGATCCAGGGTTTTTAGTGATTTGGACTGGGCTTGTGGGGAAAAGCCTCCCGGAGGTCCTAAGCCCATTAACGGGTTTCCCCTGACTACAATTAGTTAGTTAGTTCGGTGAATGTTGCCAGCGCTCCAGTCGTTGCTGGATTTCCTGCTCGCTAATAGGATTATCTTGCTGTTGATATAACTGCAACGCTTTTTGTAGATCGGCGATCGCCAAGGATTTTTGGCCTAATTGCCAATACACCTGCCCGCGGGCTTGGTAGGCTTCAGCTAAGTCAGCTTGATAGACAATTGCCTGGGTCTGGTCGGCGATCGCCCCCTGAAAGTCCATCAGTTTTGCCCGGGCAATGCCCCGATTGAAATAGGCTACGGCATAATCTGGATAACGTTGAATTAACTCCGTAAAAATGGCGATCGCCCCACGATAATTTTCTTTGATCCCCTGATCCATCCCTTCAATTAATCGCACTTCTCTGGGGTCATCTCCCATCACTGGCACTGATCGCGGCGGCTCAGAAGGGGCTTGAGCCATGACAATAGCAAAATTGACGATGTTTAAACCGAGGACAACTCCCGATAGAAAATAACGAACCATTAACCGACAATAGGGTGAAAGATCGGAGCTATCACTTTTGATCTGTTTCTCAGCAACCTGCAAACTTTCTTAACATAGATTTGTGGCAAAAGCCCATCAAAATTGGGTTAGCATGCTAGGGCTGCCGATTGGTTAAAAATCGTGGTTTGGCTTTGCGGGTTAGATAACATAACGCCTAGATTTTGCCCTATACGGCTCCTTTTCCAATTCCTTAGATTTATTGCTTCTCCCTCAACAATACTTTTCTCATTATGGCTGACGATATTCGGATTTTAATGTGCTCTCCCGATCATTATGATGTGGATTATGTGATTAATCCCTGGATGGAAGGAAATATTAATAAGCCATCAAAAGAGAACGCGATTGAACAGTGGCAGCAACTCCATCACATTATTAAGGACTGTGCCATTGTTGATCTAGTCACGCCCGCGAAAGGTTGGCCGGATATGGTTTTTACCGCCAATGCGGGACTGGTACTCGGTAACGATGTCGTCCTCAGTCGCTTTCATCATAAAGAACGCCAAGGGGAGGAACCCTATTTTAAAGCCTGGTTTGAAGAAAATGGCTTTACCGTCCACGAATTGCCGCAGGACTTACCGTTTGAAGGAGCCGGCGATGCCTTATTTGATCGCGAAGGTCGTTGGCTTTGGGCTGGCTATGGTTTCCGGTCTGAATTAGACTCCCATCCCCATATCGCTCAATGGTTGGATACTGAAGTCGTCTCCCTCCGGTTAATTGATGAACGTTTTTATCACCTTGATACCTGTTTTTGTCCTTTGACTAGGGGATATTTGCTCTACTATCCCTCCGCGTTTGATGCCTACTCCAATCGCGTGATTGAAATGCGGATTCCCCCCGAAAAGCGGATTGTGGTGGAAGAACCGGACGCAGTCAACTTTGCCTGTAATGCGGTAAATATTAATCAGACCATTGTGATGAATTCTATCACCGCTTCCCTGAAAGAACGGCTAGGGGCTGTTGGTTTTACGGTGCTAGAAACACCTTTAAATGAATTTTTAAAAGCTGGGGGAGCCGCTAAATGCCTGACCCTGCGGGTCACAGAACCCATCCTCGAAGATGTTCATGCCACAGTTTCCATCGAAAGCCGCGTGATCCAGATGCAGGGACATTTGCTAGATGCGGGGATTTTAAGCCAAGCGCTAGATATTGTTGTTGAGAACAGCGGTAGCTTCCGGGTATTGAACTTTAACTTAGGTTCGGAACGCAACAGTACCTCCACAGCCCAAGTGCGGGTGTCGGCTCCCTCGCACCCCATCATGGAAGAGATCATGACCGAGTTGATTGATCTCGGTGCAGTGCCGCCCCCCCAAGAACTCTGTGATATTAATACCGGAGTGGTCGCCAAAGATGGGGTTGCCCCCGATGATTTTTATGTCAGTACCATTTACCCTACGGAAGTCCGGGTGAATTGTGAATGGGTCTTTGTCGAGAACCAACGCATGGATGCGGCCATTGTTGTGAAAAATGAACCGCCTTCCGCCTGTTGCACCCTACTCCGGGACTTAAAAGCTGGCGACAAGGTAATGGTGGGGGTCGAAGGCATTCGTACTGTCAAAAATGTGGATTCCCATGAATCGGGTAGCCGCAAAGAAAATAAAGAATTTGCCTTCATGGCAGCAGGGGTTTCTAGCGAGCGCCGGGTTGAACTCCTCGTGGAACAAATTGCATGGGAAATGCGCCAAATTCGCGACCAGGGAGGCAAGATCGTGGTGACGGCTGGTCCCGTCGTGATCCACACTGGTGGTGCTCAACATTTATCCCACCTAATCCGGGAAGGCTATGTACACGCGCTGCTGGGCGGTAACGCGATCGCCGTCCATGACATCGAGCAAGCCGTCATGGGAACTTCGTTAGGAGTGGACATGCAGCGGGGCATTCCCGTCCGGGGAGGCCACCGTCACCATCTCAAAATCATTAATTCCGTCCGCCGTTATGGTGGTATCCGGCAAGCGGTGGAAGCCGAATATATCCAGAAAGGGGTCATGTATGAATGTATTCACAACAACATCCCTTATTGTTTAGCTGGCTCTATCCGGGATGATGGCCCCATGCCAGACACCGAGATGGACTTAATCAAAGCGCAACAGTGCTACGGTGAATTGATTAAAGGAGCTGATATGGTGCTGATGCTATCAAGTATGCTCCATTCCATTGGTGTCGGGAACATGACCCCGGCGGGGGTGAAAATGGTCTGTGTTGATATCAACCCTGCTGTGGTGACGAAACTCAGTGACCGGGGGTCGGTTGAATCCGTTGGGGTAGTGACCGATGTTGGTTTATTTCTGAGTTTACTAGTTCGGCAATTGGATCAGTTAACCCGTCCTTATCACCTCGCCCAAGATTTAACTGCAGTTTTGTAATCCCAGGCATTGATCTCTCTCCCCCGAATAAATAAGGGCAACTACAATGTAGTCACCCTGACTCAATTATGGCTGTGGCCGATGATCCAACATTCAATTATTGAATGAAAGACTTCTCGAGTGTTGCCCCCACAACACGGTAATCCGAGTCGTGTTTGAGTTCTTCTAAGGCGGCGATCGCCTCAGGGTCATCGAAGTAAATGAGGGTATGTGCCACCTGGGTCCTGAGGTTAACCGACTCCGAAGTCGCAAATGGTAGCATCATGTTTAACGCAGAGGGGGCTAAATCCGTCTCGGCGAACAGGGCCAAATATGAGATTGCTGCCTGTTGAATAAATTCATCACCATCGAGCAGCGCGTAACGACAAAACTCCAAGAAGTCCTGATGACTAGCTGTTTCAGAAACAGCAGCCAGAATACTTTGACGGACTAGCCAGTGATCACTTTCCTGGAAAAGCCCCATTAGCTCTGGAAGCGCCGCATCTCCATAGTTTGCTAGAGAATTTGCCGCTTCTGCCCGTACATTATCGTCCGTTTCCACCCTGACTAATTCAACAAGGGAATCAAAGGCCGCTTGGTTTCTAATGCGACCCAAGCTGTTTGCCGCCATTGAACGCACGACGAATTCTTTATCGCAAATAAAGCGCTGTAGTAGGGGAACCGCAACTTGGGCATCGTACTGACGTAACGCTGTGATTGCTTTCAATCGTTTTGACGGATCAAGGCTAACTATCTCGGTCTGAATTTGTTCAATTTCCATGGTGATTTCTCAGTGCAGCAGTGGGACGGGCGATGGGGATGTTATTGATTAATGATTCGTGCCTAAAATCAGCAATCCAGTAATCAAAATCAGACTAAGGGTGAAAATCCGCCCTGAGCGCATCTGCTTGTCTTGACGACCTGCAGTAAAGAATAAAGACCAGGCTTGATTACTGTCAATGGGTTGAAACTGATTAAATGTCTTGCGAAAAATGGTGGGGACATTCATTTCAGAGGTCATTTTGGTGTCGGTATTCATTGCAATATTCCTGAATTTCAATCGAGTGTGAGTAACCAACTATCAACAAAAACAGAGGATAGCTTGTCACTGCTTATGTGTAGTTGTGTAAACTCAATGTAACTTATTATTAATTTTTATGCAAATTGTTTGACTTTTCGTCTCGACTCTGAAACATAGCGCTGTACCAAATTGATTCAATGCATCAAGGAAATCTGAACGTTGCAGTGCAGCGAAATTTTGGCAAAATGGCTGGGTAACAAGATCTGGTCAATGGTGTTCTACAGTTGAAAAATGAGTCCCTAAAAAAGTGTTTAGATGTCCAAGGGTCTCAATGAATTTTATGAAAGGACGTGGACAAAAATTTCGGCGGCATCAATTAATCGGTCTGCTACTGATGGGCTGCTTGGGTTTGATAGGTTGTCAGCCCAGGAGACTGTTTGCCCCCCCTCCCCAGAAAAGTCTGGGTAATAATAATGCCCTCAACAGCCGCTTTGGAGACGAACAGCCCCAACTATCTTTCAATGGTCAATATTTGGTATTTACCTCGGATCGGGATCAACAACGACGAATATATTTGTATGACATGACGGCCCGCCGTTTATTGCCACTACCAAATCTGAATCAGGCCGGAAATTTTTTGGAGCAGCCTGACGTGAGTGGTGATGGGCGTTTAATCACGTTTATGGCGGAACGCAATGGAAAATCCAATATTTGGTTGTATGACCGCGAGCAGCGACAGGTGAAAAATTTGACCCAAACTTGGCAAGGATCTGTCCGGAATCCTAGCCTCAGCGGGGATGGGCGTTGGGTCGTGTTTGAAAGTAACCGTAACGGACAGTGGGATCTCGTTATTTATGACCGGGGGAGTAATGTGATCCGTCCGGTCGCACCAGGCAGTAATCCAGTCAGTGCCCCTTAGTCGTTCTGCCCGTCCGTCGTCGGAGTAAAATTGCTGTAGTCTGTCTCGCTATTTTTTTACTTGTGCATGTCTGATTCTGCTACGCCCCAAAGTCCTCTCTCTCCCTCCGAAGCCCAGGATTTACTCAAAAGTCTTCTCCACAAAGAGGGGAGTTGGGTGGACTGGGGGCAAATTTGCACCAAGCTCCAGCAGGGGGGCTATGGTGCTGAAACGATTTTTAGTGAGTCGGGATTACAAAAGGTTCAGCAAAATTTGGTGATGGTGGCAAGTCAGGTGTATGCCAGTTTGACCCAGGAAGAGGTCAGTGAGGATTTGCTCAGCTACTTTCGGGGACCAAAAAGTGATGTGCTCTACGAGCTACGTATTTTGTCCCAAACTCAACGGGCGATCGCCGCAGAGGAAGCGTATCGTCTCAAGTTAACAGCAGCGGAGGCAAAGGAATTAGCCAAGGCATTTCAAGCATTTGGCTATTTATCCCAGTTACCAGAGGGATTTGTTCACCATCCTGGTGATGCGGTGGCCTATCAATGTTGGAAGCTGGCACGTCAAAAGAAAGACTTGGGAGACCGCACCCGTTTAATTGCTAAGGGATTAAGGTTTGCCCATTCTGATTCAGCGAGGGCTGCGGTGGAAAAGCTCTTGACGGATTTAGCTGTCATTCCCACCCAGAAAGCCCCCTTAGTTCCCCTCTATCGCCAAGAAGCCGATCAGGAATCCACCCGGTTAATTCCCGTCGTCGGCCAATTACCCCTGAGTCCTGACACCCTACAGACCGTTGCTCCCCTTCCAGCACCAGATGCGTTTGGCGTTGTCTCCTATGAAGGTAGTGGTGCCATTGCCCCTGTGCCCCAATGGCAAGCGGTATTAACGGCGATCGACCCCATTGCGCTTTCAGCCACAGCGCAGGATGTCTCCGATACCCTACCCCGTCCCCATGAGTCGGTGTTAATTGTGGCGGATCGGGGTCAATGCCAATGGCAAGCCAATACCTATTGGTTGGTGGAGCAGGAGGGAACGGTGGTGGTGCAATGGTTACCAGAGGACGGACAGACAAAAATTTTAGGACAAGTTCTATTGGTGATCCGACCGAGTCGAATTTTTGATGAAAATAATCTCCGGGAACCGTGGCAAATGGATGACTAGTGACGGAAGGCGGAAATAACCCAGTTAATCCCTCACCGAGGAAGTCGGTCAGGAGCTAAGATCTGATCGGAATAACCCATTTAGATCCACCGCATTCAACGCCACTATGTTACCCAGGGACAACTTGTTAAAAGGTGTCGAAGACCGCGACAGTTTCGTGCGGGTTCTTGACCTCGCGGAACAGGCCCTCCGCACTTGGGAAGTGGTCGTCACCGATTTCTGTGCCCCACCCCTAGTGGCTGAAGTCCAGGAACGATTTAGTCGGTTAACAGAATTACACTTGCTTCCCTGGGGCGGCTATCCCCAAGCAGAACGTCAACGGTTGGCGATCGCCAGAGCCGAATTACCCCTAGATCCTGAACAAATTCCCCTTGTCGCCCTAAACATCACCGGCAATTTTTTATTTGATCCCGCCAGCCACCGTGACTTTTTGGGGGCATTGCTCGGAACTGGATTGGTGCGTGAAAAAGTAGGCGATATTGTTCTGCTGGGAGAGCGAGGGGGGCAAGCCATTGTCGTTCCTGATGTGGCTGAATTTTTGGTCATGCACTTAACCCAAGTGCGTACAGTCCCGGTCAAAACCCAAGAAATTCCCCTTGACGATCTGAGAATTCGTCCACCCAAAACCAAAGAAATGACCACCGTTGAAGCCTCACTCCGGTTAGATGCCATCGCATCGGCCGGGTTCGGTCTTTCCCGCAGTAAAATGGCAGATGCGGTTAATCAGGGCAACATTCGGGTCAATTGGAAGCCCATCACCCAATCAAGCTATAGCTTAAAAGCTGGAGACCTAGTCACGTTTCGCGGCAAAGGTAGACTGGAAATTGGCGAAATCACTGTCACCAAAAAGCAACGCTATCGCATTCAACTCACTCGTTATTTGTAATTTTATACGGCTCATCGGAATTTTTGCTGTAAAAAAGAGCTAAATAGCTTGAAAGCTGAGGAAACTAATAACTTTAAAGTTGTCAAAGTTTCTAAAGCCATAGCCTCTACGTTTTAAGGCACTGGTTCCGTTGTCTGGGGAAGCTGGAAGCATTGTCTGCAGCGAGTTAGATTGCATATCGCATCGTCAGAAGTTGCGACCAAGATATCCCAGTCTCCAAAATTCCTAGCTTTACAGCAGGGACAACTTTAGTGGTGAAATGAACTCGAACGAAATTGTGGATCACCCAGAACACATCGAGTGTTCTCTGTAGATGCTTTCTGGATTTAGCATAGGTGTTGGTTTTACGCCGAAAGGTCGAATTTCGTCGCCTCATGGAGGCATTAAACGCTTCAAGATGATTGGCATGGATATCTTTGTGTGCCACATCATGAGTTGTTTTCGGATGTTCAGGCACAGGAGCCTGATACTTTTGACGTCGACGACCCGGTCGCTTTTTGGAGCCTTTGTTTTTAAGGCGAACTCTGACTCCTTTCGGCAGCCGTTTTAGGGGACGTCCTGGTTTTCCATTGCGAAGGACTTCGTGGCAAATTTCAAACAACAAGTTGCCATAGCGTCGTTCTCCATCAGTGAATAGGCTCAAACTATCCGTTTGCTCAATTACCTCCGCCAAGCAAGCTAAAGCCGTCTTAAACAGTTGCTTATTTTTGTGCCCACAGTGCAATTCCCATAGAAATCGACTCCCTCGCTCCATCAGAACAATAGTCCAGCCTTGAGAATCACAGGGCGGTTTGTTTTTACCAACCTTGGTGTACAGTTCATCTCCTTCTATTTCCTGGTGAATAAACTGATGGAGTAAGGCATACAGCATCAGGGTTGGCTTGATGCCAGCTAAACGTTGCTCCCAATCGATAATGCTTTTCTTCGAAACGTTATGGGTGCGGGCCGTGGCATTTAGACTCATCCCCTCACTCCTGGCTTTAAGGATCGTGATAATCCGGCTCAGAGGGGTTCTCAGTCCTGCAATTGGGGTCGCAAAGGTCTCACTAAAGTAAACGTCGCATTGACGACAATGGAGCAAACGCCTTGAACCATTCACCTGCGTTGAATAATGGGTATGGACATGGACGGCATTACTGGCACAGCAGGGACAAGGATAAGCAAAGAGATCCATGGGGAGACTGATTTTAGAGGACTACCCATTATTGCTCAAATTATTGCTCAAATCCGCATATGACATGGATTCTGACTGCCCCATCCTACGGAACCAGTGCCCACTTTTGTCTTTCTCTTCAACACAGATAAAAATACTGACTTTTTCTACAATTGAGTAATTCAGAACATTAACCTCTCCTAGGTTAAGTATCTGTCTCATTAAACTGATTTGTGGGGAGGAGGGCATAGGCTCACTGACGGACACATTTCATAGTACGTTTAATAGGACATTCATGAAACACAATTATATTCGCGGATAAGAGAGAAGGTAATTTGTCGATAGTAACGGTCACGGGCTTTGAGAGAGGGAAAACAAGGGGCAGAAGGCAAAACAGGCAGATAGTCAAAACGGAAAAATGAGTAAGCCTTGTGAACGACAGAGGTGAGCCAACGCAGACCAATCTTCAAAAAGCTCAGACCTCGTCGATAATGGGCATCAACGCAGGAACGGGAGCCATCGAACACAACAGCCGAGCCAACTAAAGTTGAAAATAAAGTGGCGACAGCAATGACGAAGTAAAGACGCTCTAGGCATTCAACGGAGCGAACCCGAGACAATTGCCACTGAAAAGCTCCAGACTTGCTATCGAGAAAAAGATGTTCGATACGAAAGCGTAAGCCATATTGCCAGAAAGTTTCGAGAGAGGGGGGTTCATTGGTGAGAATTGCCCACTTATCCTTGGCACTAGGGACAGAGGCCAAAGCCAGATTAGCCTGAAAGCGAGCATCCTCCCAGACCTGAATATTGTGATAAAAAAGTGCCTGTTGTCGGGGAGGGTATAATTCGCGAACCTCATAACCAAATCCGCGACGTCGTACCCCATAAATGAGGGTATCGGCGGGAAGGCGTATCGCCCAATTCCAATGGCTGGCGTTTAACCATTTCATTAAATTTTGATTTGCAAACCCCCTATCGGCGAGCAGCATAACATCGGAAAAAGAAGACAAATATTTCTGGGCTTTCTCCAACAATGGAGCGTATTTTTCCCAGGCTACACTCGCACTTGAATGTTCCAGTCCTAGCCACAATAGCGGCAGCCCTCTGCCTCCTACAATAATCGACAGATAGACAAAGCAATATTGGTTCCACAACAGGGTTGTATCCAATGCCACGTAGAGTCTTTTCTCCACTAGCCCTGATATTGCCTTGAGAATTAGCGGCACATAGATGTCTTCTACCTTTATGCGCTCATTTTTGAAAAAGCGCCGCCATCTTTTTTGGTTGCTATCTTCCTTTTTGGCTCGACTTTGAACGTAACTTCCCCATTCTGCTTGATTGATTGTTTGGCTTCCTAGCAGCGCTGCCACCATCCATGCCAGAGTCACCATATGCCTCTGGTCTACGAATTTGCTCCCTTGTTTGAGATATTCCTGAACTTCCTTGTAGATTTTTTTCTGGGTCATTTTTAGCCTCCCAATTATTTTCCTGTGTTTCCCCCTTTTACCTCATCTCTGCGTTCCTTGCCATACAAGCCTTTTTGCTACTTGTGTCCGTCACTGAGCCCACTTAGTCCCCCTCTTTTAGCGATGACTTAGTTTTTGATATCGTGCCAGAGCAATCAAGGGAAAGTACTGCCGATAGTAGTGATAACGGATATAAAAATGGGCGGGGAAGCCAGTACCGGTAAACTCGTCTTCATCCCAGTAGCCTTCCGGCATTTGACGATCCAGCAAGAACTGAACTCCAGTTTGTATGGATTTAAGTAAGGTTTGATCGGCTCGCAATGCTGACAACGCTTCAGCGGCATCAATCAAACCAATTAAGGCCCAAGCAGTTTGGGAAGGTGTACTAGTTCCTTTCCCTTTTAGGCGGACATCTTTGTAGCTATCGCACGTTTCTCCCCAGCCGCCGTCTGGATTTTGGCAATCTAGAAGCCAGGCGATCGCCATTTTAATTTGTACCTGAAAGCGTTCCGGGGCGAAAACCGCCAGGGCAGAAAGGGCGCCACTAGTTCCATAAAGGTAGTTCACCCCCCAGCGTCCAAACCAACTTCCATCCGCCTCTTGTTCTTGCATCAAGTACGCTAACCCCCGCTCCACCCGTTGATGCTCCATGGTGAGATGGCAAGCCCCTAACATTTCAATCACCCGGGCCGTAATGTCGGCAGTACTGGGGTCGGTCATGGCCTTTAAATCCCCATAAGGTAGCTGGTTCAGCCAATCTTGATCATTGTCTATATCAAATGCGGCCCAGCCTCCGGTTTTACACTGCATGGTCGCAATCCAGTCCACTGCTCGCTTAATAGCTGCTGATTTTTGGGCTTCGTCGGGTAACTGTAATCCCTTGAGCGCCATGACGACAACCGCCGTATCATCAATGTCGGGATAAAAATTATTGTCAAACTCAAAGGCCCAAGCCCCCGGTTTCCCCTGGGGATTTTTGACCTGCCAGTCGCCATAGGTGAGAATTTGTTTGGAGAGTAACCATTTTCCGGCTTTCACCAAGGCGGGGTGATCCGGCGCACTCCCGGCTTCCACTAGGGCTCGCACCACCCAGGCTGTATCCCAAATGGGGGAGACACAGGCTTGAATGGCATAGGTTTCTGCCGTTTCAATGGCAAAGTTGTCGATCGCCGCTAACCCTCTTTTCACATAGGGATCATGGCGGTCATAGCCCAACACCTTGAGGGCCAACATCGAGTTGAGCATGGCGGGAATAATGCCCCCCCAATCCCCACTAACCTCCTGTCGTTCCAGAATCCATTGTTCCGCTGCGTCCAGTCCTTGTTGCCGAAAAGGCACGGAGTGGGTTTCTTCTTGAAGTTTGAAGACGCTATCGAGCCCGACAAAGGCATCCCAAAGATTGCCGCTCTGGGGCAGCACATACTTGACCTGATGAATGCCTTCGGTAAATAGTTCATCGACCCGTAGCCCATCGGCGATGTCATACACAGGCTTTTGGTCACAGACAATAATCAACGGCACAGTACTGGAACGAGCCCAACTGGACATTTCATAAATGGTGAATGGGAACCAGTCGGGCAATAACATAATCCAGGGCGGAATCGAAGGGGTTCCCCGCCAGTCGTAGCAGCCAATTAAGGCCAAATGCATTTTGGTGAAAATTCGGGATTGACTGATGCCGCCTTTGCTTAAAATAAAACGCTTCGCCTGTTCCATGGCGGGATCGCTAGCAGGAACGCCTAAAATTCTCAGCGCTGTGTAGGCCTCCACGCTGGTGCTCAAGTCACCGCCATCACCAGAGTACAGCTCCCAGCCCCCATGATCTTTTTGATGCTGTTGGAGATAGATTTTCGCCTTGTGTAGGGGTCTTTCGTCTGCCGTTCCCCAAATTTTATGCAAAATGACCCCTTCAGCGGTGATGGTCACGTTAGATTCCAACTCAGACCACCAGTACCCCGCTTCATACTGTTCCCCCAGCAAATAATCTCGACTAGCGGCGATCGCCTGGCTTAATTGAGGGGTTAGGGGAGCAACAGAAGAGGGTGAAACGGGAGTTTGCATAGTACCTGACTGGATTTTTCTTCACAACACGATAGCAGATTTACTTTCAGCCCCCGGATTAAGCTGCAATATCCCCATTGGGGGCATACGCTGAATAGTGCTAAGATTGACTTGTACATAACTGACCCAAGTTATATCAATGCAAGTCTTCCAAACCCTGACCCATCTGGTCAAAGCCTCTTTTCCTGCTACTCCTGTAAATGCCCATTGTGACGGTCCTTGTGGCGTCTATGATCCAGCTTCTGCCAGAATTACCGCTGAAGCAGTGCTATCCATGACCAAGAAGATCTTAGATCTACCTAACGACGGAACGGTTGCGACAGCTAACACATTAAGCCGCTATGTCGCGATCAAAGAAGAACAAGCTCACAAAACAAAAACGGACTTGTTGGTGCTTTGGACAGATTACTTTAAACCTGTTCACCTAGAGCAATTTCCCGATCTCCATGACAAAATCTGGAAAGCAACTAAGCTCTGCTCATCTTGCAAAGTCGAAGTTAGCCTACAGCATGCCCAAGAGTTGATGGCAGCTGTGGAAGAAATTCACAATATATTTTGGAAAAGTAAGGATCGTGATGTTCCTTTCATTAAAGCTAGCTAGTTTGTAAATAACACATCTGCTTTTTCATTATTTCTTCCATTTATTCGTTGTTTGGGATAATAAATACTAGGTTATTTACTACGTCAGATGCCCAATTTATAGAGTCGTAACGCACTTAACTTTTCAGCTTGAATGCAAATTCACACCCTGCGACAAAGCTTACACCATTCCCTCCACTACGGGCCTGTAACTGGAGGGAGTTTTTATTATGGTTATGTCGGCGTCGCCAGCGGTTACGGGTTGTCGGTTATTCTATGTTGCCGACTCTAAGACCCAACGATGAGGTCTTAGTTCAACCTGTCAATTCTCTTCGTCGTTCTCTACAGGTAGGGGATATTATTGTGACTCGATCGCCAGAGGAAGAGACCTTAAAAATCATCAAACGTTTGAGGGCAATCAATGACCAGAAAGAATACTGGATTGAGGGAGATAATGCGTCCGAGAGCCGAGATAGTCGTCAGTTTGGTTGGATCAGTTTAAATCAGATTGACGGGTGCGTCACTTGCTTATTCTAAAGTCTTGGTTGTCGGGCAATTCGAGCCAGACAGAGACTGGGCAATAGTCTCACCTTAAATGCGGGTCGATAAAATAACTTGTGTAGGCGGTCAAAGCAAGAAAACAAGAAGACCGCCCAACTCAAAAAAAGAAACCTAAGAACGGGTTAATTAATATCGAATTTTTACAATTTTTTTTCGCTAAACCTAGGCTTTAATCAGTGTTTTTGGGAATGGAGGTGGCATATCTTTGGTGACGTCCAATAGATAATCAAGAAATGTTTGGGCAATCACAGACAATTGTTTTCCGGCTAGACTAGCTGCATACCAACGCCGTTTAATCGGAAATTCAGTGACATCTAATACAGCTAATTCACTGTTAGAGCCTTCGGACACAAGGGTATGTTGCGATAGAACCGAAATTCCCATTCCTCCCGTAATTGCCTGTTTTATGGCTTCGTTGCTTCCAAGTTCCAAACGGACTCTGACATTAACATGATGTTGAGCAAACAAGTTTTGGACTGCCCGTCGAGTACCGGAACCTTGTTCCCGCATGATAAAAGCTTCATCGTTCAACATTTTGATGGGAATATTGGTTTTTTCCGCAAAACGATGGTCACGGCGGGCAATCACCACTAGGGGATTATCTAAAAAAGGTTGGGAGTTTAATTCCAACTCATCGGGGGGTTCACTAACAATATATAAATCATCTTTATTGTTTTGCATACGATGGCGGATTTGCTGATGGTTGGTAACTTTGAGGGAGACCTCAATGCCGGGGTATTTTTGGGTAAACTCTCCGAGCAATCGGGGAATAAAATATTTAGCTGTGGTAATAACCGCAATACGGAGTTGTCCTTGCTTCGTTCCTTTAATGTCAGCGACCTTCATTTCAAAGTTATCCAACCGCTGAAAAACTTCTTGGCAAGTGTTCAATAATTCTTGTCCTGCTTCAGTTAAATAGAGCTTTTTCCCGATTTGTTCAAATAAGGGCAAACCAACAGTTTTGGAAAGTTGCTTAATCTGGCTAGAGACGGTTGGCTGGGTGATATAGAGTTCCTCCGCAGCCCGGGTGAAACTGCCATGACGTGCGGTGGCTTCAAATACTTTAAGCTGGTGGAGAGTTGCTTGCATAGACTTAAACCGTTTCTGGCGGGGCACACCCATCCATAGATTATTGATTGTTGTTTCTGGTTAAATAATAGAATAAAGTCAATGATTTTGACAAGGAGTCGATACGTTGGTTATTAACAGCATTCCCAATCTGGTCGTGACTGTAACGGTTCGATCTCAGATTGATCGAATGTCAGTAGTGCTAAATGGCGATCGCGCCGGTGATGATCGGGATCTGATTGGGTCGCCACATTGGCGAGAAGAGCTAAGTAGGCTGGGGGAAATTGATGTTGTCTTGCCCCTGCCAGGATTAATTGCAAATACCAGTTGAATGGTTTCAATCCAGTTTGAATCTGTAGTGCTTGGTACGTACAAGCTGGGACAGACTCTGTGGCGGCTTGAATCGTCACCTGGAGGTCTCGATACCCAATGCCTAAGCTCTCTGCTTGATCCAAGTTAGGCTGATCGCCATGGGCAATGCGAAAGAGGACGCCGTGGACTTGATCAGATTCATTGCCGGTTGGCCAAATGTCACATTTGCCGGAACCGTCCCGACCGAGTTTGTGAAATTTCAAGCGATAGCCCAATAATACTCCCGGGGCAATCACGCCGGCGGAAGGGCAACGATCTGGAGAACGTAGGCGCTGCGTTAGGAGATTTGAGCCGTAAGCAAAATAGGTAAAGTGGGTTGTATTCATTGCCCGAATGGAAACCATTAGAGACGAAAATGGCAGTTAAATGGCGGAGCATTGTCAAAAAATGCCTTGGTTTGGGAGCTGGGATCCATTACGGTTTATTTTCGTCAACGACAAAAAGCTAACCTTCCCCCTCATCCCTATGCTTGAATCCGTTGCAGATATTTTTAATACTGGGGCAAAATACGTCATCCCGCTGTTACTCTGTGGCATTCCCTTTTATGGATTAGTGGTCAAAAAAGTTAAGGTTTATGAAGTGTTTGTGGATGGCGCACAGGAAGGATTCACCATTGCCGTCCGTATTATTCCGTTTTTGGTAGCGATGTTGGTGGCGATCGCCATGTTCCGGGCATCGGGCATGTTGGATTTACTTTTAGCTACCATCCCCCATCCTGCACGAATTAACCTTCTGACAATTTATTGCTGGGCCTGAAGCGTCCGCCATCAGGCAGCGGCTCTTTTGGGATGTTCGCAGACATGGTGGAACAATTTGGCCTGGATTCAAGCCACCGCAAAAATCGGCGCGACCATGTTTGGGTCTACGGAAACCACGCTCTATGTCTTAGCAGTCTATTTTGGTTCAGTCGGGATTAAAAAAATTCGTTACGCCCTCATTGCGGGCCTTTGTGCCGATTTGGTGGGTATCTTTGCAGCGGTTTATATTTGTCAGTTTTTATTTGCGTAAAATGGGCGCAGAAAAAATCAGGCTGATTGACTAGAGGAATGCTTTGTTAATGTGAGGGCGACAGAGACTAAAACCCTTGATCGTTTTATTGACTAAAAGCCTAATTTATTCCTTGGAAGCGTCAAAATTTATCTTCCCATCGAACCTGCGTTTGATCCAAAAGAAACAGATTCGTTACAAGGTTCAACTTGCAATGTCCAAGTTAAGAGCAAATCAATTATTTTTTTTAGATCCGTTGCTTCCCCTGAGCTGTTGTTGACTAAAATGCTAAACGATAAATCCCCTAACGGGGCCGAGGAAATGTAGCCCGCCAGGCTGGAAACACCCGTCAATGTTCCTGTTTTGCCACGAAGTTTTCCCGCAACCGGAGTATCGACAAAGCGTTTCTTTAAAGTCCCCGTTTCCCCGGCGATCGCCAAAGAATCATGAAAAGCTTGCCTTTGTGGCGATCGATGCAAGACCTCTAACAGTTCTACGAGGAGGCGGGGTGAGAGCAAGTTCTGTCGGGATAGTCCTGAGCCGTCTCTTATCCGCAGGGGGAGGTATCAATCACAATCCATCAATTGCTGCTGTATCGGATTTAGTGCTTCCGTCTCTTCATTGGTCGTTGTCAAGTGTTTAAGTTGATTGAATACGGCTTCGGCGTAGAGGTTATCACTGTTTTGATTAATGGTTTGACTCAACTCTTGCAGCGGCGGTGAAGTCAACGTGAAAAGGGGAGAGGAGGTTAGGGGATCTGCGGTAGGCACCAGTTGTGTCGCTTCGACGGTAATTTCCTGCTCGCTTAAAGCTTCACGGAGTTTGGCTAGAAAATACTCTCTCGGTGCCGGGATGGCCAGAGTCGTCACATCGGGTTCTGCATGGGGGGCTAGTGCCCCCGTCAATAAGATTTGTCGGGTTATCCCTTGCCTTAATAAGCGGAGGGGCTGTTGTGGCTCAAAAACAGTGCGGGTTTGGTTCAGCAATTGCCATTGTTGTCCCGCTGTTTCATCAGACCAACTGACCGGTTGGCGTCTTCGACCGATTGGGGGGTAAGGGTTAACGCGACTTGATTATCGGCGAGAATTGCTCGACTGATGGGGGGTGCGTAGTAATAAAGCAAGTCATCCCACTCCCAGCTGGCGCGATATTGCTCCTGGGGTGGAATCTCATCCACTAGTTGCACTTGCCCGATCTGGGTAATACCTCGTTGCCGTAATTTTTTGGCGATCGCCTGTAGATCAGACACCTGTAAGCTGGGATCTCCACTGGCCATCAGTTGAAGCTGGCTCAATCTGTTAGTATTTTGGCGATCAAGACGCCCATAAACAGGGGTCTCAAAACGAAACTCAGGCCCGAGCACGGCCAAAGCGACCCCGGTGGTCAAAAGTTTTTGATTAGAGGCGGGGATAAAGGCTTTGTTAGCTTGACGGGCCAGTAAAACGGTGCCGTCAGCTTGGGTTCGAATCAAAAGCCCCCATTGGGCTGTGGCGGCCTCCGATTCCTCCAGTAAGGCTGCGACATCTTGACGAAATTGGTCTGGGCAATAGGCTTGGCCGGGAATGGGGGCAGACATTCCAGAGGCGATCGCCAAATTCCACCCCAATAATGTCCCACCTAAGACTTGACGAAGCTGGGAAGAAATCACCTTCATCATCGTCAAGCCAACCAAACATAGAACATGGCTTTCCCCAGGCGTTAGTCTTCATCTTCAATGAAATCATCATCCCCATCAGTTTCAGTCAGTTCTGCACTGACATCATCCTGATCAGCCTCATACTTTTCAGCCAGGTCCTCATCAGGAGCACTCAACTGATTATCAGCATAGGCCCGGGCACGGGTATCGTCCAATAACTCATCGTCAACTGAGCCGCTAGTGATAGAGCGGTCTCCTTGTGCCGGATCCGTCGGGTCTAGAAGGCTGTAGGCTTGGGGATCCTCTTGATTATCAACGATGCCCATCAGATCCTCTTGGCTACTAAAGCCCGTTCCTGCTGGAATTAGACGACCGATGATGACGTTTTCTTTCAGTCCCCGTAACCAATCAGACTTACCTTCGATCGCCGCCTCCGTCAAGACCCGGGTGGTTTCTTGGAAAGAAGCCGCACTAATAAAGCTATCGGTGTTTAAGGACGCTTTGGTAATCCCCAATAGTACTGGAGTGTACTGGGCCGGGGCTCCGCCCGTGATTGCCATCGCCTCGTTAACCTGCTCCACTTGTCGGAGTTCAATTAACTCGCCCGGCAACATGGTGGTATCACCACCATCATCAATCCGGACTTTGGATGTCATTTGTCGCACAATCACCTCGATGTGCTTATCGGCAATATCAATACCTTGGGACTGATAAACTTCCTGAACTTGGTTAACGAGGAACTTTTGCGCCGCTTGCAGCCCTTTGAGGGATGCTTCGTAACATCCCAATTCTTCAACGTAGTAACTGAAGAAGACTTCCAAAATTTCATGGGGATTGTTGGGCCCATCCGTGAGGGGATGACCAACATCAACACGCTGTTCATCCACAACCATCGCGTTTTGTCCCGGTAACAGTGGATACTCGCTGACTGTGCCATCGTCTTCCAAAACTTTGATATCCACCGTTTCATCCTCCAGGTACTCCACCTGGCAGACTCCCGGTTTGCGGGCCAAAATACAAGCCTCTTTGGGCTTACGGGCTTCGAGTAATTCTTCAATCCGGGGTAAACCTTGAATAATATCCCCGGTTTTTGCCCGTTCAAACACCAGCAGCACCAAGTTGTCGCCCCGCTGAACCAAATCTCCATGGTCAATGTGCAGCACTGCACCGGGGGAAACGCGATAGGGACGGGCAAGCCTCGAAGTGACTTGATGGAGACTGCCTTTTTTCTGGATATCTAAAACTTGAGCAGAAGTTTCTGCCACAACACCCGGCGCAATTTCAGTCCCGGCAACCAAGAGTTGACCCACGGTGACGGTGGGCGGTTGCTCACAGTCCACCACGTGGCGATCCGCTTGCCGTTCAATCAAAATTCGGCGGATATTTTCTTGGCCCTCGTTGATTCCCCGAATAATGCCAGCTTCCTTACACTGAATTTCCGTGCGGGCAACCACTGCACCAGGGCCAATCTGCTCACCATCCTCCACCACCAGTTCGGTTTTGGACGCACCACCCAGGGGATCAGACTCTTGATCCCGGCGTAGCACTAAAGATTCCAGAATCACTAGTTGCAAGCGTTGACAATCAGTATCCTGCTCATCCGGTTGCAACTCAATATCCGCCAGCAGATGGGAGATCCCTTCATTGCCTTTGCCCGAAACTTCCAGCACCAATTGGGTACTGAGAATGGGGGCTCCTTCGACCGATTTGATCCGGTCGCCATCTTTGTAGAACAAGCGCTGGATCGACTTGAGTTCGATTTGCCGCCCATCGTCGTCGTTTTGGGAACCCTGGGAAGGAACGGAGGGCCGATCATGGACGGTGTATTCTTCCACTGGACGCAGTAAGAGTCCAATCCCTTCCGTACTTTCTATCCACTCTGCTTGACTCAGTGTCTCTACGGTCACCCCTGGCATCGCCTCTTCTCCGGGTTGAAGCAGTTGGCCCGTTTCAATTTTGACGCTCTCAGGATCGACATCCTGGTAGAAAGCCCCAGGCTTCACAATAATTTCCCGCAGAATGTCATTTTTTTGCACGACTTCGATGATGCCGCTGGATTGGCAAAAAATATCTTTGACCACTTCCGTTCCAGATTCCACAAACTGCCCATCTTCCACAATCAGGAGGGAAATATCCTTGTTGATTTCATGGGTTTCTTCAGGAATCCAAAGCAGTGTGCCGCCCTTGGTCACTTCATAACCCTGTTTCTTGGTTCCTTTGGCGACCTCTACCCCGGCATAGCGAATCAGTCCACCGGTGTTGGTCTGGTAACGCTCATCAATCAGTTCAGCGATGATGGTGTGATTTTGTACCTTGCTGCCGGGGGCTGTTTTAAGGAGAAAGCGCTGTTTATCGGCAGTATAGATGACGTATTGTTCCCGCCCACCACTACTTTCCAGTTTGACTTCAGCCTGATCCAATAGAACCGAGGCGGTGATGATTTCAATTTCCCGACTGCCTTCCATCAAACGGACAATCCCGCCATCGCTACTTTCAAGACGGGTTTCCGCCAGTACACTGCCTTCTTTAACTTCATCCCCATTTTTGACCACCGGTTCCGCCCCTGGAGGTAAGTTGTAAACTTCCCCCGACAAAATCCACACCAGACCACCCCGCTGGGCAATCCGGGTGGTGTTGCCTTGGCGGTCAGTTTTTTCTTCCGGCACGAGTTGTTCAAAAATAACTTGTCCGGCTAAATCGCCGGCCACATCCTTGGTTGCCCGTTCAGTGGAACGTTGAGCTTTGGACAGAGAAATTTCAGTCATTAACTGACCAGCTTCTACTTTTTGTCCATCTTTGACGAAAATCAACGATCCAGGCGTTAAGGAGTAGGTTTGACTGCCAGTTTTTTTACTACTGCCTTTCCAGGTGAGGTTGCCAGCAACTTCCACCTGTTCTGCATCTTCCCCATGTCGTGTCCGTACTTTACGGGTACTGAGGCCTTTTCCCCATTTCACTGAGCCGTTATCGGGGGCCTTTTCTTGGCGGGCAACTTCCCCAGTGAAGACTCCCCCGGTGTGGAAGGTCCGCATGGTTAACTGAGTCCCCGGCTCTCCAATGGATTGGGCAGCAATAATCCCCACGGCTTCCCCTAAGTCCACTTTATGGCCGTGGGCAAGGCTCCAGCCGTAGCAACTTTGGCACACAGAACGCGCCGCTTCACAGGTGAGTGGCGATCGGACGTAGACATGTTTTGTAACCGCTGCAATCCGCTTGGCTAAAGCTTCATCAATTTCTTGATTCCGTTCAGCAATCATGTCCCCCTGTTGATCAAACACATCTTGGGCTAGCAAACGTCCTAGTAGTCGATCTTCTAATTTAATTTTGACCCGGTCACCATCTACCATCGCAGTGACCAACAAATTGCGCTCAGTCCCACAGTCGATTTCACGGACAATGACATCTTGGGAAACATCCACTAGACGACGGGTCAAATAGCCGGAGTCTGCAGTTCGTAACGCCGTATCCACCAGACCTTTTCGTGCGCCATAAGAGGAAATGATATATTCGGTAACCGTCAACCCTTCCCGGAAGTTGGTTTTGATGGGCAGGTCAATAATTTCCCCTTGGGGATCCGCCATCAAGCCCCGCATCCCGACAAGCTGACGAACTTGGCTCATGTTTCCCCGTGCCCCGGAAAACGCCATCATATAGACGGAGTTGAGGGGATCCGTTTCACGGAAATTGGTAATGACTTGATCTTTCAACTCTTCCGAAGTGCTATTCCAGGTGTCAATGACTTTTTGAAAGCGTTCAACTTCAGTGATTTCCCCACGGGCATACCGGTCTTCTGTGGTGCGAATTTCCTTTTCCGCACTCTCCAGCATGTTCTTTTTCTCTGGAGGAATCGTCAAATCATCCACACTAATCGAGACTCCGGCCTTGGTGGCATAGCGGAAACCAAGACCTTTAATGTCATCAGCGAGTTGGGCACAACGGGCAGAACCATAACGGCGGTAAGCAGCGGCAATTAATTTTTTGAGGCGACCTTTATCAATGGTGTAGTTATAGAACGTCATGGGTTTCCAGGAATAGAACGAGTCGGGATACGGAAAGGAAAAAAGGGGGTTATTAGGGAATTCCCCCCTCAGTTGGTCATTGGTATTTACGTTGCCAGAGTTTCACTAAACCTCTTCTTCTTCTTCTTCTTTATCTTCAATATGCAGAGATTCATAAGTGGGGCGGCTGGGGGCACGGCGCTGGGTGTCCAGCATCAAATCCACTTCGACATCGGCACTGCTTCCACTCTCTGACAATTGAACCTTATGGGCGGCAATATCGAGACCGAGGGATTGTAACTCCCGCATCAACACCTTGAAGGATTCTGGTGTACCGGGACGGGGAATGCTTTTGCCCTTAACAATGGCATTGAGCGCTTCGTTACGACCCTGCATATCGTCAGACTTAACCGTTAGCAGCTCTTGGAGAATATAGGCAGCACCGTAGGCTTCGAGAGCCCACACCTCCATTTCGCCAAAACGCTGTCCCCCTTGCTGGGCTTTCCCCCCCAAAGGTTGTTGGGTAACCAGGGAATAGGGCCCCGTAGAACGGGCGTGGATTTTGTCGTCGACCAAGTGAACCAGCTTCAACATGTAGGCTTGACCCACCGTTATTGGACGGTCAAATGGTTCCCCCGTGCGTCCGTCAAAGACTTGGATTTTGCCGGGATGGTCGGGATTAAAGACCCAATCTTTCTTAGGACGTTCGCTGGCCTCGTTCAGTAAACCATGAACTGTGTCACGGGACGCTTCTTCCCCATACATTTCGTCAAATGGCGTGATTTTAAAACGAGCGCCGAGGTTCTCCCCCTGCCCACCCCAACAAACATTCAAATACCTGTCCCACATTCATTCGGGAGGGGACACCGAGGGGATTCAATACGATGTCCACTGGGCGACCATCGGGTAAGTAAGGCATATCCTCGATGGGGAGAATCCGGGAAATGATGCCTTTATTACCGTGACGTCCGGCCATTTTGTCCCCCACTTGAATTTTGCGCTTCTGGGCGACATAAATTCGCACCACCATGTTGGCACCGGGGGGCAGTTCATCACCTTTTTCTCGGGTAAAGACGCGGACATCAACTACCCGACCTTTTTCGCCGTTGGGGACTCGCAGGGAATTGTCCCGCACATCCCGAGCTTTTTCTCCAAAGATAGCCCGGAGCAGTTTTTCTTCAGGTGGTTGATCCGCTTCCCCCTTCGGAGTGACTTTCCCCACCAAAATATCCCCCGATTCTACCCAGGCACCAATGCGAATAATGCCGTGTTCATCCAGGTTCCGGAGCGCATCCTCCCCGACGTTGGGAATTTCGCGGGTGATTTCTTCTGGGCCCAGCTTCGTTTGGCGGGCTTCAATTTCGAACTTTTCGACATGGATACTGGTGTAAACGTCTTCGTATACCAAACGTTCACTAATTAAGATGGCATCTTCGTAGTTGTAACCTTCCCAGGGCATGTAGGCGACGAGAATGTTTTGGCCGAGGGCCAGTTCGCCGCCTTCGGTAGCAGAGCCATCAGCGAGAATTTGACCCGGAACGACGTCTTCCCCAATGAAGACAAGGGGACGTTGATTCAAGCAGGTGTCCTGGTTGGAACGCTGATATTTTTGCAGTAAATAGGTGATTTCTTCGCCTTTTTGTTCCGGATTATCTGGGGCATGGGATTGAACCCGAATTTCAGTGGCATCTAGATAGGTCACAATACCGTGCGTTTTGGACACAACGACCATGCCAGAATCCCTGGCTGCTTGGGCTTCAAGTCCAGTGCCCACTAGGGGACGCTCCGGCCGCAATAGGGGAACAGCTTGCCGCTGCATGTTAGACCCCATCAACGCTCGGTTGGCATCATCATGTTCCAGGAAGGGAATCATGGAAGTTGCTACTGACACAATTTGCACTGGGGTGACGGCAACATAATCCACTTGCTCAGGCACCGTGGTCGAAAATTCCTGGCGATAACGGATAGGAACTGTTTCTCCTAAGATCTGGCCTTCTTCATCGGTGGGGATGTCCCCTGGCGCTACCCGCATGTCATCTTCTTCATCGGCCGTCAGATAATCTGGCTCTAAATCCCGGCGGACTCGACCCTGCTCCACTTTGTAATAGGGGGTTTCAATAAAGCCGTAAGAATTAACCCGTGCACAGGTTGCCAGCGATCCAATCAAACCAGCATTGGGACCTTCTGGGGTTTCGACAGGACAAATGCGACCATGGTGGGAGGGGTGGATATCCCGAACCGCAAAACCAGCGCGCTCCCGGGTTAACCCCCCTGGGCCTAGTGCAGAAATCCGACGTTTGTGGGTCAGCTCCGCCAGAGGGTTGGTTTGATCCATAAACTGGGAGAGCTGGGAAGATCCAAAAAATTCCTTAATTGCCGCCACCAGAGGCTTGGGATTAACGAGGGAGGCTGGGGTCAAGGCATCTGATTCACTCACGGTCATCCGTTCCCGAATGATGCGTTCTAGACGATTTAAGCCCACTCGAATCTGATTTTGTAAAAGTTCCCCAACGGAACGAACGCGGCGATTTCCTAGATGATCAATGTCATCGGTGCTACCGATGTCAAATTCTAAATTCACCAAATAGTCGATCGCCGTCATAATGTCTTGGGGCGTCAGGACACGGGTATTGTCAGCTTCACTCAATCGGAGCTTTTTATTGAGCTTGTAACGTCCTACTCGCCCCAGGTCATAGCGCTTGGGATCAAAAAAGCGGGATTCCATGAGCTGTTGTCCCCCATTTACCGTTGGCGGTTCACCCGGACGCAGCTTTTTGTACAGTTCAATCAGCGCTTCCTCTTCACTGGGGTTGCCCTCCTTCTCGAGGGTTTTTTGGAAAAATTCAGGGTGACGTAACGAATCCATAATTTCGTTGTCACTCAGTCCGATCGCCTTGAGGAGTACCTGAGCAGACAATTTACGGGTTTTATCAATCCGAACCCAGACCAAGCCATTTTTATCGGTTTCAAACTTGAGCCAGGCCCCCCGGTTGGGGATCAATGACGCAGAGTAAGTCCGACGACCATTTTTATCTAATTCTTTTTTATAGTAGACCCCCGGCGATCGCACAATCTGGTTGACAATCACTCGCTCGGCTCCATTAATGATGAAGGTTCCCCGTTCGGTCATCAGAGGCAAGTCCCCGATGAAAACTTCTTGTTCTTTGATTTCTCCAGTCTCTTTATTAACTAACCGTGTCGGCACATACATTTGGACAGAATAGCTCGCATCCCGCCGCTTGGCTTCATCTACATCATATTTAGGCTGCTTGAGCTTGTAGTTTTCCCCTAAAAAATGCAATTCCAGCTTGCCGGTATAGTCAGAGATGGGGGAAAAGCTATTCAATTCTTCAATGAGCCCTTTATCCAAAAACCAACGAAAGCTAGCATGTTGAATTTCAATTAAGTCGGGTAACACAGTGGTGGAAAGGTTCGTCATAATCGCTCAGCAGTCTCCGAAAAATTCAGTGGGCGGTGGAAGGAGGAACGGTCTAGAGAATTACCCCCGATGGTTAAACCGGGATCGGCAAGTTAAATAAACGGCGGGCGTTGGCGGTGGTTTGGTTAGCAAGGGTCTCCAAAGGTACATTTCTTAAGGTGGCGATCGCCTCAGCAACATGGCGGACATAAGCAGGTTCATTCCGTTTTCCTCGCCGGGGGACGGGGGCGAGAAACGGACAGTCAGTTTCCACGAGGAGCCGATTATTTGGCACCATTTGCGCACTGGCTTTAATGGCATCAGCTTTCTTAAACGTCACCGTGCCAGAAAAACTAATGTAAAAACCCAAGTCCAAAAACCAACTTGTTTCCTCAGGGCTGCCTCCCCAGCAGTGCATCACGCCCCGTACAAAGCCGCCATCAGCCAGGAAGCCATTGATCACTTCCCGCATCGTAGTGGCGGCATCTCGGCAGTGGATAATGACGGGCTTGTTCAATTGCTGAGCCAGCGCAAGCTGGGTTGTGAAGACTTTAATCTGCTGGTCTATGTTGTCAGCTTTAAAAAAATCTAGTCCCATTTCTCCGACTGCCACAAGACGAGGATCTGAAGCGGCTGCTAAAATCGTTTCTGCCATTGAGTCTTGCCATTTATCAGCATCCAAAGGATGCAATCCAATAGAAAAACTCAACTCAGGAAAACGATCAGCCAAAGCTTGTAGGACGGGAAATTCACTCGGCTCAACACAGGAATGGACTAATTGCGCCACCCCTGCTTGTTGCCAGCGTCCCCTTAATGCCTCTAACTCCGATGCAAAAACATCGAAATTAATATGAACATGGGTATCTATAAGTTGCATTGTTATTCAAGCTAACTGCACCAGCAACGTTATCTAGGCGAAATTAATAGGACTGGTTAACGGATAACCCCAAGGGAGTTGTCTGGATTGTTCTTTCCGTAAGTGCTGTCACTGCGTAAAGATTCAAGATGCCGCTGTAGCTTTTTTAAGCGCTTTTGCCAGTCTTGCTTTTTTCCGTGCACCATTGTTGCGATGCAGCGCTTTACATTTCACCGCTTTATCAATTTTGCTGTAGGTAGCCGAAAGATTTGTGTTAATTGCCGCCATCTTTTCTTCGCTAGGCTCCGCTGCATAGTCTTCTACCGCAAGGAAGGTTTTCTTCGTTAGGGTTTTTATTGCAGACGTGTAAAATTTGTTTTGTAGCCGATTGCGCTCGGCAACTTGGATTCGCTTTAAGGCAGATTTGATATTAGCCACGGTTGCTCTCTAGTTACGTAACAGAAGATTAAGGGAGATTTTTCAGATAGACAGAATTATCATCTTATCAATACTAGGGCATCTTCGCAATTGACGGCCGATAAAACTGACGAGGGGAAACATTGACTATCCTGTCGGCGCTAGAGCTACTGGGCCGCATTTCACACCCTCTACCGCTAAACTATTCCGGGTATTGCCAAAAGCCATAAACCGTTATTGTGTGTTTTATCGTCAGTTAATCACGCTAATTACATGGGTATTCCAGTAGCAATTTTGTGCGGTGGTAAAGGAACACGTCTACGGGAAGAAACTGAATTTCGACCGAAACCAATCATTCCGGTTGGCGATCGCCCCATCATGTGGCACATCATGAAGACCTATGCCCATTATGGTTTCAAAGATTTTTTGTTGTGTTTAGGCTATAAGGGTCATGTCATCCGAGAATATTTTATTAACTACGACTGGATTAATAGCGATATTTTGTTGGAACTGGGTAGTAAGAAAATTACCAAGTTAGGCAGCAGTCACGAGGAAAAGGACTGGCGGCTCTGGTTGATTGACACGGGACAAGAAACATTAACGGGGGGCCGCTTAAAACGCCTAAAACGCCATTTGGACGAGATTGGCAGCGACCTATTTCTTGCCACCTATGGAGATGGGGTATGTGATGTCAACATTAGTGAATTGGTGAATTTTCACCAAAGCCACGGGAAGCTCGCCACGGTGACAGCAGTTCGTCCAGCGTCGCGTTTCGGTGAGCTAGTACTCCAGGATAACTTGGTCACTTCCTTCAAAGAAAAACCCCAAACGGGAGATGGCTGGATTAATGGCGGCTACTTCGTGTTACACAAATCCGTATTGGACTTGATTGAAGGGGATAATACCGTGTTTGAAGACCAGCCGTTAAAGCGTCTCGCCGAGAAGGGGGAATTAGCGGTTTATCAGCATGAAGGATTTTGGCAATGTATGGACACCTACCGCGAGTTAGAACTGCTCAATGAACTGTATCAATCGGGGGATGCTAAATGGAAAGTCTGGTAAATCCCTCGTTTTGGCGAGGGAAAACTGTCTTGGTCACTGGCCATACAGGGTTTAAGGGGTCTTGGCTTTGTACCTGGTTACTGGCAATGGGGGCAACGGTTAAAGGACTGAGCCTAGCACCGGATACGACGCCGTCTTTATTTGAGCAATTGAATTTGGCACAAGGTCTAGACCATACCCTCGGAGACATTAGGAATCTGGACTTAGTGAAAAAATGGGTACGGCGACATCAACCGGATATATTGTTCCATCTCGCAGCCCAGCCTTTAGTGCGTCTTTCCTATCAGGCCCCCGTCGAAACCTGGTCCACCAATGTAATGGGAACAATTCATCTTCTAGAGGCACTAAAAGACCTGGATAGTCCCTGCGCTGCAGTCTTTATTACGACGGACAAATGCTATGACAACCGAGAATGGGTCTATGGTTATCGTGAAAGCGATCCCCTAGGGGGATATGACCCCTACAGCTCCAGTAAAGCAGGGGCTGAGTTGGCGATCGCCTCGTGGCGAGACGCTTTTTTTACCCAAGCTGATTGTCCAGTGGGAATTGCCAGCGCCCGGGCCGGAAATGTGATTGGGGGGGGCGACTGGGCGCAGGATCGAATTGTGCCAGACGCCATGCGTGCCCTACACAATCAACAGGCGATCGCCGTCCGTAATCCCCATGCCACCCGTCCTTGGCAACATGTTCTCGATCCCTTGGGCGGTTACCTTGCCCTGGCAGAGAAAATCTATGCGGGTTGCTTGACCACAGACAAGTCTCTGCACACTGCCTTTAATTTTGGGCCAGCTTTGACTTCTAACCGTCCGGTTAAGGCGTTAGTCGAATGTATTTTGCAACACTGGCCCGGTTCGTGGCAGGATTGTTCCGATCCCGAGGCGGTTCATGAAGCCAGTCGACTTAATCTGGTAACAGACAAGGCTTTTCATCAACTGGGATGGTCACCCCAGTGGGATTTTGAGCAAACTATTGCTGCCACTGTCCACTGGTATCGACAGGCTCATCAACTTGAACCCAGTAATCATCAAGCGTTTCAGCAACTGACGCAGCAGCAAATCCAGCAATATCAAAAATTACCAGCACCGCTGCCCACGATTGTTTAAGATTATTTACAATTCCATCCCATCCCAACAGCAATGGTCAATCCTACCCGCCCTGTCGCGACATCCAATTCCTCCAGTAATAATGGCGTTGGTAATGCGCGGGGTAAAGTTTTAGCAGCGGTTAAGGAGTATTACACCGAAACCTTCCCACAACCCAATTTTGTACCCGGAGAAACCTATATTCCGGTGTCGGGAAAGGTGTTTGATGAAGATGAATTATTAAAGCTAGTGGATTCTTCCCTGGATTTTTGGTTGACTACCGGACGGTATGCCCAGGAATTTGAACAACGCTTTGCCGCCTGGATAGGGGTGAAACATTGTTTACTGGTCAACTCCGGGTCGTCGGCGAATTTATTGGCATTGAGCGCCTTGACCTCTCCTAAACTTGGCGATCGCCGTTTAGTTCCGGAGGATGAAGTCATTACCGTTGCCTCTGGCTTTCCCACCACGGTCAACCCCATCTTCCAAAATCAATTAGTCCCCGTTTTTGTCGATGTGGAGCTACCCACCTACGACATTAATGTTGACCAACTCCGCCAAGCGATCTCCCCCAAAACTCGGGCCATCATGTTAGCCCATACCCTGGGTAATCCTTTCAATTTAGACGCTGTTATGGCGATCGCCGAAGAACACAACCTCTGGGTGATTGAAGATAATTGTGACGCCGTTGGCTCACGATACAACCAACAAAAAACCGGCACATTTGGCCACATCGCCACCGTCAGCTTCTACCCAGCCCACCACATGACCATGGGAGAAGGAGGAGCTGTCCTGACCAGTGATACTCGCCTGAAAAAAATTCTAGAATCCTTCCGAGACTGGGGACGGGATTGTTGGTGTCCTCCCGGAGTTGATAACACTTGCAATAAGCGTTATGGATGGCAACTCGGAGAACTCCCCTTTGGTTATGACCATAAGTACACCTACTCTCATGTGGGTTACAATCTGAAAATGACAGACATGCAAGCCGCCGTAGGGGTTGCCCAGCTAGAAAAATTAGACGGATTTATACAACAACGGCGGGATAATTTTGCCTTTTTAAGCCAGCATTTACAAGAATTAAAAGACTATTTAGATTTACCCCAATCTACCCCCAACACTTCTCCTAGCTGGTTTGGTTATCCCCTCTATGTCAGACCGAATCCCCACTTTGATCGCAATGACCTTGTCCGCCACTTAGAAGAAAAACGCATTGGAACCCGCTTATTGTTCGGCGGCAATCTATTGCGCCAACCCCTGTATGAGGGTCTTAATTATCGGGTTGTGGGTGATTTAAATAATGCCGATAAAATCATGGAAAATGTCTTCTGGATAGGTGTTTTTCCCGGTCTAACAAAAGAAATGCTAAGCTACGTTGTCGAAACCCTCAAAAACTTTATCGCCGCTTGCAAAACAGAAAAATTCTAATGAAAAAAAATAGTCAGGACGAAAGTTCAGTTCAGCGGGGTATAAAAATACTGAACTCCTCTCTCTGCCTAAATCATTGAGTAACGTTATTTTGCGACTAAATGAGCTACCCGTTTGATAATTATCAAGATCAATTAATCCCCTGAACCTCATATATCGTGCCCAATAACGTGACATCATTTATCAACTGAAATGACTCAGAAAAGGATTTTAGTAACCGGGGCAACTGGTTTTGTGGGCTCCCATTTAACTCGACACTTACTAGCCGGGGGACATGAAGTTTTCGTTACAGTACGTCCTTCATCTGATCCATGGCGAATTGAACCATTAATAGATGATTTAACGATTATTCCCTATTCATTAAATGATCCAGATCTCAATACTTTTATTCGAGATATTCAACCAGAAATCTGTATTCATCTTGCCTGGTTTACGGAACCGGGTAAATATGCTGCATCAATCAAAAATATCTATTCACTACAGGCAAGTTTGAACCTAATTGAGCAGCTAGAATGCAATGATTGTCAAAAGTTTATCGGTATTGGTTCTTGCTTTGAGTACGATTTTAGTCTGGGGTACTTCAGTGAAAATAGTCTAGTTAAACCCTCTAGTTTTTATTCCGCCACAAAAATCGCGTTTTCTCAAGTCGTAGAGCAATGGAGTCAGTACCACCAGATGCAAACGCTTTGGCTGCGCCTTTTTTATCAATATGGGGCCGACCGAAGATAAACGCCGTTTAGTAGCGGGTATCATCACCTCTCTTCTTAACAATCAACCCATCCAAGTCACTGAAGGAGAACAGATTCGAGATTTCTTGCATGTCGAAGATGTTGCGGCGGCGATCGTAGCAGTCATGAATAGTTCATTGAACGGTATCGTTAATATTGGTTCTGGGCAACCTATTTCCGTTAAACATATCGCTACCTACCTAGGTCAGTTGTTAGGTAGATTTGATTTAGTTCAATTAGGAGCACTTCCCTACCGCAAAGGAGATCCCATGTTTGTATGCGCCAACCCGAAACTCCTTAAGAGTCAAACAAACTGGAACCCCAGCTATACAATCGAGGCGGGACTTGAGCAAACCGTAAAGTGGTATGCACAAAATTAATCATAATTAAGTATGTAAATCTATGACAAAAAAATTGATCAGTATCATTACTCCTTGTTATAATGAGGAGAAAAACATTCCCTTAATTTATGATCGTATCAAACAAATTTTTCAGGCACTTGACTGTTATGATTATGAACATATTTTTATTGATAATCACTCCATTGATGAAACAGTAACTATTTTAAAAGAGATTGCAGAAAGAGATAAGAGAATAAAAATCATTGTTAACTCCAGAAATTTCGGGTTTATTTGCTCTTCCTTTTATGGATTAATCCAAGGTAATGGCGACGCAGTGGCAATGATTTTTTCTGATCTTCAAGATCCCCCAGAGCTATTGTTAGAGTTTATTGACGAGTGGGAAAAAGGGTATGAAATTATCAAAGGCATCAAAAGTTCCAGTCAAGAAAATTTTTGTGTATATACAATACGGCGCTTTTATTATTGGCTAGCAAAACAACTATCAGAAAACGTAGAGCTGACATCAAATTTTACTGGTTTTGGACTATATGATCAGAAAGTAATTGAGAACCTGAGAAGGATTGACGACCCTTATCCTTATCTGAAGGGACTAATTTCAGAAGTCGGGTTCAAAATCAAGACAATCAAATATGAACAAAAAATTCGTCAGCATGGTAAAAGTAGCTTTAATTTTTATCGGATGTATGATTTAGCCATGGTAGGAATTACAACCTACTCTAATCTGCCATTAAGGATTGCAACTATGTTGGGTCTTGCATTGTCTATAGTCAGTTTACTGATAGGTTTTTCAACATTAATTACTAAAATAATTTTCTGGAACTATTTTCCTGTTGGCATTGCTGCAATCATTATTTCGCTTTCATTTTTTTCTTCAGTTCAACTTTTTTTCATTGGCATACTAGGCGAATATATAGGTTTAATTAATAGACGAACATTGAGACGCCCTTTGATTATTGAGCGCGAAAGAATTAATTTTTAAACATCTTTAAAATTATATTAATTAAATACATCTTCATTGATATCAATCTTAATCTGACATGATATAGCAGTTTGCGTACAACTGAGGTACGTTGAATTTCAATAAAATCTAGGTTTTGGATATTCCAGGGTAACCTCACATCTATGAAAACCGCTATAAAAATTTTAGGTAACTCAGAAGAGCAAGATTTTTACTCTATGACCTTTTGAGATTTTTTACTTCTCATAACTGATTTTAAATTGTTATGTGTTGCTATTCGAGAAAAATAGGATTGTTGATTGGAGCAGAGGAGAAGTTTTCTTAAGATCTATCGCCTACCTGATTAATAAATAAAAACAGGTTACTCTTAATACCTAATTTATCTTTAAAAAAAATTTATCTTGTTAAATCAAGTATAAGAGCATTTCTATGTAAAAATCATGAGATGGAGAGTTAATATTCTTAGAAAGTTAGCGATATGCAAGCTATATGGTAAAATTTCAGAGAAGATCAATAAGAAATTGTCAAAGCTATGTTAGACACCCTCAGAAAAGTAAAATACATTCTTTCTGATCAATTACAGGAATTTGTGACCACACTTTTGTTTTTCATGATGGTGACAATAATTGATATTTTTGGCATCGGTTTAATTTATCCATTTTTCTCTTTAGTTTCAGGAGATGAAAATAAAATCACCAATTTGATTATATCAGGACTAAATAAATTTAGAGTTGTGGAACAAAAACAAATGATTCTTATATCCGGGTTATTACTGATCGTTATTTTTGCATTGCAATTTTTGATGTACTATTGGTCTCAGTGGAATATAAAGAAATTTACTAGCAATAGCCGCCAATATTTAGTTGATCGATTAATGAACTCATACATATATGCCCCTTATTCTTTTCACTTAACTAAAAACTCATCTGCAATCATCAATCATATTATCAACCAAACACAGTCATTTGCATTATTTTTATCAAGTGGCTTGAGAATTATTACTAGCAGTATTGTTCTTATTGGTATGCTCTCGCTTCTGTTTCTGACAAATCCTTCACTCTTGTTGCTTATATCAGCGGTATTTCTGCCAGCAATCATTTTAGCTTTTTATTTTAGTCGTCGAATAAAGCGATGGGGAAAGAGATTAGTCATAATTGCCCAACAAATAATCAAGGAAGTTAACCATGCAATTGGCGGGATCAAAGATGTCAAAATAATTGGAGCTGAAGAGTACTTTCTAAATACGATTTCTAATCATGCAGGTCAACATGCACAATTAAATGTAAAGGTAGGTGTTTTGAGTGAACTACCATCCGGATTTATTCGATTTAGTTTGATTGTTTTAGTTATCTTTATAGCTTTGATTAATGTTTTTTTTGCAGACGGGAATCAAGGTTCAAATGCGGGAACATTAGCTGTTTTTGCCGTTGCTTCACTACGAGTTGTCCCTTCTATGAATATGATGATTTATTCCTTCTCATCAATGAAGCAACATAGTTATGCAGTTGATGTTATATATAAAGATCTAATAGACACAAGGGGAATAAATGCTGATACGACACAGCAAATCGATTTTAGAAATTCAGAGCAACAAAAATTTGAACATATGGTCACAGTTGAATCTATTAGCTATCGTTATCCTGGAACTGATGGTAATGCGTTAGCTGATATTAATTTAAATATTCGAAAAGGTGAATCGATCGCCTTTATTGGAAAATCTGGAGCGGGCAAGACAACTTTAGTTGATGTACTACTAGGTTTGTTAGAGGCAACTGGAGGTAATATTTTAATGGATGGAAAAAGTATTTACGAAAATTTATCTGGCTGGCAAAACAATTTAGGTTATATTCCCCAATCTATTTTTTTGACTGATGAATCCTTGAAGAAAAACATTGCATTTGGTGTCGCAGAAGATAAGATTGATGAATCGATCATAGAATCGGTTATTGATATGGCACAATTGAGAGAATTAATTAATACTTTGCCTCGTGGTGTTGATACTATAGTTGGAGAAAGGGGAGTTCGTTTATCTGGCGGGCAACGTCAGCGTGTCGGTATTGCAAGGGCTTTATATCATCAGCGCGATATTCTTATTTTAGATGAAGCAACATCTGCTTTAGATAACGAAACCGAGAAATTAATTAGTGAATCAATTCAATCTCTTTCTGGTGATAAAACGTTGATTATTATTGCCCACCGCTTGAGCACGGTAGAGGATTGTGATCGTCTTTATCTTTTAGATAAAGGACGAATTATTGATCAAGGCACCTTTGATGAGGTCGTGCTTCACAAAGCAGGCAAATCTTATAAGTAGGTAGGACTAAAAACACTCAGGTATGTTATGAGATGTAAATTAGTTCAAAACTCTTACCAGGAAAGACTTTGGGTTAGATTCTCCCTAGGAAGGCTAGTACCTCACTGACGGACACATCTTGTAGTACGTTTAATAGGACATTCATGGGACACAATTATATTCGCGGATAAGAGAGAAGGTAATTTGTCGATAGTAACGGTCACGGGCTTTGAGAGAGGGAAAACAAGAGGCAGAAGGCAAAACAGGCAGATAGTCAAAACGGAAAAATGAGTAAGCCTTGTGAACGACAGAGGTGAGCCAACGCAGACCAATCTTCAAAAAGCTCAGACCTCGTCGATAATGGGCATCAACGCAGGAACGGGAGCCATCGAACACAACAGCCGAGCCAACTAAAGTTGAAAATAAAGTGGCGACAGCAATGACGAAGTAAAGACGCTCTAGGCATTCAACGGAGCGAACCCGAGACAATTGCCACTGAAAAGCTCCAGACTTGCTATCGAGAAAAAGATGTTCGATACGAAAGCGTAAGCCATATTGCCAGAAAGTTTCGAGAGAGGGGGGTTCATTGGTGAGAATTGCCCACTTATCCTTGGCACCAGGGACAGAGGCCAAAGCCAGATTAGCCTGAAAGCGAGCATCCTCCCAGACCTGAATATTGTGATAAAAAAGTGCCTGTTGTCGGGGAGGGTATAATTCGCGAACCTCATAAACGTCAGTTCGATGGGAGTTAGGGCTTAAAAGATGGCAGGAGGTAAGGCGGGCAATCCTTTGTGCTCTAAATCCAGAGAGGGCTTTTTGGGTAGATAGGTGTAAGCAATTAAGCCAGCCAGGAGATCCACCATGAAGTTTCAGACACTGCGATGGCGGGAATGCTCAATCTGGCAGATATTCTTGAGCTGATCATTGATCGTTTCAATCAAAGCCTGCTTGCGCAGTAGAATTCTATCTATCAGTTTGACCAGTTTATGCTTCATGTTTTTCTTTTACTTGGTAATGAGCTGCAGCCCTTGGTCAAAGAGCTGTTCAAATAAGGATTGTGAGATATAGCCTCGGTCACCAAAGAGTTTACTGAACAAGTCTTGAGCCAAATCTAAAACGGGGGTGCGGTCATCCACATTGCCCGGCGTAAGTTTGAATGTCAGGAGTTCTCCCCGGTCGTTGATAATCAAATGTAATTTGAACCCATAGTGCCAACCCATGGAATTTTTACCCTAACCCACTAACCCTTCAAACACCTGATGAGACTGGGAGCGGTTGGGATGACACACTTCGATGGGGGTCGAGTCAATAAAGCTGATGCCCGTGATTTCACCTCGACAGGTGTGTAGAAAGCAACACAGCAACAGCAAGGCCCAAGGCATCAATTCCACAAAGCGGTTGTAGCTCACGAGCCTAGGGAAGGCCTTATCCTAGTGCGGTAAGACTTGGAGGGTATAAAAGTCCTTAAAGGTGCGAAATCCAGAGCCATGGAAGGCGATCACAATTGTCACCACTTCACTCAAGCTCATTCGCGAGCGATAGAAGCGAGGTTGCTCAGTCCCCATCAGTAAGGGCTGCTGTCGATAGTGATGTTCAAAAGTTGGGTAGAAATCATCTACCTGGCAGAAAATTGCGGTAACATCCAGATGATTATTCATGGTTAGTATTAATATCTATGTAGGAGATTCTCAGCATAGGTTTTAGCCTCTTTTTTTGCCAGAATTTTGCGTCGAACTGACGTTGGTAAAGGCCTACGGCACCGCTGGCTGCCGTAGCACTGCCCATTTTTTTCAGCAGGTGCATGTTATCGTTGGTGACTTCAGTGCCATTGAAGCCCCTGCTCTGACAATCTGAATTTATAAGCGATCCAGTCAGAATAGGACTTTGGCGACTTTTCTGCACCACCAAGGAATAGGACTTTCAGCACTCTTATCCCAACGAAAGAATGGCAATTATTCAGACGTTGCTCAACACTTCTGATTCCCCGACTCCAAGTATGCGATAGCTTGAAGGCAGGTCTCTCTCTGTTTATTAAGTCCGAATCCATGTCCCAGCTTTGGCGTTATGCAAAAACCTTTTTAAAAGTCTTCCTGCGTCGTCCCCTACCAGGGGTTACCCTAATTCCCATTTTGCCAGACGGTAAAATTGTTTTGGTCAAGCGGCGAGATACTGACCAATGGGGCTTACCAGGTGGATTAATTGACTGGGGGGAAACCGTTGAAAGCACAGCTAAACGTGAGCTCCAAGAAGAAACGGGGCTGGAGCTTAGGCGAATTCAGCGATTGGTGGGAGTTTACTCCTCCCTTGACCGGGACCCCCGGATGCACTCCATTGCTATTTCCGTCGTGATCAATGCGGCAGGAATTCTCCGGGTGGGCGATAGGGGAGAAATTTCTAGAGTTCAGGCTTTCACGACGGATGAAATTCCATTTGGTCACCTTAGCCATGATCATGACGAACAACTGACCAATTTTTTGCAGCACAAAACCATTATTCGGTAGTGAGCGAATCACTGGGGCTTGATTCTTTAATCGCGACAATATAGTAACCAAGGCACAGCAGTTCTTCAGATTTTTGGTTGGTTTGGTTAATGCTATCCAACAAAGCCAGCATTTCGTCAATGGTTTCAAAGTCCGCGTAGCTCAGCTCCGCCTCTGAATAGGTCTGACTACAGTAAGGAATTCGGCGTACTTCTTGGGCGAAATACTCAAAAAAGTTGCCATTTCTGTCAACTTCCGTCAATTTGAAGCCGAGTTTACCCAAGGGGTCGTGCATCAGATTGTTATGCAGCTCGTTGTGCTGCCGTGTTGAGGAATCGACTGTGTAGCCAAATCCAATTAAAGTAGCTCACGATCAGTTTCGTGATTATCTTGGTTTGATTCCACACTTTGCCAAACTTATTTTGCCTACGATGCCATAGTCCTGTTTGTTGTCACACAATTCCATTGGTGCGCTCTAGTCGCTGTGTCTTGTCTTCTCGTTGGTATCATGAATTTTTCGCCATATTTTTGCGGTCATGTTTCGTATGGTCGCGTTGAGCCATGAAAAAAAAGGCAGTTAAACAGCACTTTCCCCTCGGGAGTCATTGAGGGCAATTGAGCATACGCTAGATAACGGTCAAGCCCCCCCCACTTTGAGTAATACAGCGTTGTTGTTGGGCCTGTGGTAAGTGGTGCTTCAACGCTTTAGGCAAGCCGAGTGTCCCATCCCTGACGACTAACTTGATGGCCTCTGGAACCAATCCACGGGCGATCAACTGTTGAAAAAAATTGATTCCACTCGGCTTCACTTTCGCCTGTAGCAATCTGATAGGGCAACACCTCGTGGGAGCCGTCTTGCCACACTGCCAAAGCCTCTAGAATCACGCGCTCTTCGGCTTGGCGGCGCTGACGTTGGTGGCCTGAGCGATCTAGCTTATATTCATCGAGAGTGAACGACCCACACACCGTCGATGATTAATATTTCAGGCGCTTGGCGGTGGCTATCTAGCTGTTGCTGACCTTTGAGCATGACTTGATTCACAGCACTTCGAGAGAGCACATGGCCTATCAAAAAATGTAGCGCTTCTTGCAGGTCTCTCAACGACAGACCCATCACGTACAGGTTTCTTGACTGTCATCGTAGAAATAAATCCTGATATATCTGGGATTCCTTACTTTGACTGATAACCGATATTGGCGAGGGCTGCGCCATCGCCTGTGGTGAAAAGTTCGTGACACTAACATTCGCAAGGGCCTCAATCGCGATCTGCTGAGGGGTGTCTGGGGGAAGGGTGGCGGCAACTGAGACAAATGAACTTATTTGGAGACTCAGGGGAAAAGTGAATTGAAGTATCGAGTATCGCTGGTTGAGGTCTACTCACACAATTAACTGGGATCCCTTTGGGGTCAAGTCTTGTCTTGAAAGTGTTACCTGCTTCTGATCCAAGTCGAAAAACGAAGGGGACATATATCTCGGAATCACTATTGTTAATAAAAAAGCTACTCTCTAAAGAGTAGCTTTGTGGCAAACTGGGAACGCGCAGAATCTTAGAAAACGCAGGCAGTAAAAAATAATTACTGCATGATCAACTTGACATTGGCGTTTTGTAATCCTCGTTGTTTCACTTCGGATAAGGTTTGATTAACTGCGTACTTTTGATTAATGGAATTGATCAAATCTGTTTGGTTATGTTTTTTGGCAACTCCCCACAAATCGGCAATAAGATCAAAAGAACCATCCGCATTGTGGCTCCAACCGAGATCATAGTCCCCGTCGAGAACCGCAACAATGTCGGCCCGGATGCGCTGACCGTTATAGCCCCGGACATCTGCTTCGGTTTTGGTCGTAATGCCGAGATCGTTGAGAGAAGTGGTTAAAATTTCAGCATTGGTGATTTTAGTCCGTAGAGTGCTGAAGTGTGACATGGGGGATTTCCTCCAAAAAAAGAAAAAAGCAACAACAATTGAGAGAGTTAAGAAATGCCAAATATATGGCAGTTTTGAAATTACTAGTCCGGAGACTAGTCTTTGCCCCTGTCCCATCAGACAGGAGAAAGCCTGGTTAAAACTCCAGTCGCTGATATTCAGCCACTGAAGCGGAGGCAGGTCTGGCCCGCTGCCGGGCCCAATCTCGTAGCGTTGTGACCTGCTCCATCATCGTGCGCGACAACGGCAATGTCGATTTAATGGCCGCAATAATGTCGAGCTGATTAAATTCTCGTTCTTGGGCGAACGCCTCATACATGGCGGCAATAACAGCCTGCTCAATCTCTGCCCCAGAAAATCCATCGGAGGCTTGCGCCAGCTCCTGGGTGTTAAAACGGGCAGTGTCTTTGCGCCGTTTGTGCAGATGAATTTGGAAAATAGACGCCCTTTCATCGGTTGAAGGAAGATCAACGAAAAAGATTTCATCAAACCGACCTTTGCGCAAGAACTCCCCTGGTAAGCGATCCACCCGGTTAGCGGTCGCCATCACAAACACAGGCGATGTTTTTTCCTGCATCCAGGTAAGAAAACTGCCAAAGATGCGGTTGGAGGTTCCACCGTCGGAGTCCCCTGAACCAGCCCCACCGGCGAAGGCCTTATCCAATTCATCAATGAACAAAATTGCAGGGGAAATGGATTCCGCTGTTTTCAGAGCATTGCGCAAATTGGCTTCTGAGCGTCCCACCATTGAGCCATCATAGACTCGACCCATATCTAAACGCATGAGGGGTAAGCCCCAGAGTCGGGAAGTGGTTTTGGCAATCAAGGATTTGCCGCATCCAGGAACCCCCAGAATCAACATGCCTTTGGGTTGGGGTAAACCATACTCTCGCGCCCGTTCTGTAAAGGCATCGGAGCGCTGGGTTAACCAATGTTTTAATTCATCTAAGCCCCCTACGGCTCGGATCGTTTCATCTTCCTCGATGTAATCTAAAATGCCGTTACGACGAATTAATTGTTTTTTTTCCGATAGGACAATTTCAACTTCATCTTCGGTCAGTCTTCCTGCCATGACATGGGCTTTACGGTAGACTTTTTCCGCTTCGTCTTTAGTCAGTCCCAACGCCGCCTTAAGTAGCTTCTCACGGGATTCTTCACTCGGTTGTGATCGAGACGATTTTTGCAACTGTTGGCTAAGAACTTCATTCAGAGTGGTGAGGTTAGGTAGGGAGAAGTCTAGAACCACCACATCTTTTTCGAGCTCGATGGGAGTTTCTTGAAAGGGTGACATTAAAATAATGGCCTTTTCTGTGCCTTTAAAGCTGGCGATCGCCTCCCGGAGCCAGCGGGTAACAGCGGGGGAACTGATAAAGGGATGTAGGTCTTTGAATATAAAGATACCGGCATCCTGGCGAATCACCCACTCGATCGCCGCTTCTGGAGAAACGGTATTGTGGAGGGTTTTCTGTTGTGTTGCCGCGTATTCACGAAACCCATGGGTCACTGTCCAGACAAACAGATGCTGAGCCTGAGTTACTTCTTGCACAATTCGGTAAACAGATTGCTCTGCTCGGTCTTCCTCAGAGGTAATAAGGTAGATCAGCGGATACTGTGCTTTTAAAAGCGTGCTCAGTTCTTCTTGCATGGGGTTCGACCTAGAGTTTAAAAAAATGCTGAAATGAGTAAACGCTAACAAGGAACGAGGAGTTTTTCTTCGTCGGAATCAGACGGGGGAGCCGGGTTATCCACAACAGGAACCGAGGCATCATCAGTAATAACGCTAGGCTGATTTTTCAGGGAAACTAAATCGCCGTCCCGCATGACCATGGCCGCATCACATTCAGGGCAGATATGAACCTGATGGGTTTTGCCGAATCCTGCATTGTTAGCAGCTTCGACTGCTTCAGGGTGCTTGAGATAAAAATCAATCGCCCTTTCCACAATGGCGGACATCGATTCAGCATCGATCGCCGACCGAATGCGGAGCTGACGATGAATCGCCGGAGGAATGTAGAGTGTGACTTTTTGCTTGTCCTGCATGACCGTGAATGATTGGGTTACCCAACGGGTTATAGCATCCCAATTTAATCAGCCACCACTATTCTGTCAAGCCAGCAAGCCCGCATGACGGCAGTATTGTAATTTTTCTTTACATTTGTGCCTATATTTATACCTATTAGGATGCAAATTGTTGTCTGAATCACATTATTTTTGGCGTAGATCAGGGAACCTTAAATGCTCGGATTAGTTTAGATTGTCAAAAAAACTGTAACCACCAGACAACTGTGCATCTCCAGACCTACGACCCAGAAAATTTCTTTGATGAACTCTTCATTTCTCAAGGGCGACCGCGTCCCCAAGCGGCACCATTAATTGATTGGATGGGTCAATTGTCCCCCAGCATTTTGCAGCAGCACCACGAGACTGCCCAAGTTGCTTTATTTAACCTTGGTGTCACCTTCCGGGTGTACAGCGATCAACAGGGAGTAGAGCGAATTTTCCCGGTTGATATTATTCCCCGCATCATTGAAGAATCGGAATGGCGAGCGCTAGAAGCGGGGTTAAAACAAAGAATTCGAGCGTTGAATTTATTTCTAGACGATATTTACGGCGACCAACGAATTATCAATGATGGCATTGTGCCCTTAGACATTGTGGAGTCCGCCACTGGTTTTTTACGACCCTGTCTGGGAATTAAGCCGCCAGCTGGGGTGTGGTGTCACATCACTGGCACTGACTTAGTCCGGGATCAATCGGGTCAATGGTTTGTGTTGGAAGATAATCTCCGGGTTCCTTCGGGAATTTCCTATGTGTTGGAAAATCGACGGGTGATGAAAAGTACCTTTCCCGATATGTTCCAAACCATGCCCATTCAGCCGGTGGACGGTTATCCTAGCCAACTTTTAGAAACCCTGTTGCGGTTAGCGCCTGCTGCACTGCCCAACCCTACCGTCGTCGTATTGACACCAGGAATGAATAATTCAGCTTATTTTGAGCATTCTTTTCTGGCGCAGCAAATGGGAGTAGAGCTGGTTGAAGGCCGGGATTTAGTAGTGGCAGACGGCTATTTACAAATGCGGACGACAAAAGGCTTGCATCGGGTAGATGTGGTATATCGTCGCTTGGATGACGATTTCCTCGACCCCCTTGTTTTCCGCCCCGATTCCCTGCTAGGGGTTCCGGGTTTAATGGATGTTTATCGCCAAGGTCGAGTTGCGCTAGCCAATGCCCCAGGAACTGGTGTCGCGGACGATAAGGTGATCTATGCCTATGTGCCAGACATGATCCAGTATTATCTCCAGCAAGAACCGATGTTAACCAATGTGCCCACTTATCTTTGCTGGCGAGAAGGCGATCGCCAATATGTGCTCGATCACCTATCAGAATTAGTAGTGAAGTCTGCTAATGAGGCAGGGGGGTATGGCATGTTAATGGGGCCAAGCGCGAGCCAAATGGAGCGGGATGCTTTTGCGGAACGGATTCGCCATAATCCCCGCAATTATATTGCCCAGCCCGTCTTAAATCTTTCCCGCGTACCGACGCTAATTGGAGATCGAATTGAAGGCCGTCACGTAGATTTACGCCCCTATATTTTGAATCGGGGGGATGACATTTACGTCCATCCAGGAGGGTTAACCCGCGTTGCCTTGAGGAAAGGCTCCTTGGTGGTGAACTCTTCCCAGGGGGGAGGAAGCAAGGACACCTGGGTTCTACGGTCTTCCCAAGCAGACTAATATCAAATTTTCTTTTTTGCACAACAGAGAAGTTCTCCCAATTAATTCCTGTAAGCATTCCTGAAAATTATTCAGTCCCCATAACCAGCACACTTGATAGAAGTTGCTGGGAGAACAGTGTCGGGAAATTAATGAATCGAATAATTTACCGCGAATAACTCTGGCTTTTCCACACCAAAGTATTGACTAAAAACATTCGTCTCCTTTGTGTATCGAATTGCGATAACGCACGCATACTGGTCGATGGCGATCGCCCCATAGCCTTTAGTTTCTTTACGGGAGGATAATATCCGATACGCTTTGCCGTCCTCAACTTCAAGAACGAAGTAAGTTTCTCCCAGGCTACCCATCAACGTGACGACTTGTCCCACCAGTTCGACCTGTTCCCCATCCTCCAAACTGACGAGATCAATGGGGGGGGTCACTGCTTCTTGCTGGAGGTAATCAAATGTCATTGCAGCCAGATAATCCGGCATCACCCAGGTTGTTTCGTCCTCAACAACTCGGGCATTGATGGCCCCGGCTTCAATCAGGTATTCACCTGCATACAGTTTTTTAGCATAGTCTGCCAAGTAAGTTTCTAGAGACGTTGCTAACACCTGATGGGAACAGGCTTCCGGGTAATACTCAATCACCTGGCCTGGAGTTCCACCGGGGGCAGGATCAAAATCTAAATAGCGGAACACATCCCCGTTAGACGACGTTAAAGGCCACCATCGGGGGTTATGGAGATGGGGTTTTACGGGCCCCTTTACACAGATAATACCGTCTTCAATGTTGGCTTTCCAGGCGGCGTACTCATCCTGAACAGCTTCGCTGGTAAACGCTTGCAGGGCCTGACTATGGGCGATCGCCTGGCTAAGGGGGAGAAACCAATGAGCATCATCAAAGACATTGGGCCCCCAATCATGAATTTCACCATTATGTTTTCTGTACAGTGTTTTGAGTGCTTCGGGCATGGACAAACCCAGGCAATGTTCAGCCGTTTCTATCTCCCTTTCACTGGCGGAGGGCGCAAGGTTATTGAGCGCCTCGGGTAAATGGGTCTGTAACCACTGGGTAATCTGTTCCCAGCTCTGTTCGATGGACGCCATGGGATGTGCTCACTAAAAATCAAACACACTGACTCTCAAGTTGAAAATTATAGATGTGAATTTGAGAAAGGTGTTTTATGGTACTGCATCTGTCGCGCTGAGACAGTGTGGGGATTCCTGGTTTTGATTGGATTTTAGTCCCCTTACACAAAATTCTGTTCAGTCTCGCAAATCCATTCACCGTATCCCTTTGATGACTTTTTTTCACCACCAAGGGCTTTGGGAGACAAAGGTTAAAATCAAAGTCGATTATCCCATGGCTGGTCGAGTGGTTTCCTCGTCAAGACTGGTTTCGACTTTTGCATAAATTTCTTCGGCCTCAGCAGGAGAGCTACCAATGGAAGTTAACCCCAGCTTGCCGAATTCAGACAGTGCCCCCATAAGGTGAAATAATGTCCCAGTCTGAGTGCTGCTGTCGTAGTGTAAGTGATGAGTGGCGATAATTTCCATCAAGTCGTTGGGCAATAATCCTTGGTAGGCTGACTTTTGCAAATTATCAGATGCAACATAGTATTTGGGGTGTCCCTCTTGGCTAAAGAATAGACCTTGAGTCGCATCGTACCAGCCATTTGTCAGCAACTTTAGCGTCATAAACGGATGGGTTGTACCGCCTTTGCGCAGGTTGATTTCAATCGCTGACACTACCCAGGTTTGTCCCTGCCGTACCGCCATGAAGTCCACCCCGAAACGCTCCATTGCACCCCGCTTAGCCAATGCTTTTCCAACTTTCAGCCCTAAGGCTTGTAACTGTAATCGATAAGCGCTATCTGCCGGGAAACGACAGCCGAGATAGACCTGTTGATCGGGGCCCCCCAGAATTTGATCATGGGTGGATAAAATACTAACCTCTCCCCCCGGCGTAATGTAACCCTGAACGCTTGGCGATCGACTTTCTTCTCCACTAACAAATGCCTCTACAATCGCCCCCAATTCTGAAATCCGTCCCGAAAAACTTTCCCACGTATCAGTCTTGGCAGGGAAATTAAGATGGGGATAAATATTGTGTAAATAGCCCCGTTGCTGCTCTGGGTCAGTTAATGTTGTATCCAAGGGCACGACAACATTTCCTTCTCCGGAGAACCCTTCATTAAGTTTGACAACAATACGGTCAAGGTGGGGCTGGCGCTGCCAAAGGGCAATCAATTCTGTTTCTAATGCCACTGTAGTCATTACCTGCGGACTTCCGTCTGGGAATGGAATTTGAGCTTCGGCAAAAATTTCCCGGCTACCACTTTTGGATCCCCAATAGGCTAAAGCCGGACTAGAGGCAAACAGCGGCACCTGAAGTTTTAAAGATAGTTCTGCTTCCAGAGGGGTGGCATTAAAACAAACAATATAGGATTTTCCCGGACGAAGTGCCTGCCGGATGCGCTCAATCAATCGGGGTCTTTCCAAGATTTTTTGAGTCAGTGGCTTAAAGGAATTATCGTAAGTGGTGAGTAACAACAAGCGACTGCGAGCATGGGAGAAGGGAATTCCCGATAGCAACTGAAAATAATATTCGACAATCAAAGGCGATAGGGGTTGAGCCGTAACATAAACCAGGCGAGTTTTCGGGTTACGCAAACGGATCAAAGAGAACAATAGTCGCTCTTCATAATGAAGGAAACCCGCAACCTTTTTGCCAACTTCTTGATCGATGCTGAATGAAGGCAGCACTAAGATGTCACAGTCATCTTGTTCCAATTGTTCATCACTCTGCCAGCGTTCCCGTAACTGTTGTTGCAACTGATGAAAGGGAGCGATCTGTTCTTCCCGAATCTCCGTTTGAATCCTGGTCATTAGTTTGCTTTGTTTATTAAAATCGCAGTCTAGCCCATGGTTTTTGTTGATGCTTAAAATTATTCTCGTCCAGGTAGGGAAACAATAAAAAATTGGGGGTACAAATCGCTGAGCCTCCTTAACTATCGAGTTCGTTAATCTAAGCTATTTTGTCAATCTGCTGAATCTTTTATTTGTTGCTCTCTTCAACATTAGTCTTATCATTTCTGTTGGTTGGAGGGTTACTGCTACTGGCTAATTGATTCGTTACTCGCCGTAGTACCCCATTGATAAATCGGTGCCCATTTTTTTCAGAGTAACGTTTCGCTAATTCGATCGCCTCGTTAATGGCAACCTTGGCGGGGACATCCAGATAGCAGATTTCCGCCAAGGCTAATCGAAGAATATCTTGGTCAATTTTGGCTAGGCGACTGAGTTGCCAGTCCACCATAGCATCCTGAAGCGTTTGATCAATCGTATTTAGATGGCGGTGCACTGTACGGATCAGGTCAATCGAAAATTGCCGCACTTCTGTCTGATTCACAAACTGGATGGTTTCAGGTATTTCCAGCGTATCGCCTAGACGATTGATAGCCTGCTGAGTTAAGGCGATCGCCTCCTGCAAGATGGATTTGGCACTATTCAAATTAGCGGCTCGGGTTTCACTGTTTAACAAACGCTCATTACTACGGCTTAATTCGCTTGAAGCAGTTTCTAGTGCCTCTTTTACCTCCGTTCCCAGAGTTCTAGTGGCAGCTAAGAGAAGATTCTCAATTTCCATGCTATCCAACTGGGCTTCTTGGCTTTCTTTGCGACTTAACTGACTCAAGCTAAGTAAAGCCAATTCGCGGGCAATACGGCGGGGTTGACGATGTATCGACATAACTTAACTGAATCAGATTGTGTCCAAAAAAGCCAAAATATACTTATCTCAGATCATCTTTTAAAACGACAAAATAACTGAATAAATTAGGACAGCTTGGTAGTAGCAGATGGGTGGCCTAGGCAAGAATAAAGGAAGGGAAGCAGAGACTTTTTCCTCGATTTATTGCTGCCTATCGACTTAACCGAAGAAGCTATTATTCAAAGTGAATGAGGGAAAACCATAAACGGGATTGTGCTGAATCCTCCCCAAGATACTAAGCCGCCTCAATCAGTAATTTCAACCGTATCGCTAACGAGATGCAGCTTTTTTGCTGGCTAGAATCCCCCGCAGTCCTAATGCACCAAAGGCTGCAAAACCGATAGACATCATCAAACTACTTAAGCCAATCCGTAACCCCTGCTTCAGTGCTCGGACAGAAGCCTGTTGCTCAGCCCTTTTCTGCCGCTCTTGAAGCTGATTCTCCAAATTACCTTCAATTTCAGCAACTCTTGCTTTAAAGGCTTGGGGATCCTTCGAAATATCCCGTAAGCTTGTAAGTTGTTGAGTTTCTTGCTGAATGGCTACTAACTGTTGTTGGTTTAAGGTGTTTCCATTGGCGACTCCTGTCGTTAAGACTCTCTCTCGCTCGGCGATCTGTTTATCGAGGACAGCGGGATTATTAGACAGGGAGTTTAACTGTTTTAGAAAGCCCTCAATTTGTTGACGACCCTGGCCTGCCCCCTCTTCAATTTGTTGAACAGCAGTTGCCTTTGCTTGGTTTAGGTTAATTAAATGCACGGGGACGAATAACAAAAAAGCTAGCCCCAGCAGAATCGCTAAAATATAGGTCGATAAACGCAGGTCAAATTTGGAGGGTTTGGTATTCGGGTTTGTGGAATCAATCCAGTATCCCAGCGTGATTAGTGCCATTCCTAACAACGGAACTACTCCCCGGTCAACGACCCCCGTTACAAACGCTAGTTGCCATTGTTGATTGCCAAGCTGTAGGGGAATTGCCAAGGTGACAAAATCCAATAGAGCCGCCAGGATAAAAATGACTCCAATGAGTTTTAATATCAGGGAAGTAAAGGGCGAGAGATTCATAAAAATACTTAAGGATTAGCTTTAATCAGCAAAAATAGCAGAAAGACCGGCGACGGAAATTAGGATAAGACATCGTGCAAAGTCAGTCAATTCTAGGTGAGTCATGCAACTCAAGTGCTTTTGGGATATGTAGGCAATCCAGTTCAGCCATTCATTTATATATTGAGATAACTTAGCATTAGACGGCCGCTGCACAGATTAAAATTTATAGCATTGTTTTTGGCTGATTGGGAGAAAGCGGCTTATTGCCATTTTTCGTAAAGAAACTTGACTACCATTACCATTAAATATGGCGGTCTCAAACGGATTGTAAGTTGCTAATCCTTGCTGATAAAGGATTTAAAGGACTTTTTTTTACAACCGATGTTGGATTGCTATAGATGATTTACCCTAGCCCCCAATCATAATAGTAGACAGGGGGAGTTAACTACCAAAATAAAAATAAGTTGGCTTCCTACACGGATATCCCACCACAAACTCCACTCAATTAATAAAAATCCCCTACTTTCTGGGATTAACTCCCAAAAAGTAGGGGAAAGAGCTTATATTTTATGAACCTAATTAATTAAGCCATGGGATTAAGAGACATTACTCCAGTCCAGGGGCAATTAATTCTCGGTCTTCGCTGGGCTTAACCACAACTTGATTGTCTTCATCCACATCCACGATCGCCTGGCTACCTTCTTTGAGACGGCCTGAGAGAATCTCTTCAGCCAGAACATCTTCTAACAGACGCATAATGGCTCGACGGAGAGGACGTGCTCCATAAGCGGGATTAAAGCCTTCTTCCACCAACCGTTCTTTGAATTTATCGGTGACTTGGAGAGCAATTTCTTTTTCAACAAGACGGGTAAAGACTTCACGGAGGAGGATCTCAGCAATTTCTTTGACTTCTTCCTTGTTAAGTTGACGGAAGACAATAATTTCATCCAGGCGATTGAGAAACTCTGGACGGAAGTACTGTTTCAACTCTTCATTTACCAAGGAACGGATGCGGTTATATTGGGCCTCAGATTCATCGTCGGAGAATTCAAATCCCAGTCCGCCACCACCTTTTTCAATGACCTTTGAACCAATGTTAGAGGTCATAATCAGCAAGGTGTTTTTGAAATCGACGGTCCGGCCTTTAGCATCCGTTAAGCGACCATCTTCTAGGATTTGTAACAACATGTTGAAGATGTCGGGGTGAGCCTTCTCAATCTCATCGAACAGCACCACTGTATAAGGACGACGACGAACTGCTTCGGTCAATTGACCGCCTTCGTTGTAGCCGACATAACCCGGGGGGGAGCCAATAAGCTTAGACACGGTATGCCGTTCCATAAATTCCGACATATCCAGTCGGATCATGGCATCTTCTGAGCCAAAGAAATAGGCGGCTAAGGCTTTAGTCAGCTCAGTTTTACCAACACCGGTGGGCCCAGAGAAAATAAAGCTGGCGATCGGACGGTTAGGATTTTTTAACCCGACCCTTGCCCGACGAATAGCACGGGAAACCGCTTTTACCGCCTCCTCTTGACCAATTAACCGCTGATGCAGGGTATCTTCCATGTGCAGCAGTTTTTCGGATTCAGATTCAGTCAGTTTTTTGACCGGAACGCCTGTCCAAGAAGCAACGATGTGGGCAATTTCTTCCGAATTGACCTGGGGTTCTGCGCTTTCTCCCTCAGATTTTTTGGAGGAGGCAATGTCCCGAATCTGCTGTTTAATATCCATTTCCCGATCCCGCAGTTCCCCAGCTTTATCAAAGTCCTGGTTACGAACTGCTTCATCTTTTTCTTTAAGAATCAGTCGTAGTTCTTTATCCAGTTCTTTGGCCGCAGGGGCAGTTGGGAGTTGATTAGACGCACTCGCGAACCAGCTTCATCAATTAGGTCGATCGCCTTGTCGGGGAGATAGCGATCAGAGATGTAACGGTCAGAAAGTTTTGCCGCAGCATCAAGTGCTTCGTCCAAGATTTTCAGTTTGTGATGCTGTTCATAGCGTTCCCTCAAGCCAAAGAGAATTTCGATGGTTTCCTCCACAGAGGGTTCGCCAACCATCACCGGTTGAAAACGTCGCTCTAGGGCTGCATCCCGCTCAATGTGCTTACGGTATTCATCCAGGGTCGTTGCCCCGATACATTGCAGCTCTCCTCGGGCCAATGCTGGTTTCAGAATATTGGCCGCATCGATCGCCCCTTCTGCTGCACCGGCACCAATCAAGGTATGGACTTCATCAATAACGAGAATGATGTTGCCCGCTTGACGGATTTCATCCATGATTTTTTTGAGACGCTCTTCAAATTCCCCGCGATATTTAGTGCCGGCAACCAGTAGACCAATATCGAGGGTGACGACGCGCTTCTCTTCTAGAATGTCAGGGATATCATTGTTGGCAATGCTTTGAGCCAACCCTTCGGCGATCGCCGTTTTACCGACACCCGGTTCTCCGATGAGGACTGGATTATTTTTGGTACGACGGCCGAGAATCTGGATAACCCGCTCAATTTCTTTTTGACGACCAACAACGGGGTCGAGTTTATTTTCGCCAGCCAGTTGGGTCAAGTTGGAGCCAAATTCATCCAGAGTAGGGGTTTTAGTGCGACCAGAAGAGCCGCCACCAGCGGTAACCTCTGCCGTCTCGCCCAACATCCGAATCACTTGAGTGCGGACTTTTGATAGATCAACACCCAAATTTTCTAAAACCCGGGCGGCAACCCCTTCCCCTTCCCGGATCAAGCCGAGCAGCAGATGTTCAGTGCCAATGTAATTGTGACCCAGTTGCCGAGCCTCTTCCAAAGACAACTCCAGCACCCGTTTCGCTCGGGGGGTGAAAGGAATTTCCACTGCAACGAAGCCGGAACCCCGTCCAATGATTTTTTCGACCTCGATGCGAGCATCCTTAAGATTGACGCCCATTGATTTAAGAACTTTGGCGGCGACGCCTGTTCCTTCACCAATCAGTCCCAACAGGATTTGTTCCGTGCCTACGAAATTATGTCCGAGGCGACGGGCTTCCTCCTGGGCGAGCATGATTACCTTAATGGCTTTCTCTGTAAAGCGTTCAAACATAACCTAAATCCATCACCTCAGCGTGCCCTATGTTTTGCTGATTCTAACATAGCGCCTTTGCTCTACTGTTGCGCTGGGTACAGCCTAGGGGGACGGTTTCCGCTGATGGCAGACGCCTTGAAAAATATGTAAAAGAAGACTTAAATTCAACCTAAAACGCAAGAATGTACCTTTTTATACATAAAATAGGATGTTCGTCAAACTTAGTCCTTGCCAATGGCGGGTTTGATGTAGTGCTTTGATTTAACGTAGTTTCGGGCTTAGGGCTTGCTGTGCCTGTACTTGGAGGATGAAATTGGACTTTTATGGGTCTTTTACTCCCCAATAACTACGACAAGATAAGAATTTCAGCTTATCCTGACCTGGAGTCAATTGATCGTTGTGAGTCACCACCAAGTACGCAGCGTTGTCTTGACAGGGATCTCCCCTCCGCCGTGTCTGTTGGACAGACCATGAATGAGTTTAAAGGTGTGGATATTACGATTTAAATCGTCTGTTTGACTATGATTGCCCCCCCGGGTTGACTGTCATTTCCGTCGTCAACCACCCCAAGTCTTCTGTAAATTTAGGAATGGAGGCAATCAATTTTTGGGTATATGGACTCTGGGGCTGGTTAATAATCGAAGCTGCGTCATTGATAGGTTCTGCCAATTCACCTCGATTCATCACCATAATTCGATCACTCATAAATCGGACGACACTCAAGTCGTGGGAAATAAAAATGTAGGTGAGTTGTAACTCGCGTTGTAATTGCTTTAGTAAGTTGAGAACTTGAGCTTGTACCGACACATCTAAGGCGGATACAGACTCATCACAAATAATAAAGCGGGGATTCGAGGCCAACGCCCTGGCAATGGAAACCCGCTGCCGTTGGCCGCCCGATAGTTCATGGGGATAACGGGAATGCCAGTCGGGATCTAAGCCGACCTTTTCGAGTAAATGCTGGACACGCTCCTGCCGTTGCTGTGACGTTAATTGGGGTTGATGAATGACCAACGGCTCTTGGATAGCGGTACCGATCGCCATGCGGGGGTTGAGGGAATTGTAGGGATTTTGGAAAATAATTTGCATTTCCCGTCGTAATCGCCGGAGGACTTTGGATTTTGGCTTCAGGGCTAATATATTTTGTCCATCAAAGCGGATTTTTCCCGACTGAACGGGAGTTAACCGCAATAGTGCCCGTGCCAATGTGGACTTACCACAGCCCGATTCTCCTACCAGTCCCAGGGTTTCGCCGGGGTAAACGCTGAAGGACAAATTTTTAACGGCGGTAAAGCTGGATTGCGACCCCCACCATCCTGGAGTGCCATAACTCACCGTTAAATTTTCTACAACCAATAGGGGCGACTGTTGTTGTAACCCGATGAGTCGTTGGGCTGTTTCTTCTGGGGAAATGTGTCCATAGGTCAGTGTTTGATTGGTCGGTTTCGTCTGGAGAAAATCCCCCACCGTCGGTAACTGCACCAGTGACGTATTCAGTTGGGGACGGCAAGCCAGCAACCCTTTGGTGTAAGGATGCTGGGGATGGTGGAGGATCTGTTGCTTTTTCCCCTGTTCCACAATTTCCCCTTGGTACATGACCGCAACCCGGTCAGCAATTTCATTGATTACCCCCAGGTCATGGGAAATAAAAATTAAGGCAGTTTCTTTGTGTTGCTTACATAGATCCCGCAGCAGCCGGAGAATTTCCGCCTGGACGGTAACATCCAACGCCGTGGTGGGCTCATCGGCAATCAAGACACGAGGATTGGAGGACAACGCCATCGCAATCATGACCCGTTGCAGTTGTCCCCCCGATAGCTCATGGGGATAACGTTTTAAAAATTGTTGCTTTCGTTGTTGGAGATACGCGGACGCTGCCCGTTGCCCTTGTCCGTTGACACTATGGCGAGACTGATCGACGAACTCTTGGGTTAATTGGTCATCATTAGGGAAAACTTTGACTTCCTGCAATAAGGCGATCGCCTGTTGTTTTGCCTGGTTCAACGTGACTGATTGATGGAGGCGAATGGCTTCAATAATCTGATAACCAATGGTGTAAACCGGGTTGAGAGAACTCATCGGCTCCTGGAAAATCATGGCAATTTGGCCCCCTCGATAACGCCGCTTTTCTCGTTCTGGCAATGGCACTAAATTCACTGGTGTCGAGCCGTCTTGGGGGTAAAATTCGATTTCACTCGTGGGCTCAACTCTTCCTGGCAACGGAACCAACCCCATAATGCCCAATGATGTGACGGACTTGCCTGAACCCGATTCCCCCACAATCCCTAGAATTTCTCCCCGCTTTAATTCAAAATCAATGCCTTTAACGGCAATGGTTTCTGTTGACTCCGGCGTCGCAGAATGGGCCGGAAATGTAACTTGGAGTTGATGAACAGTCAGGATTGGCTCAGGCATAGGAAGACAAAATCAAGGAAAGGAAACGATAAGAATTGAGCACATGCTCACCTAGGATATAGCGGTTATGCTGACGCACCACGTCGTTACCAAGAACTTCCTCATGAGGAGACCAGTGCCAATTATTCACGCGACAGGATTGGAAACAATCAACCGCCTTGGGGGAATTTCCTAAGATCCGCTAAGGTAAAAAATGTTCTATTGTCACCACATCATCAGCATTAAGCCATTATGGGCGCGATTCAAGCGATTCGGGGAACCCGCGATATTCTTCCTCCAGAGACGGAATATTGGCAATACATTGAGGCGATCGCCAAGGAAATTTTAGACCGAGCTGTGTACCAAGAAATTCGTACCCCTATTTTTGAGCAGACAGCACTATTTGAACGGGGGATCGGTGAAGCCACGGATGTGGTGGGCAAAGAGATGTATAGCTTTACTGACCGGGGCGATCGCTCCATTACCCTCCGACCAGAGGGGACAGCCGGGGCGGTGCGGGCCTATATCGAAAATAATTTACAGGCAGCGGGAGGGGTACAGCGTTTATGGTACATCGGGCCGATGTTTCGCTATGAACGCCCCCAGGCTGGGCGGCAACGACAGTTTCATCAACTAGGGGTTGAAGTGATTGGGAGTGCCGATCCCCGTGCCGACGTAGAGGCGATCGCTTTGGCAACTGACATTCTGCAGACCTTGGGATTAAAAAACCTGACCTTAGCTCTCAATTCGGTGGGGGACGGAACAGACCGACAGCGGTATCGAGAGGCGTTAGTGGCTTACCTGACTCCCCATCAGGCAGACCTAGATCGGGATTCCCAGGAGCGCCTGACCCGTAATCCTCTTCGTATTTTGGACAGCAAAGATACTCGCACCCAAGAGATTGTGCAAAATGCCCCTAGTATTTTGACCCACCTCGGTTCAGATTCTCAGCGGCATTTTGAACAGGTACAACAGTTACTGACTGATTTGGGCATTACCTATGAACTAACGCCAACTTTGGTACGGGGCTTGGATTACTACACCCATACGGCGTTTGAAGTCCAGTCTGGTGATTTGGGCGCACAGGCAACGGTCTGTGGGGGAGGACGTTACGACGGTTTAATTCAAGAATTGGGCGGTGCGGATACCCCGGCGATCGGTTGGGCAATGGGCTTGGAACGTTTAATTATTCTGCTACAACAACTCCAGCCGCTAACAGCCCTCAACCCTGAAATTTATCTTGTTTCTAAAGGGAAAAAAGCTGAACCGCGAGCGCTGCTATTAGCCCACAAACTTCGACAATCAGGCATTCGTGTCAGTCTAGACTTGAGTGGGAGTGCCTTTGGAAAACAGTTTAAGCGAGCCGATAAAGCCGGGGCGATCGCCTGTCTGGTGGTGGGGGATTCTGAGGTAGAAACTGACACCGTTCAACTCAAATGGCTAGCAGATAAACAACAGGAAACCCTGGAGATTTCAACATTATTTCATAATCTATCGGAACTCAAACAGCGTTTGACTGGACTAAAAACCTAGTTCTCTGGTTATATTCCGCCTCCTCACCTCCTATATTCTATTTCCCCATGATTGCGTGGACAATTTGGTACAAAGCTGTTGGTCATGATCCTTGGCATCCGTTAGAACCCTATCGGTCTCTGCCCGTTGGCCACTACTATCTCGCAGCCCGTTTTCCACAACAGGACCAATACCTAGAATGGCGTTGGAAGTATTTTGCCCCGGATGGCAGTCATCAGACCTATCATTTTCATGGCCAGACAAATCCAGAGGGCTTAATTTCTTTATTGGATTTAGAAACAGTTCAAAGCGGGACTTGGCAACTGTCTCTCCGTCCCGATGTCTTTGCTGAATTATGTGGTGAAACCTGGCGCGTCAAGCATCAGTTTCAAATCATTCCCCGGCCAGCACTGATGATTCCCCCCAGCACCTCTGTCGCGACGACAGAAACTAACCAAATTGTCCCTTATTTGCCCCAACCTGTTGCCGCAACCACTCCCCTCATTCCTTTGGTTGAAGCCCCTTCAGCGTATTCCTCTTTGGAGCAGCCAGTAGAAGAAGCTGGAACTTCTCCACCGTGTGAATCCTCAGCCGCCATAAATCCTGACCCGTTACCGTCGGGGGATGAGCCCACGAATACTAACGGCGGGGATGATAGCCATCCGACTCCTCCGCAACCCTTAGAAAATCATCATCAGAATGAAGTTGATTTGTCCCCGGTAGAAACCCCGGTCAGTGTTCAACTCGATTCAAGTATCCCGACTGATTCTGATTCAGCGGACAAAAGACTAACCAATTTAACGGATGAATCGTTGGTATCGGGGTCAGAAACCCCGGCGGAAACACGTCTAGCTCGCCCATTCCCTGATTTTGCCCCAGCATCCAGCCAGCAGGAGTTCTTGTCAGAAGAACTCGATAATTCTCATCTACATCCTGTCCACTATTCCCTAGAACTGGTCTATCCCGAAGCCAATTATTCACCGCTGCATGTGGATATTACCGTGATGACCGATGACCGCTATCCCCCCATCAAGTTAGATTTGCCTAATCTGAACCGGAGCCATAAACGCCTCTGGAGCACATTCCCTAAACGGCGATCGCCATTGCCACCAAAGTTGACATAAGTCTTATAGACTTTTGCAAGAGGTCTATTGATTTACATCTCTGCGCGATTATCAAGCTAAAGCAGGCATCAATGTGCTGATTCGTCGCTTATCGATGGGCAATCCTAGTACGGAAGGTGACTTGGATCAGAAGCAGGCAACACTTTCGATAAAGCAATTGCGTCATGTCAATAATCTGCGGTTATTCGTAATAATATTGAGAATCAAGTCAATAAGAGGGCACTTTTTGTATCAAGTTGATACAAAAAAATCTTCAAAAGTAGAATTTCTAAGGGTCATGCGATTGTCCTAGAACAGGGATGAGCAGTTGACCGATTTGCCAAGGGGTTAACGGTCTGAGTGACAGAACCAAACCTGTCGGAGTCCGTTGAATAAATAGATTATGTAACACTGCTCCAACTTTAGGCATAAGTGCCATCAATACCACGACAAAAATCGCAAATTCTGATTCCTGTTGTTTGAAAGTGATCGCCATGAGCCCATCCCTCCCTGATCTGCCCCAGTTAATCGATGCCCTACAGCAGCCGGACTTTTACCCCCATTTCGTAACAACCCCGATCGCCTTTTTGCAGACCCATTGTTCGATGGTGTTTTTGACGGGAACCTATGCCTACAAGCTTAAAAAATCCGTGGACTTTGGTTTTTTGGACTATTCCACCCCAGAGAAGCGACGCCACTTTTTATGTGAAGAACTCCGGCTCAATGCCCCCATTGCTCCAGACATCTACCAACAGGTGTTATCGCTCCGATGGCATGGCGATCATTGGGCCTGGGCTGAGCCGAATACAGTGGGGGATGAATCGATTTTGCAAATGCGGGAATTTCCCCAATCCTGTTTATTGTCTGAATTATTTGCAGCAGGGCAGTTAACCGATCGCCAGATTGTGCGTGTGGGGCAACGGGTTGCAGCGTTTCACCAAACCACCCTCACCAATCGCACCATTACCGCCTTTGGAGCACCGGATAAGATTTGGCAATCCGTAAATGACAACTTTCGAGCCACCGAAAAATACATCGGCATTGCCCAGACCCAAACCCAATACGACCAAACCCGAGAATTTAGTGAACAGTTTTATCAAGAAGGCACAGACCTATTCCACCGTCGTCAACAGCAGGGCAAAATTAGGGAATGCCACGGGGATTTACATTTACGTAATATCTGTGATTGGCAGGGAAAAATCCAACTCTTTGACCGTATTGAATTTAACCAACCGTTTCGCTTCGTGGATGTGCTCTACGATGTGGCCTTTACCATGATGGATTTGGACGCCAAAGGGCGACCGGATTGGGCTTTTCTTTTCTTAAATACTTACCTAGAGCAAACAGGAGATTGGGACGGCTTACCCATCCTGCCTTTTTACCTTTGTCGCCAAGCTTATGTCCGTGCAAAAGTCATCTCCTTTTTATTGGACGATCGCCAACTTTCCCCTGAGCAAAAAGCAGACGCCCTAAAAACCGCAAAAAATTATTATCAACTCGCTTGGCAATATACCCAACGGATGCAAGGGAGTGTGATTGTGATGAGTGGTCTATCCGGGTCGGGGAAAAGTACAGTGGCGCAGTATCTTGCCCATCAATTACCGGCTGTCCATATTCGTTCCGATGCTGTGCGCAAACAACTCGGCGGCATTCCGCTCTATGAAGCGGGGGGCCCAGATCTGTATTGCCCGGCCATGACAGAACGGGTTTATGCCCAACTGCACCAATTGGCCCAAACCGTGACCCAAGCCGGATTTAATGTCATTCTTGATGCCAAATTTGACCGTAGCCAGTGGCGTTCTCCCTTGGCAACCCTATGTCAAACCCAGGGGATTGATTTAACATTCATTCATTGCTACGCCCCCTTAGATATCTTGAAGCAACGCTTAACCGATCGCCAAGGGGATATTTCTGACGCGACGGCTGGCCTCCTTGCGACCCAGATCGAACAATGGGAACCCTTTCAACCGGAAGAACTAGCTCAGGTTGTTTCCCTCGACACCGCAGCAGACGACTGGCAAGATGTGGCTTTAGCGCTGTCGGGTGTGGGCCATCAGGCTTGAGTGCGATCAATACAGGATGCTTAAAAGCGCAGCAATGCCTGTTTGGGGTCTTTAACCGACGATGACAAGGTATCTCAATCTTGGATACTGACCATGATTAAATAATGGAGGTTGTTGGGGAAGTGAGTCATGCTCAGGATAACGGGATTAATTTTTGTGGGTTTCTTTCCGGCTGGTTTATTGATTTTGGGTCAGGTGATTTGGGGCGGAGAACTGTCCTATTCTTTGTTGGCAGCAGGGTTATTTTTGTTGGCGATCGATCAAGCACGGATGGCTGACCTTGACCTACAGCAAGTGATGGTAGTTAAACAGGATAGCCACGATAAACGATTGGATAGCTTTTGGCGGCTAGCGATTTTGACGATCGCCATAGAATTGGCAGGATTTTATTTAGCTTCACGATTCCTTGGTTGGGGAATTCAACTGGTACTACTCAGTCAGTTGGGGTTTAATGGGCTGGCCACCATTGAGATTCAACCGTCTGAAGCTGAGGTAATTCGCCCCCGCCCCTTCAAAGACCGCTTCCCCCTAATGGTCGCGAATGGAATGGCAATGGGGCTCATGGGGCTATGGATGGCAGGCATTGCACCAGTCGCCATCGTTACTAGTTTGTGGGCGATCGCCATTGCTTACGCAGCGGTTAAAATCTGGCGTTTAATCCGTCCAATGTTAGCCTAATCGGCGTATTGGGTTGTTCAAAGGGACAGAGACACCCTCCCTTTCGGGGGCATCCAACCATTTTGCATGACCACTTATTAAAGTATTTTCAAGCAATCAAACTGACCGCAGACTGAAAAATCATGAGATCAAACCAAAATGTCGTTCCCACGCCGGTCTCGCTAACTAGATTCACCCGACTTTGATGCTTGTCAACAATATTTTTAACAATTGACAAGCCTAATCCTGTCCCTTCCAGTGTGTGGACACGATTTTCAACGCGGTAAAAACGCTCGAAGATTGCAGCCTGGTCTTCCGAATCAATCCCTATACCAGTGTCACTAATTTCTACTCTTACCAACTGCTGTGCCTCGGATTCTTGTTTTGACCCCTTTGAAAACTCTGGAGTAATGACATAGGCTCGGACCCAAATTTCACCTCCTGCTGGAGTGAATTTTAGTGAATTACCAATAAGGTTCATGATGACTTGGAGTAGTAAATCATAATGGCCGAGCACAAAGGGGATCGGCTCTTCTATATCTTGATTCAGGCTTAATTGTCTGTCTTTAGCATTAAGTTGATAAGTTCGTAGACTCTGCTCAATGAGTTGATGTAAATCGATTGCCTCCAGTTGGTAAATCTTGGAGGATTCTAAACGGGATAAATCGAGAACATCATTGACCAAGCGGCTAAGACGATCCGTTTCGTGATTGGCGGTTTCTAAAAATTCTCGGCGTTCTATTTCGCTTAGATCTTCTCCGAATTCACTCAGAGTTTCAATAAACGATTTGATGTTAAACAAAGGAGTTCGTAATTCATGGGAAACATTACTAATAAATTGACTTTTGGCCTCATTTAACTCTACTTCACGAGTAATGTCTTGCACTGTCATCACCATACCCCGCAAATTTTCCCGCGATTGATCAAATACCTGGGTAAACATTAATCGTATGGTGCGGGATATCGGCTGGGTAATGGTAATCCGAAATTCTTCCGGCGTGTAAGATAATTCACTCGACTTTGGGGGGTTACCCAAGTCACATTCGTCAGGTGGTCGCTGCTCGTTGGCTAGAGCATTTAGCGGTTGTGTTAGCTGGGCCGTAATTTCTGTCGGAAGTAGGTTTAAAAGGTTTTCGCCCAAAATAGACTGATTTTCCCAAGCAAATAAACGCCGAGCAGTTGGATTCACCAAAAGAACTTTTAGGTTCGTATCGACGAGTAGAGCCCCATCCGCAATGGTGGAAACCAGCGTATCCAATTTTGCTTTTTCAGCAGTCAATTCTTCAATATTTTGGGCATCATAGCTTTCTAGCCGTTCTGCCATTTCATTAAAATTCTTAATTAACTCTCCCAGCTCACCCCCAAAAGGGAGATTAATTCTTTGTTTAAAGTTTCCCGATGCAATACTTTTAACCCCCAAAAGTAATTCCTTAATTGGCTGTGTTATGGTCAAGGCATTAAACACTGCCCCTAGAATAACCATGACCCAGATGGAGATAAATACTGCGATAGTGACATCCCGGGTCAAATTTGAGGAAGTGACGGCGGCTGGATTAGGATTAATCCCAATGGCCAATACTCCTAGATATTTGTCTTGGGACTGGAGAGGAATAAAGACATCCGTTACTTCACCAGTCGGGGTTGAGTGCTGACGAACAAAAGTTTTGTCAATGTTGGTGGATTCAGTCTGGGGTATATCAATCCTTCGCTCAAGGGTTAGGGAGTTTTGAATGGTCTCTTCACTGTAAGGAATACCAAAAAAAATTTTGCCAGAGGGGTCAGCGTAGATAATGTAGCGTAGATTCGATGTGGTTTCAAAAAAACGGCTAGAAAATCTAGCCACTTCCGTTAGGTCATCCCGGGCAATGAATGGTGTGACGTTAGCGGCTAACAACAACCCCAAGTCTCGACCAAAACGGGTATCTACTAATTGAGCGTCTCGTTGGATGGTATTAACTGCCCAAAAAGTCAGACCACTCATCAGGAGAGACACAGCTAAAGTTGCGGCGGCCATTAAGCGAGTTTGTAAGTTAAACTCTGACCACCACCGCTGAACTAAACCTTGGACTGCTTGTAGGATGATGAGCAACACGAGACAGCACTAACGTCCATTCACTTAAAAACTGTCATTGATTATATCGTTTACAGCTGGACAAAATCAGCTATGGGATTCAGGCTTAATTTAAATTCAATGCAAGGTAGCCTAAATTAGTCGTCGTATTGCAAAAAATGTGGTGGCTACTTTGTCGCGTTTATGGATAAGTAAACAAGAATGAACTGATGCAAAAAAAGCCATCATATTTCTTTCGTCTGGACTACGAATCGAGAGCATCAAGGACTTGATACAAGCGGTCAAAATGTATCAAAAAAGGGAACCCGCCACTTCCGGTAAATATTGCGAGAACTCATATAGTTACAACAGATTGACGGATAGGAACAAAACATCGACTCAGTTGGATGTCATTACCGGACCCCTAAATATTTATGGCTCTGCAAACTCAGCCGCCATTCGGGATGCTGCTGAATGTAGTTAATGATGAGTGCTTGACTGGCGGGGGTTTCCCATTCGGGTTGTAAATATTTCAAGGTGGTGGGAGGGACTTTTACGGACTCGCTTTCCGCCCACTCAAAATCTGCCACGGTTTTAATGACTACTTTGAGTTCACTGGCATGGGCGTAAACCTTGGGCATTGGCGGCTTAAAGGGTTTGGGGGATAGGGTGATCCACTCAAATTGTCCTGTGAGGGGATGGGCACCGGAGGTTTCTAGATGTCGTCTTAGTCCTGTTTCTGCCAATGCCTCACACAACATCGAGAGATCGTGCATCAGTGGCTCTCCACCGGTAATGACCACAAATGCAGGGTTGGTGGCGATCGCCTGTTGACAGAGAGCAACAACCGTTTGTTTTGGATGACGCTCCAGATTCCAGGTTTCCTTTTGATCGCACCAAGGGCAGTACACATCGCAACCCCCTAAGCGGATAAAAAAGGTGCTACAACCTGACCAATATCCCTCCCCCTGCAGGGAATGGAATGTTTCAGCAATAGGATAGGTTGATAATCTGGAGGCGGTAGCAACAGTCACGGTAACAGGGGAGTAGATAAATAAGGAGTAATAAATTTCTAACTGGAGTTTAGACAAAAAACTGTTTTAGATCCATCCCATTATCCTTCTGATTCCGTCAGGATAAGTTTTTGAGCTATTTTGTATAGCGGAGTCAGTGCCAATAACAGAACGGGACAAAACCGGATACAACAATTTCGGTCTGCGGCGGGCGATTTTAGCTACGTTAACACCCACTTGATGGCCGGCTCGAACAAAATATCGACGCTGGCGGCACAGATGCCAGCCTTGAATTTCGCTGAGTGGGCTTGTTAGACTCTGGAAGTGTAAAGTTTTGTATTGTTTGACCCGCCATGGCCGCGAATCTCCTATCTCCCCTGACCGAATTTTTACCCAACACTTGGCAAGCGTCCCTTTATCAAGTGCAGCAAAATGCAAAAGCCGCCTTCAGCCTTTCCCATAAGGAGGTGAGTAATAAAATTCGGGATTTTTGGATTCCGGCTGCCACCCCGGAGAGCCATCGTCTCTCGCCAGCATTACTTAAGGACTTAACCCAACAACGGGATTTATTGCTAGCGGAAGATTGGCAAGATGCGGAGGCAGGGATTTATCCCAAGTCCGTGCTATTTGACGATGACTGGTCAGCATTTGCGACCACTTATCCCCGAGTCTGTCTAGACCATTTTCCCACTTGGCAGCGGGTGGCCAATAAAGAAGCTCAGGTGTTTGATCGCCGCATCGATACGACCCACTACCCGGATTATTATTTACAAAATTTCCATCACCAGACCGATGGTTATCTGGGGGAGCAATCCGCTGAACTGTACGATCTACAGGTGGAAATTTTGTTTAATGGGACAGCGGATGCCATGCGTCGTCGGCTCCTAAAACCGTTAAAGCAGGCCTTAGGGAACAGGCATGATCGCCCCTTAAAAATCTTAGATGTGGCCTGTGGCACTGGACGAACCTTAAAATATTTAACCGCCACGTTTCCGGGGGCTTCCCTACATGGCTTGGATCTTTCGCCGACTTACTTAGCTAAAGCGGGGCAACTGTTAACCACGAATGGCATCAAGCTCCCCCAACTCATTCAGGGCAATGCGGAGCAGCAACCGTTTCAGACCAATTGGTTCGATGCCCTCACCTGTGTTTATTTATTCCATGAATTACCAGCTAAGGTGCGCCAAACGGTCTTAGCAGAATGTTTTCGCGTGCTCAAGCCCGGCGGTGTTCTCATCGTGATGGACTCTATCCAGTTGTCCGACCAACCGGCATGGGAATCCATGTTTGAAAACTTTCCCGTCATGTTCCATGAACCCTACTACCGCCACTACCTCACTGATAATATTGGCGATCGCCTGGAGAGCATTGGCTTTACGGAGATTACAGAGCAGCCCCATTGTTTTAGTAAAAGTTGGTTAGCCATCAAGCCAGCGCGGTAAAGTTGGAAAGCCGTCGAAAGGCGGCGCTTATGGTCACAATCATTAAAGAACCCCCCTCACCGCTTATCATTTCCATGTCTTATTTAATTGCTGTTGTCGCGGACCGCATGGCGGCCGAAGAAGCCTACACCGCCCTCGAAAAGGAGGGGATTCCCCTAAACGCGCTCACCATTGTAGGGGCGGGCTATAAATCCGCCGATGAGTTTGGCTTGATCGATCCCCGACAGCAAGCCTTTAAGCGGGCAAAACTCATGGCGTTTTGGCTTGTCCCCTTTGGATTTGTGGCCGGGTATGGCTTTAATTTGATCACAGGGCTGGAAACCCTCGATTGGGCAGGGGATCCGGGGAATCACATCGTCGGGGGGCTGTTGGGCTCGATGGGGGGCGCAATGGGCAGCTTATTTGTGGGTGGAGGTGTGGGTTTGACAACGGGGAGTGGTGATGCGTTGCCCTACCGCAATGATTTAAATGCCGGAAAATACTTGGTCGTTGTGGGCGGAGGCGATCGCCAACGTCAAGAAGCCACTCGCATTCTCCGCCCTCTGAATCCCGAAACCCTCCAGGGTTATACCTCTCCCGATGAAGCCTTCGCTTGAGTCAATACGGATTGAATCGAGGGGGGCAAGGGGCAGACTTGGCGTTCCGGTAACTTAACGCTGACATGGTGGGTTTGGGCGGTGGCCACCAAGGGCGGAGAGGCGATCGCCGCTGAGGCATCCCCTGCCAGATAAAGGCGATAATCACACACTAAGCGACGGTCACTAGCCTGATGGGGCGTCAGTTCAATGGTCAAGTGGTCGCCATAGTGAACCGGAGCCATAAAATCGATTTCAGCATGGACAATCGGTAGCGCAGTCTGGTGCTGGCTTAATAAATTGGGCAAAGAAAGCCGTTGCGCCATCAGCCAGGCTTCGTAAGCCTCATGGCAAAACTGTAAGAATTGATTGAAATACACCACCCCAGCCATATCAGTATCAGCAAGATAAATCAGACGGGAATAGCGAAAAGACATGGTTTTGATTTTCTCAACCCATTAACTCAGGTTTCTGCGTCGGGATCAAAACGGTAGCCTTTGCCGTAGACGGACTGGATTAATTTAGCGTCACCGGGTTGCTCCAATTTGCGTCGCAGTAATCGCACTAACGCAGCCAAGACATTACTGTTGGGGGGGTCATCAGACGGCCATAGGGCGGCATAAATTTGGGCATGGGGGAGGAGTTGGCCGGGTTCCGCCAAAAATAGCTGTAGGAGTTCCACTTCCTTTTCCGATAGCAAAATCGCTTTATCGCCCCGATAAACCACTTGATTGTCGGAGTCAAGCTGCCAATGAGACGCGGGGGAAAGGGTAGAGTCAACGCTGGCGGGATGGGATAAAGGAACTTGGCGACGGAGTAATGCCCGCACTCGCGCCAACAGTTCCCGCAATTCAAAGGGTTTGACCAGATAATCATCGGCCCCGGCATCTAGTCCTGCCACCCGGTCATCGAGGGTATCCTTGGCCGTGAGCAACAACACAGGGGTTAAACGTCCTGCTTGCCGGAGCTGCTGACAAATTTTTAGCCCCGACTGCTGGGGTAACATCCAATCCAATATATAGAGGCGATAGTCCCCGGCGATCGCCAATTGAATACCCGTCTGACCTTCGTGGGCCACATCGACGGTGTAGCCCTCATGGCGGAGGGCACGGCTTAGGGGCTCGGTTAACGCCGTCTCGTCATCCACCAATAAAATTTTGGTTACGTCTTTAGCCTGCATCAGTCTGGGAATGGAGAGGAATATCCATCGTTTTAATTAACTCAACCGTATCGCGGCCATCAGGCTCTTGCAGATACACCTTAACCTGCTCACCCGCAGCAGTCGGGAGCGTCTTGCCCACAAAATCTGGATGAATGGGCAGTTCTCGATGCCCCCGGTCCACTAAGGTTAAAAGACGAATGACCTCCGGTCGGCCAAATTCCGTCACCGCGTTTAAGGCCGCGCGGATAGTGCGTCCCCGGTAAATAACATCATCCACCAAGACCACCCGTTTCCCGGTTAATGTAAACGGAATTTTGGTTTTGGCCGGGGTGCGGGTTTTAATCCGATCCAGGTCATCGCGGTAGAACGTGACATCGATCGCCCCGACGGGGACTTCGACCTGTTCCAACAGGGCAATTTGCTGGGCAAGTTGGTGGGCAAGGGGAACCCCACGGGTATAAATCCCCAACAGCACCAGATTAGAGAGGTCGCTATTTTTTTCAATAAGCTGGGAAGCCAGACGGGTTAATGTTCGTCGGATTTCATCTGCCGAAAGAATTTCAATGACCTGGGTTGCCATGGGATGTGAGGAAAACAGGAGGGATTTTGCTAGTGTATAGCACCGCTTCTGGATTGCGCCCTGGCTTGCCCCTAAATTCTTGGCAAGATTCTCCCAGGCATATCGGTATAATGGCGACGTTTAACGAAATTCTGGATTGAACGCTGGCATGAGCAAAGTATTTTTCGACATCACCATCGGCGATGATGCAGCCGGACGCATTGTGATGGAGCTGTTTGACACGGTGGTTCCCAAAACAGCTGAAAACTTCCGGGCCCTCTGCACCGGAGAGAAAGGGAGTCGGCCAGGCAGGCAAACCCCTCCACTTCAAAAATTCTTTATTCCATCGGGTGATTTCTGGCTTCATGGCCCAGGGGGGCGACTTCACTCGGGGCAATGGCACGGGCGGCGAATCCATCTATGGCGCTAAATTTCCGGACGAAAACTTCCAACTGAAGCATGACCGTCCCGGTTTACTGTCAATGGCCAACGCAGGGCCCAACACCAATGGCTCTCAATTTTTTCTGACCTTTGTGCCCTGTCCTTGGCTGGATGGCAAACATGTGGTCTTTGGGGAAGTGGTCGAAGGGTTAGACGTACTCGAAAAACTCGAAGCCAATGGGAGCCAGAGTGGCACCACTAAACAGGCGATCGCCATTACCGATTCTGGTGAATTGTAACGCGGGAGAACAGGGAAAACCGGGTTAATCTTGCCGGGAAAAATCGCCTAGTCTCCGCCTCATTTCTCCCCCTTCTCTGGGGGTGAAACTTCATCCCTAGTTTGCCTGCTCCATGAAAGTTATCTTCTTTGGTACGCCTGCCTTTGCGGTTCCCCCGCTGACTGCCCTAATCGCTGCCTCTGACATCGATGTGGAAGCGGTGGTGAGTCAACCGGATCGACGGCGGGGACGGGGTAAACAGTTGTCCCCTTCTCCCATCAAAGCCTTAGCGCTAGAACACCAAATTCCCGTTTGGCAGCCGGAAAAGGTGAAGCGTTGCCCCGACACACTGGCAAAGCTGCGACAGTCGGCGGCCGATGTTTTTGTGGTGGTGGCCTATGGGCAAATTCTGTCGTCGGAAATTCTCTCCATGCCCCGCCTTGGTTGTGTCAATGTCCATGGCTCGTTGTTGCCAAAGTACCGGGGAGCGGCTCCTTTGCAATGGGCGATCGCCAATGGGGAAACGGAAACGGGCATTACCACCATGTTGATGGATGAGGGCATGGATACAGGGGCAATGTTGTTAAAACAAACTACCCCTATTGACCCACTAGAGAACTTTTTTGAACTGGGCGACCGGCTGGCAACCCTAGGGGCGAATCTGTTGGTGGATACCCTCCGGAAATTAGAGCAAGGCGGTTTACAGCCAATGCCACAAAATGACGACGACGCCACCTATGCCCCCCTACTGAAAAAATCAGACTTTGAACTGGATTGGCAGCAAACGGCACTCCAATTACATAACCAAGTGCGGGGCTTTTATCCCAATGGTTTTCGTCCCCAGCAACAGCAGACCTTGAAGATCTTAAGCACGATTCCCCTCGGGGCATCGACCCAAGCCTTCCTGGCTCAGCAATCTGACTGGCAACCCCTATGGGAAACGTTTCAAAACACCGCCATAGCGCCTGGTGACCCCGGACAGGTGGTGGCAATACTGAAACAGTGGGGACCTGTGGTGCAAACGGGAAAAGATTATTTACTCTTGAAAACAGTTCAACCCCCGGGAAAACGACCCCAGTCTGGCGCGGACTTTGCCAATGGCAGTCGTCTTCAGATTGGCGATCGCCTTTAACTTTGGTTGCCGCTAAGTTTGGCATGGGGAAATAAGCTTAGACTCAGCTCTAAAGCCACAATAACTCCACTTTCACTGAGATTGCCCCTTGCCCCGATCAAAGCCTTGGGTTTGATTGGTTTCTGGCGGCGTTCAGCCGCATCCGCTCGCAGCATTTTTCGCAGTAGCGGAAACTAAAGATCTTTAACGTTGACAGATGACTCGATTGGTTCCGTAATAGTTTCCCATTGGCTATAAATCGCGGCCTGCCCCTGATAAATACCAGCCGTATCCCATACATTCCAAATGGTTACGCCTCGAATCCAAAAGCGTCTTCCATTGCTGGCAATCCGAATGCCTGCGTAATCTTCTTGATAACCTTGTTTAGCCACCGCTTCTAATAATTTTTGACGATCAGCTTGCTGTAGTGGTTCTGCCGACTGTCGAGACGGTAATTGGCAAAAATTCGTCCAGGGTAAATCAAACAACCGTTGGGCTGCTTGATTGGCGTAATTAAAAATGGGGTCATCCTCTGTGCCGTGGGATACCACGATCAAGTCGCCTTCATAAAGGGCTTGGGCATATTCCACACCGTCTAGATGAATTGGGCCAAAGTCTTTGCCGGTCAAGCGTTGATAACTTTGACGCAGCAGGTTGACATGGATGGAATGAAAGCCATTCTCTTTAGATGGTTCTGGTAAAGGCATCTCGAAAAATACAAATCCTATGGAGAAAAGCCTGAATATAGCGTGATTGCTTTTCGCAACCAGATTAATGCATCGGAGTTCCCTTAAATTAAGACATGCTTGAGGATGATGAAATACATTAATCGCAGTATTCATTTGGGGTTTGAGCAGGTTGAAGTGATAACCACCAAACCTGCGCCTAACAGCAGCGTGCACTGCTGGCATGGCCGATCCCTAACATATCTTCCAGAAATCATGCATGCCGCCCAAGCAGCCGTTGACGTTCAATATTTTTGCCCGTCTTGATCACCCATGGTGGTTACGTTCTCTGCTGGTAGCAGTGTTGCTGCTCGGATTATGGATAGGGATGGACTTCAGGGGAAATGCGCCTACGGCGATCGCCATTGGGGGGAGGGTAATGGTAGCAGCAGAGACCCTTTCTTTCAGCACCAAGGGCCCCATTATGGTGGATGGTCGCATGGTGTTTAAGGTCGGTAGTATTGACGGTTTTTCTGCTGAAGTACGGGCCAGTAATGCCAATCGTAAAATTCAACAACTCCTCGATCGCCAATCCCCTACCCAGCCGGCCGATGTCACTATCCAGCAACAGGGGGAGTTAACCACGATTCGCCTCAATGGGCAGCATTTGTTGACGGTAACCGGAGGAGATTATATGGCCGGCGTGAGTCCCCAAGAACATGCCCGGGACTGGCAACAGCAGTTACAAATGGCACTACAACAGGCAAAAGTAGAGCGGACTCCAGCCTATCAACGGCGTATTGCGGTGATTTTTGTTGCTGCTTTAGGTGGAGCGATCGGATTAAATTTAACGCTGCGGTGGTTACGCTCCCGCCTGTTGCAACGGATGCTATCCGGTAACTTCGCCCATGAAACACCGCAGCGAAAGCGTTCCCCTTATTATTTTCTTAAAATCGGGCAATGGTGTCTCTGGGCGATCGCCGGATTTTATTTGACCGGGCTGCTCCCCCAAACCCGTACTTGGCGTTATCAAATAACCAATTTTGTGCAGGCAGTACTACAAAATCCCTTATTTCAACTGGGCAATACGGTCTATTCTCTGTTTGATATTTTAAAGTTACTGGGGCTTGCTGTCGGCCTATGGCTAATGGTCAGAGTTCTGACAGCACTGCTCAAGTCGAGAATTTTAAACAAAATCGGTGTCGAGAAAGAAGTTCAAGATATTACCCTCCTCTCAGCACAGATTTTAATCACAGGCATCGGGTGCGTCATTATTTTGCAGGCCCTGGGTATTGATGCCCGGAGTTTAGCGATCCTGCTTAGTGGTATTGCTAGGAGTAGGGGTGGGCTTTGGTTTACAAACTATTGCCAGCAACTTTATCAGCGGCATTATTCTCTTACTCGAGCGGCAGATTAAAGCGGGGGACTATATTCGTTTGGGGGAGTTGAATGGCACTATTGAGCGGATCACGATTCGGAGTACCGAAATTCGCAATGAGGATAATGTTTCAATTTTGGTGCCAAATTCGGAATTGGTTCAAAGCAAGGTGATCAACTGGAACCACGGTAATCCAGTGTCCCGCATACATATTGAGTTTGACGTCGCCTATGGAACCCAGATAGAAAACCTCCGGGATTGTGTGATGGAGGCGGTTTCTGTGCATCCCCAACTACTGCAATACCCGAAACCCCAACTTGTTTTTCAGGGCTTTGGTGACAGTGCGCTCAATTTCGAGTTACTGGTATGGGTTCGAGAGCCCCGTTACTATCTCCAATTCCGGAGTGACTTGTACTACTTGCTAGAGCAGAATTTTCGTCGTTACCAAATCGAAATTCCCTTTCCCCAACAGGAAATACAGTTAAAGCCGAGACAGAAAATCACGTCAGAGAGGTTAACCCATCCGTTACATCCGGAGGAAAACTTGCCAGATTCATTGGCGATCGCCCCGCCGGATAAAACGTTTAACAAAAGTGACATGGAAGCATTGCAGGAAAAACTACGACAGGTTTCAGTCTTGATACAACAACCGTCATCCCTCAGCGACAAGGCGATCGTTCAGTTGATCCAACAAATGCAAGGGGAAAAGGGTGTGGTAGTTAAAGATCGACGCTATGGGCTGAAAACCTATACGGATTGCTTTATCGGCTCGGAAGCCTTGCTCTGGTTAATGGCATATCTCAAGGCGACACGGGAAGAGGCGCTGCTGTGTGGACAAATGTTGGTGGAGAAAAACTTCATTCACCATGTTACCTACGAGCATACGCTGGAAGATGATTATCTTTTCTATCAGTTCTCCCAATTTCAATCAATATAGTATCCCTCCATTTTACTGGACACAAACTCAGGTGAAACTAGGTTTAAACTTATTACAATGATCTCACTTGAATCAAAATCATGACACTAAGTTTTAAAGTGGTTTTTTATACTCCACTAATGTATTTTGATCGTAACCATTTAATCATTGGTAATTCTATATATTGATAAACGCAAACAGACAATAGAACGCTAAACAGCACAGCAAGTAGTGCAGAAAATAGATTTTGACTTGGATTGAGCCAGGCATAATGAGCCCCAAAAGATTGAAAGATTGCAACCGTGATGAGGTGAACCAGGAAAATTGCATAAGAGGCATTACCCAGGTAAATAATTGGTTGCCATGAAAATTTGAAATCAACTTTTTCAAAACAAAATCCTAAAACAACAGCACTACAAGGTAAGCCATAATAAAGAATAAAATTGATCAGCCCAACCGGTTTAGTTGGGGAAAGATTATAAATCAAAGTTATGGCTATCGTCAGAGAAAGTAAAAACTTCTTATGCTGATTGATAAATGACTCAGGAATCATTTTCGCCAAATAAAAGACAATAACACCAAGAATAAAAAAATGAATATAGCCATGGGAATACATGAGGCAAACAGGAGAATGACATCCCGTCAAATTAATCGCACTAATGATCAGGCCCATGATAATAATGGCGATCAATGGGGCAAATTTTTGTGACCAGAGTAAGGCAAAAGCAAAAATAAAATAAAAATACATTTCCAAGTTTAATGTCCAACCGAGACTGAGCATGGGATAGACAATTGATTGATCTTTGCCAAATGGAATAAAGAAAAGACTCGTCAATAAATGGAGCAAATCATAGGGATTCAATAATGTCGATAAACCAATTTTGACAATATTTAAAAAGCCGACTATATTGTCGAAAATGATTGGTATCGATTGGATTGGATTAAGTAATCCTGTTCTGGAAGCAGCGACAAATGTTAAAGTGACCAACCAGTACAATGGAACGATACGAATGATGCGTTTGCGTAGAAAAAACTTTGTTTTTTTTTTTTTTTTTTTTTTTTTTTTTTTTTTTTTTTTTTTTTTTTTTTTTTTTTTACTTTTAGCAGAAGTATAGGTCATCAAAAATCCACTTAAAACAAAAAATATTGCGACGCCATGAAATTCAGTATGAACTTTTCCAAAAAGAAGATAACCAGTATGATAAAAAACAACGGCGATCGCCGCTAAGGCCCGTAAAAGTTGCAGATTATTGATCATAGAAGAAAAGATTTTTGATAAGTCAGCATAAAGTTGTCACCACAAACCTGTGGGCTTTGCAGTGAGTCAAAAAGTATTATTAAGATTAAACAGGGTTGGCAGCGTATCATCAAAAGCAGCTAGTTCTGTTAGGGTTTATAGCAGTTTTCAGTAATATGAGGCGTCATCAAAGGCTCGTATATCAAGCGTTATACGCTGTCTTAATTGACCCCACTACAGTGCAAACCGCTCTAATGCTTATAGACAATCGTTATTTTTCAAGATTTCGGAAACATAAGTGCATCGATTGACTTTATGGAAAGTGATCCTAATTCCCCAAGCTTGGTTTAGCGATGTTGTTACTGCCTAATATTTCTATCATCACTCGGCTGATTTTTCATGAATAATGGCGAAGGCTGAGGTATAGCCATGTAGATAGGTTTGAGTGCCCACTTGTCCAATTTCCCCGTTACAAAAAAATCCCCCCAACGGCAGGCCAGGGAAAAATTCACAGAATTGTTCGCTATCAAAGTTGGGGACCTGATAAAGATTTTCCCCTCTGCCTAAACAGGAAAAAATTAAGGCTCCCACTGCTTTTGGCGTCGCATCGGATTGTTTTGAGGGATCTCCCGCATACTGCTGCAACAATAGGCGCAAATCTGCTGCAGAGGTTTGGGCATCCCGGATATGAAACTGTAACCGTTGTCCTAGTCGAATCCGGTCCCCAATGGCGATCGCCCCTTGGCGGGGATCAACACCGAGGACGTTACGAATTAAAAAATCTTGGGGTTGTAGGGTGATCTTAAACGCATCACTTGCCACCCCAACAAATAGTGCTGTCTGGACTAGGGCCTGTTCGGCTTCCGTCAAAGTGGGAATTAATTCCCGCAAGATGAATAGAGGGGGAACCGTTTCCGTATCCTCAGCAGCATTAGTGTCCAGTTGAACCTCAGAAACAATATTACGTTCTCCTTCACTGACTCGGAACGGCTCGCCAATAGGACGACATCCCTGCGCCACAATACTACCTAGGTGAATATTTCCACTCAACGCTACGCCAATCATGCCTTCACCGTAGCGCCCGCCGGCCAGGGTGGGTGATAACAAAAATAAAGGGCTGGCCACGATGCCATTATCCACACTCGCTAGTCCCCCCACCTTGGTTGCCTGGGGATAGGCAAAATCCAATCCAGCAAGCATATCGGTAATGCCGTCAGCCATTGGATCGGTTAACAAAATAAAATCCGGTTTTTGCTGCGGACTGACTCCGACTAAATCAATCCAAGTCTGAGGGGATGCATCCAGGTCGGGTAAATCCCCGGCATCCAAATAAAACGGTGTTACATCGACTCCCGGCAAATGGGCAAGACTCACGCTAATTCCGACTTCCCTCTCAAGTTCCCTAACACCGGTTTCAGCCATTCCCACCACTCCCCCACCAATGCAACCAATGACATTGGGCACAGCCAACTGTTGTTGTAACAAGGGCATAACCCGAGACGCATCGCTGGCAAAGCTGGCCGATAAAAATATGATGGCCAAATCAACACTGCCCGTAATTTGCTCACGAGCTATGGCGATCGCCTCCGAAAGAGCGGCTTCTAAAGCTGGTTGGGTAGAAAGGGCATTGGCCCATTGCAATGTGGTCATGGGTCGAGCTACCGAAGAAAGAGGCGGGGACGGAATCAGATTGAGGGTCGGGGAGTGTTCTTAATGTGCCCAAGGCATTAACAAAATTAGCGACCTTCCTAGGTTTCTAGCGAAAGGGTGGAGAATAGAGGAGTCCCCCTTGAGTCCAAAGGTTATTCAGTCCCCGCTCTAGGGAGAGGGGTTGGCCTAGGTTGCGGTCATAAATTTCACCATAGTTCCCCACTTGTTTTACGACTTGAGCGGCAAAATCATTGGGGAGTCCCATGTCTTCCCCCAGCTTGTCCTCTAGCCCTAAAAAGCGACGGATATTGGGGTCATCACTATTTTGAAACGTGTCTAGATTCTGGCTGGTGATTCCAAGTTCTTCCGCTTGCATCAGGGCAAACGCAACCCATTTAACGGTATTAAACCAGTCCGGGTCTCCTTGGGCAACTGCGGGGGCCAATGGTTCCTTGGAGAGCACTATGTTTAAAATAACGTGGGCATTGGGATCAGGAAAAATAGAGCGCCTTGCCACTAGCTGGGAGCGGTCACTGGTAACGGCCTCACATCGCCCCTCCTGATAGGCGGTATAGAGTGAGTCTACGTCATCCGATACCACCGGTTGATAGTCGGTCACCCCGGCTTTAACCATCTGGTCTGCAAGATTTTTTTCCGTAGTGGTTCCCGCCAGCACACACACGGCTTTCCCTGTTAAATCACTCAGTTGTTCTACACCACTCGCTTTGGTTGCCATAATCCCTTGACCGTCATAAAACAGGATCGGCGCAAATGCCATTTTGACAGCGGTATCTCGATTCAATGTCCACGTAGTATTACGACTCAGCAAATCCACCTCCCCCGTTTGAACAGCGGTAAAACGCTCCTGGGTACTTAACTTACGAAAGTCCACCTTTGTGGCATCTCCTAAAACCGCTGCTGCCACTGCCCGGCAAAAATCCACATCCAACCCAGAGTAATCCCCTTCCTCATTCACAAAACTAAAACCGGGGACTTCTCCGTTAATACCGCAGACAAGACGATCTTTGGCTTTAATTGCCGTTAGACGCCCACTACGACTGTTATTGCTGGTCTGTGCTTCACCTTCTGATGGTGATGGCTACAGGCAGTGATCAGACAAGATGTCGCGATCGCCGATAGCACCAATCCTAAGGATTTCATCAATGGCGTACTCCTACACACAGATATCATGTGGGTATCTTATCGGTTTTCGGCAAACCCCTGTCGTTCCAAGGGGAAAACAGAGGCAGGGAAAACCATGGAAGGCGAATAGTCCCTATTCCCCATAGCCTACGAGTCCAGTGCCATCTGCCACCATGGAAATGTGGAGGGTCGACGCTTAACGTTTGTGCCGCAATGGAGTTCCCCAAATTTTTTAAAATAGCTGTCCCAATCATCAATGAAATGACAGGTTAGCCCTTCTGGTTCCAGCATGTCGCGCACCATTTGTTCCAACTGACAGACGCCATCAATGATGGGGCCAAAGGGTTTAGGGATAGCAAGGTGGGTTCCTAGTACAATCATGTTGACCATATTGGGAAAGAAGCTATCTGCCCGCTGCACTCCCCGATTGCGCCGATCCGTCCCTTCAAAGATCATTGGTAAATACAAAATATCGCCCCCATCCAGACCCAATTCTCGCCGTAGGATCGTTTCATTGGTGGCGATCGCCTGTTGAAATTGGTCGTTTAACGTGCTTAATTCTTCATCGGCTAGCAGTTTGGAAATGCTAATCGCTGCAGAGCGTCCGGAGAGTCGTTTCCCCCCCCGGAGTTCTAGCGCTCCCTTTCCTTGGTCTTGTAACTTTTGCAACAAGCTATAGCATCGATGGGGGCTATCCAACAGCAGCTTAAATCCCTTACCGGAGTTCGCCGGCACAAAAGTCATAAATTCATCAATGTGACCGACATTGAGCCAGTCGGAAAATAACTTGATGGGAGCTTGTACCCGTTGAGCCATCAGAAAATTACGGATGGCAGGTTGGAAGTGCCGTCGAGCATGACTCGGTATCGAATTATCGGTGTCGCCGTATAAAATTCGCCCCAAGGGATAACGTTTACTTCCCACGGTCACAGGGGGGCTAACTTCCAAATTTCCAAAGGAATCTAAGCGGGTCCGGTCTGCTTCTAAACCCGCGCATTACATAGCCCACATCGAGACCGATTAGACTTTCGGGAAAGAACTCGAGTCCTCGCAAGCGGGGGGATTCCAAGCACACCGTTAAGCGATGATGTGGGGTTTGGGTATAACCAATTTCCAACTCATCTTGTAGCCATCGATCGCCCTCATTTAATTCTGGAGGAACCAGATCCAGTTGGGCCTTTCCCAGACCCACCACAGGACGTAGCGCTTGCACTGTCTCCCCATTGTTGTCTACCTCGGCGATGTAAACCGTATCGGGGGAGAGGGTGTTGGGGGTCATGATCCAAGGTGCACAGCGTAGGCGCACTAAATCCTCCCCATAAGGTCGCTCATATCGTTCCAGGCTGAGGTAGACATCGACCATGCCATCAAAGTCTTGATCCAGATACCGCAGACCCTCCAGTGCAAGGGTCAATTCCGTTTGGGTATCTCGCCAGTTAATCCTTTCTGCAGGGTTACCAGGACCCACTAACTCCCGACCGCCTGAGGTATTAACGTCTTCAAAAATCCGGACCCGATTACGGGCATTTTTACCCAAAACCAGCCAGAGATCGTAATGGCGAGGAAGACCGGCTAGTCCAGTTTTGCGGATCACCAGCGGGGTCAAATCCTGCCAATCCTGCACAGTATCAATTCGGCGGTCATTAAAATCGGAAATGTCGCCGCTGCTGTCCCAATCTTGATCACTATTGACGAGATAAATCGCTCCTTGACCCGCTTCTCCCCAGTGCCATGTCTGCTTAGCGGGATTACCGTAATCCACTAACCCATCCCGGTCAGCATCCACATCCAGGCATAGGCGCACCACCGTTAAATCCAACTCGTAGCGTTCCGTCGCCTCTGGAAAATCAACGGTTACTTCAACCTGGCGATCGCCTGGTTTTTGGCTGTAGGTACGGGCCAGTAGCGTAAGGTCTGGAGGGGGCTCGGCAAAGATGACTTTGCCTGATTGAGCTTGATCATTAACGATGACCGCTATTTCCCCAAAAGTTTTAACTGTCAAAGATTGGGGCTTGTCATCGAGGATATTTTGCAAGTCCACCTTCGTTGGCTGGTGGGTCACTAAAACTTCAGATTGGCGAGAACGACTATTTGCGATGAGAGGAAATGTATGGAGAGGCATGGACAGTGCAGAAAAGTAATTCAGAGATTTTGGGGAGACGTACAAACACCATAAAATTTTCCCATTGTTGTTGCCGCGTTAAATCATCTTTTTGACTTGATTCTCAATACTATTGCGAATAATCGTAAATTATTGACATGACGCGATTGCCCTGGGTTAGAACTCGATAAAGTCCCTGATGAGCAACTTGATGGGGATGCCAAGGTGTGGTTATTAGAAGCAACCTTAGAAAATCAGCCTTATTTAGCCCCCGATTCAACTCAACCCCTGAAAACTATGCACGATTATCCGAAACGTTGGAGTAATGATATTCGGGAGGATGTCATGACTTGTGTGGAGATTTTTAAACAAGCAGGAATGGAAACCCTAGCTCTTGACCAAACTCGTCCTGATATTGGTTTAAATGTGGTTAAGGTGGTTGTACCGAAGATGCGTCATTTTTGGTCGCGGTTCGGGTCAGGACGGCTTTATGATGTTCCAGTACAGTTAGGTTGGCTGTCCTCACCTCCCTTAGAAGCTGAAATGAACCCAATGGCCATGCCATTTTAAGGCTCTCCTGCTGCCAGAAAAAACTTAAGCCCAAATCCGCTCTAGGCTGAGGCTAAACCCCGGTAACACGGTTTCCCCAGATAAATCACTGGGATTTTCTAGCACCTCCACTGCTTGCCCTGGACGGTATATCTCCACTCGTTTATTTTTCGGGTCAATGAACCAACCCAATTTTGCCCCGTTCTCCCTATACTCTTCCATCTTGGTTCGCAGGTCTTTAAGTGTATCGTTTTTGGAACGCAATTCTACGACAAAATCGGGACACAAGGGGATGAAGCTATCCTGTTGCTCTGGGGTGAGGGCATCCCAACGGCCTTGGCTAACCCAGGCTGCATCAGGGGAACGGTTTGCTCCATTGGGTAACTCAAATCCAGTAGATGAGTCAAAGGCTTCGCCGAGTTCTTGGGCATTGCGCCACCATAGATATAGTTCTCCGCCAATGTTCCAATTACGTTTTCCGGTGTTGCCGCCAGTAGGTGGATTCACAATTAATTCTCCTGTGGCAGTTCGTTCAAGGCGTAGCCCACGGTTCGCCGCCGCTAAAGCCGCAAACTGCTCTGACGTAACTCGCAGAGCAAGCTGATGGGGAAGTTGAAGCAACAAAGGTTTGGAATGAGCTTGAACCATGATTGATCTCAATTACACAAATTACAAGTTATAGGTTGATAATTAACACCGCCTTGCAATAAATTGACAAGGCTAATATATGTCATTATCTAAAGATAACTATTGCTTTCATCAATCATAGTCATTATAGTTCATTTTAATGAACGCCTATTATTAGCCTCGAAATTGATTTCGGGGCGGTTGATGATTCTTGAGTTACTAAAATGGAGTAAATTTTATGTTAATAACTAAACCACGCTTTAAAACCTTTGAAGAATATTTAAACTATGACGATAATTCAGAAAAGTTTTATGAATTATTTAATGGAGAATTGATAGAAATGCCACCAGAATCAGGACTTAAATTTCAAATTGCTACTTTTTTATTAATCAAATTTGCCTCACTTGTAGGACATAATAGAGTAAGAGGACATGGTTTAGAATTGGAAGTAAGAGGTGAACCAAAAAACCGTTATCCTGACTTGACAATTATTGGAGAAAAACATATTAAGCTACTCTCCAAGAGAAATACTATTCTTCTTTCGATGTTACCTCCTTTATTAGTTATAGAAGTCGTTAGCCCCGGAGACATTCAAAGAGATAGAGACTATATTGCTAAAAGAGTCCAATATCAAGATTGTTGTATTCCTGAATATTGGATTGTTGATCCTCAAACTGAAACAATTTTGGTTTTAGAGTTAAAAGAGGATACTTATACAGAAGTCGGTAACTTTAGCAATGATGACTTAATAAAATCACCGAAATTTCCAGAAATCAATTTAAAAGTTTCTGAAATCATTATTCAAGAAACGAACAACTAGCGATCCTCACTGACGGACACATCTTGTAGTACGTTTAATAGGACATTCATGCGACACAACTATATTCGCGGATAAGAGAAAAGGTAATTTGTCGATAGTAACGGTCACGGGCTTTGAGAGAGGGAAAACAAGGGGCAGAAGGCAAAACAAGCAGATAGTCAAAACGGAAAAATGAGTAAGCCTTGTGAACGACAGAGGTGAGCCAACGCAGACCAATCTTCAAAAAGCTTAGACCTCGTCGATAATGGGCATCAACGCAGGAACGGGAGCCATCGAACACAACAGCCGAGCCAACTAAAGTTGAAAATAGAAGTGGCAACAGCAATGACGAAATAAAGACGCTCTAGGCGTTCAACGGAGCGAACCCGAGACAATTGCCACTGAAAAGCTCCAGACTTGCTATCGAGAAAAAGATATTCGATACGAAAGCGTAAGCCATATTGCCAGAAAGTTTCGAGAGAGGGGGGTTCATTGGTGAGAATTGCCCACTTATCCTTGGCACCAGGGACAGAGGCCATAGCCAGATTAGCCTGAAAGCGAGCATCCTCCCAGACCTGAATATTGTGATAAAAAAGTGCCTGTTGTCGGGAGGTATAATTCGCGAACCTCATAACCAAAATCCGCGACGTCGTACCCCATAAATGAGGGTATCGCCACTAAGGCGACAACGGCCCCATTCCCAATGGCAATGCCCAACATTGCTAACAGACTGCGGAGGCGATTACCCCGGAGGGAAATGAACGCCATTTGACACATTTCTGTAAAGGACAATTTAGGGCGAAACAACATAGGTGGGATGTCTTCAAAAGGTGTAAGAGGATCTGGATAAAACGAATTTACCTATGAGTGAATTACCATATTAAAGCGCTTTCCTTAGGGGGTAATGAGTACCTCGGTCGGGTAAAGTTTGTTTGGGATCGGTTAACTCCCCCTGTGCCAGTTTGCTGTGTATTGAGTCAACTCTATGCAACTATCGCCCCAAGAAAAAGATAAATTACTGATTTTTACCGCAGCATTGGTGGCGGAACGTCGGAAAAATAAGGGTCTTAAACTAAATTACTCAGAGGCGATCGCCAAACCCTGAGCGATTGATGGTCAGTAGATGGTCAGTATATGAATGCAGTCGAGATCGAAGAAGCCGTTTCCCAGCTCGCCGAAGCACCCTTCGATCCAGAGGCTTTCCCTTTCGCCTTCCTCGAAGCCTTCGGCAATAAGTCAACGACCATCAAAAAACTTAAAAGCAAGAAAAGTAGCTCTAATAAGTCTGACCTGGACGGCGTGCTCCAGCGCAATAACATCCACCTGAAGGTGTGTCCAGAAGGGAACGTAACGGACACCTTGACAGCGCTGCGAGAGAGTCCGGCGACCAGCAAGTACAAGGCGAAGTTCATTCTGGCGACGGACGGCCACGACCTCCAGGCAGAGAATCTGGTCGATGGCGAAACCATTGTCTGCGACTACCCCGACTTCCATGACCACTTCGGCTTTTTCCTGCCCCTGGCGGGCATTACGACGGTTAAGCAGATTCGGGAGAATGCTTTTGACATCAAGGCGACGGGTCGCCTCAACCGCCTCTATGTAGAGCTGCTGAAGCAAAACCCCGACTGGGACACGGCAGAGCGCCGCCCGGAGATGAACCACTTCATGGCGCGGCTGATCTTCTGCTTTTTTGCGGAGGATACGAATATCTTCCACAGCGGAGGGGCTGTTTACCCAGACGGTGGCCCAGATGAGTGCAAGGGATTCCTCGAATACCCATGAGGTGCTTGTCGGAGATCTTTCGGGCGATGGCAACACCGCTGGAGGAGCGGGAAGGCGGCATTCGCAACTGGGCCAATGGGTTTCCCTATGCCAATGGGGGGTTGTTTTCCCCTCCTTATTTTCCGTTTCTAACCCCTTCTCTTCCTTTAATTCAGGAGAATGGGGATCGGGTAGGCTCTTCTGTCTCCCTGATGCTCCCGCTATTTTTCTTGTCCTCTTTCTTTGGGGGAGGGCGTGAGGTTCATAATCGCGTTCTGCCTTTGCGTTTAGTAAACCCCTGTCCTTTCCGCATTGCCCGCTCGTATCTGCTCCATGTGGGCAATCTGGACTGGACGAAGATTAACCCCGATATCTTTGGCTCGATGATTCAGGCGGTAGCGGATGAGGAGGAGCGGGGCGCTCTGGGGATGCATTACACCAGCGTGCCGAACATCCTCAAAGTGCTGAATCCGCTGTTTTTGGATGACCTGCGTGCCCAGCTAGGATTGGCAGGCGACAACCCCCGCAAGCTGCTGAACCTGCGGAAACGGCTGGCGCGGATTCGGGTGTTTGACCCGGCCTGTGGGTCGGGTAATTTTTTGGTGATTGCCTACAAGGAGATGCAGAGCGATCGAGGCGGAAATCAACCAGCGCCGGGGAGAACCGAATCGCAAGTCGGAAATTCCGTTGACGAATTTTCGGGGCATCGAAATCCGGCACTTTTCCTGTGAGGTGGCGCGGCTGGCGCTGATTATTGCGGAGTATCAGTGTGATGTGCTGTACCGGGGGCAACGGCTGGCGCTGGCGGAGTTTTTGCCGCTGAAGGATGACAACTGGATTACCTGCGGGAATGCCTTGTGGTTGGATTGGTTGAGTATTTGCCCACCAACGGGGACGGGGGTGAAGGTACAGCGGGAGGATGCGGATTTGTTTAGGGAGCCGGAAACAGCAGGCTGAGGTGGATTTTGAGAATGAGGGAGGCGAAACCTATATTTGTGGGAATCCACCTTATCTGGGTTCGACTAGGCAATCGAAGGAACAAAAAGACGATCTAAAGCATATTTTTGAGGGACGAACCAAAACCTGGAAGTCGCTTGGATTATGTGGCGGGCTGGTTTATGAAGGCGGCAGATTATGGAAATCAGACTCAATCTGCGGCGGCGTTTGTTTCGACCAATTCGATTTGTCAAGGGCAACAAGTACCGATTCTGTGGCCTTATTTTTGATACGGGTCATGAAATTGCTTTTGCTCACACCGGTTTAAATGGGCAAATTTAGCAAGCCACAATGCTGGAGTAACGGTAGTAATCGTTGGAATTTCTAATAGATGCCGACAAAGTTCGGCGATTATTTTCTGTTGAGGATGGGGAGACAGTTGCAAAAGAGTCTGAAAATATCAATGCTTATTTAGTAGCTGCGGATCAAACGTTATCTGTTCAAGCGAGAAATTCAACCGGGTTTAATGATATACATCACCACTAGATGACTAGGGAAAAACCAGCTGATGGTGGAAACTTACTCTTGATAAATGAGTGGATGCAACTAGAAGAAACTGACTATTCCAATGCTGTACATTTATACGATCTGTATACTGGATCGGCTGAATCGATTAGTGGAATAGTCGGCATTGGCTTGGATTAGAGATGAGGACTAGTTGAAGCACAATCTATAGTTCCGCTTATTGCTAATGGGTTAGAAGCCAGTTGCGAGCTAATCCACTCGCAAAGTCGTAAAGCTTGCAACACGAAATCTTCAAGACGTCCTCACCAATTTCGTGAAATCGAAGCAAAGTGGAAAGAATTAGTCCTGATTGTGCCACGGCATCCTCTGAAAATCGAGAATATCTACCAGTATGGATTTCTTGCAAACTGGAGCAATCAGTTACCAGATAGTGCCTTTGCCCTCTACGATGCACCTCTCTGGAACATGGCACTGATCGCCTCACGCCTCCACCTAGTCTGGATCGCCACTGTCTGCGGCAAGCTCGAAACCCGCTATCGCTACTCCAACACCCTCGGCTGGAACACCTTCCCTGTCCCCATCCTCACCGAGCAAAACAAAATCGACTTGACCCGTTGCGCCGAAAATATCCTCCTGGCCCGTGAGAATTACTTTCCCGCCACCATTGCGGATATGTACGCCCCAGAGCGCATGGATAAAGAATTTCCCCTCGTCCGCGAAGCCCACGAGCGCAACGACGAAGTGCTAGAGCGCATCTACATCGGTCGCCGCTTCAAAAACGACACGGAGCGGCTGGAAAAACTGTTTGAGCTGTATACCAAAATGACCGCACAGCCAGCATCCTCCCCAAAATCTACTAAACCTAAAACCAAAGGAGCCAAACTATGAGCATCACGATCGCTCTGCCAATGGAGAAAATTACTGAATTTTGTCAGAAATGGCAGGTTACAGAATTACTCCCTATTCGGCTCTGTTTTGCGCGATGATTTCCGCGCCGATAGCGACATTGATGTCATGGTGCAATTTCATCCCGACGCCCACCCCACCTTTTTTGATCTAACTTACATGGAAGACGAACTAAAAATACTGTTTCAGCGAGATGTTGATTTAGTGACTCGTAACGGCATTGAAGCGAGCCGTAACTACTTACGGCGCAAAGCAATTCTTTCTTCTATTCAGGTGATTTATGGAGCGCGATCTTCAATCTCTGCTTGATATGTTGCAATCTGCCCAAATTGTGGTTGATTACCTTCAGGGGCGATCGCAAAACGAATTGGCGAGCGATCAACAACTTCAAGATGCCATCATCTATCGACTTTTGCTCATCGGTGAAGCCCCTCAAAACCGAGTCTCTGAAATAACCTTCGAAAAACCCTAACTACCATTCCCTGGATGGCACTTAGCGGGATGAGAAATCGGCTTATCCATGAATATGACGAGATCGATCTAGACGTGGTGTGGGATACCGCCGTCAACAGCTTACCAAACTTAATTTTAGAATTAAAAAAAGTAGTTCCCCCAGATGAATAGCATCGAAATATCCACGATTTCGTAGACCGATGAAAGACGTAGATGACGACCCGACCATAACCCGGTAAAGTTCGATGATTCAAATTCAGCTCAACCTTACCGAAAGTGCCTTCTCTGCACTGCGCAGCAGCCCCGACGAATTTGCCCAAGAACTGCTCATTGCTGCCGTCGTTAAGTGGTACGAAGTCGGCATAGTTTCCCAATCCAAAGCAGCCGAAATTGCAGGCATCAACCGTCAAGCTTTTCTGCAAGCCCTGAATCGATTTGAAGTTTCCCCATTTCAGACCACCCTGAAGAACTGATTGAGGAAGTGAGCCGTGGTTAGACGTTGGGTGGTCAATGCCTCGCCCATCATCAGCTTGACCAAGATCGACCGCATTTACTTGCTCAGTGAACTCTCTGATGAGGTGAGTCATTCCTCACGTTCGCGGCGCAACTTCTCTGGAGTATTGCATGAACAGCGATGGAATGACCAATTCACCCAAAGGAGACCCCCTAACCATGACAACTGATTGGCAAGAACCCCTAGTAGAAAAGCAGGTAACCTATACCTTGAACCTGAACGGTCAATTGATTCTGATTGAAAACGTCCCCACCCGCGTCAATGAAGAAACGGGTGAGCAGTTTTTCTCTCCCTCAACCGTCGAGCGGTTACAGCAAACCATGCTGGATACCCCAGAACCGGAGCACTTTATCCAGGTTCCGGTTTACAACTATTCGGAAAGTGTAGTGCTTTGTCAGCCATGAAATGATAAAAAAGTTTCTTCATAACCCCGGTGGGTCAACAATTTTAGAGACTCACCATCCCTCAAAATATGGTTGACAGACCAGTAGCCTGATTGTCGATATGCTCCCCCGATACGCGCAGATGGTGAATCTTCCCTTGTCCGTATCGATGACAGTATCTTCCCCAAGGCTTCGTTTGATTCGATAAGATACGCTTATAACTAATGATAGAGATTCGCCAAACCAAAACCTACAGCGATTGGTTTGTTTCCCTCCGAGATAGCAAGGCAAAAGGTCGTATCAATGTCCGCAAATTCGTCGCTTATCAATGGGCAATCCTGGTGATGTGAAACCAGTAGGTCAGGGCGTATCAGAACTGCGGATTGACTATAGCCCAGGCTATCGGGTGTATTTTATCCAGCGAAGGGAGAGACCTTAGTGTTCCTTTTAGCCGGAGGCGATAAAAAGACTCAAAAACGCGACATTAAAACAGCTTTGAAGTTCCTGGCGCAAGATTTATAGGAGAAACTACCGGGGCGAACCTGCAAACCTATCCTTGGGATGCATCCGACCATCTGGAAACCAAAGAAGACATCATTGCCTATTTAGAAGCTGCGTTGGAAGAGGACGAGCCCAGCCTTGTGGCGGCTGTATTAGGCGATATTGCCCGTTCTAAAGGGATGACCCAGATCACCCGTGAGACCGGATTAGAGCGCGAAAGCCTCCGCGCAAAATCCTTTCGACTGGAGGTAACCCAGAGCTTGACACTGTGCTGAAAATTTTCCGGGCACTAGGCATGGGGAAACCAACCAGGGTTCCTTCGGTTTCCGTCACCTACGCTCAAGATGGCACCTCCACCAAATCCAATGAGCTGGGGATGCGTCCGATGCAAGAACGGGCCTACCAAAAGCGCGGCGAGCAATACCTGCTGATCAAATCGCCCCCCGCCTCCGGTAAAAGTCGGGCACTCATGTTCATCGCCCTCGACAAATTAGAGAACCAGGGCCTGCAGCAGGCCATCATCGTCGTCCCCGAAAAAGCGATCGGCTCCAGCTTCCACAACGAACCCCTTAGCCAGTATGGCTTTTGGGCTGACTGGGTGGTCGAGCCTCGGTGGAACCTGTGTGACGCCCCCGGCGGTGACAACGGCGGCAAAGTCGATGCGGTGAAGACGTTTCTGGAGAACGAGGCCAAGGCCCTAGTCTGCACCCACGCCACCTTCCGCTTCGCCGTCGAGAAATTTGGCATTGAGGGCTTCGACCAGCGCCTGATCGCCGTGGATGAGTTTCACCACGTTTCCGCCAACCCCGACAACAAGCTGGGCGACCACATCCGCCAGCTCATGGCCCGCGACAAAACCCACATTATCGCCATGACCGGCTCCTACTTTCGGGGCGATGC
>CALNXU010000003.1:0-23316 GCA_942490695.1 Merismopediaceae cyanobacterium | reverse complement strand
ATTGGCACTGGTTCCGTAGGATGGGGCAGTCAGAATCCATGTCATATGCGGACTTGAGCAACTAATTTGAGCAATAATGGGTAGTCCTCTAAAATCAGTCTCCCCATGGATCACTTTGCTTATCCTTGACCCTGCTGTGCCAGTAATGCCGTCCATGTCCATACCCATTAATCAACGCAGGTGAATGGAACAAGGCGTTTGCTCCATTGTCGTCAATGCGACGTTTACTTTAGTGAGACCTCTGTGACCCCAATGGCAGGACTGAGAAGGCTTCCCCTCTGAGCCGGATTATCACGATCCTTAAAGCCAGGAGTGAGGGGATGAGTCTAAATGCCCTGGCCCGCACCGCATAACGTTTCGAAGAAAAGCATTATCGATTGGGAGCAACGTTTAGCCAGCATCAAGCCAACCCTGATGCTGTATGCCTTACTCCATCAGTTTATTCACCAGGAAATAGAAGGAGATGAACTGTACACCAAGGTTGGTAAAAACGAACCGCCTCTGTGATTCTCAAGGCTGGACTATTGTTCTGGATGGAGCGAGGGAGTCGATTTCTATGGGAATTGCACAGTGGGCACAAAATAAGCAACTGTTTAAGACGGCTTTAGCTTTTGCTTGGCGGAGGTGATTGAGCAAACGGATAGTTTGAGCCTATTCACTGATGGAGAACGACGCTATGGCAACTTGTTGTTTGAAATTTGCACACGAAGTCCTTTCCTGCACAGAATAGGTAAAACCAGGACGTCCCCTAAAACGGCTGCCGAAAAAGTCAGAGTTCGCCTTAAAAACAAAGGTCTCCAAAAAGCGACCGGGTCGTCGACGTCAAAAGTATCCCAGGCTCCTGTGCCTGAACATCCGAAAACAACTCATGATGTGGCACACAAAGATATCCATGCCAATCATCTTGAAGCGTTTAATGCCTCCGGGAGGCGACGAAATTCGACCTTTCGGCGTAAAACCAACACCGCGCAAGCAAATCGAAAGGAGCTACAAAGAACGCTCGATGTTTTTGGGTGGTGCATTCAATTTCTGTTCGAGTTCATTTCACCACTGGTAAAGTTGTCCCTGCTGTAAAGCTAGGAATTTTGGAGACTGGGATATCTTGGTCGCAACTTCTGACGATGCGATATGCAATCTAACTCGCTGTAGACAATGCTTCCAGCTTCCCCAGACAACGGAACCAGTGCCGACAAAGCAATATTGGTTCCACAACAGGGTTGTATCCAATGCCACGTAGAGTCTTTTCTCCACTAGCCCTGATATTGCCTTGAGAATTAGCGGCACATAGATGTCTTCTACCTTTATGCGCTCGTTTTTGAAACGCGCCGCCATCTTTTTTGGTTGCTATCTTCCTTTTTGGCTCGACTTTGAACGTAACTTCCCCATTCTGCTTGATTGATTGTTTGGCTTCCTAGCAGCGCTGCCACCATCCATGCCAGAGTCACCATACTCACTGACGGACACATTTTTTAGTTCATTTAAAAGTACAAAAAGCTGAAACACCTATCCAGTAAAGTTTTTAGTCTAATCCGCTTATTAAGAGCTTCGCTCTCTACCGATTCTCAGAATTCAGTGATGAAGGGAATTCGTTGAACGTTGCAAGAGTTTACGTCAAAAACTTCGAGAGAAACCTTTTTCACGCTAAAGATCAACTTGACCTCTGCTTTGTTCGGCTGATGCTCAAGCGGCTTGCCTCCACTTCTTAGGGATCTCAAATAGGCTCTATAGCTATTTCAATACAATTTTCAGCGTGAAAACTGATTAATCTATTAGGTGTGATAAAGAATTTTATGGCTCTATCTACACCTGTACCGTTCTTGATTTTTCCCGGAAAGTTATGGCTGTAACACCTTCTAATGTATCTACGGTAAGAGTTTTAGGACGACCTGCAGAGCAAGGCCGATGGTTGCTGATTCCTTTGGGAATGATGGTCTTACTGTGCTTGGGAACGGTCTATTCCTGGAGTATTTTCAGAACTCCATTAGAAAACGAGCTGGGCATTACCGCAACGGAAAGCCTATTGCCATTTACCTTTTCACTTGTTTTCTATGCAGCAACAATGCCAATTGCAGGCTTTTACATTCCTCGCATTGGAACCCGCGTTACAACAGCAATTGGTGGAATTGTCGTTGGCTTAGGCTACATCCTTTCCAGCCTTGCCAACCAGGTGGAAGTCCTAACCCTCACCTATGGCGTGATTGCTGGCATTGGGGTTGGCATTGTCTATGGTGTCCCGATGGTGGTGGCATCGCGCTGGTTCCCTGATAAAAAAGGATTAGCCATGGGGTTGACGGTTCTGGGCTTTGGCCTTTCGCCTTTTATTACTGCGCCCCTTGCCAATCAACTTATTAGTTCCTACGCTGTTCGTCCCACTTTGCGTATTCTCGGTATCGCTTTTATCGCAATTATTTTAGCTTTGTCCCTGACGATGAAGTTACCGCCCAAGGGTTGGCACCCTCAGCGAAATATTGCAGCGTCCCAACCGGTTTCGTCCCTGACTTATCCCAAAAACGTATTCAAGAGTCGATCATTTTATGGGTTATGGGTTTGTTATGCCATCGCTACATTAGTCGGCTTGAGCGCGATCGGAATTTCGAGTCCAGTGGGGGAGGAAATTATCCAGATTAATCCAACAATGGCTGCCAGTAGTGTCTCCTTGTTTGCTGTCTTTAATGGTGTCAGTCGCCCGTTATTTGGATGGTTGAGCGATCGCTTCAAACCCCAACGTGTCGCCCTGTTTTCTTATGTGCTGATCTTAATTGCTTGTATTATAATGATCAATGCTCAAACGGGGCAGGTCGCTGGATATCTCATTGCTTTTAGCCTGTTTTGGTTCTGTCTTGGAGGATGGCTTGCTATGGCTCCGACCATCACCCTGCACTTCTTCAATCCTGACCAGTATGCCCAAAACTACGGCATTATCTTTACCGCTTATGGCGTGGGCGCTTTGATGGGGACGTTAGTGACGGGTCGCATCCGCGATTTGTTTGGTACCTACAACTATGTGTTTTATCCAATGGCATTCTTGGCAATCATTGGCATTATTGTCTGTAGCCTATTCCTCAAAAAGACAACAACAAAGGCAGGCTGCATAAGCCTAGAACAAGGGGAGTCAGATTGATTCAAGGTTAATTCGATTAAACGATCTAAACACAAAGGGAAAATAGCGTTTAACCCAGTGCCCAATCAGGGCAAATTTATCTGGAAAAACCTCATTCTGGTTACGTTCGATAGCTCGAATCGTAGCAGCCATAATCTTATTTGGGTCGGTGGTCAGCGCTTGCCCAAAGCCACCCGCAGCTCCTGTAATTAAAACTGTTGCGGCTTTGAGTTGGGTCATGGTGAGAGGGGGTGAAATCTAAAACTTTAACAGGGGGCGCTGCCACTGGCATCCCGAATGTCTTTGACGATAGCAGTAACGGCTGCTGCCGCCCCAGAACAAAAGCGCGGAAACATCAAAAAGGCATGAATCATCCCTGGATAATCTGTATAAACCGCTTTTCCACCGGCGGCTATGAGCTTTTCTGCAAAGGCTTGTGCTTCATCATGGAGAGGATCGTACTCGGCTGTCAAAATAAATGCTGGGGGCAGATGGGCTAGGTTCTCGACCAGGAGTGGGGGGCAGTAGGCCGTTTTGAGATCCGCTGGAGTGTTCATGTACTGCGCCCAGTAAAAATGTACGACGGTTTGGTTGAGCAACGGTGCGTCGGTATAGTGCTGATGGGACGGATAAGACAAAGTGTCATCTACCGCGGGATAAAGCAATATCTGTCGCAGGATTTGGGGTGCTGCTTGATCATAGGCCTGATCGCGAACCATCAGGCAAACCGCCGCTGCAAAATTGCCCCCCCGCGCTATCTCCCCTGTCTACCCCTGTCTAGTTTTTGGGGGCCACCTCATATTTCATCGGATGTGATACGCTATGCGGGATAAATGCTAGCCAGCATGTATATTGTCACTTTATCTTTAGTTCACCACAAAGGGGAATGCTATGCGCGTTGGGTTACTATTTGGAGGTTTTTCAGGAGAACATGAAGTCTCCATTAATTCTGCCCGCGCCATTGCCCATGCCTTAGGGGAAGCTGATAATCTCCAGAAGTATCAAGTTACGCCCTTTTACATCGATAAAAATGGGGTATGGACTGATGTCATTACCTCCCAATCTGTTTTAGATAACGGTAAACCTTTAGCGACGAATACCACCCCCCATCAACGTTGGCAGTTTCCCCCAGAAGCTTCAACCATCGAAGTCTGGTTCCCCGTTTTGCATGGGCCCCACGGTGAGGATGGCACCATTCAAGGACTTTTGAGCTTAATGCAAGTACCGTTTGTGGGGAGTAGTGTATTGGGATCTTGTGTCGGGATGGATAAGTTAGCGATGAAAATGGTTTTTGCCCAGGCGGGGCTACCCCAAGTCGATTATGTCGGTGTTGAACGGGCAGAAGTCTGGTCTAATCCCTGTATTTTCCCCCAATTATGTGAGGACATTGAGGCCAAAGTAGGTTACCCCTGCTTTGTCAAACCTGCGAATCTGGGGTCTTCTGTGGGGATTGCCAAGGTTCGCGATCGCACCGAATTAGAGGCGGCGTTGGACAATGCGGCTAGTTATGATCGACGAATTATTGTTGAAGCAGGCTTAGAGAATATCCGGGAGGTTGAGTGCGCGGTGTTAGGCAATGAGAACCCAAAAACGTCTGTGGTGGGGGAAATCACCTATAACAGCGATTTTTATGATTATGAAACCAAATATACTGACGGACTCGCCCAGATCCACATTCCCGCCGATTTACCCCAGGCAGTGGTTGAAAAGATTCAGCACATGGCAATCAAAGGGTTTGAAGCCTTGGATGCGGCAGGGTTAGCCCGTCTAGACTTTTTCTATCAAGTCGAAACGGACACCGTTGTGATCAATGAAATTAATACTCTGCCGGGCTTTACGGCTTTTAGTATGTATCCCCAGCTTTGGCAGGCTAGCGGTATTGCATTCCCGGCCTTGGTGGATGAACTGATTCAGTTGGCGATCGCCTATCATCGTCCCGCGGAGTAACCACAACATCTGCTCGGCAACCCCTGTGGTGGAGGCATTGCTCAACTTCTGGGCAACTTCCTTTCAGAGCTTATAGGAAACACATAACAATCCGGTGTCATTTTTACAAACTGTGCAAACCCATGTCACTGCTACGCCGCCTTACATTGCCCAGCATTGGTCAGAAATGTTTCCTAATTGGTCTAAGCCGCCCCTTAGTACCCTGATAACGCTACAACAGGCTCGTTGTTCATTGAGTGAATCGGATGCGGAAACAGATCAAGAAAAATACCGCCTCTGGAATGAGTATTACACCTGGGGGCAACAACTGCGACAGCAAATGCTAGCCCATTCTCCTCCCATACCTTGCGCGATTATCTCCCCTAAAAACGGTAAACCTTTATTTAGCCCACCTGGCGATCGTGCCATTGATTTAGTTATGGTGGTACATCAATCATTAGGAATGCCCTTTTATCGAACCCCGCAAGGTTGTAAATGCCTTCTCCACCCCCAATGGAAGACAGCCGTATATCCAGGCTTAATCGTTTTTTCCCGCACAAAGCAAGAAATAACTGCTGTTTTAAAGGTTTCGAACTGGTTGACTGACATAACCTTCAGACCTCCTGCAAAATAAAAACTTCAGTCAAGACAGATCCAGTTCTGTAGATCCTTTCCTGTGTAAGGCCTTTTTGGATTTACCACCAACCAAAAGTAGCGAGCAGAATCCTAACAAAATCAAAAAATTTGCTGATAAACTTCCGTCAAACTGAAAAGCGGCATGTCAAGCTGGGTATATTCATTAATGGAAACAACTTGTTTTTTGCTATATCCCCACTACTAAGTCTCCTATGTCATGACAAATTTGACCGATTTTCGTCACATTTTTGTGATCGAAGACCAAAAAGCTCGGCGCATAGTTACCCTCGAAGAGCCAACCTATTCCATTGGGCGCGAGTCAAGCAACGATATTGTTATCTACGACCGCGTGGTCTCACGCTACCATGCGACCTTGATTCGGATTAAACCCAGCCCTAAAAATGAGAGCTATTCCTATCGTATTCTGGACGGAGACCTCGAAAGCAAACGTAGCACAAATGGATTGATTATCAATGGGCAGCGTATCGAATCCCATGATCTTAAGCATGGGGACGTAATTGTGTTCGGTAGTCAGTCAAAAGCTAGCTATTACATTGTTTCTACATCCCTAGACATTGCGATATTTAGTCCCATAGAAGGGTTCGCTTTCGACAATTCGCACCAGAGCCTTAATGAGGATGATGACGATCGCTCAACTCTTATTAATGAAGAAGAAGCTTCTGTTTCTCCTAGCCAAGCTTCTGTAGACTTAGTCCGTTTTTCTTCCTTTGCTGAATTAAGTCCTTCCCCCATTATCGAAATTGATTTTGACGGTAATATTGTTTATCTAAATCCGACAGCAAGCATCAAATTCAAAGAAATTTATGATCAAAAACTTTCCCATCCTATTTTAGAGGGATTACTCAACCAGGCTCAAAATGCCAAGGGAAATTTACTATTAAGAGAAATTCAAATTGATGAAGAATGTTATGAACAATATGTTCACTATTTGACAGATTATCAGGTTATTCGGAGCTATTTAATTGATATTTCCCGCAGAAAACATGTTGAACAAAGTCTTGCTCAGCACACTTTCTATGATAAGTTAACAGGCTTACCTAATCGTATTTTCTTTGAGGAGCAATTGGCGATCGCCCTTGCTAGCGCAAGGCGAGACCAAACTCCTTTGGCTATTCTGTTTTTAAGCTTTATTAACTATAATCGTATTGTCAACACATTTGGATTGAAATGGGGCGAAGTATTAATTAAGACCGCGGCAAAGCGCCTAACCCAAAGTGTCGGTAACGATGGGCTAGCTTGCCATTGGCTAGGAAATGAATTTGTTTGTCTTATTAAAAAAACAAAGAATGATACCACCCTGCGTCAAACAGTGGATTCTCTATTGAATTGCCTGGCGAGTAAAATTTCAGTCAATGGTCAGGATGTTCATTTGAAAGGACAAGTCGGGGTTGCTGTCTATCCGGCCCACGGAAAGGTTGACATCACTCTGCTGAAAAATGCCCGTACCGCATTAGAGCAAGCTCAAACCCAAAAGGTTTCTTTTTTGTTCTATGATGAGAAGCTTTCATATAAGACTGATTTATTGTTTCGTCTAGAAAATCTTTTATATGAGGCCTTAAAGAAAGAACAATTTTATTTAGCTTATCAGCCTATTTTCCGCGTTAAGAATCGGAAAATCACCAGTCTAGAAGCACTTCTACGTTGGTATCATCCTGAAATTGGTGAGATTTTTCCTAATCATTTAATACCATTAGCTGAAAAAACAGATTTAATTCTCTCTATTGGTAACTGGATAATGAGTCAGGCCTGCCGACAGAATAAGATTTGGCAGGATCAGGGTTTTCCTCCATTATCAATTGCCATTAATCTCTCCAAAAAACAATTTCAAAATTCAAATTTGGTTGATGATGTCAAAAACATACTCAATGAGACAGGATTATCAGCAAAATGGCTAGCTTTTGACCTTACGGAAACAATAATGATGGATAACTTAGAATACTCTGCTAATACCATAAGGCAATTACAAGCTCTGGGAATTACTATCAATTTGGATGATTTTGGCGTTGGCACGGGCTCTTTACTATGCCTGCAAAAGCTGAAAATTGATACGTTAAAGATTCACCAATCTTTTATTCAAAATATTACAACAAAGCCTGCCAATAAAGCCATTATAAAATCTGTCTTAAAGTTGGGTGAAGATCTGGGAATTCGAATTATCGGAAAAGGAATAGAAAACCAAGAGCAAGCAGAACTTTTAGAGTCTTTTAACTGCCAAGAGATGCAGGGGTTCTGGTTTGGGAAGCCGATCAAAAGTAACTCGACAACGAAATTATTTACTATAAATAATTTTGAAAAGGTGGGTTGATGTGGAATAAAAATATATAGTAAGAATCGACATGTCAATAGTAAATAAAAGTACAATTATAAATTATGTTTGTAAAACATTAGAAAAACTAAAGTGAGACTAGCTAAAGCATGAATAAACCACTTGAAAGACTACTTTGATTTAATTTTACATTCTTAGTTTATTAATAGCAGAAGAGGAAGAACTCAATTTTTTATGTCCACACTAGCACTAATATACATTCAATTTTATAAATTGGTCGTTAGGTCTGTTTTATTAACAATTTTAAATGTTAAAATAACTATATGTTCAATGCCTAGCCTAATTGTTATCGCAAAATTCCTAGTCTTGTAGGTATGGAATAGTGAAATGATACGGTTTTCAGCATAGCAACATAAAAATTAAGTTTTACGATTTTTTATCAATTTTGACTATTCATTTGTTTTGTTCCCCATCCCATGAAACAGCACATTCTCGTCCTTGAAGACTCCAATCAAAGAAGAACGATAATCCTGGAAGGACAACAGTACTCGATTGGGCGTCATTCTAGCACGAACATTCAACTCCAATCCCGCCAGGCTTCTCGGCACCACGCCACTTTAGTTAGAAAGACTAATAGTAAAACGGGTGAAGATGCTTTCTGGATAATTGATGGGGATTTAGAAGGAACTAAAAGTCAAAATGGTGTTTTTGTAAATGGCGATAAAAAGTTAATTCATGAATTAAAGAATGGAGATCTCATTAACTTTGGTTGTGGAATTAATGCTAGCTACCATATTACTGGGGGAGCATTTGATACTCAATCTCCCCTACTAGATTTTTCTTCACAATCTTCAATCGGCTATGAACCTGCTGACAATGATACTCCAGCGGTACTTGTTGTGCCCAATGTTGGCAATAACAATAGTTTAAAAGGGCATTCAAATGACGAAACATTTCATGAACAATCCTATCTTGATACCATTACAAACCTCCCAAATCAAACTTTATTTTTAGAGTATTTGAACATAGCGATTTCAAATGCTAAACGCTATAAAACTCAAGTGGGGTTGCTACTCTATCGAATTGAAAATTGGACTGAGGCAAAGCGCAAGCGGGGTGATACTGCCGTTAATATTTTGGCAAAAGAATCTGCAGAAAATCTAAAAAATAGTTTGCGTCAAGGAGATATTATTTCTCGATGGAATGATGATCAATTTATGGTACTTTTAACTCAAATTAAAGATGGAGATAATCTTACTGGAGTAGCACAACGGTTAGTTTTAAAAATCAATTCTCCCATTCGGTTAGATAATGTTCCATTTCTTCCGTTAATTACCTATGCGACAGCTATATATCCAGATAATGGCTTAACTTCAAAACAACTAATTGATAAACTACACAATACTCTCCAGACCCTTCCCAATCCCACTACTAGTCAAGAGAAGAATACAACACAGCTTCAAGAGATCTCGCTTGCGGAAATGAAAATGCAGATGTCTCCAGCTACCGTTGATGCCAATATTGACCGCTCACCTGAAAGCATTGAAACGCCATCTCACTTGGAAACAGCTGTTGATATTCGGTTCGAAACCCCAGCGGACAATGATGGCCAACTGTCAGAAGATGAATTAAGACGTCTGGCTATTGTTGAAAAGCGTATAAAACGGGCTCTAGTCCATCACGAGTTAGAGCTATATTACCAACCTCAGATTAATTGTGAAACTAGTCAAATTGAGGCTTTTGAGGCCTTTATTCGTTGGCAACATCCCAGCAAAGGGTTACTGGCTCCATCTAAATTTTTACCCTGGAGTGACCGGACAGAAATTTTACTTCCTCTAACCTACTGGATATTGAATAAGTCCTGTTCCCAAAGTTATCTATGGCAAGCCCAACTTTCTTCCTCCATTATTGTTTCAGTTAATATTTCCGAAAAACAATTTTTTCATCCACAGTTTGTAGATTTAGTAAAAACAAGCTTGGAGGTTTCAGAGCTTGAGCCTGAATGTTTAGAGTTGGAAATTTCAGAATCTTTGCTGGACTCAAATCAGCCCAGGATCAAAAAAGTTATCACTCCATTGCATCAGATGGGTGTCCGATTTTCTCTCGATGATTTTGGCTCAGAATCTATTTCTCTACGTCACTTAATAGATATTCCTTTTTACAAAATTAAAATTGATAAAGCCTTGATAAAAAAGCTAGTCAATGAGCCAGAAAACAGAAATAATATCTCGATGTTAAAATCTATAATTAGTGTCGGAAAGAGCTTTGGCTTTAAAGTAACGGCTGAAGGTGTTGAACATCGAGAGCAACGAGACTTTTTATATTCGCTAGGATGCAAAACAATGCAAGGCTACTATTTTTGTGAGCCACTAAATGTGTTAGGGATTAATTCTTACCTTAAGAAGTATTTATCCTATCAGTATTAACGCTATCAATAGCGCAAGTGAATTTTTTAAAGTCTTATCGATACAAAATTATTTGAGGGTTCTCCACCGTTTTTCAATAAAATATTGGTGATATTGGTTCCGCCTCTGCCTAAAATGGAGAAGCAACTCAATATCAAGACCTTATGAGCAAAACTGTTGGGGAAGTGATGACCCCAGATCCCATCACCGTCTCCCCCGATACTCCACTACAAGATGCCATTCGGTTATTGGCAGAAAACCGAGTCAGTGGTCTCCCCCGTCGTGGATAGCCAGCATCAATTGGTCGGGGTCATATCCGACACTGATATGATGTGGCAAGAGTCTGGAGTGGACACCCCCCCCTATGTGATGTTGCTAGATAGTATTATCTATCTCCAAAATCCTGCTCGCCATGAGAAAGAAATTCATAAGGCATTGGGACAAACAGTAGGAGAAGTGATGAATGATGTTCCCATTAGTATTCTGCCGAACCAAACCCTCAGAGAAGCTGCCCATTTAATGAATGAAAAAAAAATCCGTCGTCTGCCTGTGATTAATGTAGAAAGTCGGCAGTTAATTGGCATTTTGACCCAGGGCGATATTATTCGTGTTATGGCAAGAGGGGAAGCATAGAAAAAAAGGGGTGGTGTAACCAAGTTAGGTTGTCATCCCGAATTTTTCATCAGCACGTTTTGGGGGTGCAAATCATCAGCTCAGACCCATAGCCCTAGTTATTTATTTCACTGTATAAAGATATAGAATAGCATCAAAAAAACTATTTCATAATATATATTTACGCTTCCATTGGACTTTGGATGTGGCGTCTCCATCAGGGCGTAAATGGCTCCCTGACCCCCTCAAGCCAAACCGTAAAGCTGGCGACCTACCGCGCTAGCTAATTCCCCGTGCCCCACAGCAATTAAGGCTTCATCCCGGATGCGACAAGAATCACACCGACCGCATTGTTCGGCTCCTCCTTGGTAACAAGACCAGGTTTGGTTAATGGGGACATTTAAAGCCAATGCTTGTTGCACAATTTCTTTTTTGCCCATCGTGACCAGTGGAGCACGTAAGGTAATGGGACGACCTTCTACGCCTACTTTGGATGACAGGGCAGCCAATTTTTGAAACGCATCAAGATATTCTGGGCGACAATCAGGGTAACCAGAGTAGTCCACCGCGTTAATGCCTAAAAAGACGGCTTCGGCTCCCTGGGCTTCGGCTAACGCTAATCCGAGGGAAATGAATATGGTGTTGCGTCCCGGCACATAGGTAACGGGGATTTCATTGGGAACAACGCCTTCTTGGGGTAACGCCTGTTGGGTATCCGTCAACGCGGATCCTCCCCATTGGGCTAAGTCTAGGGAAATGGTGAAATGTTGATCCAGGTTGAGGGCTTGAACGATCGCCTGGGCAGCCTGTAACTCCTTATGGTGACGTTGTCCGTAGTCGAACGACAGAGCAATCACACGGTAGCCTTGGGATTGGGCGATCGCCGCCACTGTAGCAGAATCCAGCCCCCCGGATAATAAAACGACAGCTGCTTTAGACATAGATATTGGGATATTTAGCCGAGTGGAGTGGAGTAATAACAACAGGGGAGGGCTCCGGTCAGTTCCCCGTCGGGGTCAAAAAGCCGGCCCAAAATCAAAAAATATCTAGGGATACTCTCCCCGGATCAGATAAGGGCGTTGGTAGCAAGATATACCCAATTTCCTTGATAATGGAAGCGTAATGGCTGTGGCAAGGCAGTTTATTACCTCCATGCCATTTACCCCCGCCCGTAGTTACTCGTCAATGTTAGACCAGCTCCTCGATTCTTCCCTAGCGATCAGTCTTAAAACACCCTTAGTTTTACTCATTCTCATGGTGCTGGAAGCTGTCCTATCGGCGGACAACGCCATTGCGTTAGCCTCCATTGCCCAGGGGTTAGACTGTCCACAGCAACAACGTCGTGCCCTCAACGTGGGCTTAATCATTGCCTATGGCTTGCGGGTGCTGTTGATTCTGACGGCATCCTTTATTTTGAAATATTGGCAGTTTGAGTTGGCGGGGGCCCTTTACCTACTCTGGCTAGCAGGGAATTATTTTATTTCTGGCGATGGGGGGGACGATGCCCATCAAAATTTATCGTTTACCTCCTTCTGGCAAGCCATTCCCATTATTGCCTTCACCGATATTGCCTTTTCACTAGATAGTGTCACCACGGCGATCGCCATTGCGGATGATATTTGGTTAGTCCTCATCGGGGGGGCGATCGGGGTTCTTACGTTACGGTTTTTGGCGGAATTATTTATTCGTTGGCTGGATATTTTCACCCATTTAAAAGATGCCGGGTTCATCACTGTGGGGTTAGTGGGTCTACGCCTCCTCATCCGCGTCTTTGACTCGGCGTTAGTCCCCCCCGAATGGTTAATGATTAGTGTGATTGCGGTCTTATTCACCTGGGGATTTTCAGAACGGCGAATGGTAGCAGCGGAATCGACGGAAACGATGTCTAAAAAATCGCCATAATGTTTCAACCTTTTACCCAGGAAAATTCGTGGCGGGTTGCTTTCTGTTCTTACCGCCGACAGGGTAAGCTTTTGGCAGCCAATGCGCAACGAACCCATGCTGACCTGTTTAAAACGACTATTGATCCTCGGGCTCTGTTGGCTATCTTTGGTGGCCTGCCGCAGTAATGTGCCTCCCCTAGAGTTTGCCCCCGATGGTGCCATCGTTCAACAGGCGATCGCCTTCGAGTTAGACCAGACCCAAACGGCGTTAAGCCGAAACCTTAATGCGTCGCCGCCGGACTTCAAGGTTAGCCAAATCAATGTCAAGAATATTGAGGCGATCGTGGTCAACCGTCTTCCCACCTATCACCTCACCGGGACCTATCACCTCAAGCTGATGCTCCCCCGCCAAACCGTTAAACAGGCAAATAACCCGTTTGAAGTCTATCTCCAACGTCAGCAAGAGGGGGAAAGCTGGCGGTTACTCCGACGAGATATTGATCCCCGCACCCAAAAACCCCATTGGACAACTTATTTAATTGCCCCCACCATTGAATCCAGCACGTAATCCAATGTTTTCTGTCCATCAAGGATACTGTTGGCGAAGTCGAAGAGGTTCCTACGTTGCCGGATTAAGGGCTGCAAACCGAGAGGTTCGAGTCTTGGCCCGAGGAATACCTGCAAGCCAGTTTGCTAGCCGTACAAGGTTCATCGCTGCTGCTGTTAACAGATGCTGTAAGTGCGTCTTAGCCAACCCGATGTAGCGTGTCCGCCTCATACCGACGACTCGGATACCTTGGGAGAGCGTACCCTCGATACCTGCGCGCACGTTATATCGAGATTTCCATTCCTCTGTTAGCTGTGCTTGTCTGACTGTTTGAATCGCCTCGTGTTCAGCTTGAGGACGCAACGTGAGAGACCTGGACTCCGCCTTGCTTTTCGTACACAAGTCTCGGTTTGGGCAGAGACGACAGTCGGTGCGAGAAAACTTAATGCGGATCGTTGCGTTGTTCCAAGCATCTTTGGAGGGTGTCCAACACTGATTGTGTTTACCCTCTGGGCAAATCACCTGTTGCTTTTCCCAATCGATCTGAAACTGGCTGAGATCATAGCCGTCAGCGGCTTTAGCCTGCCAACTCACGTCTGGGCGGACCGGGCCAATCAACTCAATCCCAAAGTCTTGAAGGCTTTCTACCAGTAACGTCCCATCGACATATCCAGCATCCACAACGTGTTCTTCGGGCAGTAGCGCTTTGCTGGACAAGGCTTCGTAAGGCTTCGTGGATCGGTTGAGTCTGGTCAGTGTCTGAAATATGGGCTTGAGTCGTTTCAACATGAGTGATCAGGTGAACACTATTCTCGTCGCAAGTTTCGGTCAGATGAACTTTATAACCAGTCCAGGTGGTGCTGCGTTTGTTGCCGTATCTGGCTTGTGGGTCATAGGGCGAGTCATAGCGTTGACCGGCAGGTGGCAAGTCCTTTGCAGAGCGCAGACGCACGTTGCCATCATCAACAAAGTACTGATGCACCCACGTTTGTCGCAAGCTATCGACTGACGGAATTTGCCGTAGCCAGTCAGGGCCATCTTCATAGATCGCACTCAGCAGTTGCATACCATCGCGGCCAACCGTTTCGGCATAAGCTTGTCGAGCTGGGATGCCTTTGGGTAGGCGATATTCTTCGATAGCGCGGCTGTAGCGGTCGAACCATTCGCTGGGCACCCACTCACTCGCCTAGCCAGTTGGGGGCGACTGTCGCTAAATCGTTGAGGGTTGCTCGCAGGGTTTCACCGACGCTTTCTAGGCGGTTCAGATTGCGGATAGCTGCTAAGACATGAGTTGAGTCTGTTCTTTGTTTACCGCCTGCTTTGAGCCAGCCTTTTTCTGTAAGACGCTCCAGCAATATCTCCAGCACCTGTTCTTCCTGGCTACCATTCAGCAGACGAGTGCGAAATTCGCTCAGAACAGAAAAGTCGAAAGTCGAAGCCGGAGTCATTCAACTCCAGACCTAGCGCGTACTTCCAGTCGATCCGGTTTCTGACCGCTTCTGCGGCCTGTCGGTCTGACAGGTCTTCTGCGAACTGCATCACGGAGACTAACGCTAGCCGCCAAGGGCATTGTGCGGGTTGTCCGTGGGTTGGGAATAACGTTTCAAGGGCGTGATCGCTATAAATTGAGCCCAGTTCATCGCGTAGGTTCAGATAGCGGTTGCCTTTGGGAAAGACCTGATGCGCAATGCGAGCAGTTTCTACTGGCACTGAGCCAGCGGGGTGAACTTGTAACATGAGTCCATTCCTCCTAGCGCTTTATATATGGCAGGAATTGCTAGCTCAATTTTGCCACGGACATCGCGTTTCGACTTCGCCAACAGTATCCGCCGCTACTCAAACCCTAACTACCCTCTCCATCTGGTGGAAAACCACGTCATCTGTCTAACCTCATTAACCCTAGTTTGGTTAGTGCAATAAATACTTCAATGGATTCAGAGAACCCTAGATGATCCGGACTATAGTGATCGGGATGAAAGCAACAATGCCTTTAGGGCATGGAAGCGGATACCGGAACATGGCAATCGCGCCTTGTTAGTGGTTTACAATCCAGATAAGCAACCCCTTGTGATCGTCACAGTATTTTTCGATAGGAGGTTTAAGAAATGAATATCATCAAATATGACCCCGAAATGGATGCAGCCTATCTCAAGATTCAGGATGGGGAGTATGTCGAATCCGAAGAAATTAGTGATGGTGTGATCCTCGACTATGACAAAAATGACAATGTAATTGCAGTAGAGTTTTTAGGGGCCAGTACTCTTAGCCCTAGTCATTGGCAGAAACTCCAGTCCCAATTACCAACCATAGCCTATCGTCAACTACAAACATTTTTTGCAAATTCGATAACCTCAAATGGGACAATCAAAAGCATAACCATCGAATCTACGTGGTCTCAGCCCTGTGACAGAGACACTACCAAGTCTCATAAATGGGACAGTTCGACTCGCTAACGACCAGAATTTTTCTTCCGCTATAACCAAGCCTATTAAGCCCGTGTCTTGCGCTTGAACGCGGCTCCAATGGCGATCGCCGCTGTTGCTGCTGGCACTCTGTTATTCCAAGGAGTCTAGAAGAAATAACCTGAACGTTTTTTTGTGCTAAATGCTAAGCTTAGAGCAGTATAGCGTTGGCAGCATTACAGTGCTCAGTAAAGAGATTGAGGAAGCGATTCAAAGAAAATATGAACAACTTGCTCCCTATCTAAATGAGTCGAGTTTACGAATGTGGGCAGCATCAGAAGCTTTGAGTTGGGGGAATGGTGGCATTACCAGCGTATCCCGTGCTACCGGCTTGTCTCGCACCACAGTTCACGCTGGGATTGCTCAATTAAAACAAACACAAGTAATTGCCTCATCTCCTGCCAATCATGGAGGTATCCGTCGGTCAGGCGGTGGTCGAAAGCGTCTGAGTGAGACTGACCCGACGCTATTGAAAGACCTTAAATCCTTGGTAGACCCTGCCACCCGTGGCGATCCAAAATCTCCCTTATGCTGGACGAGCAAAAGCACTCCGAAACTGGCCAAAGAACTCCAAGCAATGGGGCATCAGGTCAGTCAACGAACTGTTTGTAGCCTTCTTTGGGACTTAAGGTACAGTCTACAGTCGAATCGAAAAACTCAAGAAGGAAAGAAATCACATCCTGAACGAGATGACCAATTTCAGCATATTGCCAACACCGTAAAAGCTTTTCAACATCGCCAGCAACCCGTCATATCAGTCGATGCCAAAAAGAAGGAATTGATTGGCAATTACCAGAATGATGGTCAAGAATGGCAACCTAAGGGTAGCCCTGTGCCGGTCAAAAATCATGACTTTATGGACAAGCAATCTCAAAATCAAGGGTGGGTGACGGTTGGCATTGACCACAATACTGCCCAGTTGGCGGTAGCCTCGATTCGACAGTGGTGGTATCAAATAGGGCCATCGCTGTATCCTAATGCTTATGAGCTACTCATTACCGCTGACTGTGGGGGGAGCAATAGCTATCGAGCAAAGTTATGGAAATGGGAGTTGCAACACTTAGCCACTGAATTAGGAATAATCTTGCAGATTTGCCATTTCCCACCGGGAACCAGCAAATGGAATAAGATTGAACATCGTTTGTTCTCTCAAATCACCGAGAATTGGCGAGGCCGACCGTTAATTAGCCGCGAAGTCGTCATTAATTTAATTGCTAACACGACTACAACTACAACTACAGGGCGTAAGGTGAACGCTGCTTTAGATGAAGGTCAATACCCAACAGGCATTCAAGTGACCGATGAACAGTTTGATTCTATTCATCTTGAGAAAGACCTTTTTCATGGTGAATGGAACTATAGAATCTTGCCCTCACAACGACCTGAATAGTTCAACTTATTTTTTTAGCGTACTTATTACTGCGAAACACACAGCCGTTCGCAAACTTGCCCCTGTTAATTATTAAAACCACCATCATTTCCATTATTACCATAGCCACTATCTTCATCAGTGGTGGGGTCTGAGTTTTGTGGGTCGGATTCTGGCATATCCTCATCCCCCGTATCCACCGTTGTGTTGCCGATGCCCCCCCCATTATTGGCATCGGGAGCATCCATGTAGGACTCGCAGCCAATGCTTAAAATGCCGGTTAGACTGACTAAAATCAACGTTACAAGCGGACGAAAAAAACGAATCATGATGTTAGAAAAAACTTTTTTAAGGAAGCTAGACCGCTGCAAACAGAGGCAACAGTCATCAAGCCTAGTTTCAGAGATATTACCATGTCGGTTAAGTGTCTTATCGGACTTGCAAGCTTAGTAGAAAAAATAAGCATGATTCGCAAAGGAGTCAGGCGATATATGTTAAAGCAATGACTTTCCCCCGCAAGGGGTTTTAGCGACTTCTACCCCGATTCATTTTTGCCGACCCACTCAGGGGGCAGAGTCCACAAATTTTTGTATCGTCTCCTGCACTTCATGGACAGAAGTTCCACGATAACGAAATAGCCAGCCTGGCATTGCCGTTAACGTTAATCCCCACTGTCCTTGGGTGATTGTTTCAGATGCCAGAGTGTTGAATACTTCTAGGGATTTACCTGGTACACCTTTTCCGAGATCTAGATAAGTGGCCAGAATAGGAAAGGTTCCGAGGGCATTGGGACAATCTCTAATCGTGGGTGTACCGATGATTTTCTGTTTTTCACCCCAAACTAAAGTGTTCTCTTGCCATATATCCCAGTCAGAACGCCATTGACCCCGGGCAAATTTTTCTCCTCTCGCCGTCCGCCCTAAACGAATAATTTCTCCTCCTTGAAACCGTGCACCAGGGGCTAGCTGAATCTGAAATGATTGGTGGAACTGTGCCTGCTCATACAAAATGGTTTCTTGGGGGAGCCACTTTACCCGTGCCTGGGCTGCCAAATTCAGGGTTACTACCTGGTGGCTCCAAGGGGCTTTTTCTTGACGACGATAAATCTTGCCGGCAGCGGCAGTGGTTAACCTGACTCGGCTGTTTTCCCCCAAAACAATTTCATACATGAGACGATCGCCACTGACCATACCGCCAGCGGTATGTAGAAGCATGGTGTGGCATTCCTCTGAATTAGGAGGATAAAAAGGACGTTGGACTTTGAGGGGCGCTTCCACCAGGCAATGCTGTAAACAGGTGCGATTTCCCGTGTGGTGATAGTGCAGCACTAATTTGGCCTGCCAGACGGAAGAAGCAGGGTCAGGATCTAGCATAAATTAAATCTTAAAACTTGGCGTTCGCGTAATCGGATCGCGAAAAGCACTTTATCGTATGCTCAGCTAGCAATCAAGCTAGGCCAAGAGCATGGTAGGGCAATCGCGTCTTAAATAACTGTGAAAGGGAGTGCTAAAGGTAAGAGTATAGAGGCTGTTGCGTTGAGTAATTGCCCCTAATGAGTCGAAAGTCCAAGTCCAACACCCATCAAGAGTTTGAGACGGTCAAACCGAAAGTTAGCATCATCGAGCATTTCCAAGAAGTCGAGGATCCCCGGATAGAACGCAGTAAGCGCCACTTACTAAGCGACATTATCACCATTGCGATTCTAGCGGTGATTTGTGGTGCGAATGACTGGGTAGGGGTTGCCAAGTACGGTCAAGCTAAACATGCGTGGCTGAAGACATTCCTCGACTTGCCGAATGGGATACCGAGTCATGACACGTTTGGCGATGTCTTCGCCCGCTTGAATCCAGAGCAATTACAATCGTGTTTTCTTAATTGGGTGCGCTCAGTCAGTCGTCTGACGCAAGGAGAAGTCATCGCGATTGATGGCAAGACAGTTCGTCGCTCTTACGACCAGGGGGACAATAAGGGGGCAATTCATATGGTGAGTGCCTGGGCTAGCCAAAATCGTCTGGTGCTGGGGCAAAGAAAAGTAGATGAGAAGTCCAATGAAATTACAGCCATTCCTGAACTGCTGAGGGTATTAGACCTCTACGGCTGCATTGTCACTATTGATGCAATGGGCACCCAAACAGCGATTGCAGAGCAAATTATCGCCCAAGGAGGAGACTATGTCCTGGCGCTAAAAGGTAACCAAGGCAATCTATTTGAGGATGTGCAACAGCTTTTTCAGTATGCCCAATCGATGGATTTTAGGGGAACTGAGCATGACTACTACGAATGTGTGGATGCCGCTCATGGTCGAATTGAAATCCGACGCTGTTGGAGTATGGGCTGTGTCGATGGGTTACTCAATGGCGAAAAGTGGTCGGGATTGAACAGTATTGTGATGGTAGAGGCTATCCGTCGAACTACCGCCGAGCCCAACCCCACCCCAGAGAAACGCTATTACATTAGCTCCCTTGCCCCTAAGGCAGAGTGCTTAGCGAAAGCCATACGCACTCATTGGGGCATCGAAAATTCACTGCACTGGGTTTTAGACGTTGCCTTTCGAGAAGATGAGTGTCGTGTTCGCAAAGGACATGCAGACGAGAACTTCGCTCTGCTCAGACATCTGGCCTTAAGCCTCTTAAATCAAGAGAAAACCAGCAAAGTAGGCATTCGCAATCGGCGATTGCAAGCTGGATGGGATAATGATTATCTACTCAAGGTCCTCGCTCGATAAGACGCGATTGCCCTGCCAGATTGACCTACAAGCGGCTAAACAAACTCAGTTATTAGAGGCAGTAATGGCAGGAATTTAGAATTCGCCAATAGGATTTATTTCTGTAAGTTATTCCAAATTGTCCGACTTTGCCCGTCTTCGCTGCTTGCGGCGGGGCAGTCTATTTCCGGGCTGTGTTTTTTTCTTGGCACTTTTTGGATAGTCCTTATGGTAAAGGATGGACGTTTAAAACCGACCAAATACCATTACCGACTACAATTTGGGTAATACTGATCGTGAATTAGATGTCTTGATAATGGAGACTGACACATTAAGGTGGTAAAGATATTGAGACCAACAGTTATCGATTTATTTGCCGGCGTTGGTGGTCTTAGCTTGGGGTTCGAGCAGGCCGGTTTTGATATAACAGCAGCTGTCGAAATTGACCCGATTCATGCCGCAGCCCATCAATTTAACTTCCCTGAATGCACCGTTTTAACTAAATCTGTTGCGGACGTTACGGCGACAGAACTATTTAATATTTCTAGCGGGCGACCCATTGACGTGATTGTAGGGGGGGCTCCTTGCCAAGGCTTTTCTCTGATGGGTCAGCGGGCTTTGGATGATCCCAGGAACGCTCTAATTAAGGAATACATTCGAATCGTTGCTGAAGTAAAACCGCAGTTTTTCTTGTTTGAGAATGTGAAAGGATTGACCGTCGGCAATCACAAAACTTTCCTCGAAGAAATTGTGAATGAGCTAACCGACGCCGGTTATACGGTCACATCCCCCTGGCAGGTTTTAAATGCCAAGCATTATGGGGTACCTCAAAGTCGCGAGCGTTTATTTTTGATCGGGCAATTGAATTCAGATCCCGCGCTCGACTATCCCCCGGTGCAAGAGATGGTTGTTTCTTGCCAAGATGCCCTGGGAGATCTCCCTGATGCGGAGTTTTTTGAAGCGCTCATTCACTCAGATAAGGCAAGCTACAGACCATTGCCAGCCCAGTCCGAATATGCCCGCGAGATGCGCTGTGAAAGTTCAGGCGCATGGCATTTCTCCTATCAACGGTATTGGGACAAAACGCTCCTAACATCGAGCTTGCGAACCAAGCATACTTTTACGACTCGGAATCGTTTTGTGGCGACCCCACCGGGGCAAATTGAGCCAATATCTCGATTTTTTAAGCTATCGAAAGCCGGGGTTGCGAATACCCTGCGCGCCGGAACCGATTCTGCACGGGGGGCATTCACCAGCCCTCGCCCCATTCATTATGAGTATGCGCGATGCGTAACGGTTAGGGAAATGGCCAGGCTCCACGGTTTTCCGGATTGGTTTCGTTTCCATAGAACTAAATGGCATGGCGCTAGGCAAATTGGGAATGCTGTGCCGCCTCCGTTGGCACGGGCGATGGGGACACAAATTATTCAGGCAATGGGCCTAACTCCCAGCAGACCCAGACAAATTTTGCCGCTAGGCGACGAATCTTTACTCCGCATGGATATGTCGCAAACGTCTCAATATTGGGGGGTGGCTAACCCGATAGCAAAACGGGATCGTCGGCGTGGAGCCAGAAAACGCACTAGAGTAGAAGTCAGTGCGAGCAGCCAAATAGACGATTCTTGCCATGACCAAGCTAAGCCGCGACCAATAGCAATAGCCCGTTGAGCCAATATTTTTCGAGCAGTTTTAAAGCAAGGGTTACAGAAATTCTCTTTCCGCGCGAGGAACTTAAGGCTTCTGTTGCGGCATCCCCTAGGTTTAGGCTCTCATTTTTAATGAAGCCAGTTTTTAAAACCATAACTTGATACGAGGGAACTTGTATGAAAATTGAATTTTTATATGAACCAGCCTATACATTGGGGCGAATCCGACTCAACAGTGCGGTGAACAAGTGCGTGTTGAAGCGGCATCAATGATGGGAATGTCCGCAGGGGTTACCTTGGAAACCAAGGCGACTGGCGGCTTGATGAAATCACTGCGGCGATCATTTTTAGGGGGAGAAAGCTTTTTTCAAAATGTTTACACGGCTCCCCCCCAAGGGGGAAATATCCTTCTCGCGCCTTCCTTACCGGGGGACTTAAACACCCTGACAATATCCGAGTCCGAACCGATGTTGGTGCAGTCAGGCTGCTATATGGCAGCAAATGTTGACCTTAATCTCGACTCTAAGTGGGGCGGCTCTAAATCATTTTTTGGCACAGGGGGCGGCTTTTTTATGCTGCGGGCGTCTGGCCGTGGACAGATGATCGTTTCTTCCTACGGCGCAATCCATGAGATGACCCTGGCACCCGGCGAAACTTACACCATTGATACAGGACATTTAGTCGCCCTACCAGAATCGATGCCTTTTCAAACACGCTCTGTGGGTGGACTTAAAACATTTCTCTTGAGTGGGGAAGGATTTGTGGCGGAGTTGACCGGGCCCGGAAAAATTTGGACGCAAACCCGCTCACAGGCTCAATTCATCAACTGGCTTGGGTCTAAGTTATCGAAAAGTAGCTCATAGCCCACCGCCGACATTATTTAAGTTGAGCGGCGAGTAAAAGCCCCATGATGGCTAGCGTTTTTCGCTGGGAAAACGACAAATCGGAGGATCAGTGCTTAAGCTGACTTGAGTACGTGATGTTGTGGCAGTGAACCCTTAGACTTGTCGGGAAATAGAAGGAAATGAGATAATGTTCAAACGTTTCAACAAAGTAGAGTGATGCTGAACATAGAACGAGCACTGAAGCAAGACCTGAGGTGGAGTGCTTAGTGAAAGCCATACGCACTCATTGGGGCATCGAAAATTCACTGCACTGGGTTTTAGACGTTGCCTTTCGAGAAGGTGAGTGTCGTTCGCAAAGGACATGCTGACGAGAACTGACCTTGTCCTGAAAAAGTGGACAGTGTAATTAAGCGGGAACTGGTGATTGAAGAGAGAGGTAATAATTGTCCTCAAATTGGGAAGGGGAAAGAAAACCGATGGTGGAATGTAATCGTTGGCGGTTATAGAAAACCTCAATCCATTCAGCAATGGCAGTACGAGCGATGGCGCAGGTAGGAAAAGTAGTGAATAAACTCAGTTTTGAGGGTGCCAAAAAACTTTCGGCTACGGTATTATCCCAGCAGTTGCCCTGACGACTCTATACTACAGCAGATATTAGCGTGTGGAAGAGTATTTCGGTAGTCATGACTAACATACTGGGAACTGCGGTCAGAGTGGAAGAGTAAACCTGCTTCCGCCGGTATTGGTTGCCCTAATGCGGCATCAAGAGCAGTGAGAACCAGTTAGTTCAGTTCGCATATGTTCTGCCATCGACCATCTCACCACCATCCGAGAAAACAAGTCAATAATGACTGCTAGATACAACCAGCCTTCCGCATTCAGATATAGGTCATA
>CALNXU010000002.1:0-219798 GCA_942490695.1 Merismopediaceae cyanobacterium | reverse complement strand
GGGCTGCGAAGCAATCTATCGCTGGGGAAAAAGAGGTCAGTCAGGTCGCTGAATCCTAAAGCGATCGCCCGTTTGGTAGGGTGGGTTACAAGGCGTAATCCACAACTCCCTTTACTATCCGATGCCCCTCTGACTTAATAAACCGACACGTCAATCCCCCTATGACCCAGCCCAAAACTCCTCCCCGCATCCACGTTCTGGCGAAACCAACCGGCGCAATTTGTAACCTCAACTGCTCCTACTGCTTTTTTCTAGATAAAGAACAGCTTTATCCTGGCAGTAAGTTTCGGATGGCGGATGAGCTGTTGGAAAACTATATTCGTCAACTGATCGAAACCCACCGCACAAAAGAGGTCACGGTGGCCTGGCAGGGAGGAGAACCCACCCTCATGGGAGTCGATTTCTTTCGCAAGGCGATCGCCTACCAGGAGAAGTACCGCAAGCCAGGAATGACCTTTGAGAATACGATCCAAACCAACGGCACGTTACTCAACGATGAGTGGTGTGAGTTTTTGAAAGAAAACAACTATCTGGTGGGGTTGAGTATTGATGGGCCAAGGGAACTCCATGATGCCTATCGGGTTGATAAAGTTGGGAGACCGACCTTTGATAACGTGATGCGGGGTCTGCGGCTACTGCAGAAACATGGGGTGGAGTACAACATCCTGACCACCGTGAATGCAGTGAATGGCAATCATCCCCTAGAGGTCTATCGATTTCTTCGGGGATGAAGTGGGCGCTAGCTGGGTTCAGTTCATCCCCATTATTGAGCGAATAAATGAGGACGGCAGTACCCTCCACCAACAGGGAACCCTCGTTTCCGATCGCTCCGTTAAACCCGAACAATTTGGCAGCTTTTTGATCAGCATCTTTGATGAATGGGTGCGCCATGATGTGGGCAAGGTATTCGTACAAACTTTTGAAGCCGCCGTCAGCAAATGGATCGGTGCACCCTCTGGTATGTGTGTCTTTGAACCCACCTGTGGTCATGCGGTGGCCCTAGAACATAACGGTGATCTGTACTCCTGTGATCACTTTGTCGAACCCGATTATAAGCTGGGCAACATTCAGGATCAGCCGATAGGGGATCTGGTCGGCGGCGATCGCCAGCATCAGTTTGGGCGGGATAAATTGGAAAAACTGCCCAAGTATTGCCTGGACTGTGACGTGCGCTTTGCCTGCAACGGCGAATGCCCTAAAAATCGGTTCATTACCACCCCCGATGGAGAGCCAGGGCTGAATTACCTGTGTGCCGGATATAAAGTATTTTTCCATCACATTGATGAACCCCTCCGACTTTTAGCGACAATAATGCAACGCAACTATCCTGCCGCAAAGATCATGCCCATCCTGGCCGCCCAGGATGCCGCTTTTGCCAAAGCCCATCCCAACGATCCCTGTCCTTGCGGCAGTGGTCAGAAGTTTAAGAAATGCCATGGTCTGCACAAAACTAAAAAAAGCCGGAAAACCGCCCGTCAACCTGCCCGCACTTAATGGTTTGGGGGATTGCATTGACCGATTTGCCTTCCGGCGGTCAATGTCTCAATAGGAGGGCGGTGTAGGGATACACAATTGGCATTGCTGATTTGAGGTATGTTTAGCCCCCCTAGCCCCCCAAATTTGGGGGGAACCAAAAATGGAAAGTCCCCCAGCATTGGGGGATTTAGGGGGCGATAAAAAATCTTGAAGCTCACAAACTCATACCCTGATTCAGTAACGCCACACAATTAAATCCATGGGCATCATTCATCTTGCTGGACTAATAACCATCTAATGGAGAGACAAAACAATGTCGAATAAAAAACCCAACATTATTCTGCTAGTGACCGATGACACCGGCTATGGCGATCTTGGCCCCTACGGCGGCGGCGAAGGACGGGGGATGCCAACCCCAAACTTTGATCGCATGGCGGCGGAAGGCATGACCTTCTTTTCCTTCTATGCCCAACCGAGTTGCACCCCAGGTCGGGCGGCTATGCAAACGGGTCGTATCCCCAACCGTAGTGGCATGACCACCGTGGCTTTTCAGGGGCAGGGCGGCGGCTTACCCGCAGCAGAGTGGACGTTGGCCTCCGTACTGAAACAGGCCGACTACCGCACCTTTTTCACAGGCAAATGGCACCTGGGGGAGGACGATTACGCACTACCCAATGCCCAGGGCTACGACGAGATGAAGTACGTCGGTCTCTACCACCTGAATGCCTATACCTATGCCGACCCCACCTGGTTCCCCGATATGGAGCCAGAACTACGGGCAATGTTCCAAAATGTGACCAAAGGATCGCTGTCGGCTAAGGCCGGTGAGAAGGCCAAGGAAGATTTCAAGATCAACGGTCAGTACGTCGATACACCAGATGAAGGCGTGGTGGGGATTCCCTTCTTCGATGGCTATGTCGAGAAGGCGGCGATCGAATTTCTCGAAGATGCAGCCAAGGAAGACCAACCCTTCTTCCTCAACGTCAACTTTATGAAGGTACACCAGCCCAACCTGCCCCACCCCGACTTTATTCACCGATCGCCTTCTAAGTGCAAGTATGCGGACTCGATCGTGGAGCTAGACGCTCGGATCGGGGCAATTATGGATAAAGTACGGGAACTTGGCCTGGAAGAGGATACTTTCGTCTTCTGGACGACCGACAACGGGGCCTGGCAGGATGTCTATCCTGACGCTGGCTACACCCCATTCCGAGGCACGAAAGGCACTGTCCGCGAGGGCGGCAACCGTGTCCCCGCGATCGCCTGGTGGCCAGGAAAAATCGCGCCGGGCGTGAAAAACCACGATATTGTGGGCGGTCTCGATCTGATGGCGACCTTTGCTAACCTCGCCGGGGTGTCACTGCCCACCAATGATCGTGAAGGCCAACCGATCATCTTTGATAGCTTCGACATGTCTCCGGCGCTGTTTGGTACGGGTAAGTGTGAACGCAAATCCTGGTTCTACTTCACCGAGAATGAACTGACACCGGGTGCAGTACGGGTCAACAATTACAAGGCGGTGTTTAACCTGCGGGGTGACGATGGTGCAACGACCGGAGGGCTAGCCGTAGACTCCAACCTGGGATGGAAGGGGGCAGAGAGTTATGTTGCCGTCGTACCCCAGATGTTTGACCTGTGGCAAGACCCCCAGGAACGCTACGACATCTTCATGAACAACTATACGGAACGCACCTGGATGCTGGTCACCATGAGCGAAAAGGTCAAAGAGCTAATGAAAACCTATGTGCAGTATCCACCGCGCAAGCTACAGAGCGAGGGGTATGCTGAGCCCGATTACGCTCACCCAGTATGAGCGCTTCCAACATATCCGGGAAATGCTCTCGAAGGAGGGCATCACAATACCCTTACCCACCGGAAACTAGCCCAAAACTGGTGTTAACCTACCATTCGGCTTAACTGTCACACCAATCTGGGGTAATGCACCTGCCAGTACTAGAGACTGGTGGGTGCTACTTTTTATTTACTGTTTTTTATTCTAGCTAGGTTTAATTCAGCGAAAATGTCGGCTTCATTGTTGAATTTGGAGACGTTATCGGCGATCGCAAAATCAGAAATTAATGAGGACCTGTTGTGGATTTCCGAGGTTATCGGCGATCTTGAGGGGTGTTACATGCATTAACGCACCTCTTTTTGTCTAAATAACGTGAACAAAATCCGAATGTTAGAAATGAGAAATATACCCAATCCAAGCTCAGAGAATCCAGACTGCAACCCTTGAGACCTACCCCAGAAATTGAGCAATATCTCTACAGGAAGCCAATCAAAAAGGGATTTCAATTGAATCTGTGACATTACAGCTTTTAACGAGCTTTATTCTTTTAAAGCAAAAACAAACTAAGGCAGTTAACCTAATTCAGTCTTGGATAGATGACGAAGACAATAATGAACAACAAGAAACAGGTCAATACTTGATCGCATGCTTTGGATGAAGATCGTTTTCGAGCGAAATCTGTTCCCAATGGAGAGGAAAGGGGAACTTGGTGAGCAGAATCATGAATGTTGGGGACCACTTGGTGCTAATCACCAATCCAAGTTATCTACTGAAAGTGAAGGTTGCGCCATATGGCTGTCAACTCACATCACATCAGGGTAGTCGTACTAAATTCGGAAATTGCTGATTACGAGGTTCGCGCGAATTATTGCGAACAAGACAAAAGTATAGCTCGTCTAGAGAGTTAGGTAGGTTGATTGAGGGTTTCCCCATTACAACGGCTGCCATGCGCCAAGCTGCAAAACGTTTGGGAGAAGGGTCAGCAAGGGCAACCAACAGCAGGTGATAAAACAATTGACGGTGATATGATTTTGGTGGCACAAGCGATAACTCTTGGGGTTCCAGATATTGTAATTGCGACAACGAATGTGGGGCATCTATCGAGATTTATTGCAGCCGAGTTATGGCAAAACGTTGCCCCAAGTTAGCCGCCACCTAAACTAGACCGTTATACCGACAAGCGATAGGCTCGTTAAGGTTGTCTGTTGTGATCGGAGATTAGGCAAGTAAAAAGGTGGTTCTGTTGTTGGAGTTCGAGAAGGTCATCGGCGAATCGCTTTTTAACCAGGAACTAATTGTGAGCATTAATTTCTCTTGAAGATAAATTTCTAGCTTTTCTCTTGGATAGAATACTTATTTGGGGATTTTCACTATTTTTTGTCTAAATTTTATTTGAATTTTCAGATTATGGATTTTTCATTTTTAAGAAACTTTGGAATTACCCTATTTGCTCTCTTGAATGCCTTAGGAATGCTCCCCATTTTTATCAGTTACACTGCCCGTGAAACCAAAGAAGTCCAACGGATTGTTGCTTTTTTTGTCTCTCTGACGGTTTTGGGTTTGTTAGTGATCTTTATGCTCGTAGGGACACCGATGCTTAATTTTTTTGGTGTGACCCTAAATTCCTTTCGGATTGCGGGGGGCATACTTCTCTTAATCATCGGTATCAATATTGTGAACGGAAAGGGAACAAATACAACAAACTCTCTTTCTGATAAGCAAGAAGACAAGAAAAGTAATCTGATTGAAGCAAAATCAGTTTACAGTCAAATTGTGATTCCCATGGCGATGCCTTTATTAGTGGGGCCAGGGGTTATTGCTAATGTGATTCTTTACGCCAGTGAGGCGGAGAAAATTCATAAAGGGACGGCTATTGAACTCATTCCTGTGACAGCTTTTGTGACTTTTCTGGTTTTCCTTGTTCTCGCTTCCGGTAAATCATTACAACGACTTTTAGGTAATATTGGATTGAGTATTACTCAACGGGTCATGGGCTTATTTGTCGCGGCGATCGGTGTTCAATTTATGGTTACAGGTGTAATTGATATCTTTACTAGTCAAATTATGCCTGAATTATTAAAAATCAAGTAATATATCTGAAAAAAAGAGGAGCAATCGCTGTGTCTAAAAATCCAAAAACTTCTATTAAATTAATCCTAATCATTCAAGGATTCTTAATGGGAACTTCTGGCTTATTCGTTCAAAATGTGTTTGCCAATCCTGTTCAGGTATCTGCAATAACCTCAGAAGAAAAATCGGTTAATTCCTGTAATGAAGTTATTCCGACCTTAAACATCATTGCACCGACCGAATCCAGTTTGGAGGAAGAGCAACCCTTACCTGCTCCGACTAGTGCCTGTGCCTCCGATTTAGAAATTCTATCATCCCAACCAAATACTCTGATTTCTCAGGAGTTTATACCCCCGCCTGAAACTGTCCCTGACTCTCCTAAAGTTCGTGAACCCCTAAAAATTGAGACCGACAAGAAAATTTATTGTTCTAATACTAGAAGCCTCGTGTCTTAAAGTGAATCCATCTTGGAACCTGTAGTTTTACTTCCCTTTTTGGAAGAGAGTCGAACAGCTAACTCACTTCCAACCCTTCCAAGGAGGAGAATCAGAAAACGTCGGATTTCAACATAGGCGAAGTTTAGAACGTGTTTGAAACGTAGCTCAGGGGAGAAAGAATGGTGAAAATCATGCATTTTCACCATAATAATGGCAATATTTTGACAAGCTTATGATGCCGATGTGAGTGATTGTCGGTGGCAATTGATGGAACCGCATCTTCCGGCAGGTAGAAAACAAACAACGAATCTACGTGAAGTTGTCAATGCGATTTTTTACATCCGAAGAGCAGGATGTGCGTGGCGCTTACTTCCCCAGGATTTTCCCGAGTGGCAGACAGTCTATGGCTATTTTTGACACTATGATTCGCCGCTTTGCCTAAAACTTTTCAGGCATATTTTAATGACCATTGAGGACGCATTGCAATGGACGACCAATATGACTTGGAATGGTTTCTAGCCTTTCGTTCCCTTAGTTGAGGGTATCTATGAAAAGAAAATAACGGTTCCAAAAGATGAACTAGAGGCTTACAAACAACAATGGCAACGCTCTGAACAATTATCTAAATTGGACGTGACGATTGTCTCTTTATAGAAGGTACTTTAATTACTTGCGGCCCCTTAGTTAACCAGCTAGCGACCCTTTTTTAAGATGAAAAAATTATTCGTCCTGGTGACACGATCTGTCCAGAGGAGAGTGCTGGGTTTCTATTTCAATTAATCAGGGCGAACGATGGGATTCGAACCCACGCATGGAGGAACCACAATCCTCTGCCTTAACCCCTTGGCTACGCTCGCCATGCTGCTTTTGGCAATAATCATGCTAACACAGCTTTTGCAAATAGTTGCGCGTCCAACGGCAAACCCAGAGGGTAGTACCGACTGAGTTCTCAGCTTGACCCACTTCCATTGTTTACCCCAAAGCCTAAGTTAACAATATGCCATCAAACAGATTAGATGCGGTTCTGTCCCCGGACCTATGACACCCAGGATTTCAGCAACCCAGTACAATTAACAATAATTGCAAACGTTAGGAATTCAGGTTTCATGCTCGATCTTCAGGCGATCGCCGACTATGCCCAACAGGGCGCGGAGACATTACACATCAAGCAATACGACATCTACGGCTCCTCAGTCGAAGAAACCGGAGTGGAAGTAGCCTCCGGAGAACCGAAGCAAGTGGAGGCTTCCAATCGAGCGAGTGTGATTGTGCGGGTGTGGAATGATCATGGTCTCGTGGGGGTGACCAGCACCACAGATTTAGATGCGGGTGGAATTCAGTTAGCGCTCAAAACGGCGGCGGAAGCCAGTGCCTTTGGCATCACCGACAACATTCCTGAATTTAGCCCTCAATCCCAAACGCCCATCCCACCTAGCGCCGATTCCGTCACCGATCCAGCCCCCATTGATCAATTGATTAACACGTTAGTCAATGCGGAGAAAGAATTGCTGGATAGCCATCCCGCAATTACTGGCGTTCCCTACAATGGGCTATCGGAGGATACCACCGAGCGCTTTTACCTCAATAGTGAAGGGGCAAAGCGGTATGAGTGCCGCTCCTACGCATCGATTTATCTCTACAGTCGGGCAGAGCAAGAAAATAAAAAACCCCGCAGCGCCGGAGAAATGAAAATTAGCCGGGATTTACCCAGCTTGGACATTGAGGGGTGCTTGCAATTAGTCAAAGCCAAAACCCTAAGCCATCTTGACTATCGGCCCATTGCATCGGGCAAGTATCGCGTTGTATTTTCCCCCAAAGCTTTTTTAAGTTTACTGGGGGCATTTTCCAATCTCTACAATGCCCAGAGCATTTTGGACAAACAATCCCTTTCTACTCCAGATTCCCTTGGAATGGCGATCGCCAGCGAGTTGTTATGTATCAGCGATGATGCCCTGCATCCCGGTAATATTGCTGCGGAACGGTTTGACGGCGAAGGGACCCCGACTCGACGGGTAAATTTGATTACGGATGGGGTTCTCACCGGATTGCTCCATAGTGCGGGGACAGCCAAGCGCTTCAACACAGAACCCACAGGCCACGCTAATATTGGTGCCAAAGTAACGGTCGGCTCCCATTTTTACCACGTCTTCAGTCATCAAACACCGACGCAAACCTACAACCTCGATACCGCAAAAAATGTAATCTATATCGACAAGTTGCAGGCTCTCCACGCAGGGGTCAATTCTCTTCAGGGTTCTTTTTCATTGCCCTTTGATGGCTGGTTGGTCGATAACGGCGATCGCCAAAGTATTGACTCAGCCACAGTTGCAGGTGATTTTCTGGAACTGCTCAAGGCGATTATCTATTTAGAACCTGATGCAGAGGAGACACCCAGCGGAGTTTGCCCCCATGTGTGGGTGGAAGGGTTAGCCATTACCGGGGAATCCTAACCCATGGCGGTAAAGGTCGAAATCAGTGAGGAAGCTGGGACAAAACGGCTGGCCCTTAATCCACCGCAAACTCAATTGAGATTGAGATATAGCTGCTCAGTGCATGGCATTTTTATTCAAATCGCTAGCGTCCCATTCTCATTTTTATGATCTATGGTTTTGAGCAAGGTTGTTGGATAGCTCGTTAAACTTTAAGTAACAGATTTAACCGTTTTGGTATAACGGAGTTCTGTCTCGTGCTTATCCCCATAACCTCCTGATGAAGCTGCTGCCGCTTGACCTCCACCATGTTTCTAACCGTCCCACCCTGCTGTACTTGCCAGGGATGGATGGAACCGGACGATTGTTTTATCGACAGCAAGTGGAACTTGCTCCCCTGTTTAATCTTTACAGCATTGCTTTGCCGCCACAGCCTTTAGCGGAAGATTGGCCGGGGTTAGCGCAGCAGGTTATCCAGATGCTAGACAGCCATCCCCATATCCAGCCCCCCATTGTTTTATGTGGAGAATCCTTTGGAGGCTGCTTGGCGATCGCCATTGCCAGTGAGTTTCCCCAGTGGGTTAAGAAATTACTGTTGGTTAATCCCGCCACCGCCTTTGCCCGCCACCCATGGTTACACTGGGGTATCCCTTTAAATCGTTGGTTACCATCTCCGCTTCAGCCCCTGACAACACTGTCCGCCCTTCCTTTTTTAGCCTCTGTTGGGCGTTTAACCGCCGTGGCTCGGCGTCAACTATTGGCCGCGATGCGGTTACTTCCCCCTAACGTGGTGGCACAACGACTGGCTTTGTTGCAGGATTTTTGGAATCACGGTCTAATCCAGTCACCTTTAACTTGCCCTACCCTGATTTTGGCCAGTCGCCGGGATCGCATTATGCCTTCCGTTGAAGAGGCTTTTCATTTACAAAAGCATCATTTTGCCGCCGCCAAGGTTCGAGTTCTACCCAACAGTGGCCATGCTTGTTTGTTAGAAACGGAGTTATCCCTGTGCAACATTATGCAGAAAAGCGGTTTTCAAGAACCCAGCCTTGTTAATTAAAATTGATACAAAGCGATTCAAGCAATGTGGATCAAAAAACGTTGGATGATGACGGCATTAGAAATATCAATAAAGAAAGCACCCACCAGGGGAATAATAATAAATGCCTGGGGAGAAGGACCAAACTTCTCCGTAATAGCTGTCATGTTGGCGATCGCCGTGGGGGTGGCACCGACGTATAACCCAAATGCTCCTCCAGCGATGACCGCAGCATCGTAACTTTTACCCATAATGCGGAATACGACCAGGGTACTAAACAGAATTACCGCCACTATCTGAGCTAAGAGCAGCAGGGCGACTGGGCCAGCTAAATCCACCAGTGTCCAAAGCTCTAGACTCATTAAAGACATAGCAAGAAACAGTCCCAGACTGAGGTCAGCAATGAGTGCCATGGAAGACGTATTGGACGGCCAGGCAATCTGTTTAAACACAAATGGAAGCGTATTGGTCATTAAAATGCCAACAAAGAGACAGACCACAAAATCCGGCATTCTGAGACCCGCTGCCGCTAAACCATTGTTTAATTGCGTGCCTAAACCAATGGCAATGGTGAGCACCAAAACCGACTTCAGCATGGCGTTATAGTCGATTGCCCCTTCTTCTTTTTGATACTCTACGCCGACGGTTAAAGGGTCTTGACTCTTCGATTCAAGTTGGTGTGTGTTGATTAGGTATTTGGCTAATGTTTCCCCCATCACGCCCCCCAGAATTAGGCTCCGAGGTGGCACTGGCAATGCCAATTTCAGCCGCATTTTTAATGCCATAATCCGCCATAAAAATAGGAGCCCAGGCGATCGTGGTTCCATGGCCCCCACTGAGGGAAACAGATCCCGCTAAAACTCCCACAGGAAGGGGCAATCCAGACAAGGCTGCGACAGAAATTCCCACAAAATTTTGAATGATTAAATATGACACAGAGGCCACTAGCAAGATCACAAGCGGCTTGCCGCCCTTGATCAAAGTACTCACTTTGGAAGACAGGCCAATGGTGGTGAAGAAAATTAGTAGAAAATTATCTCGCATCTCCAACGCAAAGCTTAATTGCAGTCCAAAGATGCCATAAATAATGCCAAAAATAATGGAAGCCAAAACACCACCGGTGACAGGTTCAGGGATGTTGTAATCTCTCAAAAAGGCAATTTTCTGATTGATCTTTTTTCCGGCAAACAGCACTAGAATCGCCAAAATCAACGTTAAACGTGGAGTGACTTCCATAGGCAAGAGTGATTAAGATAGTTGGTGATCGGGGGCAAAATAAAATAATGCAGCAAGCCTAGTTCCCACTGAGTTTGTGCTGTGTTTTGATGCGAGGTCTGCAACCATTGAGTGACGAGGCTATCATAATAGCGAAACCCATTGAGTTCTTCAAAAGGACACAGCACCCCGCCTTTATCGGTTCGAGTTTCACCATGGTAGGGATTTCAGCCACCTCTTATAACTCTGGCGATCGCTAGAAATTTCATCAACAGGCTTTGAGCACGATCTTCACAATATTTTTCTCTTAAATCAAGGCTGTCCATATATGGGGTCATTAAAAACAAAAGGCACTATATGTGGAGTTTAATGAATCACACATCAAATTGACTTGTCAAGAATGCCGGATTCTCAAATGGCGATGTTGATGAGCTTGGGCAAAAAGTAGTTCAAAAGTAGTTCAAGCAAAGGGATGATCCTTCTGGGGTCTTGCGAGTTTTCTGAGAATCGCGTTACATTTAGTTTACATTCTGTAATGTTTGACTTTAGCATCCATAACTTCCAATCCAATTTCGCTTGGAGTATCTTTTTTCACTATCAAAATAGTCACCAGACAGTCAATGGGGGCAGAGTCAACAACTTCGTTTTGGTTTCCACCGAAACAATCATAGGACTGACTACTTGGATCGTCACCCCGCTAAACTATTGATAACGCTATACAACTAACCTTCTTTTCACCCATACATTATTAGAGATTACGTTTCTATGAAATTTTCTTGGAGAACCGCACTGCTGTGGTCACTACCGTTGCTGGTGGTGGGCTTCTTTCTATGGCAGGGTAACTTTGGCAGCGGAAACCAAAACCTGGGTTCCAACACAGCCAACACCCGCATGACCTACGGTCGCTTTCTGGAATATGTTGATGCTGGTCGCATAACCAGCGTTGATCTTTATGAAAATGGTCGAACCGCAATTGTTCAAGTCAGCGACCCCGAAGTTGATCGTATGCTCCGCTCCCGCGTTGATTTACCCATGAACGCACCGGAATTAATTACCCGCTTGCGGGATGCCAATGTCCGCCTTGATTCCCACCCAGCCCGAAACAATGGCATGGTTTGGGGATTTGTTGGCAATCTAATCTTTCCTGTTATTTTGATTGCGTCTTTGTTTTTCCTCTTCCGTCGCTCTAGCAATATGCCAGGCGGGCCGGGTCAAGCGATGAACTTTGGTAAATCCAAAGCACGATTCCAAATGGACGCCCAAACCGGCATCATGTTTGATGATGTGGCTGGCATTGATGAAGCCAAAGAAGAACTCCAAGAAGTTGTTACTTTTCTGAAGCAACCCGAGCGTTTTACTGCCGTTGGAGCCAAAATTCCGAAAGGTGTCCTTTTAGTGGGGCCTCCTGGAACCGGTAAAACATTACTCGCCAAGGCGATCGCCGGGGAAGCAGGGGTTCCTTTCTTTAGCATTTCTGGCTCAGAGTTTGTGGAAATGTTTGTGGGGGTCGGTGCATCACGGGTCCGTGATCTATTTAAGAAAGCCAAGGAAAATGCCCCTTGCCTAATTTTTATTGATGAAATTGACGCAGTCGGTCGTCAACGGGGAGCTGGCATTGGTGGCGGCAACGATGAACGGGAACAAACCCTTAACCAGCTTCTGACTGAAATGGATGGGTTTGAAGGCAACACAGGCATCATTATAATTGCTGCCACCAACCGACCTGACGTGCTGGATTCTGCCTTGATGCGTCCCGGCCGATTTGATCGTCAGGTGATTGTGGATGCACCGGACTATAAAGGTCGCAAAGAAATCTTAGATGTCCATGCCCGGAACAAAAAGTTGGCGCCGGAAGTGTCCATTGATTCAATCGCCCGTCGCACACCTGGGTTCAGTGGGGCTGATTTAGCCAACTTATTAAATGAGGCGGCGATTCTCACTGCCCGTCGTCGTAAGTCAGCCATCACCCTGCTAGAAATTGATGATGCTGTGGATCGGGTCGTTGCTGGGATGGAAGGAACTCCCCTAGTGGATAGTAAGAGTAAGCGTCTGATTGCTTACCACGAAGTCGGTCATGCCATGGTTGGTACCCTACTCAAGGATCACGACCCGGTGCAAAAAGTCACCTTGATTCCCCGTGGACAGGCTCAAGGATTAACCTGGTTTACGCCCAATGAAGAGCAAGGTTTAACGACCAAATCCCAACTAATGGCCCGTATTGCCGGTGCAATGGGGGGACGCGCAGCGGAAGAGGAAGTCTTTGGAGATGATGAAGTAACCACCGGAGCTGGCGGCGATTTGCAACAGGTAACAGAAATGGCCCGCCAGATGGTTACCCGCTTTGGCATGAGCACCCTGGGTCCCATTTCCTTGGAGAGTTCCGGGGGAGAAGTATTCCTGGGAGGCGGTTTGATGAATCGCGCCGAATATTCAGAGGAAGTCGCTACCCAGATTGATGCCCAAGTCCGCCAACTGGCAGAAGAAGGCCATCAAATGGCACGTAAAATTGTTCAAGAAAATCGAGAAGTTGTCGATCGCCTAGTCGATTTACTGATTGAGAAAGAAACCATTGATGGGGAAGAATTCCGTCAGATCGTGGCGGAATACGCGGAGGTTCCGGTCAAGGAACAGTTTGTGCCCCAGCTTTAGACGTGCAATTGATTCTTTAATCCCTATGCCTGGTTCTTCGGAGCCGGGCTTTTTTTCGATCAATGTTATGACTAGAATGGGGAATCGATGCAACTGACCAAAGTTTAATGATCAGCCTTTCGTGCTTGAATGACTTGCAAGCTCCCGCCGGCGTATAGCGTTTTGGCAACCCCCGTAAATTTCTGATTTTTTAATTGTTGGGTTAAATCCGTTTGGAGCAAGCGCCAAGCTGTTTCTGTTTCAAAGAGCCACATAAATATGGCCAGAGGCGGCCAAAATAACCAATTTTGAGGACGGTGTAAGTCAATAAAGGTAAAAACACCACCCGGTTTTAAGACTCGCCATACTTCTCCCAGAATCTGCTGTAATTGTTCAGGAGTCATTTCATGGAGCGCAACGCTGGTATGAACCAGATCGAATTGTGCCGCATCAAATGGGAGATTTTCCGCCATACCCTGCACATAGCTGGCAGATGGAACGGCCGCCTTGGCTCGAGTGAGGGCGTTGGGGGAAGCATCTAACCCAGTGACTCCGGCACCAGTTGCCACAAGGTATTGAGTCGCTTGACCACCACCACAGCATAAATCTAAGATTTGGGCGTCAGAAGACAACGATAGACCCCGCAGTGGTAATTGGTGAAATCGGCGATCGCCTCCCACATTTAGGGTCGCTAACCAAGAGATGGTGGCGTAAAGCCAAGGGTATTGATAACTCCAAGTGCGAAAAATCGTTGCCATAGGTCCTTAGTCGGAAAATTCGGGGATGAACATCAGATCTGGTGAGCAATGACGCTGTTCTTTGCGCCATCTATTGTTAAACTTAGTAAAGAATCTGAAAATCACCTTAATAAATTAACAACTATGGGTCGCGTCGGGGTACTACTGCTGAATTTAGGGGGGCCGGAAAAGCTAGAGGATGTCCGCCCCTTCTTATTTAATTTGTTCGCTGACCCTGAAATTATTCGTTTGCCATTTCCCTGGTTACAAAGACCCCTGGCGTGGCTGATTTCGACTTTGAGGGCAAAAAAGTCCCAGGCAAATTATCAAGAAATTGGTGGTGGCTCTCCCCTACTACAAATCACCCAAGCACAAGCTGAAGCGCTGGAAACACGGTTGGCGGAACTCGGTCAAACGGCCAAAACCTATATTGGTATGCGCTACTGGCATCCCTTTACCGAGGAAGCTATCGATACGATTAAAGAGGATCGCTTGCAGCGCCTGGTTATTCTGCCGCTTTACCCCCATTTTTCGATCAGCACCAGTGGCTCAAGCTTTCGTATTTTAGAAGAGTTATGGCAAAAAAATGTTATCCTACGCCAACTCGACTACACTCTAATTCCTTCTTGGTATGACCATCCGGGTTACCTCGAGGCGATGGCAGACCTAATTCAAGAAGAACTAAAAAATTTCGCTAATCCTGACCAGGCGCATATTTTTTTTAGTGCCCACGGTGTTCCCCAAAGCTATGTGGATGAAGCCGGAGATCCCTACCAAGCGGAGATTGAAGCCTGCACACGGTTAATCATGCGGACTTTGGATCGACCCAACGAGTACACATTGGCATACCAAAGTCGAGTCGGCCCAGTGGAATGGCTAAAACCCTATACAGAAGAAGCCCTAGAATCATTGGGCGCGCAAGGCATTGATGATTTATTGGTGGTTCCAATCAGTTTTGTGTCAGAACATATCGAGACATTACAAGAAATTGATATTGAGTACCGAGAGATTGCTGAAAATGCAGGCATTGATAATTTTCAGCGCGTGCCTGCGCTTAATACCCATCCCGTGTTCATTGATTCTTTGGCGCAAATGGTGGTTAATTCGCTTCAAGAGCCGCCTTGCACCTTTGATGCGGTTCCTCACCCAAATAAAAATATGAAAATGTACCCCCAAGAACGGTGGGAATGGGGGTTAACGACGGCAGCAGAAGTTTGGAACGGACGGTTAGCTATGCTTGGTTTTATCGCACTCTTAGCCGAATTGATTAGCGGCCATGGTCCCCTGCATTTTGTGGGCTTGCTGTAGCTCTTCGTGTCGATTATTTCAGGTGATCAATCCGCTACGCAGTGAACCATCAGGCAAATAAACCTAAAGGGAAATAACCGTAGGTGCCGCTGATCGCCTCGTTATTTTCTGATTGACAGGCAATGAGGACACCCCGGTATTCTCCTTCATACGGCTCAACATAATATCGTAGAGACTGGGTATTACATTTGAGATACACTCCATCGCTGGCTTCCTTGGATGCCATGATTGTCGCTGATGCATAACCCAAGGCATCAAGATAAGCCCGGAGCGCATTTTCTGCTTCTGATTGACTGTCTGCACAAATGCCAAAATTTTCTCCGTCACTTTGTTCACATAACCAGGCGATCGCCTTCCTAAGTGCCTGACTCTCAGCTTCGTTTTGCGGAATGCGAGGTTGCAGACAACTGTAATCTTTGAGGAGTGCCAACATAGCAGTAGTAGGTGCAGGTAGTTTACTCACATTAAGTTTACTTGCATTAAATTGCTATCTTCAAGCAGATCCAATCATAGAAAATACAGGAAAGCAAAAGTTACTGAAGTAGTTAGTTTGGGAACTGGTTGAATGACAAAACTTCGCCGGTGGTGCAACAGAGAAGTGTGGGATGGATAATCTAATCTTGTCATCTTGTCGTTCTACGATGAAGTTTATCTATGCAATGTCCATTATGTGGTCATGCGAAGGCGCACAAACACGGTAGCACCAGCAAGGGCAGCCAGCGATATCATTGTCCCACTTGCGAGAAAACCTTCACGGACACCTTCGATACGCTCTACTACCGTCGGCAAATAACCCTAGAGGAAGTCCATACGATACTTCAATCCCATGCAGAGGGAAGCAGTTTGCGAGGCATCGCTCGTATTGGCAAACGAGCCTATGGCACGGTGGTTAGTCTGGTGAGGATGGCTAGCCAGAAGACTCAATTAATTCATAATCGAGCACTCCAAGCAGTAGAGACAGAGTCGATTGTCGGAGATGAGTGGTGGTCTTTTATCAAAAAAAACAGAAACAATGTCTACCGGAAGAACTCGATGTAGGCGATTGTTGGATTGGTTTGAGTTTAGCCAAAGATAGTGGTTTAATTCTGAGTGTTCGAGTCGGTAAGCACACATGCTTGGACTTGGCATGATTTTGCCACCTATCTCACACTTTACTAGCGCACTACCGAATAATATCGATTTGATAGTCCATCATTTTACTAATGACGCAATAGGATGGTTTACGTTTGTTGATCATGGTGATTCCGCGTCTACCTAAATATTCTGGAGCTTGGAGAATTTTCCAATTTTCGGAATCCACCGTACAAAAGCTTGACTCTCCCATCTTGACCCATTTGGTCGGCTTGGATTTGGCTAATATCTGATTTTATTGGGCATCACGCTATACTGGCGCAAAAGTGTGTCTTGTCATGATTCCTTCTTGGCTCTGCATCGGTGGTGTGGCATTTGGATTAGCCTTTGTGCTTAATCGCATTTCGCCTAAAAATTTACGTTGGTTTAATCGATTACGCCGCCCCCAGTGGTTGACCTTTGAGTGGGCGATTCCCTTTATCTGGATCACGATTTTTATTTGTGGTGCTATCTCCGCCACTTTGACCTGGAAAGCCACCGCGCCTGGTGCCCATGCTTGGGGACTAATGGCAGGGTATGGATTATTAGAGGCCGCAATTATGGCCTACACCCCTGTTATGTGTGCGCTGCGCAGTTTAACGGTAGGGACAATTATTGGTGCAACGGGCTTTTTTATTGGCTTAGGACTGGCGATCGCCGTTTACCCTGTTTCAGTTCCGGGGTTTGGTTTCCTCGTCCCATTTTTGCTGTGGAGTCCCATCGGCACCTACGTCACATGGGCAATGATTCCCTTAAATCCAGCTGAAAAGTAAAGACGGCATTCCTTGCTGGGTAGGGGGAGAAAGATTAATGGGGACACAAATCGCTAAAACCGCCTGATTATTTCCTTATTTTCCCCTGCCGTTGAGCCATAATCCCCCTCAACTGATGATTGTTAACTGCGATCCCTGATCGGTTTTATGAACCTCAATACGCTGCTGAAAGGCTTCTTTGAATTGGGGCATGTGGGTCACTGTTAAAATACAGGCAAAATCAGTGGCGATCGCCGTGATGGCAGCGATCAGGCGGCCACACCCGTCTGCATCTTGGGTGCCAAAGCCTTCATCAATAATCAGTAACTGTAATGCTGTGCCAGAGCGGAGGGCCAATAATTTGGCTAATGCCAGGCGGATAGAAAAATTAATGCGAAAGGCTTCTCCACCGGAGTAGGTTTCATAGGGTCGGGTTCCCTGGGCATCGGCAATTAAAATATCCAGGGTATCAATCATTTTGGGTTTGCGTTTAGAGCTGCTTTTACTGGCCCGTTGGGTCACAAACTGAATATGTAGTTGGTTGCCGGTTAATCTAGCCAGGATTTGATTCGTTTCCGCTTCCAATTGGGGCAAGATATTTTCGATCATCATGGCTTGAATGCCATTTTTGCCGAAGGCTTGGGACAATTCTTGGTGGACACGATATTGTCGCTTCACCTGCTGAAATTGCTGTCGGGTGTCTTCATATTCCCCTTGCAAATTCGTTAAGTTTATTAGGAGTTGTTCTAACCCGCCTTTTTGGGCCAGCAGTCTATCCCACTGTTGACGACGTTGTTGTACTGTGTGCTCTAGCTGCTGAATCTGGGTTTCATGATCTGCATACTGGCTCATCTGGGTGGCTAACCGCTGGGCTTCTGTTTCCCGTTCCGTTAGGGCCTGCTGCTGCTGGGTGATACGCTGCTGAAATTCCTGTAAACGGTTGTCTAAGGCGGGAAGCTGGGTTTGAGCTTTTTGCATTTCTTGGTAACGTAATTGCCAGGACTGGGCGTTACGTAATTGGGATAAGACCTGTTGATGGCGATCGCCGTCATAGCCGAGGGTTTGAATTGCTGTTAGCACCTCCTGACGGCGTTGGCTCAGGGGAGAGGTGTGGGGTAAATCCGTCAATTCCTGGGCCAATTGCTGTAATCGGGCCTCCAGGCGGGGGCGATCGCCCGTGAGTTGGGTGTGACGCTGTTGCGCTTCTTTGAAGCGGGCATGGCGATATTCTACTTTGCGTAATTTATCCACCTCCGCACGAGCGAGGGCATGGGTTTGTTCATCATATCGACATTGCTGGATTTCAGCCTCCAAGGCCGCTAATTCCTGCTGTAGCTCCTCGGCAAAGGTCTGTCGCGCTAGCTGGGTTTCCATGGCGGCCATGTCTTGTTCGACAGCACTGAGTTGCTCATGGATTTCTCCGCTGCGCCCTAGTGCCGCTTCTAACTGTCCATACTGCTGCTGTAACTGGTCACTATGCTGTAATTGTTGACTCACATCCTTATATTCATGTCGTAGAATTTGGAGTTCCTGGGCCGTCACCGTCAATTGTTCCCCAATAATCCAGATATCATTTTGCAAATCCTGACGCTGGGTTGCGGTTTTTTGCACAACGTGCCCTCGATGATGGCCGGTTAAACCCTGCTCGCATAAAGGACAAAGGGCGTCTGGGGTTTCGAGGAGGACTATTTTTTGTTCCACCTCCGCCAACTGTTTTTCACAGAAGCGTTGCTGCTCCTGTAAACGTTCTTGAAAATGCCGCCGCTCTTGACCCTTATCCTCCACCCGTTTGAGGTAAACCCGTTGTCGGTCTAGGTGATCAATTTGCTCGTCCAACGCCTGTAAGGCCCGACGTTGGTCAGGAATTTGCTTGATTTGTTGTTGCAGGGTGATTTTTTGATTGTTTAACTGGTCTAGTTGGGCTTCTAATTGGGCGATCGCCCGGTCGAGTTGACTTTGCACTGCGGAACGCCGCTGTTGCAGGGGAGAAACCCGATGCTGCAGATCATCTAGGCGCTTGAGATTGTGACGGGCAGCGGCTAACTGCTCCAACCCTTGTTGGATACTGCCAGCCTGTTGTAACAGGGGGTGTAATGTCTTTAGTTCCGTCTCTAAATGCTCTAGCCGGAGGGATTGTTGTTCCTGCTGCCGCTTGAGGGTATTTTCCGTTTGCAGGAGTTGATGCTCCAAAGACTGTTGCTGTTGTTGTAAAACTTGATGCTGTTGAAAGCGTTCAGCGAGTTCTTTTTCCTGGTTTTGTAAGCGTTGATACCGTTGGTAACCCGTCCGGATTTCAGAAGCTTGATCCAGCATTTGTTGCAGAGCCGCTTTTTGTTGCTCCGTTTCGCCCACCTGCTGCTGGAGTCGCAGAATATCCTGCTTTAATGTCCCACACTGTTGTTGTTGCCACTCCCATTGCGATCGCCACGTTTGACGTTGATTCTGGCTGACTTGTAATTGCTGGAGTTGCCGCTTGTCCTGTTCTTGAACCTGCTGAATTTCCTGAATTTGTGCCGCTAATGCCTGTTGATTGGCCTCCACGTCAGGACGCCGACCGACTTCCTGTTTAAGTATTTGGAGCCGCTCATCTAATTGATCTGCCTTGCCCTTAGCTTCCCGTGACACATCTTTTGCCCGGGTTGCCAAGGTTTCATAATGATCTAGCTTGAGTAAATCGGCAAGGATTTGCTTGCGTTGACTGGGAGGGCGCAGCATAAATTCATCTGCCCGCCCTTGGCGTAAATAAGCGGAATTGGTAAAGGTGTCGTAATCCAGCTTTAACGTCGAAATAATGGTGTCCTGGGTTGCCCTCAACCCCTTTGCCGAGAGGGTTTTATAGCCAGTGGAATTTTTAACTTGAAACTCCGCCACACTACTCTTACCCCGTTGACGGCTGCGGATAATGCGATAGGTCTGTTGGTGGGTAATAAATTCAAAGTCCACCCGGACAAAATCGGTACCATTGTGCAGCACATCATCTTCACTGTCCGCCCGGCATTTTCCCCAAACGACCCAGGTGATAGCTTCCAACAACGAAGATTTTCCGGCACCATTGGAACCGCAAATACAGGCGGTGTGGAGTCCTGTAAAATCCAGCGAAACATTTTGGTAGCTTAAAAAATTTTTCAGGACGAGGGTAAGGGGGATCATGCGCCGGCATTCAACAGTTAACCCTTCAATAATGCCAACAATGGCTGGGCTAGCCAATTAATTCCCACCGTTAATTGATGCTGCCAGGTGGGAAAGCGGTAAAGATACACTAACCGTCGGGCTAGAACTGCTGCGGGTCCCGATAATTTAATGCCTAAGCCGTTTAAAGCCGCTTCGTCAGTTCCCAAGGAAAGCATTTCCCCCAACGCCTGATAGCGGAAAGGTAGGAGGGGACGGCCGGTGATGCTGGCCCAGACGTTCCAGGCACAATAGTCTGCTTGCTGAAAGGCGACTTGGGCGGTGGTGGGGAGCCGTTGGCCCGTGGCATCTTTTGCTTCGGCGATGTCCCCCAGCGCAAACACCTGCGTTTGGCCCGCCACTAACAAGTCTGGCGTGGTTTGTAGAAAACCCCGGTCGCCATGGGCAAAGGGTAAGTTTTTGATCCAATCAGACACAACGGTTCCCACAGTCCACAGGACTAAGTCCACCGGAATGGTATCCAATTGCTCCCGATAGTTGAGGGTGATGTCCTGGGCAGTGATGGCGGTGACTTCAGTGGCCAGATCGAGCCACACTCCTTTTTCCGAAAGGGTTTCCTGGGCGGTGACACGATTAAATTCCGGGGATGTGCCCAAAATCGTTTCGCCCCGTTCAATGATGCGAATTCGTCCCTTTTCCCCCAGGCGATCGCCGAGTTTGGCGGCCAGCTCAACCCCGCTATATCCCCCGCCCACAATGGCAACCCGAATTTTTTCTAGATCAGCAGCCTCCAGGGTTTGTAGTTTCTGCTTGACTGCGTAGGCATCCTCCAAAGTGCGAAAACCAATGGCATGGTCTTTAACGCCAGGTATCTTGGGGACTGGGGTTTCTCCCCCCATCGCAATCACCAAATAGTCGTAGGAGAAAGCCTGGCCGTCCGCCAATTGCACCTGCTGTTGACTCGGATCAATATCAGTCACCGTTCCTTGGTGAAACTTGACCCCGGTTTCCGCCAATAGCTCCACAAACGGGGGGGCAATTTCCCAGGTTTGCATTTCTTCGGTGAGCAATTCATACAAAAATGGCGCAAACAAAAATCGATCCTGGCGATCAATGAGGGTGATGTCTGGCGTGTGGGGCGATTCCCAGGGGAGTTGGCCCAGACGGAGAGCAGTGTAGAGTCCACCGAAGCCACCGCCGAGGATGCAGATTTTAGGGGAAGGTTGGGACATGGGGTCAGGAGCCGCGTTACATTTCTTGACTTTATTCTAAACGTTTCATCATGGCAGTACGGGCTTGCTGGGCTAACTGGTCGTCCAGCGGACTCAATTCCACCGGCATATCATATTTGCGTTGCAGAGCGGTGCGGATCAACCAATCCGCCAGAAAAGGATTTTTGGGGAGCAGGGGCCCGTGGGAGTAGGTGGCGATCGCCTTTTGATGAAAAGCCCCTTCAAAGCCATCTTCGCCATTGTTGCCGGAGCCACTCCGCACTTTTCCCAGGGGGGACACACGGTTTAAGTAGGTGCGACCGCCATGATTTTCAAACCCAATCACCACTGGCGGTTCCCCTAACATGGCCATTAATTCTTCCCGCAGAGGCGAAGCGGTGATTTCAAAGACCACATTGCCAATGCAGCGCTTTGCGTCTGGTCCCGGATGCTTGCTCACCATATCCAATAGGCCCAAGCCATCAATGCGTTGTCCCAACGCGGGTTCGTAATAATGACCCAGTAGCTGGGGTGAACCGCAGGTAAAGACCCCCGGCACCCCTTCATCCAATTGGGTTTTTAGCATCGCCGCCTTTTCCCCTTGTAAATCCCGCATCACCAGTTCCTGTTGTCGATCCTGAGCCCCCCCTCCCACAATAATATCGGCTTGGGCAATTTCGACAGCGCCACAGGTCTGGTCTAGCTTCAAAATGTTGACCCCAATATCCCGCCACTCACAGCGCCGCTGTAAACAAATGACATTCCCCCGATCGCCATAGGTACTCATCAGTTTGGGATACAGCCAACCAAGGGTTAATTCCATTGCCATCATTAAAATCTAGATTCGATCATTGTCGAGGGGATTGCGTTCCCCTAATTTTCCACCTGGAGCGTCGGTTTAAACAAGGGGATTCGTAATATTTAGCGTCGGGCACAAGACGGTTGGATTAGGTATCTTGATATTACACAGATTCAATGCAGGAGTAATTTTCCCAAAAGGTTAACCTTGAAAAGTTGTGTGTCATAATCTAGACTTATCAAACTTCAGCTTACTTTTATGTCTACTTTTGATAATGCTAGATTTCTTCTCTCTCTCTTTTATAAACATCCCAATGAAATTCGATATATTCCAAGATGGCTGGCAAGTTTAACAGATAATTATCTGTTAAATAAGCAATCACCTTGGATTACTTTTTCTTGCCTGAAGTTTCTAGATACCCTCGACTTGCAGGGAAAAAAAGTTTTTGAATACGGCAGTGGTGGCTCAACTCTCTATTGGCTTAAAAAGGGAGCAAGCTGTGTTTCAATTGAACATGACAAAAAATGGTATGACAAAATGAAGTCATCCTGTAATGCGGTCGCACATATAGATTATCGACTTGTTGAACCGCAAAAGATTGCGGATAAAGAAATGCCTTTTGATCCGGCTAATCCCGATCAGTGTCGTTCCAATGGTTCTAAGTATAAAGATTATAGTTTTAGCCAGTATGTCCACCAAATTGATGAATTCCCTGATGAATACTTTGATCTTGTCATGATTGATGGGAGGGCACGTTCCTCTTGCATCAAAAGAAGCTTCAATAAAGTTTGTCGAGGAGGATTTATTATCGTGGATAATGCAGAAAGAAATTATTATTTAAAAGAAACAATTCATTATCTTAAAAACTTTTCTCGACAAGAATTTCCTGGACTTGTCCCTATAACCGCCTACGTTTCAAAAACTGATTTATTTACTCGTCTAGAATAAATTCACTAGGCTTTTTGGCAACTATTTCGATAGTATTTCACAGTTAAAAGGGGTGTGCTGAAATTATTGTCAAACAAAGATTAAAAGACTCATTGATAACCGTATGACAGCATTAATGACAAGTCAAGCAAAACGCCGCTTTGTCAAATCTTTTCCCTAATTAATCGATGAGAAAACCATACAGTCACTCGTTAATGATTTTGAACTCACTTCGACTGTTGAACACTCTGATAAACAATCGTTTGAAATTGTGACAGCTTCAAAAAAACATTCCCTCGCGCTTCATCCAATACTCCGGTGGGGGGGGTATTTCCCGCTGAAGGGCTTCAATTAGTCCCCCTGTCTGCATACGCTGACGCCCATTGTCATGGGCAAAATAATTACCCCCTCCTTACCTAAATTCTCATTACCGCCGGTATGGTCGGAGTGCCAATGGGTAGTATTAATCAAAAATTCGATGGGCTCAAACCCCTTGCTTAACTTGGTCCTAACTTACCAAAATGTGGCGATGCATCTGACGCCACTAAAGTTTGCTAGTTTAGTCGTCATAATAATCAAAGTAGTCATTAAATTGAACTGGATTAATTGACGGTATGTTTTCTCCGGTCGCGATTTCCCAAAGGTTTTTTTTATGGTTGTTGTTAACAATGGGGGGATTGTCATCGGGATGTCGATCGCCAGTGGTTCCCTATGCAGAAGCCCAATTAATGCAGACCGCATCCTCTGCCGCGCCGATTGAGGTTGACTATTCAAGTAATAGTGAAACAACTTGGGCCTTTCAACCACCAGAAGATACGTTTGACTCTGAATCCCAGCTTGATCTCCGGGGATTAAATGAGGCGATCGCTGGAGAAACGGGTTTTGTCAGGCGTTCTCCAGATGGCAATGATTTTGTGCGCGGTGACGGTAAGCCGCTGAGATTTTGGGGGATCAACCTTAATCCTCCATCGAAAAAGTCCCAATTAACGGACAAACAACTACAGGTCCAGGCCGAGTTCTTAGCAAAACGGGGCGTGAATTTAGTGCGTATGCACCGTTCGTTGCCGTCAAAATTAGCCACGAGTTCTTTGTCTGACATTAACCCGGCTGTCCGCGAAGATATCTGGCGCACCACTGCTGCGATGAAACAATCGGGCATTTATGTCACTATTTCACCCTACTGGCCCATGCGGTTCAACCCCAAGCAGCCTGGCCGCTCCCGAAAGATAGCAAAAGGCTTTCCGGTCTTTTATTTTTTGATCCGCAACTCCAATCGGCCTACAAAGCTTGGTGGAAAGCATTATTGGAGCCAGTAAATCCCTACACCGGGGTTGCACTTAAAGATGAAACGGCGATCGCCCTTTTACATTTGCAAAACGAAGACTCTTTACTTTTTTGGACAATACGCCAGTTAAAAGGCGCAGATCTGGCACAACTGAAGCAACTCTATGGCCAGTGGTTGGTTCAGAAATATGGTTCTCTCGCTGCGGCTAAATCCACTTGGCGGGGAGCCTCTTTACCCGGAGATGAGCCAGCACGCCAGTCCATGGCACTTTATCCTATCTGGCAACTCACCCAACCCGTTAGATTTAATCCTCCTAAAGCCAGACGGCTAGAGGATCAGACTGAATTTTTGACCACCACCATGCGCCAATTCAACCAAGAAATGGTTCAGTTTCTGCGGGAAGAAGTGGGGGTCAAGCAGTTAATTAATGCCAACAATTGGAAGACAGCCAGTACCCCCCGACTTAATGATGCCGAACGCTATAGTTACACCACCACCGACGTTATCGGGATCAATCGCTACTATGGCGGGGGAGAGCACAAGGGGAAGCACCAGGGATGGGCAATTGTCAATGGCGATCATTTTTCCAATCGTTCGATTCTATTTGACCCCCTCTCCTTTCCACTGGCGCTTAAGCAAGTGGCAGGATATCCCCTGGTCGTTTCGGAAAGCTCTTGGGTTCCCCCCCTAAACTACCAATCAGAGGGACCTTTTCTCATCAGTGCTTATCGTTCCCTTCTGGGAATCGACGGCTACTATTGGTTTAGCTTTCAACACCAACCGCAGTGGCGACAACCCGCTTCGGCCAATGGATACCTACCCTCACTGGGGAAATGGACCGCCGCAACGCCGGAGTTATTGGGCAACTTTCCGGCGGCAGCACTCCTGTATCGTCGGGGCTATTTGCAAGCAGCGCCGCCCGTTGTCCAGGAGCAGCGGTCACTCACCGGACTCTGGCAGCGAAAAATTCCCCTTATTCATGAAGAGGCTGGTTTTGATCCCAATCGAGACCAGGCGCAGGAAAAACGACAGCGTCCGGGGCGGGGATCGATCAATCCATTGGCGTTCCTCGTTGGCCCGGTTCAGACTCGGTTTGTTACCAAGAATAATGAATCTAACCCCAATCCATCAGAGGCTTTAACTCGTTGGATAAACCCTGAACAACAACAAGTGCAATCCGCAACCCAAGAAATTGTCTGGGATTATGGCCAAGGCATTGCTCGGATTAATGCCCCTAAAGCGCAAGGGGTCACAGGATTCCTTGCACAGGCAGGTGAGATTACCCTAAACACCGTCACTATCACCGCCCATAATCATTATGCGACGGTTTTGGTGGTTTCCTTAGATGGAAAACCCCTCGCCCAGTCTGAGAAGGTTTTGATTCAAGTGGGAACCCAAGCACGACCCACCAACTGGCGGCAACGTCCGGTGACATGGAAGGACAAGCAAAAGCAAAAACAACAGGGTTTTGAAGTGCTTAACTATGGTCAGGCACCTTGGCGAATTGTCAACAATGACTTGGCGATCGCCATTAGAAACCCTAACCTCACCACAGCAACCCTATTGGACATGAATGGCGTGGCTAAGGCTGGGATTTCGAGTCAACGAACCCACCAAGCATTGACGTTTCAGATGCCTGCCGCAGGAAAGTATGTCCTACTCTCTCGTTAAAAGCGAATAGAGATGAGCGAGCTACACCTCATCCCCACTCTCCTCCGCATTGAGTGCCGCTAGATCTGCTTGGGCTTCCTCTGGCGATCGCCCTAATTTAAGGACTATCACCCCTAAGGGCGGCAAACAGAGATCCAGGGAATAGGGCATCTCTTGATAAGACCATTCATCGGTCCACTTCCCGCCTAGGTTGCCCATATTACTGCCGCCATACTGCTTGGCATCGCTATTAAACAGTTCAGTGTAATAGCCTGCGACAGGAACACCAACCCGGTAATGGCTATGGGGTTGGGGCGTAAAGTTGCACACCGCCACAATGAATTGACTCGGATCTTGGGCACGGCGAATAAATGCAACCACACTATGGCGATTGTCGCTGCAATCAATCCACTGGAAACCAGATTCGTCAAAATCATTACTATAGAGTGCCGGCTCAGAAGCATAGAGATGATTCAGCTCTTTAAAAAACTGTTTAAGTTGTTGATGGGGTTCATAATTCAACAGATGCCACTCTAAATCTCCCCAGACATTCCACTCACTCCACTGTCCAAATTCCATGCTCATAAACATGGTTTTTTTGCCTGGGTGAGTAAACATATACGCAAATAACGCCCGTACATTGGCATATTTCTGCCACTCATCACCGGGCATTTTACCTAGCATGTTGCTTTTCCCATGTACCACTTCGTCATGGGATAGGGCCAACATATAATTCTCACTGTGGTGATACCACATGCTAAAGGTAATGCTATTTTGATGAAACTGTCGGAACCAAGGATCCATGCCGAAATAATCCAGCATGTCGTGCATCCAGCCCATATTCCACTTCAGATTAAAGCCTAATCCCCCCACATAGGTTGGCCAAGAAACCATGGGCCAGGAAGTCGATTCCTCCGCAATGGAAAGAACGCCTGGAAAATAACTAAACACCAAATGGTTGACCTGTCGTAAAAATTCCGCCGCCTCTAGGTTTTCCCGACCCCCATAATCATTGGCTACCCATTCGCCATTTTCGCGGCAATAATCCAAATAGAGCATGGACGCAACGGCGTCCACCCGCATACCGTCAATGTGATATTTATCAAACCAAAACAGGGCATTGGCGACCAAAAAGTTGCGGACTTCATTACGGCCATAGTTGAAAATCAATGTGCCCCATTCTTTGTGTTCCCCCTTACGCGAATCACCATGTTCATAAAGATGAGTCCCATCAAAAAAGGCTAAGCCGTGGCCGTCTTTGGGAAAATGGCCAGGAACCCAGTCAATAATGACCCCAATGTCATTGGCATGGCATTGATCGACAAAATACATAAAGTCTTCAGGACTTCCGAAGCGTGAAGTCGGGGCAAAATAACCCGTCACCTGATAGCCCCAAGAACCGTCAAAGGGATGTTCTGCAATGGGCAATAGTTCGATGTGGGTATAGCCCAGCTCTTTAACATAGGGAATTAATTTTTCCGCCAGTTCGTAGTAGGAAAGAAAACGGGCCCCCGTATTCCACTCCGAAACCTGGACGGGTTCGCCTTGCCCAGACAAGGTTTTCACGGGTTCATCAAAGGCGGTGTGTAACCAAGAGCCGGCATGAAGCTCATACACCGAAACCGGATGGGATAGCGGATCCCGGTTGCGGCGTTGCTCCAACCAATCTTGGTCGTTCCACTGATAAGTCTCTAAGTCCGTGACAATTGAGGCGGTTTTGGGTCGTACTTCTTGGGCGAAGCCGTAGGGATCGGATTTTTCATAAATGTGACCATCCCAGTTTTTGACCTCGTATTTATAAGCTGTGCCGGCGTCAAGTTCTGGAATAAACAATTCCCAAACGGTATTATTCCGTTTTCGCATCTGATGTTGGCGACCATCCCATTGGTTGAAGTCCCCCAAAATGGAAACATTCCGAGCAGATGGTGCCCAAAGCGCAAAATAAACTCCCTTGACGCCATCCACTGATATCAGGTGTGCCCCTAATTTTTCATAGATACGGTGATGGTTACCTTCCCCAAAAACATGGAGGTCAAAATCGGTCAGTTTAGGGGTTTTGAATCCATAGGGATCGTAAATGACCTGCTGATGCTCTCCTTGGATTAAACGCAGTTGATAATTCTTGGGATCCGTGGTCAGCACACACTCAAAAAAATGAGGGTGATGGGCGGAAGTCATGGTGAATTCTTGTCGCTTTGTTGGCAGCAACACTGTCACGCTATCGGCATGGGGGAGATAGGCGCGGATGACCCATTGCTCCGTACTATCCTGGTCGCCGAGCGGATGACACCCTAAGATTTCAAACGGGTCATTGTGCAGATTATGAATAATTTGCTGGACTTGCTCGGCGGATACAGTGTTGCTCATGCGGCTTGAAGGTTGGAGGTAGAAAGGACTGAGAAATCAGTAAAATAACGCCTGGACAATTGATGCGCCCACTAGCAGCGATTGCAGATTATTGTAGAGTAACGGCACTCCCTAAGCAGTTAAGCACAGGAAGGTCGATATTGAAGCGGCTGTTCTCAAAAAATTTTTATGATAGTTTTTCACCGCTCAAAATAAAGATTGGATCCACCGCAGCAAAGACTTGTTGTAAGCCCCGGTTTTCTAGACGATTAATTACGGCCTGGGCAACTTCAATGTTGCGAACCTGGAGTTCAGCCATGGCTTCGGAGATCGCATAAAGACTTTCCAAGTTATTAGCGGTGGCGACTAATCGACCTTGGGGGACAAGGTATTGCCATGTGGCGTGCAAAATTTCTTTAATGGGGTTACCTCCTTCGATACAAATGTGGGTTGGCTCGGTTTTGAGGGCTGCCAAACAGTCGGGGGCACGGCCTTCAAACACGTTGACATTATTGACCCCAAAGCGTTCACAGTTGCGGCGAATTAGATTGGCCACATCTTCGTCTCTTTCTACCGCTGTAATCTGACTTTGGGAACAAAGCAATCCGAGTTCCACGGGAATGGTTCCTGTTCCAGCACCAATATCCCAAATAATTGAATGCTCCCGGAGTCGGAGGGCAGAAATAATGAGTAGGCGGACTTCTCTTTTGCTGAGGGGAATGCCGGGTAAGCGCTCAAACAAGTGGTCGGCAATACCGGGCGTTTTGTAGGGCCATAGCATAGGGATTTGTCCCGTGGAAAAAATGGGTGGCGATCGCCGTTATCAAACAGCGCAGTGAGTACAAATATAGTGGGAAAAGAGAGATAAATTGGACGATGGGATATTCTCGATTCCTCTTCAAAAATTCCCTTGAGCTAGGTCAGCGGGGAAAACGACAATTTCTCGTTTAATGTCACGAATTGTCCAGACTCGCGAGCTGAGTTAGCTGAGATGTTGTTGCGAGACCCTACCAGCCAAATCATGGTTATCTGGCTCCTTAATCATCTTACGTGGATGACATCAGTGATATTAGTCAAACTTCTCTGCGATTCGTTAAAATTCCAAGAAATCTCGGTTTTTTTAATTATCCTCCAGTGCTTTACTAAAGCAAGTTGATGCCTTTGACTTCTCCCCTTACGTGACTCGGCCATCTTACTCCGGCTGTGTTTCCCTTAAGTATTATGTCCCAATCTTCCCATCCTCCTGTTCCGCCACCGCCACCGCCACGTTCCCCTGCCTCAAAACCCCTCTCTTCCCCAGGGCAAGGAAGCCCTGTGACCCAGACCCAATTGATTGCCCCTCCCCCTCCGGTTGCTTCCCCCTCAGGATCGACCTTTCCCCTTGCACCGCCTCCCCCTGTACAGACTGGGCGATCGCCAGGGCAACCCAGCCTGGCAGAGCTAGCCCAAATGGCATTTGATGAGGGATTTTCCGATATTCATCTCGGGGTCGGGGAAGTCGCACGAATGCGGGATCGAGGCGTAATGCTGGCTCTGGATTTTCCTGAGGCGGATTTGCCAACGTTTATGAGTTGGCTACGGGAAATTCTGAGTGAAGAAGAGATTCAACGGTTTAAGCGGGAACTGGAATTTGATGGGGCAACCCAGTATGAATTCGCACGGATCCGGATTAATGTATTTGATAGCTTGCGGGGACCTGCGATGGTTCTGCGACTGATTCCCCTCAAAATTATGACAATGGAACAGTTGCGCCTTCCGGAAATTTTGCGGACAGTTTCTGATGCCCACAAAGGTCTGATTTTAGTGACGGGGCCAACCGGCTCCGGAAAATCGACCACCATGGCTGCAATGGTGGACTACATCAACAAGCAACATGCGAAACATATCATCACCATCGAAGACCCGGTGGAATTTGTTCATCAAAGTCGCCGTTCTTTAATTAAGCAACGGGAAGTGGGGATGCACACACTAGAGTTTGACAATGCTCTCAAAGCCGCTTTACGGGAAGATCCAGATATTATTTTGGTGGGGGAAATGCGGGATAAAAGTACGGTGAATACCGCGCTCAAAGCCGCTCAAACCGGTCACTTGGTCATGGGGACGCTACATACCAATAGTGCCATTAAAACCTTAGAACGGATTTTGACGCTTTATTCCGCCGAAGAACAACCTGCCATGCGGACGGCGATCGCCGAATCCTTGGTGGCGATCATTGCCCAGGGATTATGCCGTACCACCGACGGTAAACGGGCCGGTTTCCACGACATCTTGATCAACACCGAAACGGTCAAAGACTATGTCCGTCAGGGTAAATACGATGAAATCGCAGAATTAATGCTGGATGGGGAATACGACGGCATGATCACTTCCAACCAGTCCCTCTTTAATTTGTATCAGGAAGGACGGATTACCGAAGAAACAGCCCTAAGTTTGTCCCCGACCCCCAATGAAATGGCCATGATGCTCCGGGGCAGAATTTAGCCAAGTAATCTAATGGGTCTATCGGCGAACAAGCCTTCTATCCTGGCTTAAATTTTGTGCCATTGCTAATGGAGTCTAGAAGAAATAACCTGAACGTTTTCTTGTGCTAAATGCTAAGCTTAGAGCAGTATAGCGTTGGCAGCATTACAGTGCTCAGTAAAGAGATTGAGGAAGCGATTCAAAGGAAATATGAACAACTTGCTCCCTATCTAAATGAGTCGAGTTTATGAATGTGGGCAGCATCAGAAGCTTTGAGTTGGGGGCATGGTGGCATTACCAGCGTATCCCGTGCTACCGGCTTGTCTCGCACCACAGTTCACGCTGGGATTGCTCAATTAAAACAAACACAAGTAATTGCCTCATCTCCTGCCAATCATGGAGGTATCCGTCGGTCAGGCGGTGGTCGAAAGCGTCTGAGTGAGACTGACCCGACGCTATTGAAAGACCTTAAATCCTTGGTAGACCCTGCCACCCGTGGCGAGCCAAAATCTCCCTTATGCTGGACGAGCAAAAGCACCCCGAAACTCAGCCAAAGAACTCCAAGCAATGGGGCATCAGGTCAGTCAACGAACTGTTTGTAGCCTTCTTTGGGACTTGAGGTATAGTCTACAGTCGAATCGAAAAACTCAAGAAGGAAAGAAATCACATCCTGAACGAGATAACCAATTTCAGCATATTGCCAACACCGTAAAAGCTTTTCAACATCGCCAGCAACCCGTCATATCAGTCGATGCCAAAAAGAAGGAATTGATTGGCAATTACCGGAATGATGGTCAAGAATGGCAACCTAAGGGCAGCCCTGTGCCGGTCAAAAGTCATGACTTTATGGACAAGCAATTAGGCAAGGTGATTCCTTACGGTGTCTATGACCTGACTCAAAATCAAGGGTGGGTGACGGTTGGCATTGACCACAATACTGCCCAGTTGGCGGTAGCCTCGATTCGACAGTGGTGGTATCAAATGGGGCAATCGCTGTATCCTAATGCCTATGAGCTACTCATTACCGCTGACTGTGGGGGGAGCAATAGCTATCGAGCAAAGTTATGGAAATGGGAGTTGCAACACTTAGCCACTGAATTAGGAATAATCTTGTAGATCTGCCATTTCCCACCGGGAACCAGCAAATGGAATACGATTGAACATCGTTTGTTCTCTCAAATCACCGAGAATTGGCGAGGCCGACCGTTAATTAGCCGCGAAGTCGTCATTAATTTAATTGCTAACACGACTACAACTACAGGGCTTAAGGTGAACGCTGCTTTAGATGAAGGTCAATACCCAACAGGCATTCAAGTGACCTATGAACAGTTTGATTCTATTCATCTTGAGAAAGACCTTTTTCATGGTGAATGGAACTATAGAATCTTGCCCTCACAACGACCTGAATAGTTCAACTTATTTTTTCTAGCGTACCAAGCTCCCCCTTCAGGGAGTCGAGTGCTCTTTGAGACCAACTTCAGTCACTGGACTGATTACACCATGAGTAGTGATAGTGATACGGACGGGGAACTCTCGTTGCCAGTAGCCGTGGTACGGCGCTATGGTCACTATTCCCGTAGACAGCACCAATGGCTCCCAGCTAAGACCCTGGTATACGTTGTGGTCGGTCAGAAAGTTCACTCATCAGGTTATCGGCGTTCAGTGAATTCAGTAATGACTCAGTACAAGTCGCGTTTTGGGATTGAATCCAGTTATCGTCAAATGAATCAGGGCCGCTTACGGACCTCGTCGCGTTCCCCCACCTTACGGTTATTAGCAGTTGGGATCGCTTTGCTCTTGCGCAATCTCTGGGCGCTCTGTAGCTGGATGTCCTTAGCCCACCCTGGTCCAGGGCGTAGAGGAGGCGTCAGCAAATTCCGCCTACATACACTGCTGCGTTGGATTGCCAAGGTTGTCGATGAAAGGCTGGGGTTGCGAACAGTTGTGACGCTACCCGCCGCTTCAGCTCAAAAGTTTTGAACAGATTGTTCCTAATTGCGGAGTACTGAGTCTATAAAACTAATACCCGTTATCTCGCCCCGGCGAGTATGCAGAAAGCAACACAGCAGCATCATGGACCAAGGCATCAACTCGACAAAGCGGGTGTAGCTGACCAGTTGGGGGAAGGCCTGCCGCCAATGAGGCAGCACCTGCAAGGTGTAGAATTCCTTGAAGGTGCGAAATCCTGAGCCATGAAAGGCAATAACAATTGTCATCACCTCACTCAGCCCTAGGCGGGACCGATAGAAGCTGGGCTGCTCGGTACCGCTCAACTGCAGTTGCTGCTGCCAGTGAGCCTCGAACGTTTGATAGAAGTCATCCACCTGGCAGAAGAGCTCGGTAATATCGAGACGAGATTTAATTTCCATGGCTGAGACCGAGGGGACTTGCCCCCGACGCGGTTATTAGCCTTTTTTTTAACGAATTTCTCCGTCGAACTCACGTTGGTTCCAACAACTCTTAGTTCTACATCGGTGACATCATCTCATTGCGGCTGTGTTTCCGGAACTGTCGCGGCGATACCCCCGCCCAGCGCTTGAACGCATGGGAAAAGTTGGCTGGGTCTGAATATCCCAAATCATAAGCGACATCAATTAGAGGGATATCATGATCTTGCATGATGGCTAACGCTTTTTGATAGCGCACTTTATCCATCAAGCGAGAATAACTGAGGCCCTGTTTACAGAGGTTGCGCTGTAAGCTGCGGGTGCTGGTACCAATCACTTCTGCTGTCAGTTCAATTGAGGGATACCCTTCCAGGAGTAATGTTGATAACGTTTGTTCGAGACTACCAACGAAATCAGAGGAGGGGGCCGTCGCTTGCCAAGCTGGCAGACCATGCTTGTCAGCCAGAACCATCGTTGTGGAGGTTTTTCCCATTTGAGTCGCTAATACCTGGCGCGGAATAGGGATAGCGGTGAAAGGTTTATGGTAACAAGTCCGAATATTCCAGAGTTGGGCGGCTACCTCAAACTCTGGGCAGGGAGCAGTCGGTAGTTGCAACTCTTCCGGTTGCCAGTGGTCACCGAGTGCTAGGCGAACCAGGCTGAGTTGTAGAGCCAATGAATAGAATATCGAGTGATTGATGTAAGAATCATTCATCTGATAGAGGGGAAACGACTGGCAAAACCAAACCTTATCCACCTCTTCAATTAACCAAATTTTGTCCCCCGATTGGCTCATAGCTAGATGGCTGATCTCACAAGTACACTTGAGAGCATCGTAAAGGCTATACGATTGGCTAATCAGACCGCCAAACATGCCGGTATCCAAGATGGAAGCCGTATCATTTATGGCCACTCCCAAATTCTGGATCCCCTCACGGTCGGCAGCCTGTTCAATAGACTGTAACAGCAGCATGAGAGGTACTTGTGTTTCTGGTATCTCTGCCGCTGTCACTGGTATGTTTACCTGACTCATTACTTTCTCAATGGGGCTCCCTAGCTTTTCAAGGAAGCGAATGATCGGGGTGATCAGACTAAAGCGGGCCATCGGAATAGGTTTCATCAGGGACCGTAAATATTAGATGTCGTCAGAGATAGAAGGGAGTTCATACATCTCAGAAAGCATATGCAGGAACAAGAAAAAACACCCACTGGCGCAAAATCACAAGAATATTAAATAAATTTACTGAAGAATGGTCGGCGAAAACAATCTTACAACTAACTTGCAATTCTTCCTCACAGTTTTATTTTGTGAATCTACGTGTGTTTTTAGTGTCTGGTATCTACCCTATGCGTGGCATTGAGGTTCAATTCCTCTTCTAAGTAGGTAGACGCAAAAAAAGCAAGGTAGATTTCCGACCAAAGATTTAGCTCAAACTTTTAGCTAGCGAGGGCTATGTCACTCTTTACATTTTGCAACATAGCTGACTTTTATTAGGTCAACCTACTTATTTACTACTTTGTATTTTTTTATTGGGGGTAACAACCACAGTGAAATTAAAAAAATTGACTATGAAAACATTAATTGCAACGGCAATTGCAATTTTAGTATTAACAACTGGCTTCAGTTGGGCAAAAGAGCCACCCACGATGAAAATGACCACGGAGATTCCTCCTGGAATCACAACACCGGATGATATCGAAACTCGTTTAGGAGATCTGAATTTTTTTGATGGAGTTCCCATCGGAGACACAACAGAAAAGGTTTATAACTTCTTAGACTTTCAACATGCGTACCAAGCATTTATGAGTGGTATCCAAATTGCTTCAATGGATGCTATTCGTAAAGGAATCCTGGAATTTGGGCCTGCCAATACCACTGCTGTTCTTTATGAAGATTTGATGGACTCTAAAGCTCTCTTTTTGACAGCGAATACTACCAGCGTCTATATGTTTTCATGGCTCGAATTAGATGATGAGCCAATGGTGATTGAGACTCCGCCTGATGTGCTAGGAATAATTGACGATCATTGGTTCAAATATGTAGCTGATTTTGGACGCTTGGGACCTGATCAAGGCAAGGGAGGTAAGTTTCTAATTCTTCCTCCTGGATATGATGGAGAAGTTCCAGAAGGGTACTACGTCGCCCGCACTAACACTTATGGTAACTGGGTTCTTTGGCGAGGTTTTCAAGTGGATGGTTCAACAAAACCTGCTGTTGATGCCACTAAGAAAAACTTCCGCATCTACCCACTATCACAGAAAAATAACCCACCAAAGATGAATTTTGTTAATGCTTCTGGGAAGTTAGCGAATACGATTCATCGTATGGATGATAAAATTTTTGATGAAATGAATGAAGTAGTTCAGAGTGAGCCTAGTGAAGGAGAAAGCCAAGAAATATTAGGGATCTTAGCGTCTATCGGGATCAAAAAAGGACAAGAATTCAATCCCGATATGGGTATGCGAGAAATTCTGACTAAGGCAGCTAATGCAGGGTCAGTGACAGTGAAAACCATTATGTCAAAACCTCGTGATGAAATGTTCTATTTTTATCCTGGGGAAAGTAATTGGTTGAATCCATTTCCTGGCGGAAGCTATGAATGGGTCAATGAAGGGGCAAAATTATTAGACGCACGAGCAGGATTTCACTTCTATGCAACAGGTATTACTCCTGCCATGGCGAAAAAGATAATCGGTAAGGGTTCAAAATATGCCTATACCTATCTTGATGCTGATGGTAATCCATTAGATGGCAGTAAAACCTATAAAGTCAATATTCCACCCAACGTTCCCGCAAAAGACTTCTGGTCTTTCACTGTTTATGATAATCAAACTCGATCAATGCTACAAACGGACGAGCAATTTCCAGGAATTGACAACAACAAGCCGGGTATTATCAAAAATGTCGATGGATCTTACGATATTTATTTTGCTCCCAAAGCTCCTAAAGGACAAGAAAACAATTGGGTTCAAACAGTACCGGGCAAAGGTTTGAATACGGTATTTCGCCTCTATGGGCCTTTAGAACCTTGGTTTGATAAAACTTGGCGACCAGGTGAGATCGAGTTGGTCAACTAAGAGCTTGTCCTAGCAATTCAAGCATCCAACCTAGAGAAATGATTAAGGCAACTTCTGCCTTAATCACCCCAAAATCTCATACCTGCTGGACAACTAACTTATCGGCCTAGAACCTATCAGTCATTTTTTTATTAAACAAGGGATATTTACTGTAACAACAGCACAATTAATTTTATTGTCTTTAGTTATTGATGAAATCAAATAAACAAAATGAATAATTTCATTAAAAATACGGTTATTGGTGGCATCTTTTTCTTGATTCCTGTTGTAATTGCCACCGCCATTCTTGGTAAAGCTTTTAAAATAATGAGATCTATCACTGTGCCATTAAGTGAGGCCTTTGGTGCAGATTCAGCAAGAGATGTCCTGTTAATTAATTCCTTCACTATATTTTGCATTGTATTTGTATGCTTTTTAGCCGGTTTATTTGCTAAAAGTATTTGGGGAAAGAAACTATTCAAATCTCTTGATGCTGTGCTACTACAATTTATTCCTGGTTATACAATTCTCAAAAATAAGACCTCTGAATTTGATCTAAATCAAGCACAATCTTCCTTGAAACCAATTTTAATTCACTTAGATGATCAATCCCAAATTGCTTTTGAGGTGGAAAGGACAGAGAACAATCAAGTAGTCGTATTTTTGCCTGGGTCTCCAGATACCAGTTCAGGTAGTGTTGTATTAATAGAAGCAGGGCGGGTGAGTGATATTGACTCTAGCTTTTTATCAGTTTCTAAAGTGCTAAAACGCTTTGGGAGGGATGTTAGTTTTTTACTACAAGAAACTTAGTATTATACTCAAGCATAAGTGTCAAGAAAATTGCATTGTCAGCCTGTCACAATTCAGATTTAAATCGGCGTTTGGAAAAATCAGAAGAGATATAAACTTAAACTCCGAATGCAGTGCTTGATTCTGTAAAAGCGATTAGCTAATTGTTTTTACCAGCATTATTTGTTGTGGATATAATTTAATTCGGTATTGCTACCAGGCTGTGATGATTTTTTTACTTAATTTTATTTGAGGTTCATTATTAACATGAATTACTTGAACCTGTCTCCATTCTTCCGATCTAGTTTGGCTTCGGTTTGTATTTGCCAGGGGATATTAATTTCAGAATTGGGTCTGTTTTTTTTACCGGCTAGTGCAAACACCCCTACTAACGGTTCCGAGTCTCAAGACAGTCATAGTCAACCCCCGGTTACGTTGCTGGAAAAAGCGACTGACATGTCTGGCGATCGCCATAGAGAACTTTTCCAAGAGCCACCCACTGGACTATTAGAAACTGCCGGGACTTTAGCGCAGTCTATTGAAGATCCAACAACCATTACGGAGTCCACCCTTACCCCATTTATCCCATCAGACGCTTCAGCCGCCTTACTGTTACCGGAAAACGTAAATGCATCAGTCGCAAATTCGCAGAAATTCGCTGTGCAACGTGCCGACTTTAACCTACCGATTTCCCCCTCTTCTGTCGTAGCTGATAATACGTCTGATAACGAAGTTACAGATATGGATAGGGTTGATGCACCAGAGGATGATAGTGAAATGGAGACTGAAAATCCCTGGACATTTAAATTGCAACTCAATACCACCCTTAATTTAAGCACTTATGGCAGTAGTACGGTACGAGGAACAACAGTTGACTATCATTTAAATTTTGGAGAAGTTCTCGATATTTTAAAAGTAGCCGCTAGTGGTCGTGTTGAAGCTTGGTATAACAACTTAGGTTTCATTTTTGACGGCTATTATGCCAATATAGGCGGTCAGGGTATTGTCTCATTTCAAAATCTCCCCAATACAACCATCGAGAATAAATTAACCACGCAACAGGGAATTTATGATTTTGCCATCAGTTATCGTTTTGGCGATACGCCCCCTAATCGTTTGCCGGAAACCCCGTCTCAAAAAAACTACCCTTTGATCTGGTTTGAACCCATTGCAGGTGTGCGCTTGAATGACGTTAATGCAACGCTGGAAGAATCTGTGGTCGATATTGGTGATGCTAGTGTCTCCGCCACTTTTGAGCGCATTGATGAGGATCAAGGCAGAACCTGGTTTGAGCCGATGCTCGGTGGTAAATTGGGCGTTCAGTTTTCTGACCCGATCGCCTTGTGGTTACGGGGAGATGTATCGGGTTTTGGCCTTGCGGGGGATACGGATTTAAGTTGGAATCTATTGGGTGGCATTGATTGGTGGGTGAATCGCTCAATTTCTTTGCAACTGGGTTATAAGTTTTACGAAATTGATTATCAAAATGGGTCTGGTAGTAACGCTTTTGGCGTCAATACAAATGTGAATGGGCCATTCCTTGGCGCGACATTCTATTTTTAACGGTGCATGATAATTTGGCGGAGGTCAGAGACAAACAATCAACTTTGTAATCTACAGAACTTTTTTAGGATATTAATTTTTCTCAAAACTCGCCGGCTGCTTCCTTTGATAGCGATTGATGGCGATCACCTAAGCTTCAGTGTGCCCAGTACCACCACAAAATGAGCAGGTTTCTTCCCGTTGCACGTCTCCGGAGCAGTCCCGTAGCTCGGTGTAACCTTTACCGTCACAGTAAGGGCACGGGGTTTTAGTCGTTTGGTCAGTGGTTGTTGATTACCTTGAGTCCGGTAGCAACAAGGGGGAACGCTTTAATGCCGCCTAACCATCTAACATTTGTAATTTATACAAACTGGCATATAGTCCCCCTTGCCGCAATAGTTGCTCGTGGTTCCCCATTTCCATGATTTCCCCCTGCTTGAGTACAATAATGCGATCCACATGGCGAATGGTGGAGAGGCGGTGGGCAATAATAATCGCTGTACGATTTTCGAGAAGATGTACTAGGGCTTCTTGGATTTGAGCTTCTGTCCGCACATCTAGGTTAGCGGTGGCTTCATCCATGACCAATATATGAGGCTCGCGGATCGCCACCCGGGCAAACGCCAATAGTTGTTTTTCCCCCCCGGAAAGGTTACTCCCCCGTTCCCGTAATTGGGTGTGGTAACCCTGGGGTAACGCTTCAATTAGGCGATCCACATTCGTTAACTGCGCTGCCTGCTTTACCGCAGCGAGGGTATAGTTTTCTCCGAGGGTAATATTTCGTTTCACATCTCCGGCAAAGAGAAAGCTGTCCTGCAAGATCACGCCGATAAACTTACGGAGTTGTTGCTGGGACAGTTCCCGGATATCAATGCCGTCCACCAGAATACGACCGTCCGATGGGTCATGGAGCCGACAAAGAAGTCGAATAATCGAGCTTTTCCCCGCCCCCGTGGGCCCCACCAACGCCACTTTTTCGCCTGGCCGGATGGTGAAGTTCAGGTGTTTCAAGACATGTTCATCGGCTTTATACCCAAAGGAAACATCTTCAAAACAAATCTCTCCCTGGTGATGCTTGAGGGCAGAGTTAATTTCAATGGGGGTGATGATGGCCTGGTCTTTAATTTCAATGGGTTCCCCCATCAATTCTCCAATGCGCTCGATCGCCGTGAAGCCAGCTTGAAACATGGTGAATTTGTCGGCAAATTGTCTGAGGGGATTGAATAGGCGTTGACCGTAGAGAATAAAGGCCGCCAGTACCCCGAACTCTAAATTATCTTGCAGAATCAGCCATCCCCCGGCCCCCAATACTGCGGCGATCGCCACCAGGCTAATCCACTCCAGGGTTGCTGAAACAGCAGAATCGTGAAAAATAGTTTTATCTACCGCTCGGCGATATTTTTTATTGACTTGCTGAAACTGGCGGCTATTGTGGGCTTCCCGCCGAAAAAGCTGCACCACATTAATGCCGGACACATTTTCTTGGAGCTGGGAATTAAGCTTCGACAATTCTTCCCGCGCTTGGTAGTTTGCTTTACGGTACTGCTGCTGGAAATAGACAATTAAGCCCGTCACGGGAATCAACATGCCCAACAACACCAGTGCCAGTTGCCATTGCAATAAAAACACCGTGATAATGATGGCCAAAATAGACACAACATCGCTGACCACACCGATCGCCCCACTGGCAAACACTTCCCCCAAGGCTTCCACATCATTCGTTAACCGGGTCACTAGACGGCCAACGGGTGTGCGATGAAAAAAGTTAACCGATAAAGCCATGACGTGTTCAAACAAATCCTGCCGTACATCCGCCGTAATCTCCTGACCCATTTTTTGCACCACAAATCCTTGGATGCCCAAAAATATTAAGCGCACCACAATGGTGATCCCCAAAATAAGCACTAAGATATTTAAGGCCTCATTGGTGGAAAGCCCTTTCAAAAAGAACCAAGTCGACTCTGACCGGAGAATAGAAACGGATTGACCAATGATGAGGGGTTGAATCGCGCCAGAAACCGCCACTGGGATGAGTAAACAAAATGCTGCTAATAGTTGACGGGGATAGCGTTTAACATAGGGCAGCAGCCGCAGCAGTAAACGCCAGTCACTGTTATCTTGTTTCTGGGGAGCAAGGGTCGGGGTCATGCCACTAAAATTAAGTTACGGTTAGGCGATTATGGTTATTCAAACTATTCCAACTATTTCGACCGTGCCTTTCAGACCAGGAGAAAACTGATGGATGTTGTTCGCATTGTGTGCGCGATTCTTTTGCCGCCGTTGGGGGTTTTCCTCCAAGTGGGAATTGGCAAAGACTTCTGGATTAATTTATTATTGACGATTTTCGGGCTTTACATCTTGGGACTCGTACATGCCATCTGGGTTATTGCCCGACGAACCTGAGCACCGATTTCGATGTTGTTGCCATAGCAGGCGGACTCGGTAACGCTTCAAACCGCTTTTACACTGTTTGTTCGACGTTACGCATCACTGCGGCAGGAAACATCAGCGCGATAAATGCAGTTTCGGGTCTTGCGCCGCCCAGCCGACGGGTGATTTAAACCGGACTTCGAAGTGGACATGGGGAGGAACAATATCGGGTCGGCCGGTGTTGCCGACATAACCCACAATACTGCCCGCCGACACCTGACTTTCTGGCTCAACGGCGAAACGGCCGAGATGGGCGTAACGGGTTTGACGGTTGTTGCCATGGTCTATGACGACTAAAAAACCGTAGGGACCTTCCTGACTGACTAAAATGACTTTTCCCGCTGCCGCTGCTTTGACGGGGGTGTTTATTGGGGCCAAAATGTCGATCCCACTGTGAAAAAAGGCATCTTCCTCTGAGTTTCCGGCATCGTGCCAACCGTAATCTAATCCTATCTGTGCCCCCTTGGCGATCGGGTTTTGGCTCAGCCCGGTATAGTTATCGACTTTTTGGGGTTGATTGGCTTGCCAACTGACACCAGGAATAAAGGCAAGGCCGGGTTGGGCTTGACAGCCATTCACTTCAAATAAAATATCGGCCCGCACGCCATAAACATTGGCTAAATCCTGCCAAGTTGCGCCATTGGGAGCGGTGACATATTGACCATTGAAGGGGGGGATCTTTAACATTTGCCCCGGCCGGACACCACCGGAACGCAGGGACGCATTGATATTAACTAACGTGGCCGGAACCAGTTGATATTGTTGCGCAATACTCTTGAGGGTTTCACCCGCTTTCACCCGGTGAGTTTTCATCTGTTCCGTAACAGACGGGGGACAACTGTCCATTAATGGTCTTTCTGTTTGGGCATAAACCGCTGGTGTGGTCAAAAGGCTGAGTCCAACCACCATCAATCTGAAATCGGGACAAATCAGCCGAAAATCAAACATAAAAGGGATGGAAAAAAAGGAAGTAGTACAATAAACTGTGTCACTTTCATTGGAAATCAGCGTTGAGAGACCGAGTCAATCATCAGGGTTCATCGGCGTTGACGTAAGATAAATTCGGCGATCGCCAAATCCACTGGCGTTGTAATTTTGAGGTTGGTTTCTTCTCCGGGCACAATTTTAACGGGATGGCCACACTTTTCCAATAGTGCGGCATCATCCGTCACCGTCCATCCCTGCTCCCGACCCAGCTGATGGCATTGTTTTAGTAACGTTACGTCAAAGCCTTGGGGGGTTTGGGCGGCCCAAAGTTGACTGCGGTCGGGGGTCGCCGTGATCCACCCGTTTTCATCCACAACTTTGATCGTGTCCTTAACCGCCGTTGCTGCAATTAACCCCTGGCACTCATCTAATGCCTCACTACAACGGTCAAACAAATCTGGGGTGGCTAAACAACGGGCACCATCATGAATTAATACGCGCTCGGCTGGGGGGGGGAGGGCCTGTAAGCCATTAAAAACCGATGCTTGTCGCGTCTCACCGCCTGCAATCAATTGAATGGGAAGCGATAAGTCTAGGGTGGTCATGACGGTCTGAAATTGCTCAAAATCATGGGGCTGTCCAATAATGCCGATCCAACGGATGGATTTAGCTCCGGCTGCGGCTTTCAGCGTCCAACTGAGCAGGCTTTCCCCCAGAAGCGTCAGATGTAATTTATTTTGTTTCCCCCCATGCGTTTGCCTATCCCTGCGGCCGGAATCAGTAGATACATTGCTAGATGACTGCACGTTGAAACATTAAAGATTGTTGGTCGAAATTTTATCAAAAAGTAGGACAAACGCATCTTGGCACTGGTCAGCTCAGAAGGAAGCGCGGGGTAACCCCCAAAGTGCAGCATTTCGTAAACGTTGAGCGCTCAGGAGGCGACCCCCATCACCATCGCCGGGGTTACATTTCTTCCGTCCTACTGTTTATGGCATATTCCATTATTGCGGACGCTGTTCTCAGGCGATACATCGGCGTTCCTGGGGGGCCATTGAATTTTAAAGATGCAGTTTAGAGCACTTTCTTTAGCCAGGGTTTTCTGGTGAATTTCGGATTGAACTGCCCGGTAGCCGTTAGAATTTAAAACTGTCCTCATATTTCTCCGCCCCATGCAAAGACTGCGTTGGCTGTTGCTGTTGATTGTTGTACTGGTGATTGGTGCCAGTCTTGTTTTATTCCGCCTCCCGTTGCAATTGGGTCTCGATTTACGTGGTGGAGCACAGTTAACCATTGAAGTCCAGCCGACGGAAGAAATTCGTCAAATTTCCAACGAAAGCTTAGAAGCCGTCAAAACAGTTGTTGAAAATCGGGTGAATGCACTGGGGGTTTCGGAACCATTTGTGCAGACGGCAGGGGAAGATAAGGTGGTGGTGCAATTACCGGGGGTTACCGATCCGGGGCAAGCAGAACGGATTTTAGGCGGGACAGCCCAACTAGAATTTCAACGACAGAAACCGGGAACCGAAGGGGAGTTTGCGGCAGAATATAGCCTGAAGCGTCAAACTGATCTGGAACTACAGGCCCTGAGGCAGTCGGGGGCTTCCCCTGAAAATAGTGAGCGTCTCCAAGAATTGTTAGAAGACCGTCAAACGGCGAATGAAGTTTTAATTAAATTGTTTGAGCCGGTGGGCTTAACTGGGAAAAATTTAGATGATGCCCGCCCCACCCCGAATCAAGCGGGAACTGGCTGGGAAGTGGCGCTACGGTTTGATGAAGAGGGGGGTAAGAAGTTTGCCGAGTTGACCCAGGCGGTGGCAGGAACGGGACGCAGCTTAGGGATTTTCTTGGACGATAATTTGGTCAGTGCCCCTGTGGTCGGGGTCGAGTTTGCCACAACGGGAATTACGGGCGGTGCTGCCGTTATTACCGGAAATTTTGACATCGATAGTGCCAATGATTTAGCGGTGCAGTTGCGGGGCGGCTCGTTACCATTCCCCGTGAAAGTGGTAGAAAATCGCACCGTGGGGGCGACATTAGGACAAGACAGTATTCGTCGGAGCATTATTGCGGGGGCTGCTGGCTTAGGGTTGGTGCTGATTTTTATGGGGGTTTACTACCGTTTGCCGGGATTGGTAGCAGACGTTTCTTTGGTGATTTATACATTATTGACCCTCGCGGCTTTTTCCCTTGTGGGGGTCACGTTAACCCTGCCGGGCATTGCGGGGTTTATTCTGAGTATCGGCATGGCAGTGGATGCCAATGTTTTGATTTTTGAACGAACGCGGGAAGAATTGAGGGGGGGCAATACCCTTTATCGGTCTGTCGAGTCAGGGTTTTTTCGCGCTTTTTCCAGTATTTTGGACAGCAATATCACCACTTTAATTGCTTGTCTGGCGCTGTTTTGGTTTGGCTCTGGTTTAGTGAAAGGATTTGCCCTAACGCTGGCGATTGGGGTTTTGGTCAGTTTATTTACGGCGTTAACTTGTAGCCGCACGTTGTTGTTACTCATTGTGTTGGGCTGGCCGAAAGTCCGACAGAACCCAAATTTGTTTTGTCCGAATTTATCGGTTCCGGCGAAAACTTAACTGGCATTGAGTGTTCCCGAATTTATTAATCCAACCCTTTTTTACGTCGCAATATTGGCATGAAACTTGATCTTTTCAAATGGGAAAAACTAATGTGGACGGTGTCAACATTGGCGATCGCCGGCGGTATTGCCGCTATGGTTGTGTCTTGGACACAGTTCCAGGTTCCTTTTAAGCCGGGGTTAGATTTTGTGGGGGGGACACGCTTGCAGTTGCAGTTAGCCTGCGCCCAGGCGGAGAATTGTGACGCGCCGATCAAGGTGTCTGAAGTCCGGGAGCTTTTAGCCGACGCCGATATGGAGAATGCGAGTGTGCAGGTATTGGAGGACTATACCCTGGCCATTCGGGGGCAAACCTTGGACGTGAACCAACGGGAAGCCATCCAGCAAGCCCTGAACGATACGATTGGTGAGTTTGACCCAGAAACCATTCAAATTGATACGGTCGGCCCCACCATTGGAAAAGCGCTATTTCGCTCCGGTTTACTTTCCCTACTGGTGGCGATCGCCGGCATTATTGGTTACTTAAGCATTCGATTTCAATTCGACTATGCCCTGTTCGCCATTGTGGCGCTGCTGCATGACGTATTGATCACCATGGGGATATTCGCCGTGCTGGGCTTAATGGCAGGGGTGGAGGCAGACAGTCTATTTTTGGTTGCCCTACTCACCATCATTGGTTTCTCCGTCAACGACACTGTGGTCATTTATGACCGCATTCGAGAAACGTTAACAAGACAACCCGATTGGAGCATTGACCAGGTAGTGGATGATGCGGTGAACCAAACGTTACCCCGCTCAATTAATACCTCGGTGACATCGTTATTACCCTTGGTCGCTATTTTCCTGTTTGGGGGCGAAACGTTGAAATTCTTTGCCCTAGCCTTGATTATTGGTTTTGCGTCCGGCGCCTATTCCAGTATTTTTATCGCTAGTACCCTCTGGGCTTGGTGGCGCGATCGCCGTCCCGGTAATCGCAGCACCACGATGGTAGAGGGCTGAAGCAACCCATCACGACAGAAGTAAGACCGTCAACCTTTACAATATTCAAGGAATTACGACCAATTTCCTTGTTAAACTTTGTGCCTGTGTCATGCAAAAACTATTTTCGTTACTCTTCATTGGATTGTTGGGGTGGCTGCTATCGAGTCCCTTCTCTCCGGCGATCGCCGCAAGTTCTTCCTCTGTAACGGGGGGCGCTTCGGCATTTGAAAATATGATGCTAGTAGAAACTGACTTCCGGGATCAGGAGCTGCTCAAGTCTCAATTTACCAATGTGGACTTGACCCGCAGTAATTTTGAGAACATGGATATGCGTGGTGCCGTTTTTAATGGGGCAAATCTTAAGGAGGCCAACTTAAAAGGGGTCGATTTAACGAATGGTCTAGCTTATGTCAGCAGCTTCAAAGGGGCAAATTTAGAAAATGCCATTCTGGCTGAAGCCATTATGAAGCGGACTTCTTTTCAAGGGGCAAAAATCACGGGTGCAGATTTTTCCTACGCGGTCTTGGATGGGGCAGAAATTGCTGCTATGTGTGAAGTCGCCGAGGGAATCAATCCCACCACAAACGTAAAAACCCGTGAATCCCTAGGCTGTTCCTGAGGCCATCATAATGCCTAGCTCCGTGCAGACTGTTGGTGTCATTGGTGGTGGTCAACTCGCCTGGATGATGGGGCAAGTGGCTGCCACTGTTGGTGTCAAGCTGGTTGTACAGACTCCTAGCGCAACAGATCCGGCGGTTGCGGTGGCACAATCGGTTATTCCGGCAGCGGTCAGTGATGTGGCTGGGACAGAACGATTAGCGCAGCAGTGTGATGTCATCACGTTTGAAAATGAATTTGTTGACCTACCGGGACTAGAGCATTTGGTCAATCGGGGCACCCGCTTTTATCCTTCACTGTCAACCCTGCAACCCCTGTTGGACAAATGGGCGCAACGTCACTTTTTGGCTCGACTCGGTTTGCCCGTGCCGTCATTTCAGGCCTACTCCCCCGGCTCGGCCAGGGAGCTGTCTTTTCCCTGTGTCTTAAAAACACGTCGCCATGGTTACGACGGGCAAGGTACCCGAATTATCCGGCAGGCGATCGACTTACCCCAGACAGAGGTTGACCCCGAAAGTTGGCTGCTGGAAGCATTTGTGCCATACGAACGGGAATTAGCCATCATCGGAGCCAGGAACACGACTGGCGAGATCCGTCTATATCCAGTGGTGGAAACCTACCAAGTAGACCAAGTTTGCCGCTGGGTTGTCGCCCCTGCCTTCCTTGATGCCGCTATTGTCGCCACCGTTAATCATTATTGCCGCCAGGTGTTAGAGGCATTAGATTACGTGGGTGTACTGGGGATGGAATTATTTCTATTACCGGAGCGTCCTGGACAACCCCACCAGCAGCTATTGATTAATGAATTAGCCCCCCGTACCCATAACTCGGGGCACTACACCCTAGAGGCTTGTGCCACATCCCAATTTGCCATGCAGTTACAAGCGGTCACTGGACAGCCATTGGGCAACACGGATTTAACTTGTGTCCAGGCGGTCATGGTGAACCTCTTGGGGTATGAATCGACTGAGTCAGAATCGGACTACTCCCAAGCTCTAACTGCCCTATCTAATTACCCCAATGCCCATCTACGGTGGTATGGAAAACCCCAAGCTCGCCCCGGTCGGAAATTAGGCCATGTGACAGTGACGCTACCGCAAGCTCTTCCTCTAGTAGCACTAAAACAGATTATTAACGACATCGAGGCCCTCTGGTATCCCCTCCCCTTTCGTTGTCAGTTTCAGGGATAAGTTTGGAATTAGATATTAATTTCAATGGCCCTTTGCTGGGGCTAACTGATCACTTTTAATCGAATAAACAAGCAAAAAATTGGGCTGTTAGGACTCTGCGTTTCTCTAGGACTCACACTGGCGATCGCCGGTAAAGGTGTCCAGGGAGATATCGCCAGCAGACGGATTCAGTTGGGAACACACCGCTGGTTCCAACCTTTTTTTTAGTCAAGATCACACTCTACTTTGTTAAAACGTTCGAACATCATCTAATTTCCTTCTATTTCCAGACAAGTCTATTGCAATTTATGACGTGAATCTTAAGAGAAACAAAAATTCTTTTGGGGGAGGAACAGGGGAAAACTGTTATAGGGTGGGGCTGTAGAGTCCATTTTCATATTTAGTCATTAGGGCAAAATAAAATTGCCATGACAAAATTACAGTCAAATTTTACCTATAAATTTCTCTGTTTTCATTTACTTTTTGACATTTTTAACTCTATGAAAACTGCAAATTTTATTACCTCGTCCTGTCGTCACTGCCGCTACTATCAATCCGAAGGTAGGCGCGGAGGCACTTGTAATCAACTCAGTGTTCCGGTACAAGCAGAATGGGCTGCTTGTACTCTTGCTGCTCAACCATTTTCTATCCCATGGGATAGCTTGGAAGATGTGATGCAGTTAGAGCAGGCCTTAGCCCTGAAATGCGCTAAGGACGATAAAACAAGAACGAAAGATAGACACGTACCTGACGCTGATGTTCGTTCGCTAGCATTATGAAGAGTCAAAATTTAGGTCGTGCATCAGATTGTTGTGGGAAATGTAATCAGGTCATGCCAAGTTCAGGGATGAGCGATTATTGAGAAGTTGCGCCTGAGGTCAAGTCTCGCAGCGTCACCCATTCCAAGAACCGACGCAAACGCTGGGCAAATTGACGTTTCGTCTTGGCATGGTAAATGTGCCAGAGGTTTTCGAGCGACAACCATCGCGCCCTTTAATCACCTCATGCAAGAAGCAGAGAATCCAGACAATCCCTGAATAGATCTGTTCCCAGGCCCAGCGAGTGGCGTCCCGGCCATCGGTGGTGATTGTCTTGGGCCGGTAGTCCGGGTCTATGTCATGGGCTTCTTGTTGGAACACCCCATAGGCCGCTTTCAACCCCTCATTGCCAGCACTGAGGCTCAGATGGTTGCCGAATAAATAGCCCTTGGCGGCGATCGCCGCCAGATAAATCCGCTGTTTGAGCCAACCTGTGTGTTTCTCACTGCATGGCTGCTGGGTAGATAAATCCTACGGGTCTCCAATTGTTGGCGCAGCGAGCGCACCAGCCCATGGAAGCGATAGCCTTGCTGGATGTCTGCGGGAAAGAGTTCTGGGTGCTGCTCAATCTGCTCATCCAAATACTGGCGATAAGCTCTACGGTCGTTCACTAAGGCGGCGTAGTCGATACCTGCGACGATGGGGAAATACATCGTCTTGTCTCCAGCCGTTCCTCCTGGCTTTCTCTTGGCCATGACCTCTGGCTCCCAAGTTGTAACTACGACTTTATTTTGGAGCACATAAACTTACTTGGAACCAGATAGAATCACTGGAATTACCCGACGCTGAGAGTCTTTTCGGTAATTTTCACAAGGATTTGCTATCCTATGGATTCAATTTTAAGAGAACAGCTATTCAGCTTATCGTCTTTTTCCCTCCCTGTATAAATAGGCTTTTGGTGGTTTAAAGCGCCGCTTTCCTGACCGATTTTGAGGAGACACTGCCCATGAATGCTGCCGAACAGGCAAAAAGCTTGGAGATTACCAGCAAAATTGCTGCCGTTATTAATCTGTTTAAGCAGCAGTTCCCGGACGCGAAGCCGGATTTAACCCCCTGGCATCGGGATGCCGAAACCCAGTCCCGGATTGATCCCGATTCCATTGATATTGGTTTCCATCTGCCGGGGTGGAGTCCGCGTTACCAAAGTCGGAGCATCCTCGTCCAAATTCGTTTTCATCCGGATCATGCTAGCCAAGCACCCAAACTAATCGGCATTGAAACGGTGGGGATTAATTTCCAAGGTCAGGCATGGCGACTTTCCACCGTCGATACCTGGCAAGTGGTGGGGGACTATTTACCTGCAGCCGATGTTGGCGATCGTCTCAAGCAATTTACACGACAGACATTTGAGTTATTCCAGATAACTGGCCCCGCTGCATCTCGTTGAAGGATGAAGGTTACCCGCAGAAAAAACAAAAGCAGTATGTAGATGGTGACGATTGATTTAATAAAGCAGGATCCATTGAGAGTCTCCGCCTTTATGAGAAACGCTATACATTAAGCAATGTTCTTTTGTGATGCGTCGTGACCATAGACTGTTATGGATCGTTTGCCTGACCAGGAAGGTAATAATCCCAACGGCTGACAGTATCGTGACTATTTCGCCTTTAGCGGTCTCTGTCTCTACTACGTCCCCAGTCCTGCATAAGTACTGTTAAAAATAAATCTTGGAATCAAAGGATTTTTAACGAAATTGGCGATCGCCAGCAAATTTTAGATTTAATTCAGAATTGTGGTAGCAACATTATTAGCTTTCCTTTACAATTAGAATAGTTAAGAAAAATTAAGCTTTGTGCGTTTGTCTCTCATTTTTGATGAGGTGGGGTTGATCCCCAGCGTGTAAAGCCAAAATTCTTTTTTTTGTAATCATTATTTTTTGGAGTATTGCGCCATGACTATTGCAGTCGGACGCGCCCCGTCGGAGAGAGGCTTATTTGATGCTCTCGATGACTGGTTAAAGCGTGATCGTTTCGTCTTTATCGGTTGGTCTGGATTACTGTTGTTTCCCTGTGCCTTTATGGCATTAGGGGGCTGGTTAACCGGAACCACCTTCGTTACATCCTGGTATACCCACGGTTTAGCAAGTTCTTACCTCGAAGGAGCGAATTTCTTGACCGTTGCGGTATCTTCCCCCGCAGATGCGTTTGGTCACTCCATTCTCTTCCTCTGGGGACCCGAAGCCCAAGGTAACCTAACCCGTTGGTTCCAGATTGGTGGATTGTGGTCGTTTGTCGCCCTACACGGTGCTTTCGGACTGATTGGCTTCATGCTACGTCAGTTTGAGATTTCCCGTCTGGTCGGCATTCGTCCCTACAATGCGATCGCCTTTTCTGGGCCCATCGCCGTATTCGTTAGTGTCTTTCTGATGTATCCCTTGGGACAATCGAGTTGGTTCTTTGCCCCCAGCTTTGGAGTAGCAGGAATCTTCCGATTCATCTTGTTCCTGCAAGGGTTTCACAACTGGACGTTGAACCCCTTCCACATGATGGGAGTTGCCGGAATTCTGGGGGGTGCCCTATTGTGTGCCATCCATGGTGCCACGGTAGAAAATACACTGTTTGAAGACGGGGAAGATGCGAACACCTTCCGGGCATTTGAACCCACCCAAGCAGAAGAAACCTATTCGATGGTGACTGCCAACCGTTTCTGGTCTCAGATTTTCGGGATTGCTTTTTCCAACAAGCGTTGGTTACACTTTTTCATGTTGTTTGTCCCGGTAACGGGTTTATGGATGAGTTCAGTCGGTATCGTTGGTCTGGCCTTGAATCTACGGGCATACGACTTTGTATCCCAAGAGTTACGGGCAGCCGAAGACCCCGAGTTTGAGACTTTCTACACCAAAAATATCCTGTTGAACGAAGGGATGCGTGCTTGGATGGCGCCCCAAGATCAACCCCATCAAAACTTTGTCTTCCCTGAAGAAGTTCTGCCTCGCGGTAACGCGCTTTAGGGAACAAATTTTTACTAAGCTAAAGCAAAATTATCTGCCATAAGCTTTATTGAGAGTAGTTAATACTCTCTTTTTTTGTGACTGTTTTAGCGTCTCACGCAGTCTGATCCTGACTAAAAAAATGGACATCCCAAGAGTCGAAAATCAAGGAGAATGTCCAAATGAGGTGGCCCCGCGAATCCCCCTATCTGTTAAGAATAGTGAACGCTATCAGCCGCTTCTCTCCACCGGAAATATACTTGGAGGGTGAGTTTATTAATCCCCGCAAGATCCTGACCTTGACTGAAAAAAATGGACAGATCCCAAGAGTCGAAAATCAAGGGGAATGTTTTTTAGAGCACACCTACAACCCGAAAAAAACTTCGCACTGTCCAGTTAACTAAAGCTTAATAGAAAACAAAAATTTTTCTTTTTTTTTTTCTTTCCCCCCCCCCCCCTCCCCCCTGCCCCCCCCCCCCCCCCCCGTGGTGCACCTGACCCGGATCGCATTCAGCGAACAACACCGTGGTTTTTCTGGATATTGCTGGGCAAATCAGCCACTAACTCTCTCCCCAACAAGTCCCCCCCCCCCCCCCCCCCCCCCCCCCCCCCCCCCCCCCCCCCCCCCCCCCCCCCCCCCCCCCCCCCCCCCCCCCCCCCACTGAACCGCCCCCCCCCCCCCCCCCCCCCCCCCCCCCCCCCCCCCCCCCCCCCCCCCCCCCCCCCCCCCCCCCCCCCCCCCCCCCCCCCCCCCCCCCCCCCCCCACCCGGCCGTTTTTTCCCGCGCCATCGTCGTAGAGCGGTTAGCCCGCGGGCCCCCCAGACACGCGCCCTCCCCCAGCCCCCGCCCGCCCACGCACCCCCCCGACCCACAAATAGCTTCCCCCCCCCGACTGATCTCACAAGCCGTCTAGCTTATATTATGCTCGGGCTCACCCCCGGTCCGAACAACCAACCAAACGAGAGCTCCCCACAACAACCAATTTAAAAAACCCCCGGAGAAGATAATTTGGTACTCTCCTCTCACTTTTTTGATTCACTACCCAGGTGAATAGAATTGCGACCAAGGGCGAGCAATGACAGAAATAAGGCTATACGTTTGCCCGGAATTCTAGCAAAATGGGGGCTGGGTTCTATTCTCACTTTTGCCCAAGCATCTTGATCCTCATTAATTAACGATTGCGTGAAAATTTTATCTCCAGAAGAAATCAGACGAGAGTGGCTGATTAATCCGCGCCAGGATGTATTGGCAGGGGCGGTGGTTGCCCTCGCTTTGATTCCAGAGGCGATCGCCTTTTCGATTATTGCCGGGGTTGATCCCAAAGTAGGACTCTATGCCTCGTTTATCATTGCGATGGTGACGGCGATCTTGGGGGGGCGACCGGGACTGATTTCAGCGGCGACGGGGGCAATGGCCCTGTTAATGATTGATTTGGTGAAAGACCATGGGCTGGAATATTTGTTTGCCGCAACCATTTTGACGGGGATTTTTCAGATTGTTTTTGGCTGGCTCAAGCTGGGTAAGCAGATGAAATTTGTGCCACGGGCCGTCATGATTGGGTTTGTGAATGCCCTTGCCATTCTAATTTTTCAGGCCCAATTGCCCCAATTGACCAATGTGCCGTGGATGGTTTATTTCTTAACGGCCCTAGCATTGGCCGTTATTTACCTATTTCCCCGTTTAACCAAAGTGATTCCCTCCCCCCTGGTCGCGATTCTAGTGGTCACAGGGTTAACGCTATTTTTTCAATTGGATGTCCCCACGGTGGGGGATATGGGCGAATTACCTAATCGCCTGCCGAGTTTAGGGCTCCCGGACGTTCCGTTGAATCGCGAGACGTTGCAGATTATTTTGCCCTATGCCCTGCCCCTCGCCCTAGTGGGATTATTAGAGTCCTTGTTAACGTCCTCGCTGTTGGATGAGTTGACAGATACACCAAGTAATAAAAATCGCGAGGCCCAGGGACAAGGCATTGCCAACATTATTACGGGCTTTTTTGGCGGGATGGCGGGCTGTGCCATGATTGGTCAGTCGGTGATCAATATTCAATCGGGAGGAAGGGGACGACTTTCTACCTTTTGTGCCGGGGTACTACTACTCTTTTTCATCATAGTGACCACCGACTTTGTGAGCCAAATTCCCATGGCATCCCTGGTGGCCGTCATGATTATGGTATCCATTGGTACTTTTAATTGGAACTCACTACGCAATATCAAACATATTCCCCGGAGTGAAACCGCCGTGATGATGAGTACTGTGGTCATTACCATCCTGACCCATAACTTGGCGATCGGGGTGGTTGTGGGGATTGCCATGAGTACGGTCTTTTTTTCGCGACAAATCGCCGAGCTGGCTTTTGTGGATACAGTACTCAGCCCCGATGGATTAGCCAGAACTTATAATATTTCAGGACAAATCTTTTTTGTTTCCGTCGATGATCTGATTACTCAGTTTGATTTCCGAGAGGAACTCGAAGCCGTCACCATTGATCTGACCCACGCCCATCTTTGGGACCAGTCTGCGGTCGCGGTGATTGATAAAATTGTTTTCAAATTTCGGCGTAATGGTGCTGAAGTCAACCTGATTGGCTTAAATGAAGCTAGTGCCACGTTGGTGGAACGGTTAGCTACTCACGATAAGCCCAATGCGCAACAAATGGTGGAACATTAGCCGCAAACCGATCAAGCATCAATACTCAATTTCCTATTAAACGTATATCTCCACACTGATGAAACGTCTATTAATTTGTACCGATGGTTCGGTTGCCGCCACCACAAGTTATCAGTTTGGGGCATGGGCAGCCCAACAACTCCAGGCGATCGTGGATGTCATTTTTGTGAGCGATGTCCGCGGACAGACGGTGGCAACCCGACAAAATTTTAGTGGCTCGCTGGAACTGGGTTCTACCCAGGCGTTGTTAGAACAAATTGTTGAAGTGGAGCATGATCGTGCCCAGCAGAATCATCGCCTCGCCAAATCTATTTTGGATGAGGCGGGAGCATTTTTTGAAAAGGTCGGCCTCCAGAAGGTTAACCTCATCCATGAAACAGGTTTCTTAGTAGATACTATCCAAGCCTATGAACATCAAGTCGAACTAGTGATTTTGGGGCGGCAGGGGGAATCGGGAGATGTGCCCACCGGCCATGTGGGCGCTAATGTCGAAAGCATTGTACGGGGGAGCGATCATCCTTGCCTGGTGACGGCGGGGAGGTTTGAATCGATGGAGCGATTGTTGTTGGCTTATGATGGCAGCCCTAGTTGCCAAAAAATGTTGCAATACCTGCTTTTGTCTCCCCTCTTCAAAGGCTTGGAACTTCATATTTTGAGTGTGGGTAAGGGAGAAGAACGACATTCGATGGAAACCCATCTGGCGGCGGCTAAACAACAAGCTATCACTGCTGGATTTGCGCCCATTTGTACGTTGGAAACGGGTTCCCATCCTGAATCGGCGATCGCCGCCTATGAGGTGGAAAATAACATTGATTTACTGTTGATGGGGGCCTATGGCCACAGCCGAGTACACCAAGTGATGCTGGGCAGCACAACCCAAAAAATTCTGCAGAAGAGCAAAACCTCTGTGATGCTGTTTCGGTGAGTTCTGGAGGGACCGGCGTTAAATCGTCGAGGTTGATGGGATTAATACCAGGCGATAGGCTCCCCCTTAGCGGTCCACCGACCCCATAATGATGTCGATACTGCCCAAGATCGCCATGATGTCAGCGACTTTTACCCCTTTCAAAAGGTGCGGCAGAATTTGCAAGTTATTGAAATCGGCTGAACGGATTTTCCAGCGCCAGGGAAAAACATCGTTGCGGCCTTGGATGAAAATCCCCAACTCTCCTTTGCCGCTTTCTAGGCGAACATAGTGTTCTCCTTCAGGAATTTTGAAAGTGGGAGCCACTTTTTTGGCAATGTACTGATATTGGAAATCGTTCCACTCAGATTTTTTGCCTTCCTGGAGACGTTTTGCCTCTAGGTTTTCATAGGGACCACCGGGAATTCCTTTCAGGGCTTGGCGAATAATTTTGATGGATTCCCGCATTTCTCGAATCCGCACGAGGTACCGGGCAAAACAGTCACCGCCGGATTCATATTGCACTTCCCAATCAAAATCGTCATAGCATTCGTAATGATCCACTTTTCGTAGATCCCAGTTGACACCGCATCCCCGGAGCATCGGGCCGGACAAACCCCAATTGATGGCTTCCTCGCGGGAAATCGTTCCGACCCCTTCTACCCGACGACGGAAAATGGGATTGTTGGTGATGAGGGTTTCGTATTCGTCAACCTTGGGGACAAAGTAGTCACAGAAGTCTTCACATTTATCAATCCAGCCATAGGGTAAATCGACAGCGACCCCCCCCACGCGGAAATAATTGTTGTTAATGAGGCGCATGCCCGATGCCGCTTCCCATAGGTCATAGATCATTTCCCGTTCCCGGAAAATATAGAAAAAGGGTGTTTGAGCCCCCACATCCGCCATAAAAGGGCCTAGCCACAGGAGGTGATTGGCAATGCGGTTTAGCTCCAGCATGATCACCCGGATATACTGGGCACGCTTGGGCACTTCAATGTCGGCCAAGCGTTCCGGCGCATTGACAGTAATCGCTTCGTTGAACATCCCCGCCGCATAATCCCATCGGCTAACGTAGGGGACATACATAATATTGGTACGGTTCTCGGCAATTTTTTCCATTCCCCGGTGGAGATAGCCAATCACCGGCTCGCAGTCCACCACATCCTCTCCGTCCAAGGTGACAATGAGACGCAGTACCCCGTGCATAGAAGGATGGTGGGGGCCCATGTTTAACACCATGGGCTCGGTTCTGGTTTCGATTTTGGTCATACCCGCTTAACCGCCAATTTTGTATGGATCTGAACTGATGAGTGCTCTTTAAAGATCATAATTCATGGCACAAGGGGAAGCAAGACGACCCACAAATTAAAACGGCTAAACCCGGGTGCCTCCGAGTTTGTTTAGACCAGGTCAAAAATTGACCGATTATTCAATTCGTTGATACCGGAACATTCATCAGGATCGTTTGAGTAAATGCCAGCATTCGGTGGCGATCGCCCAATCTTCTTGGGTATGAATAATCAAAACATCGACGGTTGAGTCTGCAGAAGAAATCAAAGAATCAGGCTGTGAATGTTGATTGCGCGTGTGATCCAAACATAGCCCCAGAAATTTAAATCCAGCACAGACATCCTCTCGAACCGTCACCGCATTTTCGCCGACCCCAGCAGTAAACACCAATGTGTCGAGTTGACCCAAACTGGCCAGCATTTGCCCGACACAGGCCCGAAAGCGATGGATATACATGTCATACGCCAACTGGGCTTGGAGATTGCCGTCGGATTTCGCCGTTAAAATGGTTCGTAAATCAGCTGAGAGACCCGAAACCCCCTGTAAACCAGACTCCTTATTGAGGGTCGTATTTAATTGCTCAGGGGTCAGCCCCTGGGTCTGTTGCAAAAAGATTAAAATGGCGGGGTCGATGGAGCCGCTCCGGGTTCCCATCATGAGACCTTCTAGGGGGGTGAATCCCATGGTGGTGTCAATACTTTTTCCCTGTTGAATCGCGGTTAGGGAGGCCCCATTGCCGATATGACAGGTGATGAGGTTTAAGGACTCCAAGGGTTTTTGCAGCAATTCAGCCGCCTTTTGAGCACAATATTTGTGGCTAGTGCCGTGGAAGCCATAGCGACGGATGCCTCCCTCTGTCCAAGCTTGGGGAATTGGGTATTGGGCGGCTTTAGGGGGAATGGTTTGGTGAAAAGCCGTGTCAAAAACAGCGACTTGAGGCACATTGTCCAGCACGTTTTCAATGGCTTCAATGCCCTCTAAATGAACTGGATTATGGGCCGGTGCCAAGGGAATTAATTTGGCGATCGTCTGCTTGACCGCTGTATTGATCAACGTGGCGCGGGCATAGTCCTGACCACCATGCACAACCCGGTGACCCACCACATTAATCCCGTCGAAGTGATCAATCACTTTTGTGTTGCCGGTCATCAAGGTTTGTAGCATTTTTGCAATACTTTGAAGACGATTCTGGGAGTCAAAGGCAACAACACACGTTTCACCGTTGGCCTTAACCGTTAATTGTCCCCTTCCCGGCTGGACACTCCAATCAATGTTGGCCGTCCAAAGCGGCTCTAGCGGGAGGGAGGGCAATTCATTGTCAGGGACTCGATACAGGCAACTTTTTTGACTACTCGAACCAGCATTTAACACCAAAATCTGCATGGTGGATGGCAATGGAGAAAATTTTTTCGTCTTAATGATAGGCGTATTCGTTCGCAAAAAACTTAAAATCTGGACATGAAAATTTTGTAACGGAAGACACAGTCATGACAAAGATCAATCCGCATAAATCGGCAATAACACCTAATACTTATAGATTTTCTTTATGGTCAAGTAAAGCTATGTTAAGCTGATGCCCATGAGAAGGAGCGCATAAGCCCCAGGCAGTGCTGTTTCAAGCCACTGCATTAACCTTAGTAAATTCTAGATGGGCAAATAAAGGTTGACCGTTCTTGATGTAGCGGTAAGCCAACGATCAGGTGCTCCCTCCTCAAGTCATTTTATCGAGTCTCATTTATGGCAAAAATCATCGCAACGGTTAAGTCTTTTATTGCTGCTTACCAGGACACAACCCTGTTGCAGCAATCAACAGAGATTACAGTTGAGCGCGTTAGTGATAGTGGGGAATTTAAGTCATTAATTCTGTCCCTACTGGAAACCGATGTCTATGCCCCTGAACTAGGACAAGCATTTGCCGAAACTGGTGCGATTCAAGGGTTAGCCGCTTGTCGTAAACTACGCAGTGGCTTGAATTTTTCGTTAAAGCAATTTTTTACCCTTTTAGGGGAGTTGATCGCAGCGTTTGATTTGGCTGCTGGTTTGAAATGGTCAGCCTTTGCGGGAAGTTTATATCAAGCAGAAATTGGCAATGAAAAGTTACTCCATTGTCTTTTACGGGGCAAACAAGGGGATTTCTATGAAGCTCTGGCGATGCAATTAGTTGAAACTAATCCCCATGCCATTTATCCCACCTCTTGCTATCGGGAAAGTGCGGCCCATGTCGTTAGTTCTAGCGATGATAAAAGCATTGAAGCCGTGATGTCTTCGACGACGTTCACCTCTATTAAATTAGTGGACAATGTCCTCGATTTTGAGCAGCCGATTCTCAAAGACACCTATCTCCCATTGGGACGCTGCGTTTGTCTGGTAGATCAAAACGTCGAAAACTATTATGGGGAGCAGATTGAACAATATTTTTCACACCACGGCATCTCCTTAGATAAATTGGTGTATCGGGCGATGGAGGTGGACAAAGGAATTCAAACCGTTGAGCGGATGTTGGGGGATTTTAAACGTTTAGGGGTATCCCGCAATGAACCCGTGCTGATTATTGGGGGCGGAGTCCTCACCGATACCGGCGGCTTGGCTTGTGCGCTCTACCATCGCAATACGCCCTATGTCATGCTTTCCACTTCAATTGTGGCGGGGATTGATGCGGGCCCGTCTCCCCGTACTTGCTGCGATGGTTTTGGCTACAAAAATCTCTTTGGTGCCTACCATGCCCCCATTTTGTCTTTGACCGACCGTTCTTTCTTCAAAACGTTGCGAGAAGGATGGTTACGCCATGGCATTGCCGAAATTATCAAAATGGCGACAGTGAAAAATGAAGCATTATTCTGTTATCTGGAGCAGGCGGGCCCTGCCCTGATTGAAACCCGCTTTGGTACGCTCAATTGCGAACCGGGTGATGAGACCAGTAACTTATCCCAAAAAATTCTGGGGGCTGCCCTCCGCAGTTACGTGGAAGCGGAATATGACAATCTGTACGAAACTCACCAATGTCGTCCCCATGCCTACGGTCATACTTGGTCGCCAGGTTTTGAGATTGAAGCAGGTTTACTCCATGGCCATGCTGTGGCGATCGGCATGGGCTTTGGTGCTTATCTCAGTCACCGTGTCAACTGGATCAGTGCCGATGAGTTCCACCGGATTCTACGTCTGATTAGCTCCTTCGGACTCAGCCTCTGGCATGATGTGATGCTCAATAAATCAACCCTATGGGCTGCCCAAGAAAAAATTGTCCAAAAGCGAGGTGGTAATTTAGCTGCCCCCATTCCTAAAAATGGCATTGGTCACTGCGGCTACCTCAATACCCTGACCCGTGATGACTTGGAACTGGCGATCGCCGAGTATCGAGCCATCTGTGGGAAATATCCCCGTCAAGGTCGTGGTATCGAGCCATTGTGCAGCGATGTCGGACTCGAAGACCCCTCCACTGTGGGCCAACATACCCCCATCGAAATGGTTACCAGTAACGGCAATGGGAATGGTAAATCTAGTGGGATTGTTCCTACCTACTAACTAGTACTGCATGGCTTAAATAAGCTGACTATTCAACTTTAGAAGTTTCAAAGCTGAAAGCCATGTAGTCTTGATGAATAGTATGTTTACTTCCGCCGTCGAGTACTAGGAAGCTTCCAGAAGCATTGCTGAATCCGAATGTGACTTAATCTTTGTCTCTAAAAGTCAATGTCGGTCACGTTCCCCCAAACCCAGCTCTTTTGTGGAGATGCCTTATGGGAATCAGCAATGCTTAGTAAACCATTTTGGTAGAAGAATCTTTCTAAACACGACTCCCCGCAAGGTATTTAGATAAGTTGATGGCTTGTTAAGAATTGCTTGATTTTAGGGCGACTGTTTGACATCACCCAAACGAAACAGTAACAATATATACAGAAAGAAAAACGTTCATCTTCATTTCGCCGTTGTTGGCATAAAAGAAGACGGAAGTAAGGAAATATTCCTGAAGGAACGCGCCTCCTCTAACCTTCACTCTATTGGGAGCGCATCATGCAATTGACATATCGCGGTTTAACTTACGACTATCGTCCCCCCCACGTTGAAACTGGGCAAGAAGTACTGGGTTTGTCCGGTGCTTATCGCGGGCTAGACTATCGTTTCCGCCGAACTCAGGCGAAAAACATCATTCAGCCCAATGTTAACTTGACCTACCGGGGCGTTACCTTTAATCGGGCAAATCCCAGCCAGCCAGTGGTCGAGTCCACACCGACGACAAACAATGACGTCCGGCCCGGTGTGGCGCAACGAACTCGGATTGGTCTTTCCCAAAAGCTGGGTGCGACTAAAAAACGTCAACAGTCCCTATTGCGGCGAATTGCAGCAGAAATCGGACTGAGCAATGAACGGACAAGCCCCTAGGCTGAAAATATTGCAAGAAAATTCACTCAAACTATTGCCTGAATTTTCAGAGTTCTAGCATCACCCTCCGTTAGTCGAACTAGACTAGCGGGGGGTATTGTGTAAGGTCATCTTGGTGTTGAAGGATGTTGATGTTTCATCACCTGTCACTGGACAAACCCGGCTAGAATACAGGCGCTGAACTGTTAGGTCGGGATGGCTTATCCGCTTTATGTCGCCTTTATTTGGCATCATCATCACCCCCTTGTCGGCCATGCGAATGGGGTAACCCCGTCTTACCCTCCATCTGATCTCCGCTTTCAAATTTGTCAGCATTATGTGCTTCTCGCTCAGTTACTGCGGCGCTATTCCCAATTTCCCCAAACGGTTAACTGGACTCCTTGTCTTTTGGAGCAATTGGCATGGTGTGGGGGAGTAGTGGCTTTCTGGATGAGCAAATGGCGTTGACGTTAACGCCTGCGGAGCAATTAAGTCCATCCCAGAAGCAACGTATTCTCCAAATTAGTTTTTCTGCCCAGCCCCGTACTCAAATTTTTCCCTACGCGCCGTATCAAGCCCTTTACGAACAACGTCAAACGCTGGGGATTCAAGGCTGTTTGACTAAGTGGGAACCTCAACAGTATCGGGATTTACTGGCTTGGGAAAATTTAATTCGCTTCGATCCATTAACTGTGTCCCAAGATGCGGAGTTACAACGTTGGTTGTTTCAGTCTCAAGCTTTTACGTCAGCTGACTGTCAACGCATTATCAGTAAGCAACGCACTGTGATGTCGCAGTTGCTCCCCGCCTACCATGCCTTATTGAAAGCAGAACAAACGGAGATTAGTGCTTGTGCCTATCATCATCCCCTATTGCCTCTCCTGAGCGATAGCCATCGAGCAAGGGCAGCCCATCCTGAGCAAACTTGGCCGGATCCGCTTTTCTGTTGGACGGAAGATGGCGATCGCCAACTCCTATTGGGAAAGCAAGCCTATCGTCATTGGTTCAGACGGGAACCCCATGGCGTGTGGCCCCCCGCCTTAGCCCTTTCAGAAAAGGTCATTCAATCCTTCGCTCAATTGGGGTTTCAGTGGTTCTGTGGTGATGAATCATTCCTAGAGCAAGGGAGGCAGCATCCTCTGTTTCGAGATCCGCAGGGGCAACTGTTAACACCGGAATGGCTGTATCGTCCTTACCGCATCCCCACCAGCGAGGGCGATATTGTTGGCATTTTCCGCGACCGCTATTTATCAGACCGGATTCATCATCATTACAGCCAGCTAGCCCCCGCCACAGCCGCCCAGCATTTACTGGAGCATCTCCTCGTCATTGGCGATCGTCTGCAACAACGTCAAGCCGCAGGAGAAATAGAGCAGGAAGCGCCAGGCCTAGTCACGATTACCTTATCAGCGGCGGAGGGCTGGGAACACTACGACCAATTGGGGTTTAAATTCCTGAGTGAATTGTTTGAGCGGGGACGCCAATTCAGTAATCAGGGGCGCTTACGCTGGACAACGATATCAGATTACCTCCAGCAATTTCCCTCCCCAACAATGCTTATTCCGCCGGATTTAACCTTGTCAACAGCCCAGGGAAAAAGTATGAAAACCTGGATTGGATCAACGATGAAAAATCGCGCTTGGGATTGCCTCATTGATGCCCGACAAACACTGGCCAACCATCCTGAAGCAACGGAGCACAATAACCCAGATGTCTGGCAATCCCTGTATGCCGCCGAAAATAGCGACTGGTTTGCCGCCATTGGCTCCCCCCATTCCCAAATTGATGAGGCCCAATTTCGAGCCCATTTAATTCGGGTCTATCGAGCACTAAATGAATCCGTACCAGGAGAACTCCAAAAGCCACTAGGAGGAGTAGAGACAAATTCGCCAGCATTAACCGGCTGTCTTTATCCTCGCCTAGATGATCTGTCCGATCTTACGCCTTGGCAAGTGGCAACCATTCGCTCTGTCCCCAAAGCGTGTAAAGCTGATGTCACGAACATTTATACCGGACGCAATACTCAATCGCTCTACCTACGGCTAGATTTTCGACATCCTTTAACGACCTTGACCGCTGACGAATTCCATTTTTGGTGGTACTACCCCCACGTTCCTCACGCAAGTGCCACAGCGGCGATCGCCAATCTGCCGGATCAAGCACCGTTAAACTATTACTTCCATCATCACTGCTGGATCAATTGGCAGCAGGAACTCGCATTTCATGAAACCGCAGGTAGCGCCCTGGTGTGGCAACGGAGTCCTTTTGTGCCCAATGTATATCAAACTGAGACCATTTTAGTAGTGGAACTATCCTTGGTTGCCCTCGCCCGCCCCCCACAAACCCCTCTTAATATGATGGCTATTCTGGCGAAACAAGGCGAATACATGGCCCCATTGAGTGGCAATCAACTGTGGCACTGGGATTAATTCGACATAAATTTTATTGGGAAAAGTCTGAGCCATCGTAGTTGATTTTCGTCATGGATTAACCACGGTTTTCTAATTTTGGAACTGGCATCAGAGATAATAAATCACCTAAATAAGTCAGGATAAACAAGTATAAATACTCATTAAATGTTCAGATTGAGCATAACTTCCCAATTGACCTTGCTAAAACCAGTGGAGTGTGTATTGCGTCATCCAGGCAGTCTGGAGGGACAAAATCGCTGTTTTTTTGTCTGTGTCCTGCGTCCAACATGAGATTGGATCGTATAATGTATAAGCAGATACTACAAGAAAGGTCAATATTTTGTTACCTTTCTTTACAAACACCGGATTACTTTATGGAGGTGCCAACCATGACTCCCCAATCCTTCGATCTCACCATAGAACAAGAGTTTGAGTTTCGCCGTATGCAAGATGCCACAGCGGATATTTCTAGAGAGCAAGCTCTTGACTTGCTCCTGCAAGCGTCTCGGCTGCTGATGATCAAATCTAATGTTCTTCGTGACTTGATGCACCAGACCCCGCTCGAACCACTGCGATAGTATGCACTGAACTTTTCGTAAGCAATCAATGTACTACTCAAACTAACTTAGAAAGGAGTAAAAATTATCATGATGGATCAAGACGCATTGAACCTCTCGCTAGAACAAAAATTTCAACTACAATGCCTCCAGAACGAGTATGGCGACCTAGACCGAGAACAAATTGTCAACTTCCTTCTGGAGACTATGCAACAAATCATGGTCAGAGATAACCTTATTCGTGATTTGATGAAAAAGTCTCTGTTTACCTAGAAATTTTATTGCCATATCCTATCATCTTATCTAGGCATAGGGCTTTTTACGTAATTTACAATCTGGGATCTCTTCGTCTCGAATTTTTCCAGTGTCAATACATTTCTAGACACTAGCGAAATTTGGGGTGTGGTCATCTCACTATCAGCATCTAGCATTATTCAACAACAAGCAGCCGTTCGGACAAAGTATGGGGTGGGTAGTATGGGGTAAGCCCGAATAGGTAGCAATCCTAATTAATCCACAGAGACCGAATCTTTATCGGGTGAGCCTTATAAGTTTAAAAAAATAACTCCGGGTTGCGGTAAGCACATGCAGGGTAAGGCTTTTAGCGTGATGAATATTGCATACAATTGGGTTCATCATTTTAAAATATTATTGGAAATTGTAATACTTATATTGAATGAGTAGATGCTCGGAAAGGCACTGGCTCCTTAAGGGGTGATAGAGTGAAATCCTTGAAGATTCAAGAGTTCCTGAGTTGAAAGTGGGCGCTCGCAACAGCCCATCACCATAGCGGGCTTAGTCTTTGTCTTTTTGCCAAGTCTCCAGTGGGGGCGCACCCAATGATGAATTAGGCGCTGGACATTTAAAACCCTTTGCAAGGCTTCAACTCGTTTTGCATAGAGATTCTGTCTTCTACGGTATGGTCTAGCATGTCTTCTCAATTTTTAGAATGAAATAGCCCTGTATGAATAGGTGGCAACACAGTCACTAATCGATTGTTACCATCAACATTTTCGGCATCGACACTCTGTCGTCGTTGATAGGCACTGCAATGTCTTCAGGGACAGAGGTAGTGCTGCAGGCAGGTGCTATTGTGCCATTGATTAACCCCCCTCTTGACGACCTTTTGGTCACTCCCACAATAGGGGCAATAATTGCTCATCTAAGGGTGTATACTCTCTTACCTTTATGCAACTTTTTATTTATTTATACCCATTTGAGAAACCCCTAGCACACTTGACAAGCCAAGAGTTCAAAATAATCAAAGGGTGAAAACAACCAGTAAACGGGCTACAATCAGACTGAATTCTAGCTGACAGCCAACAGACTCATCGAAATAAGGAGTTAAACATGATTTTGCCGGGGGCAACAGTACGGGTCATTAATCCCGACGACACTTTTTTCCGTTTTGAAGGTCTGGTGCAACGGGTTAGTGATGGCAAAGCCGCTGTGCTCTTTGAAAATGGTAACTGGGATAAGTTAGTGACGTTTCGCTTAGCTGAATTGGAACCCGTCGGACTGTAAATTGATGGCAATTTCCCTTGACAGTAACGTTTTTTTAGACTGTAGGCGGATCGCCAAAATGTCCTACTCTGCCAATGAAATCTGATTCTAGCGGCCACAAGTAAGGACTCGAATTTACGTGGCCTCGCATCACAAAAATGGTGGTGATATGGAAGTAGTGATTAAGGAAATCGCCATAAACGCAACGCGCCCATACAATATTTTTTGATCAATCCAATTACCAAGTTCCAGTGATAAATGGTTCAGCCGATGCTTCAATTAGGTATTGTACTCATTGGTCGCAATGAAGGCGATCGCCTCAAAACTTGCCTTAATTCTATCGCGACCGATTATCCCTGTGTCTATGTTGACTCTGGCTCGACGGATGACAGTGTCAACTTTGCCCGTTCCCTCAACATCGATATTGTTGAATTAGACGTCACCATTCCATTTACCGCTGCCCGTGCCCGTAACGAGGGAGTCAAGTTATTAAAAAAGAATTATCCAGAATTGAAATATGTTCAATTTGTGGATGGAGACTGTGAAGTCGTCGCTGGGTGGCTAGAAAAAGCACAAGCTGAATTAGACCATCATTCCGAAATTGCTATTGTCTGTGGACGTCGCCGTGAGCGTTTTCCAGAGGCTTCTGTTTATAATTTGCTCTGTGATTTAGAGTGGGACACCCCTGTAGGCGAGGCCGTCGCCTGTGGGGGTGATTTCATGATTCGGCTTTCTGTATTCGAGGAAGTGGGCGGGTTTAATCCCAGCCTTATTGCCGGAGAGGAACCAGAATTATGCCTTCGTATTCGTCATGTGGGTTGGAAAATACAACGCCTAGATGCGGAAATGACTTTGCATGATGCTGATATGTCTAAATTCTCCCAGTGGTGGCGGCGAGCAGTCAGAGGGGGACATGCTTATGCGGAGAGAGCCAGTTTTTATTGGCAAGATCCAGAAGTCTATGCTGATTCACCGAAGTTGGGGGACGTTAAGCAATTACGCAGTTGTCTATTACTAGGCTTCATTATTCCCCTAGGCATCTTGGTTGGATTAGTCACTTGGCCTTGGATGAGCATATTGCTGTTGTTACTTTATCCCCTGTATATCTATAAGGTTTACAACAATGAAATTGACCGACGAGCGTCTGGAAAGATGGCATTGCTCTATGCCCTTTATTGCTGTCTGGGGCGATTTCCCCAGCTACAGGGTCAAACAACTTATTTTTGGAACCAATGGCGGGGTAAAAATTCACGGCTAATCGAATATAAATCTTGAATTAAGGATGTACTGCAATCCGGTGCAATGGATAGATACTTTTCTCGACGACATTGAACTTTACTTAATCTCTAAAACCTAATTCGGAAGGTATTCCACTTTCATGGGCGGGGGCAGACCCTTAGACAAGAAACACTAATTAGCCAGAGTCCATGTCAGTAGAGTATGGCAATCCCGGTCTCATGGCGATTTATTTAATGACTGACTATTCTCACCAGGTTCTTGCCTATACTATTCTTCATGGCAGCGTTTGATAGGTATCCGGTGGGAGCCGTCCTTCTAGGCGAGAACTATGCTCCAGTGGGATGCCGCAACGAGTTTATAAAACAACCTTTATTCAACGATTCAAAATTAATTTAATTTATGGCTTACTACTGGTTTAAGGCATTCCACCTCATCGGCATTGTGGTCTGGTTTGCGGGGCTTTTTTATCTTGTCCGTCTATTTGTTTACCATGCTGAAGCGGCAGAGCAACCAGAACCTGCCCAATCTATTTTGAAAACGCAGTATGAGTTGATGGAAAAACGGCTGTACAACATCATCACCACACCAGGGATGGTGGTGACAGTCGCCATGGCGATCGGCTTGATTTCCACAGAAACCGACATCCTCAAAGCGGGCTGGCTCCACATTAAATTAGTTTTTGTGTCCTTATTGTTAGGCTATCACTTTTACTGTGGCCGCATTATGAAAAAGTTGGCAGCCGACGAATGCCGATGGTCTGGGCAACAGTTCCGGGCATTGAACGAAGCACCGACAGTTTTGTTAGTGGTCATTGTTCTACTGGCAACCTTTAAAAATAACTTACCCCTTGATGCCACCACTTGGTTAATTGTGGCCCTTGTGATTGCTATGGCTGCATCAATTCAGCTTTACGCCAAAAAACGGCGACAAGATCAAGAACGTTTAACTCAGCAACAGGAAGCAGCCTCTGCCCAGAATTAATTTCATCACGCTCCGGCAGAGACTAACGGGGATAATGGGATTACACCAGTTCAATGAACCAGCTCTGCCGCTGGTGGAAATCGGCTTGAGCCGCGGGGTGGGTCAGCGCCCAATAACTGATGCCCTGCTTTGGGGATGCAATGACGACAGCAATGCCTAATTTTGCACCCGTTAACCTAGTCAAGATGAGGCTCAAGTCAATTTCTATGCCCAAGTGATAAGTGTCTGATTGTTGGGCTTGATGGTTGACCACTATTGGCGATCGCCCCCAGGTAGTTTCGGGGGCCATGCCTACCCGGTAATCAGAAAAACGATAAATATTCCAATGGTGAGCTGGGGAAAGATTAAACTCCCAATACCTGGTTTGGGACGGGGACGGTGCTAAAAACCACTCGAAACAGGTGCGCCGCCAGAGTTCATCTTGACGTTGGGGAGACTGGGTTGGCGTAGCAAATTCGACTGCTTGAACAGCGCCAGTCACTGTGTAATCCAGACATAACGTTAAATCAGAGACTGCCACTTGACAATTAATGGCGATCGCCGGAGCAGTGGAACGGGAAAATGGCACCAGGGAATGGGACATGGAGCAGGGCAACCTGTGGTTTGTTAAGATTCTAAAAACCTTCTGAAGACCGTAATGCTAATCGATTGGATTCCGTTTGCGATTCCTTTTAATACGACGGCGATCGCCGCTGCCCTGCTTTGGGCTTTCGGGCTGTATGTGAGCTGGGGAACAGCACGGAACTGGCTGATGGAACAATTGCAGCGTTGGTTTAATTTTGCTGACCGCTCATTGTATGCCACTGAAGAAGAATATGAGCGTACCCGCGAAACCCGTGAAAATCAGAATGCATTTTATGCTTCGATTATGAGTATCTTGCCCTTTATCGGCTTGGGTAGTTTACTGCATTGGGCAGTGAACTGGGGACTGGGTGGCAGTTGGTCTATTAGTCTTGGTATTTTAACGGTGATTGGCGGAGGCGTTTATGCATTGGGTAAGCAAGATAGCGATTTGGAATAAAAGCGGACAACCTGGATTCCCCTGGTTTCGCCTAAACTGTTGCCATAGCCAGCAAAGGGTCGGGAAACGAACTCTGTGCCGGGTAATGGCAGCACTGCTGTGTGGTTGCTTACTATTGCCGTTGATGGCCTGCGGTGCGCCAGTGGCCAAAAATCAAGTCGTGTTTTCTGTTCTTAGTGACCCCAAAACCTTTAACGCGGTTCTTTCCCAAGAATCCCCCAATATTTTTGGCTATACCTACGAAGGCTTAATTCGAGAAAATCCCCTCACCGGTGACAAGGAGCCCGCATTGGCGGAAGCGTGGGAAGTTTCTGAAGATAACCTAACCATTACGTTCACCTTAAGGAAGGGATTACGGTGGTCGGATGGGGTCCCACTCACGGTGGACGATGTTCTGTTTTCCTATAACAATCTCTATCTCAATGAAAAAATCCCTAATAACTACCGCGATAGTCTCCGGGTCGGGGAAAGCAAAACCTTTCCTGACATTACGCTGGTCGGTGCTTCCCCTGCTGCGCCCAACGGCGATCGCCAAATTGCCTTTCAGGTAACCGAACCCTATGCGCCTTTGTTGGATGCAGCCACCATCCCGATTTTGCCGGCCCATCGTCTACGGGACAGCGTAGAAACCTTGGATGAAGAAGGCAATCCCCAATTTTTGACCATGTGGGGAACCGATACCCCGCCCCAAGACTTAGTGGTGAATGGCCCTTATCAACTCAAAAGCTATGTCACCAGTCAACGTGTCATTTTTAAAAAAAATCCCTACTACTGGCAAAAAAATGAACAGGGCCAACAACTCCCCCTTATTCCCACCGTTATTTGGGCGATCGTTGAAAGTACTGACACGGCATTGCTCCAGTTTCGTTCCGGTAGCTTGGATTCCTTGGTCATTTCCCCCGAACAATTCTCCCTACTCAAACGAGAGGAAGACCGGGGCAATTTCACAATTTATAATGGCGGGCCAGCCTATGGCAGCACTTATTTAACCTTTAATCTTAATCAAAGTAAACGCAACGGCAAGCCCCTGGTAAATCCGACAAAATCCCAATGGTTTAATGACCTCCGATTTCGGCAGGCGATCGCCTATGGCATTGATCGAGAGCGCATGGTCAATAATATTTATCGCGGTTTGGGAGAGCCCCAAAATTCCTACATTTCCGTGCAATCGCCCTACTATAGCCAAGCCGTACCCACCTATAACTACGATCCGCAAAAAGCCAAATCCCTGTTGACTTCGGCTGGGTTTACTTACAATGCCCAAGGAGAATTGCTCGATGCCGATGGCGATTGGGTTCAATTTACCCTTAACACCAACGCCGGGAATAAAATTCGGGAAGCCCTAGGAACCCAAATTCAATCTGATCTCAAGAAATTAGGCATCCAGGTAGATTTTAGCCCCATCAGCTTCAACGTCTTGGTGGATAAACTCAGCAATAGCCTGGAATGGGATGCCGTTATTTTGGGGTTGACCGGAAGTAACGATCCCCATGCCCCCAACATTTGGTATACCGACGGCAACCTCCACATGTTTAACCAACAGCCGCGACCGGGTTCCTCCCCTGTTATCAATCGCGTAGTTGCCCCATGGGAACAAGAAATTGCTGCCCTTGCCCTCAAAGGATCTCAAACCTTAGCTTCTCCGCAGCGCCATGCTATTTATAACCAACTACAGGCGTTGGTACAAGATTCCCTACCATTTATTTATTTGGTGAATCCCTACTCCCTCGCAGCAGTGCGTAATCGCTTTTGTGGCATCGAATATTCGGCTTTAGGAGGCGCATTTTGGAATCTGGAGTCGATCCGTTTCTGTGAACCAGGTTCTTCCGCTGCTGATAATGCTCAATCGTCATAACCATTGATTTAATATTCTTCACTTCTGATGTTGTCCTAGACCGTGCCGCTAAACCCCAAAAAGTTATCAATGCTCTTGCCCCCAATAGGGACAAGATTATTATCCCAAAAACCGCCTCCAGCGTTTTTATTTCCACGAATATTGACTATGTTTTGCGCAATCTGGAAATAAAGATAGATTGTCTCTCCTCCCTCCCCCCCACCCCCCCCCTCCTCCAATTCTCCCCCCCTCTCCCACCACCAACATAAACCATACGTTACTCCCCCCACCTTCCACTTGCCTATCTCCCCCCCCCCCCCCCACTTTCACCCCCTCCATACCGATTTCATCTAGTTTCTTAATCGAGCACCGTTATTTCAGATATCTGATCTGGTACCAAGGTTATGGGGTGCCCTTGACCCCGGACTCCCAACTGCACAGCCATGTATTTCGATAGAAGGAAACTTGCGTTTTAAGTTCACTACTTTTTCAGGAATAGCTTCGATCGCCACTATTTTGATTGAAGGATCATTGTAGGCAACCTCGGCAATGATGGAGCCAATGTGTGCTCCTACATCAATGAATGTTTTGCCCGGTTGGCAAAGGGTTGTTACAAGTTTTGTTGCCAGTTGATCGTTGGCAATCGTGCCAACACGCTCCGGACTAAAGTATGCTGCACGGAGAATATTAAATTTATCTCGGATAGATAGTGCAAGGGTGCCAATAGGTGAACCTAGAATTTTCTGCTTCATTGAGAAATACAGAGCTTTATGAAACAATATTTAGGGTAAAAAACTTACGGTCAGACAGTCAAAAATATATCTTAGTTTTTTGGTTACAATATCATTTATGTGTCCTAAGTGAGCCTCATAAATTTTATCCAGCGTACAATAATCCGGATAATCTTGGGGAGGGGAAGCAGGAAAGGGCCAATCCAGCATATAAAGTACAAATATGTGGCAATCCTATGGGATTTGTGTCGGTCGATATAATTAATTCATTACTCCAACTCCCTGAGCCGAGATGATGACCAAAAACGAGTAGGGAATTTTCCCACCCCTTTTGTCTCTTAACCCGTCCAATGAATTCTCAGAATAATTTCTAATAATCAATATCCAGAATGACGACCATGACCACCACAAAAAATTCTTCTGTTATTGATGTTCAGACCCTAGCTCAACTCCGCCAACAGGATGTCATTACCCTGATCGATGTGCGAGAACCGTTAGAGTTTGTGGGAGAGCACATTCCTGGTGCTCAGTCGTTCCCTCTATCACAGTTTAATTCCCGCCAAATTCCCCAGCAAGAAGGCAAATTGATTGCGCTCTATTGCCAAAGTGGTAACCGTTCTGGTCAAGTCCTCCAACGTTTGCAGGCGGCAGGATTTAAAGATGTTGTCCACCTCCAGGGAGGATTACCGACCTGGAAACAAGCCGGGTTACCGACAATAAAGTCAACAAAAGTTCCCATCAGCCTTATGCGTCAGGTGCAGATTGTGGCCGGCTCTTTGGTGCTGACGGGAACCCTACTGGGTGCCTTTGTGGCACCGGCTTTTTTATTGCTCAGTGGGTTCGTGGGGGCTGGTTTGCTGTTTGCCGGGGCTTCAGGAACCTGCATGATGGCCAATTTGTTGGCGAAGTTGCCCTATAACCAAGTCAAATAATCCTATTCGTTGAATCATCTAAATGTTTCTATCACGAAGGGGGGCTGAGAAAAAACACTTATATGGCTACAGTTTAAAGGGTATTTTTTGGCAACCTGTATCGGTCTCAGTTTAGGGCTCATCGGAGGCGGTGGCTCTGGGCTCGTGCTGCCCATCCTGGTTTACGTGATGCATATACCGACAAAATCGGCGATCGCCATGACGTTGGTGGATGTTTCTGTTCAAAATTATCCTGACCCATATGGGTTAGGACATTGCAACGGTATTTTTGGGCAGCCCCCCCGAATAAATCAACCCCTTTTGAGCATCAATGGTCACAATCGACCCCTCGCGAATATCTTGGGTCGCTCGTTTGAAGCCCACAATCACGGGAACCCCCAAGCGCAAGCCAATCACCGCCGCATGACTAGTCAGGCTTTCTTCTTCCGTAATGATTCCTGCCGCTTTCCGCATCATCTCCACACAATCCACATTGGTTGTGGGCATCACCAGAATTTCCCCTGGGCTGAATTGAGCAATGCCATGGGAATGATGGGCAACCCGAGCCCGACCGCTGACGGCTCCTTGACCAATGCCAACCCCCTTCCCCAGAACGGCTTTGACCACCTCGACTTTGATTAAATCGGTTGATCCAGCGACCCCTTGCAATGTACCCGCTGTCATTACCACCAGGTCTCCGTCGTGTAAAAATTGGTTTTCCTGGGCCACATTAATGGCGGCCTGAAAAGTTTGGGTGGTGGAGGGTAAATCCAAGACCAAGAGGGGTTTTATCCCCCAAGCCAACTGCAACCGTCGTGAAACATCCACATGGGGAGTCACCGCTAAAATCGGTGTTTTTGGGCGAAACTTGGAAACGTTCCGGGCCGTTGAACCCGTTTTAGTTAGCGTCATGATGGCAGCTGCATTAAGGGTTTCGGCAATATGACTAACGGCGCTAGAAATCGCATTGGGAATCGATGTTTTGTTGACTTTCCCTTTGGGCGGAGTCAGTTCCTCATGCTCAATTCGCTCAGCAATTTTCGCCATAATGGCCACCGCTTCCACCGGAAATTTACCGATCGCCGTTTCATTGGAGAGCATCACCGCATCGGTGCCATCCAGAATCGCATTGGCAACATCCGATACTTCCGCCCGAGTTGGACGGGGACTGTTAACCATGCTGTCGAGCATCTGGGTTGCCGTAATAACGGGAATGCCCAATTGATTCGCCGTCACAATTAATTGTTTTTGCAGAATGGGGACATCTTCCGCCGGACACTCTACCCCTAAATCTCCCCGTGCCACCATCACCCCATCACACTTTTCTAACACTGCCTCCATATCTTTAATGGCTTCATGCTTCTCAATTTTGGCAATTACCGGTACTGACTTCCCCGCCGCCGCAATGAGACTTTTGATTTCGTCAATATCCGCAGGATACCGCACAAAACTTAGCGCGACCCAATCAACTCCTTGATCCAAGCCAAACATCAAATCTTCTTTATCCTTCTCTGTTAGGGCTTTTACAGACAGGTAAACACCGGGAAAATTCACTCCTTTATTACTCGATAACGTTCCCCCCACAATCACCCGACACTGTAAATCACGCTTTTCCTGGTCTACTGCCTCCACCACCATTTCTAATTTGCCGTCATCAAGCAGAATCCTGGCCCCAACAGGCACTTCATCCGCTAAATATTCATAGCTAATGGAGCTGACGGTTTCATTGCATTCCACCATGCGGCTGGTGAGGGTATAAATATCGCCATTGTTTAAGGGCACTGACCCCGATTCATTCTTAAATTTTCCGACCCGGATTTTGGGGCCCTGTAAATCCTGCAAAATTCCGACGGGTTGATTAAGCTCAAACGCAACCTGTCGAATGAGACGGATACTCTGTTGATGATAGGCATGGTCACCATGGGAAAAGTTTAAGCGGAGGGTCGTTGCCCCCGCTTTAATTAACTGTCTCAGCACTTCCTGACTCTGGGTAGCCGGGCCGATGGTGGCGACGATTTTGGTGCGGTGAGGAAAGTGAGACGCTTGCATAGGTGAACAAATTCCAACAAAGAAGAATTAGCGGCAAGGCAACAATCACGAGAAAAAAGATGTAGCCTGTGTCACCAAAATATCTTCATTATCCGTCACAAAGGACACTTTCCTGATGGAATCGAGCGAAAGGACTTAGCCTGCATTATTTACGAACGTTTTCCAGGTTCCGCAATTGAGCCTTTGACGGTGCTAAATTTCAGCACTGCGGAGTAGAGAGCCCATCAGATGCGTCAGCTTTCCTCAAAAGGGCATCAAAATCACTCTCTGGAGGCAATCAAACACACCAACCTTGTTACCTCGTTGAATGGGAGAAGACCTTTGCCACAGTCAACTCACACAAATTGAGTTGAAACTAGACCCGATCAAAATGCCTAAAACCGTCTTCCTGACTAGATCATTACTCTAAAATATTTGGTTGATCTACTTCCCCCCCCCCCCCCCCCCCCCCCCCTTCTTTCCTCTTTTCCCCTCCCCCTCTTTCTCCCCCCCTCCCCCCTCCCCTCCCCCCTCCCCTCCTCCCTCCTCCCTACCATTTTCCCCCCCTCCCCCCCTCCCCTCTCCTCCTATAACCACGTTGAGAATGTTCGTCAACGACGACTTTCAATTTAGTTACGGTTTATATTTTTTTGAATTTAAACAACAAGACGGGTCATTCCGTAAGGACGTATTTCGTTAAGGCTTACCTGAGCACTACATTACTTTGGTGTTGTCTTATCGTTTAGGTTCAATGTCAATGAGAAACCATGCCTTATTCGGCATGCTGCAACAATGTATCTAAATATACTCGTGCACAAGCTTGGTAGTTCGATGAACGTTCTGTGCCGTAGCCACTCTCGTTCTGGAGGAGAAATAAAGATAATGCCGCAGAAAAGACGCGATCTAAATCCCAGTTAGGATGCTTTTCTAGATAGGTCGTCAGGGATTGGTGGAGGTCATCAGGAATTTCAGCCAAAACACTCACAGAAGTATCCATAGTTCACTCCGTACAAAATAGTTCCCAACGTTGAAAAAAGGTCAAGAATAGAAACAAGACTTTCATCAAGGCTTTGCCTTTTTTTCCGGTTGTTGGTGCTGTGTGCCCAATAGTTGTAGCGGGGAATCCCCTAGGCTGTCAATATGTCGAAAATTACATCAGTCCCAAATTTCTCAGCTTTAACAACGAAAAATCTAGGGTTTCAGGGTACTCCTGCTTACATTTCTTTACAAAAAGCCAAGGAATTAACCTGATTCTCAGTTTTAAATTCAGAATCCCCAAGTTGCGCTGGATCCTGGGGGGAACTTTCTATCCCTAGTGTTGAGAATAAAATTTGCCCCCCTATCCCTGGAGTTAGGATGAAATTCAGTAACCCCATCAACAAATGAAATCAGGGAGAAGTTGGGGATAATTATCCTTAACTAGGGGATTGCCTGGGGAAAAGATGGGGAATTAACTGGGGAAAAGCAACCCCAAAATAAGAATTGCAAAATTTTTGCCGTGTGTAACAATTTACAGAGGTTTCCCGTTCTCTCAATCAAGGAAAAAATATGGCCGCTAAAATGAAAAAGGGCGCTCTCGTACGTGTTATTCGAGAAAAGTTAGAAAATAGCCTCGAAGCCCAAGCCAGCGATCGCCGTTTGCCATCGTATCTATTTGAGAGCAAAGGCGAGGTATTAGACATCCAGGATGACTACGCCCTGGTTCGATTTTATGTACCGACACCCAATGTCTGGTTACGGTTGGATCAACTCGACGCTGTTAGCTAATGCCCCCGTCAACTGGAACACTCTGGAGGGGGTATGAATCGTTTAGAATTTTCGCCAATTTCCTGTCAGTCCGTCAAAGTTGCAGTGATTGGAGCGGGCAACGTTGGACGAACATTAGCGCAACGGATCGTACAGTGTGAAGTGGCCGATGTGGTGCTGCTAGATATTGTGGCAGGTTTGCCCCAAGGAATCGCCCTAGACCTAATGTCTGCCCAGAGCGTTGAAGAAAATAATTGCAGCATTGTGGGGACTAACGATTATGCCGATACGGCTGGTGCTGATGTGGTTGTCATCACCGCAGGAATGGCCCGTAAGCCTGGTATGAGTCGCGATGATCTATTGGGGAAAAATGCCAATATTGTCGCCCAATCTGCCCAAAAAGCACTCCAGTATTCACCCAATGCCATTTTTATTGTGGTGACCAATCCATTGGATGTGATGACTTACCTCGTTTGGAAAGTGACCGGGTTACCCCCTTATCGCGTTATGGGGATGGCTGGGGTGTTGGATTCTTCGCGTTTAAAAGCCTTTATTGCCATGAAATTGGGGGCTTGCCCCGCAGATATCAGCACGATGGTACTAGGCGGCCATGGCGACTTAATGCTACCGTTACCCCGCTACTGTACGGTTTGTGGCGTTCCCATCACGGAATTGATGGATGAGACCACCATTCATGCACTTGTGGAGCGCACTCGCAATGGCGGTGCAGAAATTGCCAAATTACTCCAAACGGGGACAGCCTACTATGCTCCTGCAGCCTCAGCCTGCGTAATGATAGAATCAATTCTCCGTAATCAATCCCGCTTGTTACCGGCCGCAACCTACCTCGATGGCGATTACGGCCTAAAAGATATTTTTCTGGGGGTTCCCTGTCGTTTAGGTTGCCGGGGTGTGGAGACTGTTTTAGATGTGCAGCTTACTGAAGCAGAACAGGCGGCTCTCCATCGTTCAGCGGGGTCAGTCCGCCAGAATATTAATTTGGCGCTGGATATGATTACATAATGTTTTATAAGTTGGCTGTTTTCAGTTCTGAATTATTGCTACAGAGGGATTGGATTTGATGGGAAGTATCCGCTTAATGCATGCGAAGTTACACCGTGTTTGTGTCACAGAAGCGAATGTTAACTACGTGGGAAGCATCACCATTGATCCGAATTTACTGCAACAGGTTGGACTGCTTCCGCTCGAAGAAGTAGATATTATCAATCTCAATAATGGCAAACGTTTTTCGACCTATGTTATCCCAGGAACATCAGGGAAAGGTGAAATTTGCCCCAACGGAGGGGCGGCACTCATCTGCCAGCCTGGTGATCGCCTGATTATTTTTGCCTATGAAATCTGCGATCGATGTGAAGTGTTAAATGCTGGACATTATGCGCGGGTTGCGGTTGCAAATGAGCAAAACCAAGTCATTGACTACTATCTACAAAGCTTCATTGCAGACGGAGAGTGGGTTCGATATTCTAGCCAAAAAGACGCCCTGATGCCTGTAGCGATTCAGCAGGAAGGGTAATCATAAACCCTACTAGCTTTATTATTTTTAATACACCAACATCATTGTTTCCCATGGCAGCACATGCTGGGGCAAACAATGTTTTTTTCTGATTTTTACGATGACTCTCTTACTCGCTAGGTTTAGGCAAGCGAAATTTTTGATGGGAAAATTATTCACTGGGCCAGCCTATCGTAAAAACCCTAGGAGTTCTGACAGTAGAGCAACATTGTGCCCAATTTCATTTCATTTCTAATTGACATAGGACATGGTATTCAATCACATTTATGATTTTTATGTCCATAAAAACCACTATATTCTTCCAAAACAACCTTTAATGTATTCTTTAAGCTGCGCTTAGATGACCAACGTTACTTGTAAGGAGATATTCACTGGAATTATTCAAGTTTAGAACTTTATCCAATTGGGTTAACTCAAATATTATTTTTAACTCGGCTGAAATATTCTCCAAAATTAATCTGGCATTTTTCTTTTGAGCTTGCTTGTGCAAATTGACAATTACAACTAAGGCCGCGCTATCTAAAAAATTGACTCTACTCATATCAATAATGAGGAGGCCGGCAAGAGAGCTATTTAACCACTGCTCTGCTCTCTGTTGGAATTCGTCAATCACAGCCGCATTGAGTGAGTCGTCCGCATAAAACGTAGAGGTTAGTAGTAATGGTGTCATGGCAGACATAAAGTTTGAGCTCCTCAACCTTAAAAATTAGTAAATTAGTAAGCCACTAAGTAAGACTTAGTTAATTGTTATTCGATAGTAAATAGATCTTCCCAAAGGAGAGATTGCAGTCATTTTAATAAGGTCTTGGCTGAATTGTAAAGGAAATGAAACACAAGGAAGGTATTCACCGTTACCAGCCCCGCATTTAATCGCCCCAAGTAACTGCAAAAGCAGGGAAGTTCGGCAATCCTGAGATGTTCGACTAAAATCTTGATGGGATTTCGAATTATGTCGTTCCCGAATTATTTTATTCATTGAGGCGTTCAACGAGCATGTTCAAGCATTATTTTGCCCTAGGGATAGGCCTTGTCTCATCTCTCTGTTCCAGTAATGTTTTCGTCCCAACGGCGATCGCCGGGGAAACCTGTAACTTTCTCAACAAAGACTTATGGATGGCCCAGGCAGCCCTCAATGACAAACAGATCTGGACTTCGGAAGGTTGGTGGGTTATTGCCCCTGGCAGTTGTGTGGTCTATGCAGATACCGTAAGTACCTATTTTAAATATGGTGAAGCGGCAACACCCCAAAGACTAGACGATGAATCCGTCACTGAGAATACCCTCTGTGTGGTCGATGACCGTTTTTCCGTCGTACAAGCAGATGATTCGGAAGCTTGTAGTATGGCCAACGGGCGTATGGTGAAATTTGTTAATCCGGGTAGCACCGTCGAACTGCTTAAAAGTAACCTCTAACTCAGGGATCAGTGGGACTCATGCCGTAAAAAGGCTCTGCCGTTGACCAATGGGGGCGATCGCCAGCTTGCCACTGAGCATAAGCCAGGGTCAAAATTTCCCCCACGGTATGTCCCAAGTCATCGGGCGCAGCAATCAATTGTTGAATTTTGTGTTGTTCAAGGTGGGCTTGCCAAGCTTCTGGCAACCAGAGTTGGTCGGTGGATAAGGGAATGAGTTTATCCGCAACCGATTCATAAATTGCCCCATAGAGATAACCTCGTGTGGCTTTACAGGTGACCGCAATTTTCCCGCTAAAGGGGGAATGAGTCGAAGCGAGGAATGACTGAGCAACCCCTTGCAGACTAGAAATGGCGAATAAAGGAATATCCAACTGTTGGGCCAAAGTGCGTGCTGCCACCATGCCAATACGGATGCTGGTAAAGCTGCCAGGGCCTTTCGCTACGGCAAGATATTGACACCGTGGCCAAGTATCGGGGGTAATAAACGTCTGTAGGCATAGGGGCAATTGATTCAGTAGTTCCCGCTTTAATAGCCACGTTTTTTGACTTAATATTGCCGACCCTTGCCATAATCCCAGTCCTAATTCTCCCGTTGAACTATGAATCCCCAGAGCTAGCATCGGCGAAACATTAGACACCGTGGATACAAGATTAGAGTCACTAATCACAGAGATAACCAAAATTAATCATTAAGTATCGATGCTTACCACATCCCTGAGTTTAGCGGGTATAGGATAGGAGCGTTGAGTTATCAGTGATGTAGATTACCTTGCTATGATCGGCCGTCAGCCTGTATAAATGCTTACGGCAATTTTAATCCATTTATTTTATATTTCGTTACAATCATTTAGACTTAATTGTTACGGCAACGAAGTACGTTGCTATTTCAGCCGACGGACTTAGGACATCATAATCACTATGCAAACGATTTCCCCCGCGTCGACTAATTTTTCTTCTCCACGTTTTGACCAACCCATCAAGGTTTTGGCGATGGGCGACAGTTTGGTTTATGGCTATGGTGATCCCGTTGGAGGCGGTTGGGCTGAACGTCTACGGCGCTATTGGATGGAAGAGAATGGTCCAGTGCTTTATAACCTCGGTATCCGTGGCGATCGAGTCGCCCAGGTTGCTGAGCGATTAGAGCAGGAATTTCGGTTACGCGGTGAACTCCGCAATAAAGTTCCAGATTTATTGGTACTCTCTGTGGGTGTTAACGACTCTCCCCGCTTAGGGCGTCCTGATGGTAGGTGTTTTACAGACCCGAACCTTTTTCAGAAGCAAATTGAAGACTTGTTAGATAAGGCGCAAAAATTATGCCCTGTATTATTTGTCGGGAAAGTTCCAGTCAATGAACAGCGGATGCCGTTTCTAGACTGTTTTTACTTTAACCATGCGGATCAGCGGCGGTTCAAAGAAATGACCCAAGCGGCCTGCGATGCACGCGAAATCCCCTATCTAGATGTTTTTGAGCAATGGCAACAACGGGGAACAAGCTGGGTGAATGATCATTTGATGGCGGATGGGTTGCATCCTAACGTAGCGGGATACAAAGCGTTATTAGATGATCTTCTCAACTGGCAGCCCCTACAGACTGTCGTTTTGAATAGTGCTAGTGCTATTTCCCATCACAGATAGATCGGAAAATGGTGTCTCCTAAGAAGTAGAAAGAGTCAATGTGTCTAGGTTGCCGACTGTGCAAAGGTTGAGGGCTTCCATCCAAGGAATGCCTTGGAGCTTAGCACCGAAGTGTTGCGCCAAAGACTGACCGGCCTTAATAGCATCAGGTAGGAACGGTCGTAAATTATTCACGATGGCCCAAGCATTGAGCATAGGGTTAATGGCCGTTTCGGCTCGATATTGTCCCGAGACCTGCAGCTTCTCATCTAAAAATCGCATGGAGCGATCCAACGGCGCTGAATAGGCGGGTGCCTGGTCATGCTTAAGATGATTGGTAAACAGAAATCGCTTGTCTTTGAGAATCTCCAAGCGCTGGAGCACCGTGGGGTGGTCAGCGTAGCGTTCGCGATGGCGTCGAACCCTTTGGGCATAAGCCGCGAGGGAGGGGGCATCAAGCACGGAGTCAAGGTCATGCTTGAGCCGTTGCCGTTGGTCTGCAGACCAATCCGGATGCTCCTGGCTCACCTTATCCAGGGTTGCACTCACTCGTTTTTTGCCATGCAGGGTGCATTCAATCACGTCGATGCCCAAGACTTCCGTTGCCCAGGCATTCTGAGCAAGTCTCTAGCCATCGGTGGTGACTGAGACCGGGGCATAGGACTGGTTGGATGCCGAGCTTCCAGACGCTTGAGCCGCGGCATCCATGCCGGTGAGAAAACGGTGAATCGTCGTTTGGAAGGTGGCTTTATCTGTGGCGTCCATCCATTCCCCGTACCAGATTAATTCTGCTTGTGCCACTAAAAATAAGTAGATCTGCTCCCCGGCTAAGTGGGCAAACTTTTCGTCACTGAGTAAATGGACGGGGGGGTGAGTCCCAACCGCAAGAGCAGTGACCCCACTGGCATTAGGTTTCCCAGCCACTGCACCAGGTTCCAGACCCACCCCGGGTGCCAACCCCGGTCTGGCCCTAGCCAACTATAAATGGTGGCGGTCTCTCGCTGGCTTAGCCCCAGACCTAGTGACAATTCCAGCAGCTTTCCCAAGCAGTCTGCATCATGACGGCGATAGCGCACAACAAAACTTGGTAAGACGGTGAAAACGGCTCGACAGCTTCGACAGCGGGCTCGACAGATGGGGATAGTTGCCACCTCTCCTAACCATCCCTGTACTCGACGGTTGCGGAATCCGTGAAGGGTGTAGCGGCTTGTGTCACCGCAGTCAGCGTGGTGCTGTTCTTGTGAAAGTTGGGCTTGCAGGGGGGCTTGGAGATACTCGATCAACGGTTGTCGATCCTCAGCTTGCACCAAGTCCAAATAGTCCTGTCGATTCGGTCCAAAATAAACGATTGCTGTGCGATTTTGGTAAGTTGCTTTTTCAGTCATGGGTCACTCGTCTCCCCGAATCATGACTGAAGTATAGACCTCTCACCGCTCCATCACGCTAGACACCATTCTCTGATCTATGTGGCCTTTGAAAGCATAAACCCGCTGCCATTGTGCCTCTGTCACTTTGAAATTAGTACTGTTGGGAGCACGAATCACCAATAAATTTTTTAGAATCTTGTCCTGCTTTAGGTCTTGGCGCCGTAGAGGTTGACCGAGGAGTTTCCGCACAAAACGTAACTGAACACGAGGTTTATTGAGTTTGGCATTTTTCGGGCTCAGCCAATAGTCAGGATCAGGTAGTGTTTCATAAATCTCCGGTGGCGTTACCACGTCGGCAATGGCATAAATCCCCGCATCCTGGTCCGGCTATCCATAGCAGTATGCCATCCCCCACCTGAATTTGCTTTGCGTAGCGCGTTACCAGCCAAGGCAGTTTAGCCTGCTCGCTAATGGCATCTAGAATACGGTAATATTTCGGATTTCCTTGAAAAAGCCAGTAAGCCATTGAGTGCGCAAGATGTAATTGATTTTTATGCTTGGCAAGTTAGGAATGAAATCGGTGCAAAGCCAGCTCAAGATACACGGAAACCCTAATCTTTCGTCGTCAATTTTGGGGTTACAAGACCCATTAAAGCCCTATTAATTTGTCATGAAGAGGTATAAAAATCGAGACCAGGAATTTACATTGGGCTTAAGACCGAAAGCGGTTAATCAAGGCTGTTAATAATAAACGCATTGCAAAGGGCGGGCCATCCACTAGGTAACGGCGACCTAAGCGACGGGGTTCTTGCAACATTCGAAAGATAAATTCCATGCCCAGATTTTGTACCCAGACAGGAGGGCGTTTAATATCCTGAGTAACATAGCTAAAACTAATTCCGACTCCCAACCACCATGCATTTGGACATCGAGCCTTAAATTCTTTGATAAAAAGTTCAGATTTTGGAAACCCGACCGCCACATAAATAATGTCCGGTTGCGCCGCTGCTAATCTGTTGGCGATCGCCTGTTTTTGTGCCGAATCTTGTTCAAAACCGAAAGGCGGACAATCGATGCCGGCAATTTTAAGATGGGGATGTTTTTCTTGCAGCGCTTTAGCGGCTTGTTCCGCAACACCATCGTTGCCCCCCAAAAGGTAAACAGAATATCCTGCATTAGCCGCCGCTGCAGTCAACGTGTGAACCAGATCAGAGCCACATACCCGTTCTGGGAAAGGGGTTTTTTGTAATTTTCCCGCCCAGACGAGGGGCATTCCATCGGCAACTCGGAGAGAACTCGTCTCAATTTGTTGGAAGAGTAAGGGGTCGTTGACAGTTTTACGAAGATTTTCAAGATTTAACGTGACACACCACCCTCCTTGTCCTTGGCTCAGGGACTTTGAAATTGTCTCAATGCATTTTGTTTCCGAGATAGGGGCTAGGCTAGCCCCACAGAGCTGTACCGAATGCTCCGGTAGTTGCAAGGCTTCAGCAGGCTTAGTACTGTGGAAAAAGGAAACATTGACCATAGGGATAGCAATAATTGGGAAAATTTCTGAGGGAAAACTAAAAAGGCGAGAATTGCCCTATATAGATAATACCCAGTGGAGTTGTAAAAATTTGAACCACGCAAATCATAAAAATAAGCTTTATTGCCTAATTATAAATTGATTATATCTAGCCGACTTATCGGAGACTGCCCTCCCCGTGAAAAACATGGCGGCGATTTTATCGTCAAGTGAAAATGATACTGAGTTTACCCAAGTTAATAGGCTCAATTATTTGTAACATAAATCACCTTGTAACCCTTTCCCAGCTTGAATCCATCTTCAGTTTAATTACGCCTACCTACTTATTAATTCCGCAATTATCCCCTATCTGTGCGAACCCATGCTTTCTGTCTAGCGGTAACAAAAGAAGAATATATAGATGTTTTGCGGGCAAGAAAAGTCATGATTCCTACTAAATCTTGGGGCTTAATGATATCTCTTCCATTAAAAAACCAGATACTGATTAGGTTGATAAAGACAAGGCATAGGGTAAGGAAGGAAAAATAGAACAATAAACCAAAGCCCAGCCAATACAATACAAATGAGACAACAGTGCAACCAATAATGATCAGGAGAAAAATAATCATGGGGGGAATCATTGCATCTAACACCAGCCAAAACGTTTTCCACTTCATGGCTAGCATAGAATCAAACAACATCTTAGGGAGAAGATTAATGATTGAGTCAAGGTGCCCATGTTCCCAGCGAGTCCGCTGCGTTTTTGTTCCCTGGGTTGAGACCGGAAAGAAGCTATAAACGAGCGCACTAGGAATAAATTTACTCACATACCCTTTTTGGGTCAAAACGAGACCCAGTTCTAAATCCTCGACAATATTGCCACTCGCAATAGAAACTTCTTTAAAAATATGGGCCGGGAAGGCCATGCCTGACCCCTGTAAGTGGCAACCTAACCCCAGCTTTAATAAACCTGCTGGACGAATGGCATTTTTTATAAACCAAGTAAACTCAGAAACCCTCGTTTCGATGAGGGCTTCGTCAGGGGAGCACATTAAATATTTGGCTTGGCAAATCCAGTCATTCTCTTGACTGTGACCGACTAGAGTATCTAAACTTCCCGTTTCAAATTCACAATCGGCGTCCAAAATAACAATCGTCTCTGGAGCCTGGTGGGATAATAAATATTGAATACCATAATCGAGTGCATATCCTTTGCCCCTTTTTTCAGAAGACTGACGCTCAATCACATCAACCGACGAATTGCGTACAATCTCAGCCGTTTGATCGCTACAGTTGTCTGCAACCACGAGAATTCTATCCTCTACTTGAACTTCTGCTTTGATTTTTTCAAGGGTATTTTCAATCACTGATTCTTCATTATGAGCAGGGATCAAAATGGCGCATGGTTTTCTTTTCTCTGGCTGTTTTATTTGGGAAGACTTTGGCAATTGCCCCAGTATTAATTCGATGATCAAAAAAAACGATGGAATTCCAATCGCTAGAATGTAGAAGAAAAAAGTAATGAATTCTAATGTCTTCATAGAAAACCGCAGAAGAAGTAAATGAATAAAAGTTTTGATTCTAGCTTGAAAAATGAAGAAATATGATGAATTGATTGAGGTGCAGATATATTTGTCAGCTAGGGCAAACGCATTTTCAGTATAAATGAGGTAAGCCAAGAGTCGTGGTGCTCTCCCCATCAGCTTGCCTGCCGTCTTTATCCGTTACCTTGATTGCCCATGAGCCCTTCTGCTGCCCCGATTACCCTTTGGGTTAATGGCGATCGCCGCCAATGTCAGCCCCCGATTAATGTCCCGGATTATTTGACAACTCAAGGATTTAATCCCCGCTTGATTGCCGTGGAGCATAACGGCGAAATTCTACACCGTCAATTTTGGCCCTCCACATTTTTACAAGATGGCGATCGCCTAGAGGTGGTTACCATTGTGGGCGGAGGATAATCTTCCTATTTTTGGCATTTTGCTGTGTGACGGGCTGACCTATAATTTCTCCATGGAAAAGCTTACCATCACTCAGCCTGACGACTGGCATCTGCATCTACGCGATGGTGGGGCCCTAAAGGCCGTTTTACCCCACACGGTGCAGCAGTTTGCCCGCGCTATTGTCATGCCCAATTTAAAACCCCCCATACGCACTGTGGTTGATGCGGCGGCTTATCGTGAGCGCATTCTCAAAGCGATTCCTGCTGGTGAGCAGTTTGAACCCTTGATGACACTATATTTGACCGATAATACCAGCCCCCAAGAAATTATTGCTGCAAAGGAATCCCCGTTCATTAAAGCGGTCAAGTATTACCCTGCGGGAGCAACCACTAATTCGGACTCCGGGGTAACGGAGATTCGGAAGTGTGATGCCGTATTTGAAACAATGCAAGCAGTAGATTTGCCCTTATTACTCCATGGAGAAGTCACAAGCCAAGAAGTGGATATATTCGACCGCGAGAAAGTCTTTATCGAGAAGCATCTGATCCCCCTGACAGCGAGATTTCCGGAGCTACGAGTAGTGCTGGAGCACATCACCACCTCGGATGCGGTGGAATTCATCTTGTCTACCGGCAGTAATATCGCTGCCACAATTACACCACAACACCTTTTGTTTAATCGCAACAATATTTTTCAAAGCGGTATTCGTCCCCATTTTTATTGCTTACCCATTTTGAAACGGGAGATCCATCGCCAAGCTTTACTGCAAGCGGCAACCTCCGGTAATCCGAAGTTTTTTCTGGGAACCGATAGCGCGCCCCATGGCCGTAACCAAAAAGAAACGTCCTGTGGTTGTGCCGGGTGCTATTCCGCTTTCCATGCCATGGAATTATATGCAGAGGCATTTGAAAGTGTCGGGGCGATCACTCAACTAGAAGCCTTCGCCAGCTTTTACGGCCCAGATTTTTATCAACTGCCACGCAATACGGGGCAGATTACGCTGACCAAAAAACTTTGGCGTATTCCTGATGAATTACCTTTTGCTGACTCGGGACTCGTGCCGTTACGGGCAGGGGAGGAGATGACCTGGAAAGTAACAAAGCAGAGGGTCTAATTCCCCCTCGGTTACCCACTAAGTTTATTGTGCCGACCGCTTACTTCTGTCTACCCTCACGAAGTAATCAGATACGACTACACACCTCGACACATTGTGCAGCCCCAAAATGGCTCTGAGTTGTTGCCACAGTTTGATCGGTAAGATGGAAAACAATGTAATCACCAATGACAGCAGGAGAGACTGTATTACATGGCAGCTAAGTCCACCCAACAAATTGATTACGATCACTTACTGGCAACATTGACTAACCGGGACAGGGCGATCGCCTTATTGAAGGAGTATCGCCCTTACTTAGAGAAGCTACCGAGTTTGCGTCGCCCGGAACAAAGCATTATCACCATTCCGCTGCCCGTTGTTCATCTGCGCTATTTACCTCTTAACGAGGCCGACGAGGGCGGAAAACAGTCCATCCCTTTGGCAAAACGCATTCCCTGTGATCTGGCCATTTTGATGTGCGATCCAGAATGGAAAATTAAATTAGGGTCAGAAGTGTTGGTCTTTATCCACCGTCCACAGGAAACATTTTTTGACTTATTAACCCGATGGCGTCGCTGCCAGATTTATTTAGATCAGGGTTACGAATGGCTCATGCCCCCGGATGAACAACATATGTTTAGCGAAGGCGCTGATGAAATTTGCCCATTGTTTGTTGTATCTGAACAGACCCCGCCCCATATCCAAAAAGGTTTAAACGGTGCTGGACTACCCGTTTTGGTTTACCAGCCGGCTCCAGCGCCAGAAGCAGCTTCTTTGGAATTGCTCCCTGAATAGGGAGGGAGAAAAACGATGAAATAGGCTGCCCAAAAGCATGGAAATATTATTCCCGTGCGTAAAAACTAGGGGAGCAGTAAAGATTTGTAAACTATAATGGCGTAGAATCTTAACTTATTATTAGCGGTAGTGACTAGATGGAAAATCTTATGCGTATCGAGCGACTGTTGCTGTTTGGGCATATTGCCTCAATGGGTTTTGGACTGGCGGGTCTGTTGTTGGTGTTGCCCCATCCTCAATTCATCGCGAGCTTACCGGAGATAGGGCAGGTAGCCTTTCAATGGTCAATGGCGGGCGGCGGCGTTGTTTATATGCTGTTAGGGTTTGCTGCAGTCACGGTTTATGCGCTGCGAATCATTGGAACCCTGCCAACGCTAGGCTTTCTGATTCCAGCCCTAAGTGTTTCAATTTCTGCTGAATTAATTGGCACAAGCACTGGTTTTCCGTTTGGATACTACCGTTATTTATCGGGATTAGGCTATAAGGTGGCGGGGTTAGTGCCCTTTACCATCCCCCTGTCCTGGTTCTATTTGGGATTTTGTGCTTATCTCATCGTGCGGGCTGGATTACGGAATTCTAAACTAGCCCGTGGCTGGCAAGAGCTGGTGGCGATCGCCGTGGGATCCACCCTGCTGATGTCCTGGGATTTTGTCCTCGATCCAGCCATGAGCCAAACCACCATGCCCTTCTGGCTTTGGGATGTGCCTGGTGCTTTTTTTGGGATGCCCTATCAAAACTTTGCGGGTTGGTTCGGAACCGGTGTCGTCTTCATGGCCTTAGCCACTTTGATTTGGCGCGTCCAGGGGACTGACATCCCCACCGATAAACCGGGATTTCCCCTGGCCATTTATCTCAGTAATTTTGCCTTTGCCATGGTGATGAGTATAGGGGCCAACATTTATCCACCCATCTTCTTAGGATTACTATTGGGGGTGATTCCTGCTCTGTATTTTTATCGTCGAGCGGGTGAATCGTCGCGGGATGTGGCCGTTTCCCGATTGCAGGCTGTGATTGAGAAAGATCAAACTGAAACTGATTTAGCGGCGGCTAAGTAAATGCATGGTTGAAGGTCACTAACGGACGGTCAAAATTAGCATGACACAGCATAAGCTTCTAGAAATTCCAGCCGTCAACTGCTGCTTCTTTTCGTGCTATTCGTTCATTGTTCATTGGTGTCGATCTTTTTGTTCCTGATCTCGTCATTGTTTTTGTGTTGATTCTTGCCATCATTTGTTCAGGGCTACTGCTGATCCAGGGAGTAGCCTTTTTGCTGCTGTTGAGTCGTTTACTCAAAGGTGCTAGACGGCGATCGCCCCTGACGCCAGACTTTTTTCCCGAGTCGTCACCCCGCTCCGTCTCTGTCGTTGTGCCCACCCTCAACGAAGCGGAACGTCTGAGTCCTTGCCTTGCGGGATTAGCAGAACAGGGAGCACCGTTAAAAGAAATTCTGGTGGTGGACAGTCGCTCTGGGGATGGGACGCAAGCGGTAGTGAAGGCGGCGATGGCCCATGATCCTAGATTGCGATTATTGACCGATGATCCGTTACCGCCTGGTTGGGTCGGTCGTCCCTGGGCACTGAACTATGGCTTTGAGCAGAGCGACCCCGATAGTGAATGGATTTTGGGCATTGATGCGGATACTCAACCCCAGCCCGGCCTAGTGGGGAGTGTGGTTAAGGCCGCTGAGACGGAAGGGTATGATGTTTTGTCCCTCTCGCCCCAGTTTATTCTGAAATCAGTCGGGGAGTGGTGGCTACAACCCGCATTGCTCATGACCCTCCTATATCGATTTGATTCGGCTGGAGTCCGGCAGCAGTCCCCTGAAACTGTGATGGCAAATGGACAATGTTTTCTGTGTCGGCGATCTGTGCTGAAAGCGTTGGGCGGTTATCACCTGGCAGCACAATCCTTTTGTGATGATGTCACCCTGGCGAGAAGTGCGGCAAAACAGGGCTACCGGGTAGGGTTTCTCGATGGCGCACAGTTAATTCGGGTCAGAATGTATGAAGGGATACAAGAAACGTGGCGGGAATGGGGGCGGTCGCTCGATTTAAAAGATGCAACCATACCATCCCGGCTATGGGCAGAAGTGCTCTTGCTGGTTTTAGTGCAAGGATTCCCGCTACCCATGGTGCTTTTCTGGGGGAGTTTATGGTTAACGGGGATCAGCTTTCCCACCCTCCAGGCTGACGTTGTGTTGAACGTTCTACTGCTGATCATTCGTTGGGGAATGCTATTGGCGATCGCCCCTTCTTACTACTGGGATCCAGCCGCGAAAACCGGCGCGTGGAGTTTTTGGTTTTCCCCCTTCGCCGATCCCTTGGCTGTTTATCGTATTCTTCTTTCCGCCAGCCAAACCCCTACACAATGGCGGGGACGAGTTTACCCCTAATAAAAATCGGGTCAGTTTTGAGGTCGAGGTCTTTATGGCTGAGTCTGCTCGTTATGGCTGCCGATGGATCTTTCGGAATCTTGCCATTAGGTAGCGGTTTTGGCTCTGCTGTCGTCCCGAAAAACGGATTGGCTATGGGGACATCACCCTGCATCCCAGACTGACTAGCATGTTGTTTTGCTAGACTCTATTCCGATTATTGATAATTGTTACAATAAAAGGCATCAGCCGTTATAGTGGATGTTAACAAAAGCGGTAAGTTTATCCATCCTAAACCAGGGAGTGGTAATGGAATTTAATTTCGACTTTCACACTTCTGAACAAGAAGAGCAACAGGCTAATACTTTAATCCAGTATCTTCAAAAGCAACATCCGGAAATCCTTGCCCGGATTGCCCAATCCGCTAGCCCAGAAATCAAAGATATTATTCATCAAAATGTACAAGGCTTAGTGGGGATGCTTCCCAGTGAAGATTTCCACGTCCAAATTGCCACCGACCGCGAAGATTTTGCCAATTTACTCGCTTCCGCTATGATGACCGGATATTTTTTGAGCCGGATGGAGCAGCGCAAAAATTTAGAAAGTTCATTGACTAATACTGATTCTTTATAAACTTTTTCCCTCCATGCAGTTCATCTGATGCCTTGGGAAGTTTAGTTTACGCTCCGACAAAAACCCATACTATGTCTGCTGTTTCTGTCAACTATGCTGATCAGGCGATCGCCACGATTCAGCAATCCCTCAATTGGTATGGTAGCCAGCGTCGTCATTGGAACTATCCCCCCAATGGAGAATTACAGTCAGCGGTGCGCCCCGAGCTGCAACGGATGAAAGGAGCACTGGAGAAGTTACAACAGCATCAATTTAAAATTGCTGCCTTCGGTCTGGTCAGCCGGGGCAAGTCGACAGTGATTAATGCCCTACTGGGTCAAAAACGATTAAACACCGGCCCTCTACATGGCGTCACCCAATGGCCAGAGACCATCCGCTGGGTTAATAAAAATAATCTTCAAATTGATTTAATTGATACCCCTGGGTTAGATGAGATCGTCGGAGAGGCCCGCTCCGAAATGGCTCAATCGGTGGTACAACAAGCAGATTTAGTTTTGTTCGTAGTAGCGGGAGATATCACTCAAACGGAATTTACGGCCCTCCAGGCCCTGAGCGCTGCACGAAAGCCCATGCTATTGGTATTCAACAAAAATTGATCTATATCCTGACCAGGATCAACAGCAAATTTTTGAGCAACTCAGTTCCTTAACCCCATCCGGACAGGAATCTCCCATTTTTTCCCCTGACGATATTGTTCTATGTGCCGCCAATCCGCCCCCGATCAAGGTCAAAATTGAATATCCAGATCGCGCCAGCGAAGCCGTTTGGGAACAGCCACCGCCCCAAGTTAGTACGCTACAACAGAAAATTTTGACTATTTTGAACCACGATGGGCAACGGCTACTGGCTTATAATGCCCTGCGTCAAGCGGAAGCCGCAGAACAACAGATTGCGACCAAAACATTACAATATCGTCGTGATGAAGCGGAGCGGATGATCGACCAAGCGATTCGTTACAAATCCATGGCGATCGCCGCTAATCCTTTTGTAGCCATAGACGTGGTGGGTAGTATTGCGGCAGATCTCATGCTTATTCGACGCCTAGCCCGTCTCTATGGTTTGCCCATTACCAGTTTTGAAGCGGGAAGACTGTGGAAAAAACTACTCATCGGAACTGGGGGGGTTTTGTTTGCGCCCATCGGCTTCTCCCTACTGTTTGGTTGGTATTCGCTGTCCACCTTTTGGGAAACCCCCAGCCTGATTCCGGTTTACCTGGGAGGGGCACTGCTCCAGGGTGGAATCGCGGCTTATAGTGCTTACATTGTGGGGCAAGCGGCTAAAACCTATTTGATCCAGGGGGCAACTTGGGGCAATCGGGGCACTAGCACCGTGATTCGTTCCCTATTCCAAACCCTACCGACCGAAAGTATTCTCCGGCAGGTTATCCAACACCCCTAATCTGTTTATCTATCTTTTTCCCCAAGAACGCCTCCTCAAGACAACAAGAACAGACAAAAAGGGCCGCCTGTAATAAACATGGCGACCCATAGCAATCGGAGGGTGATATTGACTTTATGTCTTACCTCCAGGCTAGGGCCATCCTTCTTAGGATTATGTGATCAATTTAACCGAATTTCTTAGGATTAGGATTTTGTGGCATAGGCGTGAAACGTTTCTTTGATAAAGCGGATATAAAAATGCTTGAACGTGGAGCGTAAAACCCGCGGCAAGCCAAAATCGATGGGCATGAGTACTCCGGGGAGTTGCCAATTTTCAACCTGGAGTTCACGGGGATGGGCTAACGGAAAATTCAATTCCGACAGTTCCTGGTTTAAGCCGAGTCGTTCTTGGGCCATTAATGTGGGTAAAACCTGGGGATCAATTTGCAGAATGTCTGCCATGACCCGGTCTAAGGAAAACACATCCGCTGAGGCGGCCAAAACACCAACATCCCTCGGATTCCCATTCATCGGGCCGTTTCCTTCTTGCCCCCGGATACCATCCAAAATGGTTAAATCCGGCGCGATCGCCTTGGCCGTTTCCACTAACATTTCCCCAAATTTCTCCGCATTTTTACCCGCTTCCATATGCCACCAGGCTTTCATCTTGCCAGGGACACATCCAAAGAGATTTTTGACTCCCATGGTCATGGTGAGTTGCTGATGCGCTTTAAGTTTGGGCAAATTAATAACGACATCAGCAGACAGGGCTTCTTTCGAGAGACGGAGATGATTAAAGTTCGTGTTTTCAGTCTCAAAGCGCTGGCCTTGAAATTCGATAATCGGTATTTCTAAGGCATCCAACAGTGGTAAATAGCCATTGGTTTCTGCGACGCCCCGTGCCGTTCCAAACGCAGGACTATCCCCCATAAAGGGTTTACCACCGGCGGCTTTGACTAATGCGGCGACGGCTGCCACCAGTTCCGGACGGGTAATGCATTCTTTGCCGGGACGACTTCCAGTTAACAGATTGGGTTTTAGTAATACGCGATCGCCTGGTTTAACGAACGCTTCCATCCCGCCGAGGGGTTTCAGTAAGTCCAGCAGGTCTTGACGGAGTGGCCCGGCATCATAGGAGGTGGCGGTTAGCAGACTAACGGAGACAGGCATCAGTGTTAAAAATTTAGCAAGTGAAAGATGGGAAAACGAGAATCGTCCAGAGTTCAGATTTCCTAGAGTGCAATTCTTGACTAAATTTAACAAAGACTCGGCACTGGTGCTCTAATGCCGGTCTTGAGTTATCACTTAAACCTTAGCCAGGGTCGGCAGAGATGGCTGGTGGGAGCTCTGATATTGCTCAACCAATGCCCGAAACTCATCCCCCTCAATGGTTTCTTGATCAATGAGCCGGTCGACTAAGGCATCTGCCAAATCACGATTATCCCGTATTAACTGGGTGGCTTGTTGGTGCGCGGTTTCAACAATGTCTCGAACTGCGGCATCAATACACGCAGCAATCTCTTCGGAATATTCGGAACGCTTGCCCCAACCGTCGCCAATATGGTCGGAATCTTCTTCTAGTGCCACTAACCCCAGGGTTGACATGCCGAGTTTGGTGACCATTTGTCGAGCGAGGTAGGTGATTTTTTCAATATCGTTACCGGCCCCAGTGGTGACCTCATCTGCACCAAAGATCACCTCTTCTGCCACCCGTCCCCCCAACAATCCTGCAATACGAGCAATCATCTGATTACGGGTCATTAGTCCTTGTTCTTCGTCTGGGGTAAACCATGTCAGCCCTTGGGCCTGACCACGGGGAATCAACGTCACTTTTTCGACGGGATCATGACCCTGGCTCAGGGTTCCCACCAAGGCGTGACCGATTTCGTGATAGGCAATCAAGCGCTTACTTTTACTGTCCACTAGCGGGGTTCCTTCCATGCCGGCCACGACGCGATCAATGGCATCATTTACCTCGGCGGGGGTAATGGCTTCCAGGCGGCGACGGGCAGCAAAAATAGCGGCTTCGTTCAAGACATTTGCTAGATCCGCCCCCGTAAACCCTGGGGTACGACGGGCGATCGCCTTTAGGTCAACGGCTTCAGACAGTTTTTTGTTTTGGCTATGAATTTCGAGGATTTTTTCCCGTCCCTGTACATCGGGATAGTCAACAATGACTTGGCGATCAAATCGTCCAGGACGTAATAAAGCCTGATCCAGCACATCCGGCCGGTTGGTCGCTGCAATGACAATAATACCGCTATTCCCTTCAAATCCGTCCATTTCGGTGAGCAACTGGTTTAAGGTTTGTTCCCGCTCATCATTACCGCCACCATAGCCCGTGCCCCGTTGACGACCGACGGCATCAATTTCATCAATAAATACGAGACAAGGAGCATTTTCCTTTGCCTTTAAAAACAAATTCCGAACCCGTGAGGCTCCCACCCCCACAAACATTTCGACAAATTCCGAGCCGGAAATACTGAAAAACGGCACAGAGGCTTCTCCGGCGATCGCCTTGGCTAGTAGTGTTTTACCGGTTCCGGGTGGCCCAGCCAACAACACACCACGGGGAATTTTTGCCCCCACAGCGGTAAATTTTTCGGGTTGCTTCAGAAAGGTCACCACTTCTTGTAGATCTTCAGTGGCTTCATCAATCCCCGCCACATCATCAAACCCCACCCCGGTTTTGGCTTCCATTTGAAAACGAGCGCGGGACTTACCGAAACTCATCGCCTGACCCGAAGCATTCGTCATCCTGCGGGCCAACATCAGCATCAGTCCGATAACGATGCCCACAATCAACAAATTGGTTAGTAAACCATACAAAGCTGAATTATCGGGAGTACGCTTAATCCCCCAATCGACATTGCTACTCCGCAGGGCATTAAATAGCTCTGAATTATTTTCAAATAACCGCACCTCTTCTGGTTTTGAGCCTTCTGGTGCATCTTTTAGGGTAACCAATGCCACTTGACGGCCGGGATCAATTTCAACTTTTTCAACGGTATTTTTTTGGATAGCTTGAATGAATTCTCCGTAATTCAACTTCGATTCAGTGGGTTTATTACGAGCCGCGAACGGAGATGTCCTTCTCCGCTCTGTCTTTTCGTCGGACCCGTTGGATGGCTGCTCATCCGGAGACTGGGCAACCAATGTGTCGTTCTGAACCCCGTTGGTCATGGTTGCGGCGACAGCTTGACTCTCGGTTTTCTGGGCTGTTGCAGGGAGCGGTACCAATAACATTGCCATCAGCAACAGTTTGGCATAACCACGTCCCCACCATGGTGAAGGTGCGCTATCAAAGGACACTGATGCAACCCAAGAAAGAAAAGGCATGAAAAAAGATGACGTAGAAGGAAAAACCGCCAAAAAGCGGGGGAACAATAACTTCTATAATAGCTTGAGTTTAAAAAGCACTCTGTCATGGCCACCATTAACGACAATTATCTCAAGCTCAAAGCGGGTTACCTCTTTCCTGAAATTGCCCGCCGCGTCAACGCATTTACCCACGCTAATCCCGACGCTCAAGTGATCAAACTCGGTATTGGGGATGTCACCGAACCTCTCCCCCAAGCTTGCCGGGATGCGATGACCAACGCCATTGCTGATATGGGCGATCGCCAGTCATTTAGGGGTTATGGGCCAGAGCAAGGTTACGCATGGCTGCGGGAGAAAATTGCCACCCAAGACTTCCAAGCCAGGGGATGTGACATTAGTGCCGATGAAATATTTATTTCCGATGGGTCCAAATGCGACACCGGTAATATTTTGGATATTTTCGGCAAAAATAACACCATTGCCGTAACTGACCCTGTTTATCCTGTCTATGTAGATACAAACGTCATGGCCGGTCATACCGGTGAAGCGAATGAAACCGGAGAGTATGACGGTCTAGTTTACTTACCCATTACCGCTGAAAACGGTTTTGTGGCTGAAATCCCCGACCAAAAGGTTGACCTCATTTATCTATGTTTTCCCAACAACCCCACGGGTGCCACCGCCACGAAAGAGTATTTACAACAGTGGGTAGACTACGCGAATGCCAACGGCTCTATTATTTTCTTTGATGCAGCTTACGAGGCTTTTATTACTGACGCCAGCCTACCCCACTCAATTTATGAAATTGAAGGGGCCCGAAACTGCGCCATTGAATTTCGGTCTTTTTCTAAAAATGCTGGCTTTACGGGGACTCGTTGTGCATTGACAGTGGTGCCTAAAACCCTCACTGCCCAAGCGGCCGATGGGAGCCGGGTCGAACTCTGGAAACTGTGGAACCGTCGTCAATCCACCAAGTTTAATGGTGTTTCCTATATTGTCCAGCGGGGAGCTGAAGCCGTTTATGCACCTGCCGGGCAAGCCCAAGTTAAAGAACTGATCCGTTTCTATTTAGAAAATGCGCAAATTATTCGAGACCAGTTGTCCGCAGCCGGGTTAATGGTTTTCGGTGGCATCAATGCCCCCTATGTCTGGATCAAAACCCCCCATGGGCTGAGTAGTTGGGACTTTTTTGATAAACTGCTGCAAACGGTTCATGTGGTGGGAACCCCTGGTTCCGGCTTTGGTGCTGCGGGAGAAGGTTACTTCCGAATTTCAGCCTTCAACAGTCGAGACAACGTTAACGAAGCCATGCGGCGGATTCGAGAAACGTTAAATTTGTCGTGACTACTCCTTATCATTGTCAACAAAAAGGTAGATGGGGTCACCGATAACGGCTTGTAACTCCCGCTGAGCATTCCCTTGATTAACGGCAATTTCTAGATAGTTATGGCTGCCGATGAGCCCTAGTAGAGAGCCGGCTGGCACCTGACTGTAGGCAGAATGATAGGGAATTTTTCGGTGGTGATAGACGATTGTTTCAATCTTAGCTGCGGGGACCAACCAGGCTGCCGGAATGTTGGTGACTAAGTTACCAAACTGATCGCAGTAAACCACACTACCAATGATTCTTTGGGGTTCGCGGTGCAATGGATAGGATTTTAGGGGAACCAGGTCTGGGGGATTGAGGGCCTGCCCCAGTTCTTTCAACGGCACGCCACTGGCCAAATGTGCCGCGATTGGAGCAAAAATATCCCGCCCATGAAAGGTTTGGCTCGGTTCCGACGCCAGCCAGTAGGAGGAATTCGTCAATGCCACAGCGTCAATAATGGTGACCTGTTTCCATAAATCCATCCCCAAGCCATTATCGGGCCCCACAAACCAACCGGCTCTATCTTCATCAGCGAAATGCACGGCGATCGCCCGGCGGGACGAACCGACGCCAGGATCCACCACCGCCACAAAAATACTGTTATTGGGAAAATAAGCGTAGGATTGTGCGAGGCAAAAACTGGCGGCATAGATATCTTGGGGGGGAATGCCATGGGAGAGATCAATAACTTGGGCTTGGGAACAGATATGACTAATGACCCCCTTCATTACGCCCACATAGTTATCCGCTAAGCCAAAGTCGGTGAGTAAAACAATGACGGGGGGAACTTTTCCCATGGCTGAATCGACTCGTTACATATAATTTATTAATTTCAGTAACAAATGATACCGTTAATGCAAATTGTCAGAATCCTGTGTTAACTTGGAATTAATAATATTTCTTGTTTTGAAAGCCTTTCGGAGGGCAAATTTAATGAATAAAAATCGTCAACGTTCACGGAGTCAAGCGGAAATTGCGCATAAAGAGACCTTACGTGAAAACTTACAGCACCGTATGGAACGGGCTCGGGCTAACGGCGATAACTCTCTGCTCAGTCAATTAGAGGCAGAAGCTGCCTATCTCCGCCTTTAGATTGAGTTGAGTTGGTAACAATAGATTTATTGTCGCAGCCCCGCTCAGCACTATGGCTCAGACAAAGAAAGAAGATTCAACGTTTCTTGACGAGCCTTTTTTAACTTTTGACCAAAACCACATTACATAGTTGGGCACTTTACGGATAGTAGTTGAAGAGCACTATAAAAAATATGATATGTGGTTGATAGTGACAGCGATTTGCCTTTAGGTAGATCGCTTTTTTATTTGTGAGAGTGCAAAAATCAATCAGTCCTGTACCGTTCAATCGGTGTTAATTTTTTAGCGTTAACTCTTCCTTTTTCCCTAAAATACCTTGGGGTCGCCACACCATCAGCAACATTAAAATTAGGCCAATAATCATTACCCTTAACGCGCCAGCCTGGCTGTGATCAATTAAGCCAATATGGGGCAGAGCAAAACGGGTTAGGGAATCATAGGCCCAAAAAATAATGGCACCCAGTAGGGTTCCGGCATTGCTGCCCGCTCCCCCCAACACCACAATAATCCAGGCATTAAACGTTAGTAGAGGCTCGAAATTACTCGGGTAAATGGTACTCAACTGCCAAGCCAGTAGACTGCCCGCAATTCCGGCGATCGCTCCCCCCCACATAAAGGCCTGGAGCTTATACCAAAAGACATTTTTCCCCAGAGCACGAGGAATTTCCTCATCTTCTCGAATCGCTTTGAGAATTCGCCCCCAGGGGGAATGGAGCCAAAATTCTAAACCCGCATAAATAGAGGCAAGCAACGTTAAGCTGATGAGCATTAATCCGGCATTAGCGCTGTAATTCACCAAAGAAACTGCCCCAGGAATATAGACTGTCAAGATCATTGCCGTGGCTAGAATTCCCCACAGTATTAACGCCCAAGGCTTACGGGGTTGATAACTTTTGCCCTGAATCTGCTTTCCTTCTTTTAACTGACGGAGCAAGCTACGCAGTAGAGTTCCTTCGGCATAAATTGCCAATACGGTGAACCACAGTACAAAGCAGACTTTGCTCAAGGGGGTGGGGGTGAAGTCTAAGGGAATCGGATAGCGTTGGACACCAAAAGCCCCTTTAGTTAACCACTCTTCGTTCAAGGCAATCAGGCGAATTAGTTCCGATACCCCAATGGTAACGATCGCCAAGTAATCTTCCCGGAGCCGTAGCGTTGACACGCCAATCAATAGGCCGAGTAACATTGCGAGGCCCACACCTACCGGAACCGCGAGGAAGAAGGGGACACCCTGGAGGGTGAGTAACGCCGTCCCATAGGCCCCCAGAGTCATAAAGGCGACATGCCCGAAATTGATGAGTCCAGCAAATCCCCACTGTAAGTTAAGACCTAGGGCAAAAATACCGTAGGTCGCAACAGAGATAAATAGATAGACGAGATAATCAAAATCGGGAGTCTTCATATCGTGGCCCAAAAGTCGATGGTCATCAATGCCACACTGACAAAAAATTAAACCGTGGTGATGTCTTTTTCTTTAGCGGCTAACAGTTCGTCAATCTTTTGGGTGGATTGATCGGTAAGTTTTTGAACTTCTTCTTGTAAATCCCGTGCTTCATCTTCAGAAATATCGGAATTTTTTTCCTGTTTACGCACTGCATCTATGGCGTCTCGGCGAATATTACGAATGGCGACTTTCCCCTCCTCCGCTAATTTTCCAGCCATTTTAGCCAATTCTTTTCGTCGCTCGGCGGTCAAGGGGGGAATGTTAAGCCGAATGATTTTACCGTCGTTATTGGGCGTTAAGCCTAAATCAGACATCGAGATGGCTTTTTCAATATCGCCCACACTCCCCATGTCAAAGGGTTGAATCATAATGGTGCTGGCATCCGGGGTGCCAATATTTGCCAGGGATTTTAGGGGGGTTTCGGCACCGTAGTAGTCCACTGTAATCCGGTCTAGCAGGGAGGCATTGGCGCGCCCCGTCCGGATGGTATTAAAAGAACGTTGAGTTGCCTCAATACTCTTTTGCATGTGGTCTTTGATCTCAGCTAACTGCACAGTTTTCTCCAACTAACGTACCAACGGCTTCGCCCTTAATTGCCCGCACGATATTACCGTGTACCGACAGGTCGAAAACCATTATGGGAATACTATTATCTTTGCACAAGGCGATCGCCGTACTGTCCATAACTTTGAGATCTTTTGCCAGGACGTGGGCATAGGTTAATGTATCAAAACGTCGAGCATCAGGATTTTTGACTGGGTCGGCATCGTAGACCCCATCAACTTTGGTGGCTTTAAACACGACTTCTGCGTCAATTTCTGCCGCCCTTAACGCGGCCGTTGTGTCAGTGGTGAAAAAGGGATTCCCGGAGCCAGCGCCAAAAATAACCACCCGTCCCTTTTCCAAATGGCGAATGGCTCGCCGACGGATATAGGTTTCTGCCACTTCCTGCATGGCGATCGCCGTTAATACCCGTGTGGGAATACCCACTTGCTCCAACCCATCTTGGAGGGTCATGGCATTCATCACGGTGGCTATCATGCCAATATAGTCAGCTGTAGCGCGGTCCATCCCAGCAGCTGAAGCCTTGACTCCCCGGAAGATATTGCCGCCTCCCACCACAATGGCAAGCTGTACCCCTGCTGCAACGACTTCTTTAACTTCTTGGGCAATAGTGGCGACAACAGTTGGATCAATCCCGTAACCCAGATCCCCCATAAGGGCTTCACCACTTAATTTCAATAAAACTCGTTGGTAAGTCATACCCCACGCGGCTATCGATAAACAAGCAAAATCTTAGGCTGTCCCAAAATCCCTCAATACCATAGCATTCAAGGGGAACCCTGCTAAGTGATTGTTGCGACGGCGAGTCACGGCCACGCTTCCCTTGATCTTTGCTTAACGGTAAACCAATTTATAGAACGATTCTTTGAGGAAAACACTAAGGTTCTCGGAGATTTTTGTTGCGATTATTTTTAGGAAAGATAGCTGGAGGGGGGACGAGAATAGCCAATCATTTCAAAAAAAACAACTGGAGTGAAAATCTCAACAAAATTTTGGGGCTTGACAGATTTGTCCCCATACCAGAAGATACAATTTCGTATATGGGGGTATAGCTCAGTTGGTAGAGCACTTGCATGGCATGCAAGGGGCCAGCGGTTCAAGTCCGCTTACCTCCATCCTTTATCTCAGTACCCAGATTGCTTGGGGACGTGTTGTCGTAACATACCAGTAGGAAGCAATCAGAAAGGATTTTGGGTTTCGGAGCGTCAACCCAACCGATGAGATCGGCGATCGCCTCCATCACTACACCCAAAAAGCAATCGCCCTTTCAACCGCAAAAAATGATCGCCCCCACAACCACACAGAGCGATCGCCCCTTAACCTCAAAAAACGATTGCCCTTTGATCCTCAGCTACTGATCGCCCCCCCAAGCCAATCGAACTACCACGGGATCGTCGATTCTAATGGGCATTTAAGTTTTTTAATATTTTTTGAGCCAAAAACTCTTTGACTTCTGTATATCTTGGTATGGCTTCAGTTACACCAGTTTGAGGATTAGTCCAAAGAGAATGAGAAGATCCTTCTCGTTTAAGATAACAACCAGCTTTCCGTAACTTCTTTTCTAATTCTTTACGTTTCATGGAATGGAAATCGTCTCTTCTATCGCCTCAGAAGGTAGCCCTCGACGAATATCGGCTAAACGATCTTCAAAAATTAGTTGAATGGCACCTTTTAAGCTTTCTTTTGCTTCTTCAATAGTTTCCCCTTGACCATTCGCGCCGGGTACTTCAGGACAAATAGCCCAGTATCCTCCTTCTGCCGCTGGTTCAATAATAGCGGTAAACTCTGCTTTCATAATAATTTTTTGTCATTATTCGCTAATTATAACTTTGAAAGTATGAAGCATAGAATTAGTGTTGAATTTCATGCTTCAATCTAGCCTACGGCGAGTTGCGGTCGCCCCCATCACTACACCCAAAGCGATCGCCTTCCACCCCACAAACGGCGATCTCACTCCCAATCAAAATATCATTATAATTTCACTCCCAAAAATAATTGCACTATTCAAAAATGATCACATTACGAAATAATCCCATTAATAAACTTCATCATGAGTTCCAATATCGATTAAATTGATTTCTTTTTCTAAGATTTCTTGATTTTGCTCAAAGCAAAAGACAATACGACAATCGTATTCAACAGAACAAGCCCAAGCCCCTGATAATTTCCCTTTTAGTTTATGGGTGCGTAGTATAGGATTGTAGGGATCATCAGCTAGTAATCTTAATTTGGATTCAATTTTGGACTTTAATTCTGGTCTTTTTTTGATAAGGGCTTTAAAATCTCGTTTAAAGGATGAGCTGAGAATTAATTTAATCATTGTTTAATTCTGCGATGATATTATCAACGTTTCCCATAAATACTTTCCCTTGTTGATAGTCTTGACGGGCTTGATCAATATTCTGAGCGATTTCTTCTCGTCTTTTTTCAATTTGTCTGTGTCGAATAATATTGATTAAATCATCTTGTTCATCAAAAGAAAGATCGTCAATCATTTCTAAAATTTGATGAAATTGAATTATTTGTGACATTGCCGTTTTTCCTTTTTGAAATTAAAGAATAATTTTATTGTAGCTCTCAGGAACAACAGAATGATCGCACTCCATTGCAACAAGTCCAAAACCCGATCGCCTCCTTAACATTACCCAAAAAGCGATCGCTCCCATCACTACACCCAAAGCGATCGCACTCCATTCCAACATACCCAAAACACGATCGCATTTTAAACAACATAAATCATAGGGGTGGTGCGTTCCCAAATATAAACTTATGTCGAAGTAACAATCGGCTCACCAAACATACCCTACGGCGATCGCCCTGATATTATATAGCAGTTTGCGTACAACTGAGGTACGTTGAATTTCAATAAAATCGAGGTTTTGGATATTCCAGGGTAACCTCACATCTATGAAAACCGCTGTAGTAATCATAGGATTTTTTTATTCGCCAATCTCGACCATGCAATTGCACCATCTAGTTTATATAACTCGTGTGTATTCATAACACGAATAGCTCTATTTTTGATAAGTGGATCATTTTTCTGTAAACTCCAGATCAAGAGATTGTTATTATCATAATCATCCCAGAAGTCGCTAAAAATGGCCGCCCAATAAATGTCTGCTGAATCAAGAATTGATAACACATCATCCCAACCAAAACTCCAAGCCCAATAAGCTAAATTATCGCCAACCCATATATTCCTTGTATCTTCATCTCAGAGCGTGTTTGAAAAGTAGCTCGAAGTAGGGAAAATGGTGAAGATCACAAATTTCACCATGATGATTATGACACCTAGACTCCCCTACGATACTGACATAAGTGAGCAGCAGTGGCAATTACTAAAACCCCATCTGCCTGAGGCAAAAACTGGAGGAAGAAAACGGACGACCAATCTACGCGAAGTGGTTAATGCAATTTTTTACATACTCAGAGCTGGGAATGCTTGGCGACTCCTCCCCCATGACTTTCCTAAGTGGCAAACAGTTTATGGTTATTTCCGGCAATGGCAGGAGGATGGAACCTGGTTAAAGCTTAATGACATCTTCAGGGAAAGAGTCCGTCTCAGGGCCGGGAGAAACGCCAAACCAAGTGCGGGATGTCTGGATTCACAATCAGTCAAAAAGGCTGGAGCGGGGCAAGAAAGTGGCTATGACGGTGGGAAAAAAGTAAATGGTCGTAAACGAACAATCCTCGTGGACACAATGGGAATGTTGTTAGGGGCAGTAGTTCATGGGGCTCATCGCTCAGACCATAAAGGGCTTGACCCTGATGGCTACTTGGTTTGCCCCTTTATGGCAGTGCCTGCAGTTGATATGGACTGACAGCACTTTTGGTGGCAGGAATTTTATTGCCTGGATTGAACAGACCTTTGGCTGGACACTTGAAGTCGTTAGGAAAAAAGAGGGACAAAAAGGGTTTGAGGTTTTGCCTCGACGTTGGGTTGTTGAACGCACCTTTGCTTGGTTTGGTCGTTATCGTCGTTTGAGTAAAGATTATGAATATTTACCCACCACTAGTGAGACAATGCTTTATGTAGCTATGGTTAATCTCATGCTCCGAAGGCTTGCCTAAAACTTTTCAAACATACTCTAAGAGCCCAAAGCTTATGCGTCAACCCAGTGAAAAAGGTCTTTACATAACTCACCAAGCATAGACTGTCGCCACGACTTAAGGCAAAAATAACGACCGCTGTTTAGTTTTAATGCCGTGAAAACTTAGTGTATGATCATTAATCCATTGGCGGATATAGTTTAGTGGTAAAACGAAAGCTTCCCAAGCTTTAGTTGCGGGTTCGATTCCCGCTATCCGCTCTACGGTCATAGGATCTCAGTCTTTCCGTCAATCTGTAGAAGATTGGAGCCTAACATTCAAAATTTGAGCGATCCCCAAAATAAGCGACCGCCACATATTCAAGCCGTAAAGACTGCCATCATCATTAGATAAGGATCTAGAAAGGGATATCGTCTAAATTTTCGCCCAAATCACTATTGGCTGGAACCGGGGCACTCACTGCGGAGGGAGCCGCCGAGGGGGTAGATGGGGCGAATTCTCCCACGCTAGGTTGTGTGGATGCCGTGCTAGGGGTAGGGGCGACAAAATCCGGTACTGTATCAATTTTATGAATGCGGGAAGCGATTAATTCCGCCCGTTTTTCCTTAAAGCCTTCCTGTCTCTCCACGGTATCCATCTGCAAGCGACCTTCAATCATCAGGCGATCGCCAGGCTTATAGCTATCGTTGATGGTGTTGGCTAAATTATTCCATCCCACTACTTTTAGGGTTTCACTGGGGGCATCTTCCCGGAGTGCTGGAAATTCGACGAGAAACTGACAAACGGGAATCTGATTCTCTGAGGTGTAGCGTAATTCGGGCTGACGAATCACCGTTGCCATCAAGACAAAACTATTCATGAAAAAGCACTCCAATAAATTTACGGCGGGAGTATTGCCCCTATCTAACGAGGATAATGAAATTTCGTCAAGATCAGCGTATCCACATCCACCATCCCTCATCCAATTAGCAGGTAATAATCCATCTCATTGCATATCCTAAGTTTAGGGGGCTAGGGGGCCGGCTCACCGATAGCGTAATTTAAGCAAGGAATTAGGACTCTATTGCTGTAAAAACTGAACTAATGCCTGTAATTTGTCCCAGGCTGCACCCTGTTGCAAAATGTCTTTTGCCAATGTTACCCCCCGGATATGATCTCCCCACGGAACAATTTCCCCCACTTGGAGAGCAAGGGGCCGCATTTAGGGCCACCACATCCCTCTGGGCTGCTGTGCCTTTGCCCTGTAATACTGCGGTCAAAATTGCCATATTTTCTGCCACTTCTCCCCCCTTCAACTCGGCGATCGCCGCGGGAGTGAGTTCCAATTGACGGGGATTGAGCACCTGGGTGTCTAACGTATCTTGCTGGAAGCCTACAATATCCGTCTCCGCCCCTAACCCAGCCTCATCCAATGTTTCCCGCCCATGGACAATCCAAGCTTTATTGATCCCCAATTGCTGCAATGCCTCTGCCATCACCGTCAAAAAAGTGGGGGAGTAAACCCCAATCACCTGTCCAGTTGGGTGGAGGGGATTCACTAATGGGCCAAGCAAATTAAAAACGGTGCGAATTTTAAGGGTTTTACGCACCGGGGCGACACTTTTCAACGCCGGGTGCCAACCAGGGGCAAATAGAAAGGTGATGCCAACCGTGTCAACTGCCGCTGCGACCTGTGCGGGAGGAGCTTGTAAATTAATCCCCAGCGCTTCCAACACATCCGCTGATCCCACTTTGCTAGAAGCAGAACGATTGCCATGTTTCGCCACTTTGACCCCGGCCGCAGCGGTAACAAATGCAACCGCAGTGGAAATATTAAAAGTGGAGGAGCCGTCGCCCCCTGTACCACAGGTATCGACTAAGCAGCCCTGCTCCTGGGTGGGTTTACCTTGGGATTGGGACTGCAGAACCGTCGCCATTCCCACCAGTTCAGCCGCGGCCACCCCTTTGGCCTGAATTGCGGCTAACAATGCCCCCGACAAGGCAGGGGGAATCGTATTGGCCAGCCAGCCTTGCATTAGCTGTTGCGCCTGGGTTTTATCCAAAGATTGACCGTCTAATAGTTGGGTCAAAACCGTCGACCAGTGGGGAGAAGATTCTAATGTAACCATAGGATCAAAACCGTTGCGGGCAGAAATTTAAAGTCGATTAAAGTTCACTCAGATCAAGTCGAAGCGGCGATCGCCGAAGACAAACTGGGATAGTGGGAAGCATAGATAAAGTGGGCCATATCCGTGAAATGCCGCAATTGAACGGTGATGACTTCGAGGGTCAGCGGGTCAGCCCCTAACCATCGGTCATTAATGGCAGCAAGCTGATGGCTCACTCCGGCGACATCGGGCAGGGTTTCGATCGCCGCGTCAAAGTAACCCAGGGTAATGTGGGCGGTGTAACGGTATTGCTGCTCGATGCCGAGGGCAATTAGATCCGAATCCTGATAGACCATGCGGCGGAGGTCAAACAACGGGACATAATCGGCTTCCCGCCGGGGAACCAATGCCACCCCCAGAGAGCGCGGTAGGACAAATAGACCCAACACTTGCCACTGGCAGGCCGGAAATTCCCCCTGTTGAATCCGATAATCGGCAAAGCTGTGCTGAATATGGTTACAGAGGAGCTGCTCAAAGTCGGGGTTTTGGCGGCGCAAATCTTCGTAATGGCCATCCCAAATTAAATCCGCCACCGTAAGATGGAGCGATGGGGTGGGTAGGGGGATAAAGCAAGGATCAAGAATCCGCACCACTTCCTGCTGCACTGTCGTCAATTGCCGATAGAACTCACCATTGGTGGGGTCATCAGCGGCGGTGGGCGTAACCAAGCTAAATCCAGCAAAAGGAACCACCTGCCGTTGCTGAAACTTCGGTGATGCCTGGGCATTGGTTAGCTGGTTTTCATAGGCGCTGACTAGGGTTTGTGGGGCAACCCGATTAACATAATCTTGGTAACTATCGTCCACGTTGACCTCCCCGATACACTGAGACCATGGCAAAAATGTCTATGGCAAGTTTACTCGCTTGCCGTCAGCAGCGGTGTATTTATCACGATGTTTCGTTGCTCCGCGTCAGTTTGTCTTGAGGGGCGGCGGGTAAAACCGAACTCTGATTAGACGGTTATCCCAAGCCAGTGCCTCCTTAATGTTTCGTTACAATTTCAGTAGTTACGCCTCAGTAAGGAGGCAATTTATGAACAACAACATTCGTGTAGGAAGCCTGTTTGGCATTCCGTTTTACCTAAATCCTTCCTGGTTTTTTGTTCTGGGATTGGTCACCCTCAGTTATGGTCAAGACCTGGCTCGCTTTCCCCAATTAACGGGGGGCTTGCCTTGGTTATTAGGACTCATCACCGCCCTTTTACTGTTTGCCTCAGTGGTGGCCCACGAGCTGGGCCATAGTTTGGTGGCGATCACCCAGGGGATTGAAGTTAAGTCTATTACCCTGTTTTTATTCGGCGGCTTAGCCAGCTTAGAAAAAGAATCCAACACTCCCTGGCAAGCGTTTGCAGTGGCGATTGCCGGCCCCGTTGTTAGCCTGCTGTTATTTGTTGCCCTAACGCTACTGGGGTCAAACTTATCTCTGCCGCTACCGGCCCAGGCCATTGTTGGTTTACTGGCGGCAATTAACTTAGCGCTAGCAATTTTCAACCTCATCCCCGGTCTGCCCTTGGATGGCGGTAACGTCCTCAAGTCTCTGGTGTGGAAAATTACCGGCAGTCAAACTAAAGGAATCTTAGTAGCTAGCCGCGTGGGCCAGGGCTTTGGCTGGTTGGCGATCGCCATCGGTAGTTTAGGGATTTTAAATATCCTACCCATTGGGAGCTTCTGGACAATTTTAATCGGCTGGTTTCTGCTCCAAAATGCGGGGGCTTCTGCCCGCAACGCCCAGGTTAAAGTGCAGATGGATGCCTTCACCGTCAAAGACGCGGTAGTAGAAAATAGCCCCATCATCCCCATGGGACTCAATATTCGGCAGTTTGCTAATGACTATGTGATCGGGAAAACCCCTTGGCGTCGGTTCCTTGTCGTTAATGAACAACAAAAATTAGCCGGTCTTTTAGCCGTGGAAGATATTAAACATATTCCGACATCGGAATGGCCCCACACCCAGGTCGAGTCCCTGATACAATCGCCGGGGCAGTTGGTCACCGTTGATACGGAACAATCATTGTTTGAAGCCGCGCAACTGATGGATCAACAAAAACTGTCAGAACTATTAGTCACCAACACCGCAGGGGAAGTGGTCGGCTTATTGGAAAAAGCATCAATTGTTAAATGCTTACAAGCGTCAGTCGCTTAACTTACCGCTTGATTAACTGACAGCTCCATGCGTCATTGAGGTTTTTCCCCGATGGCGCATTTCTTTTTAGCAGGGAATACCATTTCCCCTGACTTTTACACTTTTACAGCCGACGTTGCTCCGCTTAAACACCGTCAAATAAAAACAAAAGCCATATTTGCCGGAAGAACTTGAGATGGGGGATTGGCAGTAAAAGAATTTGTCATGGGGGAAATCCCTGAGATTATGCAATTTTTTAAAAAAATTATGCTGTTGGCGAATCAAAGGCGTATTTTAGTTGCGTTTGATACAAATCATTACAATTATTCGTTCCATGTTAGTTAGAGTCATTGGACAGTTAATGACCTTAACCATCTGTGGAACTTTAATTTAAATATGGATAATTTCTCCCGTCGAAAATTCATTTGGACTGCTGGAGCTTCGGCGATCGGTGCGACGATTCTTCATGGTTGTACGTCAGGAGGAGGAGATCCGTCTACCATGGCCTCTCCTGACGGCGAAACGGGTAGCCAAGAATTAAGCCCACTCGTGGCGGGAGAGAATGCACCAGAAGTCACTGGAGCAAAGTTAGGATTCATTGCGTTAACCGATGCGTCCCCCCTGATCATTGCCAAAGTGAAAGGATTTTATGCCAAGTATGGGATGCCCGACGTGGAAGTGCTCAAGCAAGCCTCCTGGGGAACCACCCGCGATAACTTGGTGCTGGGTTCTGACAGCGGCGGCATTGACGGCGCTCACATTTTAACTCCTATGCCCTATCTAATCAGTCTGGGCACTGTGACCGATGGCAAACCGACGCCCATGTATATTTTGGCTCGGTTGAATGTGAACGGCCAGGGAATTATGTTGGGTAACAAATATAAAGATCTGGAAGTCGGGACTGATACGACTCCTTTAAAAGAAGCTTTTGCCAAAGTGACCGATCCCAAGGTGGCGATGACTTTTCCTGGTGGAACCCATGATATGTGGATTCGTTATTGGTTGGCGGCAGGCGGCATTGAGCCAGGTAAAGAGGCTTCAACCATTGTGGTTCCTCCGGCTCAAATGGTTGCCAATGTGAAAGTTAACGCGATGGAATCGTTCTGTGTGGGAGAACCTTGGCCGCTGCAAACGGTGAACCAAGACGTGGGTTATCAGGCTGTCACCACTGGACAACTCTGGAAAAACCATCCCGAAAAGGCGCTGGGAATGCGGGCAGACTGGGTAGACAAAAATCCCAAAGCGGCTAGGGCGTTACTAATGGGAACAATGGAAGCGCAACAGTGGTGTGATAAGCCGGAAAATAAAGACGAAATGTGCGAGATTGTGGCAGGGCGGGAATGGTTTAAGGTGCCCTTTGAAGATATTATTGACCGCTCTAAAGGAATTTATAACTTTGGTAATGGTCAAGAAACCTTTGAAGATTTGGACATTATGCAAAAATACTGGACAGATAGTGCATCTTATCCTTTCAAGAGTCATGATTTGTGGTTCTTAACAGAAAATATTCGTTGGGGATATTTACCGCCGGATACTGATACCAAAGCGATTGTGGATCAGGTTAATCGAGAAGATTTATGGAAAGAAGCGGCCCAAGCATTAGGGGTTCCAGCAGATCAAATTCCCGCCAGTACGTCTCGCGGTGTGGAAACTTTCTTTGATGGTATTCAGTTTGATCCGGAAAATCCCCAAGCTTATTTGGATAGCCAGAAGATCAAAACCATGAAGGGGTAATTTTCTCCGAATCCCCCTGACTCCAGGGGGACGTGATTACTATTTTTTATTGTTGATGTAATTTCTATGGCTAGTTCCACTGCTGGGTCCGTTCTCATCGTAAAAAGAATCCGCTCAGTTTTCTCTATTCCAAAAAAATTATCCGCCCTGTTGTGGCGATCGCCGTTTTATTGGTGATTTGGCAAATTGTCTGTTCTGGGGAAAATTCCAACTTGCCTAGCCCCGTGCAGGTTTTTGAAGATACTTATCCGTTAATTATCAATCCGTTCTTTGACAATGGCGGAACGGATAAAGGCTTGGGGCTACAGGTTTTTGCCAGTTTAACGCGGGTGGCAGTGGGCTTCACTGGCTCGGCGATCGTTGGCATCGGCATTGGAATTTTAATTGGCACCAATAAGGTCTTTTATGATGCCCTCGACCCCATCTTTCAGGTGTTGCGGACGATTCCCCCGCTGGCTTGGTTACCGATCGCCTTAGCCTCTTTCCAAGAAGCTGAACCTTCGGCAATTTTTGTGATTTTCATCACGGCGATTTGGCCCATCATCATCAATACCACCGTCGGAGTACAACAAATCCCCCAAGACTATCGCAACGTTTCCCGAGTCCTGAAGCTGTCTAAAACCGAATATTTTTTTAATATCCTTTTCCCCGCCGCTGTCCCCTATATTTTCACCGGATTACGCATTGGCATCGGTTTATCCTGGCTGGCGATCGTCGCTGCCGAAATGTTGATTGGAGGGGTCGGGATCGGCTTCTTTATTTGGGATGCCTATAACAGTTCGTTGATGAGTGAAATTATTTTGGCCTTGGTGTATGTCGGCGTGGTTGGACTCCTGTTGGATCGTTTTATGGCCTTCTTAGAAAGCATTGTTGTCCCCGCTTCCGAGAAATAAATCCCGCTAGCACATCTAGCCCCCTGTCGCCACCGTTAACATTGCCACGACTCAACATGACGTGGGTGGGCTAGTCAGTTTTTTCTGCATCCCCATTCGATTATTTGTCGATCCAAACCATCCCCGTTTCTCTAAATACCCATTCCCTGATCCCCAAGCCGCCATGCCTGCCTTCATCGAAATTGACCATGTTGATAAGATTTTTCCGTTGTCCAATGGCGATCAGTACATTGCCCTAAAAAATATTGACCTCAGAATCAAGCAAGGTGAATTTATCTCCCTGATTGGCCACTCAGGTTGTGGTAAGTCCACTTTGTTAAATATGATTTCCGGGCTGGACAAACCCTCTGTGGGCGGGGTGGTATTGGAAGGCAAGGAAGTGGATGGACCTGGCCCCGACCGGATGGTGGTGTTTCAAAATTATTCCCTACTCCCCTGGCTATCGGTGCGTAAAAATATTGCCCTAGCCGTCAACCGTGTGCTGAACCATCTACCTAAAGCAGAACGGGAGCAGGTGGTGGAAACAAGTATCGATTTAGTGGGGTTACGACGAGCGGCGAATAACCTACCGGGACAGTTATCCGGTGGCATGAAACAGCGGGTGGCGATCGCCAGAGCGTTAGCCATTCGCCCAAAAGTGCTATTGCTGGATGAACCCTTTGGAGCGTTAGATGCATTGACCCGTGGGAACTTGCAAGAGCGGTTGATGGAGATTGTCCAGGAAAGCAATGTTACCTGCATTATGGTCACCCATGATGTGGATGAGGCGCTCCTGTTATCTGACCGGGTTGTGATGTTAACGACTGGGCCGGAAGCCCACATTGGTCAGATTTTAGATGTCCCCATTCCCCGTCCCCGCCATCGTCTGGAGGTGGTGAACCATCCCAGTTACTACAGCCTGCGCAGTGACATGGTGTACTTTTTGAATCAACAAAAACGGGTCAAAAAAGTGGGCACTCCCTTGGTCAAAGCCGGCCATGGACTGGAAAAAATCAACCTCGATATTGGCTTCATCCCCCTCACCGATTGCGCCCCCTTAATCGTTGCCAAAGAAAAAGGCTTTTTTGCGGAATTTGGCCTATCGGAAGTGAACCTTGTCCGGGAACCCAGTTGGAAGGCGATCGCCGAGGGGGTCACCAGTGGACGGCTGGACGCCGCTCAGATGGTTGCAGGGATGCCATTGCATCTCACGATGGGACTAGGCGGTAAACCCATGCCGATTTTGAATGCCCTGGTAATGAGCCGTAACGGGAACGCCATTACCCTCGGAAAATCCTTTGCTGAAGCGGGGATCAATAACCTCGAAGCACTCAAAGACCACATTAAGAGTACCCCCGACACCGTTCATACCCTCGGGATGGTGCATCCTGCGTCCATGCAAAACCTTATGTTGCGGTATTGGCTAGCGGCCGGGGGAATTGACCCAGATAAAGATGTTAATTTAATGCGCTTACCCCCGGCCCAGATGGTTTCCAATCTGAAAGCCGGCAACATTGATGGCTATTGCGTCGGTGAACCATGGAACTCTCGAGCTGTGTATGAAGACCTCGGCACAGTCATCGCCACTGATTTGGATATTTGGGAAGGACATCCCGAAAAAGTATTAGGTGTCCGCGAAGATTGGGTAGAAAAATATCCGGAAACCCACCTGGCCTTAGTTAAAGCGTTACTAGAAGCTTGTGAATACTGCGAAGATCCCCGCCATCGCGGTGAAGTCCTAGATCTACTTTGCCGCCCGGAATATGTCGGTTCCGAAAAAGTTTACACTAGCCCTGGGTTTTTAACCCCCTATAACCGTGGAATTGAGGGACAAGAGCCCCAAACCCTCCCCCGCTTCAACCGTTTCTTTAATCAAAACGCTACCTTCCCCTCCCGGACGGAAGGCCTGTGGATTTTGACCCAACTCGCCCGCTGGGGCTATACCGATTTCCCCCGCAATTGGTTGGAAATCATTGAACGAGTTCGTCGTCCTGATTTGTATGGCGAAGCCTGTCGCCAACTAGGGATGACCGATATAGACACTGATCGCCAACAGCTGAAATTGTTCGACGGCATGGTCTTCAATCCCGATGATCCATTGGGCTATATCCAGCGCTTTACCATTCACCGCGATCCCCAGGTTAGCGAAATCCAATTAGACTTTCCGCCTCTGCCCACCTCCCCACCCCAGTAGTGCGGCAACCGCTTCATCAGTTCCTGATTACCCCCTTTCAACAACGGCTAGCCACTCACTGCACTTTAATCCCTGCCCAGACTATGGTCACCATGAATTCTCCCCAGACTTCCACTTCTGACGCCCAAACCCGTGAATTTCTCACGATTGAAAGCCTTTGTAAAATTTATCCCACCGATAGCGGTGAATATTGCGTCCTAGATAATGTCAACCTTGACGTTAAGCAGGGGGAATTTATTTGCGTCATTGGCCACTCGGGCTGTGGAAAATCTACCCTTTTAAATATGGTGTCCGGTTTTAATCACCCCACAACCGGGTCGGTTAAGCTCCATGGTGAGGCGATCGCCGCCCCTGGCCCGGATCGGATGATGGTGTTCCAAAACTATTGTCTGCTGCCTTGGAAATCGGCCTACGAAAATGTTTATCTGGGTCTGAATTCGGTCTATCCCAATAAATCTAAGCAGGAAAAAGATGAGCTCGCCAAGCATTATATGGAAATGGTGGGCTTAACGGAAGCGGCTGAAAAAAAACCCAATCAAATTTCTGGGGGCATGAAACAGCGGGTGGCGATCGCCAGAGCCTTAGCCATTAATCCCAAAATTTTAATTTTGGACGAACCCTTTGGGGCATTGGATGCCATCACTAAAGAGGAATTACAAGAGGAATTACTCCAAATTTGGCGAGAGAATAATTTAACGGTCTTAATGATTACCCACGACATTGACGAAGCCCTCTTTTTAGCAGACCGTCTGGTCATGATGACCAATGGACCGAGCGCGAATATTGGCGAAATCTTGGAAATTCCTTTCAACCGTCCCCGCAAACGGAGTCAGATTTCTGATGATCCCCGTTATTACGAGCTGCGGAACTATGCCCTTGATTTTCTCTTTCACCGCTATGCCCATGATGAAGATGAAGAAGAAACTGGAGGTACCGGAGGGCTATCCTTAGTAACCAAAATTGCGGCCGGGGTCAGTTGCTTGGCGGCGGCGGCCCTAGTGGGGATCGGCTTTTATCAAACCTTTGTGCCACAGGATGGTAATTCTTCCCGGTCCGTGATAACAATTCCAGTTAGGGGTTAAATGCTTCAAATAAAAAACAACACAATAACCTTATACCCGGACTGCTTTGCCTGTTATGGCTACAAACTGATTCTGAAGAATACCTACGTTTGAATAGCCCGCGAGAATCCTCTGTAGTTCTCAACAATAGACTTGATACTCGCTGTAGTGAGGGAGCATGATGATAAACTGACCAACAGTTAAATGCTATGTGCGCCTGAAATTCGAGGGACAAATTACATGAAAGCCATGATTTTGGCCGCCGGGAAAGGCACAAGGGTCAGACCAATTACCCACACGATCCCAAAGCCCATGATTCCAATCTTGCAAAAGCCAGTCATGGAGTTTTTGCTTGAATTGCTGCGTCAGCATGGTTTTGACCAGATTATGGTCAATGTGAGTCATTTGGCTGAAGAAATTGAAAGTTATTTTCGGGATGGACAAAGATTTGGTGTACAGATTGCCTACTCTTTTGAGGGAAGTATTGTTAATGGGGATCTAGTGGGTAACGCCATGGGCTCGGCCGGAGGACTTAAAAAAATTCAGGAATTTAATCCTTTTTTTGACGATACTTTCATTGTGCTGTGTGGTGATGCGTTGATTGACCTAGACCTGACCGCAGCGGTGCAATACCATCGGGAAAAAAAGGCGATCGCCACGATTGTGACAAAATCGGTGCCAAAGGAATCTGTGTCTAGCTATGGTGTGGTTGTTACCGATGAAGAAGGACGAATTAAAGCATTTCAGGAAAAACCCAGTGTGGAAGAAGCCCTCAGCACTCAAATTAATACTGGAATTTACATTTTCGAACCTGAAATCATTGACTACATTCCCCCTGAACAAGAATACGATCTGGGTGGAGACCTCTTTCCGCAACTCGTTGAGAAGCAACTCCCTTTCTACGCGGTCAATATGGACTTTGAGTGGGTAGATATTGGGAAAGTCCCTGATTATTGGCAAGCAATTCGAGGGGTGTTATCCCGAGAAATCAAGAATGTTGCGATTCCAGGCATTGAAATTCAACCAGGGGTCTACACCGGAATTAATGTCGCGGCAAATTGGGACAAAATTGACATTGAAGGCCCGGTTTATATCGGTGGCATGACTCGAATTGAGGATGGCGCAAAAATCATTGGCCCAGCAATGATTGGCCCCAGTTGTTTAATTTGTAGTGGTGCGGTAGTCGATAACAGCGTTATTTTTGAATACTCCCGCCTCGGCCCCGGTGCTCGGTTAGTGGATAAATTGGTCTTTGGTCGTTACTGTGTCGATAAAACTGGTGCGGCGATCGATGTACAGGCGGCGGCTCTGGATTGGTTAATTACCGATACCCGTCATGCAACCATTCAGTCGTCCTTAGAACCTCCTCACCAAGAAATTACCCAGTTATTTGACTCTGCTTCAACTTCAACCTCTGTTCCTTCTACCTGAACGATGTTCAATGAATGAGCCTGTAAGTACAAATAATTTTCAGATAACTCTACCGCCATTAAATTCGACCACACTCTGGACTATCATCAATCGAACCTTGAGTGATGACACGGTCAACCGGCTATTGGCTTACTATCTAGGTTATCGTTTCGTCCCAGAAGCCCAAACTTGGAATGTAGAATTAGTGCCGCCAGAATGGGCCGAAACCTATCCCATCCCTCCTGACTTTATTGCCAGCCGACCCGCAACGGTCAAGTTAACCCGCTCCATTCCCAAAGCTGACAAACAGCTCTTGAAAGACCAGTTGGGATTCAAAGGTTATCAAGTGGGGGAGCTAACGCCGACATTGACCCGTCGAGCGACAGCGGTAAATTGGTTACTGAGTTATATGAAGCAACAGAAAATCCCGTTGGACGGAGAATGCTGAGCATTAGGGATTGCAACAAAAGTCTTCAGATCTGCACTTAGTGCATCAGCATTGCACAGCTTGTAAAATGGAGTAGTGCCGTTCAGGGGACTATCAAAGTCTTAAAACCTTGATTTGGCTAGTGTTTCAATCAATTCAGCAAGCCCTGACTACACTGATATTTCTAGCCGCTGGAAGGTTTTCCGGCTACTTTTTTCTAAAACTGTTCAGGCTATTGTCACTTTCAGCTTGTCTTTTCTCAGTTTTTACCCAAAAAAATATTACAAAAAACGTTTTCCGATAACAGTATTTGGTATCTTCTAGGAACCTAGATCCATCCGGCTGAGTACCTTGAGCTGGTCTTTCTGAATAACGAGCATGGTCTTAATCGTACAAAAATTTGGTGGCACGTCGGTTGGAACGGTGGAACGAATTCAAGCCGTTGCTAAACGTATTAAACAATCGGTTCAAGACGGCAATCAGGTTGTGGTGGTGGTGTCGGCCATGGGAAAAAGTACTGATGTTTTGGTGGACTTGGCCAACCAGGTATCCTCGAATCCCTGTCGCCGCGAAATGGATATGTTGCTGTCCACAGGGGAACAGGTTTCGATCGCCTTATTAAGTCTGGCGTTACAGGAAATCAATCAATCAGCCATTTCCCTGACTGGAGCCCAGGTCGGCATTGTGACCGAAGCAGAGCATAGCCGCGCCCGTATTTTAGAAATCTGTCCCGATCGATTACAGCAGCACCTAGATGAAGGCAAAGTGGTCGTAGTTGCTGGCTTTCAAGGAATTAGTAATGCGGACAACTTGGAAATCACCACCTTGGGACGGGGGGATCTGATACCTCTGCTGTTGCCCTTGCCGCCGCCCTAAAAGCGGAGTGCTGTGAAATTTTCACCGATGTCCCAGGGATTTTAACCACTGACCCTCGTTTAGTGCCGGATGCCCAATTAATGCCCGAAATCACCTGTGATGAAATGCTGGAGTTGGCCAGCCTGGGAGCCAAAGTATTGCATCCCCGTGCAGTGGAAATTGCCCGGAACTACGGCATTCCATTGGTTGTTCGTTCAAGTTGGAGCGACGAACCTGGAACCAAGGTGGTGGCCCCGCCGGTACAAGAGCGTTCTTTGGTGGGTCTGGAAATTGCCAAAGCGGTGGATGGGGTGGAATATGATGGCGATCAAGCCAAGGTGGCGTTGTTACGAGTTCCTGATCGCCCCGGTGTGGCGGCAAAATTGTTTCAGGATATTTCCCAACGGGAAGTCGATATTGACCTCATTATTCAATCGATCCATGACGGAAACAGTAACGATATTGCCTATTCCGTCTCCCGGAATTTATTGGCAAAAGCAGAAGCCGTAACCACGGCGATCGCCCCGACGCTAAAAAGTTCTTCCGAGGCAACGGATGAAGCCGAAATCATGGTGGAAGCGGGCATTGCCAAAATTGCCATTGCCGGGGCGGGAATGATCGGCCGGCCGGGGATTGCGGCCAAAATGTTCCGGACATTAGCCAACGCGGGCATCAATATTGAAATGATTTCCACCTCGGAGGTGAAAGTTAGTTGTGTCATTGATCAACGGGATGCAAGCAACGCGATAAATGCTTTGAACCAAGCATTTGGGGTCAAGCTGACGCCCCCCCGCCGTGCGGGTCATTCCGGAGCATTACCTGTTGTACGGGGGGTGGCCTTGGATCAAGAACAGGCACAAATTGCCATCCGTTTTGTCCCGGATCGACCCGGAATGGCAGCTAAACTGTTTACAGACCTCGCTGATGAAGGGATTAGCGTGGACATGATTATTCAATCCCAACGCTGTCGCATTAACCAAGGTAAGCCCTGTCGCGACATTGCCTTTATGGTGGCGGAAAGCAATAGTCAATTAGCCAAAAATTTACTGGAGACGCTGATCCAAGGTTGGCCAGGGTCAGATGTGGTCGTCAACCCGGCGATCGCCAAGGTCAGCATCGTGGGATCTGGCATGGTTGGACAACCGGGGGTGGCGGGCCACTTTTTTGCCGCTCTAGCAAAAGAGGGCATCAATATCGAAATGATTGCCACATCGGAAATCAAAATTAGCTGTGTTGTTCCCCAAGAACGGGGCATTGATGCACTACGGGCAACTCACCAAGCATTTGGTTTGTCAGGAGAGCAAAACGTCATTGTCCCCGCCTGATGGTGGTCACCAAGCCATTAGGCGGAGGGAAATAAAAAAATCGGGGTCAAAAAACCTCGCTGAAACTTTATTTTTGCCCCAATTGTTGATGAAATTTATTTCACCCATCGACTGATACCAGGGCTAGTACTGCACTAGGGAAATAATCGGTAAATCAGGTAAATGTTGACGGCCCTCCAAAGCAGTCAGCTCCACGATAAAAGCAAAGCCTAGTACTTTACAGCCAATCTTGGACAATAACTCTGCCGTCGCCTTTGCTGTTCCGCCCGTGGCAATCAAGTCATCCACGATGATCACACTTTGCTCGGGATGAACAGCATCCTGGTGAATTTCCAGGGTGTCAGTGCCATATTCCAGCGTGTATTCCACACAGTGAACCGCCGCCGGAAGTTTTCCAGGTTTTCGGACTGGCACAAAGCCGGCCTTGAGTTGGTAAGCCAGAGGAACCCCAAACAAAAATCCGCGTGATTCCATTCCCACCACAATATCCGAAACGAGTCCCTCCGCTTGGCACCGTTCTGCCAGGGTATCCAGTGTAAATTTCAACCCCTCAGGATGACTGAGCAGAGTGGTGATGTCTCGAAACATGATCCCCCGTTTGGGAAAATCAGGCACATCTCGAATCAGTGAGCGTATATCCATGCAATTGTCAGTAACGAAGAGGATGAAAAAATAACACACATAGTCTATCGCCTTTTATCTGTATCCCCCGTTGAGGAAAAAGCTGATTAATGCTCAGTCGGCCACAGAATTTCAGAAAAACGGAGAAAAATGTTCAGTCATTACTGCAATAGTGCTGTTTTTAAAATCTATGCTTTACCCCAGAAATGTTGAATGAGAGATAATCTGACACAAAAAATGGATACACTAATCCTGCAAGAGGTCTGATTCATCAACATTCAACAAGCTCTCTAAAGCAGTGAACATAGCTCATTTTTGACATATAAAAGCTTGCAAATAGCGAAGTTTATCTAACATCGAAGTGCTAAATACTTCTGGTATTTTAACCAGTCTTAAAATCAAATCGGCGATTTTTTAAATTAAAATAGTATAAGGATACGTTTCTGGGTCAGTGGATTATGAAGAGTCCCACTTTTTCGATTTTGTTGGGCTTGGTGGCAATAGGGACTATTGCTATCAATGGCGCAGCGGTGCTGGCGGTCAAAGTAGAGGATGTTCCAAACCCCAGACAATCCCAAGGCTGGGTGACTGATATGGCTGAGATCCTGAATCCTGAGACAGAAGCTCAAATTAATACTCTGGTCGAGCGGCGGGAACAGGAAGATGGAACTGAGTTAGTGGTGGTGACCGTTCCCGATACGATTCCTTATGGTTCTCCAAAAGAGTTTACAACGGAATTATTTAACTATTGGGGGGTCGGCAAAGCCGGCGTTGATAACGGGATTGTCTTCATGGTTTCTAAAGGCGATCGCCGTGTAGAAATCGAGACTGGATATGGTGTGGAAGAAATGTTACCGGATGCAAAGATCGGCAATATTATTAATCAACAAGTGACCCCCCACTTTAAACAGGGTAATTTTGACGAGGGGGTCTTAGCGGGAACAAAAGCATTGCTGGTGGAAGCAGATACGGACGCAGCACCAGATTTAGACTCACCACAGGGAAATGCAGTGTCAAATTGGCTACAGGGATTGCTAGGGTGGAGTGTGGGCATTGGCATCTTTTCAGTGTATTTGCTCTCGTTTCGTCGTCGCTATATTGCTCCAAATGAAAGAACCTGCATCAAAAACGCAATTTTTATGCGGCGTCCCGTTTACTGTCAAGTCTGTAAACAGCCAATGGCTAGGGGAGGTCAAGATAGTCTCAACACCGCACTGTCGAAAGCCGATCTATTTAGGCAAAGTAAAGAATATGCATTTTTTGAAGGGTGGAAATGCCAACATTGTCAGCCATCTCAAGTTGGTCTTCAATTTAGCGTTTTATGTTATCCTTCTGCCTCAGTTTCACATGGTTCTAGCACTAGTGGAAGCAGTTCTAGCTTTGGTGGAAGTGGTTCTAGCTTTGGTGGAGGAAGCTCGGGCGGTGGTGGCGCTGGGGGAGATTGGTAAGTTTACAGATGTTCAAAAGCTTTAGTTAAAATTGTTAAATGTCATTTACTTCCTAGATACTTATTCAACCGATTCTGACACCGTTGTCAAAAATAAATTTATGACTAGCTGGCATTAATAGTTATCGATCTTTCCATTTTCTAAATTCCAGCGTATGGATTCTCAGAATATCCGCATTCCCGATGATATTGCAGAAGATGTCTTAAGTCTGGCTTCTAAATATTATGCAGACTATCAAGACAGCTATACTACGGCTGATTTAGTCGAAGTCGGTGAAGCGGTGCAAATTCCAGCCGCACTAATTCATCAGGCCATTGCAGAAATACAAGCCCAACAACGTCAGGCGGAATTGACGAAACAACGTCAACGGCAACGACGGCAACAAGTGCTTTATTGTGGGATAGGGGTGATCGCCATATTGGGGATATGGGGTGCAGCGACTTTTAATCACCTTAATGCAGCGAGAGCAAATGTTCAGGCAGCTTGGGCTCAAGTTGAAAATCAACAACAACGTCGTATTGAGTTAATTCCTGAGCTGATTAGCCTCACTAAAACCGCTGCCAGCCATGAAGACCATCGGATTACACAACTCACCCAGGCAAGAGAAGCATATTTGAGTGCCAGCAGCCCCACTGAAAAATCTCAGGCGATCGCCAACGTCGATAATGCACTAAGGGAATTTATCCAGTTTTCCGCCCAACATCCCCCCCTTGGCAACCAGACGCTCTGGGTTAACGTGCAATATGAGTTAACAGGAACAGCCAATCGTCTAGCGGTGGAGCGCAAACGCTACAATGAGGCACTCAACCACTATGAAAAGGCGACTAATAGTTTTCCAAGTGTCATTATTGCCAAGCTTTTTGGGTTCCAGTCCCAATCATTCCATCACTGAGCCCAGTTAGTTGAATGTTTGCCGTGGATGGCATCAAGCGCTACTCTTCCAAGCTTAACTTGGGTTCAATACGGTACCCAAAACACAGCAACGAAAACCACAGTGCTGGCGATTTGCCTTCTAGCCATTGTCGTGAATGGAGTAACCATTGGGGGTACCAAAACCGGAAGAAAAGATTGAGTAATGAAGACCGAGAAAAATCAAAATAGACTAACAGCCAACGGAGTAAATCTTGCGTTCCAGCCATTTCCCAAATCCAGTACAGCAAGCGGGGATTCATACGAGCCGCTTTCAGGGCAAGACGAGTAAACAGAAGCCAAGTAGTACGGTCTTTGATAAATGTATCCGCGACGGCTGGAGGAGAATTTGCCAGTAACCCAAAAAAAGTATTGAGCATGGCATTGACCCGTTGGGGGGGTAACTGTTTACCCGTCGGTACCATCATGCCTTTAGAAAAAAGCCAGGTCACCGCAATGTTGCTTTGATAGGCACGTATTTGATTGAGGTCAGTAGCACTCAGGAGATTATGTTTTAAGGCCCGTATCCAATAACGTGGTTAAACGCCCCAGGTTACGCACCAAAGAGCCAAACCCAGTAAAAACTAACGGTGACTGCAATGAGGCGGCATCCCCGATCGCCACCAGATGATCAAAGGCCACAATCCGGTCTTGGGAGCTAGTGCTGAAATGGCCGGGATATAACCAAAGGTCGCTTTTTTCCAGGTGAGTTGTTCCAGGTTACAACGGCGATATTCAGGCAAAATGCTGAAGAAATCCTCGTACATTTCCAATAATGAACCGGGATTTTCCGGATGGACTTGATGGTAATGAAATAAATAAATGGTTAACTTATCCCCCTCACCGGGAAACAACTCCCAAATCAGTTGTCGGCCCCGCGAAATATCCCCGTGGGAATTTAGGACATCGCCATAGGTGCTGTCCCACACCACTGGATCAATCCCCTCCACCACTGCGCCTACGGTCGGGCATACACTGTCAAAGGCACGCCCCCCATTCAACTGCCAGGCGATCGGAGACGCAGTTCCCATGGCATCTACTAGTAAACGCCCTTGGGCCTGTTTCGCCTGTTGGGTGGTTAAATCGAAGGCTTCAACAACCGTTTTTTCCGGATCAATAGTGGCCTGCAAAAATTCAGTTTGATCCCAAATTTCTCCCCCAGCGGCCAATAGTTTTTCTCCACACTGCTGCAATAGTTTGGCTGAATTGAGGGCAATATTTAACACCGTTGGCGTATGCAATACCTTGGCTTTGAGATGGGGCGGATTATAGGCATCGAAAAACTTATTAAACCCATCCTGATATTCTCTGGCGATCAGGGCTTCAAATTCTACGGCCGTAAACAATCCCAGATTAATTAACTGTTGAAATTCATCCCGTGAAATATTCCATTCCCGATTCATTCGGCCAAAGGGTAACCGCTCTAGCAATAACACCTTATATCCCCGTTGTGCCATCACCGCCGCATGGATTGCCCCTAACGCACCACCGACATAAATCAAGTCAAATGTAGGCGTATCTTCACTGACAGTTATGGTTTCTGCTGTTTTGACAATGAATTGTTTGGGGGTTTGAGGATTGGCCACACTGTCCCGCCAACGCTTTTCCCACCAATACACCCGTGTTAGATCGTACTCGCCATCAGGCATCCGCTGAAAAAACTTCACCGTTTCTGGGTAATGCTCTGCCAGTCCTTCAAAAATGGTTTGCTGGGACAGATCAATGGTCGGCGGAACCGGATACTGGTTCGGAAAGGCTGCTTCTAAGTCCCCCTTCAATTGACGGGCGATCGCCCTCTCTTGGGGAGCCGGTTGTGCCCCCCAGCGGACACATTTTAAGTAAGTTGTACGTTGCAACGACCAGACAAAAATGGACAATTCACTGCTTTGCCCCGACGACCCTTGGAGTCTAATGCCTTGCTGGGTCGAAACTTTTACCCCTGAAGTTGGCTGCCAGTGATTCTGTAACCATGTAATAACCTGAGAAAAATTTGGGGTAGGGACTTCGCAGTAGAGCAGTTCACGCATGGGAATAAAGAAAAGACCAATCCAACTTGGCTAACAAATGAAGACAATTCAACGAACAATTTCCGTGCTGTCCCGAGCTTCCTGGGTTAGACTATCGCTAATTTATTTAAGCTTAATGACCTTTGCTCCCAGATTAAGTCTTGCGTAAATCTGATCACCATGCTAACGTTCCCTAGATTATGCAATACGCTATCCCCCGAACCCCTCAAGAACTAGCCCATTTACGGCATTATTCCGTCAGTGAAGAGCTATTGACCGTGGCGATCGCCGGGGTGATTCATTGTGCCCGTCAAGAAGGGCGACCGGTGGATAGCTTAATTGCCGAGGTTTTGGCGGAAGATGGCATTTTAAACCACGGACAGCGAGAGGCGCTGGGGGAATTGCTTAGTCAGGCGTGGGGTCTGCTACCGAGTTTGCCCACTCCCGTGCCCACTGTAAAACCGTCTGTACCCGCTCTGGGGTCGGCGCTTCACAATACAGCCGCAGCACCGGTTCCGTCCCGCTAAAACGAATGAGTAACCAACCGCCCCCCAACATCCGAAACTTGTAACCATCTGTCGTCAGGCAATCCGTCACCGCCTCCGCCGCAATTTCGGTTAACGGCTCTGCTGCTAAGGTTTGTAATAATAACGACCGTGTCTCCATGTTCGCCAGCGGTAAATCAATGCGGTCATAGGCACTAATGAAGCCTGTCTGGGTTTGTAGAGCCTGGTAACGTTCACTCAAGTCTTGCTGGGATTGCACCACTGCATCGAGCACATACAATGCCGATAGTAGGGCGTCCCGTTCTGGTATATGGTCGCCGTAGCCAATGCCCCCTGATTCTTCCCCCCCAATCAAAACAGATTTTGATAACATCCGCTCCGCAATGTATTTGTAGCCGATCGCCGTTTCCGTTAAGGGAATATCGTACTGTTGCGCCAACTTAGGGATAAGGTCCGAGCCACTGACGGTTTTCACAATTTCCCCTTTCACGCCTTTATGGTTTGCCAAATAGTCGATCAAGACGGGAATGAGTCCTTGGGAACTGAGAAAATTCCCCTGACCATCCACTGCTGCAATCCGGTCCGCATCACCATCAAATATCAAGCCGACCCGGAGTTCTGTGCCCCCTGCTGCGGCTGCTTGTTTCAGGGCCGCCAACAAATCCGGGACATATTTTGCTAGTGGTTCCGGTGACCCGCCCCCAAATAATGGATCCCGATCGCCGTTGAGTTCATTAATCGGACAGCTTAATAAGCGTTCTAATCCTGTCGCCGCTGCCCCGTGCATCACATCGGCAAAAACCCGTAAGCGTCCTTGGGTAATCGCGGTTTTAATGGCGGTCGTATCCACCTTCGCTTTCAGGGCGGCACAGTAGCTGCGCCACGGATCAAAGTGTTTGATCTTCCCCCCGGATTGCTGGGACGGCATGGGGTCATTGAGACGGGCTTCAATTTTTTGAGTGATGTCTGACCCCACAGACCCCCCAAACGCCCCTTTTACTTTGAGCCCTAAATAATTGGCAGGATTGTGGCTGGCGGTCAATACCAAGGCTCCCAAGGCATTTTCTTTATAAGCCGCCCAACTGTAGGCGGGGGTAGGGGCATAATCTTCGCTCAGCCACACTTCCATTCCTAATCCCCGCAATGTCTCTGCCACTAATTGGGCAAATTGTTCCGCCATAAATCGGCGATCATGTCCCACAATAATCCGGTTTTCTCGACGATTGCGACCAAATTCCTCCGCCAAAACCTCAGCCGCAATGGCGGCGACTTTCGACACCCGCTCAAATGTAAATTCAGCCGCAATGACACCACGCCAGCCGTCAGTGCCAAATTTTATCGGTGCGGGAGTATAAACCATGTCAGTCCTTATATTTCGTAATGGGAACAGGGCGTTTCGTCGCTAATTTTACCCCAGCTTTGGCTCAAGCATTGGCAACAGATTTGACCATCCTCCTGAGATTCGTCGCGTTACGAATTTGCGTTAACGGATAATTAAAGACACCATCCGATTGTGGAGCAATTGGGTCATGTCGGCGATCGCCTGCTTGCGATTATTGCGGTAACTGTCTAAATAATCCTCAACGGTGATGGGGTCTCCCACCGTCACGACTGCCCGCTGTTCTCCCAATTGGGGACGCTGGTCATTCAGAGTGCCTTGCATGCGGGTGACGACCATCCACAGCAACAGTAACGTATCGGCAAAACGTTCTACGGTCGGCTTTTCCCTGACGTAGCGTCCTGTCACGGCCACAAAATTTTCTACTAGGCGCATGTGCCACGTCCGTAACGCAGACTCCTCTGCCACCCGGTCGGCTAAACCCCGTTGAACGGGGGAGACAGTTTGTTCATCTCGAAAATCTTCCCGATAAATTTGATCCCACCCAGCCTGTTCTAAGCGGCGACACCGATCCGGGATATTGCCCTTGGGGGTGAGGTGAAAATACTCTTCTCCCACTGCTAGCGCGGCATTAAGCAGATTTTGTAAGCGCCGAGATAGGAGTTCATTGGGGTCAAAATCGGGTGAATCAGATGAAGATATCATTTCCTGGAGAGCAGCGACGGTCGGCAATGATTGATCGTAAATAGTTCGATAAAAGTCCTCCATTATGTCTAAGAGGGTTTGCCCTAAGTTGAGTAGCCGCTGATAGAGGTGAGATTCGCCTAAATCATGGGTTGGATCGGGAGAAATACCACAGTCAGCTTCCAATTCTGACAATAGGGCCTCGATCGCCGCCCAAGGAGGGGTAAGGTAAAAATATTGAATCCCCAGGGGCAAAATTTTAACGGTTTCTGTCCGTTGCGCTTTTTTTAAGTCTTCTACACACCAAAAGGCTAACTGCGCAATCCCCGGTTCTAAAGGACTAATAATTTCATTGTGACCATTGGTGGCCCCCTCCGGTGCGGCGACTAGGGGGTAGTCCCCATCGAGAAGCAGTGACCGTGCTGACCTTAACCCCGGACGATCTAACTTCCCCCGCTGAATTGAAGTCCCCCCCAGACGTGGAAATAACCAGGCTAAAAGTTTTCCGCCCCACAGGGGAATTCCCCGGTCGTACATAAAATGGGCATGACTACGGGGAGGCGGTTGTAACAGCCCGGTTTTCAAGGCGGCGGGTAGCTGCTGCCAAAAAACACTACCCAAGCAAAACGGATCATTGACGCTGGGATGGCGAAACGCAATCAATAGACGGCTTTTTCCCTGCATAAATTCGGTATAGCAATCCCGCATTTCGCTTAAATTTCTAACTTCAATCTTGGCGATCGGGTACGCCAACGTATCCACCAAGGCAAAATGGATGGCCCAATTTTGAGTAACCAGAGTTTGAGTCGGGGGGGCTAAAAAGTCTAGTGGTGCTTGGGCGCGGGGGGATGAGGTCATGGGGTTAGGGGGCAATACCCGTGAACGAAAGTGATAAAGCGTAGTGAATCAAGGAGTCCTGCAGTAGCGTAGATGGATATTCAATGTCCAAACCAACACTAGCCGCAGGTCTCAGATGGGCCAAGCCATCACCGGAGTCACAAACCTAGCCGACCTGAGTTCCGAATATAGTCTGTCACTTTTTTCTGAGCGGCGATCGCCGCTGATTACCGAGGCGCTACGCACGCTGAATAGAGACCACGAGCGCCACGGCACCAAATTAGTGTCGTCATTGGTAGTGTGGCTAGTGTTAGGGTTAACCCCGCGCCGCGATAAGAATATGGATAATATCAGGCTGGCGCTGGCTATCGTGCACATTGCCAAAACAATCGGTGTCAGAAGGGGCCATCATCCCTACCTGTGCTCAAACGGTTGCCCGATGGCAGTTATTCCCCCACGATAACAGGCAGGCAACTCGACCCCCAACGCTCTACCGATACCCGCAAGGCTTGGCATCACGAGACCCTTACCGTGCGCGTGATTGTGTTCCACATACCGGGGTCGAGCCAGAACTCTATGCCATGATGCGGCTCTACAACTGACTCAGAGAGTTGATGTTACCAGCGGCCTCTCAAACGGATAAAGACCCGCTAGTACTCAGCTTCCTCGACTGTCTACAGCGGATGTGGATATAAAAAAATCACCAGCAAAAAGCAGGCTTTTCTCAAAACGTTCGTATTTTTGCCTTAGTATCAAGTCATTTCAAGTGATGGATAGTGGGTAAATTATCCCAATGGTCTTGGTCAATATGCGTGTTCCACTGCCCCAGTTCAGCCCCGATCAACGCCATCCCCAACATATTGGCGAAGTCGTGGAAACTCGTACCACTGGATTTCTAGCTCAATGCTTGGAGCCTGAGGAATTGAGCTTCCCGGAAATGCCTCCATTTGGGAGTTGGGTACAGGCGAGCGATGAAACTTCGGGCAACATGATCTATGCCTTGGTGAGTCATGTCACCACCATGCCCCTAGATTCGATCCATAGAGCGCGGGCCCTAGGTCTCTCGTTGGCGGAATTGCGGGAGCAACAGCCCCAAATTTTTGCCATGCTTAAAACCGAATTTGAGGCAGCAATTGTGGGTTTTGAAACGGCCCCGACCCCAAAAAAAGGAAAAGCCTCCCAGCCCGGTCGTATCTTTCACTATCTACCCCCCCGTCCTCCCCAGATCCACCAAGCGGTTTACCACTGTGATCCCGCTGCCGTAATTCGTTTTACGGACTCCCCAGATTTTTTACGGATTTTATTACAAATCAGTGATGCCCCCGTGGATGCATTAATTGCAGCGGCGTTACGGGAAGTTTATTTATTACGCCAGGGCGATCGCCGTTGGTTGGTAGAAATTGGGCGGAGTCTGGGATTATGGCTCAAGGACGACTATGACCGCCTACGCTACATCCTGAGCCAAGTGCATTTTTAAGCGAGAAAAACCCTCAATCGAATATCTCCGACAGAGGGTCTCAATTGGCCCAGTAAAGTAAGAATCTTGATGGGGGCTAGCTGTCAACCGAGGCTTAAGTTCAGTGTCATTCACCCTTAATCCCTATTGCAAGTGGCGTACCAATGCGTTACCGACCCGTTCCGCTTCTTCTGCCGTCGTCCCTGACGTTAACGGAGGACAAATATGGCGAGGACACCAGGTTTCCGCATTGGGGAACGATTGACCGCCACAGATTCCTTTAAACACGGGTTGCTGATGGCAGGGTATTTCATAGACTGTTCCCCCCAAGTAAATATCTTCTGCGGCCAATGCTGTCTTCACGTCTTGCGCAGTTTTGCCTCCAGGTAATAGAACCATGAGCTTATACTGACTAGCCGCGTCCATATGGTCAGTGGAAACAAATTCGATCCCCGCTTGACGCAGGGGAGCAGTAATTAATTCGTATGCCTGCTGGCGAGTGGCTAGCATTTGGGGAAGCTTGGCGAGGTGAATTTGTCCCAACACGGCGTGGATTTCTGTCATCCGGGTGCTATTACCAAAATCGGTATGCAGTCCCCCAAAGTTCATCCCCCGTTTCCCTTGATTCCGGAGCGATCGAGCAATCATATCTTCTTCGTCATTATTTAACGTAATCATGCCCCCTTCAAAAGTAGTCATGACTTTGGTGGGAAAAAAGGAAAAAGAGGCACCGTCACCCAGATTTCCCGCTTGGATGCCTTGAAGTTGGCTGCCGTGGGCATGGGCCGTATCTTCCCAGACGTAAAGTCCCTTTTGTCGGCAGTAGTCCACCACCGCTGGAAATTCAGGAGAAATTACGCCGCCGATGTGAACCCAGAAAACCCCAGATAACGGTTTGGCATATTGCTTATCGTCCACCGCTGCTTTCACCATATCGAGGGTCGGGGCAAAGGTTTTGGGATCCATATCCAGATATTGGACATCACTATTGACCCGCAGCACCGTGGCAACTGTGGCGAAGTTTGTATTGGTGGGAACTAGGATGGTGGTATTTTCCGCCTGTTTGAGCCGCAGTAGAATTTCTAACCCGGAGGTGCCGCTGTTCACCGCAATAGCGTGCCGGGTTCCCACAAATTGGGCAAAGTCCTGCTCAAAGTCTTTGGTGTGGCTGCCCAAAATCAATTGACCCGATTTGAGAATTTCCCGTGCCTCCGCCAGAAAAAGGTCAATTTCGTGGTCGGTAATGTCGAAATAAAATGGCTTGATGGGATTGGGCATGGAAATCAAGGGCTAATAAAAAGGAAGATGCAATTATCTAATCGCTGGAGTGTGCCGGGTGAAATGGAACCGGGAACTCAATGATGGAGATTAACACAGGTTTGCCCCACTGATGGCGATCGCCACGCCATCCTCTTGTGATGAATGTCAAAGCATTTTTATCCAGCGGATTTTGTTCAACATTGCGGCACAAAATTGCAACAGAGACTGGGGCTGGTCGCATTAGATTCTCACGCTAAACCGATTGCACCTTGACGAAGATGTTTTTTTCCTCACCAGTGAGCAATGTCAAAAAAAATGCATGTTACAGAGGCTAAAATAAGCCCCCATTAGCTAGCTAACCTGGCACCACAATCTGCCGTTAAGACCGTCCCCAGACCTGATAAATTAAACAAATACTTAGTCATAGAATTTATTCGGTTTTAGTATGCGAGTCCTGGTTATCGGCGGTGACGGTTACTGTGGTTGGGCCACAGCACTTTATCTTTCCAATCAAGGTTATGAAGTCGGCATTTTAGATAGCTTGATTCGCCGCCATTGGGATGCCCAACTCGGTTCCCCCACCTTGACTCCGATCGCCCCGATTCAGCAGCGTTTAGAGCGCTGGTACGAGTTAACTGGCAAAAAAATTGATTTATATATCGGCGATGTTAACGACTACCCCTTCCTTGCTCAGTCGTTAAAAGAATTTGGTCCCGATGCAGTGGTTCATTTCGGAGAACAGCGCTCCGCCCCATTCTCCATGATTGACCGTGAACATGCGGTGCTGACCCAAGCCAACAATGTGTTGGGAAATTTGAACTTACTCTATGCCTTGAAGGACGATTTTCCTGATTGTCACTTAGTGAAACTGGGGACAATGGGTGAATACGGAACTCCCAATATTGATATCGAAGAAGGCTATATCACCATCGAACACAAAGGACGGAAAGATACCCTCCCCTATCCCAAACAACCCGGTAGTTTTTATCACCTCAGCAAAGTTCACGATAGCCACAATATTCATTTTGCCTGCAAAATCTGGGGGCTCCGCGCCACTGACCTCAACCAGGGCATTGTGTATGGGGTATTAACTGAAGAAACGGGCATGGATGAAATGCTGATTAACCGGCTGGATTATGATGGCGTATTTGGCACCGCCCTTAATCGCTTCTGTATCCAAGCCGCCATTGGCCATCCCCTCACGGTTTACGGCAAAGGCGGGCAAACACGGGGGCTCCTGGATATTCGTGACACTGTCCGCTGTGTGGAATTGGCGATCGCCAACCCCGCCGATGCGGGCGAGTTTCGGGTCTTCAACCAATACACTGAATTGTTCAGTGTGGGAGACCTGGCCAGCATGGTGCAAAAAGCTGGGGCTGACCTGGGCATGAAGGTAGAAATTAATCACCTGGATAATCCGCGGGTAGAACTAGAAGAACACTATTTCAATGCTGTCAACACAAACTTGTTGGAACTTGGCTTGCAGCCCCACTTACTCTCTGACTCCCTACTGGATTCACTATTAAACTTTGCCACAAAATACAAAGACCGAGTGGATACCAAACACATTCTGCCGAAAGTTACCTGGCGTGGTTAACCCCTCTTCATCGGGAGGCAACTCCGACTGAGAAGGCTGATAAGATGGAAAATGTGAACTGGATAACCGTCCGGACTCATTTAGCCCGCTGGGAGAGTGAGTTGATGCAGCAGCTACTTGCTGCCTATGACATCCCCAGCCGCATTATCGACATCGGGGCAGGGGTTTATTGCGGGCAGGGAAGTCAAACCACACTCCAAGTCCCGACTCCGGATCATTGGACGCCTTACTCCTACTCAGTGCCCCGGAAGAAGAAACGCCCGGTATTTCTTGATCTCCCATTGAACGTCTTGAAGGGGTAAGTTTTAGTGCAATCCCCAGTACACTGCCTTGGTAGGGGCACAACGTAATTACCATTACCATTCTTGCTAGTGGGAGACACATAACACGTTATTCTGACTAGTCGCCGCTGGAGCCTCCCAAAACGCTATGTCCCTATTTGATTGGTTTGCGAACCGAGAAAAAAACGACCCCCCTGTACAACAGCAACAACAGGAGCGGGAGGTAGCCGATGGTCTGTGGACAAAGTGTCCTCAGTGCGGTGCACTGACCTATACCAAAGATTTGCAAGCCAATTGGATGGTATGTGGTGAATGTGATCACCATATGCGGGTGGATAGTGGCGAACGGATTCAGCAGTTAATTGACAATAAAAGTTGGCAACCGCTGAATGAACACCTACATCCCACCGATCCGCTAAAATTTCGTGACCGTAAAGCCTATCAGGACCGGATTAAGGAAAGTCAGAAAGCCACTCAGCTAACGGATGCGGTGCAAACAGGCTATGGACGATTAGATGGTTTGCCCGTTGCCCTCGGAGTAATGGATTTTCGGTTCATGGGCGGCAGCATGGGGTCTGTCGTGGGCGAGAAGCTTTGCCGTCTCATTGAATACGCGACGCTGGAGCAGTTACCCGTGATTATTGTTTGTGCCTCAGGTGGCGCACGGATGCAAGAGGGCATGTTGAGTTTAATGCAGATGGCAAAGATTTCCGGGGCGTTACAAAATCATCGTGAAGCCAAGCTGCTATATATCCCTGTTTTAACCCACCCCACCACAGGCGGCGTCACGGCCAGTTTTGCCATGTTAGGCGACCTGATTCTTGCTGAACCCAAAGCCACCATTGGATTTGCCGGGCGGCGGGTTATCGAGCAAACCTTACGGGAAAAACTGCCGGATGATTTCCAAACGTCTGAATATTTATTACACCATGGCTTTGTGGATGCCATTGTCCCCCGTCCCCAACTGAAACGAACCTTAGCCCAGTTAATTAGCCTCCATCAACCGTTTTACCCGATGCTACCCCCGTTGGGTGACACCCGTGACCCTAAAGAATTGGTCTTTGAAATGGATGATGCTCCGACAGAGGATTTGTCTTCCCTAACGCAGGATTCTCCTAACTGTCGCTAGCCGCTTTTTTGTATTCCCCACCGTTACTGGCAAAAACGTCATGGTTGCTTCCGTCTGGTCGGCGATCGCCAAGCACATTGCTCAAGTTACCGAACATCCTTTTATCATCAGGGACATTAAGCCCGTGAGTGGGGGATGTATTAACCAAGGTCATTGCCTGATCGGTGAACAGCAGCAATATTTTGTGAAGCTAAACCAGGCAGAGCGGCTGTCCATGTTTGAGGTTGAAGCCTTGGGCTTGGCCGCTTTGACTGCCACCCAAACGATTAAAGTGCCCCAAGTAATTTGCTGTGGTTACGACAGTGGACAAAGTTATCTAGTGTTGGAGTGGCTAGAATTTAGTCGCGGTAGTGCCGATAGTTGGCGAGTAATGGGACAACAATTAGCTCAATTACACTGCCATTCAGGCAGTCAACGATTTGGTTGGCAACAGGACAATATTATTGGATCCACTCCCCAGCCCAACCCATGGATGGATAACTGGGCGACATTTTTTGCAGAACACCGTATCGGCTACCAGTTGCGACTTGCGCAGCGACGGGGTGGAAATTTCCCCTATCCCAATCAAGTTGTGCCCAAAATCAAAGCAATCTTGGGCGATCGCCGTCCCCCCCCGGCTTTGGTACACGGCGATTTGTGGTCAGGCAATGTAGCTATATTGATGACGGGAGAACCGGTGATTCTCGATCCCGCTGTTTACTATGGGGACCCGGAGGTGGATGTTGCCATGACAGAATTATTTGGCGGCTTTCCGGCAAGCTTCTACCAAGGCTATAACACCTATTTACCAATAGATTCCGGCTATCAACAACGAAAAACGCTCTATAATCTGTACCATATTTTGAATCATTTTAATTTGTTTGGGGGGGGCTATGAACGCCAAGCCCAGCAGATGTTACAGCAATGCTTGGGTTAATCCGAGCTTGAAAACTCAACGGTCAGGCGTTAAGAATATGGGTTTATTTTGGATTCTAATTATTTTTCTCGTCGCCAATGCAGTCTTTACTGACTTTTTGGTGAATTTTCCGTTGCAACTCTTTGGGTGGCTCGCGGCCGGCTGGAATATTTTCTTCCTGGCTTTAGTCATAGCATTGGTAAGTTGGTTTATTGGCCAGGATTAAGACGCAAGTTATCGTTAAACGAAATTAATCATGAGACAGAGAAATCGGTGGCAGGAGAGCAACCTATTTTCCAAGATATTGCCTAGGCTAAATCGATTTGACGATAACCAATAAAGCTAGGGGGCCGATACCATTATTTGGCGATCGCCCCTGTATCAGTCTTTATTTCTGTAAATTGTCAGCCCCGGCCGTGACTTGTGCCGTAGAAATTTTGTCTCCTTTTTTGATGTTATTGACCACATCCATGCCTTGGGTGACATACCCAAAAACGGCGTAGTCCCCATCCAAAAAGCCCGTCTCGTCGGACAACGTGAAATAGAACTGGGAAGAAGCCGAGTTAGGGAGCTGGGAGCGAGCCATTGCGACAGCGCCTAATTTATGGGGCAATACCACCGGAGGATCGCGATAACCCCCTTGTTGGCCAATGGGCCGATTATAAATCGGTTCCGCTGGGGCATCATCCAGCTTCTTGTCATCCAGTGCAATTTCTAACGGAATATTGCGGGGTTTTTGTGTTTTGGGATCAATAAACCCACCTGTCCCATCTCCTTTGGGATCTCCCCCCTGGGCGACAAACCCCTCCACCACCCGGTGAAAGGTTTTGCCGTCATAAAAACCCTGCTCCACTAAATCAATAAAGTTGCCGGCTGTCACAGGGGCATTCTCGCCATCCACTTGAATCGTGATGGTCTGGCCATTCACAACCATTTCAACCGTGGCTTTCCCATTAAGCCGGGGTTTATAGTCCGCCATGTTGCTGTCTGTTGCCTGACCCACAATGTCCGCTTGACCGGGGGGGAGGCCTTGTTCTGAGGAGGTGGCAGCCGGTTGATTGCAGGCGGTCAACAATAGCGCCGCGCTCAAACAGAGACCAATCCACCAAGACGACCGCCAATGACGGAAAGTAATCATAATAAAATCCTCCGATTACGAATAAGACAACAAGGTCAGTTGATTAAATAAAGGGTCGATGAGTTATTTAAGTCCTTATAGTCCTTCCAGTGGAACTCCCAGAAAACGGGCTAATTCTGCACCTTGATTTTCAAGTTGAGCCAGGGAAATGGGTTGCCCGGCACGGGTTAAGGGTATATCTCGCATTTGTTTGATTTTCAGGTATAGCATCCGCTTTGGGTTCACCCCTTCTTTGATCTCTGCTTTGACCGCTTGTACATCGGCGATCGGCTTTTTGATTTCAATCTGTCGATTTTTGCCTGGAAACCCCCAGCGAAAAATGGTAACTTTCCCGGATGTTTTGTTGAACTCGTTATAACCCCCACCAATGTTCAATGCCATTGAAGCCCACAAATAAAGGGACAGCAGGCTCCCTGCAATGCCATAAAAACTCAGCGCAACCCCCTGGGGAATAAACAGCAAATTACTGGTGTCACTGACAATCAACAAATTTTTGCCCAGATAACTGGATAAGCCCGCTAGTAAGAACCCAATGCCGCCAATCATGGAGGCGATCGCCCAAAAAAAGTTGCTGAAACGACGTGACCCTAAAACCGTTTGTTGCAGAATCTGGGGAGATTTTTCGAGTGTGGTGCCACCCATGCAGTCCTCTTAAAATTTAGTGGAATTTATGAATTGTGTTTTTTCTGAATTCTACCCCATCCCGACCCAGCCGTTGGGATGTTGGGCCAGTCAGTAAACTCCGTCTTGCTTGGATTCCGCAAGAACTTTTGGCCAGGATGGCCCAATCTCTATTTTATTCGTTGATACAATATCCTGGTGTGATTTTTTTTAAAACGATTGTCCTAATTGCTTAGGCTGTGACCGCCATGTCCCCATTGCCACCCCGTCGCCAACAGCAATTACAATCCCTAGTTGATCGTCTAGGACTAGCATCGGAAACGGCGATCGACTGGTCATTGCTGGATTTAGCTTTGACCCATCCCAGTGTTTCTCCGGAAAACAATTACGAACAATTAGAGTTTGTGGGGGATGCGGTGGTGCGCCTCGCTGCGGCAACAGTATTGAAGGCAAATTACCCCGATGGGTCAGTGGGAGAATTTTCGGCGGTTCGGTCCGTGATAGTCAGTGATCGCACTCTGGCCGATTGGGGAGAATTGTATGGATTAGATCGTTTTGTGTGGGCCAGCACTAGCGTATTGGCAAACCGCAAAGGCAGAGTATCCTTGTTAGCAGATTGCTTTGAGGCCATCTTAGGAGCACTTTATTTAAGCACCCATGATTTGAGCCTAGTCCATCCGTGGTTAGACGAACACCTACTGACAAAGGCGGAACAAGTGCGTCGGGATCCTGCCTACTTTAACTACAAAGATGCGTTGCAGGAATGGACTCAGGGTAGCTACAAGTGCTTGCCCGACTACCAAGTGGTTCAGTCAAAAACGCCCGAGCCTCATTTCCAAGCCACTGTCTGGGTGCAGGGCAACTGTTTGGGTCAAGGGGAGGGAACATCCAAAAAAGCAGCTGAACAAGCCGCAGCCCGTGAAGCCTATCAATGCCACATTGCACCCAAAATGGGAGGTGGCAAATGAAACGAATGCGTCCGTTACGGTGGGGTAAACCCAGAGGCAGACAACCTATTCCTGACACGATTCGTTACCTCCGTCCCATTTCATCTGGTCGTGATATGCAGCAGCGTTTTAAACCCATCACCACAGACCTTTATCATTGGTTATTGGTGCTTTCTTGGCCCAAATTTTTAGCGATTATTGGCGGGTTCTACTTTGGCTTAAATTTGGCGTTTGCCGCAATTTTTATGGCCGGTTCAGATAACATTGCCAATGCTCGCCCTGGCTCATTCCAAGATACCTTTTTCTTCAGCATTCAGACCCTGTCAACCGTCGGCTATGGCTCCATGTATCCCCAAACTTTGTGGGCGCAGATAGTAGTCAGTGTGGAAATTTTTGTGGGTCTGGTTAGCATCGCCATTTTGACTGGCTTGATGTTTGCCCGGTTTGCCAAACCGACCGCAAGAGTATTATTTAGTGACGTTGCCGTTGTGTGCCCGTTTGAAGGCATCCCTACTCTGATGTTCCGGACAGCCAACCAACGGGATAATCGTATTTTAGAGGCACAAATTCGAGTCAGTGTGGTGCAGGGGGAAGAAACCCAGGAAGGACACAAAATGCGACGTTTTTACGACCTGCCATTGCTCCGTTCCCAGACCCCTGTGTTCGGATTAAGCTGGTTGGTTATGCATCCCATTAATGAAAACAGTCCATTGTGGGGGCGATCGCCAGAGGAGTTAGCGGCAGCAGAAATGGAATTGTGGATTAGTTTTACCGGCTTGGATGAAAGTTTTTCCCAAACCATCCACAGTCGCTATGCCTATGCTGCTTCGGACATCAAATGGGGTAAGCGTTTTGTGGACATTTTTCACCAAGCAGAATCGGGGCAATGGACGATTAATTTTGAAGATTTTCATTGTTTTGAAGCCTATACAGAGTCTGACGTCATGCCCCCCGATCCGGAGACAGCCGTGGCCAACGCTGCCCTAATTCCGAGTTCCCCGAATGGCAGTTGCTAGACCCGCCGCCATCGTCGTTCATGGCGATCGCCCCTCAGCTTGATTGGTTAAGATTTAGCCAGCGATCCCTGTGGCGCACTTCTCTGTTGATTTGTTGATTATTCACTCCCTTCTGTACTGTTAGCCTGCCATGATTGAACCCCTCGGTGTCACCCGCGACTCCCTCGTTACTTCCCTCGGCACCATTGTTTACTATTCCCCCACGGAAGCCCCCTGGCCGGCAACCACCTCTGTCACCGCGCTAGAACCAGAGGAGAACGGCATCCCAGCGGAAAGTCACACGAAGCCGACCCTCGTTTTTTTGCACGGTTTTGGGGGAGGTTCTTCTGCCTATGAATGGTCAAAGGTTTATCCTGCCTTTGCTCCAGATTTTCGGGTTTTAGCGCCCGACTTGTTGGGGTGGGGACGGTCTGATCATCCAGAACGTAACTATACTCCCCAGGACTATATTCAGGTTATTAAAGAATTTCTAACCGACACTTGTCCCGATCCCCCTATCGTCATCGCCTCTTCCCTGGTCGCCGCCATCACCGTCCGGGTGGCGATCGAATACCCCGAATTATTTGCCGGACTGATTTTATCCACCCCCACCGGACTATCGGATTTTGGTGAAGATTATCGCAGTAACTTTTTTGCCCAACTAGTCAGCGTACCGATGCTAGACCGGATCATTTATCAGACCGGTATTGCCAACAGTAACGGCATTTCAAACTTTTTATCGCAGCGTCAATTTGCACAATCCAGTCGTATTTACCCTGAAATTATCGAAGCTTATTTAGCTTCCGCCACCCAACCCGGTGCAGAATATGCTGCCCTATCCTTTGTTCGAGGGGATCTTTGCTTCGATTTGGCCCAATACCTACCACAACTAACCGTGCTAACGAGTATTTTTTGGGGAGAAGGGGCACAGTTCACGCCGCCCGCAGTAGGACGTCGCCTTGCCGCGCTTAACCCAGATGCTATTCACACGTTTGTGGAGCTAAAAGATGTTGGACTGACCCCCCATTTAGAATTACCTGGTGTAACCATTGGCATCATTCGCCAAGCATTGGCTCATTTCCAAAGTATGTAAAGATGAGATTATTCCAAGCCGTTTTAACTCAACAACCCAGTTAACGTTAAATTATTGTCCTATGTCCAACAGCGAAACCAACCCGAATAAGTCCTTGGTAATGATGAAGAGTTTTGCCGAACAATATGCCAAAAGAACAGATACCTATTTTTGCAGTGATTTGTCCGTGACAGCGGTCGTGGTTGAAGGCTTGGCACAGCATAAAGAAGAATTAGGCGCTCCACTCTGCCCCTGTCGTCATTATGAAGATAAAGAGGCGGAAGTCAAAGACGGATTTTGGAATTGCCCCTGTGTTCCCATGCGGGAGCGAAAAGAGTGCCATTGCATGCTCTTTTTAACACCAGATAATGATTTCGCTGGCTCGGAACAAGAAATTGGCATGGACCAACTGGAACAAGTTAAGGCCAGCATGAGTTAACGCTCTGCTCCCTATCGCGATTTTAATGACTCGATACTTTTAATATGCCATCGCCCCTATCCGGTCTGGAGTTGGGAATTACCCAATTTAACGCCCAGGATTTTTATGCTTGCCACGATACGTTAGAAGCTGTGTGGCTGGAATCTCCCTCCATCGATAAAAGATTTTATCAGGGGATTTTGCAGGTAGCGGTAGGTTGTTATCATCTTTCTAATCAAAATCTTCAGGGAGCAATGATTTTGCTGGGGGAAGGGATTCAGCGTTTAAAGCATTATCGCCCTGACTATCAGGGTGTTGACGTGGAGGATCTACTGCAATCAAGCCTAAACTTGCTAACGACTCTCCAAGCCTTACCAAAAGAGCAGTTGAACATCTGGATACAAGATCCCCAAAATCAACAATTAATCCCGACAGTTAAGCACATAAGTTAAAGGATTTGCTTGTGTATTCAAGATCTTAATTGACGGCTATATAGCCATCAGGCTTTTTTCAAAAAGATCCATATTTTTCGAGATGCCCTAGAGAAAAAACTTATCTTTGGCTACAAATAGACTTTATCAGTAAAATCGCGCACAATAGAAAAATAAATCCACAATAATTTGCCAACACGATTAAGCTTCATTCAATAATATGAACAGACAAGCTTGATCGAGTCTGGGGGGCCCCATCCCCAAAAGCCCCCCTTTTCAAGTAGCCTCACCAGCTAGAACATACATTTGCAACAAAAAATCGGCCCATCTCCTTTTGTCCAATTTTAATTGACTGCATGTTCTCTGGAGTACCTATATCCGTGCTTTACTGTGTTGCTGATTTTACCTATCAGAAAGGATTTATGCTCGTGTGCTCTTAAGTTTGAAAACTGTGAGTAAAGCGATTGGATAGAAACTTATACTATGAATATGATGCTTTTATATGATGCTTTTAATTAATACCCCTTGAGTTCTGCTCTTCTTTTCTGCCAGCAAAGCCATGACCTTAAACCATGTCAACGAAGCCAGGGAAAAATTAAAAAAAAATTATCTCAAATCTTTTTGGGCTAAAATATCGGCGTTACAATCCCTCCTTAACCAATTAGAGCAGGGCACACAAAGTGCTGATGCAGAGATACGAAAATTAGCCCATCAACTCCATGGCTCCGGTACCAGCTATGGTTATTCTGAAATTTCGGAACAAGCAGAACGGGTGAAACAGGCTCCTAGTCTTTTCCTGAAAATCGAAGTGAATGGACTGATTGAAACATTAAAACGACTGATTTCCGGTTCAAGGACAGTAGTTTCACATACTTCGTCTTACCAATTGTTACTAGTAGAAGACAATCCAGAGCAAGTCACATTACTGCAAGAATCCTTTAAAGCCCATTGCCCCTATTGGGAATTATTTTCAGCGAATAGCATTGAACAAGCACGAGAAATACTTAATACAAAATTCATTAATGCTATTATTCTTGGCATTTTGCTGACGGATGATACCGATGGTCGAGATTTTTTAATGAAGCTGCGTGAAAACAGTCATACTCGTGCCATGCCAGTCGTTGTTCTCTCTCCATTGTCAGATCTCGAAGTCCAGCGAGAGTGTTTAAGCAAGGGAGCGGATTTATTTATTACGAAACCCCTTGATGTGGCATCCCTCGCTTTTTCCCTCAAAGAAATCATCGAGCGACAATTATTCCTTCAGAATACGGCGCAGCTTGATCATCTCACTGGATTACTGAATCGAGGGGCGCTTCACTCAACAATGTCTCCGTCAAATGAACCTGGCAACTCGAATGGATTGCCCACTATCTCTGGCTTTTTTAGACATTGATCACTTTAAAAAAATCAATGATCATTATGGTCATTCTGTGGGGGATGAAGTGTTGGCCTATATTGGCAAACTCTTGAAAACTCGCTTACGGGAGAGTGATGTTGCTGGACGCTGGGGGGGAGAAGAATTTATTTTACTCTTACCCAATACGAACATAGCGAATGCGAGTCGTTTAATCCACGAAATCAAAGATACTCTGTACCAAAAACATTTTGGTAACCGTGACAACCACTTAGAAAATGTAACGTTTTCTGGCGGCATTGTTGCTGTCCCCCCAGACCAAACTTTAGAGGTTGTGGTCGAAAAAGCAGACTTGTTGCTCTATCAAGCTAAAGCATCAGGACGAAATTGTATTTTGGTAGACGGAGAGTCGGATGAGGTAGAGAGCCGTCAACACATTCTCGTTGTTGATGATGATAAAGATTTCGGAGCCTACCTGTCATTCATTTTTGGGACTACTAGTTTCCGTATGACGTTTGTGGAAGATGGTATTAGCGCGATTGAAGTTACAGAGAAGCAACATTTTGATCTGATTTTATTAGATATATTACTTCCAGGGATCAATGGATTAACCTTACTGCGACACTTCAAAAAATCCTATTTTCATAAAAAAACACCCGTTGTCATGTTGACCAGTTCTGATTCTCTGGAGAAACTCGAACAGGCTTTTATCAATGGGGCAGAAGACTACATCAAAAAACCGGTAAATGAGCGAGAACTATTGGCACGGGTCAAGCGTTTTTTAAAATAAAAATAGTGACTTAAACTCTTGCCGTCTATGGTCATCGTCCATTTCTAGATAAAAAATCCAATAGGACATCACGCATTATAGGGATTGGAATTTCTTTCTTTACCCATTGGTGTAAAGCTGCGGCCCCCTGTTGTATTAACATCTCGGTGCCATCAATGGTTACTAGGCCATGGGCTTGGGCCTGTTTCAAAAGGAGTGTGGGACGGGGGGTATAAATCAAGTCATAAACGATCGCCGTAGGGGGTAACTGCCGGATAGAGTCTTGGGCAATGGGGGAATAGTCTGCTTGATGCCCCATCCCAATGGGGGTGGTATTGACCAGCAACTGGGTTTGGGACAGGACAGAGGTTAACGATGTATCCCACTGTTGGATGTTGACCAGAATTTTGTGAGCGCCCTGTTCCCATTGCCGCTGAAACTGCGCTAACTTTTCTGAGCTACGACCCACGACCACAGCTTCTGGACATCCTAACTGTTCACAACCGGCCACCACCGCTCGTGCCGCACCGCCATTTCCCAATACTACGGGGATGATTGTTGACCAATCTCGATTCTGGTGGCGTAAAGGAGCCATGAATCCAAACACATCAGTATTGGTTCCTTGCCAGCCAGTGTCCCCCCGCCAGAGCGTATTCACGGCTCCTACCTGTTGGGCGATCGCCGTAAGATGGATCAATTCATCCATCACCGTTTGCTTGTGGGGAATGGTTATATTTAAGCCCTGGATACCACTAGACCAGAGTCCGGCAATCGCCTGGGGTAAATCCCTAGGCACAATGGGGAAAGCGACATAGCATATATCCAGCCCCATGGCCTGGAGTGCTGCGTTCTGCATGATCGGAGAAAGGGAATGGCTTACGGGATAACCAATAACGCCGAGGAGTTGAGTTTTACCAGTAATCAAGGGCATGGGCTTGTAGCTAGGGATCAAGCTATGTTATAGTTCCGGTATCTGCGGACGTATAGCTCAGTTGGTTAGAGTACATCGTTGACATCGATGGGGTCACTGGTTCGAGTCCAGTTACGTCCATTCCCCAGGATTTCTAGTATAACTGACGTTCAGCGGTTCGTTTAGCGACGGAATATTTGCACCAGATTCCTGATTCGATAAAGATTGGTGCAAAATTTATGGCTACTAAGTCGGAGGCTAAAACAGGGTCTGTATGTAGTCGTTTTTGAGCGGAATCAGCTGTTTTCGCTCCGATGGTCTTGGCGAGGCAAGCGCTATCAGTTTAGTCCGAAGCTACAGGCAGATTTAATCGGTCAGGTCGCTGCCGAAATGAAGGCACGGCAGATTGAAATTGATATGGCGACTGGGCAGTTTGACCCGACCCTTACGAAGTACAAAGGGGAACTGGTGCAGGTTTTTATGCCGATGACTGGTCAGACACTGCTGACTGAGTTTGCAGAGGCTATGGCAAAATTGATTGCTGCTAAAACGTTAGAGAAGTATGAGCACGTCGGGAAAAAACTCGCTAAATTCTCGCGGACAAAGCTAGTCTCTGACTATACTGAGCGAACAACACTTTTGTTTCGAGATTATCTATTGACCGAGGTTGCACCTATTAGTGCAGCAGAATACTTTTTTGTTATTAATGCTGTCTGGGAATGGGGTATCTCTAAAGGATGGCTTCAGAGCAATCCTTAGACTGCAATGATTTCATCGTTTAAGGTTCCACCTACTGAATCACCACAGCCTTTTACCACTGAGGAGATCCAAGCAATCATCAAAGCGATGGATAAGTCTAGATTTCATCGATACTACACGCCGCTGATTCGTTTCTTATTTGGAACCGGCTGTAGAACAGGTGAAGCAATAGGGCTTCGGTTGGGCGTTATCCATGAAAATCTATCCCAGATTTGGATAGGATAAAGCTATAAGCGAGGGAGCGATCGCGGAGCTACTCAAATGCATAAGGCTCGAACCATTTACCCTTCTAAAACAATACAAAATCTCTTGCTGAAAGTCAGACCAGAAACATATAGAAAATCCACGTTGGTTTCTCCATCACCAAGAACAAGCAGCTATATCAATAATAATAATTTGAGCATACAGCGAGCGGGTATCCCGCCTGATCACGGCCTAGCTCGTGCAACCGGATGATCCTCTCGGAATTTCTCTATCGGCATTTTCGCTCCTTGTGACTTGGCTCCCATCGCTTAGCTCTCTACCTTTGCGTGCTGGTGACATTCCAGTGTAAGTGTAGTTGAGTGCCGAAGTTAACGGTGATTCAGGTGCCGGAGTTGGGTATGATTTTGCATGGCTAGAGCTGCTGGATTTTAAGCGCTTCCAAAGAGCGTAGGTATTGACCAAAGCATTTAGATGAACCGTCGTCGACGATGGTCTACTTTGTGATGCGAGTGCTACCATAAATTGCGTGTTTTTGAACTAGGCCAGATTTCTAACATGTTCACTTTCTGTAGTGTTCTTCTGCTAATATCATTTTCCCCAGATATTGTGCAGCGTTCGCTTCCAGGCTGCTGTGCCATCTCGGCTAGCGCCATTCGAAGTCACGCTGTCAGCCATTGCGCCGTTTGAGTCCACAGCAGTATTTGCGTTTTCTTTGGCCGAAGTAGAAAGGATAGGCCCTGGCTCGGCAACGTCCGCGTAGTAGTTTTGGTAGTCTCGGCTATCATCGGTTGAGTCGTTAGCCACAATCCCGATTGTTGGTATTTTGGACACATATAGTTCGTCCAATACGGTCTCTAGTTGCGAAAATTTAACTTGACCAAGCCGAGCCGCTAGCAGCAATCCTTGCGTCTTCTTCGCTATCATAAAGGCATCTGCAAAGCCAGACAAAGGCGGCGTATCGAATATTACTAGATCAAAAGTTCTATAAACCTGTTTGTAAAAAGTTTCCATAGTTCTCGAAGAGAGAACCCTAGCCGGATCACTTAATATAGGACCAGAAGGCATAAAAAATAGATTCTCATCCACAGCTAGATTAATTAAGCTGTTACCCAAAGAGACTTCACCAGTGAGATAGTTGGAGAGTCCTTTCTCATTTGATACGTTACATAGCTTATGGAGTGTTGGATGTCTCAAATCGGTGTCTATCAACAATGTTCGCCGACCCATTGAAGCGCTAGCACGAGCAAGATATAAACTTACTGTACTCTTTCCTTCGTTCGGGAGCGCTGAACTTACCGCTATCGAGCTGATATAAGTATCTAAATCATTGAGCTTGATGTTGGTAGCCAACCGTTGAAAAGCTTCTAACAAGGGGCTGTACTGTCTGTTTTGAGCGAGGTTGTAGGGAGAGACACCTTGACCATTTGCTGCTTGGATTGTGAGCAAGGTGAGGCGACCTTTTGCCAGTAGCTGACTACGGGGGATAATTCCTAGCACAGGTATGGGCACTGCTTGCTTGAGCTCCTTCACGGAGTAAATTTTATTGCTTAGTTTATCGACTGTGATCGCAATCGTTGAGCCTAAAAACAGCCCTAGTATTCCACCTAATAAGAGGTTTCGTCCAATGTGGGTCTGAGATGTCTCTGGAGCGTTAGGTGGAATTAGTAGTTCCCATGGGGTTTGACGCTGCGCAGCATCGATGCGAAGGGCTTCTCTTTTGGTCAAAAACTCGTTGAGTTTTGTCGCTGCAATGTCTAGTTCTCGCTGGATGGTGTTGTACTCGCGAGTCACAGAAGACAGTTCTTTGATCTGCTGGTTTAGGGTTTCAATCGAGCGAGTCAATGCCAAATTACGAGTATTTAACTCACGAATAGTGCTCCTTACCTGTTCTTTTACACGCAGCCCTTCCATCTCTAGCAAAGGCCGAATATTTTCTCGACGTTCTAAGGTGGCGGCAATCATTGGGGTATCTTTTTGGTACATTGCTAAATCATTTGCAAGCTGGCTATCTACCTCTAAAAGCTGATCGAGCAGTGACTGGTAGCGCGGGTTTTCTGTCAGTGCTGAGGCAGATGCTAGCTCGCCTCGTGCCAATTCTTGTCCTAAATCTTCATAGAGTCTTACAGCTTGCTCGATGAGCATACCCAGCTCTAGTTGGTCAGAAGTGAAACTAGTTAGCTGCGCTGAAAGCTGCTCCCCTTGCAGGATAGGATCTATTAAGTTGGCGTCTCGGCGAAGGCTCTCTAGTTCTGATTCTAATTCGGTGACTCTTTCTCTCACTGCGGGTAGCTGCTCATTGACAAAATCAACACCACGGATAATGTCACTCTGTCGATCTTCCAAGCTGTAGCGAAGGTAGGCCTTAGATACAGTATCTAGCACATCGACAACTTTTCCTGAGCTACCGCTTTTATACTTTACACCTAGGGTCTTCCCCTGATCGTTTGGTGTGAACTTGAGCCCGTTTCTAACTTCCTCATACGAAATATTAGGATAGGTTTTTTGAAGTTCTTCAACAATCGGGTTCATGACCCGAGGGCTAGTCAGAATGTTGAGCTTAGTTTCGTCCAATACGCCGACGCCGACAGTTTCTGATCGACTACTTAGCGCTTCTGGATCGATTGCTGATATGATTTCGGTTTCTAAAGTTACTGGCGGGGTGAGTAGCTCAAAACTGGCTTCATAGGTAGGTTTTTCCATAACCGACTTGGCGGCTATCGCTACTACTGTCAAAGCCGTTATGCCCAAAACTAGCAGTGCGCGACGCTTTAGAATGTCGACAAACTGCCCTAATTGGACTCCTCCTTCTGTGTTTTGCTCTAGAAGAAAATCTTTAGATGTCAGTTTACTTTCAGCTTGCATAATAAGGGAGGCTCTTAATGAACCATGAGCTACGTATGTTTTTTTGATGTCCTAGCATTTGAGACTTCTCCTGAAATGAAAATAGAGGTCTAGTCGAAAAGATTGAATATTGATGCAGGAATCGTAAACAAGGAGAATGCTCTTCTCAGAGGTCTGACAACATTATCGAGTGCGTCTGACAAAGCGGCCGTTCCTGAGCGACCTACTACGATAATATCCTTGTTTTGTAGAAGCCGCCTGCTGTTTGAATCGCCCTGCGTTACGGTGGGAAGCCCCGTACCAAAAGTAACTGCTCCCATGCCGTTACCAGCGCTGTTCGCAGATTTTCTACTTGCAGTGTACGATCCCGGTCTTAAAACTTCGTCAACTACCGCTACATTAACAGGACGATTTTCATCAGCAGCAAAGCTAGCAGCAGCCAGATGTAACGACTCGATCACATTGAAGTTTGCCCTAGTCGGTATATAAATGGTATCACCATCTCTAAGCGTAAACAGCATCCAATGTCCAAACATCTTGTGGTTCGAATATGATGGCGGGTGGATAGATTTTAGCGGAGCCATGATAGATACTCGACTCAAAAAAAGACTGTTGTTTGAACCGGGTGCTGTCTGTGCTGCTACCGAAATTGGGGAAATGTTTAATTCCTTGATAGCTGTCATTTGTCTGAATAAAGAGATATTTTTGAATGGAGGTATGTATATTCCTTTTGTTGATACTCTTTTTCTTTGCTCAACGGTTTTTTCTGCTTTTTTTACAGTCTGTCTTACAGAAAGAACTTTAAGGGTAGAGGCCAAACCATATAGTAGAAATACTGCTATGTTTTTCTAGTGGATTGGGAAAAACGTCTTCTGTGGCTATGCTTAGCGCAGCATTAAGAGACGAGATATCTTTTCCGTTTGAACTTGCTTGAGCGCAAGATATATGAACGGTGGAATGGTCTTCAGATAACGTCCAGACAGTCGCCGAGGCTCTTGAATCCATCTATATAGCCATTCGAGACCATTTTGACGAATCCACTCAGGGGCATAACTGAATACCCTTGCATACAAGGGAAAGACAGCGCCGACGCCAATCATAACAGAGCGGATACTGCCGGCATGAAGATCCATCCACTGCTCCTGCTTTGGACAGCCTAAAGAGACAAAGGTAATACCTGCACCGCTGCGGTTAATTCGCTCAGCAGTAGCATCATTCTCGGCTTTGCTCAAAGGACGAAATGGCGGCGACTCTACGCCTGCAACACAAAGCTGTGGAAAATCCTCACTAATTCTGCGAATCATTTTATTCAAGATTGCCTGAGTCGAGCCTATTAAGTAAATAGAGATATTCTCTTGTTCACACTGCTGGCAAACCTTTTCAAAGATATCCATGCCTGCGACGCGATCTTGATCCATAGCACTGAGTGATCGCATGACCCAAACTAGAGGCATACCATCGGGGGTAACCAAATCAGCCTTTGCCAAAACGCTTTGTAGGCTTGCGTCGTTGCGAGATTCCATCAGCATATGGACATTAGCCACGCAAATAACCTTGCTAAATCTATGCTTAGCCCAGCTAATCATCAGTCCTACCTGCTCATTCAGCGGTAATGATGTTACCGCAACTCCCGTCACCTCAATACTGGGGATTTCACTGGAAAATTTTATGCTTGTGGAATATCCTACTGAGGAAACTCTTTCTCTTGGGCTCTTCCTTGTCTTAAATAGCTTTGACAGCTTTTTTTTAGGTGCAATAATCATCTATAAATGGCCTCTATCAAGAAGAGAACGTTAGCTCAGCGTTATGTTTACTAGCTTTTCGGGGTTCAGGAGTTACTGTTGCATCGCCCTGATATAGAGAATTGAAGAGTCGAAACTTCTTTCAACGTGTTTTCGATGCAGTTCTACACGTAACCATCGTGGAACTAGATAAGAGGTAATACTGTAGGTAAGAATACTAATTTAAAATAGTTACCTAAGTAAGTAAGCGTAATTAAACTGAAGACAGACATAAGCTGGGCTAGGGTTGCAAGGCGAATTATGTTATAAATAATTGAGCCTAGTTATTTGTATCCCAATAATTATACTTAAACAATATTCTTTTTGCAAGTAATATTATTTAAGTATTTTCTACATTTTCGTTGACTTTAAATAAGGTCAAATTTAACTTTAAATAAGCTTTAAATAAGCTTTAAACAAGGTTGAAGTTTCTACATACGTATATATTTAATTAGCTTCTAGAGATAAATTTTTACATAACTTAATTGTCCATGAAGTAGGAACGAGAATTGGGTGCATTCCGACTCAAAGTAGTACAAATGAGCGAAGTAAGAGTGTTGAAAAAATGGAGGAAATACAACACAGTAGAAAAATGCTACCAATCCCATCAGAAGACCAAGCCTTGCTCAATTATTGGACTTTGGACAAAATAGGCACACAGGCAGGGCTATTTCCTTCTAGAGAGAGCTTTGAGTACATCAAGGCCTTGTCCAGCTTTGCGTTGAGCTTGAGCCATATTGTCAAAGTCGTGGTCACGATACAAATTGAGGGCTAGATTACGAGCCGAAGCAAAAATATTGGGTAAAGGCTGTACCCGAATCCTGGAAGCATCTTCTCCCTGCGTTACATCCCGAACATAATGAACTTTATTCTCTACATGCCAGTAATCGCGAATACGCCTGGCAAAGGATTCAACAGTTTCTTCCAAAGAGCTGATGTAATAGCGGACAGCAGGTTTCTTGGGCAAGATATGCTGGCCTTTGAGAATATGTCGATAGCTGGTGACTTTGACAATTGTCTTCAGCCCAGCCCATTGGTCTGCATTAGGTAACGATTCAATCTCACGACACAGGCTGACAGTCCGCCGCTCCACGCGACCATGAGCAGTTTCTACCGAGTGAACGTGAGCTGCGGATTGAAATTGTAGCTTGAGTGCTTTGAAGAAGTTGCCATGATTGCCTTTAAGCGCACCTAAGTAATGATTGCCGGAGTCAACAATTTGCTGACAAGTTTTTTTGGGTATTGAGGGCATCAAAGGCAAAGACGACACCCCGATGAGCTAACGTCTTGAGCACAGGCGGCAGTGCGGTAATCTCATTACTCTTTTTGTCCACCGGTTGAACGGGGAGAATTAAACCGCGTTCTACAACATAGACAGTGACCAGTTGAATCGCTCGATATGATTCTTTTGTACTCTCTGGGGTATCACGCAAGTACGAGCCTCTTAAGACCTTGCCATCTAGCGCAACGGTTTCTCCTGTCAACGGTTCAATCTCAAAGAACTTGGCCAAGCAAAGACTGTAAGCTTCGTAGTCTAAGTTCAGCAAAACCCGACGAATCGTGCTGTAGGAGGGCAACCGATTTGGGGGGGGTGAAAACAGCTCTAAAAGCTCTGCTCGATAACTATTAAGCCAATCACTGATAGACAAGAAACCTCGACAGCCTGCACTCACCGCTAGGGTAAAGAGGGATAGACAAAGTGCCTGGTCATGGCGACGGCCGGCACCACGCCGTAGGTCGGGTAACGCTTGAAAGGCTTCTACGATTGCTAATGTACTCATGTCTGGAAAGACCTCAATCAATGACTACCCTCATGTTGCTCTAAGTTGTTCAGAATGAAATAGCCCTGGGGGCACGGGAGCTGTGGTGTCGTACAAATGAACGAATGACTCGCCGTTGAATGGCCAAAGGGGCTTTTTGTAATATCTCGCGATTAATTTCGGTGCGATCGCCATTGAGCCAATGATTACCCGGACTTGAATGGGGAACGCTTCTGTGTCTTCTAGAGTCAGTCGCCCATCACGACTTCCGTATCACTGCCGACAATCCCCTGTCGAATTCTGTTTAAGAGACTCCACTCAGCCAACCAATGGCGTGGCGAATCCATTGCTCCACATCAGCATCCGGGGAAATGCTATCGGATTGGACTAAAGCGGCGATCGCCTGGTTAATTTCCGTTTGACTGTAGCCGAGGGCCAACAGGGTCATCTCCAAATCATCCATCAGTTCGGTATTGGGTAAGTCAGGACTGTCATGAACCACCCAATTTTGGGACTGACGCCATTGCGCTAACTTGGTTTTTAACTCCAGAGCAATCCGCTCCGCCCCCTTTTTGCCGACCCCTGGAGTCTGGCACAGTTGTTTGGTGTTACCCGTCACCACAGCCTGCACCAATCCTTCTAACCCCAAAGTGTCAATTAAGGCGATCGCCAACTGGGGGCCAATGCCAGAAACACTAATCAATTGCAGAAATAATTCTCGTTCAGCTAAGCGCCCAAAGCCAAACAAAATGGATTGGTCTTCACGGAGTAATAGATATGTAAAAATCTTGAGTGGTTCAGTGGGGGGGGGGTCAACTGTTGGGCTAGACGTCGCCCCACCTGGAGTTCATAACCCACTTGGTTAACGGCCAATATTAACCGCCAGCGATTTTGCAGAGTTTTATTTAATTCAACGACGCTCCCTTCTAAAAATTGAATCATGCTGAGTTAATGGCGCTGGGGTGGTGGGCAATCAGTATTATGCCGTTTCGCTGCTGTTTGGGTCATCCCATCCCAAAGCTCGACTTTACGTCCAACGCCTGGCGGCCGCCCCGCCCAAAATTACCCCGATCACCCCCAGCACGATACTACCCAATCCATACAGTAGACTCTGGCCCAGTTGCCCCGATCGCCATAGAACCGTGACCTCTAGCGCATAGGTGGAGAAGGTGGTGTAGGAACCCAGAAAACCGACTGCGAGCAACAATCCGAGATCGGGGGAGAGAATGTTTCCGTGGGTTATTAGCGTGACCACGATCCCCATTCCGACTGCACCCGAAAAATTGACTAAAACGGTGGCGTAGGGAAAATCATTCCCGAACCAATGGGATAGCACCAAGGAGGCGTAGTATCGACCCAAAGCACCGGGGATTGCACCTAGGGCGATCGCCAAAGGAATTCGGAGATTGGCCGGTATCTCGGTGAAAAGCCGATACAGGTTATGCATTAGCGGGCAAGGCAGAGAGAACGAAATCCTAATCGTTAGGACTGGCGATAGTGGCGAATCATGGCTTGGGTTCCCTGGCGATCGCCATCGGGTAATTGGCTGACCTGTTGAAATTGTTGTTGGGCCAAATCTGTCCCCGGTAGAGAATCGGTCGAGAGGGTTTCCTGAACAAGGCGTAGATCTTTAAGGATATGTTTCACCATAAATCCGGGTTCTAGGTCATCGGCAATAATTTTGGGGCCCAACTGGCTCAATGCCCAGGAGCCCGCCGCCCCCGTGGAACACACCTGCACCATCAACGCGGGGTCAATCCCTTGCTGCTGCGCTAAGGTAATCGCTTCACAGAGTCCAACCATATGAATTGCCGCTAATACCTGATTGCAGAGTTTAACCGCTTGACCGCTGCCAACAGGGCCACAGTGGATAATATTATTCCCCATAACTGCGAGGTAAGGCCGCACCGCATCCAGATCCGTTTCGTTCCCGCCCACCATGATGGTCAATGTTCCCTGCTGTGCCCCAATATCGCCACCGGAAATGGGGGCATCCATAAACCGTAAGGACATGGCTCGGAGTTGCTGGGCAATCCCTAAAGCCGCGTTACGACCAATGGTGCTGAAATCAACAATGAGGCTCTGGGGAGAAGCAGAAGCCGCGACACCTTCTGCATCAAACAACACCGACTCCACATCTGGCACATCACCGAGGCAAGTAAAAATAATATCTGCCGCTTGTACGGCTTCGGCGATGGTTCCAGCCACTACTGCACCGGCCTCTTGGGCGACAACAACACCGGGTTTGTGGGGTGTTCGATTCCAAATTTTGAGGGGAAATCCTTCCTTTGCCAGGTTTGTCGCCATGGGCAACCCCATAACCCCCATCCCTAAAAAAGCCAGTTGTGTTGTCATATTTATATGGCGAATAAATGTTGATTAATATAGCAGTCTCCCCGCTGATGCCATACCAAAACCATCGTCAAAACTTTTAACTCTAAGCAATTCAATGATTTCTCTGGGCTGATGATCCGAACTGCTGTATGCATCCATATTGCTGCTTAGGGCAGGGGTAAAATCGTAACTGGCAAAACTAGCAAGACAAGTCGTGTAGTAGTGACGTTATCTGTTATGGGGAAAGTCAGCGCCTCAAGCTGTGGCGATCGGGCTATTATCCAAGGACTCATCGCCACTTCATAGCTAATTAAACACTGACTTGATATGCCTGTTATCTTTCATCTCATCACCCCCGGACTTTGGCAACAAACGGAATCTAGGGAAGACTATTCCCCGGCGAGTTTAAACACAGAAAGGTTTATTCATTGCGCCAAATTCTCCCAAGTCTTAGGGGTTGCAAATACCTTCTACCATGAACATCCAATTTTAATGATGTTGGTGATTGAGACCCAAAACTTAGTTGCACCGCTTCGTTGGGAAGCTCCCGTGCATCCCCGCCCCGAAAAAATAATTGATGTTGCTCCCCAGGAAACCTTTCCCCATTTGTACGGTCCGCTCAATTTAGATGCAGTGGTTGCGACAATTCAATTAGAAAAATCCAATTTAGGTCAATTTCAATGGCCAGAAAAATTTTCACTTCCGGCTGAATTCAGCGTGGCTTAACAACTTGGCGCAAAATGATTGAAACGAGGAGAGTTTCGATTAAAGCGATTACTCTGGCGTATTGATCAAACCAGGGTGATCTAGGGGGCGGGATCCCGGCGCATCCCAATAAAAGCGGCGATCGCCTTTTCTGATGGGACAGTCATTGATGCTGGCTTCCCGCCGACGCATTAATCCATTTTCATCAAACTCCCAATTTTCGTTGCCGTAGGCACGATACCACTGGTCGGCATCATCACACCATTCGTATTGGAAACGCACGGCAATACGGTTCTCCCCATAGGCCCACAGTTCTTTGATCAGACGATAGTTGAGTTCCTTGTCCCATTTGCGGCGGAGAAATTCCCGGATCTTTTCTCGACCTTGGAAAATTTCGGCCCGATTACGCCAAAAACTATCTTTGGTGTATGCCATACAGACTTTATCGGGATCTCTCCCATTCCACGCATTTTCAGCCATTCGCACCTTGGCGATCGCGGTTTCTCGGTCAAAGGGAGGGACTAGCTTTGGGGGAGGTGTCGCCATTGTGTCTTTTTTCGTGAATGAGATCAATCGATAATCTGTCCGTGAATTCATTAAAAAAGGCTGTCAATTGAAAATCAACAACCCATCAAGTTAAATTGCGCTTCCCGAATGATGATTCGACACAGAACTTACCATTTCTTATACGGCAAAAACTTACCACACATCACCACCTCAACCCGATCGCCTTTGGGATCTTCGACTTTATTCACATCCAAGGTGAAATCAATGGCACTCATAATGCCGTCACCGAACTTTTCATGAACCACAGCTTTAATGGGCATCCCATAGACCTGCATAATTTCATAAAAGCGATAAATCAGAGGATCTGAGGGAATCACTGGCTCTAAAGATCCTTTCAACGGACATTCAGTTAACGCCTCGATTAAAGACTCATCAGCCCCAATTGCCTCAATCATTTTTTTTGCCTCTCCGGAGGAAGCACTGGCTTGGCGGTAAAACACAGATGCAATCCACACCTCATCGCACCCCAATTTGGCTTCTAAATCAGCAAAACTCAGCCCGGACGCTTTTTTCGCCGCCAACAATCTTTCCGTAACAGTAGAAATGGTCATGGTTGAATATTTCCGTAAGGGTGAATCAGTTTGTAAATGAGTTATGTAGCAAGAACCTAAACGTGAATTCTTGCTTCTTCCACGGCGCGGGTTTCACGGAAAAGATGACTTTCCATTTCTACCTTCAAGCCGTGATAGGCGGGATGTTGATCAAGATCTTCGCGATTACGGGGACGGGGAAAAGGCACATCCAAAATCTCATCGACTCCTGCTGCCGGGCCCCTTGTCATCATGATGATGCGGTCAGAAAGCAACAATGCTTCTTCAATACTGTGAGTAATCATAATGACGGTCTTACGTTCCTGTTCCCAGATGCGCTCAACCTCGTCCTGTAAGAAGCCTCGGGTCAGGGCATCTAACGCCCCAAAGGGTTCATCCATGAGCAGAATTTGCGGATTAATGGCGAGGGCACGGGCAATACCCACCCGCTGACGCATCCCGCCCGATAGCTGATGGGGATATTTTTTTTCTGCTCCGATGAGACCCACTAACTGGAGATGTTCCTTAACCGCTCTTTGGAGAGAAGTTGCCGACATCTTGGGATAGACTGTTTCCACCGCAAAGCGGATATTATCTTCCACTGTCATCCAGGGCATCAGGGCATAATTTTGAAAAACCATCCCTCGATCTGGCCCTGGCCCCGAAATGGGGACACCATTGAGTAACATTTCACCTGCGGTGACTGAAGATAGCCCCGCAATCATATTCAGTAACGTGGATTTCCCACAACCAGACGGGCCAATAATTGAGACAAAAGTATTGGGCTCAATGTCTAAGCTAATATCCTGAATGGCCACAAAGTCTGAGGATTTTTGCCGGGAAAGCTTGCTAAATAAATCCTGTTTACCCGGAAACACTTTTGTGACATTGCGGATGGAGAGTTGAGCCGAATCAGAAAAAGTTTCGTCCGGCGTTAGGGGAGTAGCGTAATTAATGGGAGTAGTACTCATTATTTGCGACCAAATGCAACAAATCTTTCCACAGCAGCAAAACAACTATCCAGAATTAACCCAACCAGGCCAATAATAAAGATTGCCACCAAAATGTTAGGAATATAGAGATTATTCCACTCATTCCAAATAAAATAGCCTAAGCCTGTCCCCAACAACATTTCTGCAGCAACGATCACTAACCAAGCAATCCCCATACTGATCCGTAGACCAGACAAGATATTGGGCAGAGCGGCTGGAATAATAATTTTAAAAATTGTTCTGAGTCGCGATGCACCTAAAGTTTTAGACACATCTAAATAATCTTGATTAACATTGGCAACCCCGAAGGAAGTATTGATCAACGTCGGCCAAATGCTAGAAATGAAAATAATAAACACCCCAGTTTGCTCAGAATCTCTCAAGATGTAAAGCCCCAGGGGGAGCCAAGCCAAGGGAGAGATGGGCTTGAGCAGTTGAATATAGGGATTAAAGCCTTTGCGGGCAATGGGGGAAATGCCGATTAAAATACCTAATGGCACAGCGACCAACGAAGCTGCGACATACCCGATCGCCACCCGCCGCAGACTAATTAACAAATTCCAACCAATCCCCAAATCATTGGGGCCATTATCAAAAAAGGGATTGGTGAGCCACCACCACAATTCTTCGATTGTTTTAGAGGCAGTGGGCATTCCCTTGGCAAAGATCTCCATCCTTGCCCCAACTTCCCAAACGGAAAGAAAGATTATTAACGACCCAAGGAATAATAAGCAAGCACGAAAATTCTCGTTTTGCCAGAGGGATTGCTGGGGCTTTACATACACAAACTCCCTGGGCGGCGTACGACTGACAGCCATAAAACCTCCTAATGGTTAAAATCCATACTCATCAATTTGCTGCTTGACATAACTACCGGGATCTTGGGGATCAAAAGTGTCAAATTTAAGGGTTTCTGTCCGATATATTTCGGTGGGTGGATTTTGACCCAGTTCAGTTGCCAGTTCTCGGGCTAAATCCGTTAAAAACACCTCTTGTCCAACGGTGTCATAGCCTTTTTCAGGAATCACTTTTGCCGCCAAGCCATCCCCTTGTAGATCCCAACGCACTAACTGGGATGAGATCCAATTAGCAAAGCTCTGCCAAGGATAGGGGTCAAAATCAATCCGGTCTGGAATATCGAGAGTGTTGCCGTTACCATCTTCAAATTTTCCAGTTAAAACTGCTTCGACCACTTCAGGGGGTTGATTTAAGAAAGCCCGATCCGAGATCGCCACCGCAATTTCTTTGCGATTAGCGGCATCGTGGGCATAACCCGCTGCTTCGATAATGGATTTGTTTAAGGCGCGGAATGTTTTGGGATTGGTGTTAATCCATTCATCGCTGGCCGCAAAGGCACAGCAAGGATGGCCCGGCCAAAGCTCCTTGGTCAACAGGTGGATATAACCTGCTCCTTCATACACCGCCCGCTGGTTAAAGGGATCCGGCATTAAGTAGGCATCAATGTCCCCGGCAATTAATTGGGCAATACTGTCCGGTGGGGGAACGGGACGAATTTGCACATCCTTATCGGGATCAATCCCCCCTGTTGCCAAGTAGTAACGCAATAGCAAGTTATGCATGGAGTAGGGGAAAGGAACCCCAATAGTAAATCCTTTGAAGTCTGCGGGGCCATTCACTTTTCCTTTGTGACGCTCTGCAACGGTAATCGCTTGACCGTTAATGTTCTCGATACTGGCGAGCTTAACCCCAAACGCCGCAGATCCTAACCCCAATGTCATCGCAATGGGCATCGGTGCCAGCATATGATACGCATCCAGTTCTCCGGCGATCGCCGAATCCCGAACAGCACCCCAACTAGGCATCTTAACGACCTTGGCATTAAGACCATACTTTTTATAAAAGCCCAGCGGCTCCGACATAATGATTGGTGTGGCACAGGTAATCGGGATAAAACCAACCTGCAAGTCTGTTTTTTCTAACTCTGTTGGAGCAGCAGCATCTGTAGCTTGCTCGTCAGTAGAAGGGGTCTGAGGTGCACCACAACTTGCCAAAGAGACCAATGCGGCCCCCACCGCCATATTGCGTAAAAATTCCCGGCGAGTATGTTGGTTATTACGAACAGAATCGGTGAAAAATAAGCCCGCTTGGGGGCCAAAAGCCGCAGCAAAAGCATTTTCTAAACCGCCGGCTTGCTCACACAGTCCTAAAATCAACCTCTCTCGACTGGGATTATTTTGTCCAACACGTTTTAAAAAGAGTGCTTTTCTGAGTTCATAGGCATTAATGCTATCCGCTGCCCGCAACTGATTTTTTTTATAAATCCCCATCTCGACCAAATCATCCACCAAGTCAATGGGATCTGAAGGCATTGACTCTAAAAATTGAGAATGATCACGACTAAAATGTTGCTTGCCGCAAATGTAACAAGAGGGTTGCAAATTAGAAAGTTTTTTATTGTCACTAATTGAACGCTCTGAAACTTGTAAAGCCGCCTGTGTTGTCAAGGTCATTGTTTAAAATCCATTAAAATTTACAGCGTAAAATTCATATCTAAGTTGATGTAGGTTCAATAGAAAAAATCATGGAAAAGCTGTTCAAATAACTCAAGAAACCGAGGGCATTTTTAGAAACGCAAAATTTCATGGCTTTATTAGACCAAGACAGGGGTTTATTTTATGTAATTGAAGTTACGGAATTAAAAAGTATTCTGTGTTCAATCTGAATTTTTTAACCCATTTTTTCCTGCTCAATCATTCATCGTAACTTAAAAGAAATCATCAGAATTCACGCAGAAAGGAAGTTATTGATTAAGGAAAAAGCTGGAGCCCGAAGAACGAAGAAAGGCATAACTCACTGAAACTGTTATTAATATCTGCTGGTCAGTCAACCCAACGAGACTTTAACTATAGCAATTTGCGAACAACTGAGGTACGGCGAATTCCAATAAAGTTAAGGTTTTGGATATCCCAGAGTGACCTCACATCTATGAAAACCGCTATAGAGTCTTAGAAACAACTTACGCTACGAATAAACGAACTGATAAAAAACTACAAAAAGAAGCTTTGACCGAAGTTAAGTTGAGTTTAGATCTATGCCTTACCTATAAGTTCTGGAATGCCTGCTATAAATGTATCCTAACCAAACTAGAAATTAGGAGGATTACCGAAATGTCATCCTGGGCAACAGAAGAACTAGGCTCTTCGGGAATTCGGGTGATCGCCTTTTCTGATGGGACAGTCATTGATGCTGGCTTCCCGCCGACGCATTAATCCATTTTCATCAAACTCCCAATTTTCGTTGCCATAGGCACGATACCAATGGCCGGCATCATCACACCATTCGTATTGAAAACGCACGGCAATACGATTCTCATCATAAGCCCACAGTTCTTTGACCAGACGATAGTTTAGTTTCTTGTCCCATTTGCGGCGAAGAAATTCACGGATTTTTTCCCGACCTTGGAAAATTTCGGCCCGATTACACTAAAAACTATCTTCGGTGTGTGGATCGAAGTATCAATGATTAGCCTAATTTAGATACTAAGCAAGTATTTATGTCAACTGCTTTACATAGATCGTTACATTGTGTTACGGTAGGTTTACACAACGTTACAAAAGGAACTCAATTATGACTAGCCGTGGTTTTCGTCTCGACCAAGATAATCGTCTCAACAATTTTGCTGTCGAACCCCAGGTCTATGTCGATGAATCTGTACAAGCGGGCTGGACTGAGTATGCAGAAAAAATGAATGGTCGTTTTGCCATGATTGGTTTTGTTTCTCTTTTGGCGATGGAAGTGATTACGGGCCACGGCATTGTCGGCTGGTTACTTTCTCTTTAATCCGTGATTTGAAGAATTTACTGTTTACATATTTAGAGGTATTGCTATGAATGCTGATATGGATATTTATCAAAACTCAGACTTGTTTGCCCCGGTGGTCTTTCGTCAGGAATTCAATGATTTCCAAGACATCAACGGTAATCAAGCTTGGTCTTTATTTTTCACAGCGGGGAATGAAGATAAACAACTGGAAGGAAGCCCTGAGTTGGGACGTTTCTTCACTTACCTGCTGATAGCGATCGGAGCTTCTACGGGTCTTTGGGGCTATTTCTTTAGCCGCTGGACACCTTTCTTTTAAGCTTTTTCTCTTACCTCGACGATGAACTTTTTGAGCATTGCCTCCCTATCGGGGAGGTTTTTTATTGGGCGATCGCCTCTATTTAACTAAAGGTGATTTGTCAGCTCGATATAGTTAATGAACTAACATGAATTTATTGACTAACAAGATGGGGCGAGTCAAATGGTTCAATCACTGACGAAGCCGTTAACGCTAGCAGAGTTTAAAAAATTACCCGAAACGAAGCCAGCTAGTGAATATATTGACGGAGCGATAATTCAAAAGCCGATGCCCCAAGGAAAACATAGCTTACTCCAGCGGGAATTGAGCTTTGCTCTGACTCTCGCTTTTAGAACGGAGAAAACAGCCCAAGCTTTTCCAGAACTACGCTGTACCTTTGGCGATCGCTCCATCGTGCCAGATATTACAGTCTTTCAAGCGGCTAGAATTCCTAGGGATGATGACAGTGATGTTGCCAATGCATTCAACCTTGCACCAGATTGGACAATCGAAATTCCTTCACCAAACCAGAGTCACACCAAAGTCGTGCGGAATATTCTTTATTGTCTAGACCACGGAACAACATTAGGTTGGCTTATCGATCCAGAAGAATGTTGTATTTTTGTCTTTTTTGCAGACAAATCTGTTCAGGTGTTTGCAGGAGATAGCCAAGTTTTACCGGTGCCAGATTTTGCAGAGCAGATTCACCTCCAGGTAAATGAAGTTTTTGGCTGGCTGAAAAGTTAACCCAGTATTATCGATGGCGATCGCCGCTTATGTCGAAGAACAGGCAAACCTGTTTAGGTTCTGCTTGTCCACCACTTCTAAAATCCAGGGGATTAAGCCGGATAGTCCAAGCAAAGAGAGTTGACTATCTAAAGAGTGTATGTAAAGATTTCAAAAATTCAATCTTCGTAATAGAAGTTGTAAAAATAGTATGTTTAGTCTTTTTGGCTCAACTAAAGGTTCCCTAATAGGTACCATTACTTTTGGTGGCTTAACCCTCACTGACGGACACATTTCATAGTACGTTTAATAGGACATTCATGAAACACAATTATATTCGCGGATAAGAGAGAAGGTAATTTGTCGATAGTAACGGTCACGGGCTTTGAGAGAGGGAAAACAAGGGGCAGAAGGCAAAACAGGCAGATAGTCAAAACGGAAAAATGAGTAAGCCTTGTGAACGACAGAGGTGAGCCAACGCAGACCAATCTTCAAAAAGCTCAGACCTCGTCGATAATGGGCATCAACGCAGGAACGGGAGCCATCGAACACAACAGCCGAGCCAACTAAAGTTGAAAATAAAGTGGCGACAGCAATGACGAAGTAAAGACGCTCTCATGGTACAGGGACAAAAACTGAAAAGCTAGACTCAGAAGGGATTTGACAAAAAAAAGGAGAAAGCGGTGAGCTAAGGAGAAGAACGTTTAGCCCTCCCCCTTAGTTTCAATGGAAGAGATAAAGCAAATTCAAGCAGCCTTGCGACAACACCTTCCCTGGCATGGAGCCAGATTAGCCTTTGTGGCGTTATTCTTGGTGGCGTTATTTCGAGTAGAGACAGTCAACCTAGAGAAACTGGCATCAGTCTTTGCCAATAAAGCCAAGAGCGAGTCAAACCATAAACGTCTGACGCTATATTATAGGAAATTAGAGATTGATTTCGATGAGATAGCACGAGCCATCGTAAATTGGAGTCAAATTTCCCAACCGTGGACACTGAGTATAGACCGAACTAATTGGTCATTCGGGGCGATTAACTTTAATATTCTGGTGCTGGGAATTGTTCATGAAGGGATTGCCTTTCCCGTGATGTGGACAATGCTGGATAAACGGGGCAATAGTAATACTCAGGAGCGAATGGATTTACTTGAACGTTTTAACAAAGTGTTTCCCACGGCTCAGATTCGTTGTTTGACGGGCGACCGAGAATTCATCGGAAAAGAGTGGTGCAGTTTCCTGCTGATGTCCAAGATGATTCCCTTTCGGCTTCGACTCCGGGAAAGTGACAAAATTAGCTCTCGCTCTGGCAAAAGTCATCAGAAAGGGAAAAGAGTTTTTGCCAGCCTGAAAGTTGGGGAGAGTCGTTGTCTCAGTGGGTAAGCGTTTGGTCTGGGGTCGTCGTGTCCACATTATTGCTACCCGCCTTGCCGATGGTGAGCTGCTGATTATTGCTACCAATCACGCTCCCCATACTGCATTGGCTGACTACCGCCTCCGATGGGGTATTGAAACCTTATTTGCTGCTCTCAAAACCCGGGGCTTCAATCTTGAGTCTACCCATTTTTGTCATCCTGATAGACTCAGTAAATTACTGGCTTTGTTGGCTTTAGCTTTTTGTTGGGCTATGCTCACTGGTCTCTGGCAACATCAGCTTCGACCTCTCGCTATCAAAGCTCATGGTCGCAGGGCTAAGAGTCTTTTTCGCCTTGGCTGTGATTTTCTTCGCCGTACTTTCTCAGATCTTCCTCTCCGTTGCTCCGAGTTCCAGCAATCCTTACAACTTTTGTCCCCGTACTGAGCTAATCTGATTCTTATCTTGTCGTTCCATTGTGAGTTTACTAATGCCATGTCCATTATGTTGGGTGTCAGCCCTAATTTTCGCTAGGCTTGGTACAGAGTGGGGAGATACATGCTTCCATATACCCTTATCCCCGCCGGGAGAGTTTGCCATGAACTATCGCAAGATTCTGTTAGCTGGAATTATCAGCGCTCTGATCGGCATGGTCTTTGGTTGGGGGCTGGGGGAAATTGCTATGCGCCAAAACCAGAGTCAGATGCGGACTTATGTTAGTAAACCCTTCCGAACACTGTATACCCGCCGCCTAATCTGGATTACCACGATTGTTGGCTTTGCCGTCGGCAGCGGTGAAGCGTGTTTTTTGGGGCAAAAAAAATTGCGGGACAGGGAGTAAATCAGGTCACAAAATGTAATTTTTTTGAAGAATAACAATTCTTGGAACTTGGGCGGATTATTATTTTGCTGCGGTTAACTGCTAAGTTTCAATGTGAGAATTGAAGAAACGACGCATTGTCTCTTGGAGTTACCAGCCAAACATGGGTGGCAAATTGCAAATTATCTTCTCTAATTCTCTGATGAATGTGTCTATTCGATCATCAATCGTGCCTTGAGCATGAGGTGTTTGTGCCATGTCAATCCCCAAAAAATTAATCTCTTTTCGCTTTCGTATTGTCCTGGTGACAAGGCTAAGACGGGCATTTGCCTCAAATCTTGATTTAACCGATGCCCATAAAGTGCAAGCTTATGAACAGCTCTGTGCATCAGTTAGTCTACAGGATATTAGCTACTGGCTAGAAGTGATTCTATCGGCCGGCATTGCAACGTTGGGGTTGGTTTTGAATAGCCCGGCCGTCATTATTGGGGCAATGTTGATTTCGCCCTTGATGGGCAGCATTCTGTCCAATGGGTTAGGGCTTGCGACAGGGGATATCGTCCTCTGGCTCCGGTCGTCCACAAATTTGCTATTAAGTTGCCTGGTGGCGATCGCCTTTGCCATGGTGTTGGTCTTTTTCCTGCCGTTTAAGGAGATGACAGCGGAAATTTCGGCCCGGACTCAACCCACGCTGCTCGACTTAATTGTGGCTCTGTTTTCCGGTGCAGTAGGATCAGTGGCGACCTGCAATAAGGTCAAAGGAGTGGCAGCTTCATTACCCGGGGTGGCGATCGCCGTTGCCTTAATGCCGCCCTTATGTGTCGTGGGTTATGGCTTAGGGACATATCTGAGCTTAGACTCTCGACAAGGACTAGTGGTTGCGCGGGGTGGTGGCTTACTCTTCATGACTAACTTAGTGGCCATCATTTTTACGGCGATGGTCGTTTTTTTTCTGGTGCAGTTTGATACTAAAAGGGTTCGGGAACAAATTCAAATTTGGCGTACCTGCGATGCAGAAAGTCGGATTGTAATGGGATGGTTAGAACGCTTTCCCCGCTTTTTTAAATTCCGACGCATTGGTGGATTAACTAGTCGTTTTGTCCTGATTTTGGCCGCTTTGGGAATCATTAGTTATCCACTGACCCGGTCTCTGCAACAGGTGCGACAACAAATTGCCCAGCAACAGGAGAAGAATCAGTTGCAGAGCACCATTAAAGAGACTTGGGAGGAAACCATGGGGGGGGAAACCAACAACTCCAAATCCTATATTGACCGATTAGACTTTTCTGATGAAGGTGAATATTTAAAGATACAAATACAGTTAGTTACGGACAAACTTTTTACAGCTGGTGAACAGGCCATTTTTACAAAAAATTTGGCTGCCCAATTAGACCGTCAACCCGATGACATTTCCTTGAATCTGATTCAAATTCCCACGGGTCACATGGTTAATACCCAGCCTTCTCCCTTAGCGACTCCCTTGTTTACTTCATTGGGAGAATTGAAAACAAAATTTTTACAAGAAGTGGGTACATCACTCCAGCAGTTTACCCTCCCCAAGCCGCTAAAGTTTGTGACGTATCAAGTGGTGTTACGGGATAAAAAGTCTCCCCTAGAATTAGACGTGGTTTACCTTGGCGATCGCCCGCTGCAATCCGATGCCCAAGAGATTCTAGCGGGTCAGCTCCGGGACACGTTACAAACCAGTAATGCCCAGGTTCGCTTTGATTATCTGCCTTCGCAGTTAGGAGTACTGCCCCTGCCCCAGGAAGCAACAACCCTATCGGCTGACGCGAGGGAAAAATTCGATGAAATTGGCAAACAATTACAAACCTATCCCAACTTAATCCTCAAGTTAGCAACGGAACGCCAAGCCGAAGTTAATCCCGGAGACATGATCGATTTTACGGATGCAATTCGAGATTATCTCACCAGTCAGTGGCAAATTACTGGGACTCAAATCCAAGAAGAGAGTGGTTCCAGCAATAGCAATAACTCCCAAATCACTTTTTCCTTCATCATAGACCCCAACTATTCATTAACTGGAACCACCAGCCCAGCCCCCGGTGAACGCTCCCCCATTTCCCCGCCAGCCCCCAAGAAATCCCCTAAAGTTAGTCCCCAAGACAGGGGCATTTTTTAAGCCCAAGCTAGCTTTATTGGGGTCAAAATCACAGTGAATCAATTCCAGCTTAGGGAGCTGAATCGCAGAGCAAGACAGGCGCTAATTGCGCGCCAGTCATGAGATTGATTAGCTGGCATCACTTTTTTGAGAGGCTGTTTTTTTCTTTGGGGTTGTCCGCTTGCTGGCAGTGGATTTTTTCCGAGTCGTCTTTTTGGCGGTAGAAGCTTTTTTGCGGGTTGTTTTTTTGGTGGCGGCTTTTGCGGCTAAGAGGGGTAACGCCTTTTCTAGGGTAATGGTTTCCACCGTTTCCCCCTCCGGTAAGCCGGCATTAACTTTGCCGTGTTTGACATAAACGCCATAGGGGCCGCTGTAAACATTAACGGATTCTTGATCGTCGGGATGGTTGCCCAATTCTTTTAAGGGAGTCTTGCTGCCCCGACCCCGCTTGGGCTCCGCGAGTAGTTGTAATGCCCGGTCGAACGTGACGGTTAAAACATCATCATCACCTTTAAGGGAGCGATAATCCTTGCCGTCTTTACCCTGGTCATGGACAACATAGGGGCCAAAGCGACCCAGACTGGCTTTAACCTTTTTGCCTGTTTCGGGATGAAGTCCGAGAGTCCGGGGCAAGGAAAGTAATCCGACAGCCATCTCTAAGGTAATATCCTCCGGTTTAATGCCTTTGGGCAGCGAAGTTCGTTTCGGTTTTTTATTGTCTTCTGTCACATCGCCCAATTGAACATAGGGACCATACGCCCCGATTAGCAAGTAGATAGGCTCACCCGTTTCGGGGTGCAATCCAACTTTGTCGGGTCCTTCCGTTTTTTGCTTCAGCAGGGTCGCCACCTGTTCCGGATTTAAGTCCGCTGGGGTTAAATCTTGGGGAATGGATGCGGTAACAATTTCTTCGCCCTGGGGAATTTCAATATAGGGGCCAAACTTGCCAATTTTGACTTTGGCTTTTAGGTTTTCCAGCTCAATGGCCTTGGCGATCGCCGGATCAATTTGATCCTGTCGGACTTTGACCTGATTTTCTAGACCGGATTCGCCGAGGTAAAAGCTCTGTAAGTAAGGCAACCACTGGGTTTCTCCGGTGGCAATTTCATCTAGCTTTTGTTCCATGCGGGACGTGAAGCCGGTATCCACCAGGTCGGGAAAGTGGGACTCCAATAGGCTGACCACCGCAAAGGCCGTAAACGTTGGCACAAGCGCTTTGGCCCGCATTTGGACATAGCCCCGGTCAATAATGGTGCCAATGATGCTGGCATAGGTACTCGGACGACCCACCCCTTCGCTTTCCAAGGTTTTAACTAACGACGCTTCGGTGTAGCGAGCCGGTGGTTGGGTTTGATGTCCCAAGGCATCAATCTGCTTACAGTCTGGGCGATCGCCAGCTTTGAGAGCGGGAAGAATTACCTCTTGGTTATCAATGGCCGCATCCGGGTCATCGGAACCTTCCACGTAGGCACGGAAGAATCCAGGGAAATCGATTCGTTTCCCCCCTGCACGAAATTCTGCGTCTTCCACCTTGAGCCAAACACTCAATTGGGTCAGGCGAGCATCTGCCATCTGACACGCTACCGTCCGCTTCCAGATTAGGTCGTACAGAGCCAACTCACGGTCTTTCAATCCAGTTGCATTGGGTCGTCGAAATTCAGTCCCCGCCGGACGAATCGCCTCATGGGCTTCCTGAGCGCCTTTACTTTTGGTGGTGTATTGCTTCACTTTTGGACTGAGATATTCTTTCCCATACATCTGTTGGACACAATTGCGTGCCGCATTGATGGCCTGTTCCGAAAGGTGAACGGAATCTGTCCGCATGTAGGTGATGTAGCCCTCTTCATACAGCTTTTGAGCCACCCGCATGGTGTTCCGTGCTGAAATGCCTAATTTCCGATTGGCCTCCTGTTGCAGTGTGGAGGTGGTGAAGGGGGGAGAAGGGCGACGGGTGCTGGGTTTTTCTTCCGTCTTAGCCACTTCCCAGGGCTTGCCAGTCAAACGCGCTTTCAAGGCGATCGCCGCTGCTTCATTCAGAACCACTACGGCTTTATTGGGCAACAGTTGTCCCGTATTGGGATCAAAATCCGACCCTGTGGCCAACTTATTCCCTGCCAACGTCATGAGCTTCGCTTCAAAGGGATTCTTGTCTTGTTCTAAGGCCGCCTTAAGGTCCCAATATCCCGCTTCCACAAATGCCCGCCGTTGCCTTTCCCGTTGCACCAGTAAGCGTACCGCCACCGACTGCACCCGTCCGGCCGACAAGCCCCAGGCAATTTTTTTCCACAACAATGGTGAAAGCGTATAGCCCACTAAGCGGTCTAGAATACGACGGGTTTCCTGGGCATGCACTAAATTCTCGTCGATATCCCGACAATTTTCTAACGCCCGACGAATAGCATCTTGGGTGATTTCATGGAACACCATCCGCTTTACCGGCACCTTGGGTTTTAGTAATTGCAGTAAATGCCAGCTAATGCTCTCCCCTTCCCGGTCTTCATCTGTCGCCAGAATAATTTCATCCGCTTGCTTGAGTTTTCCCTGCAACTCCTTCACCACTTTTTTTTTGGTTTTGGGGATAACATACAGGGGCTCAAATTTATCCTCAACGTTTACCCCCAAGTTGGCCATGACTGCCCCTTGTATTTAGCCGGAATTTCCTCTGCCGAAGCCGGTAAGTCCCTGACATGACCCATTGATGCTTCCACTTGATAGTCGCGTGGTAAATAGTTGCGGATAGTGCGGGCTTTTGTCGGGGATTCGACAATGACAAGTTTAGACATAGTGGGCTGTGGCAGGGCAGCGTCTGAAGTAGGTGGGCAAAAGAGCAATAAAATTGGACTCCGGATTTCTAATAATTATCGCAATCCTCCAAGAAAATCAAACTTCTTTATCGATAATAGTGATCACATCTCTGGTTTTGGCAAGGAAAATATTAAGTTTTCCCATCCCATCCCATCCCTAAGTTGGCCGGTTTGGAAAAAATCACTCGGCTATCTGCTGGCAACAAAAAAGCCCCCTCACCCTAGTCCATGACTTGAATGATAGGGGCAAATTTTTTGTCCATGGGGGCAATGTTTAGGGGCAAGGCGGTGAGCTGACCGTCGAAACGTAATCGCCACGCATCTTGCCTCTATACCAATGCCCTAAAACAGTATTATTCTCTCTGTTTCTATGAATTACTCAGCAGAAGACAGGGGTTCAGGTTCTTCCAAAAAGTTGGAATACACAAAGCCAGCGGCGATCGCTCCGACAATGGGGGCGACCCAGAATAACCAGAGTTGGCCAATTAATGCCGGGTTACCACAGAAGAGGGCAACACCAGTACTCCGAGCGGGGTTAACAGAGGTATTGGTAATGGGAATACTGATCAAATGAATCAGGGTCAAGCACAAACCAATAGCCGCCGGCCCAAATCCCTGGGGCGCTCTGGCGTCGGTCGCACCGAGAATAATGATGAGGAAAATAAAGGTCAGAATCACTTCCGCCAATAAAGCAGACAGAAATCCATAGCCTTGGGGAGAATGGTCTCCAAAACCATTGGTTGCTAAGGGATTGCCACCGGATAACTCAAAATCAGGAGCGCCAGAGGCAATAATCAAGATGACGAGTGCCGCGACGATCGCCCCAAGAACCTGCGCCACAATATAAGGCAGTAATTGACCGCCAGAAAAGCGTTTCCCCATCCAGAGACCGAAAGAAACAGCGGGATTAAAATGCCCCCCAGAAATGTGACCAAGGGCATAGGCTCCGGTAAAAACAGTTAAACCAAAAGCCAGGGAGACCCCAAGGTAACCCAAACCAAAAGCGTTAGCGTTTTCACCACCAGGGACAGCAACGAAAGCAGCAAAAACAGCACTGCCGCAGCCGCCAAGAACTAGCCAGAAAGTGCCAATAAATTCAGCAATGTACTTTTTCATAATGTTAAAAAATCACCAGTCAGACTGATGTTGCTAAAAGAAAGCAAAGAACTCCTCACCAAAAAAGGACTAGTTCCGCTTCTAAAAAGATTCCTGATCAAAAATAGCAAAAAAAAGGCTGTCGGTTAATCTTGACCGCTAATATGATTGAACTCTTAACAAATGCTCGATTAACATTGTTGCCCGCTCAGTGAAGGACACAAGTAGCAAAAAGGCTTGTATAGCAGGGAACGCAGAGTGACTATGACTCTATTTTAGAGCACACAAACTTACTTGGAACCAGACTTCATCTTCAGCCCAAGCCGATAACCCCATTTGCTTTCCCAAGCGGTAGGCACGCTCAATCAACTCTTCTTTGCTTCAGTATCGGGGTCTGTGACTTCGACGATACCGCTTTTACGTCGGCGCAGGACTTGTCCCGTATGACACCAACTGCGATTATCCTGCCAACGCTTGATGGAATTGGGACACGTGGATAGTGTGTCTCATGAAACCGTCCGTCAAACGCTTAAAAAAACGAACTTAAGTCTTGGCACAAAGACTGCTGGGTAATGCCGCCAGAGCGAGATATCGACTTCGTCTGCCAGATGAAAGAGGTCTTAGAACTTTACAGTCAACCCGAAGACCCCATGTAACTGACATAACACTAGACTCGTTTGTCTCATACGCCAAACAGTTTTGCTAGAATGTCACTGCTTTTTAACTGATTTTTAATATTAAAAAACCTGAACTGATGCGTATTCTCCACACCATGCTTCGTGTCCGTGACCTAGACGAATCCTTGAGTTTTTACTGCGACATCCTAGGAATGCAGTTACTACGAAAAAAAGACTATCCCAGCGGTGAATTCACGTTAGCTTTTGTGGGCTATGGGGATGAATCGGAAGAGGCGGTGATCGAATTAACTTACAACTGGGGAAAAGGTGATTACGAATTAGGGGATGCCTATGGTCACATTGCCTTAGGTGTTGATGATATTTATGCAACCTGCGAAAAAATCAAATCCCGTGGCGGTAACGTGGTGCGAGAACCGGGCCCTATGAAACATGGCACAACTGTGATTGCATTTGTCGAAGATCCCAATGGCTACAAAGTAGAGCTAATTCAAGCAAAAGCAGCAGTTGCAGCTTGACCATAGTCCGAAAATAATTAAGGGCTTGTTATGGGCTGATTTCTTGAGCGGCTTGTGAAATTTAGTGTCAACTGCTTGCCATGCGAATCCGTGGTGCGTTATTCCTGGGGGTAGCGGAGGTATTGTTATGTTCAAAAAAATTTTATTTCACTTAGACCACAGCCGAGAAGCGAAAGAAGCGGCCGTGGTTGTTGCTGAACTCGTTAACTTACATCAGAGCGACTTAGTTTTGCTCTCTGTGGTGGAGAAACCCTCCTCTGAAGATGGCGCTCCAGCCTCACACCCTGGTATGGCTTCTCCTGAAGTGGTGGCTAAACTCCTCCAATCCGCCAAGGATGTCTTTCGTGAACAGGGTGTCAATGCCCATGTTATCGAGCGGGAGGGCTTACCCTCGTTTGTTATTTGTGATGTGGCCGATGAAGTGGGGGCTGGATTGATTGTGATGGGATGTCGGGGACTAGGCTTAACCAGTGAAGGCGCTGCGGAAAGTGTTACCAGTCGAGTTATCAACCTTTCTCCTTGCCCAGTGTTGGTGGTGCCTTAATTTTATTGTTGATTTTTCCGTGCTGTGACCGACTCTGCCGCTACCCGAGATTGGCTAGCAATGGCTTGGGAAAAAAATGAGTCCCAGCCAGTTCCTTGGCATAATACGGATCTGCTACCAGGGCTGCAACGCCTGACGCCCTCCATAACTGATTCTACTAATGCGTTGTTATGGCGCTTACGACAACAAGAATATGCGGCTCCTCTAGTGGCGATCGCCAAGCAGCAACAGGCAGGGCGGGGGCAATGGGGAAGAACTTGGCAGTCTGCCTCTGGGGGGTTATACCTATCGCTATTACTAGAGGCAAAATTAGCCCCGACGACTGTCTCCCATTTGATTTTGTTGAGTGCTTGGGGGGTAGCTTTTGCGCTACGACAGCACCGCATTCCAGTGCAATTAAAATGGCCCAATGACCTCCTGCTCCAGGGGCAAAAGCTGGGCGGCATCAAAACGGAAACAAAAACGGAAGCCAATCAAATTCAGGCAGTTGTCATTGGCGTTGGGCTCAATTGGACAAATCCGGTTCCCGCTGTCGGCATCCAACTCCAGCCATTCTGCCAACAACGGTCGCTGCTTTCCCTGCAAACCCTGGGGGATTTAGCCGAAGTCGTCACCGCCGGCTTAACGTTGGCCTGGCAACGCTATGGTCACCAAGGCATTGATGCTATCCATCAAGACTATCTCAATTGGTTTGCCCACCGGGGTCAACGTATTTTCCTGCCGGAGGGTGAAGGGCGCATTGAGTCGGTGTCTCCCCAGGGAGAATTAATCGTGGCGATCGCCTCAAACAATGGAGAAACAGAGAGAAGCGAAAAAATCCTTAAATATATCCAGCCCGGCGAAATGCGCTTAGGGTATGACGCACTAAATTAGTCATTGGTGACTGATTTAGCGGCAAACAGGGACTGGGCAATCAATTTTGCTAATTCAGGAGTTGCACCGAGTGGTTCCCCTAACTGCAATAAAGCATTGGGATGGTTGCTCTGAAAAGTCTGTATCTGGTCACGAACCCAATCTGTTAAACCACCGCTGAACAAAAAGTAAGGCACAATAACTAACGGAGATTGGGGCGCAAATTGGGTTAAGACCGTATCTAATGAGGGGGTCGATTTACAGTAAGCAGCGGTTGCACCCAAGGCGATCGCCAACTGTTCAATATCTTGATTGCCACTCTGGCGACGGCTACCGTGGGCCAGCAAAATGCGTTGGCAGGCAGGGGTGGTTTGATAGTGCTGAAATCGTTGCTCTAGCAGCGGAATCAGGGCAGGAGACTGGCCCAGGTGGGGTAAACAATGTAATGTCAGGCGATCGCCAAGATTTGATTGGGCCTGAGCAATTTCCACAGGCAGGTCTTCACAAACATGAACCCCAGCGAGAAGGAACAAAGGCAAAATGACCAAACGACGGATTCCATTAGCGGCAAGTAAGCCTCCTAATTCGGTCAGCGTTTCCCTCAAGGATTGGGGCTGAAGTTCTAGGCAGGCTTGAAACAACAATGGAGCAGGCTGGGATTTTGCTGGCGCTTTTACGGCTAAAGCAACCGGAGAGGCAGACTTAACCGCTTCCCATGCGGCAGCAACTGCTGGTCGTCGGGGAATTTGTTCAGTCGCCCCGACCAAATAGGTCAATCGCTCTAGCGCGATTTGGGGACGGGGGTCGCGGCTACCGTGGGCAACCAGAAGATAAGCAATACTCAAAATAGTTTTAGTCTGTTAAGCAAGCCGACATTATTCATATATCTTAATCTTTTCACCAATCAGTGGGCTGTGCTCAATTTAGCCAAATTCCCACAGGGAAGATGGATAATCTAAGCATTCCTCCCGACGATGAAGCGCAATTTTTCCTCTGTCAATAGACCGCCCCGACACTCCATTTTATTGCTAAAGTAACACTCCGATTTCCCCTGCCTTGGAGGCTGCCATATCCCTTCAATTTCCTATTATCTATGTTATTTTGAGGAGGCTGTAAACGGATATTAAACTCTCCTCACCGCAACTCTGTCGGGTGGCGATCGCCTCAATTGTTATGGAATCAACCCTGAAGCTGGACAATACAAAACTATTTGATAAAATTTTTGCCCCAGTCAATATCGCCATTCTGGTTTCATTGGGAATCCATGGTTTTGTTTTGGGGCTAGCGTTACCCAATTTTCAGTGGCCAGAGCCGGCAGAAACAGAAGCAACAGACCCAGCGGATACCGTAGGTGTGATTGAGTTAACCCCCACCGAATTAAATCGCCTACCCGATCTGGCACCCCCTCCCCCCACTCCAACCCTTCCTGGTTTCCCGACCCCCAACAATTCAGCGGGAACTGGTACACCCCCAAACAGTAACTACAATTACCAGCTACCGCCTCAGCAATCCCTACCGCCGTTACCCCAACTACCCCAAATTCCTAGCCTGCCAGCTTATCCCAATCTGCCGCCCCTCACGAATTACAATCGCATTGGTCGCCTTCCCATTACCACTCCTCCGATTCCGTCTCTACCCCGACGAAACACCAATTCCACTCCGCCGCGTTCCATTGTTCCACCGAGTGCCACACAACCGAATCTACCCGGATTACCAAGCGTAGCAAATCGTCCCAAATTTGATCCGCCAAAATCCCCCCAGGGAACCGACTTTATTACCAAAGCGCCCCAAAATACACAGGAAAATAGCAATGTTCCCCAAGGTCTGGTAGCAGAAGGACAGGCTGATACAGTCCAACAAGCTCTTCAGAATTCCTTGCAGTCGATCGCCAAACAAGGTGTGGCGATCAAAGCTAAAGATGCTATCGATGGTGCATATCCCCAAGCGGCTTGTCCCAATCGTACCGAAGCGTCTGTAACTTACAACGTTTATTCCAATGGCCAAAAGGACTTAGTAGGGCGCTCCCGTTACCCCCTATTTAATGACTTGGCCCGTAAAGAGGTGGCGAATCGTTCTTATAGTCAACCCACTCAGGTAACGGTGAATTTTCAGTATGATCCGCAAATCTGCGCTGGAGTTTCTCCCGATGCGACAGGAACGCCAACGCCCCAAGCCCGACCCACAGGAACACCAACGCCCCAAGCTCGACCCACAGGAACACCAACGCCCCAAGCTCGACCCACAGGAACACCAACGCCCCAAGCTCGACCCACAGGAACACCAACGCCCCAAACTCGACCCACAGGAACGCCAACGCCCCAAGCCCGACCCACAGGAACACCAACGCCCCAAGCTCGACCCACAGGAACGCCAACGCCCCAAGCTCGACCCACAGGAACGCCAACGCCCCAAGCTCGACCCACAGGAACGCCAACGCCCCAAACTCGACCCACAGGAACGCCAACGCCCCAAACCCGACCCACAGGAACGCCAACGCCCCAAGCCCGACCCACAGGAACGCCAACGCCCCAAGCTCGACCCACAGGAACGCCAACGCCCCAAGCTCGACCCACAGGAACGCCAACGCCCCAAACCCGACCCACAGGAACGCCAACATCCCGTGATCAGAATGTGCCCCAGAGCAAAGGAGATATGTTGCTGGAAAAAAATTAAAATTGTAAAGGTTCTACGAGAGGCTGTGAATGCCGTTTTTTACTGGTGCGATGACGGAACCAAACGATGTGCATTACCCCCTGATTTCCCGCCTCTGGTCAACGGCTTATGGTTGCTTTAAAGTTGGGAAGCAGCATTTTGGAAGGGGAGAATGAACAATGGCTTTTTCCCAAAATCAAGGCATTACTCACCAGGACTTTATTTCCTTGAATGACATGCAAGGAGATTTTCACGGACAGGGCAGACAAGTATCTATATAGATTTGTGCCGGAATATGGCGTATCAGCAGTTTGTAGTTGAATATAAGCCTATTGTTCTGCGTATTTCTTGGCAAAAGACCGAACACAAACACGGTGTGTGCTAGTATTTGAGGCAGAAATTTTGGAAACAAAACTTAAAGTGTTCACCAAATTTCACCACTAGGGTGTTCAGGAGTAAGCATTAGCATCATGACGAGCCATCAGCTCAATGGGCAACGGAGCTACCTCAAACCGATTCGTATCGGCGTCATTGGGGTAGGTAATATGGGACAGCATCACACCCGTGTCCTGAGTTTGATGAAGGACGTAGAATTTGTTGGGATTGCCGATGTCAACGTGGAGCGGGGATTAGATACGGCGGGTAAATATCGGGTACATTTTTTTGAAGATTACGCAGAAATGCTGCCCCATGTGGATGCGGTCTGTGTCGCAGTACCGACCCGTCTGCACCATGATGTGGGAATGACTTGTCTCCAAAACGAGGTTCACACCCTCATCGAGAAGCCGATCGCCGCGAGTATTGCCGAAGCCGAGACCCTGGTTAATGCGGCGGCTGATGCTAATACCATTCTGCAAGTCGGTCATATTGAACGCTTTAACCCAGCATTTTTGGAATTGTCAAAAATCCTTAAAACAGAGGAATTATTGGCGATCGAAGCCCATCGAATGAGCCCTTACTCACAACGCGCCAATGACGTATCGGTGGTGTTAGATTTAATGATCCATGACATCGATTTGTTGTTGGAATTAGTCGGCTCTCCGGTGGTCAGGCTCGCAGCCAGCGGGAGTCGGGCTTCTGGTTCCGGCTATTTAGATTACGTGACCGCCACCCTAGGATTTGCGTCAGGGATTGTGGCCACCTTAACGGCCAGCAAAGTAACCCACCGTAAAATCCGCAGCATTGCCGCCCATTGCAAAAGCTCGTTAACCGAAGCGGACTTTTTAAACAACGAAATTTTAATTCATCGTCAAACCACAGCCAATTGGACAGCCGACTATGGTCAAGTCCTGTATCGGCAGGATGGTCTGATTGAAAAGGTGTACACCAGCAATATTGAGCCCTTACATGCAGAGTTAGAACACTTTATTAGTTGTGTCCGGGGAGGTGAGCAGCCCTCCGTCGGGGGTGAACAAGCACTAAAAGCATTGAAATTAGCTAGCCTGATTGAGCAAATGGCTCTGGATGGTCAACTGTGGGATAACGGCGAAATTACGGATATCACGGCGATCGCCGATTGCGAAAATGCAACGGCGACCCTCAATTGTAGTGTGTAGATATTGCCGCTTGATAACCGTCGAAGCCTAAGTTACGGCTGAATCAACATACATTGACCATCGGGGCATAGGTCTTCTAGTTCGATCGCCACGGGATCAACCTTCCAAATTTCCTTGGCATATTGGCGGATGGTGCGGTCAGAAGAAAATTTACCCATGCGTGCCACGTTCAGAATCGACATTTTCGACCAGTGTTCTGGATCTTGGTAGGCCTGGCTGACTTGAGCTTGACAGTCGCAGTACGCTTTGAAATCAGCCAAGGCGAGATAAGAATCTTGCCCCAATAAGGAATCCATCAACGGGCGGAACAGCTCCGGATCACCGTGGGAGAAGAAGCCGGAGTTAATTAGATCAATGACGGCTTTGAGGTCTGCATTGTGTTGGTAAATATCCCAGGGGTGATAGCCCTGGGCGAGGGTTTGCTCCACCTGCTTGGTGGTCAAGCCAAACAAGAAAAAGTTCTCGGCTCCCACTTCTTCGCGGATTTCGATGTTGGCTCCGTCCAAGGTTCCAATGGTGAGCGCGCCATTGAGGGAAAATTTCATGTTGCCTGTCCCCGATGCTTCTTTCCCGGCGGTGGAAATTTGCTCTGATAAATCGGCGGCGGGATAAACCCGTTGACCTAACTTAACGTTGTAGTCCGCCAGAAAGACCACTTTCAGGCGATCGCCAATGGCGGGGTCATTATTCACCACATCCCCCACCGCATTGATCAATTTAATGATCAATTTCGCCAGAAAATATCCGGGTGCCGCCTTGCCACCATACACAAAGGTACGGGGGGGAATGTCTAAGTTAGGATTATTTTTTAGCTGCAGATAAAGGTGGATGACATGGAGGATATTCAAGTGTTGGCGTTTGTATTCATGAATCCGCTTAACCTGGACATCAAATAACGCATCAGGGTTTACGGAAATGCCATTTTTTTCTTGGATATAAATAGCCAGATCCTGCTTCACTGAGCGTTTCATCGCCCGCCATTTTTGACGAAAGGCCGCGCTTTCTGCGTTAGGTTCCAACACCCGCAATTCATCCAAATTCTTAATCCAGCCTTCACCGATTTCTTCACAGATCAATTGACTGATGCGGGGATTACTGAGCACCATCCAGCGGCGGGGGGTGACCCCATTGGTCTTATTGCTAAATTTTTCTGGCCACAGCTCATAAAAATCTTTGAGGATGGTTTCTTTAACCAGTTCACTGTGTAACGCCGCGACTCCATTAACGGCATGGGAACCCACGGTGGCTAAATGCGCCATCCGCACGGCCTTTTCCCCTGACTCATCAATAATTGATAACCGGGAGAGGCGATCGCCATCATTGGGGTATTGGATTCGGACTTGGTCCAAAAAGCGTTGATTAATTTCGTAAATAATTTCCAAATGGCGGGGTAACAAGCTTCCGAAGATGGATAACGACCATTTTTCTAATGCCTCGGGCAATAGCGTATGATTGGTATACCCCAAGGTTGCGTGGGTGATCTGCCAGGCTTTCTCCCAGTCGTAACCATGTTCGTCCACCAACAAACGCATCAATTCCGCAACGGCGATCGAGGGATGGGTGTCATTGAGTTGGGCCGCAAAATGTTCATGGAAATTATCTAAACTCGAATTTTTTTCCAAATGAATACGCACCATATCCTGGAGAGAACAGGAAACAAAGAAATATTGTTGCTTCAGCCGGAGTTCTTTTCCTTGAATTTGCTCATCGTTGGGATAGAGGACTTTAGTTAAATTTTCCGAATCGATCTTGCTGTCAACTGCGCCATAATAATCACCCACATTAAAGCGTTGGAAATCAAAGGATTCTGCCGCTTCTGCCTTCCAAAGCCGGAGGTTATTCGCCGTACTGACTTTGTAGCCCAGAATGGGAGTGTCGTAGGGAATCCCTTTCACCGCAGAGCCGGGAACCCAACGGACACGGTAGTTGCCATTCTCATCGGTGTAGGGTTCTGTATGGCCCCCCAGTTTGACCAATACCCCAGATTCCGGACGTGCTATTTCCCACGGATTCCCCAACTGCAGCCATTTATCGGTGATTTCCACCTGCCAGCCGTCTTTAATTTCCTGGTCAAAAATGCCGTACTCGTAGCGGATGCCGTAACCGATCGCCGGAATTTCTAAGGTGGCTAAGGAGTCCATAAAGCAGGCTGCCAAGCGCCCTAATCCTCCGTTACCCAACCCCGGCTCTTCTTCCAGGTCGATTAATTCCGCTAGGTTTAACCCCAGTTCTTGCACCGCTTGTTTAACCGGGGCTTCCAAGCCTAGATTGATCAGGTTATTTCCCAAATGCGGGCCAAGTAAAAATTCGGCGGATAGATAGCACACCACACGATTATCACAGGCTAGGTATTTTTGAAACGTATTCAGCCATCGCTGCAACAACCTATCCCGAATGGTGTAAGCCAAGGCCATATAACAATCATGGGGGGTGGCGATCGCCGGAAATTTCCCTTGTAAATAAAATAAGTTATCCGCCAAAGCTCGCTTGAGGGTTTCTACATGCAACCCGGTGCGGTCGTCTTCCACTTGAATATTCGGATTTTTGGTGGTGTAAGCCATAAATTTTCTCCGTGGGGGGCAATGTCGCTCGTTGGATTGGTAGATTGGATCAGTAGAGAGGATGATCTGAGCAGCAATCTCGGCGATGTTTTTCTGTATCTATGTTAAGCAACACCATTAACTCTATGTCGGATCTTGAGTGATGGAGGTTAAGAAAACTTCAGGGGGGTGCAACAGAGAAATGTGGGATAGGTAATCTAATCTCGTCGTTCCATTGTGAGAGAGTATTTGAAAAGGGCCAGACGCAACGAGGGAATGGGACTTCCAGCACTCTCATCCTAACGAAAGAATGAGGGTTGCAGCGATTTTCGTGGACTTCTCAAACACCCTCTTAACCCTCCGCGTACAATTTTTCTATTTTATGGCGTGACCCCTATGACGATTGAGAATAACGAAAATTCCTACGAACGGCTAATACTTTTGATTGGTCGGCATCATGATGCAGCAACAACGTATGCGTCACAACTCCGAATCCGACAATCACTTCTAAAATTGATTGAACTGAACGCAATCATCGCTGGTACAGTTCTTGCCTTTGCTGCTGCTATCATCAACGACAAAAGCGTATTGGGTGAATGGCGCTACATCTGTGGGGCGATCGGGGGATTCAATCTCATTGCTGGCGTATGCATCACAGTTGCCAAGAGGTGGCAACTTGACGAACGCCTCAGAATTGCAGAGTCTTGCGAAGGAAAATTAAATGCCATCGTCCTTGCATTGAGGGAAGGAACGAAACCACATGAAGAGATCCTGGCAGAATATATGGACGTCGTAGAACAAAATCCAAGGATTCTGAAAGTCACTCAATCCCTGAGGAAAAGCCATTTAGGGAGTCGCTGAAGTGGTTAAAAACCTGGTATAAGAGCATTCAGAAATTAGTTTATTATCAAAAGCAAGCTTATCGCTCCGCTCGTTAACGCCATATCATGCAAATCCGCACAGCAACAAACCTAGATCTAGAAGGCATTCAGACTGTATACCTCCAGGCTTTCTCTGAGGAGGAAAGGGAAGTCGTTGCCAACCTAGCAATCAACCTGCTGGCTGCAGAAACCTCGCCCCCCACATTCGCGCTTGTGGCGGAGGCAGAGAACCATCATTGTATTGTTGGGCATATTGCTTTCAGCTCCGTATCCCTCAAAAACAACGATCAGTTTCAGGGCTATATTCTGGCACCGCTGGCGGTTAGTCCCCAGCATCAGAATCAAGGCATTGGCTCAATGTTGATCGAAGCGGGTCTGCAGCAACTATCACAAATAAATGTCGATATGGCTTTTGTCTATGGCGATCGCCAATATTACGGTAGGTTTGGCTTCGACACGAAAATTGCAACTCGGTACAGCCCACCCTATGAGCTTCAGTATCCTTTCGGTTGGCAGGCCATCGCTTTAAATGGGTTTCAATCCCATCAGGCATCGGGGGAGTTGACTTGCGTTGCCGCCTTAAACAACCCGCAGCTATGGTAGCTCTCTTTCTAAGCCATCATGAGTCCCGGCGCTTGAGGTTGCGATGACTCTACCTTGCAAGCGATGTCCCCACCAAGGCGTATTACTGGCAGGGGTTTTAAGCGTTTGCTGGGTCACTGTCCATTCTGAGGCGGGATCAAACAATATCCAGGATTGGGTTGTGGGCTTTGGAGATAGACCCCAACAAGACCAAACATTGGTGGTTAGGGCCCGCCACAGCTCATGGATTGTCAAAATCCCCGGTTCAACTAATTGTTGCCAGAGACAGGGCAAAATCAATTCATAGCCGATCGCACCGGGTTGAGTTTCAGCAAAACTTTGGGTTTTATCCTCGTAGCTAAAGGCATGGTGATCAACGGCAATGGCATCAATGAGGCCGGTTTTGATTCCCTCGAGTAAAGCTAAGCGGTCTGCTTCCCGGCCCAGGGGCGGATTAAAGCGCAAATTTGGGTCATAGCTGGTGGCATAGGGGGGGATACCCTGAGCAATTTGAATATTACTGAGCAGTAAATGGTGCCAGTTGACACTGGCCGTTAGGGGCAACTGCTGAGACTTGGCTTGTTTGACCAACGCAACTCCCTGTGCTGTTGAAATTTTCATGAGGTGGACTGGTGTCTCGTATTCTGGCAAGAGTTCCAATAAGCGGGCGATCGCCGCTGTTTCCGACATGGCCGGATCGGGAGACAATCCTAATTGAATGGCCAACGTGTCGTCTCGCATCACCCCATTCCCTCGTAGAGCATCGTCTAGGGGGAGTAGGGCCAAGGGCTTATGCAGCATGGCGGCGTATTCCAGTGCCCGCCGCAGGAGTGGCCCTTCTGTGATGCCCTCACTTGCCATAAATCCCGCTACCCCTGCATCCGCTAGCTCAGCCAAATCAGTTAGGTGTCGCCCTTGATTGCCTATCGTTAAGCTGCCCCATTGTCGAACCAGCGGTAACGGAGAGGAATCTTTCGAGCTATTCTGTTGGAGCCAATGCAGCGACGTAATATTGTCGATGGCCGGGGTGGTTTGGGGGGTTAGTCCGATTTCAGTAAATCCACCGGCGATCGCCGTTTGTAACAATTGGGCCAGGGTTTCGCGGTCTTCATGGCCGGGCTCCCCGCTAGTGCTGTAAAGATCCACCAACCCCGGTGCTAACAGGAGGTGCTCTCCGTTGGCGGTTATGCACTCTTCAGAAATGGTTTGAGGCTCAATGGCCAGTATCTGTTGTCCCTGTCGCAAGACCCCCAGCCGCTGCTCTGTCCCCCTTAGGGGGTCAAGGCAACGAACATGAGACAAGTACTGTTTTTCCATGTAACCTCAACGGACAATACTGCCAAAATCCCCAAAATCTTAGCAAAAAACTGACCGTTGACCATGGGGGGCGAGATTACAGGCGTACTTAATTCAATGATTTTCGAATAAAATGAGAGTGAGACACCAGAAACCCGATATGTAGCGAAATAAATGAGTTGATGGCGTTTCAATGGCAATGGCTTTGACTCAGCAGACTAAGGGGGGAACGCATGACTCTCGATTAACCAAAACGACCACTGACATAATCTTTGGTCTCTTGCACTTGGGGATTCCCAAAAATATTTTCAGTGCGGTCATACTCAACCAGACGACCGACTTTAGCTCCTTTTGGCGTCGGGTAGGCGTTAAAAAATGCTGTATAGTCCGACAACCGTGAAGCCTGCTGCATATTGTGAGTGACAATCACAATGGTGAATTGTTGCTTCAATTCGTGGATTAATTCTTCGACTTTTAACGTCGAAATCGGATCGAGGGCAGAGCAGGGTTCATCCATCAAAATGACATCGGGTTGCACGGCGATCGTCCGGGCAATACAGAGGCGCTGTTGCTGGCCCCCGGACAGAGCTAACCCACTCTGCTGGAGTTTGTCTTTAACTTCGTCCCAAAGAGCCGCTTTTTGTAAAGAGGTTTCCACCAACTCGTCCATATCACCTTGAAATTGATTGATCCGCGCCCCCCAGGCAATATTTTCATAAATAGACTTGGGAAAGGGATTAGCTTTTTGGAATACCATCCCAATGGAACAACGTAAGTCCACCGGGTCAACGGATGTTGCATAAATATCGTGACCCCGGTAAGTAATTTTGCCTTCTACCCGTGCAATGGCGACTAAATCATTCATGCGATTAAAGCACCGCAACAAAGTACTTTTGCCACAACCGGAGGGACCAATAAAAGCGACGACCCGATTTTCAGGAATATTTACATTACATTTTTCTACCGCCAGGTGAGAACCATAAAAAACATCCACATTCTCCGCGTTTAGCACGGCACTAGTAGCGACATTGTCCGAAACAAGCATCATTTTTTAACCTCAGCAAAAATATTTAGGGTCAGGAGTCAGCCGAAAAAGGGTTAGCTTAGCCAAAGCGGCCGCTGACGTAATCTTTGGTTTCTTGCACTTGGGGATTGCCAAAAATGTTTTCGGTTTGACCAAATTCAGCCAAGTACCCCACTTTATTGCCAGAATCGGTGGCGACTGCATTATAAAAAGCCGTATAGTCTGCGACCCGTGTTGCCTGCTGCATATTGTGGGTCACGATCACAATGGTATATTTTTCCTTCAACTCGCACATTAATTCTTCGATTTTTAACGTGGAAATAGGGTCGAGGGCCGAACAGGGTTCGTCCATTAATAAAACCTCTGGTTGCATTGCTATTGCCCGCGCGATACAGAGACGTTGTTGCTGGCCACCGGACAGCGAAAACCCACTTTCTTGTAGTTTATCTTTGACTTCATCCCACAATACGGCTCGTCGCAGGGAGGTTTCGACGAGTTCGTCCAGGTCGCCTTTGTAACCATTGACCCGCGCCCCGTAAACTACATTGTCAAAGATAGTTTTGGGGAAGGGGTTGGGTTTTTGGAACACCATGCCAATTCTGGTGCGCACTTTTACGGGATCAATTTCCTTATTGTAAAGATTTTGACCATGGTAAGAAATCGTTCCAGTTAAGCGAAAAATTTCAATGAGGTCATTCAGGCGATTAAAACATCGTATTACTGTACTTTTGCCGCAGCCTGAAGGGCCAATAAAGGCGGTGACATAGTTTTTGTAGATGTCCATCGACACATCCCGGACTGCCAGATGCTCGCCGTAGAAAATATCGACATTTCTCAGGGCAAAGACAGTTTCTTGCTGGGTCGTCGGGTGGAAGGCAACTTCGCTCATGGCAGTTGGTTCAAAATGGCAGATAAATTAATACAAACAGAGGGAGGTAAAGAGGAGATTAATAAATTTTCTGGCGGGTAGACAGTCGAGCCGCAATACTGGTTATTAACACCATGAAGACCAAGAGCAAAGAAGCCGCCCAAGCCAGTTGTTGCTGAGATTCAAAGGGCACAATGGCAAAGTTGTACACCAACACCGCTAGGGTGGCGATGGGCTCTTTGATTCCCTTGGGCCAAAAGTTGGAATATAAGGCCGTGAAAATCAATGGGGCCGTTTCTCCAGCAGCCCTGGCGATCGCCAACGTCACCCCCGTAATAATGGAGGAAAGTGCTGCCGGCAAGACCACAAATAATACGGTTTGATATTTGTACGCTCCCACCCCTAACGCAGCCCAGCGAATATCTTGGGGCACAATTTGTAACGCTTCGTCCGTTGTCCGGATAATGGTGGGCAACATCAGCACCGATAAAGCCACCCCTCCCGCCAGCGCAGAATAACCGAGAATGCCCGAGGCAACGAACAACCCATAGGCAAATACCCCAGCAATAATGGAAGGAACCCCCGACAAAATATTCGTGGCAAATCTGACCGCTTGGGCAACTTTGTTATCGCCACTAAACTCTGACAGATAAATGGCTGCGAGTACCCCAAAGGGGACAGAAATTGCCGTTGCAATGGCAACAACACTCAAGGTGCCAACAATGGCATTGCCCACGCCGCCTCCTGCCACACCAGGTGCCGGCGGTAGTTGGGTAAACAGGTCTAAGTTCAGATTCCGGAACCCTTGGACTGTCACAAAAATGAGCACCGCAAACAGCGGCACAATGGTTAACGTAAGACAAGCCCCGGAAATCAGAGTCATCACTATGCCGATCAGGGTTTTGGGATTAGACTCTTTTTTGAGATTAGCGACAGTCATGATGGTTATTGATAGCAGGGGCAACGGCGAGGGAACTGAGGGTAATGTTTCTAGTATTTGGCTTTGACTTGATTCACAATTAATTGCGCCAGGATATTGACCGCTAGGGTTAGAAAAATCAGCACTAATCCGGCATACATGAGTGCCGAGACCTGGAGCCCCGAAGCTTCCGCAAATTGGTTAGCTAGCAGGGAGGCGATCGTGTTGGCGGGGTCTAAAATTGAAGCGCTTATTCTGTTGGAGTTGCCGATAATCATCGTAACGGCCATGGTTTCCCCCATCGCCCGACCTAAGGCCAGCATAATTCCCCCCACGATGCCCGAAAAGGCTGCCGGTATGAGGACTCGTAAAATCGTTTCCCAGCGGGTTGCCCCCAATCCTAAAGAGGCTTGTCGTAGTTCAGGGGGTAACGCGGCCAAAGAGTCACGGGCGATCGCCGTAATAATGGGCAAAATCATAATCGCTAGGACAATGCTGGCTGGCAACATGCCGGGTCCCGCCGGCTTTGTCGCAAAAAAAGGTAGCCAACCCAAGGTGGAATTTAACCAAAAGCCCAGGGGTTTGATGAGGGGAATAATGATAAAAATGCCCCAGAGTCCATAGACCACACTGGGAATGGCCGCCAGGAGTTCCACCAAGAAAACTAAGACAGTACGGATTTTTAGGGGAATAAAGTTTTCACTCAGAAAAATAGCCGTGCCCAACCCCAACGGAATGGCAATTAACAGGGCGATGAAGGAATTGACTAGGGTTCCCACAATCACCGCTAGTGCGCCGTAAGTATCCTGGACTGGATTCCAGGTGTTGGTGGTCATAAACCCCAGACCGAAGGCGGTAATGGCTGGCCATGCTTCAACGAGCACCACCAAGGCGATCGCCAGCAGAATTCCCCCAATTCCAATGGCGAATAATAGCGTTAAATAACTGAAACCCAACTCTAATTTTTTTTCCAACTCTGACCGGGGGGCCAGTGGGGCTGTCCGGGTATATTGAAAATGCGTCATAGGGCAGGAGATGAAGTGAAAACAAATGCCGTTAGATGATAGAGAAAAAGAAGGTGTCAATCCTGGGATGATTGACCCCCTTTCCTCTCCCTAATCTGATTAAGTTGGGCCATGGCTATCGAATGCTCAACAATCAGTCAAACTAGTGCCGTTAGTTGACCGTGATTTCATAATCGGGAGAAATGATATCTGCCGCTGCCGCCACTTTTTGGCGAACATTTTCCGGCAGGGGAACATATCCCAACGCGGGAGCCATCGCTTGCCCTTGATTCAAGCCATACTCAATCATGGCTTCCATTCCTTTCGCTTGCTCCGGGTCACTGTACTCTTTGTAAGCCAGGAGCCAGGTATAGGTGACGATGGGATAGGAATTTTCCCCTTCTGGATTGGTGATAAATGCCCGCAGGTTTTCTGGTAGCTCAACAGCAGCTAGGGTTTCAGACGCAGATTCGTCGCTGGGGGGAATAAAGTTTCCGGCTTTATTCTCCAAATTAGCCATCGTAATGGCATTATTTTTGGCGTAACCGTACTCGACATATCCGATCGCCCCTTCATTTTGCTGCACAGCGGCCGTCACGCCCTCATTGCCTTTGCCGCCGATAAATTTACCCGCACTGGTGGGCCATTCCACAGTCTTGCCTTCTCCGATGGCTTCTTGAAATTCGGGGCTAATGGCGCTTAAATTCTTGGTGAAAACCCCGGTTGTCCCGCTGCCATCCGCCCGATGGACAACTGTGATGGGGAGATCGGGAAGGGTGGCGTCCGGGTTGGCTTCAGCCAGCTTGGGATCATTCCACTTCGTGATTTTCCCCATAAAAATACCGACCATCGCTTCCTGGGTAACATTCAATCCTTCCACCCCTGGCAGATTGTAGGCTAAAACGATGCTACCCGCCGTCATCGGCAGTAGTAGGGTTCCTCGGCCAACGTTTTCGATCTCTTCATCTTTCATGGCGACATCCGAGGCCCCAAAATCGACAGTTTCAGAGCTGAATTGCTCAACACCGGCCCCGCTGCCCACCGACTGATAATTGACTTGTAAGTTTGGAACTACTTTGTTCAGCTCCACAAACCACCCTTGGTACAAGGGAGCGGGAAATGAGGCCCCTGCGCCTGTCAAAGATACCGGTGAGGCGATCGCCGCATTGGCTTTAGCATTGTCACCACCGGACTCTGTGCTGGTCGTTGTGTCCCCCCCCCCGCCACCACAGGCAGCCAGACCCATGGACAACGCGAGAGCAGAAGCCATCGGCACGCAGCGCTTAGATAACAATTGAAAAAATTGAGTGTTAGTCATGGATGGTTTCTCGATGCAGAATATTAATCTGGCCAAACAGTTGCTAATGATACATTCATTTAACAGAGCTATGGTAAAGAGCAGGTTAAGACAAAATTCTCAAGCCGTTGTCCCCTGATTTATTGCACATCTCAAAAAATCATGATCCCCGACAAGGCTAAAATAAAACGTTATCCACCCATCTTGTTTAATCTTTCTCGCCTTTCTGAGAAAAACCCGAAAACATCATGCCCCAAGCTTGTGTCATTGGATTAGGACGTTCCGGGATTGCCGCTGCGCGGGTCTTGAAACGAGAAGGATGGGGGGTAATAGTTTCGGATAAAGCCCAGGGCGAAAGCTTGGTGCAAATGGGACAACCACTAATTGAAGAAGGTATCACCCTGAAATTGGGCCACACCCTAAATCCGGATGAAGAGGGTTGGCCACAGCGCATTGTTGTGAGCCCTGGAGTCCCGTGGAATTTGCCCCTATTGCAGTTAGCCCGACAGCATGGGGTAGAAGTGATGGGGGAAATGGAACTGGCATGGCAATACTTAAAGAATATTCCTTGGATTGGCATTACCGGCACGAATGGCAAAACCACGACCACTTCATTGGTACATGCAATTTTTCAAAAGGCGGGCTTGAATGCCCCCGCCTGTGGCAATATCGGCTACGCGGCCTGTGAATTGGTGCTCCAAAACCAGACTTATGATTGGATTATTGCCGAAATTAGTAGTTATCAAATTGAGTCTTCCCTGACCCTCGCACCCATCATCGGGCTATGGACAACGTTGACTCCTGACCATCTCAATCGCCACAAAACCCTAGAAAATTACTATGCCATTAAAGCGAGTCTGCTCCAACGGTCGAAATTGCAGGTGTTGAATGGGGACGATCGCCATTTATTTGACCACGCGGCGTCACAATTTCCCGATGCCCATTGGACAAGTGTGGCGGGACCTGACCAACTTCACTGTTCACCGAAACAGGGTGTCTACTTACAAGACAATTTTATTTCTGCCTTCGGGGAATTAGTGGCCCCCATTAACCTCTTCAAAATGCCCGGCAGCCATAATCAACAAAACCTCCTCTTGGCGATCGCCGCCGCTCGGCTGGCGGAAGTTGACAAACAAGCTATCACAGCAACCCTCCTGAGTTTTACTGGCGTTGCCCACCGATTAGAACCCGTTTGTACCGTTAACGGTATTCAATTTATCAACGACAGTAAAGCCACAAACTATGATGCCGCAACAGTAGGACTCTCCTCCATGCCGTCCCCCACTATTCTCATCGCCGGCGGCGAAGCCAAAGAAGGAGATGATCATGGGTGGATTAACCAGATTCAAAAAAAAGCCGTCAAAGTCCTTTTGATTGGAGACGCCGCCCCTCTATTTGCCGATCGCCTCAATCAAGCCGGATACCGCAATTATGAACAGGTCAAAACGATGGACAAAGCGGTGGCACGCGGCCATGAATTAGCGCCAATGCTCAACGCAGGAGCAGTTCTGTTGTCACCAGCCTGTGCCAGCTTTGATCAATACCGTAGCTTTGAAGAACGGGGAGATGACTTTCGTCGTTGCTGCCAACAATTGCGTACTTAACGTTTGCATACTTAACGTTCCACCCCAGTTAAACATTGATTAATGTCTGGCTTTTAACCCTTTGGCCAAAGCCGATTTTCACGACACCAGGATCGGGCGCGCTTGCAGAGCAGGTTAAAATAAGAACACAATAGCTTAAACGCAAACTGGAGAACGTAAACCCAAGGGTAACCCTTTGGTTCTCCCTACTATTAACGGAAAACTAAGCCAGCATGGAAATAACTGCGGTTCAATCAGCATATTATGGCGATGCGGCTTTTCGGACCCCCCCACCGGATCTACAATCTCTGTTGCTTAAAGAGCGGATTGTTTACCTCGGCATGCCGCTGTTTTCTTCCGATGAAGTGAAACAGCAAGTCGGCATTGACGTTACCCAATTGATCATTGCCCAGTTACTTTATTTGCAATTCGATGATCCCGATAAACCCATCTACTTTTACATCAACTCCACCGGAACATCCTGGTATACGGGAGATGCTATCGGCTTTGAAACAGAAGCATTTGCCATTTGTGACACCCTCAACTACATCAAGCCCCCTGTTCACACCATTTGCATTGGCCAAGCCATGGGAACCGCCGCCATGATTCTTTCCGCTGGCACTAAGGTTTCCGGGCGAGTCTGCCCCATGCCACTATTGTGCTTAATCAAAATCGCACAGGGGCACAGGGGCAAGCAACGGATATCCAAATTCGAGCCAAGGAAGTGCTTTCTAATAAGCGCACTATGCTTGAAATCCTGTCTGAAAATACAGGACAAGACATGGAAAAATTAGCCAAAGATATGGATCGTACTTTCTATTTGACCCCAACCCATGCTAAGGAATATGGTCTCATTGACCGAGTTCTAGAAAGCCCGAAAGAACTTCCTACAGCTATTCCCGCTTTAAGCTAACCCAGTTAAGTTGTCCTTTTTTCCGTCGCTTTCCTTTCTGTTTATTTTTCTGAGAATCACGACCTATGCCTATTGGTGTCCCTAGTGTTCCCTATCGTCTCCCCGGCAGTCAATATGAACGGTGGATTGATATTTATACCCGCCTCAGTCAAGAACGAATTATTTTTCTAGGGCAAGAAGTCAACGACTCAATCGCCAATCAAATTGTCGCATTTTTGCTCTATTTAGATTCTGATGATCCCGGCAAGCCCATCTATCTCTATATCAACTCACCAGGGGGGTCCGTCACCGCTGGTATGGCGATTTTTGACACCATGCAGTACATCAAATCAGAAGTGATTACCATTTGTGTGGGACTTGCTGCTTCTATGGGTGCGTTTTTACTTGCCTCTGGTTCTCCGGGTAAACGCTTGGCCTTGCCCCATGCCCGAATCATGATCCATCAACCGATGGGAGGAACGGGACGTCGCCGGGCTACTGATATTGACATCGAGGCCCGTGAAATTCTGCGTATCCGCAAACAACTCAATGAAATCATAGCGGGACGCACTGGCCAGACTATCGAAAAAATTGCGAAAGACACAGACCGAGATTACTTTCTCTCCGCCGCAGAAGCAATGGAGTATGGCTTAATCGATAAGGTGATTGAAAATTCTAGTCTAAGTAACAGTTAAAACGCCATCAATATCCACAATGACTGCATTAAGTTACGCCCTTCGTTGGACTAGATGCCTTTAACTCTTCATCGTATGAGTCCCTGGTTAATTTTAATTCAGGGCTTTTTTTTGTTTAGGATATTCCAAACTTAAGCCTAAGCTCGACTTTATCCCAGCGGCACTGGTTCCGTAGGATGGGGCAGTCAGAATCCATGTCATATGCGGATTTGAGCAATAATGGGTAGTCCTCTAAAATCAGTCTCCCCATGGATCTCTTTGCTTATCCTTGTCCCTGCTGTGCCAGTAATGCCGTCCATGTCCATACCCATTATTCAACGCAGGTGAATGGTTCAAGGCGTTTGCTCCATTGTCGTCAATGCGACGTTTACTTTAGTGAGACCTTTGCGACCCCAATTGCAGGACTGAGAACCCCTCTGAGCCGGATTATCACGCTCCTTAAAGCCAGGAGTGAGGGATGAGTCTAAATGCCACGGCCCGCACCCATAACGTTTCGAAGAAAAGCATTATCGATTGGGAGCAACGTTTAGCCGGCATCAAGCCAACCCTGATGCTGTATGCCTTACTCCATCAGTTTATTCACCAGGAAATGGAAGGAGATGAACTGTACACCAAGGTTGGTAAAAACAAACCGCCCTGTGATTCTCAAGGCTGGACTATTGTTCTGATGGAGCGAGGGAGTCGATTTCTATGGGAATTGCACTGTGGGCACAAAAATAAGCAACTAGACCTCTTTCATAATTCATGACCCAATGTGCTGTGTATTGTTCACCATCTACAAAGTAGAGAGAGATAACTCAAGTTGTAGATGGCGGCAATCAAGTTGCAGCGGAGGTTATAACGGCGACGACGATTGCGATATCGACCCGCCAAAACCCTGAAAATCTTCAAACTACGATTGATATGCTCGATACAGATGCGTTCGCGACTCTTAAGAGCCTGATTATATTCGCTCTGAAAGTGAGTTAGTTCGCCCTTTTTTGACTTTTTGAGCGGCACATAGCTGTTGGGATGATAAGCATTAATTCCCTGATAGCCGCTGTCTTGAATGCTTTCGGTATCTGGATGAAGATGGACTCCGGAGAGTCTTAAAGATGGAAATCATGACGACGACCTTCCCCGAAAAACAGACAGATAATTTCTTTACTGTAGCGTTGAGCCAATACTTGACACTTGAGTGTATGTTGTTTTTTCTTGCCAGAATAATACTGTTTTTTGCCCTTTTTTGGGACGTTCAATCGGAGTTTCCGTCACGTCAATAACCACGACATCCAGGATACTCACCTTCGGCAGTAACTGTTTTTTCCCCGGCGGAACGTCGCCCCGAGCCCATCAACACTGTTTCGACACGATGAACAATACGATAAACCGTTGCCTCTGAAATCCCTCGGTCTTGGGCTATGTGGTAGTAAGTGCGGTACTCTCGCCAATATTGGAGAGCTGTCAGTAGCTAGTCAGGTGGAATCGACTTTGGGGTCGTCCTGCATTTGAGTGACCCACATAATATTCATTCCATGCCTGGAGCATCAGATTAGAGTTTCTTTTTGAATGCAGTATATCGCTTAAGGATTCGACGGGCTCAGGGTCTGAGCTGTTTCATAATTCATTTAATATGCTCTCAAAGTACAAGACTTTTATCAACCCTTACCATACTGTGAAACCAATTATGAAAGAGATCTACTGTTTAAGACGGCTACAGCTTGCTTAGCGGAGGTGATTGAGCAAACGGATGGTTTGAGCCTATTCACTGATGGAGAACGACGCTATGGCAACTTGTTGTTTGAAATTTGCCACGAAGTCCTTCACAGTGGAAAACCAGGACGTCCCCTAAGACGTAGCTGCCGAAAGGAGTCAGAGTTCGCCTTAAAAACAAAGGCTCAAAAACGCGACCGGGTCGTCGACGTCAAAAGTATCAGGCTCCTGTGCCTGAACATCCAAAAACAACTCATGATGTGGCACACAAAGATATCCATGTCAATCATCTTGAAGCGTTTAATGCCTCCATGAGACGACGAAATTCGACCTTTCGGCGTAAAACCAACACCTATGCTAAATCCAGAAAGGAGCTACAAAGAACGCTCGATGTGTTTTGGGTGGTGCACAATTTCGTTAGAGTTCATTTCACCACTAAAGTTGTCCCTGCTGTAAAGCTAGGAATTTTGGAGACTGGGATATCTTGGTCGCAACTTCTGACGATGCGATATGCAATCTAACTCGCTGTGAACAATGCTTCCAGCTTCCCCAGACAACGGAACCAGTGCCACCACTTCTTTACAGGCACAAAATCGCTCCGTTCTTGATTTCCTAACTCAAGCCTGTCGCGCTGCTCGATTTGGTCTTGAGCCTCCTTCTCTTCTTCCCAGTCTTCCCCTTTCTCACTTTTTCTTTACTCTTGACCAATTACCACTATTTGGATGTTTTAGAATAGCATCAACATGAATATCTATACGTTCTCCTTGGTTACCTCCATCGCTCCGTCTCAGCTCAACTTCACGGTTAGCAATGATTCCTCGTAATTTTAAATCCCTATCAAGAAATCGCTTCACATAGTCTGAAAACGGATTTTCATCAAAAGGTCGAAAAGAGTTTGTACTTACCCTCATCCCATAAATCCCTCACGGCGAGGGTTTCTCATTGAAGCTCAAATTCAAGGCGTTCAAGAAATTCGATTAGAGGATGTTTGAGAAGTGGGAAGGTACACAATAGATAGGGTAGAGCCAAAAACCGAGAGGAAGGCAAAATGACCAAAACAAGAAAAAGGTACTCATCAGACTTGAGTCCACTCCAAGAGGAACTCATCAAGGACTATATACCACCGGCTAAACCAGGTGGCAGACCAAGAGATGTAGACATGATAGAGGTCTTAAACGCCATCTTTTATGTGCTGGTGAATGGAGTGCCATGGCGAAATCTACCAGGAGAGTTCCCACCATCAGGCACGGTCTACCATTATTTCAATCAATGGCGTAAAGAAGGAGTCTGGGAAGAAATCCATGAACAACTGAAAACCATAGTCAGGGTAATGGAAGGGCGGCATCCGAGTCCCAGTGCCGGAATTCTGGACAGTCAGAGTGTCAAAACCGGAACATGGGTGAATCGAGACGTCGGATATGATGGGGGCAAGAATATCAATGGTCGTAAACGTTTCACCTTGGTAGATACCTTCGGTTTATTGATTGCCATGTCAGTAATGACAACCAGTGTACCGAGCGAGAGGAGCCAAAATACTCTTGCAAAAAGTGAAAAAAAAGAGCGACCCCCGTGCTCGCCTGATTCGTATCTTTTGTCGATGGTAGTTTCAGGGGTGAAGAGTTTATGAAAATGATAATGAATACATTGGGATTCATTATTGAAGTAGTGTTGCGCCCTCAGGATGCCAAGGGCTTCGTGCTCTTGCCAAAACGATGGGTAGTTGAACATGCCTTTGGTTGGTTTAACCACTGGCGTCAGTTGAGCAAGGATTATATGAAGTTCTTCCAGAAACCACTGAGGCATTTATCTATGTTAGTATGATTCGTCTCATGCTCAGAGCTAACTTAAATGTTCTATCACACCATATCTAGGCTCTTCACAAACGCCCTCTAAAAGAATCTCAGTAAAGTCTTAGATGTAAATTGACTTCCTTGGTCGCTGTTAAAGATTTCTGGTTTGCCATACTTCTCTAACGCTTCCTCCAATGCGTTACAGCAGAATTTAACATCCATTGTGTTACTGATACGCCACGATAATACTCGTCGACTATACCAATCCATGATGGCAACCAGATAATAATATCCTTTGCCAATTGGCAGATATGTGATGTCTGTGCACCACACTTGATTGGCTTGATTAATCTTCAAACTTCTTATCAAATGTAGCTTTTCAGGGGGGAAGTAGAAAAATGGTGAAAAAAATTGGTAAGTTAGAAAAATGAGCAAGATGATTCAAGTGGGCGGATATGAGGTTCCCAAGGAGGATTGGGAGTCAACGCCAGCGAGCGTGCGGGAACTGGTGATGAAATTGGTGAAAGGAAATGAAGGGCTAAGGGGAAAAGCGCATCGGTTAGAGGAACGAGTAAACGAAATAGAAGAACGTTTAAATCAAAATTCGGGGAATTCATCCCGTCCGCCGTCAAAAGACGAGCCAGGAAAAAAAAGGGAGAAAAAAATCAGTCAGATAGGAAGTAGGAAGCGTGGAGGCCAAAAGGGACATCAAGGAAATCAACGATATTTGTATAAACCGGAAGACTGCAAGGCAATAAAGGAGGTCAAACCGGAAACGTGCGGTCATTGTGGGAATGAATTGAGAGGGGAAGACGAAAATCCATATCGGCATCAAGTGGTGGAAATTCCGCCAGTGAAACCGGAGGTAATAGAGTACAGACCTGCACAAGCTAACATGCCCGGAATGTGGGCATGGAACCCGAGCCAAGTTGCCGAATGGAGTTACCCAGAAAGGTTATGGAGAAAGATTAACCGGGTTAGTGGGTGTGTTGAGCGCTCACCATCATCAAAGTCATGGATTAGTGCAAGAGCTACTGAAGGAAGTATTTGGCGTGGTGATATCGACAGGGGGAATAAATCGTCTACGCCAGGAACTCAATGAGGCGGTAGGGACAAGTGTAGAACAGGCAAAAATTTACGTCCAGAGCCAGGAAGCGATGAATAGTGATGAAACTGGGTTCACACAACACAATGGTGATGGGAAAAATCCCAGCAAGAAGAGGGGGTGGCTATGGGGATTGGTAACCCCCCTGGTCTCATTTTTTGAGATAGTACTATCGCGTTCCCAGGATACGGCGAAAAGTCTTATCGGGACTGGGTTTAAAGGCACTGTCACTTCAGACCGGTATGGAGCATACAATTGGCTCCCCCTGGAGCAACGTCAAATTTGCTGGGCGCATCTGAAAAGGGATTTTATTGCTATTAGCGAACGGTCTGGGGTATCAGCAGAAATTGGTAATGCTTTATTAAGAAGACAACGTCGCTTATTTCGATGGTGGCACCGGGTACGAGATGGAACCATGAGTCGTGCCCTGTTTGTGGAAGCAGTTTCCCATCTTCGGCGGGGTTTTCAACAGGAATTGGAGAATGCGGCGGCATTATACGTTGCTCCAAAGGAGAAAACTCCCTTGGCTAAAACGGTGCGGACTTGTCGTCAGATTCTTAAGGTCGAACCCGCCTTATGGACTTTTGTTAACCATCCTTCACTTGTACCAACCAACAATGCCGCTGAGCAGGCTCTAAGACCCGCCGTCATTTGGCGTCGCCTTAGTTTTGGTTCTAAGTCTCAGGGTGGCAGTGACTTTGTTGCCCGTATGCTTACTGTGACCACTTCTTTACAGGCACAAATCGCTCCGTTCTTGATTTCCTAACTCAAGCCTGTCGCGCTGCTCGATTTGGTCTTGAGCCTCCTTCTCTTCTTCCCGGTCTTCCCCTTTCTCCTTTTTTCTTTACTCTGAATAATTACTATCTAAGAGGGTGTTTGGGAAGTCCACGGAAATCGTCGTAACCCTCATTTTGTTACGAGTGAAAGCCCTTATCTTTTCTTCGCCAGGTTCAATCTTTCTTTTCAAACACCCTCTAAGAGAACGCCATAACTTTCAATAAAATATTATCGAAACATCGTCCTCCGACCATGCTAATTTTACCTGAGCATCCAAAAGAATCTCAGTAAAGTTCAGATGTAGTTCCGGACTCTCCTTGGTCGCTGTTAAAGATTTCTGGTTTGCCATACTTCTCTAACGCTTCCTCCAATGCGTTACAGCAGAATTTAATATCCATTGCGGCATTGATACGCCACGATAATACTCTCGTCGACTATACCCAATCCACATAGCAACCAGATAATAATACTCCAAGCACCAGATATGTGATGTCTGTACACCACAATTGATTGGCTTGATTGACCCCAACCTTATCAAATAGGGGTAAATTCGATGTTCCGGACCCCCCCCCAATAATAAATTGCTAACACTGGTTCTCTTTTTTTGATGATTGTCTGCAATCCTAAGGGATGCATCAGTTTAATAACTCTTTTGCAGATTGACATGATAACCTTGCTCTCGCGTATACTGTCATTTTTCGAACTTCGCGTGAAGAGGTCTCAAAATATATTGCTCGTCTAGGAGTCTTAGTAGCATTTTTTCTTCCTCGTTTGGCTCCTTTACTTGGTAGTAATAGCTTGAACGATTTATACCCAGTAATTGGCATTGCTCTTTGAGATTTAAGTCTGAGTTGTTTATGGATTTACCATGGTTTTTCGGTCGGCAAGCCCAGTCTTACTGACTTGTCGGCTAAAAAATCCTTTTCCACCTTCAGCTTTCCGATTTGTCGATACAGTTCATTGATTTCTTTGCATCCTTGTTATTCATTTTTTCTACCTTTACAGACTCCCCTTCAAAGATTTTATTGACCGATTCGTCTATCAGTTTCCTTTTCCATTTATTGAGCACACTTGGGTGGATTTTGTATCTCCCCTGATAGCTCCGCTATACTTCTCTTTACTCCTTCTACTGCCTCCAAGGCTACTTTCGCCTTGAATTGGGGGCTATATTGCTTTTTCGTTTAGCTCATAAACTTTCTCTCTGTAAGGTTTTCAGTTTAGAGCTTTCTCCCCTGTCTACCCCTGTCTGGTTTTTGGGGGCCACCTCACACGACCCCAAACATGACTCCTCTGACTGCGTCTTACGCTGAGTTCATTTCACCATGACTTAAAATTCAAAGACCTGTCCCTGGCGGACAAACCCTAAAAATCCATCTTTGGTCGCAGGGGGTAAGCGACCGGGTTGGTAGCCATACAACCATATTTTTTGTTTAATAGCGGCGGGCAGAAGCGCTAAATCTTTATAGTGAGCATGCACCGGCGTTGGATAGGCACTGATTTCACAATCGTGGAAAATAATATCCGCTTGTTGATAATAGGGAAGATACCGCTCAACACAGAGCTTGGTATCACCGCTGAAAAAAATGTAGCGATTATTGATCTGAAAAAATAGACCATAGGCTGGCATTAACTTAAATCCTGTATCTACATGGTTGAGTTTGACGAGCTGAAACGAAATGCCTTCCCAGGTAAAACTTTCATCAGGTTTTAAGGAATTAACCCTGAAATAGCTACTTAAGTCAGTCAAATCCCCCTCAGTGGCTTCCATTCCCCCGGCTAAACACTTGTCCCACAAATCGGTGGCAATATCTTGGCTGAGATAAAGCTTGGGGCGGTCACACTGGGGGCTCAAACTTGGTGGTAAACCCGATATATTCTAAGCCGCCGACATGATCGGAGTGGAGATGGCTAATGTAGATATCCGTAATGTCCGGGTAGCTAAGACCCTCGGCATGAAGCGAAAAACGGATATCCAGTTCCACAATCCAGTAATAGGTGGCGTCCACTGGGAGCTGTCAACAGAATGTTGGATTGAAAATTGTCACCACCCACGGTGAACGCGGAACCTGAACCCAAAAACTTTAGTGTGGTTGCCATGATTCCCTCCAATTACTGGGCTGTGGATGTCCCTGGAAACACAACCTGCCCAGTTTGATACAGTTCCTTTAGTTGTTGGGTTAGGGATACAGGCATTGCAGAAAAATAGAGGTAAAAACCAGCGTTATTCACTGAGGAATGTTCCGGTGGCTCAATCACTTTGGCATAAACGATCGCCGTGGCTGAACCATTTTCATGAATGCCTCCGATCTCTATTTTAAGGTTGGTATAGGGGTCAGGATGGGGTTGCTGGGGGGGGATTTCCACAAAGCCCCCCTGCTGTGATAGTTGACTCAATTGGCCGCAACAGTGTTGGTCGCTGACGTGCTTTCCGACCAAACAAGCATAGGTCACCGTCAAGGGGGGATCGAGTTTGATGTAACGCTCCGTTTCTTTGGTTAATGATAGATGGTAGAGTTGTCCCACACCAATGACATCCCAAACCACCACGGAAGCAACGTGACTCCTTTGGAATGAACGGTCTGACTTCCTGCGACCTGCACCGTGTCTCGGCTTGCTCCAGCGTGGTTTGGGAAATGAGTATTTGCCCCCCTATGGTATAGGACTCGATACGATGGGTGAGATTTACTTGAGCGCCCACCACGCCGTATTTTGTGCGTTTTTCGGAGCCGATGTTACCCACCACCACCTCCCCCGTATTGATCCCAATGCCCATTGCCAGTGGCTTTAGGTTCATGGCAGTCATCTCTTGATTGACCGTGGCGATCGCCAACTGCATTTCCACCGCACAGGCCACCGCCCGTAACGCATCGTCAGCTGCGGCAGTAGGGGCACCAAAGAGCACCAGAATGCCATCGCCCATAAACTCATCGATGGTTCCGCCATACCGGGTGATCACGTCGGCCATGGCTCCAATATAAAGGTTGAGAACCGAGACGACTTTTTCTGGAGTCAGGGTTTCTGATGTGCTGGTGAATCCCCGGAGGGTCAGAGGTCAACAAGGTAATGGTTCGCCGTTTCCCCCCCATTTTTAAGCCTTCTGGATTCTTCAAGCAGCGTTGCGACCACTTGATCGGTTAAATAGCGCCCAAGGTATTCGCGCCCGTACCGCGAGTCCTGCCTGCGCCATCAGGCAACAATAAATCCCGCTAGCGCCCAATAGTTTGCCGTAGCAGTGCGGAACAACGGGTAGCCACCCCACCCCCAGTATTAGTGCCCCCTGGCTACTCCCTATTAACACCGCCACACTGCTGGTCATCGCCAGGATCGTTTTCCATTGTCTCCATGGTGCTGATGGCTATAACGCCATTGCCAGGTGATGAGTGCCCCCAGGAGCGTCCACCTGCCGATCCAGAGCCATTCCACTGGCTCGGTCATACTCGTTATTAAACGGCGATCGTCTAATCCCGCTCCGATAAATTGGCTCACTAAATTCCCATGGATCTCCCACCCCTGGAACAGCACGGGAAAACCCCAGAAATGACTGTAGGGAGTGTAATGCATATCTTTAAAACTTTCCCCGACTTTGCCGATAAGGATAATTTTGTCTTTACCCCAATCCCGTGGCAGTCTCCCTTCAAGAACCTCAGTTAAAGAAACCTGCTCAAAGCGATGTTCATATTGAATTAATAATTGAAAACCACTGTCATCGGCATTAATATATCCCCCACTGTGAGCGGAAAAAGGACTAAAGCGAATATTGCCCAGCTTGAAATCATCTCCACTGCCAGGAACCGGTTCAGCGCCAATGCCAAAACGGTCTAAATATCGAATGGCTAAATGTAACCCGAAGCTGTAATGGGGCTTCTGGTCGTCTCCAATTAAGTAAACAAAGCCCCGCCGAATCACATTATCTCGATCAATAACCACGTCATTGGCCCCCACTTGATCCGATTGTTGGAGAATGGGAGGGGGGGCAACGGTGCTAAATTCATCCGTGCCGGCGACTTTTTCAATGCCAATTAAATTGGGGGTAGATTCATAAACTTGGTGGAGGGTCTCAGTGCCGGGGGGGACAGGGACATTCCGGTACAGATCCAAGCCAATGGCTTCCGGTTGCTGGGCTTTGAGTTGATTAATTAAATCGGCTAACACCGCATCCGAAAAAATAGATGTCTCAAAATGGCTGACATCTGCCTCTGTAATGCCGACAATGACGATGCGGTCGTCCGGGGGGCGGGGATGGGTGCGAACCATAGCATCGTAGGCTTGCCACTCCCCAAACTGGAGTATCCCCAACCCTCGAATCAAAAGAATAAATGTCGTGACAACAGGAGTGGTCACCCAAATACCACGGGAATGCCACAGAATTTTTCGCCAAGAAGGGAAGGAGAGCATAAGTCCAGTGTATTAATCGAACCGAGGATTCATCCCAAATCCGACTGCTTGCACACCCTCAGTTAAGAATTTTGGTTTATCCGTGGAAGGGGATTAAGCGCCGAAATCAGGTTTTCGGCGTGAAAAACGTTGGAGAGTGTCGTAACAATCATTCGTTCAATTGCATTTGCCTTGACGAGACAGACCGTTACGTTTGTTTGTAAAAAGTAGCTGGTTGTATTTTTTCTGTAAAGAAATATCTCTCTCCCTAAAGCTTGATTGCAAATCAGCTCCGCGCCCTTGGACCTGTTTAAAAGCAATGATACGGTGGTAGCCACATTTGTTAAAAACTCAATTTTATCGAGATTATTTATGTTTCGTAACTCAGAGAAAGATTTAGTGAGTGCAGGTCTCATTTCCGCCCTAGGAGCCGGTATTGTTACCTCTTTTGCTGTTAATCAGGGACAAAATCCCCTCATGGCTCTTGCGATTACGGCGATCGCCGCTATGCGTAGTGTTCTCTTCGCCACCAATGGGATTTGATTTAAGGGCTTCTCGAAAAATACGAATTGTCCTAAGAAAAGCCTGATCTAGCGTTGTTGATTGTCGCAATCAAGTCATGCATTTGGGTTTTCTTAAAGTACATCTACCTTTGGGATGAAGGAAAGCCCAATCCTTGGGGATGGCATTTGTTGCTGGACAAAATTAAAGCGAGACATCCAGGATTTTTACAGTAAGGCAACCCATTTTTCATAGAGTGCATCTCAACTCTATGTAACTCGTCACAGATTAGGGGTTGAGCGTAGCCCATCAGTCCTCTCCGTAGACAATTTCACAGTAGCGCCATCGTTTCAGCGCTTAACTCAAATAGGCCATCGGCTATCTTAAACTCATATTTCAGTTTGAATATTATTTATCTCTGCCCTGTCTCGGGGTGAAGCTAATGCTAATTTTTCCCGCGTTGCTTTAGGGTAAGCGTCAGGGGGGGTAAGGACAGCATACTTCATGGCATCGTGGGCGATCGATTCGAAGGGTTTAGCGTTGAGTTGACGTACCGTGGCTTGGATCACTTTTTGGGCGTTGGTGGCGTTTTGATGCAAGTTCGCGACGATCATGTCCACTGTGACATCGTCATGACCTTCCCGCCAACAGTCATAGTCGGTCACTAGGGCAAGGGTGGCATAGGCGATTTCTGCTTCCCTCGCTAGCTTCGCCTCTGGTAAGTTGGTCATGCCAATAATTGTGCCGCTCCAGCTGCGATAGAGTTCAGACTCGGCTTTCGTTGAAAAGGCTGGACCTTCCATGCAAACATAGGTTCCCCTTCGATGGAGATCACTATTTTCTAGGTTCGATTCGGCGATCGCCGTGGCTAAATAATTAGCTAATTGGGGGCAAATGGGCTCGCCAAACGCAACATGGGCGACAATTCCCTCACCAAAAAACGTCGAAACCCGATTCCGAGTCCGGTCAATAAATTGGTCAGGCACAACCATGTCTAGCGGCTTTACTGCTTCCTGCAAAGACCCCACCGCAGAGGCAGAAATTAAGTATTGCACTCCTAATTGCTTCATGGCATGGATATTCGCCCGGAAAGGAATTTCTGTCGGGAGTAAATGGTGTGATCGACCGTGGCGCGCTAGGAAGACGACCGGTACTCCTTCCAATTCTCCCCAAATCAAGGAATCAGAGGGTTGACCAAAGGGGGTGTCGAGGGGAATTTCTTCTCGATTTTTCAATGCCTTCCATTTTATAAGGCGCCCACTGCCGCCAATAATACCGGATGCTTGCTTTCTTCATGGTGAACACTGATTATAGCTGGAAATAAGACCAAGGCTAGAACTACTGCACTGAGGCTCGTGTTGGGGCGGCATAACGACAAATTGATAAAATGCCATGAACGGAGGAATTGAAATAAAAATTTTTACAGGCGATCGGTAAGCAATAATCCATCGCAATAGATTATTGCCTCGAACACTTAGGGGATTAGATTTTGCGGGGGCTGTTCCATCCGACTTAATTATTGTTGCGATTCGTATCTCTCGCCGTGGACTGCCAGTCCACTAAGCGCACAATGATATTTTCTGGAGACCGCCCACGGAAGTCAGGCACTGAGCCATCAAATTCTAGCTTTTGTCCTTTCTGTAAACGATATACTTGTCCTAGGCTGATGCCGATGCTATCCAAAATAGTGTTATTTTCCGTATCTTCTACTTGTAATGTGAGGCGGCGAACCGCTAGCACTTGATTGCCGGTAATACAAATCACGCCACTGGAGCCAATAAATTGATTGCCTTTGTTTTTTCGCATTCAACTTCAAAACAGCTAGGTTACGAATTTCGCCAAACCCGACCCCTGCTTCTTCTGCCAGATGTGAGGGGGACTGCGGTGACCCTGTTGGGATAAACGCCGCTGTGACGATCTCCTGGCGATCGCCTCTTGACGACGCACTTCTTGTTGCGCGACCTCTGCCGGGACTCGAATAACTGTGCCATCGGGAGCCGTAATTGTGATCATGCCATCTTCATCCATATCACCGATGGAGCCACCACGAATGGATGGATTGGTTGACGACGGCGTCAAAGGCGGAAGGGGCGGGTCGCCAACACGGCGGGTGACGGTCTGACCATATTCCTCAAGGGTCACTTGGGGCAATCGCGAATTAGCATTAATGGCCTTCACCCGGATTTTTCCTCCGGACAGGCGATCGCCAACAGTAACATTACGAGCAACGGGCTCACCGGGGGCTTTAACGATGGCGTAAGGACGGTTCTGAATTTCTACAACGCCGGATACTTCAACCGCACGGGCATCATTGGGATAAAGGGGAGCCGGGGGAGGAGCGGTAACATTGGGTGAATTCCCCTCTGGGGAACCTGATGTTGAGGGGGCTTGAGACCGCCTACCGGGCTGTACTGGTTTAGGCTGAGCCGAGGAAGTAGCAGTCTTAACGGCTTTGTTATTTCCTGCGTCTTCTTGTCTATCTTCTATTCTGCACACCGATTCCCGCACAGTGGCCCCAACAGGGATTAAAGCAAAGGGATTCGGTCGGCCTGCGGCAATTTTTGGCCGTCGTTCGCTAGGCTGAACGGGAGCAATTAACCCCAGAGAGGCGATATCGACAGGAGGCAGTTGCTTAACCGGCTGGACAGGTACTTCCGGGGGACGGGTAGGAGCTTGATCGAGGGTCTGCTCTTCTGTCGCGTCATCGCCTTTGAAAAATCCACATCCATCACTAAACAGTAGAAGAACGGTGGTCAATACCTGAAGCAGGAGGTCTCGTCTCCCCATTATGATTGCCGGAGTAATGCACGGTAATTGACACAGGAAGGCGGAGGAGTGGAGATTAAAAAAATCTATTGTTCAATCATAAACTGAGATTGAAAATTGCCAAGAGGCAACCTAGTTCAGGATACCCACAATGGCGAAAGAAATAAGCACATTGAGCCTTTTAAGGCTCCCTACGGATTACCGACCCCATGTTTGGCCAATCAAAATCAAGTTATATGAAGTCAAACGCTTCTTTGCGTCTCTGGCTGCACTTTTGGGGATCTCCGCTTGCCATTAAACCTGCCCCCAACGATTGGGAGGAAAAAAGCGAAAAATGGCATGACCAATGATTTCCTCTTGGGGTAAAAAGCCCCATATATGGGAATCGTTACTGTTATTTCGATTGTCTCCCATCACAAAGAGCTGTCCTTCTGGAACTGTAACGGGCGGTAGATTGTATTGAGGGGGGCTCAAAGTGTAACTTTCCTGTAGCGGAACGTGATCTCGGTAAACCACACCATGGTTGACGGTTACAGTTTGTCCCGGTGTCGCAATGACGCGCTTAATAAACGCTTGGTCGGGCTTATACCCCAGCTGCTGCAAGATTTCTGGTGGATGAAAGACAATAACGTCCCCCACGGCCGGTGAATGAAGGCGATAGGAGACTTTTTCGACCACCAGGCGATCGCCTGCTTCGAGGGTCGGTAGCATAGACTCGGACGGAATATAACGGGGTTCCGCCACAAATGTTCGTAACAAGACTGCCAGCAGGATAGCGAGTAACAATAAGCTGATATTTTCCCGTAAAGCGTGCCCAATGGAACAGGTTTTGTTTTCATTCTCTGTCATAGGTTCCAGTGTGAGTCTGGCGCAGGAGCGCGGAAAGAATTCATGTCACCTTTTTAATCTAACCTTCTGGGGGTTGCGTTGTCTGGCGCGATGGAGTACCAACAGGGCTGGACTAGGGGCTTTTGCTTGTAATGAAAGCGATCGCCGGGCTTGAACTTGATTCCATCGGAACGGTGCTTTATGGGCGGCTGATAACCACAGGAGGCGTTTGGCACGGGTCATGGCCACATACAGTAACCGATATTCTTCCGCTTCTTTGAGGGCGATCGCCTGTTGCCAAGCTGTCGGTGCATCGGGCAAGGCCGGCAGGGGGGAGTGGTGAATGTAATCGTAATGAAGGGCGGTACGGATTTGGGCACGGGCCACTTCCGACAGGGTAAAGTTTCCTAGGAATTTAGCGCCGTTGGGAACCCACGCTTCCCCTGGAATTACGTCCGCATGGAGGGACGGAATAAAGACATAGTCCCAATCCAACCCTTTGGCTTTATGCATCGTAATGAGAGTGATTTGCCCGGCACGGGTATATTGGGCATCGTTATCGTCGGCGATCGCCTCAAACCTTTCACTGTTGAGGAGTTCTTGCAAATTGGCAATTAAGGGCTTTAGGGCCTGTTGGGGATAGGTTTGCACCTTTAACCGTTCAGCTAATTTGTGGAGTGTGGCCAGATCGGCACTGTCATACTGCAGCGTGAGACCCAAGAATGGCAGTAACTGGGGGGTGGGCAACGCCACACGGGCTTGCAGCAATCCCCGACAAAGACGACGGGCATCTTGAGCTGCGGGGGGAATGGGGGGGGTTAACGGCGTGGGATAAAGAAATTGTTCGGGCTGGCTGATCAACGGATTCAGATCTTGGGTCTTAATTAAGCGGCGGGACTGAAAAATGGTTAATGCCCCCCGGAGATAATCAGGGGAATGGGGGCGGTCTAAAAACTGCAGCAGTTGTAGAACTTCATTTGGGATCTTCATGGCGCGATCGCCATCACCCACGTCCAAAATGGGAAATGTGTCATCAGGCATCAGATGTCGGAGCTGATCGGCGAGGAAGGTTGCTTGGCGATTTTCTCGCACCAATATGGCAGCGCTATGACCCGGATTCGCCTCCAGTAACGGCAACAACCGGGCCTGATTTGTTGTGCTTCCTGGAAAATATCAGCCGGAAAGTGAATTTCCACACCACGATCGGTGGGCGGTGGATTCGGTTGGGGATCTCCGGCATCCACCGGGCGGATATTTTGCAGCCGAAACGGCGGAGGCATGGTATCCACGCCCTGGCCATAACGTCGTTGCCAATCCTGGTTGACCCAGGCAATCAGCTCATTGGCAGCGTTAATCACGGCAGCATTACTCCGTCCCGCTTGATCCATGGTGGCAAACTGCCCCTGGGCAGCACACTGTTGGCAAAACTGATTGAAGTAGATGGGGTCGGCTGGGGTAAACGTAGAATTAATCGCCTGATTAGGGTCTCCCACCCGCACTAGTCGGCTCTGGTGGTGAGCCGGATCTCGGGCCAAGCGCGTAATCAATCGTTCTTGCAGGGGGCTGGAGTCTTGGGCTTCATCCTCAAACACACCAAAAAACTGCTGTTGCCACTGTCGGCAGCAACTGGGATCGTCCAATACCCTCAACGCCGCCAGAATCATATCATCGTAATCCAGCCAGTTTTGGGCAGCCACCAACTGCTGATAGGCCGCAAATAAACCTGCTCCGGTCGCCAAAATAGGGCTGCCAGGAGGAATGCGGCTGAGTTCCCTGATGTCATCCGGAGACAGTCCAGAACTTTTGGCTTCGGACACCACTGCTCGCGTTAACGCCGGCAGAATATCCCCGCTTAAGCTAGTCTGCCGTCGTAACGTTTCGGTGGTTTCACCGTCAAAGTCACCGCTTTCCACCAGAACGCGATAGTCATTGGGATGCTGTTGTTGCCATTTTTCCACGGCGGTTTTGATCAATCGATGACCATGGTTGGGGGCAATTAATGTCCGGGCGTTTAAATCCAAACCCGATTGTTCTGGGTAACGGTTGGCAATCTGTAATGCAACCCCATGCAAGGTTTGTACGGTAAATCCTAAACGGGATTGCTTGAGTGTTTTAAGCTGTTGTTGCACTTTTTGCCGAATGGCGCAGCCGCCGCTGAACGGGTGTAGGTGACAATCAGTAGCTGACGCTGGGCATTGAGTTGATGTTGGGTGATGGCGATCGCCGCTGCAGCAGCCAAGCTGTGGGATTTGCCGGCCCCTGGCACAGCCGAGACAGCCATGGCATCCCCCGTCCAATCCCCTAAGGGACGTTGACTCCCTGGCGTAATCCTTGCCGCAGTTGTTCCAGTTGTTGGGCGGAAGTAGGGTTCATCGGCAAAGAAATAATAGGACTTTAGGTCATCTCAAGCCCAAATATAACCAAAATAGATACGAAAAAACGCTCCACAAATTTAGCCTATCGGTTATGGGAAACCCCGTTATTCCAAGCTCAACTGCTGGCGTAGGGTTTCTAGTTCAATTTGCTGCCGGGTCAACTCCAAATTCCGACTCACCATTTCTTGTCGCCAAGCTTCCACCCGTTCCTTTTCTTGCCGCAGCAGAGGAGTGGGAAATTCCTCCTTTCCCGGTAGTAGGGGCAACAAGCCGTCGATCGCCTCTTTAATGGCGAGGACTTTTAGGTGCTCATCGGTTTCTACCATGACCCACGAACCCACGGGCCACGTTTCGATGGCGGTAAAAGGAATTTCGGTATCACATTTTTCCCACTCATGGGCCCGCTGACTGGCGAGAATGTGTAAGTGCCAGACACCATCATGGTTTTCCTGCGTCACCAGAGCTAGATGCAACATGGTTTAGAAATGACGTAAGTCGCCGCTACGATCATCAACAAAGATATCTAACGTGTTGTACAACGTTCCGTCCCTCAGGGCAATGAAACATCAATATATTGGAATACCATGCTTTCCACAGAATTCGATAAATACGCTTTGAGGATAGTCTACGCGCTTACATTCCCCCGCATCACCGATTACACTTTTTATTAACTAACGCCACCGTGACGGCTTGCCGGTTTTTACTGAGCCAACCCTTTCCTCTAACCCAAATTCCGCTTCTCAATTTATGGTCTCATCCCTCCCCTCCCCCTACGGTTCCTGGCGATCGCCCATTACAGCAGACTCCCTACTGGCCGGTAGCATTAACCTGGGGGCGGTACAGACCGCTGGCAAGGACGTGTTTTGGCTAGAGGGCAGACCCGCAGAAAAAGGACGGAATGTGTTGGTGCGGCAGGGGCGGGGTGGGCAGCCGGTGGAGATCACGCCGCCGGAATTTAATGTCCGGACGCGGGTGCATGAATATGGTGGTGGTGCTTTCTTGGTGGCCGACGGAGCAGTTTACTTCAGCAATTTCAGTGATCAACAAATTTATCGTCAACCCTTGGGCGATGTTCCCACTGTGCTGACTGCTGAACCCAATGCCCGTTTTGCAGATTACTGTTATGACGGCGATCGCCGACGGCTGATCGTGGTTTGTGAGCTACATGAATCAGAGCAATCTGAGCCGGAAAACCTGATTGTCCAAGTCAGCCTCCAGGACGGCCGAGTGACTCCCCTCGTAGCTGGGCAAGATTTTTATTCCTCTCCCCGTTTAAGCCCCGATGGACAACAGTTGGCGTGGATTAGCTGGAGTCATCCCTGGATGCCCTGGGACGAAACCCAACTCTGGGTCGCGGACGTAAGTGCCAGCGGTGAGTTGCAGAATTCCCATTGCATTGCGGGACAAGGCGGCGGCGAATCTATTTTGGAACCCCGGTGGTCCCCGGCCGGAAAATTGTTTTTTGTCAGCGACCGTTCCGATTGGTGGAATTTATACTGCTACAGCGCTCAAGGAGTGGAAAATGTTTATCCTTTGGATGGTGAATTTGCCTACCCCCATTGGATCTTTGGGTTGCAATGTTATGTCTTTGCCGATCCCCAGACAATTCTGTGTACCTTCAGTCAAAATGGCGCTTGGCAACTGGGAAAAATTGACGTTCTCCATCGACAACTCAGTCTATTGGAATTGCCCTACAGTAACTACAGTTCCCTAGACTGTGACGGTGAAACCCTCTGGTTTTTGGGCAGCTCTCCGCGCACCAGTAACGCCGTAGTGGCACTGGATTTGGCAAGCCAAAGTACCCAAATTCTGAAACAAGCCAGCACCCTAGACATTAATCCCGCCTATCTTTCGGAGCCCCAACCCATTACGTTTCCCACTGCTAATGGACAAACGGCCTACGCTTGGTTCTATCCCCCGACCAATCCAGATTTCCATGGCCCAGCTGATACCCTTCCTCCCCTGCTCGTGAAAAGTCACGGCGGCCCGACGGCCTGCACCGGAAATGCTTTGAGCCTGAAAATTCAATATTGGACCAGCCGGGGGTTCGCCTATGTAGATGTGAACTACGGCGGCAGTACGGGATATGGACGCGCCTATCGACAGCGACTCCAGGGACAATGGGGCGTGGTGGATGTGGCGGATTGTGTCAATGTCGCCCAATATCTGGTGGAGCAGGGCCTAGTTGACTCCAACCAATTGGCGATCGCCGGCAGCAGTGCCGGAGGCTACACCACCTTAGCGGCCCTGACGTTTCACGATACTTTCAAAGCGGGAGCCAGTTATTACGGTGTGAGTGATTTAACTGCCTTGGCCACCGATACCCACAAGTTTGAATCCCGCTATCTCGATCAGCTCATTGGCCCTTACCCAGAGCGTCAAGATCTCTACGAACGGCGATCGCCAATCCATGCTGTAGACCAACTCACTTGCCCGGTTATTTTTTTCCAGGGTCTAGAAGATAAAGTCGTGCCCCCCAACCAAGCTGAAATGATGGTTAACGCTCTCCAACGTAAAGGCATCAAAGTGGAATATGTGACCTTTCCAGAGGAACAACATGGCTTTCGGATAGCGGCTAACATTAAGCGAGCATTGGAGAGTGAACTTAACTTTTATGGGGATGTTTTCGGCTTTACACCATTGCCATAATATTGGGTGGGTTCTCAGAGGATGTTTGAGAAATCTCCGATAATCGCTGAAACCCCGATTCTTTCGTTGAGGAAACCAGACTCAAAACCCTATTCTCTCGTTGGCTCTGACTCTTTTTAAACATCCTCTCAGCAGTCCTGATGTATTGAGAAAAATGTAAATACTGAGAAATAAAGTAACAGGTAGTAATGTTTGAAATGTAGATCCAGCAAGGCTTTCATCACATCTACTCATTTCTTGATCAAGCCCGGACTTTAGAAAGGTGTCAGCTAAAAGTCTGATGAAATAAAAATTTTGTCAGAAAATGACCCATGAGGAAAGTCCATCAAAACGCTGAAACTGTTCCCCATAAAAGTTTCAACCCATCATGACTTTCGTATCACTACCAATGCAGTATAGTATTATCTAAAATCTTTACAAAAATAGACAAAATGAAACGAACGACCGGTCTCATTCTTCTGTTTGTAACGCTGATGGTAAATGCCTTTAGCCGCCCAGCTCTTGCAGCAGAGCTAATTTCGTCTGATATCCTGTTCTACTATCCTGTAGAACCCCAGCCCGCTAACTTGCCGGATGTTCCTCTTGATCCTGATGATGGCACAAATGTGAATGTCTCCTTTTTGGATCCTCCCCCGGCAGAACTACCTATTTTTAATAATTCAGGCTTCCTTGATGATTTTGATCAAGATATCTATGCTCTACGAGAAAAACAAAGTACTTTACTAGATCAGGATTTATTTGGTTATTCAATTTTAGACATTACAACTTTACCTTTATTTCCTGACCGGATACCAGTTTCACCGGATATTCGAATACCTTCCGGAACAGTAGTAAGTAGTTACTTGTTTGTTTTTACCAGGCCAGGAGGTATGCGTGGAGTACCATTTCAGGAGACTCCTAGAGCTGTTTGGCAGGGAACACTAACATTTGACCGTCCGGTTGCGGCTTTAGTTGAGCCTAGTCTAAGTATGCTGGGTACCACTGAAATTATCGGTCTTGACGAAGAAGTCTCCTACGATCTTCGTAGTGTTCTTGATGGAGAGGAAGATATCGTTACCTTTAGTGGCAATCAAGTTAATTTTCTTGTTGGGACTCGTTATGGTAAAGACCCATTTCGGGTGATACTTCTCGAAGAAAATGACATCCAAGCGGTTCCTGAACCTCTGACAATACTTGGTGCCATCACTGCGGTGGGAATTGCAGGGTTATTCAAACACAAAAGATAAAAACTATAGTTCTAGACTGTCTCCTTTGAGTAATAATTGGCTTTTTTGCACGAATAAACCCAGTACTTGTGAGGGTTTCAGCGCTTGAGTCCTAGGAAAACACTCATTTTAAGGATTCTTGAGAACCTCAAACCCTTGCGTAGCACACGATCCTTTATGCAACAAAGCCCTCCCATATCACCACCCTTGTCCATTTGTGTCTCCACAATCACTTTGATGATTTCCTATTTCGCCCCATTGCTCTCTTTACAATCCCGGTGTTGTTTGGGCAAATAAATCTTCAAAGTTTTTTGCAATGGTGGCATCTGGCGTATCTTCCGGTTTGGAAATCGTGTCGAACGCCTTATTTCGGGCAGTGGGGGTAACGAGGGCTTGTACCACCAATTCGGCCACATCAGCGCGGGGAATGGAGGTGGGGATACCATCTGGGGGATTTGTTAATAGGTGATCATCTTTGCCGACTAGGATTTCCCGTTTACCACCGGGCTGATCCAATAGTCCCCCCGCACGGATGATGGTGTAATCAATCCCGGAGTCAATGAGATACTGTTCCGCTTTACGCTTCCAGAGCAAAATATTGCCGTTACCAATTTTATTCAGCATGTGATCCGGATTAGTGCCCCCCATCGATCCCACTAAAACAATGTGCCCCACTCCGGCGGCTTTTGCGGCTTCAATTTGATTCACCTGACCCTGGTAGTCTATGACTTCTGGCATTTCTCCGGGATTAAATCCCATTTCGGGACGTTGACCCGGTTGGGGCTGACCTTTGACCACTGGCACAGAACTGGTGAGAATAGCCACCGCATCGCAGTCTTTCATCAGGGTTTGGAGCGCTTCGGGTTGACGAATATCCGCCACGTTGCAGTTGGCTCCACCGCCCAAGACCTGCTTGATTTTTTCTGGCGATCGCCCCAATCCCCGCACGGAAAATTGGTCGGGATTGGCTTGGAGTTTTTGAAAGACTAAGGAACCTGTTCTTCCGGTTGCTCCGGTGACCAGTACTTTGAGGGGAGTCATCATAAGTTAAAAAAAGGGTTTAAAGAACATTATGGAAAGATAGAATTTCAAACAGAGTCAGGGACCTTCCAGCACCGCCGCTTCCACATCTTGACGACTGAGGGAATATTTAAAACTCCGGGTAACCTCCTGCTCTGGCTGACTGGGAAAGTAGCGCACAATTATTTCTTCGGTATCCAGGCAAATTTCCGCATCCCAATCCGATCTTTTCAACACCCAACAGTTCCGTGCTTCACGATTTTGGGTAGATCCCAAGGCGTTTAACCAGTCCTCAAGCTGGGGGAGAGAATGGTTGTAAAGGGGGATGTCGGCAGTGGGCAGGGTCATAAGCAGAGGGCAATCAGGTAACGCTAATTGTACCGTTTTGAGTTCTGCCTATTGGGTATTTCATGGCAGAAATAGGGGCAACAAGCGTTGGCAAACTTAAGAAGACGGGGTTTCCACAAATGGCGATCGCTCCTGTTGGGTTTGATGTAATCGGTCATAAAGAGCTTGCCATTTTTGGGCAGTAATCAGCTCAATCAACTGCTCCAGATGGTCTCGATAGTGGTGCAGGCTCTGGAGCAATGCGACTTGGTTATATTCCGCCATCATACGTCCCAACTCAGGGTTACCACCGCCCACACGGCTGGTATCGCGAAAACCAGAGCTAGCCAGTTTTTGGGCAAGCCGTAACTCTTGGGGGGGGGAAGATTCACAACAACTATGGATAAGGACAGCACTAATCATGACCGGAAGATGAGAGATCCAAGCCACCGCCTGGTCATGGGCTTCGGGGGAACAACAATAAATGTCACAGCCCAGGGTACTAATGATATTGGTTAAGCCAGCCAGTTGGGCGGGATTTGTCTGCTCGGTGGGGGTCAGCACATAAGTTGCCCCTTGGAATAAATTCAATTGCGCGGCTTGAATGCCTTGTTCTGTGCCACCAGCCATCGGGTGGCCCCCAATAAAGTTTCGCCATAGCTTGGTTGCGGACTGCACGATCACCGTTTTAACAGAAGCCACATCGGTCACTAAACAATCCGGAGCAAGGTAAGGTAGCAAGTTTTCTAGGGTGGGTAAGATGGCCGCAATGGGGGTGGCTAAAAAAATTAGCTCACAGTCCGCCAATAAACTCAATTCGATGTCAGCCGACTTGACTAACCCCATGGCGATCGCCGTGTCACAAGTTGAAGCTTGGCGTGAGACACCGTAAACGTTATGACCTTGCCGCGTCAATTCCCAGGCTAGGGAAGCCCCAATTAACCCCAGCCCAACAACACCGATATTCATCACACTAATCCCCCGATTTTTGTCATGCTTAACCCGGTTTGGGTAACCGAATACTTTGTCAACAGGCTTTAGACGAGTTGGCAATCACCAGCCCGACAACAAGCTATTTTAGAGTTTATGTCTCCCCCAACTTTTTCCTGATAGAACTCTAGGCTTTTGCTTCATAATCTCGACAACCGATCGCCGCTTCTGAATTAGCGATATAGGGGTGCAGTGTACATTTAAGCCGATGATCATTGGTGAAAAACTGACAATGGGAACAGGGAATCCGGTGCATGGTTTCCGCCCGTTGCCACACATCACGCCCAAATTGCCACAGGGTCAGCCCCACATAGCCGATAAATAGCCAAGCCAAGCAGAACCATACAGGCGTCAGTAACCGAATTTGGGTTTGATTCAGCAGTGCGCCGACGGTTAATGACGAAGTATTGAGAATATCTGGAATGGAGGATATTGGGAATGTCATGGCAGGTAATTCAACAGTCCATCGACACAATTCCTTTGAGATGGGCAGCGAGAGACTCGAACTCTCACGACCGAAGTCGCCACATTTTGAGTGTGGTGCGTCTACCAATTTCGCCAGCCGCCCTTACTTAATTCAGCCTCCTGATTATACTCACTTTTGTTTCTTTTCAACAAGACCTGATAAGCTTGGGAGCTGCCCCAACGGTCGATTTCCCTGGCCCGGAGCACCGGAACCGGATGGGTTAAATTTTCGGTTTGCATGGCTTTCATCGCGCCTCCCATTTCATCTTCCCCAATGCGGTCATACTCCCGCGCTTGTTCAATAAAGGCATCTAGGTTCAACATGGGAGCGAGCTTCGGCGACCCCCCCGCTAACTTCATCAGGACAGACATCACCACTTTAGGATCTTGTACCGCTAACAACGCGGCGCGATCGCAGCTAAATTCAGCACAGCGCACCCATTCCAGCAACTGCGCTTGTAGGGATTGGGTTAATACAGCCCCCCAGCTGGGAATGAGACCCACCGCCAGCACCATAATATTCGCCAGGGTTAAATAGACCCCATGCTCACATTTCAAATGCCCCAACTCATGGGCTATCACAGCCTTGATTTCTGTTGGCGTCAGCATATCCACCAAGGACGTATGGATCACCATAAAGGGCTGTTTTCCCCGCATCGCAAAGGTATAGGCATTGGGTTGGGGGTTTTGTTGTAGGTATAGCTCTGGCACTTCCAAATCCAGAGTGCTGCAGGCTTCGACCAATAACTGATGAAGATGGGGCAGTTGCTTGTCGCTGATCTTAACGCTAGCAGCTAAATTATTGAGGGCAAAAAACTGCTCAGCCACTGATCCCAGAAGTCCTCGTATTAATAAATCCATCCCCGGAAGTTGCTTTAAGTTCGTAGTAGCGGTTAAGTCTAAGGGATGGCGGAAGTCATCCGCTTTCAGACCAAGCAAAGGGATAGGGGAAGTGATCATAGGGGAAGCCGTGGTGGCATTTTGAGTATAAAGTGCTTTTTTTAAGATAAAACGAATTTCTGATAAACGCCTACTGAGCCCCTATGATCCGACGGAGTGAATCCCCGGAGGTCGGACACGATCAACTTAGGAACGAGGATTTTATAGAATCCACTTTTAAAAAGGTAGGATAATCTGTGGAAGAAAGATGTTGAAAGGAAAGATTAGCTGTGTGTTACCTTGCCGAAATCGAAATCCAGATGCAACGATACTACCAGTCGTTGTTAGAGAAAGATCGTCGCCAATACGCCGGTATCGAGGCTATTAAATTGGGTCATGGGGGCATCGTCTACGATAGAGGTCTATGACCATGATTAGCCCTATTTGGCAAGCGGAGTCGCCATTCCTCATGGTCTTTATAACCTCGAGCACGACAAAAGCTATGTGCAAATTGGCACCAGTCGAGATACCTCAAAATTTGCCTGTGACTCCATCTACCACTGGCGGACTCAACATGGCATTAAGCTATATCCAACAGCTTCTTCCATTCCCCTGTTGTGTGATGTCGGGGGGAGCAACAATGCACGTCATTACATTTTCAAGGAAGACCTTCAGGGGCTAGCCGTAGCCGATGAATTGGGGATCGAGATTCGAGTTGCCCATTACCCCCCATATACATCCAAATATAATCCAATTGAGCATCGACTATTTGCCCAAATTTCACGTACCTGTCAAGGTGCCATTTTTAGTTCGATTGATGTCTTCAGCGACCTGGTGGCTCAGACGTCTACAAAGACTGGATCATCCGTTTTTACCACAATCGTTTACAAAACGAAACGTAAAGCTGCTAGTGATTTTAAAGCCAATATACCCATTCGCTTTGATGACTATCTGCCTCAGTGAAATTATATTGCCCAGCCACAACATTCATAAATCTGTAAGTTATTAAATTTCCTTTCCTAAGGTCATCTAGTACTCGCTCAGGTTCTGTTATTCGCCATATTCAGCACCGCTAACTTTTCCTCTAAATACGACGTACTGGTAGATGTTGTAGAACAGCATAATCGGAATTAGAAAGCCGACAAAAATCAACATAAACACCAGTGCACTGGGTGAAGCAGCTCCCTGGTATATCGTAATCTTGGTCGGAATAATGTAAGGAAAGACGATTAGACCGATGCCAAGAAACGATAGCAAAAACAACAGCAATGTCCAGATGAAAGGCGTGTTTTCAGACTTTGCTACTAGACTGCGCAGGAGCAACCCAATCAGCAGAATAGCTAGCAAGGGAATGGCAATAAACACGGACGTTAGATTGCTGCTCAAGAGCTTTACTCTTAACACTTCGGAGAAAATGGGCGTGGAGATCGTAATCAGTAGAGCGCCAGCTAAGGTCGTGAATGCCGCAATCTTAGCAGTACGGTAATGGGTCTCTTGCAGATCGCCTTCTGTTTTCAAGATGAGGTACGAAGAGCCAATTAGAACATAGCCCTGGACTAGCGTAAGCGCAACCAGCAGCGATCGCCAATTTAACCAGTCCCACACCCCGCCGATAAAATGCCCCGCACTATCGACCTGAATACCAGAGAGTACACTCCCTAATGCAAAGCCTTGACTCATCGCAGCCATAAAACTAGCTACGCCAAAAGCGTTGTTCCAAAACCACTTGCGCCGTGAGAGTTCTCTAAATTCAAAGGCAACCGCTCGAACGCTGAGCGCAAAAATCATGGTCAAAATAGGAATATAGAGTGCACTGAGAATAGTGCCGTAAGCGATTGGAAATGCACCAAACAAGGCCCCACCCATGAGCACTAGCCAAGTTTCGTTGGCATCCCACACGTTGCTAAGGCTGGTCATGAGCATTCCACGTTTCTCATCACCATCAGCGGTTAAAGAGAGGATCCCTACGCCTAGATCGAAGCCATCTAAGATGACATAGAGAAAAAGGAACAAGGCAAGAATAACGAACCAAACCTGAGGCAAAAAATAATCAAGCGTTTCCATCGTTTGTATTTGGTAAGTGATTACGTTGGAGGCTGCTAAGAAATAAGCTTATTGCCGGGCTTCGGCAGGGCGCTGATTAGGCTGCAAGTCAGCAGGTTCAGTATTTACAATGACGATGTCCTCTGAAGGCAAAGGCAGCTCTAAATTAGGGCCTTCTAAGATAATCCGCCTACCAAAATAGAGTGTTGTTGCCAGCAATAGGCTATAGAGCAATACAAATCCTGTTAGCGAAGCAAAGACCTCCTCTGCTGGAATGTGGGAAGCTGCGTCAATGGTGCGAATTTCTCCGTATACCGTCCAAGGTTGTCTGCCAACACAGCGAACAATCCAGCCCGAATCGGTGGCAATATAGCCCAGCGGTGCAGCGAAAATCCAGGCTCGCATTAGCCACTTTTGCATGTAGATGTTCTCGTCTGAGAGATTTCCGCGTAGCCACTGCCACGCGCTCCACAGCATTAGCGCCGCTAAGAAAAAGCCAATCGCAATCATGATTCGAAAGGCGTAGTAGATCAAGCCAATTTGATGAGGCCGATCCTCCGGTGCAAATGCTTTGAGACCCTGTACCGGCTCCGAAAGCTTTGTCTTCAGCTCTAAAATGAGTCCGAGCGCTTCAGGAACCGCTATCTCAAAATCGTTCTTTTCGGCCTTATCATTGGGCAACGCCAAGAGGCTCCAGTCTCCCCCTTCGCCTGCTGGAATAGTTTCCCAGCGGGCTTCCATTGCAGCTAGTTTAGTCGGCTGATAGTGATAGACCTGTTCGGCGCTGATGTGTCCTACATAGATTTGGATGGGTGCAACTGCGATCGCACAACCTAAAACGATTTTGAACGACCGAGTGAAAAAGGCTTTATTGCGTTCTTTCAGGATGTACCAAGCACTGATTCCGCCAATCACAAACAAAGATGTTTCTAACGTCGCGAAAAACATGTGCAACACGCTAGTACGCATAAATGGGTTGAACATTGCCTGAAAGTAATCACGAACAATAAACTTCCCTTCAATAAACTCACCTCCAGCAGGCGTCTGCATCCAAGAGTTTGCAATCAAAATCCAAAACGTTGAGAGATTAGCCCCAAACGCCACCATCACGGTAGAAAATAGATGCACGTAGGGATTCACCCGCTTCCAGCCAAAGAGCATGATACCTAAGAAGCCAGCTTCTAGCATAAAAGCCATAGAAGCCTCAAAGCCCAAAATACTACCGAAAAAGTCTCCCGTAGCTTCAGAAAACGGTGCCCAGTTCGTACCAAACTGAAACTCCATTGGGATGCCGGTGGCAACACCAATTCCGAAGTTGAGCACATAAAGCTTTGACCAAAACCTAGCGTGATAGTAGTAGTCAGGGCTCTTTGTCTTCAGCCATAGAATTTCAACGACAACAAGATAGATTCCCATGCCCGTTGTGAGTACTGGCCAAAGCATATGAAAGATTGCAGTCAGGGCGAACTGCATTCGAGAAAGAACGTATGAGTCTGGTAAGAATTCCATTCTAAAGGAGAGGGAGTAGTGATCAAACACGTCGCTGCAAAGCTAACGTGTTTTGTTGATTTTTGCAGCATTTATAATTGCGCTGCTTTTGGGGATAAACGAGAGTATCAAAAACCTCTGGAAAGCCCGGAAACTCCTGAGTTACCCCCTGAGCTCGTGCTCCATCCCAGCCAGTACGAGCTTTTTAAGTTGTCGAATTGATAACGCCATTAATTGAGATTCAGTCGCCATTGCCAGGGATTTGGGGGACTTAAATGCCGGAGCGGGCGGGATAGACCGCAAAAAGATGACAGGAGGAACATAAAGCCCTTAAATTTTCCAGTGCATTATTCCCTGGATCGTAATTGCAGTGATGCACTGACATTCTGAGCCGATGGCGATCGCTAACCGATAACTTTTTCCTTTCCCTTGGCTTAAGACACTGCACCCCGCACAGCTCACAAACCCAATTAACAAACTGCTTTTTTTTCATGGCGATCGCCGCAAAGTAGTCCTGGACAACAAACTTGCCATCCACAAAAATACCGCCAGCAGGGGTTTGTAACCAGGAGTTGGCCAACAAAATCCAAAACGTGGATAAATTTGCCCCAATGGCCACCAGAATGGTTGCAAGGTAGTGAATGAGAGGTGGTACCCGGTTCCAGCCAAATAGCATAATGCCTAAAAAACTGGCTTCGAGCATAAAGACCATCGTGCCTTCAAAACCTAATACCGTGCCAAAAAAGTCTCCCACTGACTCGGAAAAGGGTGCCCAATTTAACCCAAACTGGAATGCCATGGGTAACCCCGTAGCCACCCCCGATCCCGAAAAAAAACATAAATCCGTGCCCAAAATCGGCAGAGTAAAGTCAATATTCCTCGTTTAGCCACAATCCTTCTATAAACTAGAGGGTTATACAGCTTCCCCCCCATCCCGTACTGGAAAATCCAGTCCTCTCCTCCTGCGCCGATGATGGTTATCCAGACCCACAGTTCATCACTGTTTAACTACTGATTGTTTTAGCGATTTTGTCCTAGGGATGCAAGAGAAATTCAGGCATTTTGTGAGGTTTTGGCCACACGCCCAGACAGAAGAAAGACGTTGAAATTTAAGCTACTTTTCCCGAGTTCGATACCCCATATCCAGTCTAAATATTGCGAAGGCGGTGAAAACTGGAAAATTGGCGAGCCTCAGGCACACTTTCTCAATGCCCATCAAGCTCTCTCCCTGGCAGAACTACAAGCCCAAGCCTTGGCTCTAGTTAACCGTGATCGTCAGTTGAATAATCTGCCGCTATTAAAAGTTGATCCTCTGATTGCGCGAACCGCCCAAGGTCATGCTGAAGAAATGGCAGCGCGTAATTTCTATGGCCACAGTAATCCCGAAGGACAAAGTCCTACTGACCGTTACCAAGCGTTAGGTGGTCAAGGTGGTGTTGGTGAAAATATTGTCGTTTTGCCTCGCTCTAGGGCAATCGCGTCTTATCGAGCGAGAACCTTGAGTAGATAATCATTATCCTACCTAGCCTGCAATCGCCGATTGCGAATGCCTACTTTGTTGGTTTTTTCTTGATTTAACAGGCTTAAGGCCAGGTGTCTGAGCACAGCGAAGTTCTTGTGTGCATGACCTTTGCGAATACGATACTCATCTTCTCGAAAGGCAACGTCTAAAACCCAGTGCAGGAATTTTCATGCTCCAAGAGTGCGTATGGCTTCTCGCTAAGCACTGTGCTTGGGGGTAAGGGAGCTAATGTAATAGCGTTTCTCGAGTTGGGTGAGAGTCCGGTGGCGATTCGACGTATGGGCCTCCTCCACCATCACAATACTGTTCAACCCCGACCACTTTTCGCCATTGAGCAACCCATCGACACAGCCCATGCCCCAACAGCGTCGGGTTTCAATTCGATCATGAGCGGCATCCACACATTCATAGTAGCCATGTTCAGTTCCCCTAAAATCAATCGATTGGGCATACTGAAAAAGCTGTTACACATCGCTCAAATAGTCGCTCCATACTTTTTCCGCCAGAGGCGGTCCTCTGGCGATAATTTGCTCTGCAATCGGCGTGTTTGGGTGCATTGCATCAACAGCACTTCGTCAGCGCTGGTGCAGCCGTAGAGGTCTAATACCCTCAGCAGTTCAGGAATAGTTGTAATTTCATTGGACTTCTCATCCACTTTTCTTTGCCCCAGCACCAGACGATTTTGGCTAGCCCAGGCACTCACCATATGAATTGCCCCCTGGTCGTAAGAGCGACGAACCTCATCAATCGCGATGACTTCTCCTTCGGTCAGACGACTGACCGAGCGCACCCAATTAAGAAAACACGATTGTAATTGCTCTGGATTCAAGCGGGCGAAGACATCGCCAAACGTGTCATGACTCGGTATCCCATTCGGGAAGTCGAGGAATGTCTTCAGCCACGCATGTTTAGCCTGGCCGTACTTGGCAACCGCTACCCAGTCATTTACACCACAAATTACCGCTAGAATCGCAATGGTGATAATGTCGCTTAGTAAGTGGCGCTGACTGCGTTCTATCAGGGGATCCTCGACCTCTTGGAAATGCTCGATGATGCGAATTTTCGGTTTGACCGTCTCAAACTCTTGATGGGTGTTGGACTTGGACTTTTGACTCATTAGGGGCAATTACTCAACGCAACAGCCTCTATACTCTGACTTTTCGCCCTCCCTTTCACAATTATTTAAGACGCGATTGCCCTATTGAGGCTTTTTTCGGAGTAGAAAGGTGTCTTTATATAAAAACTTGTTAAAGATGAGTTCGAAAGGAATTTCTTAACCAAATCTTTAATTTTATATGCCAATAATAATCAGTGGAATTAATCAGTGGATTTTTTAGTGATGGCGATCGCCGACCTATGGTTATTCGTCCAGGTTTTACCATTACTATTTGTCCATTCTTTAGAGGTTTATTCTAATTTCTTCAAGGTTCAAATCCCATATATTGTTGATACTTAAGTCAAAAATCGTCTTCATTTTACGGCAGTAGGTCGTTGAAATAAAAGTTAGCTATGTAACAGACTATGAAGATGGACGAAGGTTGACAAAATCCACAGAATGTCCTGCTTTTTCACCCCGATTTTCAAGCCCCCAAATAACATGGCAAGCCAGTTCTGATTCCGTCTCAAACATTTGACCAGATAGTTCGTCGCGCTTGAGATGTTGCCATTCCAACTCAATATCGTTCATTTCAGAGCAATAAGGCGGTAAAAAGAACAAAAAAAGTCCTTTCTCTTCCCATTCAGCCATTTTTGCTTGCACCATTTTGCTCACGTGGATTGAGCCATTATCCAGGACAATGACCCGCATTCTTCTCGCTTTTTGAGCGGCATCTGCTTGGTTATCCATCAAACAAATAAAGTCTTTGCTCTTAAAACTTCCTAAAACCAAGCTGTAAACAAATTGGATTGATGGCTGCCATAGTCCGATGATACTTAAGCGCTTTCCTTTCTTTTTTGTCTGCTCTTGCCGCTTCTGTTCCCCACGAAAATATAGACTGTATCCCGCTTCGCTCCATAAACAACATCCCGATTCATCTCCATAGAACAGGTCAATCTCCCCAGCTGACGCCGCTATCTCTAGCATCTCCAAGTCTGCTTGCTTCTTCTGTCTCTCTTTAGGATTTTGTTTCCCTTGGTGACTTTGTCGGGTTCGCTTCCACACTATCCCCTTTTTTTGAGTACCCGACGCAAACGGTCGCTACTCAACGTTACCCCTCGTTCCCTGGCTAGAACTTCTGATAATTGTTGGCTGTTATACCGCCTTTGCTCGTTTCTTAGTTTCTTCTCTAAATATGCCATGTCTTCCTCGTGCCACTTCTTTGCTCTTCCTCGTCCTTTTTTCTCATATATCCCCCCTAATCCTTCTTTTTCCCATTTATTTAGGATTTTTCTCACGGTCTTTATACTAATGTCCAAGTAGGATGCTATTTTTTCTACATACCATCCATAATGGCTTAGGCAAATTGCTGTTGCACGGTCTCTTTCCCTTCTTCCTATACTCTCCGCTTGACGCATGTCTCTGAGAGTCCTTTCCTCTTCTCTTTGCAAAAATACTCGTAGTCTTACTCCCTTTTTTCATATTCCTCTGAGCTTTACATCTTTTAATTTACCTTACTTTTTTTGCGCCTACCTACTTAGTCAGACTCGTTGCTTGGGAATTTCAGCCGGGATCGTCATATTTAGATGATTTTGATTGAGCGACTTAATTTAGGCTTCTTGGCATTATTTTTAACAATATGAGGAAGAGAATTTTAAGTTTTTAAAAGAACCTGGTCTGAAATTTGTTCTTAATGCTTAATGATTTCCTTGAGAGGAAATTAATTAGAAATTTTCTAATGATTGAGTCCTATGAAAACATTTCCGTCAAAAGTAAGCTTTTGAGCTAGCCTGTAAGTTGCATCAAGGACGTAATGATGCATGTCAAATTTTAGCAATTCATAAAGTCAATTACAAATTGATTCATCAGCAAGGTTTTATCATGTCAATCTCTCTACGGCAAATTAGCTCTCTGATTCTTAATGGTGCGGAAATAGAGTCCTATGACCCCAAGTACTCAACGGATATTCTTACGAGGCGAAGTTGACCGATATTCTCGGCTGTACAAGTAGTTGATTATAGTAATCCAGCGACTCCGACTCTGATACAAAAACGCTGGAATTTCCTGGTTTCGATGGTGTCACCAGTGTGGCAATGTGTCTCAGGTCTTCTGCTGTGGCATTGGTAGCACCTGTAAACAACCGATCCTGGCAATGGTCAAAGTTTTTTGATGCAAAAACTCAAGCCAAACTCAATCAGGTCAATGTGGGGTCGCTCCCTGATATGGTTACCTTTACCCCTGATGGCACAAAGGTTTTAACTGCAAACGAAGGGGAACCCGATGGTGGCGTGAATCCGGAAGGGTCGGTAAGTATCATCGACATTTCTGGTGGGGTACAGAATGCCAGCGTCACCCTGGCAGATTTCAATGACTTTGATAGCCAAAAAGCCGCTTTACAAGCTGAGGGTGTGCGCTTATTCGGAGATAACGGCACGGCAACAGTGTCTCAGGATGTGGAGCCAGAATACATCACAGTCAGTAGTGATTCCACCAATGCGTACATTTCCCTGCAAGAGAATAACGCGATCGCCATTCTGGATCTCACGACAAGTACAATTACTGACATTTTTCCCCTGGGTGTAAAGGATCATAGCTTGCCTGGGAATGGACTGGATGCCAGCGATAGAGATGGGGGCATCAACATTCAAACGCAGCCTGTATTTGGTTTGCCGATGCCCGATGCGATCGCCACCTATAACGCGGGTGGTGTGGATTACATTGTGACGGCGAACGAAGGCGATGCCCGTGATGAAGATGCTCGTGTCGGTGGTCTCAACGTTAGATGCTACCGCTTTCCCAGATGCAGCGATAGCGTGAAGATAACGCCAACTTGGGGCGTTTGGAAGTCTCCACAGTTGATGGTGACCCTGATAACGATGGCGAGTTTGAACAGCTTATTGCCTACGGAACTCGCTCATTTTCAATCTACGATTCAACGGGAGACCGGGTCTTCGACAGTGGCGACGACTTCGAGCAGATTACTGCTAGCCTTTTTCCCGCCGATTTCAATACTGACAACGACGAGAATGATTTCGATGGTCGTAGTGACGCTAAAGGCCCAGAGTCCGAAGGGGTGACAATCGGTGAAGTTGATGGACAAGTCTATACCTTCGTCGGTTTGGAACGGATTGGTGGGGTGATGGTTTACAACATCACAGATCCCGCTAACGCGGAATTACTTCAATATATTAATCCCCGCGATTTTAGTGGCGACCCAGAAGCAAAGGTACCGCTGGGGATTTGGGGCTGAAGGATTAGCCTCTTATCGTGACGCCGATAGTCCGACTGGCAATCGATACTTTTGATTGTGAACAACGTCAGTGGGACTCTCTTAGACTTATGCGAAATTGCGGGGCAACTCAGCGCTTATTAGCGAGGTTCCGGCCCAATCCGGCGATGGCTTTGATCCAGACAATCAAACAGTTGAGCTGAAGGGTTTGAAACAGGGGCAGTTTTTTCTGGCTGGCTGACCAGTATTGAGAGTGACAGTAGCGGCGACACAGGGACAGTTGACTAGTACCAATAGTGTCGGGCATCTTTGATGCAAAACAGGGTTGCTAACTGTCAGAAGTTCCAGATTTGGAAAACCCCTCGTTTACGGTCGTTCTTCTTCTGA
>CALNXU010000001.1:0-8438 GCA_942490695.1 Merismopediaceae cyanobacterium | reverse complement strand
GGACTACAGGGGTATCTAATCCCTTTCGCTACCCTAGCTTTCGTCCCTCAGTGTCAGTTTCGCTCCAGTAGCGCGCTTTCGCCACCGATGTTCTTCCCAATATCTACGCATTTCTCACCGCTACACTGGGGAATTCCCGCTACCCCTACCGAACTCAAGTTCACCAGTTTCCACTGCCTTTTATGGAGTTAAGCTCCATGCTTTAACAGCAGACTTGATAAACCACCTACGGACGCTTTACGCCCAATAATTCCGGATAACGCTTGCATCCTCCGTATTACCGCGGCTGCTGGCACGGAGTTAGCCGATGCTTATTCCTTAGGTACCGTCAGTACTTCTTCCCTAAGAAAAGAGGTTTACAATCCAAGAACCTTCCTCCCTCACGCGGTATTGCTCCGTCAGGCTTTCGCCCATTGCGGAAAATTCCCCACTGCTGCCTCCTGTAGGAGTCTGGGCTTACCGTGTCTCAGTCCCAGTGTGGCTGCTCATCCTCTCAGACCAGCTACTGATCGTTGCCTTGGTAGTCTCTTACACTGCCAACTAACTAATCAGACGCGAGCTCATCTCCAGGCGAAAAAACATTTCACCTTTCGGCACATTGGGTATTAGCAGTCGTTTCCAACTGTTGTCCCCATCCTGAAGGTAGATTCTCACGTGTTACTCACCCGTCCGCCACTAAGTCCAAGGACTTCGTTCGACTTGCATGTGTTAGGCATACCGCCAGCGTTCATCCTGAGCCAGGATCAAACTCTCATTGTGTTTTTAAAAAACCAATTTATAAGTTTCGGCTCTTTTTGGTTGCTATTTCTATCGGTCTGAGTTATACTCTCGACAAATAGAAACAGACTTTTTGTTTGTTAATTGAATTAACAAGGGTCTGGTTTCTGTCTCTCAAACTATTTGGTTTGTCTAGGTTCGGAGCGCTTCGAGGCGTTGTGCTCTCAACCGCGCATTTATCAATATACGCAACTTGTCTGGTTGTGTCAATACTTTTCCAAAACTTTTTTCCTCACCTCATCTCTACACAAACCGCTACACTATTCCACATCTACTTTCCCCTTCTCTTCTTTTAATCTTTGGGCCATGTGTGGAATTGTTGGTTATATCGGTACGCAGACAGCAATCACTATTTTGCTGGAGGGGCTAGATCGTCTCGAATATCGCGGATACGATTCTGCTGGTGTTGCTACCATTTCGAATAATCGCATTGATTCTGTCAGGGCCAAGGGAAAGTTACTCAATCTAAAAGAAAAACTAGAAGGGCACGAGACACCTTCACACATTGGCATAGGTCATACCCGCTGGGCAACCCATGGAAAGCCAGAAGAGCATAATGCTCACCCCCATTGTGATAATGCTGGGCGGCTAGCGGTGGTTCAGAACGGCATCATTGAAAATTATCAGTCTTTGCGTGATGAGTTGAAGGATCAAGGCTATAAATTTTGCTCTGAAACAGATACAGAGGTCATTCCGATCTTGTTGGCGGATATTTTGCAACGTCAGCGAATTAAAAAAGAAGGGCAGTCCGATAGTTTGCTAACTGCTGTAAAAGCTGCGATAGAACGCTTGGATGGATCTTTTGCGATCGCCGTAATTGATGCAGAGAATCCAGATGAGCTGATAGTAGCCAGACAGCAAGCGCCGCTAATTCTAGGGTTTGGGCAGGGGGAGTTTTTTTGTGCTTCAGATGTGACCGCATTGGTGCCCCATACCAATACAGTTTTGTCTTTAGACAATGGAGAGATTGCCAGGCTAACACCGCTGGGCGTTGAGATTTATGACTTTGAGTTGAATCGCCTGAAAAAACAACCCCGGATTTTGGATTGGAGTGCCACAACTGTCGAAAAACAGGGCTTTCGCACTTTATGCTTAAGGAAATTTATGAACAACCAGCAGTTGTTAGAACCTGTTTAGATATTTATTTGCGGGACAATTGGCATTTAAATCTAGATATGGAAGAGCAAACCACCACCACAGTAAGTCCAGTTCAACTGAATCTAGACAAAAATTTAACTAAGGATTTGGAGCAGATTCAAATTCTAGCCTGTGGTACAAGTTGGCATGCGGGGTTGGTCGGGAAATATCTATTAGAACAACTAGCCGAGTTGCCAACGGTTGTTCACTACGCTTCAGAATTCCGTTATTCGCCGCCACCAGTGGTCTCAAATACATTGACCATTGGAGTAACCCAATCGGGGGAGACGGCTGATACCTTGGCGGCACTTGAAATGGAGAAGCAACGCCGCATGAATTTAGATTTGAAATATCAGCCTAGAATTTTAGGTATTACGAATCGACCTGAAAGTACGCTAGCTGACATGGTTAAGGAAACCATTAATACCCATGCAGGAATTGAGATCGGGGTAGCGGCGACCAAGACTTTTACTGCACAGGTACTGACTTTTTATTTTCTAGCGATTGATTTAGCCTTCCAGCGTCGAACACTGCCCTTGGAAACGATAAAAAATCTAATTCGGGGATTGCGACAATTACCTGCTCAAATTGAGTCGATTTTGGAGAAGCAAGGCGCTGCGATTGAAGCGCTTGCCCACGAATTTGCCGAAACGCAAGATTTTATTTTTTTAGGACGGGGCATTAATTTTCCGATCGCCTTGGAAGGGGCATTAAAACTAAAAGAGATTAGTTACATACATGCGGAGGGATATCCGGCCGGGGAAATGAAACACGGTCCCATTGCGCTTTTGGATGCAAAAGTTCCTGTTGTGGCGATCGCCATGCCGGGAGCGGTACATGACAAAGTAATTTCTAATGCGCAGGAAGCCAAGGCCCGTGATGCTCGTTTAATTGGTGTGACCCCGATTGATGACAACCAGGCCCGCTCAGTATTCGATGATTTGTTATTAGTTCCCCATGTGGAAGAGTTATTGTCGCCGCTGGTTGCCGTCGTTCCCCTGCAATTATTGTCCTATCACATTGCAGCAAGGCGGGGCCTAGATGTGGATCAACCCAGAAACCTGGCGAAGTCAGTCACTGTGGAATGAGCCTTAGCATTTAATGAGTGTTCAAGAGTTACTCGTGCTGAATTGAAGGCTACCTGATGTCAATGATTGGGGTCGCTGAGTATGAATATTTTTACTGACTGATTCCCCCACTAAATTTTTTCAGTAGATAGATTTTAGTTGTGATGCTCTCTCTATCAAATTAGTGTGGATACCTTAAGGGGATCACAATCTCTAGCTGACTTTATGCTTAAATTTCTTCCCTGGCACTTGTTTATCCAAAGCAGTACGGCGATCGCCTCAAGGATTCTGCGAGAACAGTGGCATCGTAAGCGGAGTCTTTTGTTTTGGCTGTCTTTTCCCGTTGCTGTGATGTTGCTCAATGGGGTGATTTTTGCCGACCGCTCTGGTCTGACGCTAGCTGAAGCACTCCAATTTTTTACCCCCGTCAGCCTTAGTCGGCGCGGCTTTTTTTTTCAATGGTCTGGGAGGAACCCTGGCGGTTATTGTGGCGGAACGGGAACAACGAACGCTGCGTCGATTGTTGATTTCTCCGATGCCTGGTACCAGCTACTTTACAGGGTTATGCCTAGCCCAAGGGGTGATCGCCATTGGTCAGACAGTAATAGTACTGGTGGTGTCAAAGGGCATGGGGGCGGCCATGGCGGGGTCATGGGGGTTATTAATGGGTTTATTAAGTTTGTGTTTGATCAGTTATGTGGGGGCAGGATTGGTGCTGGGAACCCATCTGGCCGAGCGAGCAGATGACATTAACGCCGTGGTGGCGACCTTCGGCATTCCAATTTTGATTTTGGGAGGGGCATTTTTTCCCAGTAGTATTTTCCCCCCTACCCTCGCGGCGATCGCCATTTATAACCCGGTGTACCATATGACCGAAGCCGTCACTGGCGTCTGGGCAGATGGCTTGGGATGGGAAGATATTGCTTTTCACGGACAAGTTTTAATCGGATTCAGCTCCGCTATGATCGGGGCAGGTGCATTCTCCTACCGACAACTGTTGGTGCGGGAGCGACGACGCTAACCTTTTTCTGGAAGGTTGTGTAAAAAATCGGCAATCATTACGCTATTACTCATGGCAGGAATCAAACTTTGGGGAAGTCTCATTGTGCTTAGTTGGGGGTTATTGCCCACCACAGTGATGGCGGAACCGCTCAAAAATGGGACTGCCGAAGTTTTGAAAACAGAGCCAAGCCCTTCTGCAGCGGATCAAGCAGTCCCTGTGACTCCTGGCGGGTTACCCGCTCCCCCGGCAGCCAGTGTGGAATGCCTACAGCCAGACCCCTATTTGCACCCGGCCCTAGATCCAGATTTCACGTTAGAAGCAACGCCAACCGAAGCAGAAACAGAGACCAACACCGCTGACACACCTCTCCCGGAATCAGCCGATAGCGATGATGGTAAGCATTCCAACTTTGAGCAAGTGATTACCTTGGACGGGGTGAAATCTCCTGAGACGGAAGCTCCGGTCGAGTCCAGTGAGTCTGAAGCAGAGACTGATAGTATCGACAGCTCAGCCGCAGAAGAGCCTGAAACCGAGACTATTCCTCCCGAAACCCTCGCTCGCTGGCAAACCCTGGCTAAAGCAGATTTTTATTATCAGTGTGGCGAAATGGCGATCGCCGAAAAGTTTTACCAAGAAGTAAAGCCCCCGTTTGAAGCCGAAACCAACACCCAGTTACAGTTCACGCCCGAACCCATTTATGACGCAGAAAATCTTAGCGGTGCGGGCCATGTTTACTGGCGCTTATATCAAGAAGGCTTGGAAAGTGAAACCTATACGAGTAAACGCTTAAGTGCGCTGCAATTAATGACAGAACGGCATCCTGAATTTATTCCGGCGCATCTGGCTTATGCAGAGCTGATGGCAAGTCAAGGGGATGTGGCCACCCAGCAGGAAATTTTACAAAATGCGTTGAGTCAGTATCCCAATGAATCTCAACTCGTAAATGCCCAAATTGCCCTGGCGGAACAGGAAGAACGATGGCTGGATGCGTCCATTGCCGCGCGTCAATTTTCTGTTTTTAATAGCGACCATCATTTCGCCCCCGAATTTCGCACCAGTGCCGATACCAACTTGGAGCGCCACACCAATCAGCTAAAAAATAGACTGGCCTGGAACAATGTCGGCAACGTTATCCTCGGTAGCGTGGGGTATGCCTTAACGGGTAATTTATTTGGCCCCCTTTCCGCCACCCAAACCACCCTCTTACTGATCCAGGGGGAAGATAATCTGGGGGATCGTTTCAGCGCCCAAATTCGTAACCAAGTTCCCCTAATGGAAGATGAAATGGTGTTGGACTATGTCCGTCGCATTGGCAATGAGCTAGCCACTGTGGCTGGGCGGGACGAGTTCAACTATGAGTTCTATGTGGTGATGGATGACCGTCTCAATGCCTTTGCCCTGCCCGGCGGCAAAATTTTTATTAATGCTGGGGCAATCCTTAAAACCGAAACGGAAGCAGAGTTGGCCGGATTAGTGGCCCATGAATTGGCCCATGCGGTGCTGTCCCACGGTTTTCAACAAATGACCCAGGGGGCATTAACCATGAATGTCACCCAATATATTCCGTTCGTTGGTCGTAGTGCTGGAGATTTATTGGTCCTGAACTACAGCCGGGATATGGAAACCCAAGCTGATATTTTTGGCACACAATTATTAACTGCCACTGACTATGCCGCGGATGGTGTCCGCAACCTCATGGAAACCATGGCCGAGGAAGATCTCCCCGCTGTCCCCGCTTGGTTGTCTACCCACCCTAATACTGGTGATCGCGTGGAGTATATTGAAATAATGATTGTGCAAAATCAACTCAATCGCTATGCCTATGAAGGTATTGTGGAACATCAGCGCATTCAGGCACGGGTCAAAGCACTATTGAAGCAGTTTCAATCGGAGCAGGCTGAGGAATAATAGTCTTGATGATTTCTCGACGGGATGGGTTAGCTTTGGATCGGGTCAAGAGAGAATTTTGGCGTTTTAGAACTAATTAGAAATAAGCAGTTAGTTACTGGCGATCGTCTGACGCTTAGACAGGAGCATTCTTAAATTTTCAGTCATCCTTAAAGATGTCCATATTTAGACCGTATAGAGCACTGTATACGATATACATCGGGGTTAATCGGAGGCTTCCGGTTGGGGAAAACTCACTTTGGCACGGTGTAGGAGAGTCTCTCCTTGTTGGTATCCCACATAACGAACGACCACGGGGGTTTTGGGGGCTGGCACCGGCTCATCTCCAATCCATTGCTGCCACTGGGAATCATAGGCTACGGTGTCCCCGACGGTGCAGTTGGCTTCTACCTGCCAGCGACTGAGCAGATTAATCACTGGGCGAATCAGGGGCATCAGCTTTTGAGCCGAAAAATCAGGATCTTTTTGGGCGATCGCTGCCGCCGTTGGCCATTGCAATAACCAAGGTTCCAACGTCTCTAGGGCCTGTTGCTGAAACTTAGCGTCTAGCTGTCCAGGCAGCTGGTGGTATTGGGCTTGTAAGTGTTGGTATTCCCGTTGCAACGCATTGAAGCGTTGAGCGATGTCTTGATCAGTCTCCACGGATTGGGGGTCAGATTGGCTTGCCGCTGATTCACTTGTGGAGGACGATGCCAGGCTACCCAACTGTTCCGATAAGGTTGCTAACGGTTGCCCCAGGGCGATCGCCACCTTGACCATGACCCCAAAGGGAATGTTGCGGAGTAGACCCCATTCCAACCGCAGTAGGTGCCACTCTGAGACTTCTGCTGCTCTAGCTAAGTCGATTAAGCGGTCATACCCTGCCTGGTGGACAAGTTGCGTCAGAGTTTCACGATAGGGTGGGAGGGGATGATCAGACATAGCAAAAGATTAAAGTCGGGTAGCGCGGGGAAATTCGCCCCTATGGAGACGGTGATGGCTGGACATAAATCATCCTAGCCAAATTCGTTGGGTGGCGAGCTTCTACCTTAAGATAGTGCCAGCATGATTGATTAGTAGCAGGTCACCATGAATCAGCGCATTTTAGTGGTCGAAGACGAAGAAAAGTTAGCTCGTTTTATTGAGCTAGAACTCCAATATGAGGGGTACGAAGTTGCCGTAGCAAAAGACGGCATGGCCGGACTAACCCAAGCAAGGGAATCATCCCCCGATCTACTGCTATTGGATTGGATGTTACCGGGAATGCCGGGGCTGGATGTTTGTCGGCGATTACGGGAGACAGGAAATAAGGTTCCCATTATCATCATCACCGCCAAGGTTGAAATTGCCGTCCGGGTGGCCGGCTTGGACGCTGAGGCGAACGATTATATTGTGAAGCCCATGAACCTGGATGAACTGCTGGCGAAAATTCCGGGTTCAGCACCCGCCGAACCCTCGACAATCCCGATGAAACCCTTCAATTTGCCGATCTCCGATTTAACCGCAGCACCCGTGAGATTTTTCGGGGGGATCGCCCCATTGAATTAACGGCGAAAGAATTTGAATTATTAGACTATTTACTGTCCCATGCGCGGCAGGTGTTGACCCGTGAACAGATTCTAGAACGGGTCTGGGGATACGATTTTATGGGGGATTCTAATCTGATCGAAGTCTGTATCCGCTATCTGCGTCTAAGACTGGAAGCCGAAGGAGAACCCCACCTGATCCAAACGGTACGGGAAGTGAGCTATGTCCTCCGGTATTGGGAGCGTATCAGGCGGCCGCTGTCACCATGGACAATATCCGTGATGTTGAGGTTTCGGGGAGGTCCCTTATTTATTTGCAGCTCCCTCCTCTCTTCTTTTTTGCTTCCTATCTTGCTCTTTTTACAAACCAGTACCGAAGCGACGAGGACAGGTCTCAACCGTGTGACGTGTGGTAGTGCAAACGATGTAACAGCCGTTGGGAAAACTCAGGTGCTTTTTTGTTGAGATGCAGGCTGGTTCCGTTGGCGTTCCAATGCACTTGATCAAAAATTTGTGCCAATATCCCTAGGCCCCGCCCATCTTCGGACTCATCAGGGGGAAACCATTGACCAACATAGCCGGGATTCTTGAGGTTAACCTGGGCACAACACGAAAGGCGGTCAACCCCCTCTCCTTGGTCGGAAATAATCCAGCAATAACGACGATTTGCCTGACAATAGTCCACTGAAATTAACTTATGAGGCTGGAGTTGATTGCCATGGGTTGCAGCGTTCACGAGGGCTTCCTGCAGTCCCAATCGAATTTGATCCTGTAGCGACCAATGGACACCCTGTATCAGTAAATCCAGAATTGGGTAGAGGTAAAGGGTGGAAGGAAACGTCAGACGTTCCCAACAAATATCTGCCTGTGAGAGTTTACTCGTTATCATTATGCTCAAACCTGAGAGTGACACCAATAATTCGAACCTGAAATGACAACAGGCTATAGAGCGAAGAATTCCATAGGCAGAAGGAGGTGATGGGGCAAGGCAAGATTTCGGAGTAATTTGTGAGCATAAATACGTGATCCAGTCTACAAATT